>CAVOST010000024.1:0-60556 GCA_963698945.1 uncultured Actinomycetota bacterium | reverse complement strand
GGTGCCGGTACGGCGGCGGAACGGCTCGCGGTCGAGACGAGGCAGACCCGCCGGGCGGCTCGTTCGGACCTGAAGCTCTCCCAGCGGCTCGAGACCTACCAAGTGCTCTCCGACGCGCTGGAGACCGGCGACGTGAGCATCGCGGGGCGCAGCCTGCTGGGCGCACCTACGGCCTGAACTGGCTCCGAACAGCGGCGAGTTGCAGTTCCTCGTCGAGCACAGGCAGCAGGCCGAGCAGCACCTGGTCGCCCAGGCGGCGCACTTCGACGCCGACACACTCAAGATCCTCGGCCACAGGCTCTTCGAGGTCATCGCACCGGACCTCGCGGAAACTGTCGAGGGCAGGGTGCTGGAGGCCCAGGAGGCCAAGGCGCTGCGGAAGGTGTCGTTCTCGATGTGGGAGGACGCCGAGGGCATCTGCCACGGCCAGTTCCGGGTCCCGCACCTGCACGGCCAGATGTTGACCAAGGCGCTGCAGGCGTTCACCAACCCCGCCCGGCCCGAGGACAGCGCGATCGACCCGGACCTGCCCACGGAAGTACGCAACGGGCTGGCGTTCACCAGCCTGCTGGAGGCGATCCCAGCGAGCTGGCTGCCGAAGCACGGCGGGGTGGGTGCCACGGTCGTGGTCACCATGACCCTCGAACAGCTGCTGGCGGACCTCGATGCCGCCGGGGCGTGCCACCCTACACCGGCGGCCGCATCAGTGCCGCCGAAGCCCGACGCCTCGCCTGCTCGGCCGGGATCATCCCGATGGTGCTCGGTGGGAAGTCCCAACCGCTCGACGTCGGCCGCAAGCGCCGCTTCCACACCGAAGCGATGCGACTGGCGATGGGTGTGCGCGATGGTGGCTGCTCCGCCAAGGGTTGCGACAGGCCCGCCGCGATGTGCCACGCCCATCACGACATCGCCTGGTCGGTAGGCGGCCGTACCTACGTCGCCACAGGCCGGCTGTTGTGCGGGCACCACCACCGCAGCTTCCACCGACGAACGTGAGCCGCGATCCGCCCTCGTGGCGATGAGCGGGCAAGGTCCCACCTTCATACTCAGACAGATGGAGGAACCGGAGCCGGCCAAACGATCTCCTGAGCGCTCCCGTCCCGGTGCCGTCACCGACTCCACCAGCGGTGCCACGGAGGTCGCCACCTTCGTCACCGTCCTGATCATCCTGTTCGGCGTCGTCGCCATCTTCCTGGTCCGCGGAAGGTCGACGCCAACCTTCCGAAGCAGGACAGCCGGGACGTCCTGACGACGTCATCCACAGGGTCCGTTGGGATCCGTTTCAGGGTCTTGCAGAGCCGTGTGGCGCAGTATGTCGGGTAGCGAAGCCCGCCAGTGACCCGAGACCCTGGTCGGGCTTCGTCCTCGTCGTCAACGCCCGCCAGGTCCCCCGCCGGGGCGGGCGTGTCCGCGCCGCGGGGCAATGGCTCGGTGGACGCCTACGGTGGGCCGATGGCACAGGTCAAGCAGTTCCGAGGTCACCTTCGACTGCGCCGAGCCTGAGCGCGTCGCCCGCTTCTGCGTGCGAGGTGCTGGGGTACGTCGTACCGCCGCCACCCCGAGGTTTCGCCACCTGGGAGGACTTCGATCGCTCGCTGCCACCGGAGCACCAGGGCTCCGCGTTCGCCTGCGTCGATCCCACAGGCGTGGGCCCGCGACTGTTCTTCCAGCGCGTCCCCGAAGGCAAGGTCGTCAAGAACCGGGTGCACCTCGACGTGCGGGTCGGCACCGGCCTCGTCGGCGAGGAGCGCCTGGCCGTGCTCGAGGCGGAGTGCGCCCGACTGGTCGCGCTCGGAGCGGTCGCGTACTGCAGCTGCTGCTGGCCGATGACGAGAACGAGTCGTGCCAGGTGATGCAGGACGTCGAGGGCAACGAGTTCTGCCTCGACTGAGCCACCCGAATTCCTCGCGCATGGTGCCGTCGGGGGACAGGCACTAGCGTGACGGGATCGCCGCCAGACGTGGCGGCCGTGCCGGGGAGGGTGCGGATGGACGAGCGTCGCGACGAGGCTCGACCGGGACGAGGGCTGCGCATCCTCGTCGCCGACTCGCTCGCCGCAGCCTGCCCTCGACGAGCTCGGGCAGCGCGGTCACGAGTGCGTGGTCGACTCCAACATCGGCAAGGACGACCTGGCCGGTCGGATCGCCGGCATGGACGTCCTCGTCGTGCGCAGCACGAAGGTGAAGGAGGACGTGTTCGCCGTGGCGGACCGCCTGGCCCTCGTGATCCGCGCAAGGGCCGGGACCAACACCATCGACACCGCCGCGGCGGCGGCGCGCGGTGTGCTCGTCGCCAACGTCCCGGGGCGCAACTCCGCGGCCGTGGCCGAGCTGACGATGGGCCTGCTGCTCGCCATCGACCGACGCATCCCCGACAACGTCGCGGACCTGCGCGCAGGTCGGTGGAACAAGAAGACGCTACAGCAAGGCCAAGGGCCTCCTGGGCTCGACGATGGGGATCGTCGGCCTCGGCGCGATCGGGCTCGGGGTGGCCGAGCGGGCGGCGTCCTTCGGGATCCGGGTCCAGTCGGTGGCGAAGCAGCGCCAGCTGGACGTCGAGGCGCGGGCAGCCGAGCTCGGCATCACCATGTGCGACAGCCTGGAAGAGCTCGTCAGCTCCTCCGACATCGTCTCGTCTGCACGTGCCGGCCACCGATGACACCCGGGGACTCGTGGACGCGGAGTTCCTGGGCCGGATGCGCCCGGCGCGATCCTGCTCAACACCTCCGCGTGGCGAGGTCGTCGACGAGGGCGCGCTGCTGGAGGCGCTCGACGCCGGTGCCGTGCGGGCCGGGCTGGACGTCTACGCCGACGAACCCGGCAAGGGCCAGGACGACTGGGACTCGAAGCTCGCGCGACACCCGAACGTCGTCGGGACCCATCACATCGGCGCCTCCACCGAGCAGGCGCAGGCCGCGACGGCCGACGGCGTCGTCGAGATCGTCGACGCGTTCACCGAGGGGCAGGCCCGCAGCTGCGTGAACCTCGCGCCCAGCCGGCTCGGGTCTGCGACCCTGACCGTGCGCCATCTCGACCGGCCCGGTGTGCTGGCGAAGGTCCTCGACCTGCTGAGCGTGGCGAGGCTCAACGTCGAGCACATGGAGAACCGCGTGTTCCGCGGAGGGGAGGCGGCCATCGCCTCCATCGACGTCGCAGGCTCGGCTCACCCCGGACCTGCTCGACGAGCTGCACGAGGTCCCCCATGTGCTCGGTGTCTCGGCGACCTCCTTCGAAGGAGCCGAATGACGAGTGACCCGGGGACCGGACGCGCGAGTGGCGCCGACGTCGTACGTCCTCTCCGGGCGCGGCTGGTGCAGCAGGATCGTGTGGCCGAGAAGGTCTTCCCGATGCTCGACGCGCTCCCGGCCTCCGAGCGCACGTCGCTGCCGGACTGCGCCGTCGGGCCCGTCGCGACTGATCACCCCCGACGGGTACGACGACGTGGGCGTCGGGCTCTACGTCTACCGGCTGCGCCGCGGTGATGACGAGCACGTCGGCCTGGTGGGCGACGTCAGTGTCCGCGCGTTCGTCGACGGCAGCGTGAGGGGGCACGAGGAGGTCCAGCCCGAGGGGTCCAGGCACTGGTCGAGCACTTCTCCTCGGTCGCCGTGCGCTCCGAGCTCGTGGCCCTGCTGCACCGACCGGACCGGCCGCCGAGGCCGCCCTCGCCGAGTGTGTCGAGGCCGACCCGCTGCTCCGGTTCGTCGGCCCCGAGGGCTGGGAGCAGACCGTCTGGAAGGTGCCGACGACGGCGACCGCCGAACTGGTCGAGGAACTCGGGGCGGCGGTGCACTACGTCGCGGACGGGCACCACCGTGTCGCTGCCAGCCTCGGTGTCTCGGCGACAGACGGGCGAGCCGGCCGACTCGGGAGTCATGTGCGTGATGTACCCGATGGACGGCCTGCGACTGCTGGCCTTCCACCGGCGGGTGCTCGGTCCCGTCGCGGTTCAGCAGCTGTTCGACGTCCTGGCCGGCAAGTTCGCTCTCACCCAGCTCACCGACCCCGGCAAGGCCGCCGGCTGCTTCGCCCTCTACGTCGGCGGCCGCTGGTACGACGCCCTCTTCACCGGCAAGCGCGACCAGGGTGCAGCCGGTCTCGACGTGGCGGTCCTGGACCGGCACGTCCTGGCCGCTGCTCGGGCCCTCGACCCGGAGCCGGCTGCAGATCGCCTCCGCGCTGTCGCCCCTGCGCGACCTCGACCGACGCCTGCGACGAGGACGGAGGTGCGCTGTTCGCGCTGCGACCTCCCGCCCTCGAACAGCTCACCGAGGTCGCCGACCGGGGTGAGGTGATGCCGCCGAAGACGACGTACTTCGACCCAAGCCCTTCGCCGGCATCTTCCTGAGCTGAGGGTCGCCGGCGTCGGCTACGCGCACTGTTCGCTGTCAGCGGACAGGGCAGGGGAACAGTGCTGCTCGATCCGAAGTTGAGCCGATCAGACTCAAGGATCGAGGATTTCCCACGTCACATGTCTCGTTGCCCCTCCTCTCCGTGCCCGACCTCGTCGTGCTGCCGGGGATGGTCGTCCCGATCGAGCTCGACGGTGACGTCCGGCCCGTCGTCGACGCGGCCCAGGCCGGTGCCGACGGCCGGCTGCTGCTCGCGCCGCGGCTGGCTGACCGCTACCCGACCCACGGCGTGATCGCCACCATCGAGCAGGTGGGCCGGCTGCCGGGCGGGGTGAAGGCTGCCGTGCTCCGTGCCGGCGAGCGGGCGCGCATCGGCTCCGGCGTTCCCGGCACGGGCGCCGCCCTCTGGGTGGAGGCCGAGACGGTCGAGCAGGGCGAGATCACCGACCACGTGCGCGAGCTCGCCGAGGAGTACAAGCGACTCGTCATCGCGATCCTGCAGCGGCGCAACGCCTGGCAGGTCATCGACTCCGTGCAGCGGGTCAACGACCCCTCGGAGCTGGCGGACATGGCGGGCTACGCGCCGTACCTGTCCGACGAGCAGAAGCGCGAGCTCCTCGAGACCCCCGAGGTCGAGGTTCGGCTCGACGAAGGTGACGGAGTGGGCGCGTGAGCACTTCGCCGAGCTCGAGGTGACCGAGAAGATCAGCAACGACGTCCGCGAGGGGATGGACAAGCGCCAGCGCGAGTTCCTGCTCCGCGAGCAGCTGGCGGCCATCCGCAAGGAGCTCGGTGAGGGCGAGCCCGAGGGAGCCGACGACTACCGCTCCCGCGTCGAGGCCGCCGACCTGCCGGAGAACGTGCGCGAGGCCGCGCTGCGCGAGGTGGGCAAGCTGGAGCGCGCCAGCGACCAGAACCCCGAGGCGGGCTGGATCCGGACCTGGCTCGACACCATGCTCGACCTCCCCTGGAACGTGCGCACCGAGGACTCCGCCGACATCCCCGGCGCCCGCGAGATCCTCGACGCCGACCACCACGGGCTCGACGACGTGAAGGACCGGATCGTGGAGTACCTCGCGGTGCGCGCCCGCCGTGCCGACCGTGGCCTCCAGGTCATCGGTGGCCGCGGCTCGGGTGCGGTGCTCGCGCTCGTGGGTCCGCCCGGTGTCGGCAGACCTCGCTCGGCGAGTCCGTGGCGCGGTCGTTGGGCCGGAAGTTCGTGCGCGTCGCCCTCGGTGGCGTGCGTGACGAGGCGGAGATCAGGGGCCACCGGCGCACGTACGTCGGCGCACTGCCCGGTCGCATCGTCCGGGCCATCTCGGAGGCGGGCTCGATGAACCCGGTCGTCCTCCTCGACGAGGTCGACAAGGTCGGCGCCGACTACCGCGGCGACCCCGCTGCCGCCCTGCTCGAGGTGCTGGACCCGGCCCAGAACCACACCTTCCGCGACCACTACCTCGAGGTCGACCTCGACCTGTCCGACGTGCTGTTCCTCGCCACCGCCAACGTGGTGGAGACGATCCCCGAGCGCGCTGCTCGACCGGATGGAGGTCGTCTCGCTCGACGGCTACACCGAGGACGACAAGGTCGCGATCGCACGCACCCACCTGTGGCCGCGCCAGCTCGAGCGGGCCGCGCTCGCCGAGGACGAGGTGACCATCTCCGACGACGCGTTGCGGCTGGTCGCGGGCAGCTACACCCGCGAGGCCGGCGTACGCCAGCTCGAGCGGGCCATCGCCAAGGTGCTGCGCAAGGTCGCGACGCGGCTCTCGACCCAGGAGGGGAGCGTCGCCGTCGACGCCGACAACCTCCGCGAGTTCCTGGGCCGGCCGCGCTTCCTGCCCGAGTCCGCGGAGCGCACGGCGGTCCCGGGGGTCGCCACGGGCCTGGCCGTGACCGGCACGGGCGGAGACGTGCTGTTCATCGAGGCGACCGCGATGGCGGGAGAGCGGACCTCAGCCTGACCGGCCAGCTCGGGGACGTGATGAAGGAGTCCGCGCAGATCGCGCTGTCCTACCTGCGTGCCCACGGGCTCGAGCACGGCATCGACCCGCAGGGGCTCGACCGCGCCGTGCACCTGCACGTGCCCGCGGGTGCCGTGCCCAAGGACGGCCCGTCGGCAGGCGTCACGATGGTGACCGCGCTGTCGTCGCTGGCCACGGGTCGACCGGTGCGCGCCGACGTCGGCATGACCGGTGAGGTCACGTTGAACGGCCGGGTGCTGCCGATCGGCGGCGTGAAGCAGAAGCTGCTCGCGGCACAGCGCGCCGGCCTGAAGACGGTGTTCATCCCGTTGCGCAACGAGCCGGACCTCGACGACGTACCGGCAGAGGTGCTCGAGGAGCTCGACGTGCGACCGGTCGGCGACGTCGCCGAGATCCTCGCGCAGGCGCTCGAGCCGGTCGCGGATGCGGGAGCCACTTTCGCTGCGTGATAGGTAGGAAGGGTGACTGACCAGGAACTCGGATCGGCTGCACCCTTCTCCGACCTCGACGCCTACCTCGACCTGCCTCGTGGGGCGGGCCTGGTGCTCTCGCCCGACGGCACCAGGCTCGTCACCAGCGTGCAGACGCTGGACAGCGCGAAGACCAGGTTCGTGACGGCGCTGTGGGAGGTCGACCCGAGCGGCGAGCGGCCGGCACGTCGGCTGACCCGCAGTGCCAAGGGCGAGGCCTCCGCGGCCTTCCTGCCCGACGGCTCGCTGCTGTTCACCTCGGCCCGGCCCGACCCCGAGTCGGACCCCGCGGCGGACAAGGACGACGAGAAGCAGCAGCTGTGGCTGTTGCCGCCGGCCGGTGGCGAGGCCCGCGTCGTGGCCACTCGTCCGGGCGGGGTCGACCACGTCGCCGTGGCGGCTGAAGCGGGCACCGTCGTGGTCGCCTCGAAGACGTTCCCCTCGTCGACCGACGAGGACTCCGAGGCCGAGAAGCGCAAGCAGCGCAAGGAGAAGAAGGTCGCGGCGATCCTGCACGAGAGCGTGCCGGTGCGCTTCTGGGACCACGACATGGGACCGGACCACCCGCGACTGTTCGCGGGCACCCTGTCCGGTGACGGGACGGATCCGCGTGTCGAGCTCACCGACCTGACCCCCGACGCGGGCCAGGCGCTCTTCGAGGTGGAGTACGACGTCAGCGCCGACGGCGCCACCGTGGCGACCACCTGGGCCATCCCCGAGAGCGGCGGTCTCCGCCGGGGGCTGGCCGTGGTGGACCTGACCTCGGGGGAGCGGCGGATCCTGCTCGACGACCCGGACAGCGAGTTCGACTCGCCCAGGTTCAGCCCCGACGGCACCCGGGTGGCCGTCGTACGCGAGAAGCGCTCGACGCCGGACGACCCGGGTGACCGTCGCATCGGCGTCGTCGACCTCGCCGACGGCGAGTTCCGCGACCTCACCGGTTCCTGGGACCACTGGCCGGCCGGTGCGATCGTGTGGACCCCGACGGCTCCGCGCTCGTGCTCGCGGCCGACGAGAACGGCCGCTCGCCGGTCTTCCGGCTCGACGTGGCCAGCGGCGAGTTCACCCGGCTGACCGCGGACGACTTCGCCTACGCGGACGTGCAGGTCTCACCCGACGGCGAGAGCGTCTACGCAATGCGGACGTCGTACACCGAGCCGTTCCGGCCGGTCCGCCTCGATGCCCGGACGCCGGACCAGTACTCGACACCCCTGCCGGGGCCGAGCGACGTGCCGCCGCTGCCCGGCCGGCTGGTGGAGGTCGAGACCAAGGCCGACGACGGCGTCCGGGTGCGCTCCTGGCTGGCGCTGCCCGAGGGAGCCTCGGCGGAGAGCCCCGCGCCGCTGCTGCTCTGGATCCACGGCGGCCCGCTCGGCTCCTGGAACGCGTGGTCGTGGCGCTGGAACCCCTGGATCGCGGTCGCGCGCGGGTACGCCGTGCTGCTGCCCGACCCGGGGCTCTCGACCGGTTACGGCCTCGAGTTCATCAAGCGCGGCTGGGGTTCGTGGGGCCAGGCGCCCTACACCGACCTGCTCGCCGCCACCGACGCCGCCGAGGCCCGCGACGACATCGACGAGACCCGCACCGCCGCGATGGGTGGCTCGTTCGGCGGCTACATGGCCAACTGGGTGGCGGGCCACACCGACCGGTTCAAGGCCGTCGTCACGCACGCGAGCCTCTGGGCGCTGGACCAGTTCGGGCCGACCACGGACGCGCCGTGGTACTGGGCGCGCGAGATGACCCCGGAGATGGCGACCGCCAACTCGCCGCACCTGCACGTCGGTCAGATCTCCACGCCGATGCTCGTGGTCCACGGCGACCGCGACTACCGCGTCCCGATCGGCGAGGCGCTGCGGCTGTGGTCGGAGATCGCCTCGCAGGCACAGGCCGACGACGGGTCGATGCCGCACAAGTTCCTCTACTTCCCCGACGAGGGCCACTGGGTGCTGTCCCCGCAGCAGGCCCGCGTGTGGAACCAGACCGTGCTCGCCTTCCTCGACCACCACGTGCTGGGCGAGCCCTGGGAGACGCCCGGACCTGCTCGGCTGAGCCGGCCCTTCGAGACGGTTGCTGCGCAACCTCCTCAGGGACCCGGTTCTGGGCGGTAGAGGTCCTGGACCGCGGTGTCGATGTCGCCCTCCGGCTGCTCGACCGGCTCCACGTAGAGGCGACCTTCTGCGATGAGGCCGTCGCGCACGACCAGCACCGTCACCCCGCGCATGGCGAACACGGAGCCGTCGGCGTGGTGGCCGTCCCACTCCCACTCCGCCCACACCGGGTCGGTGTCGGGCGATGCTGCCACCAGCGTGGCGGTGAAGTCGGGCACGCCCTGGAACACCGAGGTCCAGTTCGCGAGCACCTGGTCGCGGCCCTCGAACTCCCAGCCGGGGTGGATCGGTTGCGAGCTGCGGTAGTCCTCGGCGAACAGCGCCGCGAACTGCTCGGGATCTCTCGCGCTCCAGGCCTGCGCGAGGCCCTGCAGGATGTCGGTCATTCAGCCTCCCTCACCTCCCCTCCATCGTGCACCCGTCCTAGGCTCGTCGGATGATCGATCTCCGCTCCGACACCGTCACCCGCCCGACCGCCGGCATGCGCCGGGCGATGGCGGAGGCCGAGGTCGGCGACGACGTGTACGGCGAGGACCCGACCGTGCTCGCGCTGGAGGAGCGGGTGGCCGGCCTGTTCGGGTTCGAGGCGGCGCTGTTCACGCCGACGGGCTCCATGGCCAACGTGCTCGCGCTGGGCGCCTTGGTAGGACCGGGCGAGGAGGTGATCTGCGAGTCGCGCGCCCACATCCTGCGCGCCGAGCTCGGCGCGCACGGTGCGCTGACAGGCCTGACCTCGCGCACCTGGGCCGATCAGGGCGGGCAGGTCGACCAGGCGGCGATCGAGGAGATGTACGCGCCGGACATGGGGCCGTTCTTCGTGCGCACCACGGCGATCTCGGTCGAGAACACCCACAACTTCGCCGGCGGGCACGATCATCCCGCTGGACGACCTGGTGGAGCTGCGTGCCTGGGCCACCTCGGTGGACTGCGCGATCCACGTCGACGGGGCGCGGATCTGGAACGCGCACGTCGCGACCGGGACCCCGCTGCCGTCGTACGGCGCCATCGCGGACGTGATGGCGGTGTGCTTCTCCAAGGGTCTCGGTGCGCCGGTCGGCTCGGCGATGCTCGGCTCGACGGACGCGGTCGCCGAGGCGCGCGTACGACGCAAGCGGCTGGGTGGCGGCATGCGGCAGGTCGGCATCCTCGCCGCGGCCGGGATCTACGCGCTCGAGCACCACCTCGACCGGCTGCCGGAGGACCACGAGCACGCCAAGCTGCTCGCCGAAGCATGCGGCGCCGACCCCGCCCTGACCGAGACCAACATCGTCGTGGTCGACGTACCCGACGCCCACGAGGTCGTCGCCGCCGCCAGGGAGCACGGCGTCCACGTCGGCGCCGTCGGCCCCACCAAGGTCCGCATGCTCACCCACCTCGACGTCAGCCGAGCCGACGTCGAGCAGGCCGCCAAGGTGCTCGGGCAGATCCTCAAGTCCGGGTAGTCCGATCTTCCGGCCCTGGACGTGCAACCGGCCCCGAAGCCACCCTCCACAGGGCTTAGGGACCGGAGACTTGGCTGCGGGTCAGACCAGCGAGCGTCAGTGCGCCGACGCGAAGGCCGGGGCCTGGTGCTCGGTGGCCTTGACCCTGTGCAGCTCGGGTCAGTCGGACTCGGTGTAGTTCTGGTCCACCGAGATCGGGAGGTTGGGCACGCACAGCGCCCAGACCTTGGCCTTCTCGGGGGTGACGCCGCCGCCGAACTGAACGATCCAGCCGTCGAGACGGTTGGTCTTGGGTGCCTTCGTCGACCAGTCCATGCGGCCGGGGAACGACGAGGAGACCGGGGTGTTGCGGCTGTCGGCCCCATCGCCGAGGCCCAGCACCTGCACGCCACCGGAGATGGCGGTGTCGGTCACGTTGTTGCAGGCGACCGTGGCGATGGCGCCGGAGTTGGTCTGACCCGCGTCGTAGTACGCCACGGCGTAGTAGGCGCCCTTGAGGTGGGAGTCGCCGGCGGCTCCGTTCGCGCCCTTGGCTCCGGTGGCGCCCTTCGGGCCGGGGGTCTTGAAGGAGTCGAGCGCGTTCGAGTTGATGTCGGCCTGGCGGATCGTGCCGTCCTTGATGTCCGCGGAGGTGATGAGGTGCGCTGCGGTCGCGGCGCCCACGCCTCCGGCGGTGACGAGGACTGCCGCCGCGCCACCCACGGCGAGGATGCGGCTGATGTTGCTCTTCTTCATGTGTTCTCCAGTTGAAGTGAGGTGCATACGTGGTGGTTATTGCTGTGGTGCGTTCCCGGAGCACTCCGCGTGCACCTTGTTGGCAATATGCTAACAAGGTTGTTGGCGGAACGCCAAATCACTAGGGTGGCCGGGTGACCACAGCTCGGAAGTACCAGCGCCTCGACGCGGCAACGAGGCGCGACCAGATCCTCGACGCCGCCAACGAGATCTTTGCCGAGCGTGGCTACGGCGAGGTCACGATCGAGGACGTCGCGAAGAGCGCCGGTGTGGCACGCGGACTGGTGCACCACTACTTCGGCGGCCGGAAGGAGGTCTTCATCGCGCTGCTGGAGCGGCTCGGCGACCGTCGCGAGGAGCAGTTGCGGCCGCCCGAGGGCCGCACCGCTCGGGAGCGCTTGGCTGACTCGGTGTCACGCTGGTTGGACTGGGCCGAGGAGAACCGGGTGGTGTATCTCGGCACGATCGCACCCGGTGAGGACGTTGCCGACCCCGATGTGCGACGCCTGGTCGGCGACCTGGTCCGTCGCGCCGTCGCGCTCCTTGCGACCTTTCACGCCGACATCGCGGCGGACTCACCGCGCCTGCGGTACGCGCTGGAGTGCTGGACCGGCCTGAACCGGGCCGCCACGCGACGCTGGTTGCGAGGCGAGGCCACACGCGAGACGACACACGAACTGCTCGCCTCGACGCTCGAGCACGTTCTGCGTACGTTCGGCGTTCCCGAGGCGCGTTGAGCGCGGGCTATCCGCCTTCGCGGAGGGCCCAGGCGAGCACGGCGTCGCGGACGGGGGCGGGGAGCATCAGCACCTGCGGCTCGGCCTCGACCCACCCCGGCTTCTTGGTACGACGGGCCATCGCGTCGTGGTCCTTGTCGATCTGGTGCTCGGAGGTCTCGAGCGGCTCGCCGCCCTCGCCGCGGATCGCCATCCAGTAGAGGAAGTCGCGGCCGTCCTCCCGGAGCCGGAAGACGACCTCGACCGCCATCCGCTCGCGGTCGAGGGTGGCCACGCACTCCTCGACGCGGTCGTCGAGCATCTTCATCCAGCGGTCGGCCTCCCCACTGGCGCCGGGCAGCACCTCGGCGCGGGAGAGCTCGACGACGAGGCCGTCGGGGATGCTGCGGGGTGGGGTCACGTCGGGCACCTCAGGACACAGCGAGTCCGCGCTCGTCGCGGGCGACCTCGGGCCACGGTTCGCGTGCCCACGCGAGTCCATCGGCAATGTCCCGGATGATCTGGTCGACATGGGCTCGGACAGCAGTCACGTCGGCAAGCCCGGCGTCCGGCACGAGATCGTCCACCTCGAGGAGCCGGTCGGTGACCCACTCCAGTGGATCCGCGCTCAGCGCGGCGTCGAACACCCTGTCGCCCGGTTCGCCTTCGAGCATGGTGGGGTGCCAGTGCATCCGGTCCGCCGCGCCTGGCCTGGACTCCAGCAGGTCGATCCGGCACACGGCGGGTTGGAGCGTCGCGGTGGCCGATGCGTAGACAGAACCCTCAGCGCGGGAACTCGCCGGCCTGACCTCGACCCGGACGCCCCGCTCCCTGGCGTCGGGTTCGTCCGTCAGAGCGGGATCGAGGAAGTCGATCCACTCGACCATGACCGCGATGCTGCCGAAGACCCAGATCTTCTCCACGGAGCCATCGTGGCATCCCCGCGCCTACTTGCGACCGAGGACCGGGGGAAGCTGTCGGACGGCCTGGGCGAGAGCGCGCAGGTCGGAGCCGAACAACGCCTGCGGGCCGTCGCAGAGGGCGTTCTCGGGGTCGGGGTGGACGTCGACGATGATCCCGTCCGCGCCGACCCCGATGGCGGCACGCGCGAGCGGGACGACCAGGTCGCGGCGGCCCCCCGAGTGGGAGGGATCGACCACGATCGGCAGGTGGCTGGTGGCCTGGACGACCGGCACCGCCGAGATGTCCAGGGTGTTGCGGGTGGCGGGCTCGAAGGTCCGGATGCCCCGCTCGCACAGCACGATGTCGAGGTTGCCGCGCTGGGCGACGTACTCCGCCGCCATCAGCCACTCCTCGATCGTGGCCGTCATGCCGCGCTTGAGCATCACCGGCTTGGCGGTCGCCCCGACCGCCTGCAGCAGGCCGAAGTTGGCCATGTTGCGGGTGCCGACCTGCAGCATGTCGGCGTGCTCGGCCACCACCTCGACGTCGCGCGCGTCGACGACCTCGGTCACCACTGGCAGGCCGGTCACCTCGCTGACGCTGGCCAGGATCTCGAGGCCGCGGCGGCCGAGTCCCTGGAAGGCGTACGGCGACGTGCGCGGCTTGAACGCCCCGCCTCGGAGCAGCGTGGCCCCTGCCGCCTTGGCCATCTCGGCGGCCTCGAGGGTCTGCTGGGGCGTCTCGACGGCGCACGGCCCCGCGATGAAGGTGAAGGTGTCCGGACCGATCGAGACCGACCGGCCGGCCTGGCCGACGTGGACGGTCGAGCGTTCGGGGTGGTGCTGGCGGCTGACCAGCTTGTAGGGGTCGGAGATCCGGTGGACGTCCTGCACGCCCGGCATGCTGCGCAGGTTGAGCCCGTGGAAGGACTCGATGTCGCCGACCAGGCCGATGATCGTGCGCACCACGCCACGGCTGACGAACGCCTGCCCGCCGGTGGCCTCGACACGCTCGGTCACCCGCGCGATCTGCTCCTCGGTCGCGTCGGGAGCCATCACTACGACCATGCCTCTGAGGCTAGGACCGGGTGTCCGCATGGCGGGAAGCGATTCCAGCATCCGGAATCACGAAACGGTTTCAGACGGCGATGTGGGTGACCTCGGCCTCGAGCCTGCGCCGCGGGACCAGCTCCACGATCACCATCGCCCCCACCACCAGCGCGCCGCCGAGGAGCAGTCGGGCGGTGACCGACTCGCCGCCGAGCAGGACGGCGAAGAAGGCCGCGAAGACGGGCTCCATCGTCATGATGATCGCGGTCCGCGTGGGTGGCAGGTGCGCCTGCGCCCAGGTCTGGCCCAGGAGCGCTGCGGCGCCGGCGAAGACCGCCATGTAGATGATCGAGAGCCAGTCGCTGGTCCGCGACGGCAGCACGATGCCTCCGGGTGCCGCGGCTGCCGTGCAGACGACCGCGATCACGATGCACTGGATCAGCGCCATCCCGACCGCGTCCTGGACCGTCGACCACGCGCCGAGCCCGACGATGTGGAGGGCGTACAGCAGGGCGGCGACGAAGATCAGCATCTCGCCGTACCCGATGCCGAGGCCGGACACGTCGCCGAGCGTGAGGACGCCCAGCCCCACCATCGCGAGCAGCACGGCCAGCCAGGTGACGAGCGTGATGCGCGTGTGGAGCAGGAGCGCGGCGAACAGCGGCGTGGCGACGACGTAGAGCCCGGTGATGAACCCGCCGACGCTCGCCGCGGTGTGACCCAGCCCGGCGGTCTGCAGGATCTGCGCGACGCCGTACAGGAGCCCCACCACCACGGCTCGTCGTCGCGTCACCGGTGAGAGCCGGCCGATCGAGCGCGGCGCGATCAGGAGTACGACGGCCGCGGCGATGGCGAACCGGATGGCGAGGAAGTCCAGCACCGGCACGCGGTCGAGCAGGTCGTGGATCAGGAAGAAGGTCGAGCCCCAGCAGGCCGTGATGGCGAGCAGCGCCAGGGTGGCGAGGAGCGGGGTCCGGGAGCGCGGCGAGGTCGGGGCCGGCTCCATGCCACTCAGCCTAGGAGCCGCGGTCTCAACGGGGCGGGAGGCCCCGAGCCAGGCGCTTCTCGTGCGCGAGGACAGCGCGCACGTACATCTTGGTGTCGTCGAACCAGCCGCGCCGGCGGACCGAGCCCAGGCCCTGGTAGTAGCCGGCGACCGCGGTGACGTCCTTCTTGGTCCACGACCTCAGCGTGCGAAGAGTGAGCACGCCGGCCTGGATGTTGTCGTGGGTGTCGCGCAGCCGCAGCTGGCGTCCGGCGTACCAGCGCATCCAGCGACCGGTGTCGGGCATCACCTGCATCACCCCGAGTGCCCCGACGCTGGAGACCCGCCGTTGCTGCCAGCCGGACTCCTGCCACGCCACGGCCAGGGCCAGGCGCGGGGGCACGGAGTAGCGCTTCGCCATCCGCGTCACGAGGTCGCGGACCTCGGTGCGGGAGAGGTCGGCGTCGCGCCAGCCCTTCGGCGGCGTGGTCGCGTGCACCAGCAGCGGCTGCTTCTTCGGCTTCCTGGCCTTCTTGACCTTGTGCGTGTGGTGTCGGTGCACGGGCCGGACGTGGTGCCCGGCTCGCCGAGCCGCCGAGACCACGATGGGAAGGGTGATCCAGTCGCCCCGGTGCAGCGCGCCCCTCGCCCCGAGGTGGTTGAGCGCGATCAGCTCCGCGGTCCAGGCGTGGTAGCGCACGGCCAGACCGGTGGCGGTGTCGCCCGCCCGGACCTGGTAGCGCATCAGCGTGCGGTCGGGATGGCCCGGCCAAGGCCGCGCGACGGGGGCGGCCGCCTGCGCGGGCTCGATCGGGACGAGCGTGAGGAGGGCGGCCGACACGGCAGCCGACGCGACGCTGGCGCAGGTTCGGCTCCAGGACCGGGGAAGGGATCCGGGCATCGATCGACCATAGCCGTGGGGCTGGTGTGATGGGTGGGGCAGGAGCGACCGGCGTGTCGGAGCCTGCATGCACACGGCTGACCCGGGTGGAGCGCGGCTAGGTAGCTGCGCGCGCCGACTTTCCACTGACCTTGCGGGTCCAGCGCCCTGGCTGTTGCTCAGTCGTTGCCGGCGATCTCGATCTGGGTCACGTTCGGGGTGCTGATGACCGCCCCAGGGGAGGGGTTGGTCAATGAGACGACAAATCGGTTGGATTCAAGGGTCTGGGGCGCGTCGCCGATCGGTATTCGCAAGGTCGCCTCGCGTTGCCCGGCCCGGAACGTCACGGTGCCCTCGGTGTGCACGAAGGGCCCAGCGTTCGCACCGCGCGTGGCGTAGTGCACGCTGACCGCCGGCTTGGAGTCACCGTCCCTGACCACGGTGACGAGGACTCGGCCGGCGTTGTGCTTCACGCTCGTGCCGAACTCCTTGAATCGCACGGCCGGGCCCTTGGTGGTCGTCAACTGCCACATGGTCGCCCGCTCGTGCCCCTTCAACGGCGTTGCGCCCACGACGGTGTGCCCACTGACCAAGGGGTCTGCGTCCTGGCCGGTGCGGCCGAGGTCCGCGGGGCGAGTCTGGCTGACGTCCAGGTCGAAGGCCCAGTAGCGAATGGTGTCGTCGGCTGCGCGGAAGATCCCGACGACGACGCGGCCATCGACGTCGCTGGGCCTGGCGTCATCGGTGGTGTTGGCAGTGCCGAGTGGGAGCTTCCTCATCGTCGGGTGGTCTTCCGAGAGGTCCAGGACGTAGGGCTGTGTAGTCATGCCTACAAACGTCTCGCCGACGACGAGGGGGCCGTCGATGGCCTCGGCCATGCCATCGTCCTGGGGTACATCGAGGTAGGTGGGGTGGGCGTCCTTTGAGTTGAGGTCGTAGACGAACGGCCGCTCGGGGTAGCCCCCCGCGCTTCCGAGCACGCGGCCACCGTCGATGTCAACGGGGCTGCTGTTGCGGACGCCAGGAGGGCCGATGTCCCGCATCCTGGGCGGTCTGGCGGCAGCGTCGTAGGCGAATGTCGTGCCGCCCTTCGGGGGCTTCTGCATGGTGCCGATGACGATGTGACCCTCGACATCAGAGGGTGCGCCACCCGTACCGTTCATCGAGGTGAGCTCGCGCATCGAGGGTGAGGGGGCACCGAGGTCGTAGAGGAACCCGCGCACACCTCCGTCGGCGGTACTCGAGTTCCCCACGACGAGGTTGCCCGAAACTGCGATCGCGTAGCTGTACTTGCCCCCCAGTGTTCCCAAGTCCCTGACGGTCGGCGTACTGGGGTCCGAGACATCGATGGCGAAGGCGTGCCTGTCTCCCGTGACAGTCTCCGCATCCCCGACCACGATCGTGCCGTCCACTGCGGACGCCGAGCTGTGAGGTCCCCCCAAGGTGCCGAGGTCACGCATGCGTGGCGCCTCGGCGGCAACGTCGCAGACGAAGGCGTGCGAGTCGCCGTGGGCCGTGGTGGACTCCCCCACGACGAGGTGACCGCTGATCGCCAACGGCGTGGCGTCGCGGCCACCCAAGGTGCCCAGATCGGTGGCAGCGGCGACCAGGGTGACTCGATTGAGTGTGTTCGAGCCCGATCTGCTTGTCTCGGAGCGTTTCGAATCGCTGCTCTGGCACGCTGCCGTCGCCACCACAGCCGCCAGGACCAGCGAGCAGCAGTACAGGAACTTGCGCGGCCGCACTCCCTGCGGGGAAGAAGGTGCCTGGCGTGCTGGGATCCGTGGCCCACTCTGACTCGGCTCTGTCGTCCTCATGCTGGCTCCTGGGCGGTCAGGACGCTGGTTGCCAGTCGGGGGCGTACGGAGCTCGGAAGTCCCCGTCGGGTCCGGCCCTGTGAACGATCTCGTGGGGGTTTCCCCCATCCTGGTCAGCCACCCACAAGCCTTCCTGCGTCACAAAGACCATCGCGGAGCCATCGGGCGACCAGGCGGGAGCCTCCTGCCGGCAGGCCAGCTCGACCACGAGTCGGGGGGCGCTGTTCTCCGGGTCGGTGGCGAAGAGGTCGCCGTTGCATTCCCCGCCACGCGTCGCCAGACCGGACCCGTAGAGCAGGTCGCAGTTCGCCCAGGACCAGTCGAAGCCGAGCAGGTCCTTGGTCCCCGCCACCTGCCGCACGTCCCGTCCGCTGGTATCACCGATGAACAGGGCCGTCGTCGCGGTGTAGTCGTCAGGTCCGGGGCCCTTCTTCTGTGCCACCACCGCCAACTGCGACCCGGTCGCAGACCACCGTGCGGCAGTCGGTGCGTACCAATGGGGAACCGACCAGTCGAACCGTGACAGCTGCTCGGTGCGCAGGTCCAGCACGCCGATCCCATGTGCCAGGCCGAGCGCGATGCGGTTCCCGTCCGGTGACCAGTCGGGGCTGCCAACAGACCCGAGGTCCAGGACGTGCCGTTGCCCGGATCCGTCCGCATTCATGATCCACAGCCCTGTGGCGGAGTCGTGCTTCCAGTCGATCCGGACGTACGCGAGCTTCTGGCCGTCCGGGGACCACGACGGCGACGCGGTGTCCGAGGTGCGCGTGAGGCGCGCCAAGGAGGACCCGTCCGGGTTCACCGTGTAGACGTCACCCGGTGCGATGTCCGGGCCGGCCTGGGTGTAGTTCGCGACGAACGCGATCCGACCCGGCGCAGCGCCGCGTGCTGCTGAGCCTGGTCGCAACCCCTGGCCAGGCCCGCAGCTCGGGGCCACCGAAGGTTTCCGCGCCGGTGGAACGGACGCCTTCGGGGTGGCCGTCGGGAACGCTACCGACTGTCGCGCGGCTGGTGAAGGGCTTGGTGAATCGGCTGATGGTGGCTCGCCATTCTGGCGCTGCCCACCGCAGCCAAGAAGGCACAGCAAGCCAAGGAGCGCGCCGAGCTGCCGCATCGCAGGAGGATATCCGCCGGATGCTCCGACCGTTGCGAACTCAGACGACGCTGACGACGACCGTGCTGCCCTTGCGGGCGGTGGTCCCGCCGGAGGGGTTGGTGCCGACGACGTACATCACGCCGACGTAGAGGCTGGCGTGCTGGACCTTCACCCGGAACCCGGCCTGCTCGAGCCGCTGCGTCGCGGCCTGCAGGCCCATGCCGCGCACGTTGGGCACCTCGACGAGGACCGGGCCCTTGGAGACGACCAGCGAGACGGGGTCGTCCTTGGTGCCGGTGCCGGAGTGCGGGCTCTGCGAGATGACGCGGCCCAACGGCACGGTGTCGCTGTTGACCTGCTTGGTGTCGACGTCGAAGCCGAGCCCGTCGAGCCGCTTCTCCGCCTGGTCGGCGGGCTTGCCGGTGAAGTCGGGGATCTTGATCGGCCTCGGGCCCTTGCTGACCACGACGTCGACGGCCGTGTCGCGGCGCAGCAGCGTGCCGGGGGCCGGGTCGGTGGTGACGACGCGTCCCTTGGCGGTCTTCTCGTCGTAGCGCTGCACCTCGTCGCCGTAGGACAGCTTCTCGTCGGCGAGCGTCTGCTGGGCGTCGTCGAGCGTCTTCCCGCGGACGTCGGGGACCTTGTGGCGCTCGGGGCCGAGCGAGATGACCGCGCCGACCGTGCCCTCCTTGAGGACGCGGTCACCGGGAGCCGGGTCGGTCGAGACCACGAAGCCCTTGCGGACGGTCTCGGAGTAGGCCGAGTCCTTCACCTTCATGTCGAGGCCGGCCTTGTCGAGCTTCGCCTGCGCGGCCGTCCGGCTGAGGTCGATGACCCCGGGGGTGACGGTGTAGCGGGCGATGCCGAAGTACCAGCCGGCGAGGGCGGCGGCCACGGCGAGCACCAGCACGATCACCAGCCACACCGCGCCCCGACGGGAGCGTCGCGGGGGAGGCGGCGGGCTCTTCCGTTGCGGCGCGCGGGGCGGCCCGGCGGGGACGTCGCGCTGCTGGTCGTAGACCCGGTCGGCGGGGTGCCGCGTGCTGCAGCTCGCGCGATCTCGACGAGCTCCTGCGGCTCGATGACCTGGGCGGGCAGCTCGCCGGTCAGGGTGCGCTCGCCGATGGGTGAGGTCGGGGTCAGGTCGGCGACGAGGTCGTCGTCGTGGGTGACGCCGTGGTCGAGGGCCTGGCGGACGCGCCGGACCTGGTGGAGCAGCACGCGGGCGTCCGCCGGGCGCAGGGCGGTGTCGCGGGCGGTGGCCCGCGCGACCAGCGCGTCGACGTACGACGGGATGCCCGGGACGGCGGCCGACGGGGCGGGGATGTCCTGGTGGACGTGCTTGTAGGCGACCTGGATCGGGCTGTCGGCCTGGTGCGGCTTCTGGCCGGTGAGCATCTCGTAGATGATCACGCCCGCCGCGTAGACGTCGGCACGTGCGTCGGCCCGGTTGTTCACCACGAGCTCGGGCGAGAGGTAGGAGACCGTCCCGATGAGCACGCCGCCGGTCGCGGTGTGCTGGGTCTCGGAGTTGATCGCCCGGGAGAGCCCGAAGTCGGCCACCTTGACGCGGCCGTCGTCGGCGAGCAGGACGTTCTCGGGCTTGACGTCCCGGTGCAGGATGCCGGCGTCGTGGGCGGCCGCGAGGGCCGACAGGACCGGCTCGATGACGGCCAGCGCCTTCGCGGGCGCCATCGGCGCTTCCTTGCGGATCAGGTCCCGCAGGGTCAGGCCGGGGACGTACTCCATGACCAGGAACAGCGTCCCGTTGTCCTCGCCGGTGTCGAAGACGGCGACGACGTTGTGGTGCGCCAGCCGGGCCGCCGAGCGGGCCTCGCGCTGGAAGCGGTGCACGAACTCGTCGTCGTCGGCGAGGCCCTCGTGCATCACCTTGACCGCGACGGTCCGGTCGAGCCGCAGGTCGGTGGCCTCGTAGACGGTCGCCATCCCGCCGCGCGCGATCTTGGGTCCGACGCGGTAGCGACCGTCGAGGACACGACCGATGAGCGTGTCGGCAGTGCGCTCCACTTCGACCTCCAGCGACCAGGTGGGGAAGGACCCGGTTGACGAGCCAGTCTAGATGTTGCGCGACGCCATCCCGGGGAGGCGAACGCCCTGGCTGGCCCCCTCTGAGCGGCAGGACGGGCGGGTGGCAGCATGGCCACGTGAGCGAGAACACCCCGAATTCGGTGGTCGATACCCCGCTGGGCGAGCTGGTCGGGCAGTGGCTCGACTGGAAGGCGGCCGCCGAGGAGCTCGGCGTGACCGTCAGCAAGGTGCGTCAGCTGATCCGCGAGCACCAGCTCGCGGCCGCCGTACCCGCGCCCGGGGCGGGCCAGCAGGTCCCGGCCGAACTGGTGATGGACGGCGCCGTCGTCAAGGGCGTCCCCGGCCTGCTGACGCTGCTCTCCGACGGCGGCTGGGACGACGTGGAGATGCTCACCTGGCTGTTCACCGAGGACGACACCCTCCCGGGCCGTCCCATCGACGCGCTCCGCGAGAACCGGGGCGCCGAGGTCAAGCGCCGGGCGCAGGTGCTGTCGCTCAGCTAGCGAGCCGCGCCCTTCGAGACGGGCCCTGCCGGCCCTCCTCAGGGGCCCGAAAAAGGTCACACCGTGCGCTGCGTGGCCTCGCTGGCGAGTCCGGTGAGCACGACGCGGGCCTCGTCCGTGATGTCGGCTGCGGCAAGCGCCTCGAGGGACCGCGACGTCAGCTCGCTGATGACTCGCTCGACCTGCTCGCGCGCGCCGGAGGAGTCGATGAGCGAGCGGAGTCGCTGCACCTGCGCGTCGTCGAGGGGCGTGCCCAGCGAGGTGTCGAGCAGCTTGGCCTCGGCCAGGGGGAGCGCGTCGAGGGCGAGGGCGACCAGGACCGTCCGCTTGCCCTCGACCAGGTCGTCGCCGGCCGGCTTGCCGGTCACCGCCGGGTCGCCGAAGACCCCGAGCAGGTCGTCGCGCAGCTGGAACGCCTCGCCGAGCGGGAGGCCGAACCGCGAGAGCTGCTCGACCATCTCGGGTGAGGCCCCGCCGAGGGCAGCGCCGATGTGCAGCGGCCGCTCGATGGAGTACTTGGCGGACTTGTAGCGCAGCACCGTCATCGCGGTGTCGACGTCGGCCGACCCGCGAGCCTGCGCCGAGACGTCGAGGAACTGGCCGGTGACCACCTCGCTGCGGGTCAGGTCGAAGTACGCAAGGGCGTCGAGCACCCGCTCCGCCGGCAGGCCGCAGGTGCGCGAGCAGCTCGTCGGACCAGCTGAGCAGCAGGTCGCCGAGCAGGATCGCCGCGGCGCCGCCGTACGACTCGGGCGGTCCGCTCCATCCCCGTTCGCGGTGCAGCTGCTCGAAGACGCGGTGGGTGGCCGGCCGCCCACGTCGTACGTCGGAGGCGTCCATGTAGTCGTCGTGCACGAGCGCACTCGCGTGCAGCAGCTCGAGCGACGCGCAGGCGCGCAGCAGGGCCGTTGCGTCCATGGTGCGGGCCGACGGCGCGATGTCCCCACCAGCAGAAGGCGGCCCGGAACCGCTTGCCGCCCGACACGCTCGAGCGTGCCTGCGCCACCAGGCTCCGGGCGTCGGGGCCCAGTGCCTCGAGCCAGGTGGCCTGCGCGTCGACGAAGTCCTGCAGCACCGCTCGACGGCCTCGCGGAAGGCCGGCGGGGTCCCAGTCGCGTCAGGGCACGTCCCACCCTGTGTGCTGCGTGGTCATCCGGCGAGAGTAGACCTCTACCCTCGCAGCATGGCTGGGGGACCCGTACGCATCGCGGACCTGCTCGACGGGGGCGGTCGCTCCTTCTCGTTCGAGTTCTTCCCGCCCAAGGACGAGGCCGGCGAAGAGGTGCTCTGGCGCTCGATCAGCGAGCTCGAACCGCTGCGCCCACGTTCGTCTCGGTCACCTACGGCGCAGGCGGTACGACGCGCGACCGGACCGTGGCCATCACCGAGCGGATCGCCCGCGAGACGACCCTGCTGCCGATGGCCCACCTGACCTGCGTCGGCCACACGACCGGCGAGCTGGAGCGCATCCTGGCCTCGCTCCGGGAGTCGGGCGTCAACAACGTGCTGGCCCTGCGCGGCGACCCGCTCGGCCGGACCCGGTACCGCGTGGCTCGACCACCGAGGGCGGCATCGACTACGCCTCCGACCTGGTGGCCTTCGTCCGTGGCGCTCGGCGACTTCTCCGTGGGCGTGGCCGCTTTCCCCGAGGGACACCGCGACGCGGTCGTCGCTCGAGGCCGACATGGCCGTGCTGAAGGCGAAGCACGACGCCGGCGCGGAGTTCGCGGTCACCGAGATGGTGCTGCGTGCCTCGGACTACTTCGGGCTGGTCGAGCGGGCGCGGGAGGTCGGCGTCGACTTCCCGATCATCCCGGGCGTGATGCCGATCCTGAACCTCACCTCGATGAGCAAGATGGTCGAGCTCTCCGGCCGCCACATGCCCGACGAGGTGCTGGCCCGCATCGAGCCGCTGCGCGAGGACCCGGCCGCCGTACGCGCCGAGGGCATCGCGATCGCCACCGAGCTCTGCGACGCCCTGCTCGAGGGCGGCGCCCCCGGCCTGCACTTCTACACGCTCAACCGCTCCAAGGCGACGCGCGAGATCTGGTCAGCGCTCTCCCTGAAGGCCTGACCCGGCTCACGCCGGTCCGATCACCTGCGCGACCAGGGCGGCGGAGAGGCCGACGGAGGGCAGCCCGGCGCCGGGTGTCGCATGGCTGCCGGCGACGTAGCACGTTGGGGATCGGGGCTGCGCGGACCCAGCCGTCGGGTCACGGTGTTGCGGCCCTGCCACAGCACGCCGTACGGCGATCCGCCCCATGCCTGCACCAGGTCGAGCGGCGACCGGTCGACCCGCACCTCGACCTGGTCGCGCACGCGGATCCCCGCGCGCTGCAGCACGTTCACGACGTCCTCCGCGAGCCGGCCGCGACCCAGGATCGTCCAGGCGTGGGCACCCTCGGGGGCGGTGCCGCCGGTGCGCACGACGACCATCGGGTCGCCGTGCAGGACGACCTCGGCCGGCAGCTGGGGCACCGGCCCGACCAGGCCGACGTGGCACACGACGGGCGGGATGGCGGGCATGGTGCGCTCGACGTGGGGCGCGAGGACGGGCAGTCGCCGGGGATCGATCGCGCAGACGACGTGGTCGGCGTCGACACTCCTTGCGGCGTGCGCACTCCCACCGCCACGCTCGCCCGACATCTCCAGGTCGAGCGCGGGCGATCCCGTCAGGACGGTGACCCCGCGGGTCTGCAGTCGCGAGGTCAGCGCCTCGGCCAGGGCACCCATGCCGCCGGGAACCGTCCAGCACGCCGAGGTTCTGCTCCACGTAGCTCCACATGCCCACCCACGCCGGCACGTTGCGGGTGTCGTGCCCCTCGAGCTGGGCGAGGAACGTGGCGAGGTCTCGCAGCCGCTCGTCCTTGAACCGCTTCTGCACGACCTTGTGCATCGTCAGCCTGGTCGAGAGCAGGGCCTCGGCCTGCTTGCTCGCGTGGTCGGCCGACCACGGCCGTTCGAGCCAGTCGCGCCGCAGCGCCTCCCAGTCGTCGGCGAAGGCGTCGACGTAGGCAGCCCACTCGTGGCCGAGCCCTTCACCGAGCGCGGCGTCGACGGCTGCTATCTGGTCCCCGCGGCTGCCGGCCGGGCAGGTCGAGCACGGTGTCGTCGTCCCACCGGTGCTGGCGCACGGGCGAGAGCGGGACCAGCTCGATCTCCTTCTCCAGCGGCCCGTCCCGACTTGCGGAACAGGTCGCGCAGCACGGCCGGGAGCAGCGTGTGCGTCGGCCCGGCGTCCCAGCGGAAGCCGTCCTGCTCGACGTAGCCGAGGGCGCCGCCGACGTCGTTCGGCCGCCTCCAGCACGGTGACCTCGTGGCCGAGCTTGGCCAGGCGGGCGGCGCTGGCGAGGCCGCCGTACCCGCCGCCGATCACCACCACGCGCGCCATGGCGGCCACCCTAGGCCGCGGCAGGCGGCTCAGGAGCGCAGATCGGGTGCCGGGACGAGCTCTCCGAAGCCGGTGCCGTAGCGCTCGTCGACGAACTCCATCAGCGCGCCGTTCAGCGGTGCGAGGCGCTGGCCGGGTTCGAGGGCCGTGCACTTGCGGATGTAGCCGAACAGCCCGGTCGCGTTGAGGGCCACCGCGAACAGGTCGCCGTGCTCGGCAGGGGCGAAGCGGCCGTCGACATAGGCGAAGCCGCACGCGCTCGTCGCCGCCGCGAGCCGGCCCTGGTCGAGCTCGCCCTCCCACAGGCAGGTCACCCGGCCGGTGCGGTGGGCGTCGAAGGCGGGGAGCAGCGACTCGAGGTCCGCGACGGTCAGCGGGAAGTCGGGGTACGACGTCGCCCCGGATCTGCATCAGGATGGCGAGGCCCGCGCGGCTCGAGCGATCCGAACTGCGTGACCACGCCGGCCGAGTGCGGGTGTTCAGCTCGGTGGGCAGGAACCCGTCGGCGGTCAGCACGCCGTCGATGCCGAAGAAGCCCGCGGTAGCCGACGCGTTCGCGCAGGTGCTCCCCGACGCGTCGTACGACGGCCCGCATCTCCTCGCGGTCGGCGGCCGGCGGGTCCCAGAAGGTCGAGAGGCCGCCGTAGACGAACTGGTGTCCCTCGGCGCGCCGCAGCATCGCGATCTCCACCGGACGGAACGCGGCGGTGCCGTCGCCGGTGACGAAGCCGTGGATGCTGCACGGCACCCCGTCGAGGAAGGGCTGCACCCGCACCCGGTCGCAGCGGCTGGCGAAGAAGTCGGTAGCGGCCCCGCGCTCCTCGAGCGTCGGTCACCCACCGCACGAAGTTGCCACCGCCGTTGAAGCCGTCGCGGTTGTCGCCCGCCCACACCGTGCCCTCGCCCCGGTCGAGGCGCTGACTGGCCGCGGCGAGGGCGGCGGCGTCGACCGGGACGATCTCGCTGGGGGCGTGGACGACACCGGCTCGGACCCACACGTCCTCCGCCGCGATCTTGTCCTCCAGCGACAGCCAGGCGATCGGTCTTCCGCCCAGTACCCGGCGGCCGAGGATCGGCTCGTCGGAGGTCACGAAGGGCGTGCCCATCCACAACGCCTCGCGGTCCGGGTCGAAGGCCTCGACCTCGGCGGCCACGTCGTCGGGGAGCCGCCGCACCCGCGCGTCCTCCTGCCGCAGCTCCTCGGTGACCGACTCGAACACGCGGTGCGGCAGCCACACGACGTGCGCCGCGTCCTCGGGCGGGATCTCGCCCGCGCCCCGGACGGTGGCCAGCACCAGCGAGGAGACCGCGCCGTGGGTCGCCACCATCCCGATCTCGTTGACCACGGCGGCCAGCACCCGCGGGCCGTGGACAACGCGCCGGCCGCGGTAGAGCGCGCCGAGGCGCTCCGCGCACCTGGTGCGCCCGTCCGCGTCGCTGAGGTCCATGCCTGAGGCTGGCACGCGTCGGCGCACGACGCGAGCACTTTGCGCCTCGGGTCACTCCACGTCGAGCTCGGCGGCCCCGGTCATCCGCTGCAGCTGATCGAACGTGCTGCTGAACACGGCCGCCGGGTGCCCGGCCGCGGCCCACACCTCGTCGTAGCGGCGCAGCCACGGGTCGAGGTAGGTGCGCACCGGCGCCGGGTGGTCGAAGGGGGAGACCCCGCCGATCACCTGGCCGGTGTGACGCCGGACGAAGTCGGGCTTCGCGCGACGCAGCGCCGTGACCCCGAGCTCGGCCGCGACCTTCTCGGTGTCGACCCGGTGGGAGCCGCTGGTGAGCAGCAGCAACGGCTCGCCGTCAGCGTCGAACAGCAGGCTGTTGGCGATCGCGCCGACCTCGCACCCCAGGGCGTCGGCTGCCAGCTGGGCGGTGTGCACCGACTCGGGGAGCACCACGATCCGCCCGGTGCCGCCGCGGGCCTCGAGCTCGGCCCGGAAGCGGGCGGTCGACGCGTGCTCGGGTTTCTCGGTCATGGAGGCATTCTCCACAGGCCCCGGATCCGCTCTTGACGGCCCGTCGGCGCCGGGGTGTACGGTGAAGACGTTCGAACATATGTTCGATCCCGTCTCGGTGGAGGGTGACCTCGACCCCCATCCTCCACCGGGGCACCGACAGCGAAGGAGAGCAGCGGTGCGGCGCTACGACGACCCGGTGGAGGTGCGCAAGGGCGCGGACGAGGATCCCGACCAGTTCCTGTGGCGGGGCCGGTTGTGGCAGGTGCGCGAGGTGGTCGCCCACTGGGTGGAGACCGGCGCGTGGTGGACGCGCCGGGCCCCGAAGGAAGGCACGACCGACTCCCTCGACACCGATCTCCTGCGCGAGCGCGAGGTGTGGCGGGTGGCGGCCGCCCGGGGAAGGGTGGCCGCCACGAGCCCGGCCGACGCAGCAGACCCCGGCTTCGGGGTCTTCGACCTTGTGTTCAGCTGGTCCGAGGGCAGCTGGCTGCTCGCCCGGGCGATGGACTGAGGTCGCGATGAGCACCGCGACGGACATGGAGAGCCCGGCCTTCCTGCCGGCCGCCACCCACTCCTACCTCGAGCGCGCGACCGACTCGCTGCGCGAGGCGATCACCTCCTCGATCGCGCCCGAGCGCTACGCCCACGCCCACGTCTCCGCGCTGCGGGCGACCGCGGCGCTGCTGGCGGCCCGGGCCCAGCCGGTGCCGCCGTCGCGGCGCGCCCGCCAGAAGAACGCCTGGGTGCTGCTGGCCGAGGTGGCTCCCGAGCTGGCCGAGTGGGCGAGCTTCTTCTCCGCCGGGGCGGGCAAGCGGGCCGCCGCCGAGTCCGGCTCGAGACGGGCGGTGACCGAGCGGGAGGCCGACGACCTGGTCCGCGACGCCGACCGGTTCCTGGCGCTGGTGGAGATTTCGCTGGGCCTGGTCGAGCACGTCCCGATCCGTGTCGCCTGAGGGCGGCTGGCCGAGAAAGACAGAACAGTGTCCGACCCCTTCGTGCACCTGCGCGTCGCCTCCGGCTACTCCCTGCAGTACGGCGCCTCCCACCCCCACGTCCTGGTGGAACGGGCTGCCGAGCAGGAGATGGACGCCCTCGCGCTGACCGACCGCGACGGCACCTACGGCGCGGTCCGCTTCGTCAAGGCCGCCATGGCCGCCGGCATCCGCCCGATCCTCGGCGTCGACCTCGCGATGGGAGGTGACCACCGCCGGAACATCCCCACGTCGGCCAGGTCCCGCACTCCCGTCCGGGGCGGCGCCTCCCGCGACCCCCGGCTGCCGCGCGTCACCTTCCTGGCCAGCGGTCGCAGCGGCTGGGCCGCGGTGTGCCGGCTGGTCTCGGCGACCCACGCCGCGGGGGAGCGTGGGACGCCGGTGTGCACGCCCGAGCTGGTGGCCGAGCACGTCGCCGGCCGGGAGGTGCGGGTGCTGCTCGGGCCGGCCTCCGAGCTCGGCCGGGCGGCCACGCTGCGCCGCGACGACCTCGCGGCCGACGTGCTGCGCGGCTGGCTGGACCTCGTCGGTCGCGGGCAGCTGGTCGTGGAGGTGGTCTCCCACCGGCTTCCCGGCTCCGGTCCGGGCAGCTCGCCGCACGCCGCGCGGATGGCCGGGCTGGCGACCCGTGGCGTCCGCGGGGCGCGCGTCCCCGTGGTGCTCTCCAACGCGGTCCGCTTCGCCGACCGCCTCGACGCGCCCACCACCGACGTGCTCGACGCCGCCCGCCGGCTGGTGCCGATGGACCTGCGCCACCTCGACCGCCGCAACGCCGAGGGGTTCTTGAAGTCCGGCAAGCAGATGCACGAGGTGGCCGAGGAGATCTGCCGCTACGCCGGTCTCGACCTCGGTGCGACCGACCTGCTGGCCCAGACCCGCTCCCTGGCCGACCAGTGCGTCCTGGCGCCGCGGGCCGACCTCGGCCTGGGGGAGGTGCACTTCCCCGAGTTCGAGATCTCCTCCCACGGCGTTCCTCCGACACCGGTGGTGGACGAGGCGCCGGCCGATGCCGAGCTCAGGAAGAGGTGCGAGGGCGCGATCGGGTGGCGCTACGGCCAGACTCCCCGGCAGCGGATCTGGAAGCGGCTCGACGACGAGCTCGACACGATCAGGCGGCTCGGCTTCGCGTCGTACTTCCTCACCGTCGGCGACGTCACCGCGATGGTGCGCGACCTCGGCATCCGCAGCGCTGCGCGCGGGTCGGGGGCCGGCAGCCTGGTCAACTACCTGCTCGGCATCTCCGGGATCGACCCGATCCGCCACCACCTGCTGATGGAACGGTTCCTCTCGCCGCTGCGGGTCTCGCTGCCCGACATCGACCTCGACGTGGAGTCGGCGCGTCGGCTGGAGGTCTACGACGCGATCCTGGGGCGCTACGGCAAGGAGCGCTGCGCCACGGTCTCGATGATGGACACCTACAAGGTGCGCCACGCGATCCGCGACGTCGGAGCAGCGCTGGGGATGCCGGTCGGGGAGATCGACACCATCGCCAAGGCCTTCCCCCACATCCGGGCCCGTGACGCCCGGACGGCGCTGCGTGACCTGCCCGAGCTGCGGTCGACCGGGCTGGCCCGCGACGCGGCGGCCGGCGAGTGGGGCAGCTTCGACCTGTTCTTCCGGCTGGTGGAGAGCCTCGACGGACTGCCGCGCCACATCGCGATGCACCCCTGCGGGGTGCTGCTCTCCGACCGCACCCTGCTCGACCGGACCCCGGTGGAGCAGAGCTTCCTCGGCTACCCGATGAGCCAGTTCGACAAGGAGGACGTCGAGGACCTCGGCCTGCTCAAGCTCGACGTGCTCGGCATCCGGATGCAGTCCTCGATGGCCCACGCCGTGGTCGAGATCGAGCGCACCGAGGGCCGGCGCATCGACCTCGACGACGAGGTCCAGGTGCCCTTCGACGACCAGCGCACTTTCGAGATGATCTCCTCGGCCAAGACCCTCGGCGTCTTCCAGATCGAGTCACCCGGCCAGCGCGAGCTGGTCGGCAAGTCCGGCATCGAGACCTTCGAGGACATCATCGCCGACATCTCGCTGTTCCGGCCGGGGCCGGTCAAGAGCGACATGATCACGCCCTACCTCGAGGTCAAGAACGGCTGGAAGGAGATCAGCTACCTCCACGACGACCTGCGACCGATCCTCGAGCGCACCCGCGGCGTGGTGGTCTACCACGAGCAGATCATCGAGATGATCGCCGAGTTCGCCGGTGTCTCCTACGCCGAGGGCGACGAGTGGCGGCGCGCGCTCGGCGACACCGAGGGGATGGCGCAGACGCGGACGTGGTTCTTCCCGCGGGCCCTGGGGCGCGGCTACCCGCTGCCGCTGGTGGAGCAGATCTGGAAGGTGATCGAGTCCTTCGCCTCCTTCGGCTTCTGCAAGGCCCACGCCGCTGCGTTCGCGCTGCCGACCTACCAGTCGGCCTGGCTCAAGGCCCACTACCCGGCGCACTTCCTGGCCGGGGTGCTCACCCACGACCCGGGGATGTACCCCAAGCGCCTCATCCTCGACGACGCCCGCCAGCTCGGCATCGAGGTGCTCGGCCTCGACGTCAACGCCAGCGAGAAGGACTACGTCGTGGAGAAGCTCGCCGACACGACTTCCACCCTCGCGCCCGACGAGGTGCCTGAGGAGATTCGGGCCAACCTCGGCCGCTACCGGCGCCGGGGAGGGATCTACACCAAGCTGCCCGCGGCAGTGGAGGCAGCCGTGGAGGCAGAGCCGGCCTGGATGGGCCGCGGCTGGGGCATCCGGATCGCGATGGGCGAGGTGCGCGGCATCAACGACGCCGAGGTGTCACGGATCGTCGAGGGGAGGAGGGGAGCGCCGTACGCCTCGCTCACCGACTTCTGGCAGCGCGCCCAGGTCTCCCGGCCCGTGGTGGAGCGGCTGGTGCAGGCCGGCGGGTTCGACAGCGTCTACGGGATCGGTGTGACCGCGGGTGCGGGGAGGCGTCACCGGATGACCCGGCGCGACCTGCTGCTCGAGATCGGTGACCTCGACCGGTTGCGCCGCGCCTCGGAGCGCACCAGCGCCCCGCGGGCGCGCGGACTGTCACGGACGCGCCCGAAGGCCGCCACGGGGGACGACTCCTTCCAGCTGGCCCTCGACCTCGGCGAGTCTGATGCCGCCGCGGTCAGCGGGCTGCCGGAGATGACCGACGCCGACCGGGTGCGGGCCGAGCTCGACGTCCTCGGGCTCGACGCCAGCCACCACGTCGTCGACTTCCACGCCCCCTTCCTCGACCGGCTCGGGATCACCCGCTCGCGCGATCTGCTGTCGGCACGCAGCCGCAGCGAGCTGCTGGTGGCCGGGGTCAAGGTGGCCACCCAGACACCGCCGATCCGCTCGGGTCGACGGGTCATCTTCCTCACCCTCGACGACGCCACGGGTCCGGTCGACGCCACCTTCTTCGAGGACGTGCAGGGCCCCTACGCCGCCACGGTGTTCGGTTCCTGGCTGCTCGTCGTCCGCGGCGAGCTGCGGCGCACCGGCCGGCGCGGCGTATCGCTGCGCGCCACCGGCGCCTGGGACCTCGGCCGGCTCCACGACCTGTGGGGTGCCGAGGGGATGGCCGCTGTGCATGCCGAGATCGCCCGCACCCCCGAAGGGTTCGGTGTCGGTCCGGCCCAGGGCACCAGCCGGGTGCTGGTGCACACCAGCGGGTTCCGGATGTCGCCCTACGCCGACATCAAGCCGGCGGGACACCGAACTGCACTGGCACCGTCACCGGCGAGGTGGCCCGCAAGCTGTGGCACCGCAGCCCCGGGAGCGCGGGATGAAGTACGACGGGCAACCCCTAGGGTTTGGGACATGGAGCGCCCGCTGGAGCGTCGTACCGCGGCTCGCACCGCGGTGGTGTGGGACGCCGTGCGTGCCCTGCTCGACGGCAGTCCTGGCGCACGGGTCCTCGACATCGGTGGCGGCACCGGCGGGTTCGCCGTCCGGGTGGCCGCCCTGGGCCACCAGGTCGCGGTCGTCGACCCCAGCCCCGACGCCCTGGCCGCGCTGGCCAGGCGCGCCGACGAGGAAGGGGTGGCCGACCAGGTCACCGGCCTGCAGGGTGACCTCGGCGACCTGCCCGCGCTCACGTCCCGGGTCTACGGCGATGGCGGGGACCCACAAGTGGATCTGGTGCTGTGCCACGGCGTGCTCGGCCTCGTCGAGGACCCCGCCGCCGCCCTGGGCACGATCGGCTCGATGCTGCGACCCGGGGGCTCGCTCTCGTTGCTGGTCAGCCAGCACCACGCCGCCGTCATCGCCCGAGCCATGGCCGGCCACCTCACCCAGGCCAAGGCCCTGCTCGACGGCGTCCCTCCTGAGCAACCCGACCAACGAGCCGCCGAGCGCCGGTTCACCGCCGACCAGGTCACCAGCCTGCTCGACGCCAGCGGCTACGACGTCACCGCCGTCCACGGCGTCCGGGTCTTCAGCGACCTGGTCCCCTCGACCCTGCTCGACCTCGAGCCCGGCGCCGCTGCCGCCCTCCTCGACCTCGAACGAGCCGTGGCCGACCGCCCCGAGTACCTCACCCTCGCCGCCCAGCTCCACGCCCTCGCCACCCACTGATCTCCCCGCGCCCGGGTGGGGATCCCCATGAACGACCGCTCCCTCGACTGCCCGATCCTCCATGTCGACATGGATGCCTTCTTCGCGTCGGTGGCGATCCGCGACCGGCCCGAGCTGGCCGACGTCCCCGTGATCGTGGGCGGTGGCCACCGGGGAGTGGTGCTGGCGGCCAACTACCCCGCCCGCAAGTACGGCGTGCACTCGGCGCTGCCGATGACGCGGGCGCGGCGGATGTGCCCCGAGGCGGTGGTGCTCTCGCCCGACTACACCGACTTCGACGTGGTCTCCTCCTCGGTGATGGAGATCTTCCGTCAGGTCACGCCGCTGGTGGAGGCGGTCTCGCTCGACGAGGCGTTCCTCGACGTCTCCGGGGCGACGCGTCGGCTGGGCACGCCCCGCGAGATCGCCGAGCACATCCGCGCCCGGGTCGCCGACGAGCAGCGGATCACCTGCTCGGTGGGGGTCGCGGGCTCGGTGTCGGTGGCCAAGCTGGCCAGCCGGCGGGCCAAGCCCGACGGGGTGCTCGTCGTACCCCCGCGAGAGGTGACCCGGTTCCTGCACCCGCTCGACGTGGGTGAGCTCTACGGCGTGGGGGAGAAGACCCGCGAGCAGCTGCACCGGCTGGGCCTGGTGAAGGTGGGCGACGTCGCGCACACCCCGGTGGCCACGTTGCAGCGCGGCCTCGGCGCGGCCATGGGCACCCAGCTGCACCAGCTGGCGTGGGGGACCGACCGTCGCGTGCTCACTCCTCGCCGGGCCACCCACGAGCCCGACAAGAGCATGGGGGCCGACGAGACCTTCGGCCGCGACACCGACGACCGGGCGGTGGTGCTGCGCGAGCTGCTGCGGCTCTCGGCCAAGGTGACCACGCGGATGCGGGCTGCCGAGGTGGCGGGACGCACCGTCACCATCAGGGTGCGCTTCGCCGACTTCACCACGATCACCCGCTCCCGCACCCTCGCCGACGCCACCGACGTCACCGGCGAGGTGCACGCGACCGCGACCGGCCTCTACGACGCCCTCGGGCTGCAGCGGGCCCGCATCCGGCTCGTGGGGGTGCGGGTCGAGGGACTCCTGCCACGCGACCGCGTGCAGCGCCAGCTGGTGCTCGGGGCACCCGAGCACGGGTGGGAGGACGCAGACCGTGCGAGCGACGCCGCGGCGCTGCGTTTCGGTCGTGGCGCCGTCCGACCGGCGACGTTGCTGATCGGGGAGCGGCCCTGAAAAAGGTCACGATTTCCCCAACGCGTCTACCGAGTTACGCGCACCCTGCCTAGACTCGACAGTGTCGTCCTCAGTGGGACGTTCGCCATGGAGGTTTTCGTGCCGCTCTCCGAAGAGGAGCTCCGTCTGCTGGAGCAGATGGAGCAGGCGCTTGCCCAAGAGGACCCCAAGTTCGTCTCCACGCTCCGCGGAAGCTCCCTCGAGCGGGTAGCCAAGCTCCGGTCGATCGCCGCCGCGGTCGTCTTCGTCGCCGGTGTCGCGATGCTCATGGGCGGCGCGATGAGCCAGCAGACCTGGCTCGGGGTCCTCGGCTTCCTGGTGATGCTCGGCTCGGCCACCATCGGCCTCGCTGCCTGGCGCGGCCGGCACGCCCCGACCCAGCCGCAACGCTCCGGCGAGGAGCAGCTCTTCGACTTCGACGACCACCCCCACCGCTTCGACATCATCGACGGCGGTCGCGAGAAGTCACGCCGCACGCGCCGTTCGGGTCCGAAGATGCCCCGCCGCTCGCCGCGGGCGCCCCGCTCGCAGCGCCAGCCTCGGCAGCAGCCCCAGGGCACCTTCATGCAGCGCATGGAGCAGCGCTGGGAACGCCGTCGCCACGAAGGCGGCTTCTAGCTCGTCACCCTGATTGACCAGGCCCCGACCGCATCGCGACGGGGCCTTTGTCATGCCCCCACCCCTCGAACATGCGAATGTCGCTCAGGGGGCACGAGTGGCGCTCCCCAACCCCGGCAGTCACATTCGCATGTCCGGGGGCCACGTCCCACGACCCGCCGGCAGCTCACTCCCGCGGGCGGCGGAGCAGCGAGCGCGGCCACAACCGGGCACGCCAGGGGTGCTCGACGCTGGCGGTCATGGCCTGGCGCCAGGAGTCGACGGTCTCGACCGTGCGGGTGCGGGTCTCCGGCTCCAACGTCCCGACCGCGCCTGCGGCGGCGTAGCGGCCGCGCTCGACCTCGGTGAGCAGCCCCTCCAGCGACGCGACGTCCTCGGGCGGGGCGGTGACCTGGGCGCTGACGCGGCGGGCCTGCTCGCGCGGCGAGCGCTGCTCGGGCCAGTCCAGACCGAGGTCCATCGCGGTCGCGCCCAGCTCGGCCCAGGCGCCTTCGGCGAGGTGGAACCGGTCCGCCGTCCGCAGCCGGCGCCGTCGTTGGGCACCTCGGAGCAGCATCGGGCCCACCACCAGCAGCGCCAGCACCAGCACGCCCACGACCACCTGCCAGGGCACCGAGAAGCCCGAACCGTCCTGCGCTGCGGCGTCCTCGGGTGCCCGGTCCGGCTTGGCCGCCGCACTGCGAGACGCAGCCGCGCTGGGCGAGGCGCTCGGCAGCTGGGCGGTCGAGTCGCTGCGCGTGTACGCCGGGACGCTGCCCGCGCGCTGCGCCGGGGTCGGCTCGAACCGGACCCATCCGACGCCGGAGAAGAACATCTCGGGCCAGGCGTGCCGCTCGTCGCTGGTGTAGAGGATGCGGCCGTCGGGCAGCGTTGTGCCGTCGAGGAAGCCGACCGCCACGCGTGACGGGATCCCGAGCGAGCGGCCCATCGCGGCCATGGCCGAGGCGAACTGCTCGCAGTACCCGACCCGGTCGTCGGTCACGAAGTGCGCCAGCATGTCCATCCCGGAGCCACCCTGCTGCTCCAGCGAGTAGACGAAGTTGCCCCCGCTGCGGAACCACGTCTGCAGCGCCACGGCCTTGTCGAAGTCCGAGCCGGCTCCCTTGGTCACGTCCTGTGCCTGCCTGCGGATGACGGCCGGGAAGTCCTTCGGCAGCTTGGTCATCGACTCACGGATCGTCACCGGTGGCCGCAGCGTCGTCGACTGCAGCGACTTCGCCGTGAACTCCGGGGTGAAGGCCGTGAGGTTGTAGGTCAGCGGGGTGGGGGCGCCGCCGGCGACGTAGGCGACGTCCAGGGTGCTGGAGTCGTAGCGCCAGCCCCTGCCGACCTCCAGCTCGACGATCGGGTAGGGAGTCGGCAGCCAGGAGGTGGCGTAGTTGGGGTCGAGGTAGATCTTCCACTTCTCGGTGCTGCCACCGATGCCGGCCGCGAGGCCGGGGGCGTCGGGGAAGACCCCGTTGGCGTCGTTGTCGCGGGGGAGGCTGCGGGGGGCCGGCCGCCACTCGTCGCTGGTGAACTCGTCCAGCACGGTGGTCCGGAGGTACCCCGTCGATGCCGAGTCGGTCGTGGCGTAGATGAGCGGCGTGTGGGTGTGCTCGACCAGGTCGCGACGCAGCCGGATGAAGGGGTTGACGGTCGTGCAGCTGGAAGCCGCCACCGTTGCCCGCACCGGTCCCGTCCCCGTTGTTGGTGTGGTTGAGCAGGTTGCTGACCGGCACGAGCGGCGCTACGAGGAGCGCCGCCACGATGGCCGCGATCGAGACCTGCCAGAAGGTCGTCATGGTGGCCCACGCGGGGCGCGTCGGCGTTCCCCACGACTGGAACGTGGCGATGTGGTCACTGGCGATGAGCCGCAGGAACAGCAGGGCAGTGACCACGAACACCGGGAGGGCGAGCCCCTCCTGCAGGATGCTCACCGGGACGCTCAACGCGGCCAGCAGCGGCAGCGCCGCCAGCGGTGCCTGTCGCAGCGTGAGGGCGAGTACGTCGACCGCGAGGATCACCCCCAGCCCGCAGACCGTCAGCGTCGTGCCCGTGCTCAACGGGCTGATGTGCACCGGCGACGAGTAGGTGTTGAGGGTGGTCGCCCCGTGCGATATCTCGAGCCAGGTGCGATGTACCGAGTCCACCGTGGGGATCACCCCGAGGAAGGCCTGCTTGTGTCCGGCGAGGACGTCGAGCCCGAGCATGGCGACCAGCACCTGCCCCCCGACCACGACGTACGGCGATGCGCGGAGCGCCCGCGCGGCCACGCCCGCCATGCTCATCGCGGCACCGATGAGCAGCGTGGCCACGAGGTAGCGGCGCGGGTTGGCCACCATCCCGCTCCAGGCGATCAGCGCGAACCAGCCCGCGGCGAGGGCGAGCAACGCCGTCCCGACGCGCAGCCGCGTCCACGACTCCCAGAACGGCTCGCGGTTCACCGCGACAGCTCCTGCCAGCTCGCCGCGAGCGACCCGTCGCGCGTGAGGGTGGTGGCCTTCCAACCGCGTGCACGCAGCCAGGCCGTCGCGGCCGGCTCGTCACGGCCGCCCTTCTCCCACGTGGAGACGTCGAGGACGACGGCGTGCGCCGCGGCACCGGCCGCCGCGAGGCCGGCGAGGAGCTCCCGGTCGGTGCTCTGCAGGTGGCCCAGGACCGCCACGAGCATGCCGCCCTGCTGGCTCTCGTCGACCCATCCGGTGGAGAGCTGCTCGCGGCGGGTCATGGACAGCAGCGCCAGCCGCTCGAGCTGCTCGGCCATGCCGGCGCCGCCGCGGACACCCTGGGTCCGGTCGCGGGCGGAGGAGTCGTCGGTGGCCGTGACCAGGCGCACCTCGAAGTCAAGACTGACGAGGGCGCGGCTGATGGACGCGGCGACGCTGACCGCGCGCTCCATCGAGGAGGAGGTGCCGTAGCCGCGGTGTGCCACCCGCCGGTTGTCGATCAGCAGCGTGCACCGCGACTGCCACTGCTGCTCCTCGCGCCGCACCATCAGCTCGTCGGTGCGGGCAGTGGTGGGCCAGTGGATCCGGCGCAGGTCGTCGCCGAGGCGGTACTCGCGGATCGTCACGTCCGGGCTGCCGCTGCCGACGAGCTCGCGGGTGCGGTCGTCACCCGCTCCCGGCCCACCGTCCCGTCAGCGCGATCCGCGGGAGCGGTTCGGTGCGGGGGGTGACCAGCAGCGAGCCGGTGGAGGAGATGGTCTGGTGCAGGTCGGCCATGCCCGTGGGGTCGGCGACGCGGATCTGCACCGGGCCGATCGGGTAGCGGCCGCGGTGAGGCGTGCGGATCAGGTAGCGCAACGTCTGCTGGTGACCCGGCGCGATCGGCTCGAGGGTGAAGCGCTGCGGCTCGCCCAGCTCGGGTGGGAGCTCCTCCTCCATCAGCAACAGGCCGGTGCGGCGGTCGCCGGCGCCGCCCACGTCGAGCTGGACCTCCGCCGGCTCCCCGGCCTCCACCTGCGTCGCGCTCAGCGTGCGGCGGACCCACACCTCGCGCTCGGTACGACGGACCAGCAGCCACGCCAGCCCGGGCACGGCAGCGGCCAGCAGCCCGATCCGGACGAAGTCGTGCTCACCGACCTGGATGCCGCAGACGACCGCGGCGAACCCGGCCGCCAGGAAGCAGCGCCCGCGGATGGTCAGCTCGCGCACGCCTCACCGCCGCCTAGTTGGCCGGGGTGGGCACGGGCACGGTCTGCAGCACCTGCTGGACGACCTCGGAGGTACGGCGGCCACTCATGGTGGCCTCCATCGTGGTGAGCAGCCGGTGCGGGAAGACGAGGGGGGCCAGGTCGCGCACGTCGTCGGGCAGGACGTACTCGCGGCCCTGGATCGCGGCCCACGCCTTGGAGGCCCGCACCAGGTGCAGGGTGGCCCGGGGCGAGGCGCCCAGCCGCAGCTCGGGGAGCGCCGCGTCGCCGTGGCCAGCGCCACGGCGTACTGCTGGACCGGCTCGGAGACGTGCACCCGCGAGGTGACCTCGATCAGCTTGCGCACCTCGGCCGCGTCGGTCACCGGCTCGAGCTCCTCGATCGGGCTGACGCCCTCGCGCGCTGACAGCATCGCGATCTCGGCCGCCTCGACCGGGTAGCCCATCGAGAGCCGCACCATGAACCGGTCGCGCTGGGCCTCCGGGAGCGCGTAGGTGCCCTCCATCTCGATCGGGTTCTGGGTGGCGATCACCATGAACGGCGCGTCGAGGGTGTACGTCGTCCCGTCGACGGTGACCTGCGCCTCCTCCATGCACTCGAGCATGGCCGCCTGCGTCTTGGGGCTGGCCCGGTTGATCTCGTCGCCCACGACGACGTTGGCGAAGATCCCGCCCGGCCGGAACTCGAAGGTGCGGGTGTCCTGGTTGAACACCGAGACGCCGGTGACGTCCGAGGGCAGCAGGTCCGGGGTGAACTGGATGCGTCGGACGGTGCAGTCGATCGAGCGGGCCAGGGCCTTGCTCAGCATCGTCTTGCCCACGCCGGGGACGTCCTCGATGAGCAGGTGTCCGCCGGCCAGCAGCACAGCCAGCGCGGACCTGGCGATCTCGGGCTTGCCCTCGATCACCTGCGCGATGTTGGCCTCGATGCGCTCGGCTGCTGCTCGCACCTCGTCGACGTCGGCGCTGCCCGGAACCGGACCCGGTGACCCGGAGTCCTGATCGACCATGCCTGGCCCCAATTCTCCCCGCGCGGCCCGGTTGGCCCCGCTCCTCTGCAGACGGGCGACAGGCCCGTTGCGTTCAGTCTCCCAAATGCCACCACATCGTCGCGTGGAAGCGACAGGGCGAGCAGGTTGCGATCAGATCACCGGCCCGGGTGGGGATCTCCCCGAAAAAGGGAGGGAAGTTGCGGCAAAGTGGTTGCAGGTGGGGGGTTGTGGAGTAAAGTGGAGCGTAGTGGAGGAGACAGGCCAAGAAACAGGCAGCGCCTGGCTCGAGCAGTGGGGTGAGGGGAGCAGCAGATGTTCTCCGGTACCTACACCCCGAAGCTCGACGAGAAGGGCCGGCTCTTCCTCCCGGCGAAGTTCCGTGACGAGATGAGGGAGGGCCTGGTGATCACTCGTGGTCAGGACCGTGCTCTCGACATCCGCACCCGGGAGTCGTTCGCGGAGTTCACCGAGAAGTTCACCAACGCCTCGCAGACCGACGCTCGGCTGCGGGCCTACGGCCGGATGCTCTTCGCGCTGGCCTCCGAGCAGGTGCCCGACAAGCAGGGCCGGGTCAGCCTCACCCCCGAGCTGCGGGAGTACGCCGGCCTGGCGCGCGACGCCGTCGTGATCGGCATCTTCGACCGCATCGAGATCTGGGAGCCCAGCGCCTGGAGCCGCTACACGGCGGAGCAGGAGCAGGCGTTCGCCAACCTCCAGGAAGAGATCTTCCCGGGCTTCTAGTCGCCCGGTTTCTAGTCACACAGCAGCACAACTCAACAACGGTGATCGCAGGGCGAGGCTCTCGTCCGCTCCTCCCGTCCTTGCGGGCGGTCCCTCCACTGAGGCATCTGGCGCACCTTCCCCGGTGCCAGAAGCCCAGCCACCTCCCTTCGGGAGCTGAGCGGACGGAGAACCTGGCCCTGCGGCCACCACCGACACAGCACCACCACCGGCCCGACCCATCGGGCCGAACGCCTGAGGGGTCGACACCAGATGAGCCAGAACGTGATCGAGGGCATCACGCCGGCGCGGCGGGTGCGTCATGACCTGCGCGACTCGGTCACGGTGATGGTCTTCTCCGCGCTGGCCTCCTCCGCAGTCGCCGGGCTCCTCGCTCTCGTGGTCCGGCTCGGGAACTGACGGAACGACGGGGACCGACCGACCGATGAGTACTCCCCGCCACGTCCCGGTCCTCCTCGACCGAGTCGTGGCCCTGGTGGCGCCCGCCCTGGAGCACGACGGGGCAGTCTTCGTCGACGCGACCCTCGGCCTCGGTGGTCACACCGAGGCCGTCCTGGAGCAGTGCCCCGACGCCCGGGTCCTCGGCGTCGACCGCGACGAGCACGCCCTGGAGATCGCGGGCGAGCGCCTCGCGGCACGGTTCCCCTCTCTGGGCGAGCGGCTCACCCTCGTGCACGCGGTGTACGACGAGATCCCGAGCGTCCTCGCCGACCACGGCATCGACGCGGTCGACGGGATCCTGTTCGACCTCGGGGTCTCCTCGATGCAGCTCGACCAGCGGGAGCGCGGCTTCGCCTACGCGGAGGACGCCCCGCTGGACATGCGGATGGACGAGTCGACCGGCCCCACGGCGGCTGACGTCCTCAACACCTACCCGGCCGCCGAGCTGGCCCGGATCCTGCGCTCCTACGGCGAGGAGAGGTTCGCCCGCCAGATCGCGCGGGCGATCGTCCGCGCCCGGGAGAGCGCGCCGTTCACCGACTCGGCGAGGCTGGTCCAGCTGCTCCGCGACACCATCCCCGCGCCGGCTCGTCGTACCGGAGGACACCCGGCCAAGCGCACCTTCCAGGCGCTGCGGATCGAGGTCAACGACGAGCTGGGTGTGCTGCGGCGGGCGCTGCCACGCGCGATCGACTCCGTCCGGGTCGGTGGCCGCGTCGTGGTGATGAGCTACCACTCCCTGGAGGACCGGCTGGTCAAGCAGACCTTCGCCGCCGCCACCCGCTCCACCGTGCCGCCGGACATGCCCTTCGTGCCAGCAGGCAGCGAACCACCCCTGCGACTCCTCACCCGCGGCGCCGAGAAGGCCTCCGCCGAGGAGACCGCCCGGAACCCGCGCGCGGCGTCGGTCCGCCTGCGCGCCGTCGAACGCGTCAACACCAACCAGTGGGGAGACCACGCCGCATGAACCACCCCAACAGCCGCTCGCTCCGCTGGCGCTCCGCTCACGCCTTGTCGGGGACCCCGCATGAGCACCGTTTTCAGCCAGATCTCCGCGGCGCGCACCCGTGTCCCACGGTTCGCGGAGGCGGCGGTGGAGCGGGCCCGACTGACCGTGGTCCCGCAGCGGGCGATGGGCCGGACCCAGGCGGCGCGCACGCCGTTCGCGGTGCTCGTGATCTCGATGCTGGTCGCCGGCGTGGTCGGGCTGCTGATGTTCAACACCAGCATGCAGCAGGCGTCCTTCCGGGCCACGGCGCTGCAGCAGCAGGCCGCCGAGCTCACCGCCAAGCAGCAGTCGCTGAACCTGGAGCTCGACCAGCTCCGTGACCCGCAGCGCCTCGCCGTCACCGCCAAGAAGCTCGGCATGGTGGCCCCGGCGCAGCCGGCGTTCGTCCGTCTCTCGGACGGCCGGGTGCTCGGCACCCCGGCCAGGGCCGGCGTCGAGGACTCCGTGCGCATCAACGCGCTGCCGACGGCGAAGCCGCGGTCGATCAACCCCAAGCCGATCGTGATCCGGGTTCCGGCCAGCGCCGTCGACAGCACCACGGCCGGCGCCACCGCGGGCGTCACCAGCCCGCACAGCGCGACTTCGGGCGCCACCGGCGCTGCGTCCCCGGACCAGGAGCCGAGAGGCGGTAGGAAGAAGTCCCAGCCATGACCGCCCCAGCCGGAGCAACGTTTTGAGCCCTACCCCGAGGCCCCCGCGGCGAAGCCTGCGCGGGTCCACGCACGTCCGTCTCCGGGTGGGTCTGGTGGTGGTGGCCATGCTGCTGTCGGTCTTCGGCGCCCGGCTCTTCCAGCTCCAGGGCATCGACGCGAGGTCCTACACGGCGATGGCCAACGCCTCCGGCCTGGTCACGCTCGACCTCCCGGCGAAGCGGGGCCGCATCCTCGACCGCAACGGGGTGCCACTGGCGGAGTCGGTGGCCGGGATGATGGTGGTGGCCGACCCGACCCGCACCAACGCGCACGCCGAGGAGATCGCCAAGATCCTCGCCGAGGAGCTCCACCTCGACTACTTCGACGTCCTGGGCAAGCTGACCAAGAAGGACGACCGCACCCGCTTCGTCTACGTCGCCCGCCGGATCCCCTCCACCCTGGCGGCGTCGGTGATGGCCGAGCTGAAGAAGCACAAGTACGTCGGCGTCGACACCCGGCCCGACCCGCTGCGCACCTATCCCGCCGATGACGTCGCCGCCAACCTGCTCGGCTTCCTCGGCGACGGGGGCAAGCCGCTGTCAGGACTCGAGCTGAGCTTCGACAAGCTGCTGCACGGCAAGGACGGCAAGGAGCAGTACGAGGTCGGTGGCGGCAACCGCATCCCCCTGGGCGACAACAGCGAGGTCGACCCGGTCGACGGCAAGGACCTGCGGCTCACCATCGACCGCGACGTGCAGTGGTACGCCCAGCGGGTGCTGCGCACGGCGGTGCAGTCGTCCAAGGCCCGCTCCGGCGCGGTCGTGGTGATGGACTCCCGCACCGGCGAGCTGCTCGCGCTCGCCGACTACCCGACCTTCGACGCCAACCACCCCGGCACGGTGCCCAAGAGCGACCGCGGCAGCCGGGCCCTCAGCGACGTCTACGAGCCCGGATCGGTGGAGAAGGTGCTCACCGCCTCGTCGTTGCTCGACGCCGGCAAGGTGACACCGCGCACCCGCTTCGTCGTGCCGGCCAAGCTCCAGGTGCTCGACCGGGTCATCGGCGACTGGTTCCCCCACGACGAGCTCCACCTGACCATGGGCGGGGTCATCGCGCGCTCCTCCAACATCGGCACCGCCCTCGCCGCGACGCAGTTCGAGCCCGTGGAGCTGCACGACTACCTCGACCGGTTCGGGATCGGTCACCCGGTCCAGGTCGGGATGCCCGGAGAGTCGACCGGCGTGCTGCCGCCGCGCGACTCGTGGAACACCCTGACCCGCGCGCAGGTGGCCTTCGGCCAGGGCCTCTCGGTCAACGCCCTCCAGATGGCCACGGCGATCAACACCGTCGCCAACGGTGGCGAGCGGATCAGCCCCAGCCTGGTCAACGGGCAGGCCAGCACCAACGCGGGCCAGGACGTCGGCACCGCCACCGCCAAGCGCAACCGCGTGGTCAGCGCGTCGGCCGCGCGACAGGCCGCGGACATGATGGAGCTGGTGACCACACCGGACGTCGGCACCGCCCCCGGTGCCGGCATCGAGGGCTACCGCGTCGCCGGCAAGACCGGTACGGCCCAGGAGGTCGGCGGCGCCTGCAAGTGCTACCGGGACGGCGGCCTGGCCGTCTCGTTCGCCGGCTTCGCGCCTGCGGACAACCCGCGCTTCACCGTCTACGCGGTGATCCAGCACCCGGGCGAGGGCGCGAGCGGCGGCGGCACCGCCGGCCCGGTGTTCCGCAAGGTGCTGGCCTACGTGCTGCAGAAGTACGCCGTCGCCCCGACCGGCACCGTCCCGCCGCAGATCCCGATCCAGTGGAAGGGACGTCACGGCGACCGCGACGCCACCGGCGCCCTGACCGGCAACGCCTCCGGTCGTTAGCCTCGCAGGGTGCCCGAGCCGAACCTCACCCGTCCCGAGGCGCCGCCCCGGACACCTCTGGCACGGGTGGCCGACTGGGCCGCGGCGGTGCTCGAGTCGCCGTCAGCGGGTGCGGACGCGTCGGTCACCGGCCTCTCGCTGAGCAGCAAGCGCGTGTGGCCCGGTGACCTCTACGCCGCCTTGCCGGGGAGCAGGTCCCACGGTGCGACGTACGTGCCCGAGGCGGTCGCCGCGGGCGCCGTCGCCGTGCTGACCGATCCCGCAGGAGCGGGGATGACGCGCGATCCCGGCGTGCCCCTGCTCGTCCGCGAGGACCCGCGTGCCGTCCTCGGGACGCTGGCGGCTCGCGTGTACGGCGAGCCCGCGGAGCGGCTCACGCTGATGGCCGTGACCGGCACCCAGGGCAAGACCACCAGCACCCGGTTGCTGGAGGACGGTCTGACCGCGAGCGGGACGACGGCCGCGGTCGTCGGCACCGTGGGCACCCGCATCGCGGGCCACGACGTGAGCACGACGCTCACCACCCCGGAGGCGCCGGACCTGCACGCCCTGTTCGCGGTCATGCTCGAGCAGGGCGTCACGGCCTGTGCCATGGAGGTCTCCAGCCACGCCCTGGTCATGGGCCGCGTCGACGGAGTGGTCTTCGACGTGGCGGCCTTCCTGAACCTCGGCCGCGACCACCTCGACTTCCACCGCGACGTGGAGGACTACTTCGCCGCGAAGTCCTCGCTGTTCACGCCCGAGCGGGCCCGGCGTGGGCTCACCAACGTCGACGACCCCTTCGGCCGGCGGCTGCTCGAGGAGGCCTCGCTGCCGATGGTGACCTTCTCCGCGGCCGGGCAGGAGGCCGACTGGCGGGCCGTCGACGTCGTGCTCGAACCCGAAGGCTCGTCCTTCACCGTCGTGACTCCCGACGGCTCACGCATCCCTGCCCGGGTCCCGCTGACCGGAGCCTTCAACGTCACCAACGCGCTCTGCGCCACGGCGCTGGCAGGCGAGGCAGGGCTCGACCCCGCGGCCGTCGCCGACGGCATCGGCCGGAGCGGCGGTGTGCCGGGACGTCTGGAGCGCGTCGACGCGGGGCAGGACTTCCTCGCGATCGTCGACTACGCCCACAAGCCCGACGCCGTCGAGGCGGCGCTCGCAGCCTTGCGTCCCCTGACCACCGGCCGGCTGGTGCTGGTGATCGGCGCCGGCGGCGACCGTGACAGCGGCAAGCGCCCGGTGATGGGAGCCATCTCCGCGAGGCTGGCCGACGTCCTGGTGGTCACCGACGACAACCCCCGTACGGAGGACCCTGCCGCGATCCGGGCCGCCCTGCTCGCGGGCGCCCGCGAGGCCGGAGGCTCGGCCGAGGTGGTCGAAGTCGGTGACCGACGTCAGGCCATCCGCCACGCCGTCGGGATCGCCGGTGCGGGCGACACGGTCGTCATCGCCGGCAAGGGTCACGAGACCGGGCAGGAGATCAACGGCACGGTGCATCCCTTCGACGACCGGGACGAGCTCCGGGCCGCCCTGGACGACCTCGCATGATCGCCCTGTCGCTGGCCGAGGTGGCCCGGCTCGTCGACGGGAAGGTCGTCGACGGTGATCCGGGCCTGGAGGTGACCGCTCCGGCGTTCCTGGACAGCCGCGCCGCGACGCCGGGCGGGCTGTTCGTGGCGTTCGTCGGGGAGCGGGTCGACGGCCACGACTACGCGCAGGCGGCCGTGGCCACCGGGGCCGCCGCCGTCCTCGGCACCCGCACGACCGGCGTCCCGACCGTGCTCGTCGACGATGCCGAGCGCGCCCTGCAGCAGCTGGCCCGCACGGTCCTCGCCCGCGCTGCGCGAGGACCTCGCCGTCGTCGCGATCACCGGGTCGTCGGGCAAGACCACGGCCAAGGACATGCTGGCCGCCGTGCTCGCCGACGCGGCGCCCACGGTCGCGACTGCGGGCTCGTTCAACAACGAGCTCGGCCTGCCGCTGACGGTGCTGCGGGCCACCGACGAGACGCGATTCCTCGTGCTGGAGATGGGCTCGCGGGGGATCGGGCACCTCACCGAGCTCTGTGCCATCGCGCCCCCGGACATCTCCCTGGTCCTCAACGTCGGCAAGGCCCACATCGGGGAGTTCGGCTCGCAGGAGAACATCGCGCGGGCCAAGGGCGAGATCGTCGAGGCCCTCGGTCCCGACGGCGTCGCCGTGCTCAACGCCGACGACCGTCGCGTCGCCGAGATGGCCTCGCGCACGGCTGCCCGCACGCTGACCTTCGGCCGCGCAGCCGGGTCCGACGTCCGGCTGGCCGACGTGGACCTCGACGAGCTCGGCCGACCGTCGTTCGACCTCGTCCACGAAGGGACGACCGAGCACGTGCAGCTCCAGCTGCTGGGCGAGCACCAGGCCGTGAACGCCGCGGCCGTCGCTGCGACCGCGATCGCCGCGGGAGTCGGGTTCGCGGGCGCGTGCGGCTCGCTCCGTGCCATCGAACGGCTCTCGAAGTGGCGCATGGAGATCCGCGAGCGTCCCGACGGCCTGGTCGTGGTCAACGACGCCTACAACGCCAACCCCGACTCGATGCGGGCGGCCCTCGAGACGCTCGCCCGGATGGGGCAGCGCGCGGACCGTCGCACCGTCGCGGTCGTGGGTGCGATGCGCGAGCTGGGGGACAGTGCCGAGGCGGAGCACCGAGCCGTGGGGGACATGGCCCGGAGGCTGCGCATCGACGTCGTCGTGGTCGTCGGGCACGACGCGCGAGCGACGTACGACGCCCTCGTGGACGCAGGCGGGGCCCCGGTGGCGACGCGCCACGTCGGCACCCTCGACGAGGCGGCCGCGTGGTTGGGCGAGAATGTCTCGGGCTCCGACGTGGTGCTCCTCAAGGCCTCGCGGTCCGAGGGTCTGGAGCAGCTCGCGGACGTGCTCATCGGAGAGGAGGCCATCAGTTGAGAGCGATCCTGCTGGCGGGTGGTCTCTCCCTGCTGTTCACGCTCGTCGGGACGCGCTACGCGATCCGGGTGCTCTCCCGGCGCGGCTACGGCCAGCTGATCCGTGACGACGGGCCCACCACCCACCACACCAAGCGCGGCACACCCACCATGGGCGGGCTGGTGATCGTGCTGTCCACGGTGGTGAGCTACTTCCTGGCCCGGCTCATCACGGGGCGGGCGCCGAGCGCATCCGCGCTGCTGCTGCTGTTCCTGTTCGTCGGGCTCGGGACGGTGGGCTTCCTCGACGACTACATCAAGATCTCGCGACAGCGCAGCCTCGGACTGCGCAGCAGGGCGAAGTTCATCGGGCAGACCTTCGTCGCGCTGGTCTTCGGTGCCCTCGCACTCTCGCCGTGGCTGGAGGACGACTACGGGGAGACTCCCGCCAGTCACGCGATCTCCTTCACCCGCGACCTGCCCAACCTCGCACTGCCGACGATCCTCGTGGTGCTGTTCATCTGGCTGATGATCGCTGGTGCCAGCAACGGCACGAACCTCACCGACGGGCTCGACGGCCTGCTTGCCGGAGCCTCGGTGATGTCCTTCGGCGCCTACGTGATCGTCAACATCTGGCAGAACAACCAGTGGTGTGCACGGGGCGAGGGCCCCAAGTGCTACGACGTGCGCGACCCGCTGGACCTGGCGGTGGTGGCGGCGGCGATCACCGGCGCGTGCTTCGGCTTCCTGTGGTGGAACGCCTCGCCGGCCAAGATCTTCATGGGGGACACCGGCTCGCTCGCTCTCGGCGGGGCTCTGGCCGGCCTCGCCGTGCTCACCCGCACCGAGCTCCTGCTCCTGTTGCTGGGGGGCCTGTTCGTGACGATCACCCTCTCGGTGATCCTCCAGGTCGGGTTCTTCAAGCTCACCGGCGGCAGACGCCTGTTCCGAATGGCGCCGCTGCACCACCACTTCGAGCTGATCGGCTGGGAGGAGGTCACCATCACGATCCGGTTCTGGCTGATGGCCGGCATCTCCGTCGCCGCCGGGCTGGGCGTCTTCTACGCCGAGTGGGTCGTCGGTTCGTGATTCACCCCACGACATCGCGCCAGGGGCTCGCTGCGCTCGCGGTGGCCACGATGCCGCGGGGACCCCGAATGGCTTCCGGCCGATGAACCACCTGGAATCACTGGGCCGCGACAGCGACTGGGGCGGCGTACGCGTCGTCGTGGCCGGCTTCGGCGTCTCCGGGTACGCCGCCGCCGACAACCTGACCTTCCTCGGCGCGGAGGTCACCGCCCTCGACGAGTCGGCGGCGGGGGACCGGCAGGAGCGCGCCGACCTGCTGCAGACCCTCGGCGCCACCATCAGGCTCGGCCCCGGCTCGACGGCGACCCTGCCCGACGACGTGGACCTGGTCGTCACCTCCCCGGGCTGGGCGCCCACGGCTCCACTGCTGGCGCAGGCCGCCGAGCGTGGCATCCCGATCTGGGGGGAGGTCGAGCTGGCCTGGCGGCTGCGCGACCCGGCCCGGCCCGCGCCCTGGCTCGCCGTGACCGGCACCAACGGCAAGACCACCGTCGTGCGGATGCTGGAGGCGATGCTCCGGGCCGCCGGACTGCGCACCGTGGCGTGCGGCAACGTCGGGCTGCCCATGGTGGAGGCGATCATGGACCCCGAGCCGTACGACGTCCTGGCCGTCGAGCTCTCCAGCTTCCAGCTGCACTGGACCGAGTCGATGCGCGCGGAGTCGGCGGCCGTGCTCAACGTGGCGGAGGACCACCTCGACTGGTACCCGGGCCCCGACGGGATGCGGGACTACGCCGCCGACAAGGGCCGCATCTACCGCGGCGTCGAGCGGGCCTGTGTCTACAACGTCGCCGACCCGGTCACCGAGCAGCTCGTGCGAGAGGCCGACGTGCAGGAGGGTGCCCGGGCCATCGGGTTCACGATCGGGACGCCGGCCGTGGGCATGCTCGGCGTCGTCGAGGACGTGCTGGCCGACCGTGCCTTCGTCGAGGACCGGCAGACGACGGCTGCTGAGCTGTGCGCGTTCGAGGACCTCGCCACCACGGCGCCCCACTACCTGGCCAACGCGCTGGCGGCCGCGGCCCTGGCCCGGGCGCACGGCGTGGCGCCGGCGCACGTCCGCGAGGCGCTGCGGGGCTTCCGGCCCGACGGCCACCGGATCGCCGAGGTCGCGGTCGTCCGGGGCGTCACCTGGATCGACGACTCCAAGGCCACCAACCCGCACGCCGCCATGGCGTCGCTGCGCGGCTACGAGCCGGTCGTGTGGATCGCCGGCGGCCTGGCGAAGGGGGCGCGCTTCGACGACCTCGTGATCGACGTGCGCGACCGGCTGCGCGGCGTCGTGCTCCTGGGACGCGACGCGCCGGTGGTCCGCGAGGCGCTGCAGCGACACGCGCCGGATGTGCCCGTGATCGAGGTGGGGTCCGGGGAGACTGACGGGGTTGGACCCATGGATCGCGTGGTCGCCGAGGCGGCGGCGCTCGCCCGCGAGGGCGACACCGTCCTCCTGGCACCGGGCTGCGCGTCGATGGACATGTTCGCCGACTACGCCGCACGTGGTGACGCGTTCGCCGGGGCGGTGCGCAGGCTGACCCGCACGGACTGACCAGACCCGAGGAGACACGGTGACCGTCACCACCGAGACCCGGCCACCGGCGGGGCTCGGAGGGTGGCTCTCGGGCTCGATGGCGGCCGTACGCCGCACCGCCGAGCGTCCGCTGACGTCGTACTACCTGCTGCTCGGCACCACGACCATGCTGCTGGCCATCGGCCTGATGATGGTGCTGAGCGCGTCGAGCGTGTACTCCTACCTCACCCACGGCAGCAGCTACTACATCTTCCTCAAGCAGCTCACCTGGGTGGTCATCGGACTCCCGGCGGCCTGGCTCGCCAGCCGGATGAACCGGCGGGTGCTGCGGCTGATGGCGTGGCCGGCGGTGGCCGCCTCGGTCGCGCTGCTGGTGCTCACCCAGACCGGGCTCGGCTTCGCGGTCAACGGCAACCGCAACTGGCTCGCCCTCGGGCCGTTGACGGTGCAGCCCTCCGAGATCGCCAAGCTCTCGATCATCATCTGGGCCGCCGACGTCTACGCGAAGAAGGAACGGCTGCTCGGCAACCCGTGGCAGGCGATCCTTCCCGTCGCGCCGGTCGTGGCGATGATCGCCGGGCTGGTGGTCTTCGAGCACGACCTCGGCACCGCGCTGGTGCTGTTCGCGATCCTCGTCGGGATGCTGTGGGTGGTCGGCGTGCCGGCCCGCCTGTTCGGCATCGTGATCTCGCTGGTCAGCGTGGTCGCGTTCTACCTCGCCGCCAGCAACGCCGAGCGCCGGACGCGGCTGACCAGCTTCATCGACCCCTTCAAGGACTTCCAGGGAGCCGGCTGGCAGGCCGGCCACGGCCTGCTCGGGATGAGCAGCGGCGGCATCTTCGGCAAGGGGCTCTCGGCGTCCCAGCAGAAGTGGGGCAACCTGCCCGAGGCACACACCGACTTCATCTTCGCCGTCCTCGGCGAGGAGCTCGGCCTCGTCGGGACGCTCCTCGTCCTGGCGTTGTTCGGGGCGATGGCCTTCGCCGCGGTGCGGCTGGCACTCAACACGGCCGACCCCTTCGTCCGCTACGTCAGCGCGGGTGTCACGATCTGGCTGATGTCGCAGATGATCATCAACATCGGGATGGTGCTGGCGCTGCTGCCGGTCATCGGCATCCCGCTGCCACTCGTCTCCTACGGCGGCTCCGCGCTGGTGCCGTCGCTGGTCGCGCTCGGGCTGCTGGTCGGTTTCGCGCGGTCCGAGCCAGAGGCCGCGGCCGCTCTCAAGGACCGGCGTCGCTCACGCACACGCAAGCGGCCGGCGTTCCCCGGAGCGGTTTCGGCCGGGAGCCCGCGGGCGCCGCGCCGATCCTCTGGCCGCAGTTGATGGTCCCTCGACGGGTGCTGCTGGCCGGCGGCGGGACCGCCGGGCACACCTCGCCCCTGCTGGCGACTGCCGATGCGCTGCGCCGTCGCGACGCCGACATCGAGATCGTCGCCCTCGGCACCCAACAGGGCCTGGAGGCCCGGGTGGTGCCGGCGGCCGGCTACCCGCTCGAGACGATCCCCCGGGTGCCGCTGCCGCGCAGCCCGGGCCTCGAGCTGCTCCGGACCCCCGGTCGGCTGCGCGTCGCGAGGACAGCCGCGCTCGAGGTGGTCGACCGCGTCCGGCCCGACGTGGTCGTCGGGTTCGGCGGCTACGTCTCCGTGCCGGCCTACCTCGCGGCCCGCAAGCGGCGGCTGCCGCTGGTCGTCCACGAGGGCAACGCGCTGCCCGGTGTCGCCAACAAGCTCGGTGCCAGGCTCACCAGCCACGTGGCCACGAGCTTTCCCGACACCGACCTGCCCCATGCGCGGTACATCGGGCTGCCGATCCGCAGGATGATCAGCACCCTCGACCGCGACGCGCTGCGGGCCGAGGGGCGGGCCTTCTTCGGACTCGACGCCGACCGGCCCACCCTGCTCGTCACCGGCGGTTCCCAGGGCGCACGTCGTCTCAACCAGTCGGTGGCCGCGGCCGCTCCGGCGTTCGCCGAGGCCGGGGTCCAGGTGCTCCACGTGATCGGGCCGAAGGGCGAGGCGCACCCCGATCTCACGCCCGGCGCAGCGCCGTACGTCACGGTGGCGTACGTCGACCGGATGGACCTCGCCTACGCCGCCGCCGACGCCGTGCTGTGCCGCGCGGGGAGCAACACGGTCACCGAGGTCTCCGGCGTCGGGCTCCCCGCGATCTACGTGCCGCTGCCGATCGGCAACGGCGAGCAGGCCCTCAACGCGCGGCCGGTGGTCGACGCGGGCGGCGGGCTGCTGGTCTCGGACGGCGCCCTGACCCCGGAGTGGGTGCGCGCGTCGGTGCCGGCCCTGCTCACCGACCCACCCCGGCTGGCCGCGATGTCCGCCGCGGCGGCGCGGCTGATCCCGCTGGACGCCGACGAGAAGCTCGCCGACATGATCGTCGCAGCAGGCACCCGCACGGGGGTGGGCTCATGAGGGTGCCCGTGCCCGACGTACTCCTTCCCGCCGACCGGCTCGGTCACGTCCACTTCGTCGGCATCGGCGGGGCGGGGCTCTCCGGCATCGCCCGGATCATGCTCGCCCGGGGCATGAAGGTCTCGGGCAGCGACGCGAAGGAGTCGCGCACCCTGGAGGCGCTGCGGGCGCTCGGGGCGACGTGCCACGTCGGCCACGACGCGGCCTTCGTCGGCGAGGCCGACACGGTGGTCGTCTCCACGGCGGTGCGGGAGAACAACCCCGAGGTGGTGGAGGCGCAACGGCGCGGCCTGCGGCTGCTGCCCCGCTCGGCGGCACTCGACGCGGTGATGCAGGGGCGTCGCGTCGTGGCGGTGGCCGGCACCCACGGCAAGACCACCACGACCTCGCTGCTGACGGTGGCGCTGCAGCACTGCGGCGCCGACCCGTCCTTCGCCATCGGTGGCGACCTCAACGAGACCGGGTCCAACGCCCACGACGGCAGCGGCGAGCTGTTCGTGGCCGAGGCCGACGAGAGCGACGGTGCCTTCCTCGTGTACTCGCCCCACGCGGCCCTGGTGACCAACGTCGAGGCCGACCACCTCGACAACTACGGCACGCCCGAGGCCTACCGGGCGGCGTTCGACACCTTCGCCGACAAGGTGGCGACCGACGGCTTCCTCGTCGTCTGTGCCGACGACCCCGGCGCCGAGGCCCTGGCCCTGCGCGCTCGCGGCCAGGGCCGGAGCGTCGTCCGGGTGGGGGAGCGGGAGGACGCCGACGTCCGGGCGGTCGACCTGCGCTTCGTCGGCGCCACCTCGACCTTCTCCGTCGTCGACGGCGGCACCCCCCTGGGAGAGGTGCGGCTGCAGATCCCCGGACGCCACTACGTCCTCGACGCGCTGGCGGCCCTGGCGTGCGGACTGCGACTGGGCTTCGGCTTCGCCGAGCTCTCGCGCGGACTCGGTGCGTTCAGCGGCACCCGTCGCCGCATGGAGCTCAAGGGCCAGGCCGGCGGCGTCGTCGTCTACGACAGCTACGCCCACCACCCGCAGGAGATCTCCGGCGACCTGCAGGCCGCCCGGTCGCTCGCGGGCGAAGGGCGGGTCGTGGTGGCCTTCCAGCCCCACATGGTCTCCCGCACGCGGATCTTCGGTCGCGAGATGGGCGTGGCGCTCGGTGCTGCCGACGACGTGGTGGTGATGGACATCTACGTGGCACGGGAGGATCCCGAGCCCGGCGTCAGCGGCGCCCTGGTCGCCGACGCGGTCCCGCTCGCTGCCGAGCACGTGGTCTTCGAGCCGTCGTGGTCGGCGGTCGCCGAGCACCTCGTCTCGCGTGCCCGTCCGGGCGACCTCGTCCTCACCCTCGGCGCCGGCGACGTGACCCTGCTCGGCCCCGAGGTGCTCGAGCTGCTCGACGAACCCAGAGAAGGGCGGAGTGTGCACGATGTCGATGCTTGACCGGAAGGTGCCGCCCTCGACCGGACCGGACGAGGAGACGGTGCGGCTGGCGACCAAGGACTTCCGTCGGCGCCGCCGCCAGAGCGCCCGGCGTGGCCTGCGGCGCACGCTGCTGCTGGTGCTGGCCGCGCTGCTCGTGGTGGGCCTGGTGGCCGGGTCGGTCTGGGTGGTGTTCTTCTCCTCCTACGTCACCGTGGAGTCCGCGAAGGTCACCGGCAACAACGACGTCAGCACCACCCGCATCCAGCGCGCGGCAGACGTCCCGGTCGGCACCCCGCTGGCGCGGGTCGACCTCGCTGCGATCCAGCAGCGGGTCGAGCAGATCCCCGCCGTACGACGGGCCGAGGTCTCCCGCAGCTGGCCGCACAGCGTCCGCGTCGACGTCACCGAGCGCACCCCGATCGCGGTCGTCAACCGCGGCGATGGGCTGCAGGCCCTCGACGCCGAGGGCGTGATGTTCGACAGCTACGCCAAGCGCCCGCGGGGGCTGCCGCTCGTGCGCACCCAGCCGGACACCCCGACCGAGGCGCTGGTCGAGGGCGGCAAGGTGATCGCCTCGCTGCCCGCGTCCATCGCCCGCCGGGTCGACACCATCGAGGTCGACAGCGTCGACCGGATCTCGCTGATCTTCCGCAACGGTCGCCGGGTGGTCTGGGGGAGCGCGGAGGACTCGGCGCAGAAGGCCCAGGTCCTCGCGGTGCTGCTGTCCCGGCCCGGCCAGGTCATCGACGTGACCGTCCCGGGCCGGCCCACCACCCGCTGATCCCTGCTCGCGAATTTTCGTGAGTCGAAATTGTCTGGTGGGTTCCGCGTGGCGTCACGAGGTGAGGGACCCGTTCTCCTAACTTGGTCTCACAACCTCAGGTTGACATAACATTAACCCTCTACTTCAGGGTTAATGTTCTGGAAGCCGGAGGTCTTCCCCGAGACAACATCCGAGAGTCGTCCGGCAGTCGGGCCGGGTGGCGAGCAAGTGGAGAGGCATCGCCGTGGCAGCACCCCAGAACTACCTGGCCGTGATCAAGGTCGTGGGTATTGGTGGAGGTGGAGTCAACGCCGTCAACCGGATGATCGAGGTCGGGCTGAGGGGCGTCGAGTTCATCGCGATCAACACCGATGCACAGGCCCTGTTGATGAGTGACGCCGATGTGAAGCTCGACATCGGCCGCGAGCTGACCCGTGGTCTCGGCGCGGGTGCCAACCCGGGCGTGGGCTCGCAGGCAGCGAGTGACCACGCCGAGGAGATCGAGGAGGTGCTCAAGGGCGCCGACATGGTCTTCGTGACCGCCGGCGAGGGTGGCGGCACCGGCACCGGCGGCGCACCCGTCGTGGCCAAGATCGCCCGCTCGATCGGTGCCCTGACGATCGGTGTGGTGACGCGGCCGTTCGCCTTCGAGGGCCGCCGGCGCGCGACCTCCGCGGAGGAGGGCATCGCGACCCTGCGCGAAGAGGTCGACACCCTCATCGTCATCCCCAACGACAAGCTGCTGATGATCTCCGACCGCAGCGTGAGCATGCTCGACGCGTTCAAGCAGGCCGACCAGGTGCTCCTGCAAGGTGTCTCCGGCATCACCGACCTGATCACCACCCCCGGCCTGATCAACCTCGACTTCGCCGACGTGAAGTCGGTGATGAGCAACGCCGGCTCCGCCCTGATGGGCATCGGCTCGGCCCGCGGCGACAACCGCGCGGTCGAGGCGGCCGAGCTCGCCGTCAGCAGTCCGCTGCTGGAGGAGTCGATCGACGGGGCCCAGGGCGTGCTGCTCTCCATCGCAGGCGGATCCGACCTCGGCCTGTTCGAGATCAACGAGGCGGCCGCGATGGTCTCCGAGGCGGTGCACGCCGACGCCAACATCATCTTCGGCGCCACCATCGACGACGCCCTCGGTGACGAGGTCCGCGTGACCGTGATCGCCGCCGGCTTCGAAGGTGGACGCCCCAAGCGCCGTGACGAGGGCCATGGTCTGCGGCCCAGGCCGGCAGCGAAGGCGCAGTCGCAGGAAGAGACCCTGGCGGCGGCTCGGGCGATCGCGGAGCAGCGCAAGGCTCAGCAGGAGCAGCCCAGCGAGCGGCGCGAGCCGGTGACGGTGGGTGCGTCCAAGAGCGCTGCGGAGGGAACGTCCGGCAGCCTCCCGCACCAGTCCGCCTCCGTGCGGCCGAGCTTCGACGACGACGAGCTCGACGTGCCCGACTTCCTGAAGTAGGTCAACGCCGCGCCACAATCACCGGGTGTACTTCCACCGCGGCAGCACCGGCCCCGTCGACCTGGCCTTCACCGACAGGTACGACGGGGTCAGTGCTGTGCCCTTCGACAGCCTCGACCTGGCCCTTGTCGGCGCCGACGACCCGGAGGCTCGCCGGCGCAACGTGGAGCTCCTGCTGGAGGACTTCGCGCCGGGGGCAGCGCTGGCCGACATGGAGCAGGTGCACGGCACCCGCGTCGTCGAGGCCGGTGGCGGCAGGGAGCAGTGTGACGCCGTGGTGACCGACCGGGCCGAGGTCGTGCTGATGGTCCGCGTGGCCGACTGCGTCCCCGTGCTGCTGGCCGACCCCGTCGCCGGTGTGATCGGCGCGGCCCACGCCGGCCGCAACGGTGTCCGCGACGGCGTCGTCACGGCCTGCGTCGAGCGGATGCGGTCGATGGGGGCCGCCGACCTGACCGCCTGGGTGGGCCCGCATATCTGCGGCAGCTGCTACGAGGTGCCGGCCGAGCTCCGGCAGGAGGTGGCCGCCAGGGAACCCGCGACGGCCGCCTCGACGTCGTGGGGAACGCCCGCGCTCGACATCGGTGCCGGCGTCACGGCCCAGCTCGAGCGTGCGGGCGTGGCGGTCGTCGACGTCGCACGCTGCACCCTGGAGTCACCCGATCTCTACTCGCACCGGCGAGACGGCGCCTCCGCCGGCCGGTCGGCGGGTGTGATCGTGAGAAGGCCATGAGTGACGACAGGTTGGCCGAGGTCGAGGCCGGTCTCGAACGCGTGCACGCACGCATCGCCAGCGCGTGCTCGGAGGCCGGTCGCCGGCCCGAGGAGATCACCCTCGTGGTCATCACCAAGTTCTTCCCCGCCTCGGACGTGCGGCTGCTCGCCGGCCTCGGTGTCCGCGACGTCGGCGAGAACCGGCACCAGGAGGCCGTCGCCAAGGCGGAGGAGTGCGCGGACCTGGGGCTCACCTGGCACTTCGTGGGCGGGTTGCAGAGCAACAAGGCGGCCGCCGTGGCCTCCTACGCCGACGTGGTCCACTCCCTCGACCGGGCCAAGCTCGTGGGCGGCCTGAGCCGGGGCGCCGTGGAGCGCGGTCGCGACCTCGACGTGCTGGTGCAGGTCAGCCTGGACCCGCCCGGCGCGGCCGGACGATCCGGCGCCGACGTCGACGCCGTGCCGGATCTCGTCGAGCGCATCCTCGAGGCCCCCGGCCTGGTGCTGCGCGGCGTCATGGGGGTGGCCCCGCTCGACGGCGACCCGGCCGAGGCCTTCAGCCACGCTCGCCGGCGTCGCCGCCGACGTACGCCGGACTGCGCCCGACGCCACCTGGGTCTCGGCCGGCATGAGTGGCGACCTCGAGGACGCCATCCGGCACGGTGCGACACACCTGCGGATTGGCTCAGCGGTCCTCGGTCCGAGGCCCGCGTTCCAGTAGTGTCCGAACAGATCGGAGCAGGTGCCTGCGGCACCGCGAAACGCCACGAGAGCAGGGGACACGACACATGAGCGCGATGCGGAAGATGGGCGTCTACCTCGGCCTGCTCGAGGACGCCGAGGGCGAGTACGTCGACGTGGAGAACGACTACGACGAGCCCGCGCGTCGCAACGACGCCGCCCGGGACCGAGCCAGCGGCTCCCGTCGCCAACCTCGCGGAGCGTCGCCGGCCCAGCGTGCCCTCGCAGCGCTCTGCCGTCGGGGGGTGCCACCTCCGTCGCCCCGCTCTCCCGGATCACCACGCTGCACCCGCGCACCTACAACGAGGCGCGTGTGATCGGTGAGAACTTCCGTGACGGCGTGCCGGTGATCATGAACCTCTCCGAGATGGACGACACCGACGCCAAGCGGCTGGTCGACTTCGCCGCCGGCCTGGTCTTCTCGGTCCGCGGGTCGATCGAGCGGGTGACCAACAAGGTCTTCCTGCTCTCGCCGCCGAATGTCTCCGTTGCCGCCGAGGACAAGCAGCGGATCGCCGAGGGCGGTTTCTTCAACCAGAGCTGACAGTGGGCCTCTCGGTTTCGACCCACCTTCTAGAGTCACCTTCGTGATCCTCATCGGCGAGATCATCGCGCTCGTGCTCGGTGTCTTCATCGTGCTGCTGTTCGTGCGCCTGATCGTCGACTGGATCCAGTTCTTCGCCCGCTCGTGGGTCCCACGGGGGCCGGTCCTGGTCGTGCTCGAGGGCGTCTACTCCGCCACCGACCCGCCCGGTGAAGGCGCTGCGCCGCGTCATCCCCCCGCTGCGGCTGGGCGGGATGGCCATCGACCTCAGCTTCGTGGCCCTGCTGATCATCTGCTACATCCTCCAGCGCCTGAACCAGGTCATCTTCCTGAGCTGAGCCGTCTCGTCCTCCCGGGGACCCCCTCGCGCGAGCCGCAGGTCGGGTTATGGTTCACCCGCACGTACGCCGCCCGGTCGGCGCGTCGTACGCAGGACATAGGCACAGCTCGACACAGGGGACAGGTGAGGTCATGCCGCTGACGCCAGAGGACGTGAGCAACAAGCGCTTTACGCCGGTGCGGCTCCGCGAGGGCTACGACATGGGCGAGGTCGACGCGTTCCTCGACGAGGTCGAGGCCGAGCTGTCTCGCCTGCACCGGGAGAACGATGACCTGCGTGCGAAGCTCTCCGCCACGGGTGAGACCCCTCCCGCGCCGGTCGCGGTCGAGGAGAAGGTCCCGGAGCCGGTCGAGGACAAGGTCGAGCCGAAGCCCGAGCCCAAGGTCGAGGAGCCGGAGCGCACCGAGCCCAGGCCGGTCGCCCCCTCCGAGGAGATCAGGGTGACGACTGCGGCCGAGGCCTCCAGCGCCGCCACGCGGCTGCTCGAGCTGGCCACCCGCAACGCCGACGAGCTGGTCGCCGAGGCGCGCCAGGAGGCCGAGGAGATCGTCGTCGCAGCCCGCACCGACGCCGAGCGCGTCCAGGCCGAGAGCCTGGCCAAGGCCGAGCAGCTCGACACGGAGGCGCGCACCAGGGCCCAGCAGCTCGACGCCGAGACCGACAACCGACGCCGCGAGGTGCTCGGTGAGATCGAGCGCGAGAAGACCCGCCTGGACACCGAGGTGGCGAACCTGCGCACCTTCGAGCGGGAGTACCGCGGCCGCCTGAAGAGCTACTTCACCGAGCAGCTGGCCGCGCTCGACGGTTCCGGCGAGACCGACGAGGCTGCTGCCGGCTGACGGACCCGGTCCTCAGACCCGTTCGACGCTGAAGGCCAGACCGAGGTCCGCGTCCACCTGGTCGAGTCCGTCCGAGGACGCGGCCTGGGTCATGGTCGTGGCCAGCACCTCGCCTGCGACGAGGTCGGCGTGCTCGGCCATCGCCTGCGCCAGCATGGATCCCGCGTCGTCGCCGGCGTGCCAGGTCAGCACGATCCGGTCGGAGACGTCGAACCCGGTGTTCTTGCGCGCCTCCTGGACGAGCCGGATGACCTCGCGGGCCAGGCCGGCTCGTCGCAGCTCGTCGGTGAGCTCGAGGTCCAGCGCGACGGTCTCGCCCTGCTCGTTGACCACGGACCAGCCCTCGCGCGGTCGCTCGGAGACCAGCACCTCCTCGGCCAGCACCTCGACCGTGGTGGCGTCGCCGGCCTCGTCCAGCACCGTGACCTGTGCGCGGCCGTCCGCGGCCAGGCTGGCGGCCAGAGCGGCCGCGTCGGCTGCCGCGATGGCGGCCGCGACGCGCGGGGTGTCGCGCGCGAACCGCTTGCCGAGGGCCCGGAAGTTGCCCTTGGCGCTGTGGTCGACGAGGTCGGACCCGGCCCCGGTGAGCGGCTCGAGGTCGGCGACGTTCAGCTCGTCGGTCACCTCTCGGCGCAGCTCCTCCGAGAGCCTGTTGTAGGCACTGGTGGCCACGAGTGCCCGTCGCAGGGGCTGCCGGGTCTTCACCTTGGCCTCCGCTCGCGCCGCGCGGCCGAGCTCGACCAGCCGGCGGGCCAGTCGCACCTGGACCGCGAGGTCGTCGTCGACCAGCGCGCCGTCGACGACGGGCCACGAGGCAAGGTGCACCGACTCCGGCAGCTCCGTCGACGTGCTGGCGAAGAGGTCGCGCCACACCCGCTCGGTGATGAACGGCGCCAACGGTGCCATCAGCAGCGTGACGACGTACAGGCACTCGTGCAGCGTGGCCAGGGCCGCCGCGTCGCCGGCCCAGAAGCGGCGGCGTGAGCGGCGCACGTACCAGTTGGACAGGTCGTCGACGTACGCCGACAGCAGCGATCCCGCCCGCTGGGTGTCGAAGGACTCCATCGCGGTGGTCACGCCCTGCACCAGCCGGTGGGCCTCCGAGAGCGCCCAGCGGTCCAGCACCGGCCGGTCGGCGAGGTCGGGCGCCGCGGACCCCGGCTCCCAGTCGGAGAGGTTGGCGTAGAGCGCCTGGAAGGCCACCGTGTTCCAGTAGGTCAGCAGGACCTTGCGGACCGTTTCCTGGATGGTGGTGTGCCCGACGCGACGAGCCGCCCACGGCGACCCGCCGGCGGCCATGAACCAGCGCACCGCGTCGGCGCCGTGCTCGTCCATCAGCGGGATCGGCTCGAGGATGTTGCCGAGGTGCTTGGACATCTTGCGTCCGTCCTCGGCCATGATGTGCCCCAGGACCAGCACGTTGCGGTACGACGACTCGTCGAAGGCGAGCGTCCCCACGACCATCAGCGTGTAGAACCAGCCGCGGGTCTGGTCGATCGCCTCGCAGATGAAGTCCGCCGGATAGGCCTGCTCCAGCAGCGCTGCCGATCCATCGACGTGGGGGTAGCCCCACTGGGCGAACGGCATCGAGCCGGAGTCGAACCAGGCGTCGATGACCTCCGGCACCCGCTTGGCGGGCTGGCCGCAGGTGGGGCAGGGGAAGGTCACGTCGTCGACGTAGGGCCGGTGCGGGTCGAGGTCGGACAGGTCGGTGCCGGTGAGCTCGGAGAGCTCGGCGCGTGAGCCGACACAGGTCTGGTGGTCCTCGCCGCAACGCCAGATCGGCAGCGGCGTGCCCCAGTAGCGGCTGCGCGAGAGCGCCCAGTCGATGTTGTTCTCGAGCCAGTCGCCGTAGCGGCCGTGCTTGATGGTGTCCGGGAACCAGTTGGTCTTCTCGTTCTCCTGGAGCAGCGCGTCCTTGACCTGGGTGGTGCGCACGTACCACGACGGCTGCGCGTAGTACATCAACGCGGTGTGGCAGCGCCAGCAGTGCGGGTAGCTGTGCTCGTAGGGCGCGTGCCGGAACATCAGGCCACGCGACTCCAGGTCGCGGACCAGGTCGGCGTCCGCGTGCTTGAAGAACTGTCCGCCGACCAGCGGGATGTCGTCGGAGAAGTGGCCGTTCGACCGCACGGGCACGACGGTCGGCAGCCCGTAGGAGCGGCAGACCTCCATGTCGTCCGCGCCGAACGCGGGCGACTGGTGCGCCAGGCCGGTGCCGTCCTCGGTGGTGACGTAGTCCGCGAGCACGACGAGGTGGGGGGCCGTGCCACCCTCCTCGACCGGCGGGAACTCCACCAGCTCGAACGGGCGCTGGTAGGTCCAGCGCTCCATCTCCGAGCCGAGCACCGATCCCTCGACCGTCCAGCCCTCGCCGAGCGCCGCGCCGAGCAGCGCCTCGGCCACGACCAGCTTCTCGGTGCCGTCGGTCGCGAGCACGTAGGTCACGTCGGGCCGCACCGCCACGGCCGTGTTGGACACGAGCGTCCACGGCGTGGTCGTCCACACCAGCAGCGCGGCTCCCTCCTCCGCCCACGAACCCGAGGTCAGCGGGAACCGCACGTACACGCTGGGATCGGTGACCGTCTCGTAGCCCTGCGCGACCTCGTG
>CAVOST010000023.1:0-75133 GCA_963698945.1 uncultured Actinomycetota bacterium | reverse complement strand
ACGACCGCGACGCACGCCACGAGATGGCGATGGCCGCGACGTTCGCCGGCCTCGGCTTCGGCAACGCCGGCGTGCACATCCCGCACGCGAACGCCTATCCCATCGCCGGGCGGGTCCGGGACTTCCGCCCCGAGGGCTACCCCGACGAGGAGGCGATGGTCCCGCACGGCATGGCCGTCTCGCTGACCGCGCCGGAAGCCTTCCGCTGGACCTTCGAGGCCTCGCCCGAGCGCCACCTCCGCGCCGCCGGGCTGCTGGCGCCCGACCACACCTACGCCGGCCCCGACGCGCTGCCGGCCGTGCTGACCGAACTGATGCGCGACATCGCCATCCCCAACGGGCTGGCGGCGGTCGGCTACGACAAGGACGACGTCGACGACCTCGTGGAGGGGGCCATGAAGCAGCAGCGGCTGCTCGCCACGGCACCTCGCGCGGTCACCGAGGACGACGTCGCGGGGATCCTCACCCGCTCGCTCGACCTGTGGTGAGCGCCGGCCTTCTCGACGCGCTGCACCGGGCCGGGGTCACGGACGTCGACGACTCCGCACTCGCCCGGTCGCTGTACGCCAGCGACGCCTCGCTCTACCGCATCGAGCCGCGGGTCGTCGTGCGCCCCCGTGACCGGGACGACCTGGTCGCGACCATGGCGGTGGCCCGTGAGACCGGCACCCCACTGACCATGCGGGAGCGGGGACCTCGATCGCCGGCAACGCCGTCGGACCCGGCATCGTCGTCGACACCAGCCGGCACCTCGACCGCGTGCTCTCGATCGACCAGGAGGCCCGGACCGCCCAGGTCCAACCGGGCGTGGTCCACGCGGCCCTGCAGAGGCAGGCGGTGGCGGCCGGCCTGCGGTTCGGTCCGGACCCGTCGACCCACACCCGCTGCACGATCGGCGGGATGATCGGCAACAACGCCTGTGGCTCCCGTGCGCTCGGCTACGGCCGGACCGTCGACAACGTCGAGGCGCTGACCGTGCTGCTCGCCGACGGCACGGTGGTCTCGACGAGCGACGGTGGCCACGACGCCCTGAACGCCCTGGTCGACGAGCACCTCGCCGCGGTCCGAACCGAGTTCGGCCGCTTCGGCCGCCAGGTGTCGGGCTACTGCTTCGAGCACCTGCTGCCCGAGCGCGACCGCCGCTTCGACCGCTTCCTGGTCGGCACCGAGGGCACGCTCGGCCTGGTGCTCGAGGCAACCGTGCGGCTGGTCGAGGACGCGCCCGCCCGTGCGCTGGCCGTCCTCGGGTACGCCGACATGGCCGAGGCCGCCGACGCCGTTCCGGCCCTGCTGCAGCACGACCTGGTGGCGTGCGAGGGACTCGGCGAGCGCATCGTCGCCACCCTCACCGGCCACCCCGAGCTGCCGGCCGGCGGCGGCTGGCTGTTCGCCGAGGTGACCGCCGACTCGCCCGAGGAGGCGGGTGCCCTGGCCGAGGCCGTCGCACGCGACGCAGGAGTCACCCACCGGGTGGTCACCGACCGTGCCGAGCAGCTCGCCCTGTGGCGCATCCGCGAGGACGGCGCCGGGCTGGCCGCGCGTTCACTTGCCCGCCCCGCGCACTCGGGCTGGGAGGACGCCGCGGTTCCCCCGGCCAAGCTGGGCGCCTACCTCCGCGACTTCGACCGGTTGCTGCAGGAGAACCGGCTCGACGGGGTTCCCTACGGCCACTTCGGCGACGGCTGCGTGCACGTTCGCATCGACTTCGAGCTCGAGGACCGGGGCGGTCGGTCGCGCTTCCGGAGCTTCGTCGAGCAGGCCGCCGACCTGGTGGCGTCGTACGGCGGCTCGATGTCCGGCGAGCACGGCGACGGCCGGGCGCGCTCGGAGCTGCTCCCGCGGATGTACTCGCCCGAGGCCATCGGCCTGATGCGGCAGGCCAAGCGGCTCCTCGACCCCGACAACCTGCTCAACCCCGGTGTCCTCGTCGACCCTGCTCCGTTCGACGCCGACCTGCGACTGGCAGCCCCGGGACGGCCGGTCCGTCCCACGCTGCGGCTGGTCCACGACGCCGGCTCCTTCTCCGGCGCGGTCCACCGATGCACCGGCGTGGGAAAGTGCATCGCCGACAACACGGCGGCAGGCGGCGTGATGTGCCCGTCGTACCTCGCCACCCGCGAGGAGAAGGACTCCACCCGAGGCCGCGCCCGCGTCCTGCAGGACGTCGCGACCGGCGCCCTCGGCTTCGACGACCCTGCAGTCGCCGACGCGCTCGACCTGTGCCTGTCCTGCAAGGGATGTGCCCGGGACTGCCCGACGGGCATCGACATGGCGACCTACAAGTCGGAGGCGCTGGCGCAGAAGTACGCCGGCGGGCTGCGCCCCCGCTCCCACTACGCGCTGGGCCAGCTCCCGCGATGGGCGCGGATGACGCCGCCGCGGCTGGCCAACGCCATGCTCAGGAGCCGTTCCGTGGCCCGGCTGGCCAGGGCCGCGGCCGGCGTCGACCAGCGGCGGAGCCTGCCGCGCTTCTCGCCGCGGCCGCTTCGCTCCGGCCGCTCGCCGCTGCCGGCCAACGTCGACGTCTGGATCTGGGCCGACTCCTTCACCGACCGGTTCGCCGCCGACACGGGCCGCGCGGCCATCGAGCTCCTCGAGACCATGGGCCTGCGGGCGGCCGTCATCCCCGAGGCGGCCTGCTGCGGACTGACCTGGATCACCACCGGGCAGCTGTCGGCCGCGCGGAAGATCGTCGGCCGCGCCGTCGAGACCCTCCACGGCTACGTGGCCGGCGGGAAGCCCGTGATCGGGCTCGAGCCCAGCTGCCTGGCCGCCATCCGGGAGGACGCCGCCCAGCTCGTCGCCGACCCTCGAGCGGGGGAGGTCGCGGCGGGGATGCGCTCGCTGGCCGAGTTCCTCGCGGAGCGGGTGGACGACGGGTCCTGGACCCCGCCCGACCTCACCGGGGTCGAGGTGGTGGCCCAGCCGCACTGCCACCACCACGCGGTGATCGGCTGGGAGACCGACGCCGCGCTGCTGGCCCGGACGGGCGCGTCGATCACGCGGGTCGGGGGGTGCTGCGGGCTGGCCGGGAACTTCGGGGTCGAGGAGGGCCACTACGAGGTCTCGGTGGCGGTGGCCGAGCACGACCTGCTGCCCGCCGTACGGAATGCCGGAGCCGGGGCCGTTGTTCTGGCAGACGGTTTCTCCTGCCGCACCCAGCTCGACGACCTGGCTGGGCAAAGGGCGGTCCACCTCGCGCAGCTGCTGCATCCACGTTTTGCCCCCGCTGGAGCTGCCCGGTAGTGTTGCCCCTTGTGTCTGGGTGAACCAGGCCTGTTGGCGTGCCCTCTTCTCACCAGGCGCCGCCACCCGCACCAATCGCAACAGCGCAAGACCGTCGTGCCCGGCAGAGCGCCGGGTACTGAGAGCAGACAGGAAAGGGAACCACCAGGTGCCCACGATCAACCAGCTGGTCCGCAAGGGCCGCCAGGACAAGGTGTCGAAGAACAAGACACCCGCCCTGAAGGGTTCGCCCCAGCGACGCGGTGTCTGCACCCGCGTCTACACCACCACCCCGAAGAAGCCGAACTCCGCCCTCCGCAAGGTCGCCCGCGTGCGCCTCTCGAGCGGCGTCGAGGTCACGGCCTACATCCCGGGCGTGGGCCACAACCTGCAGGAGCACTCCATCGTGCTCGTGCGCGGCGGCCGGGTGAAGGACCTCCCCGGCGTCCGCTACAAGATCATCCGCGGCTCGCTCGACACCCAGGGCGTCAAGAACCGCAAGCAGGCCCGCAGCCGCTACGGCGCGAAGAAGGAGAAGAGCTAATGCCCCGCAAGGGTCCGGCCCCGAAGCGGCCCGTCGACATGGACCCGGTCTTCGGGTCTCAGCTGGTCTCCCAGCTCGTCTCCAAGGTGCTGGTCGACGGCAAGAAGCAGGTCGCTCAGCGCATCGTCTACAGCGCCCTCGAAGGCACTCGTGAGAAGACCGGCACCGACCCGGTCGTCACGCTGAAGCGCGCGCTCGACAACGTCAAGCCCTCGATCGAGGTGAAGTCCCGCCGCGTCGGTGGTGCCACGTACCAGGTGCCCATCGAGGTCAAGCCCAACCGCAGCACGACGCTCGCGCTGCGCTGGCTGGTCGGCTACGCCCAGGACCGTCGAGAGAAGACCATGTCCGAGCGGCTGATGAACGAGATCCTCGACGCCTCCAACGGCCTCGGCGCCGCTGTGAAGAAGCGCGAGGACACCCACAAGATGGCCGAGTCCAACAAGGCCTTCGCGCACTACCGCTGGTGATCTGGGTACGACGCCCCGGACCGACCGTCCACCGGCGCCGTACTCCACATCCCTGACACCACTACCGAGGAGATCGAAGACCTACCGTGGCCGTCGACATCACCACGGACCTCAACAAGGTCCGGAACATCGGCATCATGGCGCACATCGATGCCGGCAAGACCACCACCACCGAGCGGATCCTGTTCTACACGGGGATCACCTACAAGATCGGTGAGGTGCACGAGGGCGCCGCCACGATGGACTGGATGGAGCAGGAGCAGGAGCGCGGCATCACCATCACCTCCGCTGCGACCACCTGCTGGTGGAAGGACCACCAGATCAACATCATCGACACCCCCGGGCACGTCGACTTCACCGCCGAGGTGGAGCGCTCGCTGCGCGTCCTCGACGGCGCGGTCGCGGTCTATGACGGTGTCGCCGGTGTCGAGCCGCAGACGATGACGGTCTGGCGCCAGGCCAACAAGTACTCCGTGCCGCGGATGTGCTTCGTCAACAAGCTCGACCGCACCGGTGCCGACTTCTGGCGCTGCGTCGACATGATGGTCGAGCGGCTCAACAGCACCCCGCTCGTGCTGCAGCTCCCGATCGGGGCCGAGGCCGACTTCATCGGCGTCGTCGACCTCGTCGGCATGCGCGCGCTCACCTGGCGCGGCGAGACCACCATGGGCGAGGACTACGAGGTCGAGGAGATCCCCGCGGAGCTGGCCGACCAGGCAGCGGAGTACCGCGAGAAGCTGCTCGAGACGCTGGCCGACGCCGACGACGAGGTCATGGAGAAGTTCCTCGACGAGGGCGAGTTCACCGTCGAGGAGCTCGACGCGGCCATCCGTCGCGCGACCCTCGCCGACAAGCTCAACCCCGTCCTGTGCGGCACCGCCTTCAAGAACAAGGGCGTGCAGCCGCTGCTCGACGCGGTCGTGAAGTACCTGCCCTCGCCGCTGGACATCGACGGCATCAAGGGTCACGCGGTCAACGACGAGGACGAGGAGATCGTCCGCCAGCCGAGCGACTCCGAGCCCTTCTCCGGCCTGGCCTACAAGATCGCCACCGACCCCCACCTCGGCAAGCTGATCTACGTCCGCGTCTACTCCGGCAAGCTCGAGGCGGGCGCCAACGTGCTCAACTCCGTGACCGGGCGCAAGGAGCGGATCGGCAAGGTCTACCAGATGCACGCCAACAAGCGTGAGGAGATCGCGTCGGTCGGCGCGGGCCAGATCGTGGCCGTCATGGGGCTCAAGGAGACCAAGACCGGTCACACCCTGTGCGACCAGCCAGCACCCGGTGATGCTGGAGTCGATGACCTTCCCGGCCCCGGTGATCGAGGTCGCGATCGAGCCCAAGACCAAGGGTGACCAGGAGAAGCTCTCCACCGCGATCCAGCGGCTCTCCGACGAGGACCCCACCTTCACCGTCAAGGCCGACGAGGAGACCGGGCAGACGATCATCGCCGGCATGGGCGAGCTCCACCTGGAGATCCTGGTCGACCGGATGAAGCGCGAGTTCCGCGTCGAGGCCACCGTCGGCAAGCCGCAGGTCGCCTACCGCGAGACGATCCGCCGCAAGGTGGAGAAGCACTCCTACACCACAAGAAGCAGACCGGTGGGTCCGGCCAGTTCGCCAAGGTGAGCATCACCCTCGAGCCCAGCCTCGACCCGGAGACCGGTCGCGGAGCGGGCTACGAGTTCGTCAACAACGTGACCGGTGGCCGCGTCCCGCGCGAGTACATCCCCTCGGTCGACCAGGGCGCCCAGGAGGCGATGGAGTTCGGCGTGCTCGCCGGCTACCCGATGGTCGACGTGAAGTTCTCGCTCGAGGACGGCGCCTACCACGACGTCGACTCCTCGGAGCTGGCGTTCAAGATCGCGGGCAACGCGGCCTTCAAGGAGGCAGCCCGCATGGCCAAGCCGGTGCTGCTCGAGCCCATGTTCGCGGTCGAGGTCGTCACCCCGGAGACCTTCCTGGGTGACGTCATCGGAGACATCAACTCGCGCCGCGGACAGGTGCAGTCGATGTCGGAGCGGTCGGGCGATCGGGTGGTAGAAGCCATCGTGCCGCTCTCCGAGATGTTCGGGTACGTTGGGGACCTGCGGTCGAAGACCTCCGGTCAGGCGTCGTACTCGATGGAGTTCGACTCGTACGCCGAGGTTCCCCAGAACGTCGCCGACGAGATCATCAAGAAGGTCCGCGGCGAGTAACGTCACGGCCCTCGGCAGCACCAGCATTGCAACTACGAGTCAAGAAACGACAACCAGGAGGAGCCCCCAGTGGCTAAGGCGAAGTTCGAGCGGACCAAGCCGCACGTCAACATCGGCACGATCGGTCACATCGACCACGGCAAGACGACGTTGACCGCAGCGATCTCGAAGGTGCTGCACGACCACGACCCGGTCGCGAACCCCGGCACCGAGGCCTTCGACCAGATCGACAAGGCCCCCGAGGAGCGGCAGCGCGGTATCACGATCTCCATCGCGCACATCGAGTACCAGACCGACGCGCGGCACTACGCCCACGTCGACTGCCCCGGTCACGCCGACTACATCAAGAACATGATCACCGGTGCTGCGCAGATGGACGGCGCGATCCTGGTCGTGGCGGCCACCGACGGCCCGATGCCGCAGACCCGCGAGCACGTGCTGCTCGCCCGCCAGGTCGGCGTGCCCGCCCTGGTCGTCGCGCTCAACAAGTGCGACATGGTCGACGACGAGGAGCTCATCGAGCTCGTCGAGATGGAGGTGCGCGAGCTCCTCAGCGAGTACGAGTTCCCCGGTGACGACGTACCCGTCGTCCGGGTCGCCGCGTACCCGGCGCTCAACGGCGACGCGAAGTGGTCGGAGTCGATCATGGAGCTGATGACCGCCGTCGACGAGTACATCCCGCAGCCCGAGCGCGACACCGAGAAGCCGTTCCTGATGCCTGTCGAGGACGTCTTCACCATCACCGGTCGCGGCACGGTCATCACCGGCCGCATCGAGCGTGGCATCGTGAAGGTCAACGAGGAGGTCGAGATCATCGGCATCCGCGAGGGCTCGCAGAAGTCCACGGTCACCGGCGTCGAGATGTTCCGCAAGCTGCTCGACGAGGGCCAGGCCGGCGAGAACGTCGGTCTGCTGCTCCGCGGCACCAAGCGCGAGGACGTCGAGCGCGGCATGGTCGTGATCAAGCCCGGCACCACCACCCCGCACACCAACTTCGACGCCTCGGTCTACATCCTGTCGAAGGAGGAGGGTGGCCGGCACACGCCGTTCTTCAACAACTACCGGCCGCAGTTCTACTTCCGTACGACGGACGTGACCGGCGTCGTCTCGCTGCCCGAGGGCCGCGAGATGGTCATGCCCGGCGACAACACCGACATGTCGGTGGAGCTGATCCAGCCGATCGCGATGGAGGACGGCCTCCGCTTCGCGATCCGCGAGGGCGGCCGCACCGTCGGCGCCGGTCGGGTCACCAAGATCACCAAGTGATCTAGCACCCACACGAGCGGCCCCGGACCTTCGTGGTCCGGGGCCGTTCTGCTTTGTGGGGCGTCTGCCGGTTTCCCATGGGAGGAACCTTTTCTGCCTCGAACCACAGGAAACTTCCTGTGTTCTGAGGCAAGAAGCTGTGCTCGGTCAGCGCGGCCGGTCAAAAAGGGTTCCTCGCATGGGAAACCGCCCCCACGCGCTAGCCGACCAGCGCAGCGACCGCCTCGCCGAAGACCTCGGTGTGCCGGTCGACGTCCGCCTCGACGTGCGCCGGGGAGAACAGCGCCATGTTGTGGAACGGCGTGAGCAGGACGCCGCGGTTGAGGCACCACAGGTGCAGGAAGCCCTCGAGGTCCTCGTCGACCGCGGCGGCTGCGGCGGCACCGTCGCGGGGCGGCGGGCAGAACCAGTACTCCGCCCGGCAGCCGAGCCGTTGCACGTGCCAGGGCAGGTCGTGCTGCTCGATCACCGACGCGACACCGTCGGTGAACCGCTCGGCCAGCGGGATCGCCACGGCGAAGTCCTCCTCGCGCAGGCAGGTCGACAGGGTCGCGCGCACCGCTGCGAGCGCGAGTGCGTTCGCCGTCAGGGTGCCGCCCACGCCAGCGACGTCGATCTCGTGGCCGAGCATCGGTCCTGAGAGCTGCTCGGCCACCTCGGCGGTCATCCCGTACGCCGCCGCACGGTACGCCGCCACCGATGGGCTTGCCCACCACCACGAGGTCGGGCTCGAGGCCCCAGGCCGCGGTGGCGCCACCGGGGCCGGCACACAGGGTGTGGGTCTCGTCGTTGACGAGCAGCACGCCGTGGCGCCGGGTGATCTCGCGGACGCCCTCGAGGTAGCCGTCCTCCGGCAGCACGATGCCGATGTTGGTCAGCGCCGGCTCCATCAGCAGGCACGCGACGTCGCCCTCGGCGAGCCGGCGGTCCAGGGCGTCGAGGTCGTTGAACGGGACGACGGCCGTGGTGGTGGCCACGTCCACCTGCGGACCCAGCGCGCCCGGGCGGGGTACCACCCGGTCGCCCTCCAGCACGGCCAGGTCTCGTCGACCGTGCCGTGGTAGCACCAGTCCATGACCGCGATCCGCGGCCGCCCGGTCAGGTGCCGGGCGAAGCGCAGCACGAACCGGTTGGCGTCGGTCGCCGACATCGCGAGCTGCCACTGCGGCAGGCCGAACCTCCGCGACAGCTCCTCGCCGACCCAGGCCGCGTCGGGGGAGGGCAGCATGGTGGTGATGCCCCGCTCGGACTGTCGCACGAGCGCGTCGCGCACCTGCGGGAGTGCATGACCTGTCATCGCTCCGGTGTCGCCCAGGCACAGGTCGACGTACTCGATGCCGTCGACGTCCACCAGGTGCGCACCCGTCGCCGACTCCGCGAACACCGGGAAGGGTCCCGGCCACCGCGTCATCCACGGCATCGGCACCCCGGCGAGCAACGAGCCTCGGGCCGCCTCCGCGAGCTCCGCTGAGCGCGGGTGGGTCTCGGCGAATCGCTGCTCCTCGCCGGCCCGAAGCTGTTGCACCCGTCCGGCGTCGACCATGGGGGCAATCTAGTGGTCGCGGGGCGCACCGCGAGAATGTCCGGCATGGAGCAGCACCAGCACCCCGCCCGGCCGCGCCAGCGGTTCACCGAGGACGGGCGCCGGATGCGCGAGGTGCGCACCTACTCCCGCCGCGGGGGCCGGTTCACGCCCTCGCAGCAGCAGTCGTGGGACGCCCACCACCGCGACTGGGTGGTGCCCGACGACGCCGTGGACGACCCGGGCTTCCGCTGGTGCGACGTCTTCGGTCGGGAGGCTCCGCTGATCGTCGAGATCGGCTCGGGCGTGGGGGAGGCGACGGCGGCCCTGGCGGCCGCGCGACCGTCGTACGACGTCGTCGCGCTCGAGGTCTGGCGCCCCGGAGTCGCCCACACGCTCGGCCTGCTCGCCGAAGCGGGTGCCGACAACGTGCGGCTGCTCTCCGTCGACGCCATCTGGTGCCTGGAGCACCTGTTCGCGCCGGGGGAGGTGAGCGAGCTGTGGACCTTCTTCCCGGATCCCTGGCCCAAGAAGCGGCACCACAAGCGGCGCCTGGTGACGCCGGCCTTCGCCGCCCTGGCTGCCAGCCGGCTGAGTGAGGGCGGCTGGTGGCGGCTGGCCACCGACTGGGCCGACTACGCCGAGCAGGTCCGCCGGGTGCTCGACGACGAGCCGTGCCTGCAGGGCGGTGTGGTCGAGCGCTGGTCCGAGCGGCCGGTCACCAAGTTCGAGCGCAAGGGTCTCAGCGACGGGCGGGAGATCACCGACCTGGCCTACCGGCGTCAGGCGCGCGGTCGTACCAACCCGGACTCGTAGGCGAGCACGACCGCCTGCACCCGGTCGCGCAGGCCCAGCTTCATCAGCAACCGGGCGACGTGCGTCTTCACGGTGTTCTCGGTGACGAACAGCGTCTCGGCGATCTCGGCGTTCGACAGCCCCCGCGCGACCTGCTCGAGGACCTCGGTCTCCCGCTCGGTCAGGGACGCCAGCGCCTCGACCTGGCCGGTGGTCGTCGTCCTGCGGGCGAACTCCTCGATGAGACGGCGGGTGACCGACGGGGCGAACAGCGAGCCACCGTCGGCGACCACCCGGATCGCCGTCGTCAGCCGCTCCTCGGGAGCGTCCTTGAGCAGGAAGCCGCTGGCCCCGGCGCGCAGCGCCTCGTAGACGCACGTCGTCGAGGTCGAAGGTGGTGAGCACCAGGACGCGCGGCGGGTCCTCGCCCTGGGTCACCGCCCGGGTCGCCTCGATGCCGTCGAGGCCGGGCATGCGCACGTCCATGAGCACCACGTCCGGCCGCAGCTCCCGGCAGAGCTCCACTGCCTCGTGGCCGTCGACGGCCTCGCCGACCACCTCGATGTCGGGCTCGACGCCCAGGATCATCCGCAGACCCGTGCGCACCAGCGGCTGGTCGTCGGCCAGCACGACGCGAATCATCGGGGCTCCGCCAGGTAGGGCAGCCGCGCGCGTACGACGTACCCGTCCTCGCTCGGACCCGCCTCGACCGACCCGCCGGCGACCGAGGCACGCTCCCGGATCCCGATCAGTCCGTGGCCGGTCCCGTTGGACGCCGGACTCGACCCGACCCTGGTTGGTCACCGCCAGCTCGAGGTCGTCCGCGCCGTAGCTGACGTGCACCGCGCACCCGGGCGTCGGGGCCGGCGTGCTTGAGCACGTTGGTCAGTGCTTCCTGCACGATGCGGTAGGCCGACAGGTCGAGACCCGGCGGCATCGGGAGTGGCTCGCCGCTGATCTCCAGCTCGACCGGAACCCCCGACTCGCGCACCTGGTCCACGAGCGTGGAGAGTCGGTCCAGCGACGGCGCGGGCTCGTCGCGGGCTCCCTCCTCGTCCGCATCGCGCAGCAACGACAGCAGCCGGCGCATGTCCGCGAGGGCCGAGGTGTTCGTCTGCTCGATGACCGACAAGGCCCGTCGTACCGCCTCCTCGTCCGCGACCGACCATGCGCCGGCCGCCGCGCGGCCTGCAGCACCGTGACGGCGATGGCGTGGGACACGACGTCGTGCAGCTCACGGGCGATCCGGGCGCGCTCGTCGGCCACCGCGCGTTCGGCCCTGTCCTTGAGCTCCGCATTGCCGCGGCGAGCTCGGCGACACGGTCGACCCGCAACCGCACCACGACGCCGGCGCCCCACGGCAGTCCGCACAACACCGTGTAGAAGAAGACGCCGGACGGGGACAGATCACCGTCGGAGACGGCCGCCATGACGATGGTCGCGACGACGCCGACCCCTCCCAGCCACGCCTCGACGCCACGCGCGTGTGCGCCGAGCGAGTACAGGTTGAAGATGAAGCACGGCGGTGAAGAAGACGGAGTTGCCGTCGAAGCTCGTGACCCGCAAGGTCCGTGGCCGCGACGTTCAGCACGGTGACGATCACGAAGACGATGAGAGGTGAGCGCCGTCGCAGCGCCAGCGCCATGCACGCGGTGACGGCCAGCGGGATCGGTGAGCCCGGGCAGGGGGTACGGCCAGCGCAGGAGCTCCACGGTGTAACCCACCGCCAGGCCGTCGCCAGGGTGAGCATCGACATGGCGGCGGAGCAGTCGGCCGATCTGCATGGGACCACGGTAGGGGCCCCAGGCGGGCTACGGGTCCCTCCTGAGGATGACGCCGGAGGTCACTCCTGATGACGAGCGAGGTTCGCCGTCAGGGGCGACGACGAGGCCACCCCGTCGCGGACCACGATGGCGGCGTCCATCACCTCCGAGAGGAACCGTCATGAGCTCCATCACCGTTCCGAGAACCCGCTCCGCCACCGAGGACCGCGCCCGGGTGCGCGGTGCCCGGCTGCCCATCGCCGTGATCACGTTCCTGGTCTTCACCTTCTTCAACGTGGCCCGCGCCGACGGCGCCGCCGAGGCCATCAGCGTCACCGTCTTCGACCTCGTCGTCCTCGCCCTCGTGTTCGGTCTCGCCGTCCCCCGTGGTCTGCGTGCCGAGCACGTCGGTTGGGCGGGCGTCGTGCTGGGTGCGCTGGGCCTGGCCATCGTCGTCCCCGCCTTCTGGTCGCGGGCTGCCGGTGATCCTGGGCGCGGCCGCCCTGATGCTGGGGTACGCCGGCCGCCGCGCGAGCCACGGTTCCGGTCGCGCCATCGCAGCCCTGGTGCTTGGTGCGCTGTCGGTCATCGGCTACCTGGCGGTCTACGTCGGGGACTGGATCGCCAACCCCGGCGCAACGTGGTGGAGCTGACCGCTACGCGGCAGGGTCGCGGGGCCAGTCCTCGCGGACCTGCCACACCAGCCCCGCCTGGGTGAGTGCGTGCTCGACCCGCAGTCGCTCGGCCTCCCGGTCGAATCCCTCGGCCGGGAGGTCGGCGAGCGTCGTCGGCACGTCGAGGGCGAGCGCCGCCTCGACCAGCCTGTGGTCGTAGGCCATCAGGACGCCGCGCTGCTTGGGCATCCGGACCCCCTTCTGGGGGAAGTGGGCGCCGGGGTAGAGGCGGCGCAGGTCCGCCGCCAGCCGTTCGAGCGGGGGACCGGTCGGCACGACGGGCGGGCGACGCCACAGGTGCAGCCGGATCAGCAGCCGGCGGAGACCGGCCAGGAACTGCGGGAAGTGCCGCATGGCGAACAGGATCGTGACCGGGGCGGCGGCCATCGCGGCCATCACGAGGAACGCAGGAAGCGGGTTCGCGTCCATGTACAGACGTTACGTCCGCTCTCCCCATTCGTCACACGAGCCGTCCACGGACCGTCGGCGCTCAGTGTGCCTTCTGGGTCAGCCGCCAGCGCTGCTCGGCCTCGCGCCAGAGCCGCTGCTCGTCGCGGCGTCGGCGCTCGGCCGCGACCGCGGCGAGGAAGTCCTCGGGGTGGGTCCCCGGAGGTGGCGGTGGGGAGACCAGCGGCGCGACCTGGCTGACGGTGTCGGTCACCAGCCGTTCCCGGGCCTGGGGGCTCAACGTGGCCGCACGTCCGACCAGCTGGCGCATCGAGACGGCGAGGAAGTCGGGAAGGGGTGCGATGTCCGCCGAGCGGGCCCAGCTCGCGAGGTGGGGCGGCATCCCGACGGGCCGTGGCAGCCGCAGCGGCACCCGGTCGCGCACGACGTACGTGCCGGCGAGGTAGTCGCCGAGCCGCTTGCCCTTGGGACTGACCAGGGCGCTGATCAGCGCCGGGACGCCGCTGAACATCCAGATCTCGATGACCGCCAGGAGCTGGCGGATGAACGAGTGGTGGAAGGAGATCGGGCCGGCGTCGTCGCGCACCGTCCGCAGTCCCATCACCAGCTTGCCGATCGTGCGGCCCGAGGTGAGTGTCTCCAGGGTGGCGGGCCCGATGACCAGGATGAGCGCCACGGCCAGCACGCTGACCACGGCTGCGGTGGCCTCGTCGACGGCCAGCATCGAGCCCAGGATGATGCCGACGACGAGCAGCCCGCCCTCGATGGTGATGTCGATGAGGCAGGAGACCACGCGGATCCCGATGGAGGCTGCGGGCAGCTCCAGCGCGACGGCCTCACCGGTGACCAGCTGGTCGACCGAGGTGTAGTCGGCCCAGCCGTCGACAAGATCCTCGGTCACGACCCGAGAGTAGTTCTCGGCCGTACCGTTGGTCCGGTGGATCTCGACGCCTACGTCAGCGCGCACCAGGGCGCGTGGCAGCGACTGGAGGAGCTGACCAGGCGTCGGCCCGCGTCCGGTCCCGAGGCCGACGAGCTCGTGGACCTCTACCAGGAGGTGGCCACGCACCTGAGCGTGATCCGCTCGACGGCCCCCGACCCGCAGGTGATCGGCCACCTGAGCGCCCTGCTGGCGCGGGCCAGGACCCGCGCGGCGGGCACGCGCACGACCAGCTGGGGCGGAGTGGCCACCTTCTTCACGCGCCGGTTCCCGGCGGCGCTCTACCGCACGCGAGCGTGGTGGTTGGGGGTGATGGTGACGTCGTACGCCGTCACGGCGGTGATGGCCTGGTGGCTGCTGCAGCACCCGCAGGTCGAGTCCGCCCTCCTCGACCCCAAGGAGGTCAACGAGCTGGTGCAGAACGACTTCGCGGGCTACTACCAGGAGTCGGCGGCCTCGCACTTCGCGGCGCAGGTGTGGACCAACAACGCATGGGTGGCCGCCATCTGCGTGGCGGTCGGGATCCTGGGTCTGCCGGTGGTCTACGTGCTGTTCCAGAACGTGGCCAACCTGGCGCTGATCGGCTCGATCATGATCCGGCACGACCGCGGCAGCCTCTTCTTCGGGCTGATCGTGCCGCACGGCCTGCTCGAGCTGACGGCCGTCTTCGTGGCGGCGGGCGTGGGGCTGCGGCTGTTCTGGGCCTGGGTCGCGCCCGGCGACCGGAGCCGGTCCCAGTCCCTGGCCCAGGAGGGTCGCTCCGCCGGCACCATCGTGATGGGCCTGGCCGTCGTCCTGCTCATCTCGGGAGTGCATCGAGGCCTTCGTGACCCCCTCGCCGCTGCCGACCTGGGCGCGGGTGGGCATCGGGGTGGTGGCCGAGGCGGCGTTCCTGCTCTACGTGTTCGTCCCCGGTCGCCGCGCCGCTCGCCGTGGCTGGACGGGCGACGTGGACGCCGCCCTCCTGGAGGACGAGGCGATCACGGCGTCCTGAGGCGTCGTTGTCCCGCTGACGGTTTCCCATGCGAGGAAGGGATTTTGCCTCCTCGCACAGGTTGCAACCTGTGCGAGGAGGCAGAAAACCAACGCACCATGGGAAACCGGCGCCCTCCAGCAGAGACCCCTACAGCAGGCCGCGCGCCTTGAGCTCGAGGTAGTGGTCGGCGAGCCGGACGGGGAGCTGCTCGGCGTCGGCGTCGATCACCTCGACGCCCAGGGCCCCCAGCAGGCGAGCGGTGCGCTCGCGCTGCGCCCCGGCCTGCTCGGCGGCGGCGGCGGCGTACGTCGAGCGGGCGTCCTCGCGGTCGCCGGCCAGTCGGTGCAGCTCGGGGTCGCGGACCGAGGCCAGGAGCACGCGATGGCGCGAGGTGAGCGGTCCGATGAGGGGCAGCAGGCCGCTCGTCACCGCCGACGGTTCGAGCGGCGTCAGCAGCACCACGAGCGCCCGCTGACGACCGAGGGAGTCCACAGCGCCCACCAGTGTCCGCCAGTTCGTCTCGGCGAGCACGGGCTGGAGGCCGGACATCGCTTGCTGGAGCTCCTCGACGGCGTCGCGGCGGTGCCCGGGACGCAGCCGGCTGCGCACGGCCAGGTCGCCGGCGACCATCGCGACCTGGTCGCCCGCGCGAGAGGCCAGTGCCGTGAGCAGCAGGGCGGCATCCATCGCGGAGTCGAGCCGCGGCACGTCGTCGACCCGCCCCGCCGACGTGCGCCCGGTGTCCAGCACCAGGAAGACCCGGCGGTCCCGCTCGGGCTGCCAGGTGCGGACGACGACCGAGCGGGTGCGTGCGCTGGCCCGCCAGTCGACGCTGCGGACGTCGTCGCCCTCGACGTACTCACGCAGCGAGTCGAACTCGGTGCCCTGGCCGCGCACCCGCACCGCCGCGCGGCCGTCGAGCTCGCGGAGCCGGGCCAGCCTGCTGGGCAGGTGCCGGACCGAGGGGAAGGCGGGGAGCACGCGCAGCACCCCCGGCACGTCGAGACCGCCCTGGCGTCCCGACAGTCCCAGGGGCCCGAAGGTCCGCACGGTGACGTGGGCGGCGCGCAGGTCGCCTCGACGCGTCGGGCGCAGGTCGGAGGTCAGCACCTGGCGCCCACCTCGGGCGAGGTCCAGCCGGTGCCGGTTGCCGCTCGCGCCGGCCGAGGGCTGCCAGGCGTCGCGCAGCAGCCCCCGCACCCGGCGTTGCCCCGTCCAGGACACCTCCAGCGTCGTCGAGGTCGCCTCGCCCTGGCGCGCCCGTCCCACCTCGCGTCGTACGACGGACGCAGCAGTGCGGGACGGGGCGAGCAGCACGTCCGCCACCACCAGCAGGACGACCAGCCCCGCCCAGGCCCACGCGGTCGGCCGTCGGGCGCAGCAGCAGCGGGCCGATGCCGAGCAGCACCAGCACCGGCACCCGCCAGGTGAGGAACATCAGCGAGGTACCGCCACCGAGCCGAGCGCCGTGGCCAGCACCTGGCTGACGTCGACGCCCTCGAGCTCGGCCTCGGGCCGCAGCGCCAACCGGTGCGCCAGCGAGGCGTGGGCCAGGGCCTTCACGTCGTCGGGGGTGACGAAGTCGCGACCGGTGAGCCAGGCCCAGGCGCGTGAGGAACGCAGCAGCGCGGTCGCTCCCCGTGGGCTGACCCCCAGGCTCAACGACGGCGCCTGCCGGGTGGCGCGGGCGATGTCGACGATGTAGCCGGCCACCTCGTCGGAGACCCGCACCGCGGCGGCCCCGCGGATGCCCGCCTCGACGTGGGCCGGTCCGGCGACGGCCGTCACCCCGGCCGCGCGGATGTCGCGCGGGTCGAAGCCGTCTGCGTGGCGCCGCACGATCGCCAGCTCGTCGGGGCGCTCGGGGAGGGGCAGCTGCACCTTGAGCAGGAACCGGTCCAGCTGCGCCTCCGGCAGCGGGTAGGTGCCTTCGTACTCGATCGGGTTCTGGGTGGCCGCCACCAGGAACGGCCGGGGGAGCTTCCGGGTCCGGCCGTCGGCGGAGACCTGCCCCTCCTCCATGGCCTCCAGCAGCGCTGACTGCGTCTTGGGCGGTGTCCGGTTGATCTCGTCGGCCAGCAGCAGGTTGGTGAAGACCGGACCCTCGCGGAAGGTCAGCTCGTGACCCCCGGAAGCGCCACCGCCCTCGATGACCATCGAGCCGGTGATGTCGCCCGGCATCAGGTCGGGCGTGAACTGCACCCGGCGGCTGTCGACGTCGAGCGCCGCAGCAAGACTGCGGACGAGCAGCGTCTTGGCCACCCCCGGCACGCCCTCCATCAGCACGTGGCCGCGCGACAGCAGCGCCACGAGCAGCCCGGAGACCGCGGCGTCCTGCCCGACGACCGCCTTGGCCACCTCGGCGCGGACGGCGCCGAGCGCCTCGCGGGCTTCCGCTGCGACGGGAGTGGTCTCGGTCATCGGTGACGCACCTCGTTCTCGAGCTCGATGAGCCGGCGGCCGAGCTCGACCAGCCGTGCGTTGGTGGGGACGGGGGTGGTGGACAGCAGCTCCCTGACCTCGGTCGGGTCGCGGCCGGTGCGCGCGGCGGCCGCGTCAGCCACCGTCTCGACGCCGGTCTGCCGGGGCAGTCCGAGTGCGTCGATCAGTCTGCCTCGCGTGGCCTCGCGCAGGATGGCGGCGGCGTGCGGCCGGTCCCCGGCGCGTCGGTAGATCCGGCCCCTGGCCTGGGTCGACTCGGCCGCCCGTACGACGACCGGCAACGGCTCGGTGACCAGCGGCCCGAGCCGTCGGCCACGCCAGAGCATCAGGCCGAGGAGCGCGAAGCCCAGCAGGATCGTGCTGGGTCCGAGCCACGGCGGCAACAACCGGGACAGCGAGAACCCCTCGCCGGCGGCCAGGTCGGCGGGGTCCGCGACGTACCAGACCAGCCGCTCCTGCTGCCCCAGCAGCCGTATCGCCAGCGCGGCGTTGTCCTGCTCGAGGACGTGCCGGTTGCTGATGGAGGCGGGGGAGGCCCACAACCACAGGCTGCCGTCCTGGACGAGGACGGAGGTGTCGTCCCGGCCGAAGCAGCCGGCCTCGCGCAGGCCCTCCCCGCCATAGGTGCGTACGACGAGCCGGCGCACCAGGACCGTGTCGCAGGAGGCGTCCCGGACTCCCGACGGGACCAGCCCGGTGTCGAGCTCGAGCTGCGCGCCCAGCACCCTGGCCTGGCCGACCAGGACCACCGCACCCGCGTCCGCGGCGTGCGACCGGAGCCGCTTCAGGGTGCTGGGGCCGAGCGCCTGGGGGTTGCTGACCACGACCGCGGTGCCACCGTCGACCGGCTGCGACAACAGCTCGTCCTGCCCCCGGGCCACGTGCACGTCGACGCCGTGGTCGGCCAGCACCCTGGCCACCGCCTGGGCGCCGGACGCCTTCGGGTTGCGCGGGTCGAGTGGACCGTCGAACTCGGCTTTGTCGCGGGTGACCACGGCCAGCACCAGCAGGGCGAGCAGTGCCGCACCCACCCAGACGATCGTGCGAAGCCTGCTCCGGACCGGCCCCGGCGACGTCGTGGTCGCGGTCACTGTCGCGCTCACCGGGGGACCGCCGGCACGGGGCGGCGCGGCCCACCGGCCTGCGGAGTCGCCGCCCGCAGCTCCTCGTCGAGCGCGGCGAGCTCACGGGCGCGCGCCTCGTCGGCATGGCGGTCGCCGTACCGCGTCTCGTCGAACACCAGGGCGGCCCGGACGAGCCGGTCACCGGCGTCGGGGAAGACCAGGGCCGCCCGCGCCGCGATCTCGTCGGCCGTGGCGCCGACCTCCTCCGCGACCAGGCCGCGCTCGAACAGCTCCGCGGCCAGGGCGCGCGTCGACTCGACGACCGCGGTGTCCCAGTCGCCGCCGTCGAAGGCCGTGCGCGCCAGGCCCCGGTGGTCGGCGGCGGAGCGCCGGGCCTCGGTGAAGACCGCGTCGCCGCGCGCCTGCGCCGCCGGGTTGCGCTGCAGCCGGGAGAGCACGAAGGCGGCGAGGGCCACCAGGACCAGGAGCACGCCGAAGGCGATGAAGGGGTTGAACCCCCCGGCGGCGACCGTCGCGTCCCGCACGCCGTCGAGCAGGTCCTGCACCCAGTGGCCGAAACGCTCGATGAGGGACGGGGTGGTACTCGCGACGCGACAGCTCCTCCCGCAACCAGTCACGCGCCGTGTCGGGGGTGGGCGTCAGCGGCTCGAGAGGGAGCCCGGGCCGCACCGGCCAGGCGGACCACGAGGTCAACGCGAGGGATCCCGGGGAGCGCCGAGCACCTGGTTGAGCAGCTCGATGTCGTGTCCCTCCTTGCGGAAGCGCTGGTCGTAGTACTGCAACGCCGTCACCCCGCCCGTGAACGGGGTGGTGATCGCGCCGGTGACGACCGCGCTCAGGTAGGTGCACAGCAGCAGGGCGACCGTGCCCCACCCGCCCGGCAGCAGGAACAGCAGCACCACGCCGACGATGACGAAGGGGATGGCCACCACCTGCCCGACGACGTAGGCGGTGACGGCCGCGAGCAGTGCGATCCCGAACAGCCGCCAGAACTGCCCGGCCGACAGCGCCGCGGCGCGCCGCATCGACGCGAGGACGCCGTTGCCCTCGATGACCAGGTTCGGCGGGGCGAGCAGGAGGAGGCGCACGTAGAAGAGGACGGCGAGCACGGCACCACCCAGGCCGCCGAGCACGCCGAGACCGACGGCGAGGGGAGTGCTGGACGCGGCCACGCCCACGATCACCCCGACGGCGACGGGCACGCCCACGATCAGGACCATCAGCAGGCCGGCGAGGATGCTGAGCCCCAGCAGCGGCAACAGCCGACCGCGGCTGCGTCGCCAGGCCTCCGCCCCGCGCAGTCGTCTCCCGACCACTGCCTGCTCGACGACACGCATGATCAGGCCGGTGACGACCACTCCGGCCAGCCAGCTGACGATGCCGCTGACGGCCGAGGCGGCGTTCAGCCCCCAACCGGACGTGGGGTCGGTCTCGCCCGTCAGGTCGACGCTGGGCATCGCGTCGGTCGCCCCGAGCACCAGCGTCGCCACCGCCGGCACCAGCATGAACCCGAGCGTGACCAGCGCGGCCAGCCCGACCGTCGCCATCGGGTTGCGGCGGATGGTGAGCGTCGACCCGCCGAAGAGGTCACCCAGCGTCAGCGGCCGCAGCGGTACGACGCCGGGCTGGTGGACCGGCGGGCGGGCACCGATCGGCGCGCCGTACCCGGGTGGCAGACCCGTTCCCGGAGGTGGACCCGGCCACGGACCACCCTGCGCACCTCCCTGGGCACCCGGGGGTGGGCCCGGCGGCGGTCCCGGCGGTCCCGGAGGAGGGAAGTGGGTCATGTGGGACTCAGCCGATCCGATTTGGCGCTGCAGCGAAGACTCTGACAAGATAGTCCGGTTGCTCCGGCGGGATTGCCGGGGCGCGGACATTGACTACTGAACAGGTTCTCCGCCAGCCACTCCCACGTGGTGTTCGTGGTCGCGCCTTCCGCGCCGCACCAGGAGATCCCGTTCAGCCCGGTCCCTCCGGGCGTCACCGAAGAACTCGACCCGCACGAATGTGTGTGTCGTGCGCGTCATGAGCGCGGCGACACGCCCGACCGCGGGGGTCGGAGGAAACAGGTGGAGGAGGGGCGGGCAGCCTCGCCGAGGCCGCCCGAGGACCAGCGCAAGAACCACGAAGCGAAGGACGTTGTTTGATGGCGGGACAGAAGATCCGCATCAGGCTGAAGGCCTATGACCACGAGGTCATCGACACCTCGGCGCGGAAGATTGTCGACACCGTGACCCGTACGGGTGCGAAGGTGGCCGGCCCCGTGCCGCTGCCCACGGAGAAGAACGTCTACTGCGTCATCCGCTCGCCCCACAAGTACAAGGACTCGCGCGAGCACTTCGAGATGCGCACCCACAAGCGCCTCATCGACATCATCGACCCCACGCCGAAGACAGTCGACTCGCTGATGCGTCTCGACCTGCCCGCCGGCGTCGACATCGAGATCAAGCTCTGAGGTCCCACACATGAGCACTCTGGAACGCAATCTCAAGGGCCTGCTGGGCACCAAGCTCGGCATGACCCAGACCTGGGACGAGAACAACCGGGTCGTCCCGGTGACCGTCATCGCGGCCGGCACCAACGTGGTGACCCAGGTCCGCACCCCCGAGAAGGACGGCTACAACGCCATCCAGGTCGGCTTCGGCGAGATCGACGGCCGCAAGGTCACCAAGCCGACGGCCGGTCACTTCTCGCGGGCGGGCGTGACCCCGCGACGCCACCTCGTCGAGATCCGCACCGCCGACGCCTCGTCCTACGAGGTCGGCCAGGAGCTCGGTCCCGACACCTTCGAGGCCGGGCAGGAGGTCGACGTCACCGGCACCAGCAAGGGCAAGGGGTACGCCGGCGTCATGAAGCGCCACGGCTTCCACGGCGTCGGCGCTTCCCACGGCGCCCACAAGAACCACCGCAAGCCCGGCTCGATCGGCGCCTGCGCCACCCCGGGTCGCGTCTTCAAGGGCACCCGCATGGCGGGTCGGCTCGGTGGCGACACGGTGACCGCGCAGAACGTCAGCGTGCACGCTGTCGACACGGAGAAGGGCCTGATCCTGCTCAAGGGCGCCGTTCCCGGCCCCCGTGGCGGGCTCGTCGTGATCCGCAGCGCCGCGAAGCGGGTTGAGGAGGCCCAGGCATGAGTCCCAAGAAGAAGGACACCGCGACCGTGAAGGTCGACCTGCCCAGCGAGATCTTCGACGTCGAGACCAACATCCCGCTGATCCACCAGGTCGTCGTTGCCCAGCAGGCGGCGGCCCGTCAGGGCACGCACGCCACCAAGACGCGTGGCGAGGTGCGCGGCGGTGGCCGCAAGCCCTACAAGCAGAAGGGCACCGGCCGCGCTCGTCAGGGCTCGATCCGGGCGCCCCAGTTCGCGGGCGGTGGCGTCGTCCACGGCCCGCAGCCCCGTGACTACGACCAGCGCACCCCCAAGAAGATGAAGGCCGCCGCCCTGCGCGGTGCCCTGTCCGACCGGGCCCGCGCGGGTCGCATCCACGTGGTGGACTCCCTCATCGCCGGCGAGAAGCCGTCGACCAAGTCCGCCGTGGCGGCCCTGGGCGGCCTCTCGGGGAGCCGCCGACAGCTCGTCGTGCTCGAGCGCGACGACGCGCTGACCTGGCTCTCGCTGCGCAACGTGGCCTCGGTGCACCTGATCGCCGTCGACCAGCTCAACACCTACGACGTGCTGGCCGCTGACGACGTGGTCTTCAGCAAGGGCGCCTACGACACCTTCGTCAACGGCACCGCTGCCACGACCGAGCGCAAGGCCGCGATCGTCGAGGCCCCGGGCAACGACGCCGCGGTCCAGGACGACGTCCCGGTCCAGGACGAAGCCCCGGTGCAGGACACGACAGACGACGAGCCGGCGGCCGAGCTGCCCGAGGGGGCCAAGGCCCCGCTCAAGAGCGGCAACGCGCCCGCGGGCTACGAGATCAAGGGCAACGCCGACTCGGGCAAGTACCACGCGCCGGGCGGCCAGTGGTACGACGCGACCGAGGCGGAGTTCTGGTTCAAGTCCGCTGCGGACGCCGAGGCCGCGGGCTTCGTCGAGGCAGGCTCTCCTGCCTCCGTCGAGCAGACCCATGCCGATGACGAGGAGGCCGGAGCATGAGCACCCTGCACAAGGACCACCGCGACGTGCTGATCGCGCCTGTCGTGAGCGAGAAGAGCTACGGCTTGCTCGACGCCAACAAGTACACCTTCCTGGTGCGCCCCGACGCCAACAAGACCGAGATCAAGGTCGCGGTCGAGAAGATCTTCGACGTCAAGGTCACCTCGGTGAACACGCTGAACCGGCAGGGCAAGTCGCGTCGTACCCGCACCGGGCTCGGCCGCCGCAAGGACACCAAGCGCGCGATCGTCAGCCTCGCCGAGGGGCACCGCATCGACATCTTCGGAGGCCCGGTCTCCTGACCGGCGTCTTGGGAACTGAGGACTGAATCTGATGGCAATCCGTAAGTACAAGCCGACCACCCCGGGCCGCCGCGGCTCGTCGGTGGCCGACTTCGTCGAGGTCACCCGGACGACGCCTGAGAAGTCGTTGGTCAAGCCGTTGCCCAAGAAGGGCGGCCGCAACAACCAGGGGCGCATCACCACGCGTCACCAGGGTGGTGGCCACAAGCGCGCCTACCGCGTCGTCGACTTCCGTCGCTACGACAAGGACGGCGTACCGGCGAAGGTCGCCCACATCGAGTACGACCCCAACCGCACCGCCCGCATCGCGCTGCTGCACTACGCCGACGGCGAGAAGCGCTACATCATCGCGCCGCTCGGCGTGGGCCAGGGCACCGCGATCGAGGCCGGTCCGACCGCCGACATCAAGCCGGGCAACAACCTGCCGCTGCGCAACATCCCCGTCGGTACGACGATCCACTGCATCGAGCTGCGGCCCGGTGGCGGCGCCAAGATCGCCCGCTCCGCCGGCAACTCGGCCCAGCTCGTCGCCAAGGAGGGTTCGCGGGCCCAGCTGCGGATGCCCTCCGGCGAGATGCGCTACGTCGACGTTCGCTGCCGCGCCACGGTGGGCGAGGTCGGCAACGCCGAGCAGTCCAACATCAACTGGGGCAAGGCCGGCCGGATGCGCTGGAAGGGCAAGCGCCCGACCGTGCGCGGTGTCGTGATGAACCCCGTCGACCACCCCCACGGTGGTGGCGAGGGCAAGACCTCGGGTGGTCGCCACCCGGTGTCCCCGTGGGGCCAGCCCGAAGGCCGTACCCGCCGTCGCAAGTCCAGCGACGCCCTCATCGTCCGCCGCCGCCGCACTGGCAAGAAGCGCTGAGTAGGAGCACGAAGACATGCCGCGCAGCCTGAAGAAGGGCCCGTTCGTGGACGACCACCTCATCAAGAAGGTGGACGCCCAGAACGAGGCCGGGACCCACAACGTGATCAAGACATGGTCGCGCCGCTCGATGATCGTGCCCGCCATGATCGGCCACACCCTGGCCGTGCACGACGGACGCAAGCACGTGCCGGTGTTCGTGACCGACTCGATGGTCGGCCACAAGCTCGGCGAGTTCGCGCCCACCCGCACCTACCGGGGCCACGTCAAGGACGACCGGAAGAGCCGCCGCCGCTGAGACGCGGCAGCTGAGGAGAAGACACCACCATGAGCGTTACAGAGCGTCGGCGCACCAGCGCCCGCCGTGACTCCCTGCTCGGCGACGAGCCGGGCGCCTTCGCGAGCGCGCGCTTCGTCCGGATCACCCCGATGAAGGCCCGCCGCGTCGTGGACCTCGTCCGCGGCCTGCCGGTCGACGACGCCCTGGCCCTGCTGCAGTTCGCGCCGCAGGCCGCCAGCGAGACCATCTACAAGGTGCTCGAGAGCGCGGTGTCCAACGCCACCACGACCGAGGACCTCGACCGCGGCTCGCTCGTGATCACCAAGGCCATGGTCGACGAGGGCCCCACCATGAAGCGCTGGCGCCCGCGCGCCCAGGGCCGGGCCACCCGGATCAACAAGCGCACCAGCCACATCACCCTCGTCGTCCAGCCGCTGGTCGACGAGACGCCCGCCCCCGCGAAGGGCACCGCCAAGAAGGGACGGAAGGCCTGATGGGTCAGAAGATCAACCCGAACGGGTTCCGCCTCGGCATCTCCACCGACCACAAGAGCCGGTGGTACGCCGACAAGCTCTACAAGTCCTACGTCGGTGAGGACGTCGCGATCCGTCGCCTCCTCTCCAAGGGGATGGAGCGCGCCGGCATCGCCAAGGTCGAGATCGAGCGCACCCGCGACCGGGTCCGTGTCGACATCCACACCGCCCGCCCCGGCATCGTCATCGGCCGCCGTGGCGCCGAGGCCGACCGGCTGCGAGGCGAGCTGGAGAAGCTCACCGGCAAGCAGGTGCAGCTCAACATCCTCGAGGTCAAGAACCCCGAGATCGACGCCCAGCTCGTCGCCCAGGGCGTCGCCGAGCAGCTGGCCGGCCGCGTGCAGTTCCGTCGCGCCATGAAGAAGGCCATGCAGACGGCGATGCGCTCGGGTGCCAAGGGCATCCGGATCCAGTGCTCGGGCCGCCTCAACGGCGCCGAGATGTCGCGCTCGGAGTTCTACCGCGAGGGCCGGGTGCCGCTGCACACGCTGCGCGCCGACATCGACTACGGCTTCTACGAGGCCAAGACGACCTTCGGCCGCATCGGCGTGAAGGTCTGGATCTACAAGGGCGAGGTCGCGGCCACCCGCGCCGAGCGTGAGGCCCAGGCTGCTGCCCGGGCCGGTGCGCCCGGTCGTGGCCGCGGTGGTGCCCGTGGCGGCGGCGAGCGCCCCACGCGTGGCACGCGTGGCTCGCGCGGCGACGCCCCGGCCGAGACCGCTGCGGCTCCTGCCGAGGCGGCGCCGGCCAGCACGGGAGGGGAGAGCTGACCATGTTGATGCCAATTCAGCGGAGTAAGCACGGGAAGCAGCACCACCCCGCCGAAGGAGAGGTGCGCTCATGTTGATGCCTCGAAGGATCAAGCACAGGAAGCAGCACCACCCCAAGCGGACTGGTGCGGCCAAGGGCGGCACCAAGCTCGCGTTCGGCGACTTCGGCATCCAGGCGACGGAGTCCGCCTACGTCACCAACCGCCAGATCGAGTCCGCCCGTATCGCGATGACCCGTCACATCAAGCGTGGCGGCAAGGTCTGGATCAACATCTACCCGGACCGGCCGCTGACCAAGAAGCCCGCTGAGACGCGGATGGGCTCCGGCAAGGGCTCGCCCGAGTGGTGGGTGGCGAACGTGAAGCCCGGACGGGTCATGTTCGAGCTCGCCGGTGTCCCGGAGGACGTGGCTCGCGAGGCGATGCGCCGCGCGATCCACAAGCTGCCGATGAAGTGCCGGTTCGTGAGCCGAGAGGCGGGTGAGTTCTGATGGCGCAGGGAATCGACGTCCGCGAGCTCGACGACCTGAACAGCGTCGACCTCGAGGGCCGGCTGCGTGAGGCCAAGGAAGAGCTGTTCAACCTGCGCTTCCAGGCCGCCACCGGCCAGCTGGAGAGCCACGGCCGCCTGCGTGCGGTGAAGAAGGACATTGCCCGGATCTACACCGTGGTGCGTGAGCGCGAGCTCGGCATCCGGACGGCTCCGGGATCTGAGAAGGATGGTGCCGCATGAGCGAGCAAGCAGCCCCGGAGACGGCGCAGACCCCCGACCGCTCCGCCCGTGAAGGTGCGCGAGGGCCTGGTGGTCAGCGACAAGATGGACAAGACCGTGGTCGTGTCCGTGGAGGACCGCGTCAAGCACGCGCTCTACGGCAAGGTGCTGCGGCGCTCGACCAAGCTCAAGGCGCACGACGAGGCCAACTCCTGTGGAGTCGGCGACCGCGTGCTGCTCATGGAGACCCGCCCGCTCAGCGCCACCAAGCGCTGGCGCGTGGTGGAGATCCTCGAGAAGGCGAAGTAGGAGAAGACGAAGTGATCCAGCAGGAGTCGCGACTGAAGGTCGCCGACAACACGGGTGCCAAGGAGATCCTCTGCATCCGTGTGCTCGGCGGCTCCGGTCGGCGCTACGCCGGTATCGGTGACGTCGTCGTGGCCACGGTCAAGGACGCGATCCCGGGCGGCAACGTGAAGAAGGGCGACGTCGTCAAGGCTGTCGTCGTACGCACCGTCAAGGAGCGTCGCCGTCCGGATGGTTCCTACATCCGGTTCGACGAGAACGCCGCCGTGATCCTCCGTCCCGACGGAGAGCCCCGAGGCACCCGCATCTTCGGCCCGGTGGGCCGCGAGCTGCGTGACAAGCGCTTCATGAGGATCATTTCGCTCGCACCGGAGGTGCTCTGAGATGGCCAGCAACGCCAAGAGCCGGATCAAGAAGGGTGACACCGTCAAGGTGGTCGCCGGCAAGGACAAGGGCGCCGAGGGCAAGGTCCTGCAGGTGCTCCGGGAGCAGCAGCGCGTGATCGTCGAGGGCGTCAACCGCGTCAAGAAGCACACCCGTGTGGTGGAGCAGGGCGGCCGCGCCGGCAAGAGCGGCGGCATCGTCACCTCCGAGGCGGCCATCCACCTGTCCAACGTGATGGTCGTCGAGGGCAAGGGCACCACCCGCCTCGGCGCCAAGCGCGTGGAGGCGACGAAGCGCCGCTCCGACGGGTCGACGTACCCCGTGACGCGCAGCGTGCGCATCTCCCGCAAGTCAGGAGACGAGATCTGATGACCGACGCGATGACCGAGATCAACCAGGACTCCGCGGCCGAGCGGGCCGCTGAGAAGGGCGAGTCCCCTCGCCTGCGTGCGCGCTACCGCGAGGAGATCATCTCCGCGATGCGCGAGCAGTTCGGCTACGCCAACGTGATGCAGGTCCCCGGGCTGACCAAGATCGTGGTCAACATGGGTGTGGGCGAGGCGGCCCGCGACTCCAAGCTGATCGAGGGCGCCGTGCGCGACCTCACCGTGATCACCGGCCAGAAGCCGCAGGTGACCCGGGCCCGCAAGTCCATCGCACAGTTCAAGCTGCGCGAGGGCATGCCGATCGGTGCCCACGTGACGCTGCGCGGCGACCGGATGTGGGAGTTCCTCGACCGGCTGCTCTCCCTGGCGCTGCCCCGGATCCGTGACTTCCGCGGGCTCTCCGACCGTCAGTTCGACGGCCGTGGCAACTACACCTTCGGGCTCACCGAGCAGGTGATGTTCCACGAGATCAACCAGGACAAGATCGACCGCTCCCGCGGCATGGACATCACTGTGGTGACCACCGCGACGAACGACGACGAGGGGCGCGCCCTGCTCAAGAAGCTGGGCTTCCCCTTCAAGGAAGGCAACTGAGATGGCGAAGACCGGACTGAGGGTCAAGGCGAGCCGCAAGCCGAAGTTCGCGGTGCGCGGCTACACCCGGTGCCAGCGCTGCGGCCGCCCCAAGGCGGTCTACCGCAAGTTCGGCCTGTGCCGGATCTGCCTGCGGGAGATGGCCCACCGCGGCGAGCTCCCCGGCATCACCAAGAGCTCCTGGTAACCACCAACGCGTCGAAGGTCCGTCCGCGGAAACCACGACGAGAGAGAACACAGCAACCATGACGATGACCGACCCGATCGCAGACATGTTGACCCGTCTGCGCAACGCCAACCAGGCCTACCACGACGCCGTGGAGATGCCGTACTCCAAGCTCAAGCAGGGCCTCGCCGAGATCCTGCAGCAGGAGGGCTACATCACCTCCTTCGAGGTGCGCGACAACGAGGACGCTGTCGGCAAGACGCTGGAGATCCAGCTCAAGTACGGCCGCAGCCGCGAGCGCTCCATCGCCGGCGTACGCCGGATCAGCAAGCCGGGCCTGCGCGTGTACGCCAAGCACACGGCGCTGCCCAAGGTGCTCGGCGGGCTGGGCGTGGCGATCATCTCGACCAGCCAGGGCCTGCTGACCGACCGTCAGGCCAACAGCAAGGGCGTGGGTGGGGAAGTCCTCGCCTACGTCTGGTGAACCGGAACAAGACGCGGAAGCAGAGGTAGAGCAATGTCGCGTATCGGCAAGCTGCCCGTCCCGGTCCCGACCGGTGTCGACGTGCAGGTCCAGGCCGACCCAGGAAACACGCTGGTGACCGTGAAGGGCCCCAAGGGCACTCTCAGCCACCGGGTCGTCGCACCCATCAGCGTGGAGCAGGTCGACGGCACCCTGCAGGTCCAACGCCCCGACGACGAGCGGCAGAACCGTGCCCTGCACGGCCTGACCCGTTCGCTGATCAACAACATGGTCGTGGGCGTGACCGAGGGCTACGAGAAGAAGCTCGAGATCGTGGGCGTGGGCTACCGGGTGCTCTCCAAGGGCCCGACCCAGCTGGAGTTCCAGCTCGGCTACTCCCACGCGATCACGTTCAACGCCCCCGAAGGCATCACCTTCACCGTCGACGGCCCGACCCGCCTGGGTGTCCAGGGCATCGACAAGCAACTCGTCGGCGAGGTTGCCGCCAACATCCGCAAGCTGCGCAAGCCCGAGCCCTACAAGGGCAAGGGCGTGCGGTACGCGGGTGAGCGGATTCGCCGCAAGGTCGGAAAGGCTGGTAAGTGACGATGGCTATCGCACTGCGCACTGGCAAGCACACCTCGAATCGCGTCGCGTCCAGGGCGCGTCGCCAGATCCGGGGTCGCAAGAAGATCAACGGGACGGCCGAACGGCCCCGCCTGGTGGTGACGCGCTCCTCGAAGCACATCACCGCCCAGCTGGTCGACGACCTTGCCGGCCGCACCCTGGCGCAGGCCTCCACCATGGAGTCCGACGTACGCGCCCTGGACGGCGACAAGACGGCCAAGGCCCACAAGGTCGGCGAGCTCGTCGCCGAGCGGGCCAAGGGTCACGGAGTGGGCTCGGTCGTCTTCGACCGTGCCGGCAACCGGTACCACGGTCGTGTGGCTGCCTTGGCCGACGGCGCCCGCGAGGGTGGCCTGGCCTTCTAGGGCCGGCACAGGCACGGCGTGGACCGACCAACAGACAACAGATGAGACGGAAGAGGTACAACCCATGAGCGGACCCCAGCGCGGTGACCGCGGAGGCGACCGTCGCGGTCGCGACGGGCGTCGCGGGGGCGACGACCGGAACGCCTACATCGAGCGTGTCGTCGCCATCAACCGCGTCGCCAAGGTCGTCAAGGGTGGACGTCGCTTCAGCTTCACGGCCCTCGTCGTCGTCGGCGACGGTGACGGGACGGTCGGTGTCGGCTACGGCAAGGCCAAGGAGGTCCCGGCCGCGATCGCCAAGGGCGTCGAGGAGGCGAAGAAGAACTTCTTCCGCGTCCCGCGCATCCAGGGCACCATCCCGCACCCCGTCCAGGGCGAGAAGGCCGCCGGCGTCGTACTCCTGCGTCCGGCCTCCCCCGGTACCGGTGTGATCGCCGGCGGTCCGGTGCGCGCGGTGCTCGAGTGCGCCGGGATCCACGACGTGCTCAGCAAGTCGCTCGGCTCCTCCAACCAGATCAACATCGTGCACGCCACTGTCGCGGCACTGCGTGCTCTCGAGGAGCCGGCGGCCGTCGCTGCTCGCCGTGGGCTGCCCGTCGAGGACGTCGCGCCCGCCGCCCTGCTGAAGGCCCAGAACGAGGTGCCCGAGGGCGTCAGCCAGGAGGTGGCGTCCTGATGGCACAGCTGATGGTCGAGCAGAAGAAGTCCACGATCGGCTGCCAGCGGAACCAGCGCGAGACCCTGCGGACGCTGGGTCTCAAGCGCATCGGTGACGTGGTCGTCAAGGAGGACCGCCCGGAGGTGCGTGGCATGGTCCACGTCGTCCGGCACCTCGTGACGGTCACCGAGGTAGACGAGAGCAAGACAGGAAAAGGTGGCTCGAAATGAGTCTGAAGCTTCACCACCTGCGCCCGGCGCCCGGCGCCCGCACCGCCAAGACCCGTGTGGGTCGCGGTGAGGCGTCCAAGGGCAAGACCGCCGGTCGCGGCACCAAGGGCACCAAGGCCCGCTACCAGGTTCCCGCGGCGTTCGAGGGTGGCCAGATGCCCATCCACATGCGCCTGCCGAAGCTGAAGGGGTTCAAGAACCCCTTCAAGGTCGAGTACCAGGTCGTCAACGTGGGCCGGCTCAACGAGCTGTTCCCCGACGGTGGCGAGGTCACGACCGCCGACCTGGTCGCCAAGGGCGCCGTGCGCCAGGGCGCCCCGGTCAAGGTCCTCGGCCAGGGCGAGCTCTCGGTGGCTGTGCAGGTCACGGCCGACGCGTTCTCGGGGTCGGCGAAGGAGAAGATCGCGGCCGCCGGTGGCGCCGCGAACCAGATCTGAGTCGCCCCCTGCCGTGGTGGCTGCCCTGTTAGGCTTCCACGGGTTCCGGGGGAGCGTTGCTGGTGCCCGTGACGGCCCTGGCGACTCACCTGTCAGGTCCACCAACGCCATTAGGATGAGAGGTCCGCACCTTGCTAGGGGCATTCGCCAGCGCCTTCCGGACGCCGGACCTGCGCAAGAAGCTGCTGTTCGTGCTGCTCATCGTGGCGGTCTTCCGCCTCGGCTCGCAGATCCCGACCCCCGGGGTGAACGTCCCCAACGTGCAGTCCTGCTTCGAGGCGACCAAGGACAGCGGGGTCTACGGGCTGATCAACCTGTTCTCCGGCGGTGCGCTGCTCCAGCTCACCATCTTCGCGCTCGGGATCATGCCCTACATCACCGCGAGCATCATCCTGCAGCTGCTCGTCGTCGTGATCCCGCGACTCGAGGCCCTCAAGAAGGAGGGCCAGTCCGGGCAGACCAAGATCACCCAGTACACCCGCTACCTGACCCTGGCCCTGGCGGTCCTCCAGGCGACCGGCATCACCGCCCTGGCCCGCACCGGCAACCTGCTGCAGGGCTGCACCAAGTCGCTGCTCTACGACGACAACACGCAGACGGCGGTGATCATGGTGATCACCATGACCGCCGGCACCGCCGTGATCATGTGGCTGGGCGAGCTGATCACCGAGCGCGGCATCGGCAACGGCATGTCGATCATGATCTTCACCCAGATCGTGGCCACCTTCCCCGCCGCGCTGTGGGGCGTGCAGAAGGCCAAGGGTCCGTGGATCTTCGCCGGAGTGATCATCCTCGGCGCCATCGTGATGGCTGCCGTGGTCTTCATCGAGCAGGCGCAACGGCGGATCCCGGTGCAGTACGCCCGCAGGATGGTCGGCCGCAAGATGTTCGGCGGTTCGTCGACCTACATCCCGCTGAAGGTCAACCAGGCCGGCGTCATCCCGGTCATCTTCGCCTCGAGCCTGCTCTACCTCCCGGCGATGGCGGTGCAGTTCAACCAGAACACCGAGAACCCCGTGCTGCGGTGGATCGCGACCTACTTCGTCCGCGGTGACCACCCGCTCTACATGGCCGCCTACGTCGGCCTGATCATCTTCTTCACCTACTTCTACGTCGCGATCACCTTCAACCCCCAAGAGGTCGCGGACAACATGAAGCAGTACGGCGGTTTCATCCCCGGGATCCGGGCAGGAAAGCCGACCGAGGAGTACCTCAACTACGTCCTGTCCCGCATCACGCTGCCCGGTGCGCTCTATCTGGCCACGATCTCACTGATACCGCTGATAGCGCTCGTGGTGGTCAATGCCAACCAGAACTTCCCGTTCGGGGGTACGTCGCTGCTGATCATGGTCGGCGTCGCGCTCGACACCGTGAAGCAGATCGAGAGCCAGCTCCAGCAGCGCAACTACGAAGGATTCCTCCGTTAATGCACCCCACGAAATCGCGGACGGGCTCGCTCCGCTCGCGGAGGCCACGATTCCGCAGGGACCCCGCAAAGCATGCGACTGATCATCATGGGGCCTCCCGGTGCCGGCAAGGGCACCCAGGCCAGGTTCGTGGCCGAGCGATTCGGCATCCCCGCGATCTCGACCGGTGACATCTTCCGCCACAACGTCTCCGAGGGCACCGACCTCGGCGTGAAGGCCAAGGAGTACATGGACGCGGGGGAGTACGTCCCCGACGAGATCACCAACCTGATGGTGCGCAACCGCATCGACGAGTCCGACGCCGAGCCCGGGTTCCTGCTCGACGGCTACCCGCGCACGCTCCAGCAGGTCGAGGAGCTCGACGGGATGGTGAAGTACACCGGCCACGAGCTCGACGCCGTCGTGTGCCTGACCGTCGACAAGGAGGAGCTCGTCCAGCGGCTGCTGGCACGGGCCGAGACCGACGGTCGCTCCGACGACACCGAGGACGTCATCCGGCGGCGCCAGGAGGTCTACGCCGAGCAGACCGAACCGCTCATCGACGTCTACCGCCAGCGCGACCTGCTCGTCGAGGTCGACGGCATGGGCGAGGTCGACGAGGTCGCCAAGCGCATCCTCGCCGCGCTGCAGGAAGTCCACGAGAGCTAGGTCTCGCTCCATGGGCTGGCGCGACCGCGGGGTCGAGATCAAGACGCCCGACCAGATCGCCAAGATGCGGGTGGCCGGGCGTCTCGTGGGCGAGACCCTCGAGCTGCTGCGCTCCTCGGTCGAGGCCGGCATCAGCACCGGCGAGCTCGACGCGATCGCCGAGGACAACATCCGGGGCGCCGGCGGGGTGCCCTCGTTCAAGGGCTACGCCCATCCGCCCTTCCCCGGGACGATCTGCGCCTCGGTCAACGACGAGGTGGTCCACGGGATCCCCGGCGGCCGGGTCCTCGCCGACGGGGACGTGATCTCCATCGACTGCGGGGCGATCGTCGACGGCTGGCACGGCGACGCGGCGATCACCGTCGCGGTCGGCTCGACGACTCCCGAGGTGCTCGAGCTGATGAGGGTCACGGAGGCGGCGCTGTGGGCCGGCATCGCCGCGGCCCGGCTCGGTGGCCGGGTCAGCGACATCTCGCACGCCGTCGAGGCCTCAGATCCGCTCGCAGGAGAACGGGTCGTCGTACGGCATCCTCGAGGAGTTCACCGGACACGGCATCGGCACCGAGATGCACCAGCCGCCGAGCGTCCCCAACTTCGGCCGGCCCGGCCGCGGGCCGAAGCTCGAGCGCGGGCTGGCCCTCGCGGTGGAGCCCATGGTCACGCTCGGGGGCCGGCACGTCTCGCTGGAGGAGGACCAGTGGACCGTCGTCACCGACGACGGCTCCTGGGCCGCCCACTTCGAGCACACCTTCACCCTCACCCCCGACGGCGCCTGGGTGCTGACGGCGCTCGACGGTGGCCGCGAGCGCCTGGCCGCACTGGGCGTCCCGTACGGCGGCGACTGAGCCGTGCGTCCATTTCCTGCTGCTCTCCATCCGGGCGGAGAAGGAGGCAGCCGACAACGAGTACGAGTCGTTCCTGCGCTTCACCGGGCTCGACGAGGCCGACCTCCCGGTCGTCAACCTGGTCGACACCGAGCTGCCACCGATCGTCCTCGGATGACTGGTCCGGCGTGATCCTCGGCGGCGGCCCGTGGAACGCGAGCGACCCGGAGCCGACGAAGTCCGAGGCCCAGCGCCGGGCGGAGAAGGCGATCACCGCCCTCCTCGACGACGTCGTCCTGCCGACTTCCCGTTCCTCGGTGCCTGCTACGGCATCGGCACGCTCGGGATCCACCAGGGCGGGCTGGTCGACCGCAGCTGGCCCGAGCCGGTCGGCCCGCTCGCCGTCCGGCTCACCACCGAGGGCGAGGCCGACCCCGTCTTCGCCGGCGTGCCGGCGGCCTTCGCCGCCTACGGCGGGCACAAGGAGGCGCTCTCGCGGCTGCCCGCGGGCGCCGTCAGCCTGGCCACCTCCGACGCCTGCCCGGTCCAGGCGTTCCGGGTGGGCCGCAACGTCTACGCCACGCAGTTCCACCCCGAGCTCGACGTGGTCGGCGTGTGCACCCGGATCGAGGTCTACAAGGACGCCGGCTACTTCCCGCCCGGGCGAGGCCGACCGGCTCAAGGCGCTCTCGCGCTCGATCGAGGTGAGCCACCCGATGACGGTGCTGGGCAACTTCGTGGAGCGCCACCGGCGCTGAGCCCGGGGAGTCGGCTCCGCCCTACAGCAGTGCCTCCAGCGCCGTTGCGAGCGCCTGTGCGTCCTTGGGCCGGGCCTCCCGATCGGCCTCCAGGCAGTGCTCGATGATGCTTCGTTCGCCCGGAGCCAGCGCGGGACTGATCGCGGGGCGCTGCGAGAGGACGGTGCGCACGCACAGCAGCGGGTCACCCAGGGGCATCTCCCCGTAGACGCCTTCGCCGGCCAGGGCCTGGTGCAGCGTGACGCCGAGTGACCAGATGTCGGTGGCGGGTGTCGCGTCCTGGCCGAGCAACATGGCCGGCTCGGTGTACTCGACCTCGCCGAACGACCCCAGCCCGGTCATGTTCGCGACGCTGCTCAGGGTCTGGACGAGACCGAGGTCCGCGAGCCGGGCACCGGACTCGTGCAGCAGCACGTTGGCGGGCTTGATGCTGCGGTGGACCAGGCCGACCATGTGGAGTGCGTGGGCTCCCCGCGCGGCCTGCGCGACGGCCTGGATGATCTCGGGGCGCTCCAGCGGGCGCTCCGGCGAGGCCAGGGAGCCCAGCGCACAGTGCTCCATCGCGTAGAAGAACTGGTCGTCCTGACGGCCCGCGTCCAGCAGCTTGACCAGGTACTCGGACGGGGCGGTGGCGAACGCCCTCAGCTCTCGAGTGGCCCGACGCAGGTTGTCGGCGTTCGATGCCCCCGTCAGCACCTTGACGTCGACGTACTCGCTCTCGACCTTCAGGCGCGGCGGTGGCTTCGCCAGGTAGAAGAACCCGCGCCCGCTCTCGCGTATCAAGCTGACGAACTGGTAGTCCGCGATCCCGTCCACGTTCCCTCACCCTCCACGTCCTCGCCAAGCATGTCATCCCTCCCGGGTCCAGGAGAATGGCAGACTCGGCACCTCGAGACGTCGTGCCGTTGCTAGGTTCGTGGCCAGGACAAGGGCCGGAGGCTGGATGGAACACCTCTCACCCGAGGAGCTCGGATCCTTCGTGCTGCTCGACATCGCTCTCATCGTGCTCCTCGCGCGACTGATGGGCGTCCTCTTCAGGAAGGCCCGACAGCCTTCTGTCGTGGCCGAGATCGCCGCGGCCCTGATCCTCGGCCCATCGCTGCTCGGTGCGTTCCCCGGGAACCCCACCGAAGTCGTCTTCCCTGACGAGGCGCGGCCGTTCCTGACGGTCATCGCCACCCTGGGACTCGTCATCTTCATGTTCATCGTCGGCCTCGAGCTCGATCTCAGCCTCATCCGGGGCAAGGGAAAGGTCGCGGCCACCGTCTCCATCTGCTCCGTGGTGACCCCGTTCACGCTCGGCGTGCTACTGGCCGTCTGGTTGCACGGTGAGCACGGCATCGTGGACGAGAAGCAGGTGGACCTGCTGCCCTTCGCGCTCTTCCTCGGAGCAGCGATGTCGGTGACGGCCTTCCCGGTGCTGGCCCGCATCCTGACCGAGAGAGGGATGTCGCGGATCCCCACGGGCGCGCTGGCCCTCGCCTGCGCCGCGGTCGACGACGTGCTCGCCTGGACCATGCTGGCCGTCGTCCTCGCGGTGGTGCAGTCGTCGGGTCCCGCAGACCTCATCCTCATGGTCACCGAGTCGGCCGCGTTCGTGGCGGTCATGTTCTGGGTGGTCCGGCCCAGGCTGCGCTCGCTCGTGCGGTGGCGTGCTGCAGCAGGCCGACTGACCCCGGACCTGTTCGCGATCGTCCTGATCGGGGTGCTGTTCTCCAGCGTCATCACCGCGGTGATCGGCATCCACGCCATCTTCGGTGCGTTCCTGTTCGGCGCGATCATGCCGCGCGACGGCGCGGCACAGCTCTCGAACGAGATCCTCGAGCGGGTCGAGCAGCTGACCGTGCTGGTGCTGCTCCCCGTCTTCTTCATCATCACCGGGCTCAACGTCGACATCCGCGCCCTGGGCAGGAGCGGCTTCGTCGAGCTCCTGGCGGTCCTGTTCGTGGCGTGCGCCGGCAAGTTCGTCGGTGCGTCGCTCGCGGCGCGGGCCATGGGCATCCGGCCCCGGCAGGCCGGCGCCATCGGCGTCCTGATGAACGCCCGGGGGCTCACCGAGCTGGTGATCCTGAACATCGGCCGGGAGCTCGGCGTGCTCGACACGGAGCTCTTCACCATCATGGTGCTGATGGCCCTGATCACCACGGCCATGACCGAGCCGCTCCTCCGGCTCTTCTACACCGACCGGATGATCGCTCGTGAGGCAGCCGACGCCGAGCGGGAGGCCCTGGGCCTCTCCGCCGAGCACCGCGTGGTGGTGCTCGTCGACGAGGTCGAGGCCGGCGACACGGTCGACTCCGCCGCGGCGCTCCTGGACGACCACGGGACGAGCGAGCTGGTGATCAGTCGTTTCGACGCGCCTCTGCGCACCGTGGAGGTCGGGTCGGGGCTCACCTCGGAGCTCGTGGTGGTCGCCGAGTCGTTCGAGACGCTCCAGAACCTGTCCGACCGCGCCTCCCTGGACGGGGCCTCCGTCGTCGCACGGTTCCAGTTCTCCGAGGACGTGACCAGCGACCTCAACACCCAGCTGCGGGTGGCCGACGCGGACGTGGTGGTGCTGAGCTCACGCCTCACCGACCTCTCGCACAGCATGCTCGAGACCGCCGACTGCGCAGTGGTGATCGCGGCGACCGGGTCGCAGCCCGCTGCCGATGCCGCCGAGGCCGACTTCCTCCGCGACCTCGACCACGTGGCCGTGCGGGTCGGCACCGATGACGAAGGCCTGGCCGCTGTCGAGCTCGCCTGTCGGGTGGCGGCGACCAAGCAGGTCGCCGTCCATCTCCTGACCGGCGACGACCGGCGCGAGCGCCGGCGTGCGGCCGCCCTGCACAAGCGCATGTCGGCCGCAGGAGTCCCGGCCGAGGTCCCGCCCCCGGGTCCGTCGCCCGCTGCTGACGTCGTCCTGGTCGTCGGGTCACCAGACCTCGAGAAGGCGAGCGTCCCGGAGGACCCGGAAGGCTACCGGGCCGTGTTCACCGTGAGGAGCTCGCGCGACGACCACGGCGAGGCGCTCTCCAAGTACCTCGAGCAGCGCCAGGAGGCGAAGGACGAGGTCACGAACGCTGGTGCGACTCGAACGTGAGCGTCCTGCTGCCCAGCCTGATCCGGGCACCTGGGTGGATGCTCACGGGAACTCCCGGTTCGAGCCGGTTCCACTCGGAGTCGGCCGCCTCGGCCACGAAGGTGCCGTTGGCGGAGTTGACGTCCACGACCTGCACCGCCCACTCCTCCAGCCGGATGCGCGCATGGACACGGGACATCAGGAGCGCCGCATCCTCGAGGGGGAGGGCGACGGCGTCGCCGGCGACCACGTCGGCGTCGTTGTCCGGCTCGCGACCCAGGACGTAGTCGGTCACCAGCGCGAACACCGAACCGTCGTCGGTGACGACGACGCCCAGGGGCGGGCGGATGCCGGAGACCAGGTAGTGGGTCTGGTGGACCATGGAGATGCCGCACCGCGAGCAGAAGCGCGCCATCGGGTCGTTGAAGTGGCCCCGCGAGCACACGATGCCGCGGACCTCGACGCCGTGGGCTTCCTGCTCCTCGTGCTCGTGTGCCTCCTCCTCGATGAGGCTGGGGGAGTCCTCCGGCATCAGCAGCGAGATCGACTCGAACTCCGGAGTGGGTGAGGGCTCAGGCTGCTCGACCGGTTGCTCGAGAGGCGGCTCGACCGCCGGCTCCGGCTCGACAGGCGGCGGTGGCGGGACCGCGGCGGGTTCGGCGGCGGGTGGCGGCTCGACCGCAACGGGCGGGTCCATGGGCGGAACCGGAGCCATGTCGGCGAGCGTCCCCGGGTCGGTCTCCTCGGACGCCTCGGGCACGGGGGTCAGCAGCACGCCTCCCCCTCGTACGACGCCGCCGCTGAGGTTGCTGCGCGGGTCTGGCTCGGAGTCGCGGCCGACGCCCATCAGCAGCAGCCGTTGGAACGGGCCCACCAGTGCGCGCTCGACGAACGTGGTGGAGTCACGACCGAGCACCACGACCTCCTCGCCCGCCTCCGAGGTGCCCTCGATCCTCATGTCCCCGACCAGGAACACCACGAGGTGATCCTCTGTCGACGTGACCAGCCCGAGACTGGGGACGTCGTCGGGTCCGGCCCCGACGACCTTCGCGGCCAGGGCGCGCAGCAGCCCGCTCCCCATGGGTGCCAGCCCCTGGGCGGAGCGCGCGAGGAGGGTCAACGCCTCGTCGACGAACCCCTCCTGCGTCGGGCCGACCGGCTCCGCGACGAACACGGCGTTTCCCTCGCGAGCAACGATGGCCTCCCCCGGCGCGAGACTCACGCGCATGGACGCCAAGCCCATGTCAATCATGGTGCCCCTCCCTCTCACGTGCTTCTTGGTCGCTCACACGAGCCGCCCACCGCGGAAGCGCCAGTGCACCGTCAGCACGCGCATGGGACCGTTCACGAAGAGCCACGTGACCAGCCACGTGGTGCTGAACCCGATGGCGAAGGCGGCGGCACTGGCGGCGTCGGCGTACTCCAGGACGCCTGTCTGCGCCACCGCGTAGGCCAGCAGGCCTTCGGGCACACCCAGCACCAGCCCGAAGAGCGTCGGCCAGTCCTTCTCCCACCGGAACTGCTGGAGCACGTGGTAGAGCACCTCCCAGCCGATCCCGAGCACGACGACGATCAGCAGGATCTCGTACATCGCGCGGTAGTTGTCGCTGGTCGTCCCGCCGCCCGGCAGGAACGGGCCGATGACCAGGGCCCACAGGCCGCCGATCACGACGATGACGAAGATCCGGGTCTGGATCCGGCCGGAGAGTGTGGGAAGCATCAGTCCTCAGATCCCTTTGCCGCGGGCCCACTTGAACCACTGGGAGATCGACCGGGCCGGGCCGATCCGCTTGCCGAAGCCCTGGCGGGCCAGGGCGTCGACGATCTCCGAGCCCGGCGATCTGGAGGCCCAGGAAGGTGTCGACGCCGGGGAAGTACCCGCCGAGGGTGGCGGTTCCCGACGCGTAGAGCCGGCCGTCACCGCTCGCCGTTCCGCGCACCTCGAAGTCGCGCTCGACGTCGAGGCGCCCGATGGGGTTGCGACCGGCTCCGCTGTGCGCGAGCAGGTCGGCCAGCAGCCGGTGCTCGGCGATGTCTGCCTCCAGACCGGTGCAGTCGATCACGTAGCTGGCGTGCACCTCGAGCACGTCATGGGCGGTCTTGATCCTCGTGACGGTTCCGGGCGTCGCGGGGGTGACGGACTCGACCTGACCGGTCACCGTCCGGTACCAACCCTCCTTGCGTCCACGGGCGCAGCTGCTCCTGCCAGGAGCGCCTGACCGGGGTGTTCGTCCCGCCGATCGTCTTGTACAGGGCGGCCCGCTCCTCGCCCTCGAGGCGCCGCATCCGGCTCTTCAGCTGCCCTCCCCAGACCGACTTCGGGTAGTTGAAGCCCTGGTAGGCCCACCCGTCGCCGCCTCGGCGGCGCATCACGATGCTGGGACCGTGGGACCCGCTCGACGTAGGTGCGGAACACGTGCACGATCTGCGTCTGCAGCCCGTACTTGTCACGGTCGTCGATCAGGCGCTGGAGGATCCGCGAGGCCACGATGCCGCTGCCGCGGATCACCACGGTTCCGGGCCGGTGCCGCAGCTCCTCGTAGACGCCCTCGTGGGGCTCGTAGGCGTTCACCACCGTCGAGTAGTCCTGGTAGGTGTCGCGATAGGACTGGAGGTCGTCGAGGAACTTCAGCCCCGGGTAGCCGACGGCGATGTGCACCCAGCGGCTCCGGTAGGCGATGCGGCGGGTGGCGCTGGTCCCCTCCGGTGGCGTGAAGATCGTGAAGTACCCACCGCCGACCCGCTTGCGGACCATCCTGACCAGCCCCTTCTCGAGGCAGTCGAAGTACCCGACGCGGGCGGTCTCGCGTTCCATCGACTCGAAGGCCTGGCCGGCTTTCGGCGTGTAGTAGTTGGAGAAGATGGGCTCGGTCAGCACGTTCCACAGCGGCGCCACCTTGGCCTTGAGGCCCTTGGCGGCCAGAGCCTCGCGTACGGCGTAGCTCGGGAAGCCCCAGATGTTGTCCGGGGTCGATGCCGAGTCGGAGCGCAGCCGCTCCCCGCGAGGGATCTGGGAGTTGCGGGTCAGGTACTCGTAGGTGGACCAGGGCTTCTCGTTGTTGCCGAGCACCCTGATCGACTCCTTCGGCACACCGGCGATGCGCAGGTAGTCGAAGGTGACGAACGAGCCGATGCCGCCGCCCACCGTGACGAAGGGGACGTCGACCACGGGGATCCCCGCCGCAGCGACCTGCTCGTCGGTCCACGTGTCCGCCGCCAGCAGGCCCTCGGTGAGGTCGCCGCCGCCGCGGACATCGCCCGACGACGCTCGCCCTGACGGAACTCGAACTGTTTCGTCGGCTGGCACCGGTCCATCCCCTCCGAGGCAACTGCGTGGAGAGCGCACCCCACCGAAGTGGCGTGGCTCGACGTGCTACTTCTACCAGCCCTGCGCCACGTGGGCGCAAGATGTGTCGTTCTTCCCGTACGAATACCAGAGCCGACGCGGTCATGCGGGCAGATGTCAGGTGGCTGGATACCAGCCGCGAAATCGCCCTGGTGGTCTAGGCAGGGGCACCCCTTGGGATGCTGTGCTCGAAGGAATCGGAGGATCTCCAGATGGCGCGTCGGCTGCTTCCCGGCCTGCTGGTGCTCGTGGCCGCGACCGGCTTGCTGGCCTGCTCGTCCGAGCCGTCGCAACCCGCCGCAGGCACCCAAGCCAGTCCTACCGCCGCGCCCGGACCCTCTCGCACGAGCAGCCCTGCCTCTCCTGGTGCAACCGTCAAGCCGCCTCCGGCCGGTCATCGGCCGAGGCCGAACATCGTGCTGCTGATGACCGACGACCAGGCGCTGAGCGACCTGTCGGTGATGCCGCAGACACGCCGGCTCATCGGCGACGCGGGGGCGACGTTTCGTCGAGCCTTCTCGAACTACCCGCTCTGCTGCCCGGCCAGGGCGACGGTGCTCACGGGGCAGTACCCGCACAACCACGGCGTCATGGGCAACGAGGCGCCCTGGGGCGGCTACGGCAAGTACGTCGACGAGCGCGACTCGCTACCCGTGTGGCTCCAGGCGGCCGGTTACCGCACCGCACTGCTCGGCAAGTACCTGACCGGCTATCCACGGCGGGGGGAGGCAACCTACGTGCCGCCCGGGTGGGACGAGTGGCAGGTACCGGTGGACGGCACCTTCAACTACGAGTACCGGACGGTGAACGAGAACGGCCGACTGCGCAAGCACCACCAGTACCAGGCCGGCTACCTCGCCGATCGTGCCGTCCAGGTGATCCGCGACCAGGACCCGCAGCAACCACTGTTCCTGTGGGCGAACTTCCTGGCCCCCCACGCAGGTGATCCGCTCGACCCGGATGACACGCCCGTGATGGGGCGGGAGAAGCGGCTGACGCCGTACGTGGAGCCGCGCTACCGCGACGCGATGCGGGCGGCGCGCCTTCCCGGCGGAGCGGCGCTGAACGAGGCGGACATGAGCGACAAGGCCCCGTTCATGCGCAAGAGGAAGCTGGACCTGGACGAGGTGAGGGAGGCCCACCAGCAGAGGCTGGAGTCGCTGCTGTCCGTCGACGACGCCGTGGCGCGGATCGTGGCCACGTTGCGTGCCCGCAAGATGCTGGACAACACCTTGCTGGTGTTCGTCAGCGACAACGGCTTCCTCGTCGGCCAGCACCGCTGGTACCACAAGGTGTTCGGCTACGAGGAGTCGATCCGGATCCCGCTGCTCATGCGGGGACCGGGCATCCGGCCGGGGGCGCTCGTGGACCAGCAGGTGTCGCTGGCCGACCTCAGCGCCACCATCGTGGCTGCGGCCGGCGCCAAGGCGGGCCACCAGCTGGACGGGGTCGCCCTGCCCCGGCTGGTGGCGGACCCGAGCCTGCTCCGGAACCGGGCGATGGTGCTCGAGGCCGGCGGCTGGCCGTTCGAGGACCAGCAGCGGCTCTACCGCGGGGTCAGGACGGCAGACGGCTTCGTCCTCCTGGAGTGGTACGACGGCACGCGTGAGGCCTACGACCTCAGCAGGGATCCGGCCCAGCTCGACGGCAGGATCGGTGCGTCCGAGAGGCCACGGGTCCCCTCGCTCGAGAGATCCCTGCGTCGGCTCGCCACCTGTGTCGGCGCGGGGTGTCAGGCCGTGACGGGCCGGTGAGCTCCTCCACGCCCGATACGGTGAGGGCAGCACAGATCCGGAGGAGTCATGGCCACGTTTCCCGGGGCGGGTGAGACCTTCGGTCGGTACGACCTGTTGCGACTGCTCGGTCGAGGCGGCATGGGTGTGGTCTACGAGGCCCGCCAGCGCGACCTGGGCCGGCTGGTGGCGCTGAAGCTGCTCAACCCGGAGATCGCCGAGGAATCCTCCTTCCGGTCACGCTTCCAGCACGAGGCGCGCATCGTGGCGAACCTCGACTCCCCCCACGTGATCCAGGTCTACGACGCGGGCGAGCACGACGGCGTGCTGTTCATCGCGACCCAGCTGATCCACGGTCGTGACCTGATGGGACTGCTGAACGCCCGGGGAGCCCTGGACGACGAGTCGGCCCTTCGCCTCGTGGCGGACGTGGCATCGGCGCTCGCGGATGCGCACGAGGCCGGGCATCCTGCACCGTGACGTCAAGCCGGCCAACGTGCTGGTGCGTGAGTCCACCCAGGGGCTGTACGCCTACCTGTGCGACTTCGGCATCGCGCGCCAGCCCGACTCGACGCTGACGCGCACCTCCGGAGTCCTCGGCACCCCCAACTACATGGCACCGGAGGCGCACAGCGGGGCCACCGCGACACCGGCCTTCGACATCTACTCGCTGGGCTGCGTGCTGTGGGCGTCGCTCAGCGCAGAGATGCCCTACACCGGCAAGAACGACTACCAGGTGGCGCTGGCACACGTGGAGGAGCAGGTCCCCCAGGTCAGTGGGGATGCGCCGGCGACGCCGGCCGTCAACGAGATCCTTCGGCGATCCATGGCCAAGGCCCCGGAGGACCGGTACGGCTCCGCGAACGAGATGAGGCAGGCGCTGCTCGCCGCGGCCGCGCTCGCATCCAGTGGCGCACCGACGGCGGCCGTGCTGCCTCCGCCGCCGGCAGCGAGCACCCGGCCGCCGGCGCCGGACCCGGCCGACACCCGGGCCCCGACGTCCGGCCCACCGCCCCCGCCGCCACCCCCGCCCACCGATCCCGTGCCGCGTCGACGCCCCGGACGTGGCGTGGTCCTGGCGGCGCTGGGCCTGGCCGCCCTTGTCGTGGGCGGGATCGCCCTCGCCGCCGTCATGCTCGGCGACGGCGGCGCTCGGGACGATCCCGGCGCGGGGGGAGGCGCCTCACCGTCGGCAACGGGCAGCGAGTCGGCTGGCGCCAAGGGCGTGCAGTGCGGGGACGGCAGCACGGCCGCGAAGCTGTCGGGATGCCCCGTTCCGACCGGCAGCAAGGCCCGGAAGATCAGCACGGTCTTCCCCTCGCTCGACGGCGGGTGCTTCAGCGCCAAGGTGAACCCGAAGGCCGACAACGAGATCTCGCCCGTGTTCCGCTGCGAGTACGGCACCCTGGAGATCCGCTACTCGACCTGGCTGCCGCTCGTCTCGCCGGGTCGTCGGGAGTACTTCGCCAGCAACTACGGCCTCCCTGACAAGGACGCGCCGCGGGCGAGCGACACGGTGATCGTCTGGGAGGAGGACGACACGGCCCTCTCGCACTCGAAGGACGAGGAGCGCCCGTACCTGTGGGCGGCGACGTACGCCCATCGTCCCTACTCGGTCATCGTCAAGGCGGAGAGCAAGAAGGCCCTGCGCCGCGGGATCGCGCACGTCCGCATGGCTCCCGAGGACGAGGTTCCGCCTTCGTGACGGGCGCACTGCGCCGTGCTGCGGTCCTGCTCGCCGGCCTCACCCTCCTCGCAGGGTGCGCCAGCAGCGACGACGGTGGAGCGTCCGGTCCGAGCTCGTCGACCACCCCCTCCGCAGCCTCTTCGCGGAGCGCCACCCAGGGTCCGTCGGGGTCTCAGGCGACCGTCGCGGACAAGCGTCCCCGCGTGGTCGTCGTCTCCGTCGACGGCCTGAACCCGGAAGCGCTGACCCCGCTGCTCCAGCAGCCCGACTCGGCGTTCGCCCGGCTGACGGCCGAGGGCGCGCACACGTTGAACGCACGCACTCTCGCGGAGGTCACCCGCACGCTGCCCAACCACACGGGGATGATGACCGGACGACCGGTTCTCGGGATCGGCGGGACCGGCGTCACCTTCAACGAGGACGACGGCAGCACCCTGTCCGCAACGGCGGGCCACTACGTTCCCGGGATCTTCGACGTCGCGCACGACCGCGGCGTGCACACGGCCCTCTACGCCGAGAAGGACAAGTTCAACTTCCTGGTGCGCTCCTGGGACAGCGAGCACGGCGCCCCGGACTCGACGGGTGCCGACGACGGGCGCGACAAGATCGATGACGTGCTCGTGGGTCCACCCGAGGAGGTGCTGGCCGCGAGCCTGCGCCAGATCGAGTCCGGCGCCGACGGCCTGGTCTTCCTGCACCTGGCGGGCCCCGACAAGGCCGGCCATGCGGAGGGTTTCATGAGTGAGCCCTACCTCCGTGCCGTCGAGGAAGCGGACACCCAGGTCGCCGAGGTGATGCGCGCCATCGAGTCGTCCCGGGCGATCCGGCCGCGCACCACGTTGATCGTCACCGCCGACCACGGTGGGCGTGGGCCCGAGCACGAGGACGCGTCGAGTCCCGACAACTACCGGATCCCGCTCTTCGTGTGGGGAGCCGGTGCCGGACGTGGTGACCTCTACGCGCTGAACCCGGCGCGCCGAGACCCGGCGCAGACGCGTCCCGGCTACGCCGGCCCCCAGCCGGTACGCAATGAGGACGTCGCGAACCTCGCCCTGCACACCCTCGGGCTACCCGTCCTCACGGGCACCTTCGGCGCCGGGGACCCGCTGAGGATCCGCTGACCGGCGCCGGGGCGGTTCACTCCTCAGTCGGTCCGACGACGGCGTCGATCTTCTCGCTCGGCCTCATCCGCACGTCGTCGAGGACGCGGAGGGCGTTCTCCTCCGACTTCGCGGCGGCAGTCGCGGCCCAGCGCCTCCCGTCGGCGTAGATCATCGAGGCCTGGTACTCGCCCTTGCCCGGGTTGATGAGCTTGGGCCCGAAGATGAGGCGGTCGCCCTTGCGCTCGGGCGCGCCGTACTTGTCCCGGTAGTGGGCCAGGGTCCCCTTCGCGCTGCTGTACTCCGAGAAGGTCAGCCCAGCGGGCTGGCTGGTGCCGATGTCCACCGGACACTTGTAGGCCGTCAGCTTGCCGTCGTACTCGCTGGCGGGGGCGCACGTACCGAAGCTGCGATCGAACGTGGGGAAGACCCAGCGCAGCGCCGGCGTCCCGGTCAGAGCCGGGCAGGCGTCCAGGGTCGGCTTGGTCTTGCCGTTCCAGCAGGTGACCTGCGTGGCCTTCGTGGTCCCCGACGAGGCATCTGCACCTGGTGAGGCGGTGGTCGATCCGCGGGTGGAGGAGACCTGGGGCGTCTGGTCCCGTTGCCCGAGCAGCAGGAAACCTGCGCCGACCACCGCGGCGACCACCAGGACTGCCGCGAGCAGGATCGGGCACCAGCCTCCTGCGCCGGGCGGGCGTCTCGACGGTAGGAGTGGCCGCGGGTGGCGGCGCGGTCGCGCCCGCGGTCGAGCCCGCTGTTGCGCCAGGGGCGGCGGTCGCGCCGGGGGACGGGGTCGCCCCCATCTGCGTGGCGTCGGCGCGGGCTGCCGTCGACATCGGCGCAGCAAGGGGTCGCCTGGTGGTGTTGCCGGTGCTCGGGCTGGGTGCCCGCGCGGCGGCGCGCACGTCCTCCTGCGCCCGCCGCAGGTCGTCGCGCATGGCGCCCACCGACGGGTAGCGCTCGGCGGGGTCCTTGGCCAGCGCGCGCGACATGATCTCGTTGAGGCGCCGGTCGACCGGCGTGTCCTCCGCCCGCTGAGGGACCGGTCCCTCGAGGTGCTGGCGCATGACATGAAGGTCCGAGCCCGTGTACGGCGCCTCGCCCGTGAGGGCGGCCACCAGCAGGCAGCCGAGCGCGTACTGGTCGGAGGCGGGCGTGGCGGGGTCGCCGCTGAAGCGCTCGGGTGCGAGGTAGCCGTAGGTGCCCACGACGCTGCCGACAGCCGTCAGGTCGCTGTCGTCGACCCTGGCCACGCCGAAGTCGCACAGGTAGGCGAACATCTCCCCGCCGGTGCGCAGCAGCACGTTGTTGGGCTTGACGTCGCGGTGGACGACACCGAGGTGGTGCGCCTCGCCCAGGGCCTCGGCGATCTGCGTCGTCAGCGTCAGCGCGTCCTCGACCGCCAGCGGCCCCGATGCCAGCCGCTCACGCAGGTCGCCACCGCTGACGTACTGCGTCGAGATGAACAGGGTTCCCTCGATCTCGCCGTGGTCGTAGACGGTCACGATGTGCGGTGAGTCCATCGAGGCCTGCAGCGTGGCCTCGCGGTGGAAGCGCGTCCTGAACTCGGGATCGTCCGCGTACGTCGGCGAGATCACCTTGAGCGCGACGTGCCGCCCCAGCGACATCTGCTCCGCCTCGAACACGGTGCCCATGCCGCCACGGCCGAGCACGCCGACGACCTGGTAGTCGCCGAGGGCTTCGCCGCTCTTCGGGAACCGATGCATCTCGCCTTGATCCGTCGCTCAGTCGTCGGGGCAGGTGGCTTGCTTGAGCACGTCCCAGGTCTCGCCATCGAGGTCGCCCGTCACGTTCTCGAGCCCATACTCCTCCTGCAGACGGGTGACCCACCCGATCGTCTTGGGTCCATAGTCTCCCGACCTCGCGTCGTCGGTGTTGTAACCGAGGATCTTGAAGAGCGTCTGGGCACCCGAGATCCAGAGGCGTTCCTCTGACGTCGGTGCCTGGCCGATCGTCTTGCTCAGGGCGGGAGTCTCGTCCGCGGTGAACTGGCACGCGCACGGGCTGGCGCCCCTGACGTCAGGGTCCAGCTTCACCACGTACGAGTCACGAGGTGTGAGGTCGAGCCGTGCCTGGCAGGCGTCGTGCGCTGAGTTGAACGGACCGACGTACGGCAGGTAGCCGAGCCGCGGGTTGACCCCGCCGGGCACGAGGTTCTCGCAGGCGGCAGCGGAGTCGGCAGCCGTGTAGCGCAAGGCGTACTTACCCGTGTAGCGCTTGTCGTGCGCGAAGACCTGCATGGCCTCGTTCGTCGACTCGGGCGAGTCGTTGAAGCCCACCTTCTCAGGGATCACGGTGATGTACCCCTCGGTGCAGCCGATGTCACGCCGCGGGAAGGTGACCGGGGCTGGTGCCGGTGCCGAGGATCCGGCCCCGTCGTCCCCGCCGGCGGTCTCGCTCGGTGGTGCGACCGTGGTCGAGGGCGTGGTCGTGGCCTTCGGGGAGGCCGACTCCCTGGGCGCGTCGCCCCGTGCCCGGGTCGACGAGACCGGGGTCTGGTCGTCATGGGGCCGGAGGGCGAGGAAGCCGCCCAGTCCGACGAGCACCACCAGCGTGGCCGCCAGCACGGCGTAGCCGACCGCTCGCCCCGACCTGCGCCGAGGCACTGGAGTCGCGGGCGTGCCCGCGACAGGGATCGGTGACGGTGGCGGTGCCGCTGGCGGGGCCGCTGGCGGGGCCGTGCAGGAGGTGGTGGCACGACCGTCTCCTCGGCCAGGGGGCGTGCCGCACCCGGCTGGTGGCGGAGCAGGTCACCGAGGGCCCGGAGGTCCCGGCGCATGTCCCGGGCCGAGGAGTAGCGGTCCTCCGGCAGCTTCGCCATCGACCTGCGCAGGATGCCGTTGAGCTCGGCAGCGCCGGGGAACGTCGGCTCCCACTGCGGGATCGGCGCCGAGATGTGCTGCCGGGCGACCTGGAAGTCGGAGCCGGAGTACGGCGCATCGCCGGTGAGCACGGCCACGAGCACACACCCGAGGGCGTAGATGTCGGTCTCGACCGTGGCGCGACGGCCCTCGCAGCGCTCCGGCGCCAGGAAGCCGTAGGTGCCCACGACGGTGCCCGCCTGCGTCAGGTCGGCGGCGTGGCTCTGGGCGATCCCGAAGTCGCAGAGATAGGCGCGCAGCCCGTCCGATCCTTCGCGCAGGAGCACGTTGCCGGGCTTGACGTCGCGGTGCAGGACGCCGGCGCTGTGGGCGTCGTCCAGGGCGGAGGCGAGCTGTGAGACGAGGTGGAGACCCTGGTCGAGGGGGAGTGGCCCGTGCTCCCGCAGCCGGTGGGCCAGATCGCCTCCGCGCACGAGCTGCGTCGCGATGAAGAGACGGCCGTCGTGCTCGCCGTGGTCGTAGACGGCGATGATGTGGGGGCTGTCGACGGCGGCGAGCAGGCTCGCCTCGCGCCGGAACCGGGTGGCGAACTCCTCCTGGTCGGCGAGCTCGGGGGAGAGCACCTTGAGTGCCACCTCGCGACCGAGGTCGTCCTGGCGGGCACGCAGGACCACGCCCATCCCGCCGCGCCCGAGCTCCTCGAGCACGGAGTACCGGCCGAACGCGTCCCCCGGTCGGGGAAAGCTGGCGGACATGAGGGGCTCCCGAGGATGGAGGTACGTGGGGCAGCCGCGAACCCGGCGCGACGATCGTGTGACGAAGGGACCTTAGAGCGACACCGGCCAGGGGCGGCGCCACTTTCGGGACAGTTGGCGGGTTTTGCGGCAAATGGCAGGCTTGGTGGTCTGGGCCAGCTGAGCGCCTGAGCGCGATTAACGCTCCGGGCGCGAATTGGATAGACTGCCATTTCGGCCCAACGTGGGCTCGTTTTGTGGTGCCTTGCGGCTGCCCGGTTCCGCACGACTCGTCTCGGTGACGACTCGCGTGCGCTCTGGGAGATGAGGATCACCGGACGGCTGCACGAGGTCCACCCGGCGTGCGTGCTTCAGGCGTGCCCGGGGCGGTTCCCGGGTCGACGGTAGACGACACCAACGGATTGCGGAGGACATGCCGAAGAAAGAAGGCGTGATCGAGATGGAGGGCTCCGTCGTGGAGGCCCTCCCCAACGCCATGTTCCGGGTCGAGCTGAGCAACGGACACAAGGTGCTCGCCCACATCAGCGGCAAGATGCGCCAGCACTACATCCGGATCCTCCCTGAGGACCGCGTGGTGGTGGAGCTCTCGCCGTACGACCTCACCCGGGGTCGGATCGTCTACCGGTACAAGTAGTGGCCGAGCCTGCGAGGCCACCATTCAACACAGCCGAACTCGACCACGAAAGGACGCAAGGTAACCGCCGATGAAGGTCAACCCGAGCGTCAAGCCGATCTGTGACAAGTGCAAGGTGATCCGTCGCCACGGCCGCGTCATGGTGATCTGCGAGAACCCCCGCCACAAGCAGCGCCAGGGCTAGGTCCCGACCCAGCTCGACCGGCGCACCTCACAACTGAACAACCACAGAAACGCGATCGCTAGGGGCCCAGCCCCGATCACCTCCGGAGCGGATGGCCGGAGCCCGGTTTCGACAAGCTCAACCACGAAACACCGGGATGCATCGCGACCAGACCACCGTGACATTCGAAGGGAACAACGCCACCACATGGCACGCCTTGTTGGAGTCGACCTGCCGCGCGACAAGCGCATCGAGGTCGCTCTCACCTACATCTACGGCATCGGCCGTACCAGCTCCCAGAAGATCCTCGCCGCCACTGGCGTCGACCCGGACGCGCGGGTCCACAGCCTCGGTGACGACGAGCTCGTCAAGCTCCGCGACGCGATCGAGGCGGACTACAAGTTCGAGGGTGACCTCCGCCGCGAGGTCCAGGCCGACATCCGACGCAAGGTCGAGATCGGCAGCTACCAGGGTCGCCGCCACCGTCAGGGCCTCCCGGTCCGCGGTCAGCGCACCAAGACCAATGCCCGCACCCGCAAGGGTCCCAAGCGGACCGTCGCCGGCAAGAAGAAGGCCAAGTAAGGCCGCGAGGCCGGAGGAGTTAGAGCATGCCCCCCAAGAGTCGCCAGTCGGCCGCCAAGAAGGTGCGCCGCAAGGAGAAGAAGAACATCGCCCAGGGCGAGGCTCACATCAAGAGCACGTTCAACAACACCATCGTCACCATCACCGACCCCAGCGGCGCGGTGATCTCGTGGGCCTCGGCCGGCACCGTCGGCTTCAAGGGCTCGCGCAAGTCCACCCCGTTCGCGGCGCAGATGGCCGCCGAGGCCGCGGGTCGCCGGGCGATGGACCACGGCATGAAGAAGATCGACGTCTTCGTCAAGGGCCCGGGCTCGGGCCGCGAGACCGCGATCCGGTCCCTGGGTGCCATCGGCCTCGAGGTCGGCACCATCCAGGACGTCACGCCCACCCCCCACAACGGTTGCCGCCCGCCCAAGCGCCGGCGCGTCTGACCCCGACTACCGAGAAGACAAGGAGCCGATAGAGCATGGCCCGTTACACCGGTCCGATGACCAAGAAGTCGCGCCGCCTCGGTGTCGACCTCGTGGGTGAGGACAAGGCGTTCGAGAAGCGCCCCTACGCCCCCGGCCAGCACGGCCGTACCCGGATCAAGGAGTCCGAGTACCGCAACCAGCTGCAGGAGAAGCAGAAGGCCCGCTTCACCTACGGCGTCATGGAGAAGCAGTTCCACCGCTACTACGACGAGGCCAGCAGGCGTCCCGGCAAGACCGGTGACAACCTGCTGCAGCTGCTCGAGTGCCGGCTGGACAACGTGGTGTACCGGGCGGGCTTCGCGCGCACCCGGCGCCACGCGCGCCAGCTCGTGGTGCACGGCCACTTCAGGGTGAACGGCCACAAGGTCGACATCCCGTCGTACCAGGTCGACGCCCACGACATCATCGACGTGCGCGAGAAGAGCCTGGAGATGACGCCGTTCATCGTGGCGCGCGAGACGGCGGGCGATCGCATCGTCCCGGCGTGGCTCGAGGCCATCCCGACGCGGATGCGGGTGCTCGTGCACTCGCGGCCGGTGCGGGCCCAGATCGATCTCCCCGTCCAGGAGCAGCTCATCGTCGAGTACTACTCGAAGAAGTAACACCCCCCAATTCCCGGTCAAACATGTGTGAGTTCGAGCCCGTCAAATAGCGGGTGGGCTCGGAAAGGAAAACTAAAGTGCTCATCGCTCAGCGCCCGACACTGTCGGAAGAAAGCGTCGACGACCATCGCTCGCGGTTCGTCATCGAGCCCCTGGAGCCGGGTTTCGGCTACACGCTCGGCAACTCGCTTCGTCGCACCCTGCTCTCGTCGATCCCTGGAGCCTCGATCACGAGCATCAAGGTCGACACCGCCCTGCACGAGTTCTCGACGATCGAGGGCGTCAAGCAGGACGTCACCGAGATCATCCTCAACCTCAAGGGCCTCGTCGTCTCCAGCGAGCACGACGAGCCGGTCGCCATGGTGCTCCGCAAGTCGGGCGCCGGCGAGGTCACCGCGGGTGACATCGAGGTCCCGGCGGGCGTCGAGGTGCACAACCCCGACCTCAAGATCGCCACGCTGAACACCAAGGGCAAGATCGAGATGGAGCTCATCGTCGAGCGCGGTCGCGGCTACGTCAGCGCGGTGCAGAACAAGGGCGCCGACAACGAGATCGGCCGGCTCCCGGTCGACTCGATCTACAGCCCCGTGCTCAAGGTGACCTACAAGGTCGAGGCCACTCGTGTGGAGCAGCGCACCGACTTCGACCGGCTGGTCATCGACGTCGAGACCAAGCCGTCGATCACGCCGCGCGACGCCATCGCGTCGGCCGGCAAGACGCTGACCGAGCTGTTCGGCCTGGCCCGCGAGCTCAACGTCGAGGCCGAGGGCATCGACATCGGGCCCTCGCCGGTCGACGAGCAGCTGGCCCAGGACCTCGCCCTCCCGGTCGAGGACCTGAACCTGACGGTGCGCTCCTACAACTGCCTCAAGCGTGAGGGCATCCACACCGTGGGTGAGCTCATCTCGCGCTCGGAGCAGGACCTGCTCGACATCCGCAACTTCGGTGCGAAGTCGATCGACGAGGTCAAGGCCAAGCTGGTCGAGATGGGCCTGTCCCTCAAGGACAGCGCGCCCGGCTTCGACCCGACGACCGCCCTGGCGGCGTACGACGACGACGACGATTCCTTCGTCGAGGACGAGCAGTACTAAGTCGGTCCCATCTACCCGAGTACCTGACACGGCTCGGGAGAAACGAGAGTTGCCATGCCTACCCCCAAGAAGGGTGCCCGCCTCGGCGGCAGCCCGTCGCACCAGCGGCTGATCGTCGCGAACCTCGCCACGGCGCTGTTCGAGCACGGCCGGATCACCACGACCGAGGCCAAGGCACGCGTGCTGCGGCCGGTCGCGGAGAAGCTGATCACCAAGGCCAAGAAGGCTGAGCTCGGCACCTCGCAGAGCCTGGCCCACCGCCGCGAGGTGCTCCGGACCATCCACGACAAGTCGGTCGTGCACACCCTGTTCACCGAGATCGCTCCCACCTTCGCGGAGCGTCCCGGCGGCTACACGCGGATCACCAAGATCGGTCCGCGCAAGGGCGACAACGCCCCGATGGCCGTGATCGAGCTGGTGACCGAGCCCTACTCGCCGTCGGATCAGAAGCCCGCGAAGAAGAGCGCCAAGAAGTCGAGCGCCAAGAAGGCAGCCAGCGAGGCTCCGGCAGCCGAGGTCGAGCAGGTCGACGAGAACGCCCCGGCCGAGGTCGTCGCCACCGACGAGACCGGCGAGGAGCAGGTCGTCGCGACCGAGCCGACCGACGTCGAGGAGGCCGTTGCCGAGTCCGAGGCGGACGAGCCGAGGCCGACGAGCCCGAGGCCGAGCCGGTCGCCGAGGCCGAGCCGACTGACGAGTCACGACGAGGCCGACGAAAGGCCTGACGCGCGTAGGGACGTCATACGGACTGGCTGCCATGGCGACCAGGACGTATGACGTTCCCGGGAATGTCATCCGAGGTGGTCGCAGTAGCGGCCACCTCGTATGACGTCCGGGGCGAGCCCGCAGGCTCAGGCAGGCGCCTGCACGGTCGAGGCGATCTCGGCCAGGTGGGCGTGCACGAGGGGGACGGCACTCGCTCCCTCTCCGGAGGCGGCGGCCACGCGCTTCATCGAGCCGGCGCGGATGTCGCCTGCCGCGAAGATGCCCGGGACGACCGTGGCCAGGTTGGCCGGCGGGAGCCCGTCGCGCCAGTACTCCTTGGGCACGTCGCGGCCGGTGAGCACGAAGCCGTGCTCGTCGCGGGCGACCTGCTCGGGCAGCCAGTCGCACTGCGGCTCGGCCCCGAGCAGCAGGAAGAGCCCGCCCGCCTCGTGGCGGGTGACCTCACCGGTGTTCAGGTCGCGGATCTCGATCCAGTCGAGCCGGCCGTCGCCGCCGCCGTCGACCACGGCGGCGCACTCACGGACGCTGATCTGGGGCACGTAGCGCATCTCGCGGATCAGGTAGTCCGACATCGTCTGTGAGACGTCGGGCCGGCGTACCAGCAGGGTGACCGAGCGGGCGAAGCGAGCGAGGTGGAGTGCAGCCTGGCCGGCCGAGTTGCCGCCACCGACGACGAAGCACGTCGCGGTCGGCCATCTCGGGCGCGGCGGTCACCGAGGCGCCGTAGTGCACGCCCAGCCCGACGAGGGCCTCGCAGCCGTCGACCCCCAGCCGGCGGTAGGCGACCCCCGAGGAGATCACGACCGCCCGGGCGTGCACCTCGCCACCGGCGGTGACGACGCGGTGCGGCTCGCCGTCGGCCCCCGGCACCAGATCCTCGACGGGCCAGCCGGTGAAGAACTTCGTGCCGAAGCGGATCGCCTGGTTTCGGGCGCGCTGGGCCAGTCGCATGCCCGAGATGCCGCGCGGGAAGCCGAGGTAGTTGCGGATCATCGAGCTGGTCCCGGCCTGGCCGCCGACGGCCGCGGTCTCGAGCACGATGGTGCTGAGCCCCTCCGAGGAGCCGTAGACGGCAGCGGCCAGACCGGCAGGCCCGGCGCCGACGACGACGAGGTCGACGACCTTGTCGACGTCGATCTGGTCGGGAGCGCCGTAGATGGTCGCGGCCAGGTCGCGGACCGACCGTGGCTGGCTGATGATCCCGCCGAGCGCCTTCACGATGGGGAACTGCGTGTCATCGCCTGCCATTTCGCAGACGTGCCGGCCCGTCTCCGAGTCGGGCGTGACCACCTGGGCGGGCATGCCCATCTGGTAGGCGAAGTCGCGCAGCGCGACCGTCAGTGGATCGAGGCTCGGGGAGACGATGACCGCCGTGGGGACGACCGGGCTCGTGGAGCCCCAGTCCGAGAGCAGCTCGGTGATCGCGGTGTGGAACTCCTCGTCGCGCACCCCGCGCGGCATCAGCAGGTAGGCGTCGTACTTGCCGCTGGACAGGCCGTGGCGAAGCTCCTCGGCCCGGTCCCGGAAGTGGTCGACGTGGGCGGCGACGACCCGCTTGGCGCTGGGCACCAGGCTGCGCCACTCGTGGAACGCCCGCAGCACGTAGTCGTCCGGGAGCTCGGTCTCGGTGACCAGCAGCGCGACGCGGTCGTCGTCGTCGAGCCCGGCCAGCAGCGAACGGGTCTCGGCGGAGCTGGTGGTGAACCGGAGGTCGTACTCCTGGGCGTAGCGCGCCAGCTGGGCTCGCAGCACGTCGGGGTGTTCGGGCGCACACACCACTACCAGCGGGGTGCGTTGCTCGGCGATCGCGATCATGCCCTCCATCCTCCGTCACGAAGGCGCGGTCGCGCTCCCTCGGACGGTTCGCCCTTGGTGAACGTCGAGCCGCAGCAGGCGACTGGCCAGGTGCACCATCGGGCCCAACGCGACGATCACCGCGACGGTGCCGATGCCGATCGTGGCCCCGAGCCACCATCCGACGAGTGATCCTCCGAGCTGGACGGCGCTGTAGCTCCACTGGAACGGCACCGGTGGGTCCCAGGCCAGGCCGGCGGCCTCGATGGGTGCGGCACCGAAGTGGCTGCCGAGGTAGGCCGCGATGCCAACCGCCAGCACCGGCATCGCCCCCACGAGCAGGGCAACCCGGGCGACCAGCGAGTCCGGGGTGTCGAAGGCCTGCAGCAGCCAGGTCACCACCGCCCCGACGAGCAGCACCTGCACGAGCGTGCCGACGCCGGGGTACACGCCGCGCGTGGCTGCCACGGCGAGGAAGAGCAGGCCGACCACGAGGTTGGCCGACCAGAACGCGAGACCGGTCGAGAGCGACAGTCCGCGGACCAAGGTCGAGTAGCCGTCCGAGCCGAGGTTGGCGGTCAGCAGCATCGCCACCCCCATGCCGAGTACGACGCAGCCGGCGAACAGCACCAGCAAGCGGACAGCAAAGCGCACCTGCGCAGCATCGCAGGCGGCTACGGCAGGATGCGCAGGGTGCGGCTGCGCCTCGATCTCGCGTACGACGGCGCCGGGTTCCACGGCTGGGCCCGGCAGCCCGGCCTGCGCACCGTGCAGGACGACGTGGAGCGCGCCCTCGACACGGTGCTCCGCGTCGAGGGCAGCGCGCTGACCGTCGCGGGCCGCACCGACGCCGGGGTCCACGCGCGAGGTCAGGTGGCCCACTGCGACGTCGACCCGGTCGCTCTCGCGGCCACCGCGGGCCGCGGCACCGCCGCTCCGGCCGACGCCCTCGCGCGCCGGCTCAACGGCGTGCTGGACGCGGACGTGCGGGTCCAGCGTGTCCGGGAGGCGGCACCCGGCTTCGACGCCCGGTTCTCGGCGCTGTGGCGCCGGTACGCCTATCGCCTCGCCGACCGGCCCGACGACGTCGACCCCCTGGCGCGCGGGCACGTGGTCGCCTGGGGGCGGGCACTGGACCTGGACGCGATGAACACGGCGGCGGAGGGCCTGCTCGGCGAGCACGACTTCGCCGCCTTCTGCAAGCGCCGGGAGGGGGCCACCACCGTGCGCGCACTGCTGGAGCTTCGCTGGGGCCGTGAGGGCGGGGCGGTCACCGCGACGGTGCGGGCGGACGCCTTCTGCCACTCGATGGTCCGGTCGCTCGTGGGATGCCTGGTCTCGGTCGGCGAGGGTCGGCACGACCCGGCGTGGGCCGCCGCGGTGCTGGCCGCTGCGCAGCGCGACCCGGCGGTCACGGTGATGCCGCCCCACGGGCTGACCCTCGAGGAGGTGGCCTACCCCGACGATGCCGAGCTCGCCGCGCGGGCCGAGGAGACCCGCGCGATGCGCTCGGCCTCCACCTCGTAGCGGCTGGCGCGCCCGGCCGAGGCTGAGAAGAACCGCCGGCGCAGGGCGCCCTCGACCCGGACGGAGGCGTCGGGGGAGAGGGCTCCGGCGGTGCGTTGGGTGCGCTTGCTCCAGCACGCCACGTCGATCACGTCGACCTGCCGCCGCGCGCCCTCGCGGCCGGACGGTCGGTCGACCACCAGCCGGAAGGTCACCAGCCGGTCACCGCTGGGCAGCTCGCGGGACTCCGGGGCCGCGCTGACGCGCCCGACCAGGACCACGCTGTTGAGGGTGTCGCTGTCTTCGGTCATGACGACATCCCAGGACCAGTGGCCGACGGCAGCCCGAGCCCCTGCAAGGCTCCTGTGGAAGTGTGGACGTCCGCGCCACGCTGTGGACGCAGAACGGTCGATGAGACGGAGGGTGGCGCCGGTGGCGGAGGAGCACTACTTCACCGCGGACCCGGCCGTGCCGTTCCGGCGGGTACCGGTCCGCGCCAACGTCTGGGGCCACTGGCTGGAGCTGACCTCGGGCTCGGGCGTCTTCGCCCAGGGGCGCCTCGACACCGGCACGGGCGTGCTGCTGCGCGAGGTGCCACCGCCGGAGGCCGCCCGGGAGGTGCTCGACCTCGGCTGCGGCTACGGCGTCATCGGCCTCGCGGTGGCCCTGGCCGTTCCCGAGGCGAACGTGACGGCCGTCGACGTCAACGAGCGGGCCCTGCTGCTGGCCAACGAGAACGCCGAGCGGCTCGGCCTCGCCGGCCGGTTCCGGGCCGTGCTGCCCGACGAGGTCGACCCCGAGGCGTCGTACGACGAGATCTGGTCGAACCCGCCGATCCGGGTGGGCAAGGACGCGCTGCACGACCTGCTGCTCCAGTGGCTGCCGCGGCTGCGCCCGGACGGCCGCGCCGTGATGGTCGTCGGCAAGAACCTGGGCTCGGACTCGCTTGCCGCGTGGCTGACCGAGCAGGGCTTCGCCACCGAGAAGGTGGCCAGCGCCAAGGGCTTCCGCGTCCTGGAGTCCCGGCCGGCTAGGTCTTCTTGACCATGCGCAGGGCCTGCACCGGGCAGGCCTTCACTGCGCGCCGGGCGTGATCCTCGAGCGTGGCCGGCACATCGGGGTCACGGGCGCCGGAGCGCACGACCGGATAGCCCCACTCGTCGCTGTCGAGCAGCTCGGGCAGCAGCTCGGCGCAGGCGCCGTGGCCGTCACAGCGGGTCCAGTCGACGTGCACTCGCACGGCACTCTCCTCCCAGGTGCTGTTCGACGTGGCCGGCGAAGACCCGCATCGTGCTGGCCACGAAGCGCACGGTCCCGTCGGGGTGGGCGCACGCGCCGCGACCGTTGACCAGTCCGCGGAGCCGCTCGAGGTCGGCGACCAGCTCCCCTCGTGCCCCTGGCACGGCGAGCGCGCGCAGCGTGGCGGCCATCCGCGGCAGCCCGTTCACGCACGGTCCGCACTGCCGGGCGCTCTCGCCGGCGAGGTACGTCGCGATCCGGGCGCTCACCGCGAGCGGGCACTCAGCGCGGTCGAGCACGTGCACGACGCCCGCGCCGGGGGTGGCTCCGTACTGCGAGAGCTCGTCGCGGGTCATGGCTGTGTCCAGCCGCGAGCCCGGGACCCAGGCGCCGTGGTAGCCGCCGACCAGCACTGCCTCGACGCGGTCGAGGTCTGTCCCGGCGCCCACGAGGAGCGAGCGCAGCGGTGCCCCGCGCGGCACCTCGAGCACGCCTGGATGGCGCACGATCGTCGAGGACGAGCCGGTGATGGTGGTCAGGAACGTGCCGGGGTCCGAGGCCGTGCCCTCGGCGCGGAACCAGTCGGCGCCGTAGCGCGCGAGGAGGGCGAGCTGCGCCAGCGTCTCGGCGTTGAGCACCAGCGTGGGACGCCCGTCGACACCGCGACGGTAGACCGGCACCAGCGGGTCGGAGGGCACGCCGATGCGGCCGTTGACCTGGTTGACGAGCGCCGACTCCTGGCCGGCCACGAACCCGCCCGTCAGCTGCAGCACCTCCACCCGAGTGCCACGCGCGACCTGCTCAGCCGGGCCCGACGGCACCTCCGGCCCGGTGGCGAGCACCAGCCGCTTGGCGCCCAGTGCCGAGCCGAGCAGAGTGAGGCCGTCGATGACCAGGCCGGGCGCCTGGTGCAGCAGCACGGCGTCCTTGGCGCTCAACGGCTCGCCCTCCATGGCGTTGCCGAGGACGACGGGCCGGTGGCCGCTCACCGACATCAGCTTGCGTGCCGTCGGGAAGCCGGCACCACCGCGGCCGGTGAGTCCGGCCTGCTCCACCAGGTCGACCAGCTCCCTGGCCCGGAGCTGCGGGAGCGGCGGCAGCGGCGCTGGGCCGAGCAGTCGCTGCGTGCTGGCCGGCGCGCGAGTCATCGTCTCGGTCATCGGGTCAGGACTCTCGGGACGCGGTCACGGCCGCGTTCGGCGTACGACGGGAGCAGGCGCCACGCCACCGCGGAGATGACGGAGACCGAGCACGCGACGGCGACGGCCTTCATCCACACGGAGCCGGCGTCGGTGCCGTTGCCGAGCGCGTGCAGCAGGGCCACCGGCCACAGCGCGTAGGTCAGCCAGTGCACGGCCTTGAACACCCGCGGCCCGACGGTGTTGCGCAGCAGGCTGACCACCGTGACGACGGCCAGCAGGTCCACCGCGAGCGTGCCGAGGCCGAGCCAGAACGGTCGGTAGCTGCCCAGGAACGGCAGCGCGATGTCGACCAGCTTCAGCTGGGCGTACGGGTCGAAGAACAGCGACACGACGTGCACGGCGATCAGGCCCACGCCGGTCATGGCGGCGGTGCGGTGCACCTCGTTGAGACCGAACCGGCCGAGCCCGGCGACCGAGCGACCGCTGCGCGCGAAGATCCCGAGCACCAGCGTGACCGTGAACATCACGAGGGCCACGACACCGGTGCCCCGGCCGAGCGCCCAGAGTGCTTCGTTCATGCCGCTTGCTCCCGCGGCCAGCCACTCAGCGTGGCGATGGATCCGTTGTGGGCGACCAGCCGGGCAGGGAGCCCGGTGCCGCGCAGCCAGGCCAGCGCACCGTCACCCTTCACCATGGCGGCGGTCGTCGCGACGTTCGCCGCGACGCAGGTCGGGGCGACCACGGTGATGCTGCGCCACGGGCCTGTGGCGGGAAGCTGCGTCGCGGGATCCACGATGTGGTGGCGGGGGCGCCCGTCCTGCGTCCAGGTGCGCTTGGCGCTGCTGGAGGTGGCGATTCCGGCGCCGTCGGCCAGGGTCACCTGCTGGGGTACGTCGTCGGGCAGGTCCTGCACGGTGACCTGCCAGCCCCCCTCGGGTGCCGGGCCGGCCGTCGCGATGTCGCCGCCGAGGCTGACCAGCACGCCCGTGTCGAGGCGGTCGTGGACCAGGCGCGGCGCAGCGATCGGCGGCAGCGGCCTTGGCGGTCGCGCCCAGGTCGAGCTGGGCGCCGGCCGGCATCGTCAGGCGCCGGCCCTCCAGCTTCAGCGCACGCCACCCGGCCGGGCGTCGTACCACGACGACGGGCGCGTCACCGCGGCGTACCAGGCCGATGTCGCGGTCGTAGCCGAGACCCACCATCACCGAGCCGATGGTGGGGTCGACGGCGCCGTCCGTGTCACGGGCCGCGTCGATGGCCACCCGCACGAGGTCGGCCAGCACGGGACCGAGGTCGGCGGTGCCGTCCTCGTCACGCACGAGCATCATCAGCTCGCTGTCGTCGCGGAACCGGCTGCACGCATCCTCGACGCGGGTCAGCTCCTCGTCGACGACGACGGTCGCCTCCTCGAGCACCGACTGGTCGGTGACGACCAGGCGGCACCCGGTGCTCCACAGCTGCCAGTCGCGGGCGGCGGTCATCACGAGCCGCTCGACGTGGCCTGGGAGCTCGAGCTGCCGCCCGTGGTGACCAGAGTGCTGCTGTTGGAGGAGCTGCTCGTCGAGGCCGCGTCGCTGCCCGTCGTGCTGCTCGTCGAGCTGGTGCTGGCGGGGCTCGAAGCCGTGGTCGCGCCGGTCGCGCCGACGGCCACGATCCCGGCCGTCGCGGCGAGCGAGGCTGCCACCGCGCCGCCGACGACCATGGTGCGCACTCGGCCGGACCGACGGGTGCTCCGTCGACGGTTCTCGTCCTGGTTCATGAGTCTGTCCTTGGGTTGTCGCGGTCGGTGGGGTGGTCAGGAGCCGCTGGACTGGCCCTGGGACGGGCCGCCTCCGCCGGGTCCGGCCAGCTGGCCGGAGGAGGGAGCGGGCGCCTGGTTCTGCTGCTGCTGGCGGAGAATGCTGCCCCTCGTCGTCGCCCGACTCGTGCTCGTCGTCCCCGGACTCGTCTCTCGTCGTCCCCGAACTGGTTCTCGTCGTCGTTTCCCGGGTTGGCCTCGTGGCGAGACGTGGTGGTGCTGGAGGTGTCGTCAGGGGTCGCGTGGGCGACCGCGGTGCTGACGCCGATGGCGACCGCTGCTCCCGCGGCCCCGACGGCGCCGGCGATGCGCACCCCGCGTCGTGCGGACTCAGTGCGCCGTGCCTGGTCGTCACGCTCGCGGGGTGCATCCGGGTCGACCATGTCCATCACTGTGCAGGGCGAACCTGAACGGTGGCTGTCAAGACTCTGACGTGGCTGTGTGGGTTCGGGTGTCTCGTTCAGGGGGGTCCTGCACCTAATCGGATGGCCCCGCGTGGGACTGGCACGGAGAATGTGAGCCATGGGACACGTGGAGGTCGCTGGAATCCGGTACGAGCTGCCGGACGGCAGGGTGCTGCTCGACGACGTGTCCTTCCGGGTCGGTGACGGCGCAAAGGTGGCGCTGGTCGGGGCCAACGGCGCGGGGAAGACCACCCTGCTGCGGATCATCACCGGCGAGCTGGCTCCCCACGCCGGGGCATTGACGCGCTCAGGTGGCCTCGGCGTCATGCGCCAGATGGTGGCCAAGGGCTCGACGACGGTGGCGGAGCTGCTGCTGTCGGTTGCTCCGCCGCGGGTGCGGGCTGCCGCGGCCGAGATCGAGCGCCTCGAGCTGAGGCTGATGGACGCCGACGACGAGCCCACGCAGCTCGCGTACGCCGGTGCCCTCGGCGAGTTCGCCGACGCCGGCGGCTACGAGATCGAGGTCGTCTGGGACTCCTGTTGTACGACGGCCCTGGGCGTGCCCTTCGACAGGGCGAAGTACCGCGACCTGACCACGCTCAGCGGCGGCGAGCAGAAGCGGCTCGTGCTGGAGTACCTGCTCGCCGGACCCGACGAGGTGCTCCTGCTCGACGAGCCGGACAACTTCCTCGACGTCCCCGGCAAGGTCTGGCTGGAGGGGCGGATCCGGGACTCGGCGAAGACGATCCTGTTCATCAGCCACGACCGCGAGCTGCTGGCCAACACCGCGACCCGCATCGTCACCGTCGAGCTGGGTGCCTCGGGGAACTCCGCGTGGACGCACCCGGGTGGGTTCGCGTCGTACCACGAGGCCCGCCGCGACCGCTTCGCGCGCTTCGAGGAGCTCACCCGCCGGTGGGACGAGGAGCACGCCAAGCTGAAGGCGCTGGTGCTGATGTACAAGCAGAAGGCCGCCTACAACGACGGGTTGGCCTCTCGCTACCACGCCGCGCAGACCCGGCTGCGCAAGTTCGAGGAGGCCGGACCCCCGGTCGCCCAGCCGCGCGAGCAGCAGGTCTCCATGCGGCTCACAGGCGGTCGCACCGGCAAGCGCGCGGTGGTGTGCGAGCAGCTGGAGCTGTCCGGGCTGATGAGGCCCTTCGACCTCGAGGCCTGGTTCGGCGAGCGGGTCGCGGTCCTCGGGTCCAACGGCTCCGGCAAGTCCCACTTCCTGCGGCTGCTCGCGGCAGGGGGGAGTGATCCTGACGTGGAGCACCGGCCGGTGGCCGACACTCCGGTCGCGCCCGTCGCCCACACCGGCCGGGCCAGGCTCGGCGCGCGCGTGCGGCCGGGCTGGTTCGTGCAGACGCACGCGCACCCGGAGCTGGTCGGCCGCACCCTGCTGGAGATCCTGCACCGCGGCGACGAGCACCGTGACGGGATGCCGCGCGAGCCGGCGTCGCGGGCGCTGGACCGCTACGAGCTGGCCCACGCCGCGGAGCAGGCCTTCGAGTCGCTCTCCGGTGGCCAGCAGGCGCGGTTCCAGATCCTGCTGCTCGAGCTGTCCGGGGCCACGCTGCTGCTGCTCGACGAGCCCACCGACAACCTCGACGTCGAGTCCGCCGAGGCGCTCGAGGAGGGGCTGGACCGGTTCGAGGGCACCGTCGTGGCGGTGACCCACGACCGCTGGTTCGCGCGCGACTTCGACCGCTTCCTCGTCTTCGGCGCGGACGGATCGGTCTACGAGTCCGACTCACCGGTCTGGGACGAGGGCCGGGTGCAGCGCGCTCGTTGAGCGGGGACGCCTGCAGCCGCGGGCTTGCCCTCAGTAGTGGCACGGTTGCCGGGCGCGCGCGGTCGGCGGGATGATCCGAGCGCCGTGACGACGTCGAGGGTGCTGAGCTGGGTGGCGGTGGCCGTGACGGTCGCAGCCCTTCTCGTCACGCCCCTGCTCGAGCTCTCGCAAGGGGCCCCGGTCTTCGACGTCGTCTCGGAAACGCTGTTCTACTTGCCGGGAATCCTGGCCTCGTTGGTGATCGGGATGCTGCTGGTGCGTCGCCCCGGCGCCGCAGTGATCGGGTGGCTGCTGCTGGCCGGTGGTCTCTTCCTGGCGCTGTCGGGGCTCTCGGACGCCTACGCCACGTACGGGCTCGCCCACGACCTCGAGCCACCCGGGTCCCGGGCTGCCGCGATCTGGTCCACCCACGGCTGGCCGCCGCTCTTCGCCTGGGTGGTGGCGATCGCGTTCCTGTTCCCCGACGGCCACCTCCCGGGTCCCCGCTGGCGGCTGCCGGCGCTCGTCGGAGCCAGCACGTTCGTGCTCACCACCGTTGCGGGGGTGCTCAGTCAGGACACGCTGGACCCGCCGTTCGAGGACGTGCCTCCTGTCGCGGCGCTGCCGCAGCCTGTTGCCGTCACGCTGCAGTTTGTCGGGCTCCTCGGGATGACCCTGACCCTTGCGCTGGCGGCGGCGGCTGTCGTCGTCCGCTTCCGACGGGCGCGAGGTGTGGAGCGACAACAGCTGAAGTGGGTGGCGCTGGCCGGCCTCACCATCCCCGTCGCCATCGTCCTCGGCATCGTCGACGGGATGGTCGGTGCGGAGGGGCCGGGGCTGCTCACGGGCCTCTCCACGGGGCTGGCCCTGACCAGCGTCCCGATCGCGATCGGCGTCGCCGTGCTCCGCTACCGGCTCTACGACGTCGACCGCCTGATCTCGGCTGCGCTGCTGTACCTGACGCTCAGCGCCGTGCTCGCCGGCCTGTTCCTGGCGGTGGCGGTCGCGGGGGGTGTCTGGCTGGGCCGCGGTTCGGCGGTGAGCACGGCGGCGGCCACGGCCGCAGTGATGCTGGCCTTCCGCCCGCTGCGCACGTGGCTCCAGCGCCAGGTGGCTCGTCGGTTCGACCGCAGCCGCTACCTGGCGCGGCGCACGATGCAGGAGTTCCTCGACAGGCTTCGGGCCGGGCAGGTCCAGCCGGAGGACGTGGAGGAAGCCCTGGCCGAGGGGCTGCAGGACCCCTCCCTCCGGCTGGTGTTCTGGTTCCCCGACCACGGAGTCCACATCGACCGCAGTGGTGCCGTGGTGGACCCGTTGCCGGACCAGCCGTCGCGTCGTACGCCGGTCGAGCGCGGTGACGAGCTGCTGGCGACCCTGCTGCACGGGGCGACCGACGCGGAGAGGTCGGGCGTGCTGGCCGACGTCGTACGACGAGCCGGGCTGGCCATCGAGGTGGCACGCCTCCGGGTCGAGGTGCGCCGCCAGGTCGTCGAGGTGCAGCAGTCACGCGCCCGGCTGGTGTCGGCGGCCGTCGAGGAACGCCGCCGTCTCGAGCGCGACCTGCACGACGGGGCCCAGCAACGACTGGTGTCGATCGGGCTCGACCTGCGGCACCTCCAGCACGGCATGGACGCGGGCGCGGTCCACGACGGTCTCGACACCGCGGTGACGGAGCTCGTCGAGGCCATCGACGAGCTGCGCGAGCTCGCCCACGGGGTCCGACCCGCCACGCTCGACGCGGGCCTCTCCGCGGCGCTCGCCGAGCTCGCGTCCCGGACCTCCATCGCGACCGAGGTGACCACGACCGAGGCGCGGTTCCCGGCCGACATCGAGGCAGCTGCCTACTTCGTGGCCAGCGAGGCGCTGGCCAACGCCGTCAAGCACTCCGGCGCCAGCCGGGTGGTGGTCACCGCGGTGAAGCAGCCGACCGGACTCCAGGTCGTGGTCTCCGACGACGGCAGGGGTGGCGCCGGGCCCGGGACGGCTCGGGACTGGCCGGCCTGGCCGACCGGGTGGCCGCCGTCGGTGGGCGCCTGGCAGTGGTCAGCGGAACAGGTCGCGGGACGCGGCTGGAGGCGGTGTTCCCGTGCGCGTCGTGATCGCCGAGGACCAGGCACTGCTGCGCGCGGGACTTGCCCGGCTGTTCGAGGACGCCGGACACACCGTGCTCGCGAGCGTCGAGGACGCCGACCGGCTGAAGGAGGCCATCGCGGTCGAGCCGCCAGACCTCGCGGTGGTCGACGTCCGGATGCCACCGACCTACAGCGACGAGGGCCTCCGGGCCGCGGCCTGGATCCGCGACAGCCACCCCGAGGTGGGCGTCCTGGTGCTCTCGCAGCACGTCGAGGTCGCGGGCGCGGTCCAGCTCGTCTCCCAGCCCGGCTTCGGCTACCTGCTCAAGGATCGCGTGCTCGACGTGGAGGACTTCCTGTCGGCGGCCGAGCGGGTGGTCGCCGGCGGATCGGCACTGGACCCGCACGTGGTGGCGACCCTGCTGGCCACCGAGCGCCCCGGTGAGCTGGACGTGCTCACTGCGCGGGAGCGCGAGGTGCTCTCGCTGATGGCCGAGGGCCTGACCAACGCGGGGATCGCCCGGCGGCTGTTCCTCACCGAGCGCACCGTGGAGAGCCACACCCGACAGCTGTTCATCAAGCTCGGCCTGCAGGGCGAGGGCGACGGGCATCGTCGTGTCCTGGCGGTGCTGTCCTACCTGCGGGCCTCCCAGTAGCAGCACGCACGAGCTCTGGTGGTGGCCCGGAAGACCTCGAGCCACAGCCTCCCTAGCGTCGAGACATCCCGACAGTCCAGGAGGACGCCATGACCAGCAACGACACCAGCAACCCGACCACGACCGGCGAGCCCGTCTCCCTCTCGAACCGCAGCGACCACTCGACGATCGCCCTCGTGCTCGCCCTGATCTCGGTTCCCGGCTCCATCGTCACGTGGGACTGGCTGCCCGGTGGCGGGTTCGTCTGGGGCCTTCCCTTCGCCGTGGCCGCGGTGGTCCTGGCCGTGCCGGCACTGCGCACCAGCCGGGGCAAGGCACTGGCGGCGCTCGTGGTGGCGGGCCTGATGATCGCCCTGATCGTGGTCTGGACGGTCGTCTGGATCGTGAGCAGCTGAACCGCCCCGCGCGCCGGCCGGAGTGGTTGAGACACTGGCGCGCGTGACGGACAAGGCGCGGGCGCGGTTCTCCGTGCCCGCGCCGCTGCTTGTGCTCGGCGGCGTGGTGTCGGTGCAGTTCGGCGGGGCGCTGGCGAGCAACCTGGTGCGCGACATCGGGGTCGGCGGGGCGGTGCTGATGCGCATCGGCATCGCGGCCGTGCTGCTCGTCGTCCTCGTCAGGCCGCGGCTGCGCGGGTACTCCCGGGAGGCGTGGCGCACCGTCATCGCCTTCGGGGTCGTGCTCGGCCTGATGAACTGGGCCTTCTACGGCTCGCTGGCCCGGCTGCCGCTGGGCGTGGCGGTGACGATCGAGTTCCTGGGCCCCCTGGTGCTCACCACGGTCCTCTCGCGACGCGCCCTCGACTACCTGGCGGTCGTGGCCGCCGGCGTGGGGGTGCTGCTGATCTCCGAGGCGCTGCGCGTCCCCGTGGACCAGCTCAGCTGGGTCGGCATGCTGCTGGCCGCCACCGCCGGTGCCTGCTGGGCGGCCTACATCCTGCTCAGCGGCCGCACCGGAGCCGACCTTCGCCCAGCTCGACGGCCTGGCCATCGCGATGGTGTTCTCGACCGTGGTGGTGCTGCCGGTGGGGCTGCTCCAGGGCTTCGACCCGACCCCGGAGCACCTGCTCCAGGGCCTGGCGCTCGCGGTGCTCTGCTCGCTGCTGCCCTACTCGCTGGAGCTCCTCGCGCTGCGGCGACTCAGTGCGTCGGTCTTCGGCATCCTGCTCTCGCTCGAGCCCGCCGTCGCCGCGCTCGCCGGTTTCCTGCTCCTCGACGAGAGGCTGCACCCCCTCCAGCTGATGGGCATCGGGCTGGTCGTGCTGGCCAGCGTCCTCGTCCTCGGACTCGGCTCGCGCGGCCGCTCCCGGGAGCCCGAGGAGGCCGGCCACATCGAGATCGTCTGAGCCGAGTGACCCGGATCTCTTGCGCAGTTAGGTATGCCTCACTTAACTTAGGTACACCTGACCGTCGTACTCCCACCCCGGGGAACTCACCGTGATCGTCTGCCACTGCCGTGTCGTCACCGACCGCGCTGTCGCCGACGCCGTGCGCGCCGGGGCGACCTCGCTGAGCGGCGCCTGCCGTGCCACCGGTGCCGGTCAGGACTGTGGGTCGTGTGTCTTCTCCCTCAAGCGCCTCGTGTGTGAGCATGGCAAGGAGCTGGTGCCGTCCGGCACCGGCCCCGCTGCCATCCTCACGGAGGCCGCCATGAGGGAGACGCAGAGTGCAGCCAGCTAACCCCAGGGTCGTGGAGCTCCTGAACCAGGCGCTCACCCTGGAGCTCACCGTGACCAACACCTACTTCCTGCACGCCCGGATGCTCGACAACTGGGGCCTCGGGGGCCTGGGCAAGGTCTTCTACGACCTCTCGATCGAGGAGATGAAGGACGCCGACGAGCTGATCGAGCGCATCCTCATGTTCGACGGCCACCCCAACGTGCAGAAGCTGAACTCCATCACCGTCGGCGAGAACCCCGAGGAGATGCTCCGCCTGGCGCTGGAGAGCGAGATCGGTGCGGTGGCCCAGTTCAACGCCTCGGCGCAGGAGTGTCACGACCTCGGCGACCACGGCACGGCCGCGGTCTTCGAGGAGATGGTCCGCGACGAGGAGACGCACGCCGACTGGTTCGAGGGGCAGCTCGACGCGCTCGCGCGGGTGGGCAGCGACCAGTACCTCGCCCGGCAGGTCGTCACCGACACGCCCGGATCCTGAGCGCGACGACCAGATGAACGACGCCGAGCTCCCGACGCCGCAGTTCCTGGACGACCGCCTCGCCCACTGGGCACAGGCGACACCGGACGCCGAGGCGATGTCCTACCTGGGTCGCTCGTGGACGTGGGCCGAGTGGAACGAGCGCGTACGACGCCTCGCGGGTGCCCTCAGGTCGCTCGGCGTGGGTCGTGGCGACGTCGTCTCCTTCCTCGACAAGAACCACCCCGCCTGCGTCGAGCTGTCGCTGGCCGCTGCGAGCCTCGGTGCCGCCAACGCGATCATCAACTTCCGGCTCGCCGGTGACGAGGTGGACTACGCGGTCAACGACTCCGGCGCCAAGGTGCTGATCGTCGGCTCCGAGCTGCTGCCGCTGATCCGCAAGCTCGAGGACCGGCTGACCAGCGTCGAGCACGTCATCGAGCTGACGCCCGAAGGCGGCGACGACGACGAGTACGAGGCGCTGCTCGCCGGTGCGCAGCCCGTCGAGCGGGACCCGTCCGTGGAGCCGGGCGACGTGTGCCTGCTGATGTACTCCTCCGGCACGACCGGTCGCCCCAAGGGCGTGATGCTGACCCAGGCCAACATGCTCGCCCACACGCTCAACGCCCACGAGGGATGGGGCTTCGACGAGGGCGACAAGAACATGGTGGCGATGCCGCTGTTCCACGTCGGCGGGTCGTCGTACGTCCTGTTCGGGATCCACGACGGGGTGCCGAGCGTGATGACCCGCGACCCCGACGGCGCCTCACTGGGCGGGGCGATCATGGCCGGCGCCAACCGCACCTTCCTGGTGCCGGCGGTGCTCGCGCAGGTGCTGCAGTCCGGTGACGACGCCGTCAAGCTGTTCGGCCAGCTCAAGACCTACTGCTACGGCGCCGCACCGATGCCGATGCCGCTGCTCAGGGCCGCGATCGAGGCGTGGCCCGACACCGACTTCCTCCAGGTCTACGGGCTCACCGAGCTGGCCGGGGTGATCACCCACCTGATGCCCGACGCCCACCGAGACGCCGACCACCCGGAGCGGCTCGTCAGTGCCGGCCAGCTCATCCCCGAGGCCGAGATCCGCGTCGTGGACCCGGAGAGCCTCGAGGACGTGGCGGTCGGGGAGCACGGCGAGCTCTGGTTCCGCACGCCGCAGCTGATGAAGGGCTACCTCAACAAGCCCGAGGCCACTGCCGAGGTGATCACCGAGGACGGCTGGTTCCGCACGGGCGACATGGGCAAGCTCGACGCCGACGGCTTCGTCTACGTCGAGGACCGGCTGAAGGACCTGATCATCTCTGGTGGGGAGAACATCTACTCGCCAGAGGTCGAGCGGGTGCTGGCCGAGCACCCGTCGGTGATGGAGGTCGCGGTCATCGGAGTGCCCGACGAACGGTGGGGCGAGACGGTCAAGGCCGTGGTGTCCCTCCAGCCCGACGCGACGGCGACCGAGGACGAGATCATCGCCTTCTGCCGCGAGCACCTCGCGCACTACAAGTGCCCTCGGACCGTCGACATCATCGAGGCGCTGCCGCGCAACCCCACCGGCAAGATCCTCAAGCGCGACCTGCGCCGTCCCTACTGGGAAGGGCGCGACCGCAGGACGGTCTGACGCGGTCGCGGCGACACCGTCGCCGGTGGTGACTGAGGAGCCGGGAACCACCGCCTCCGCGTGGTTGTATGCCCTCGTGCCGTGGTTCTCGCGTGGCCACTCTTCCCCGGAGACCGCCGACCAGCCGAGCCGGGAACGCGGCGTCGCGCGCGCTCCGGAACGCCGTACCTGCTTCCAGGAGGCCCAGGCGCTGGACTGGCCGGGAAGCCGTCCCACGGCACAGTTCTTCCGGCTCCTCGCGCGTGCCCTCCGTGACGCTCCGGGTGGCCCGGTGCTGGTCGTGGCCGGCGCGGAGCTGCCGCTGTGGGCGCACCTGGTCCGCCGCGAGCGACCTGACCTCGCTGTCGTCGCCGTCGATGTCGGCGCCGACGCGTCGGCGATGCACGCACAGCTGGCCGTGGAAGGTCCGTTCGACGTGCTCCTCCAGGCGGCCGACACCTCTGCCCTCGTGCAGGCACGCGTCTTCCAGCGGACGTTCCTGCACCTGCGCCAGCACGGCACCTACCTGACGCCCCGGATGCTGCCGCTGCAGGCGGCAGACCTCGAGCAGGCGGCCGCCGAGCTGGCCTTCGCCGAGTCGCGCCCGGCGCTGCCCAACGAGGACAGCGTCGTCGAACCTCCGTTGGTCGCTGACCTGTGGCAGCTGGTCTCCGAGGCGCAGGCGGCGCGGATCCGCGACTTCGAGGGCGTCGACACCGTGGGTCCGTCCGGCCGCGACGTCCGGGGCCTCGGCGACCACCTCGGTCAGGTCGACGTCTTCAGCAAGGCGCTGCGCCTGCGCAACGACAAGCCGGGACACCCGAAGCTGACCGAGAGCGAGACCGCTGAGGTGCTGCAGGCGCGACCCGAGATCGGTCGCGAGGTGGCGTCGATCCCGGCTGCGGTACTGGACGCCCGCGGGGAGTACGTCCACAACCTCGCGGACGACCCGTACTTCTCGCCGCGCATGCAGGCCCCCACGCTCACCCTGCGTCGGTACGACGCGCCGACGTGCTCGCGCGGCCAGGTCGTCACCAGTCACGGCCTCGTCCTCGCCGACACCTTCCGGCACCACCTCGCGCCGCGGCTGGTGAACGTCTACGTCGAGGAGGAGGCCCCGCGGTTCGGCCGGGTCAGGCGCGACATCTCCGAACCCGAGGAGCTGCCCGGCGCCTGGTTCCACCTGGACTCCGAGTGGCCGGGCCACTTCGGCCACTTCATGACCGAGATCCTCGGGCGGACGTGGGCCTGGGGGCTGGCGCGGCGCATGGACCCCGACATCCGGCCCCTGCTCACGCTGCCGCACGACCGCGGGTCCACGAGCTTCCTGCCCTTCGAGAACGCCTTGTTCGAGGCGGTGGGCATCGATCCCGCGGCCGTGCACGTCTTCGACCGGCCCTGTCGCCCGGAGGTGCTCTTCTCCGCGACCTCGATGTTCTCGCTGCCGGACTACGTGCATCCCGGGATGGCGGAGGTCTGGCGCCGGGTCGGTGACCACCTCGCCGCCCAGGCGCCCGAGCGGGACCGGCCGCGCCGGATCTTCTGCACCCGTCCGGCCACCCTCAAGCGGGCCTGCCGCAACACCGACGAGGTGGAGGCCCTGTTCGAGGAGCAGGGGTTCACGGTGCTGCGGCCCGAGCAGCACCCCCTTGCCGAGCAGGTCGCGATGTTCCGCGCGGCGGACGCCGTGGCAGGCTTCGCCGGAAGCGGGCTGTTCACGCTGGCGCTGTGTCCCGAGCCGAAGCAGGTCATCTCGGTGGCACCGACGTCCTACACCGCCAGGAACGAGCACCTGATCGCCGCCATCTGGGGCCACCGGCTGGTGTCGGTGTGGACCAAGCCGGAGATCCACCACCCGCACGGCAGCTGGAGCGACGAGGCGTTCCAGGCCAGCTTCACCCTCGACTGGGCGGACGAGGGACGGTTTCTCCGTGACCAGCTCGAGCGCCTGCCGGCCCTGGAGCTCCAGGGCCGCTAGCGGCGACCCGCGCCGGCGGCCCGCTCCGCTGGGCAGGTGGCATGACGGGTGCGTCGCCCGACACTCGTCGCGAGGACTCACGGATGGCGCGGAAGACCCGGTCGGTGCACTGCCCGTCGCGGTGGGGGAAGGCCTCAGCGGCCCGGTCGGCGTACGGGGCGGGCGGCTGCGGACCGGCGAGCACGGTCGCCCGAACCGCCGCCGCTGCCTCCTCCTGCGACGTCGCGACCGGGCCGAAGCCGTCTCGCTCGTAGTCGAAGTAGCCTCGGCCGGCCGAGGTGGTCGCCGCTGAGGACTCGCTCGCGGTCGAACTGGTAGTAGACGACCGGTCGGTCGATGTAGGCCGCGTTGAAGGCCGTCGACGAGTAGTCGGTCACGAGCACCCGGGCGTGCGCGAAGGTGTCCCGGACGTCGTTCCCCTCGTACTCCAGCGCCGCGACGTGAGGGGGTAGCGGCAGCCGGCGGGTGAGCGGCTGGAGGTAGGGGTGGAGCAGCAACCCGATCCGGAGCCCGTGTGCCTCGGCGAGCTCGGCCAGGTCGGCCGATCCCATGAGCCCCCACCAGTTCACGGCGAAGTCGGTGCGGACGAAGTCCTCGACGGCGAGAGGTCCCTCGTCCGCCGTCGGGCAGGGGCTTGCCTCAGCCACGCGCGCCACGAGGGGGACAGCAGGATCAGGTCACGGTCGCGCGGCTCGACCGCCCGCCCCGCAGCCAGAAGGGCGTCGAACCGCGGCAGACCGGTCGACCTGGTCTCGGCGTGCCCGTAGCGGTACGGCGAACCCTCGGCGACCACGGAGTCGTGTTCTGCGGGAGTGCTGGTGATGAGCAGGTCGACGTCCTTGGGGTTCAGCCACCGGGAGACGTCGTCCTTGATGACGCCGTGCTGCAGGAACGTGAAGCGCCACCCGGGAGGGCCGAGACGCAGGATCTCCGGCGGCCGCTGGACAGCGGGGTCGGCGTGCGAGGACACGAGCTGGCGGCAGTTGAGCATCAACAGCTTCCAGCGCAGCGAGCCGTAGGGCACGACCCGCTTGTAGCCGTCGTCGACCAGCCGGCGGTGGTCCGGCGTGCCGCGCCGGATGACGAACCAGGCGTTCTTGCCGCGCCGGTGCCGGCGCAGGTGGCGGAACAGGATCTCGGCGCTGTCGTCGGCGTTCTCGACGCGGTCGATGAGCACCCAGGCGCGGCCGAAGTAGCGGCGGACCAGCTTGGTGCGGGCCAACCGGACCACGAGGCGATCCGAGAGCGTGAGGGGTTGTCGGCGCGCGGCGGCGCGGGCCTGCTCCCGGTTCCTGCTGACCAGCCTGGGCACGTAGGCCTGCCGGATCGCGGACAGCGAGAGCGAGTGCCGGGGCAGCTCCGGCTCGCGCAGCCGGACGTCGGTGTCGGACCCGGCGAGCGTGACGCGGACGGTGCCGGCCGGCAGCCAGACGATCCGCTCGTGGAGCACGGTCCGGTCGAAGTAGCGGATGCCGCGGGTCTTCGCGAAGGTCGGCGCCACCGCGACCCCGTCGACGAGGAAGCGCTCGCGTGGGCCGCGTGTGGGTGTAGCGGTAGGAGACCCGGACGAGGTGACGACGTCGGTCGAACTTCGTGACGGTGGCGTACGACGAGTGCCACGGGCGCGGCTCGTACGCGTGGAGCAGCATGTCGCGCCAGACCTGCTGCAGTGGCCGGAGCCGGAAGCTGCTGATCACCCCGGGGTCGAGCATCGAGACGATCGTCGCCAGATGGCGGTGGAAGGCCTCCGCCACCTCGCCGGTGGCGGCGGTCGGCGCCCGGGAGGCGGCGTCATCGTCCTGGAAGTACCACGAGAGCTCGTAGAGGACGAAGGACTGCAGCCACTCGGGACCTTCCCGCGGGCCTCCTTGGCCTGCCGCAGCACGTCGACGTACCCGTGCTCGAGCACGTCGTCGTAGCGGTCGGGCTTGGCCCGCGACCGGTCGAGGGTCGAGTCCTGGTGGGCCCGCTTGCGGTAGTGGTACTCCGCGCTCGCGACGAACCCGACCAGCGGCCGCTCCTGTCGCAACAGGTGGCCGGAGCACCAGTGACCGTCCTCGAAGTTGGAGCTCACGCGCTCGTCGAACCGCAAGCCGCTCTGCAGGATCTCCTCACGTCTGACGAAGGCGGTGTTGACGGCACCGTGGAAGAGATCAGGCTGCTCGTCGAGGTCGCAGAGCCGGTTGCCCGGTTGGAAGTGGCTGTCGAGGGCGTGCGGCACCAGCCGGTCGGAGGCCTCGAGGTAGGTCGTACGACGGGTCGCGACCATGCAGGCGCTCGAGTGTGCGCGGATGAAGGCGTCGACCTCGGCGAGGTAGCCCGGCGTCAGCATGTCGTCGGGGTCGGGGAAGGAGACCCACTCGCCTCGGGCCCTCTCCAGCCCGAGGTTCCGGGCCGACGAGACGCCACCGTTGGACTTCGAGACCACGGTGACCAGGTCCGGCCTGCGCGCCTGCCACTCGGCCAGGATGCTGGCCGAGGAGTCGGTGGAGCCGTCGTCGACCATCACGACCTCGACCTGGTCGAGCGGGAAGTCCTGTGCCTCGACCGAGGCGATGAAGTCTCCCAGGTAGCGCTCGACGTCGTAGACCGCTGAGACGAGGCTGAATCTCGGAGGTTGGGCAGGGGGACTCTCGGACAAGGAGCACCCCCCAGGGCGTGTGCGTCAGGACGAGGCCATGCTCAGGCGGCAGCGCCCTCAGCCACTCCCCGCGCACGAGGTGTCGGACGGATGTCTCACGGAACGGGCTGCTTCCGGACTCGTCGGGTCGACTGCACGATCGCCTGGTAGACGCGCTCGGCGCAGTCGCCGTCGCGCAGCGGGAACGCGTCTCGGATGCGCTCGGCGTAGGGCCCGGCTGGATGTGGTCCGGCCTCGACGGTCTCGGTGATGGCTCGGACGACTTCCTCGTAGGTGTCGGCGACAGGCCGAAGCCGTCCCGCCGGTAGTCGAAGTAGCCCTTCCGGATAGCTGTGCACGCCGCTGAACATGCGGTCGCGATCGAACTGGAAGTAGACGACCGGTCGCTCGATGTAGGCGGCGTCGAAGGCCATCGAGGAGTAGTCCGTCACGAGGACCCGGCACCGGGCGAAGGTGTCGCGGGGGTTCCGGTCCTCGAAGGTGAGCATCTGCACGTGATCGGGCACGTCCAGCCGGGCCCGCAGTGGCTGGAGGTTCGGGTGCAGCAGCACGGCCGCCTCGACCGTGCGCTGCGGCCAGCGCCTCGAGCTCCGCCGAGTGGATCACCGACATCCAGCTCTGCGCGAACTCGGTCCTTGTGAAGTCCTGCGGTTCGATGACGTGATGGCCGCCGCCTTCGTTGCGGATCATCAGCCAGCTCCGCCAGGTCGGCGCCAGCAGCAGCAGGTCGCGCCGCTCGGGCGTGACGCGGTTGCCGGCGCTGAGTAGGGCGTCGAACCTGGGCATGCCGGTGAGCTGGGTCTCGCGGGCGCTGTAGCGGTACGGCGAGGCCTCGCCGACGACCGCTTCGTGCTCACCGGGGGTGCTGGTGACGATGAGGTCGATGTCCTTGGGATTGAGCCATCGGGAGAGGTCGTCCTTGGTCACCCCGTGGCCGAGGAACGTGAACCGCCACGGGGGATTCGGTGCCAACGTGGCCACGCCCTCCGCGGATGATGGGGGTGTCAGCGTGCGAGGACACGAGATGAGCGCAGTTGAGCATCAGCAGCTTCCAGCGCAGCGAGCCGTGGGGCACCAGGCCTTGTAGCCGTCCTGTCGCATCCGCCGATAGTCCGACGTCCCTTGTGCAACGTGAACCAGGCGTTGACCTGGCGATGCTCCGCGCGCAGGTGACGAACAGCAGCTCGGCGCTGTCGTTCGAACCGTCGACCCGTCGATCAGCACCCAGGACCTGCCGAAGAATCTCTTCACGGTCGAGTGCACTGCCCGCAGGATCAGCCGATCGCCGCCCCGAGGTGCGTTCGGGGCGGGCCCGTTTCTCGGCCTGTGCCATCACCCCGGGACGAGGCGGTCCGGATACCGCCACAGCCGCAGCGTGTCGTTCGGCAGCCGGGCTCGTCCAGACGTACGTCGACGCGCTGGCCGTCGAGCTTGACCCGGACAGCGCCACAGGATCCAGACGATG
>CAVOST010000022.1:0-86190 GCA_963698945.1 uncultured Actinomycetota bacterium | reverse complement strand
GCAACAGCTGATGGCGAAGTTCGTCGCGTTCCTGCGTGCGGTCAACGTGGGCAAGCGGAAGTACCCGATGGCCGAGCTGCGCGAGGCGCTCTCCGACGCCGGGTTCGAGGAGGTGGAGACCCACATCCAGACCGGCAACGTGCTGTTCCGCACCAGCCATGCGATCGCGCGCCAAGGTGATCGCGGCGCTGGAGAAGGCGATGCTCGCGGACCGCGGCTTCGAGGTGCCCGTGGTGCTGCTGACGCCGCAGGAGCTCAGCGAGCTGTACGACGAGGCGTGCGACTTCGGAGGTGGCAAGAAGCTGCAGGGCCACTACGTCAGCCTCCTGGCCGAGCCGCCGACGAAACCGGGGACCAAGGCGCTCGAAGCGCGGTCGGGCGACGGCGAGGAGGTCCGGGTCGGGGAGCGCGCGGTGCACCTGATGCTGACCAGCAAGCCCTACCACGAGGCCACCACGGGCAACGCCGAGGTGGAGAAGCACCTCGGCACGGCCACCACCCGTAACCTCACGGTGATCACCAAGCTCACCGAGAAGTGGGGTTCATGACCGAGACGCCGACGGGCCACGAGTGGTGGCGGCACGCCGTCATCTACCAGATCTACCCCCGGTCGTGGGCCGACGGCGACGGTGACGGCCTGGGAGACCTCCCCGGCATCACCGCGCGGCTGCCCTACCTCGCCGACCTCGGCGTCGACGCGGTCTGGCTCTCGCCGTTCTACCCCTCGCCGCAGCACGACGCGGGGTACGACGTGTCGGACTACTGCGACGTCGACCCCAGGTTCGGCCGGCTGGCCGACGCCGACGCGCTGATCGCCAAGGCCCACGAGCTCGGGCTGCGGGTGCTCGTCGACATCGTCCCCAACCACTCCTCGAACGAGCACGCGTGGTTCCGCGAGGCGCTGGCGTCACCGCCGGGAAGCGAGGCCCGGGCCCGCTACCTGTTCCGCGACGGCACGGGCGCGGCTCGGCGAGCTGCCACCGAACAACTGGCAGAGCGTGTTCGGCGGCCCGGCGCTGGAGCCCGTGGGCGACCAGTTCTACCTGCACATGTTCGACGTCACCCAGCCCGACTTCGACTGGACCAACCCCGAGGTCGGCGACGAGATGGAGCGCGTCCTGCGCTTCTGGTTCGACCGGGGGGTCGACGGGTTCCGCATCGACGTCGCGAACGGCCTGGTCAAGCAGCAAGGACTGCCCGACGTACCGCCGCTCCAGGAGGGCGAGAACGAGCTCACCGGCCGATGCCGATGTGGAACCAGGAGGGCGTCCACGAGGTCTACCGCCGCTGGCGGAAGGTCGGCGACTCCTACTCGGTCCCGGGCGAGGACGCCGACCGGATCTTCTGCGCCGAGGCCTGGGTCGACCTCGTCGGCGCGGCGACGTACGTCCGTCCCGACGAGCTCCAGCAGTGCTTCAACTTCGCCTTCCTGCTCACGTCGTGGCTCCCGGGCGAGCTGCGCAGCAACATCACCGCGTCGCTGGCCGCGGTGGCGCCGTACGACGCCGTGCAGACCTGGGTGCTCTCCAACCACGACGTGGTCCGCCACGCCTCCCGGCTGGGGTTCCCGCCCGAGCCGGGACCGGTGCACTTTCCCGGCATCGGCGTCGACGACCCGCAACCGGATGCCGAGGCGGGGCTGCGCCGCGCCCGCGCGGCGACGGCGCTGATGCTGGCGCTGCCCGGGTCGGCCTACGTCTACCAGGGCGAGGAGCTCGGCCTGCCCGAGGCCACGCAGCTTCCCGACGAGGTGCGCCAGGACCCGACCTGGGAACGATCGGGCCACAGCCACCGTGGTCGCGACGGCTGCCGGGTGCCGTTCCCGTGGGAGGGGGACGCGCCGTCGTACGGCTTCGGCCCGGGGGAGAGGGCCTGGCTGCCGCAGCCGGAGGTGTACGGCGAGCTGGCCGTCGACCGGCAGACGGGGCGTGACGGGTCGACCCTCGAGCTCTACCGCGAGCTGCTGCGCGTGCGGAAGGCCCACGACCTCGGTCTCGGCGAGCTGTCCTGGGTCGAGGACGGCGACGAGCACCTGGTCGCCTTCGACGTCACCTCGACGGCAGGGCGGGTCGGTGCGCGTGGTGACCAACGTCGGGGGCGAACCGATGCCGCTCCCGCCGGGGCCGAGGTGCTGGTCGCCTCGGCCGACGTCAGCGCCGGCTTGCCGACCGACGCGACTGCGTGGCTGCGATCCTCTCCATGACGTCGCGGTTCCAGTCGTGCTCGCGGATCAGCCGGTAGCGCTCCTTCGCCACCCGGATGTAGGCGTCGGCGCCGGTCTCCTCCTCGCCGCGCACGCCGGCCTCGTCGATGAGGGCGACGACCGGGGTGTACTCCTCGTCGAACCAGCGCCGCGCCATCGTCTCCTGGTCGAAGTAGGCGCCCTCCTGCGTGCATCAGCCGGCAGGCCCACGCCTCGACCATCTCGGCGAGCCGGTGGTAGTCGGTCGGGTCGGTGCAGTTGATCTCGGCCTCGGCGCTCGCCGGTGAGCGGCACGCGCTGGAGGAAGCGCAGTCCCCAGTTCTTGCCCTCGAGGTCCCGCGGCCGCCGATCCCGTCGGTGTCGACGACGGTGTCGATCTGGACGACGTGGGCCTCGATCTCGGGGGCGCCCTGGGCCCGGGCGACGGAGACCCGGTGGTGGCCGTCGCGGACGAAGTAGAGGTTGCCGAGCTGGTAGACGTCGATGGGCGGCAGGTACTCGCCCGAGCCGGCTCTTCTCGGCGAGCCGCTCCCAGCGCTGGCGGCTGCGGTCGGACGTCGGGCGGAAGCGCCGGTCGAAGTCGCGCACCTTGTCCACCGAGCCGACGATCTGGTCGAGCGGGATCAGCTGCATCCCGCGGTCGTGCTCGCCGCGGCGGCCCAGGGCGTCGACGACGTCGTTGAACGACAGCGTCTCGGTGAGCACGTGCGTGTCGCCGCGCATCCGGGCGGCCAGCCGCGAGAGCGTCTGGTGCCGTCGCACCCGCAGGAAGTCGCTCTCGGCGCCCTGCCGGGGGGAGCCGACGTCACGCATCATGGCGCCATTGTCCCTCGCTCGGCGCGATCAGGTCGCCATCGGCGACGTGCTCGTCGCCACATCCGCGACCTGGCGCGGAGTGATGTCGAGCACCTGCCACGGGATGACGTTGCGGATGGTCGTGCGCCCGACGTGACGGTCCGGCATGGCGCGGCCGAAGGGATGGATGTGCCCGTGCAGGTGCCAGGTCGGCTCGAGCCGGGCGAGCACGTCGTGGAGCGCGTCGATGCCGAGGTGGGCGTCGTCGTCGCCGTCGCCGAGCCCGCGGGGCGGCGTGTGCGTCAGCAGCACGTCGACCGCGCCGCCGCCCTTGCACTCCTTCATCAGCCGGCGGGCGTCGCGGGTGTACTCGCGCTGGGTGTACTGGTGGGGGCCGGGCCGGTAGCGGACGCAGCCGCCGAGGCCGGCGATCCGCAGTCCGGCCGCCTCGACGACGCCTCCGGTCGGCGTCGATGACGTTGCGCGGCACGTGGTCCTCGGAGTCATGGTTGCCCGGCACGTAGACCACCGGGCACGGCAGCGTGTCGGCCACCCACTCCACGTGGTCCCACGGCAGGTCACCGGCGGTCAGCACCAGCTCGGGAGCCAGCTCGCGCAGGCTCCTCGCCGTCAGCTCAGGGGCCACCTCATCCGCGAGAACGAGGGTGTGGACCATCCGCCGACACTAGCCTCATGACATGACCGATCTGCAGGTGCGAGTCGAGGACGGAGCCCTCTGGCTCACCTTCGACCGACCGGACCACCTCAACGCCCTCACCGGCCAGATGGTGCTCGGCGTCATCGAGGAGCTCCAGGGCGCGGCGTCGCGCGACGACGTGCGCGTCGTCGTACTCACCGGGGAAGGGGCCGCCTTCTCGGCCGGCGCCGACCTCGGCGGCGACGAGGCACAGCGGAAGTACGACGGCGGCTCGGTCGACGGCGCCAACCTCGTCGTCCGCTCGATCCTCGACCAGGACTTGCCCGTCGTCTGCGGCCTCAACGGGGTGGCGGCGGGAGTCGGGATGTCGATCGCCCTGGCCTGCGACCTGGTGGTGGCCACTGAGTCGGCCGCGCTGACGCTCGCCTTCACCAGGATCGGGCTGATGCCCGACGGTGGTGCGACCGCGACGGTGGCGGCCTCGGTCGGACGGGCGCGGGCGATGCGGCTGGCGCTGCTCTCCGAGCTGCTCGGCGCCCGCGAGGCGTACGACGCGGGACTCGTCAGCCATGTCTTCGCCGACGACGAGTACGCCGAGGGGCTCGCGAAGCTGGTGCGGCGCGTGGCCGGCGGGCCGCCGCTCGCTTTCGCCGCCACCAAGCAGGCGGTCAATGCCGCCACCCTGGGCGACCTCGACGGCGCCTTCACGCGGGAGCGAGCCGGCCAGTCGGCGCTGCTGCTCACCGCCGACGTCCGCGAGGGCATGCAGGCCTTCCGCGAGAAGCGCCGGCCCACCTTCACCGGCAAGTAGCTCAGCCGAACGGCGGCAGGTCCTGGTCGTGGACGAGCATGCCGCGGAACAGGTCGCCGACCTCGTCGATGCGGTCCGGCGCTGTGCGCACGGTCCACCGGTCCGGGCGGAGGGCGGGGTCCTCGAGCTCGTGCCACCCGATCGGCATGCTCACAGGGGCTCCCGCCGCAGGCCGTGTGGAGTACGCCGCGACCAGCGTCTTGTTGATCGCGTTCTGGGTGAAGTCGAGGCGCGCCAGGCCTTTCCGGTCGCTGCGCTGCCACTTCCAGCTGACCAGCGTGGGCGCCACCTTGCCCACGGTGCGTGAGACCTGCTCGACCCACGCCCGGGTCTCCTCGAAGGAGGGGCCGCGCCGGATCGGCACCCACACCTGGATGCCACGACGACCGGTGACCTTCGGCTGGGCGCGCACCCCGAGCTTCTCGAACGCCGTCCGGTGCAGCCGCGCGAGCTGCAGCAGCTCCTCCCAGGTCGTCCGCTCCCCGGGGTCGAGGTCGAACAGCGCGAACACCGGCTTCTCCGGCTCGTCGGTCAGCGAGGTCCACGGATGCCACTCGAGGGCGCCGAAGTTCGCCGCCCACACCAGCACCGCCGGCTCGTCGGCGACGGCGTAGGTCGTTGTCTCGCCCGGGTCGGCGAGCGGGTTGTCCCACCGCGGCAACCAGTCGGGCGCGTGGGTGGGCAGCTCCTTGTGCCAGAAGTGGTGTCCTTCGACGCCGTCTGGGTAGCGGTTCAGGTTCAGCGCCCGGCCCTGCAGGTGCGGCACCGCCAGGTGCGCCGTACGGGACACGAAGCGCAGCAGGTCGCGCTTGGTCACCGGCTGCTCGCCGTCCCGGGCGGGGAACAGCACCTTGTCGAGGTTGGTCACCTTCAGCCGACGGCCGAACACCTCCCACTCGCCCTCGCGGCCCAGCGCCTCGAGCGCCGCCAGGGCGTCCTCGGCGACCGGCTCGAGCTCGTCATCATGGGTGACGTCCTCCTCGGCGCGCTCGGCAGGCTGGTCGGTGTGCCAGCGGCGGGTGCCTTCCGCGAGCACCTCGTCGTTCGTCCGCCCGGTCACGACCGAGCGGGGATGGTCCTCGGCGTCCCAGCCCTCGACGGCATGTTCATCCCGCTTGTGCAGGAGCAGCCACTGCTCCTTGTTGCCCTCCTGCCGATCGGTCCGGATGAGCACGAACTGGCCGTGCAGCCTCTCGCCGAACAGCTCGGCGTGCAGCTCTCCGGCCTCCACCGCAGCGCGTGGGTCCTGCGCCTCGTCCTCCTTGTACGGCGTCCACGTCCCCTGGTCCCACACGATGACGTCGCCGCCGCCGTAGTCGCCGTGCGGGATCACGCCCTCGAACGCGGCGTACTCGATCGGGTGGTCCTCCACGTGGATGGCCATCCTGCGTACGCCGGGGTCGAGGCTCGGCCCCTTCGGCACCGCCCAGGAGACCAGCACCCCGTCGATCTCAAGCCGGAAGTCGTAGTGCAGCGCCCGTGCGCGGTGACGCTGCACGACGAAGGACCGCGTCCCCGTCGATGTGGGGGCCGCGTCGGGTGACCCCGCCGGTTCGCGGGTCGACCCGAAGTCCCGCATGGTGCGGTACGTCGCGAGACGGTCGGACTCCTCCACGGCTCTCGAGTACCCGCTCGCCCTCAGGCGATGTCGGCGCCCGCCTCGCCCATCTCGACCAGTGCCTTCTCGCTCGACTCGGGCGCGACGCCGGCACAGAGGTCGGTGAGCAGCCGGACGCCGAAGCCGTTGGCGACCGCGTCGAGGACCGTCGCCCGGACGCAGTAGTCGGTGGCGATGCCGCAGACGTCGACGTGCTCGACGCCCTTGCCCCTGAGCCAGTCGGCCAGCGAGGTGCCGTCGCCGGTCGTGCCCTCGAAGCCGGAGTAGGCGGCCTGGTGCTCGCCCTTGAGGAAGACCGCGTCGAAGGGCTGCGGGTCGAGGTTGGGGTGGAACGCCTCTCCGTCGGTGCCCACCTTGCAGTGGACGGGCCAGGTGTCGACGAAGTCGGGTTCCTTGGACCAGTGCGCGCCGGGGTCGATGTGGTGGTCCTTCGTGGCCACCACGACGTCGTACGACGTCTGCTGGCGCAGCAGCTTGGCGACGTCAGTGGCCACCTTGGCGCCGCCGGTGACCGGCAGCGAGCCACCCTCGCAGAAGTCGTTCTGGACGTCGACGACGATCAGTGCCTGCTTCATGCAGCGGAGGCTACCGACTCTGTCGCTGGCTGGGTGACCGGCTGGGTGACTGGCTGGGTTCGAACACCGTGTCGACCGCCGGTTCCCCGCGGGAGAGCTGGTGGGCCGACATCGGCAGCTCGGCCCGCGACCGCACGTGCCGCTCGCGGGCGGAGTCGAGCGACTCCCGGCCCACGACCTCACCGCCGCTGACGAGCTGCACGAGCAGGTCGCGGTCGTTGCCGTCGTTCGCCGCGGGGAGCCGATGCCGAGCACCTCCGCCTCCGCGACCCCGTCGGCGGTGAGGCGTCGCAGGGCGTACTTGCGGCCGCCCACGGAGAGCTTGTCCTTGCTCTTCTTGGCGACGCCCTCCATCGTCCCGTCGGCCCGCTCGCGGGCCACGAGCTTGTAGACGAAGCCAGCACGTCGGCGCCCCGCTGCCAGTCACGAGCTGGGTCCCCACGCCGTAGCCGTCGACCGGGGCCGCCGCGAGCCCCGCGATCGCGAACTCGTCGAGGTCGGAGGTGACGATGATGCGGGTGTTCGTCGCGCCGAGGTCGTCGAGCTGCTTCCGGACGCGCACGGCCAGGGGGGCGAGGTCGCCGGAGTCGATCCGCACGGCCCCGAGGTCGGGTCCGGCGATCTCCACCCCGAGTGCGACCGCCTCGGTGATGTCGTAGGTGTCGACGAGCAGCGTCGTGCCCTTGCCCAGCGAGTGCACCTGGGCGCGGAACGCGTCCTCCTCGGTGTCGTGGAGCAGCGTGAACGAGTGGGCGCTGGTCCCCTGCTCGGCACGCCGTACTCCAGCCGCGCCTGCAGGTTCGAGCTCCCCACGAACCCGGCCACGTAGGCGGCGCGGGCGGAGGCGACCGCCGCCCACTCGTGGGTACGACGCGAGCCCATCTCGATGCACGGCCGCTCGCCCGCGGCCCAGGTCATCCGGGAGGCCGCGGAGGCGATCGCCGAGTCGTGGTTGTAGACCGAGAGCAGCAGCGTCTCGAGCAGCACGCCCTCGGCGAAGCTGGCCTCGACCGTGAGGAGGGGCGAGTAGGCGAAGTAGGTCTCGCCCTCGGGATAGCCCCAGATGTCGCCGCTGAAGCGGTAGTCCGCGAGCCAGCTCAGCGTCTCGGCGTCGACGATCTCCTCGTCGCGGAGCAGGCCGAGCTCGGTGTCGGTGAACCGGAACTGCTCGAGGGCGTCGAGGGCGCGGCCGACACCGGCGACCACGCCGTACCGGCGTCCGGGCGGCAGTCGCCGGCCGAACAGCTCGAAGACCGAGGGGCGGTCGGCCGCGCCGGAGTCGATGGCGGACTGGAGCATGGTCAGCTCGTAGTGATCGGTCAGCAGGGCCGTCGACGGGCGCACCCGCCCACCCTAAGGTGACGTGCACAATGAAGGTGTGTCCACGTCACCCGTCGAGCTGGAGGAGCCGGAGGTCGACGAGGTCACCCAGCTGGCGGTGCCGTGGGTGACGATCGTCTGGAACGACCCGGTGAACCTGATGTCGTACGTGAGCTTCGTGTTCCAGAAGTACTTCGGCTACGCCAAGCACAAGGCCGAGAAGCTGATGCTCGAGGTGCACCACGACGGCCGCTCGGTCGTCTCGACGGGCAGCCGCGAGGAGATGGAGCGCGACGTGCAGGCGATGCACGAGTACGGCCTCTGGGCCACCCTCCAGAAGGCCGACCAGCCCTGATGTGGGTGTGATGGCCGGCTTCGAGCGACACCGCCGCAGCGGCGCGGCGGTCGCCACCTTCACCGTGTTCGAGGCCGACCTGCTGCGGTCGCTGGCCGGCCAGCTGATCGAGCTGCTGCGCAACGAGGCAGCGACCGGGCAGACGGAGACCGATCCCTTCGAGGCGCTCCTCGACTTCGACGGGCCCACCGCCGCGCCCGACGACCCGGTCCTGGCCCGGCTCTTCCCACGGCCTACCCGGACGACGAGGAGGCGGCCGGCGACTTCCGTCGCTTCACCGAGGCCACGCTCCGCGACGGCAAGGCGGCCGCCGCGGCGGCGATCATCGACACGCTGGAGGACGCCGGCCTCCCCACCGAGCCCGAGGACGGGCTGTTCATCGACGTCGAGCTCGACGAGGCCGCCGCGATGACCTGGATGCGGTCCTTCACCGACATGCGCCTCGCGATCGCCACCCGCCTCGGCGTCGAGGAGGGCGACGAGGGCTTCTGGGCCTCCCTGCCGGACGAGACCCGCGCGCCCAGGTCCACGACATCTACGACTGGCTCGGCTACCTCCAGGAGACCCTGGTCCACGCCGCCACCTGACCGCGCCCGGCGTCACCAATGGCTGCGATCGCGACCCTTCGCTGACGTCCGCGCACGTCGTACGACCTGGCTGCAGTAGCGACCAGCTCGTATGCGCTGAGGGACCGCCGCTGCTGGGCGCGTCCGCGGCTGTCTACCTTGTGCGTGCTCACCCTGACGACGCGATCCGCGACCGGCTCGTGGCGCACGCCAAGCGGGACCATCCCGACGAGGCGTGTGGGATCGTCGCCGGCCCGGAGGGCAGCGACCGGGCGGAACGGGTCGTCGAGATGGTCAACGCCGCGGGCTCGCCGACGTTCTACGAGTTCGACTCCGGCGAGCTGCTCGCGCTCTACAAGGAGATGTGGGCCAAGGACGAGGAGCCGGTGGTGATCTACCACTCGCACACCGCGACCGAGGCCTACCCGAGCCGGACCGACATCGGCCTGGCCAGCGAACCTGCTGCGCACTACGTGCTGATCAGCACACGAGAGCACGGGAATAGTGAGGGTCCGGTGGAGTTCAGGTCGTACAGAATCGTCGACGGCGAGGTGACCGAGGAAGAGGTCACCTTCACGGAAGAGAGTTGAGCAGCATGGCCATCGAGGTCCGCATCCCGACGATCCTGCGCAGCTACACCGGCGGCGAGAAGGCCGTCGAGGCGTCCGGTACGACGCTCAACGAGGTGATCGAGGACCTGGAGAGCAACCACACCGGCCTCAAGGAGCGCCTGATCGAGGACGGCGAGCTGCGTCGCTTCGTCAACGTCTACGTCAACGACGAGGACGTCCGCTTCACCGGTGGCCTGGAGACCGAGGTCTCCGACGGCGACAACGTCGTGGTGCTGCCGGCCGTCGCCGGCGGCTCGACGACGTGACGCGGTACGACAACCTCCTCGACTCCGTCGGCGGGACCCCGTTGATCGGGCTGCCGAACCTGTCGCCGACGACCGACGTACGCCTGTGGGCCAAGCTCGAGGACCGCAACCCGACCGGCTCCATCAAGGACCGCCCGGCGCTGCGGATGATCGAGGAGGCGGAGAAGGACGGCACGCTGCGGCCGGGCTGCACCATCCTCGAGCCCACGAGCGGCAACACCGGCATCTCGCTGGCGATGGCCGCCGGGCTCAAGGGCTACCGGCTCGTCTGCGTGATGCCGGAGAACACCTCCGAGGAGCGTCGCCAGCTGCTGCGGATGTGGGGGGCCGAGATCATCCCCTCGCCCGCCGCCGGTGGCTCCAACGAGGCGGTCAGGCGGGCCAAGGCGATCGCCGAGGAGCATCCCGACTGGGTGATGCTCTACCAGTACGGCAACGCGGCGAACTCGCTCTCCCACGAGGAGGGCACCGGGCCGGAGATCCTCGCCGACCTGCCCGAGGTCACCCACTTCGTCGGCGGCCTCGGCACGACCGGCACGCTGATGGGCGTGAGCCGGTTCTTCCGTGCCCACAAGCCCGAGGTGAAGATCATCGCGGCCGAGCCGCGGTACGGCGAGCTCGTCTACGGCCTGCGCAACCTCGACGAGGGCTTCGTCCCCGAGCTGTACGACGAGTCGCTGATCGACTCCCGCTTCTCCGTCGGCCCGCGCGACGCCGTGCGGCGGGTCCGTGAGCTGCTCGAGGGCGAGGGCATCTTCGCCGGCATCTCCACCGGCGCGATCCTGCACGCCGCCCTGGCCCAGGCCGCCAAGGCCGTGAAGGCCGGCGAGCGCGCGGACATCGCGTTCGTGGTCTGCGACGGCGGCTGGAAGTACCTCTCCACGGGCGCCTACGAGGGCACCATCGACGAGGCCGAGGAGAAGCTCGAGGGCCAGCTGTGGGCGTAGTCCAGCTCCAGTGGCTCATCACCGCCGTCTGCCTGCTCAGCGCTGTGTGGCTGCTCGTGCTGATCGTCCGCGACCGCACGCCGGAGCGCTGGTTCCTCAACGTGATGCTCGGGCTGGAGGTGCTGCTGCTCGTGCACCTCGTGCTCGGCATCGTCCACGTCCTCCGCGACGGTCAGGACGTGGCCGCCTGGGAGTACATCGCCTACCTCGTCGGGGCCGCGCTGGTCGGTGCCGGTCGGCGTCGTCTGGTCGTCGGGGGAGCAGTCGCGTGGGGGCACGGCGGTGCTGCTGGTGTCGATGCTGCTCGTCCCGTTCCTGTTCGTCCGCCTCGCCGACATCTGGGCCGCCGGTGGCTGAGCCGGCGTCGGGGACCGGCCACGGGTTCGGGCGCGCGCTGGTCTTCGTCTACGGGATCTTCGCCGTGGCCGCGACCGGTCGCTCGACGTACCAGCTGATCTCCGAACCGTCCAAGGCGCCGCTGCCGTACGCGCTGAGCGCCCTGGCGGCGGTCATCTACATCGTCGCGACGTACGCGCTCGCCACCGATCGTCGTCGGCTGGCCCTGGTTGCCGTGAGCATCGAGATGGTCGGCGTGCTGGTCGTGGGTGCGACGAGCGTCTTCCTCGCCGAGGACTACCCCGACAAGACGGTGTGGTCGCAGTTCGGCGCAGGCTACGGCTACGTGCCGCTCGTGCTGCCGGTGGTGGGTCTGTGGTGGTTGCTCCGCGGATCGCGGAGCAACCACCACAGCTGAGGGTCAGCCTGCCGGTGGCGCCGGCAGGTGCCGTCGAGCCAGGCCGGGTTCGGAGAGCCGACACCCGTCACGTCGTCCCAGCCACGCTTGATGGCCAGGGACGTGTCCTGGTTGAAGGTGCGGACGCTGTAGAGGATGCCGTCGGCGGCGTCCTCCCCGTTGGCGAAGTCCGCCCTCACGACGCCGGCGTCGCTCGGGGTGCCCTTGATGTCGGTGAACGCACCGCTGGTGGCGTTCGCGTAGATCGAGGCGTTGAGCGCACCCAGACGCTCGGCCGGCCTGCTGCTGGCGCAGCGCGGTCATGCCCGCGAACAACGGCGAGGCCAGGCTGGTCCCGCCGATGCGGAACTCGCCGTACGCCTTGCCGTCGGAGAACTTCTGCGTCTCCCCGATCAGCATCCCGGTGTTGGGGTCACCGTCGAGACCGACGTCCGGGCACCGAGCGGTAGGGGCTCGACACGACGCCGTCCTGGTAGTCCGGCCGGTTGAACAGCTTCGACTGGCCGCCGCCGGCGCCGTACAGGAAGTCTCGCGAGTCCCAGGCGACTGCCGTCCGCGGACGAGGCTCCACTTGTGGGTTCCCCAGCCGGTCTGGAAGAGGAACTTGCCGTTCGAGCCGATGGCGTCCGAGGTGCCGCCGACGGCGGTGACGTAGGGGTCGGAGGCCGGGTAGTCGACCTGCTTGAGACCGGAGCTCGCGACCTCGTCGCCGTCGTCACCGGAGGAGAACAGGAAGCCGATGCCCTGCATCGCGCCCTGCAGGAAGATTCCCTCGTAGGCGTTGACGTTGTCGACCGTCTCGTTCTCCTCGAGGTCGGACCACGAGTTGCTCACCAGGGAGGCGAGGTCGTCGTCCACGACGTTCTGCAGGGTGTCGAGGAAGTCCTCGTCGAAGCAGCTGGCCGAGGCGTAGTACGCGATCCGCGCGCCCGGCGCCATGGCGTGCACGGCCTCGACGTCCAGGGTCTCCTCGCCGTACCAGCCGGAGGGGTCGCACAGTCCCTGCTTGCGGAACCCGTTGGGCACCGACTGCACGAGCTGCCCGGTGCGGTAGGCGCCGTCACCGTGCGCCTGTGCGTAGGTGTTGGCGTCCTCGGCGATCGTCGGCGAGGCGTAGGCGTCGGTGATGGCCACCGTCACCCCAGACCCGTCGAGCGCGCTGTTGCCCTCGTAGGCCGCGCGGAACTGCGTGCCGGTGTAGCCGCAGGCAGCGTAGGGCAGCGTCTTGGCCTTGAACTTCGGCAGCGGCGTCTTGCCGTCGGCCTGGTAGTTGGCGCTCACCTGGCCGTAGTACGCCGAGCAGGGACGCGCGTTGCGGAAGCCGGCGGGCGGCGGCGCGGTGTGCGTGACCTTGTGCGGCGTGGTGTCGAGACCGGTCACCGTCGAGATCGAGCGGAGCCAGGTTGGCGGGCACCGCGACGGGAGAGGTGTTCGCCTGCACGGCCTGGCCGTGGTGGCGGTACTTCTTGATCGACGTGGAGAACGCCTTGGCGACGGCCGCGTTGGTGCCGACGACCGACAGGTAGCGACGGTGCGCTGCCGTGCCGGTGACCTTCAGGTGGTTGGACCGCAGCCATGAGCTCACGGCGGCGGCGGACGACGCCGAGGCGTCGTACTTCGCGTGGAACTGCTTCGCGGTCGATGAAGTGCCGGTACGACGAGCTACGCGGGATCGGAGACCTGGGCCACGTCGGCCTTCAGTGCAGCGAGCCCTCCCTGTCGGCGCGAGGTAGACGCGGAAGGTCGACTTGCCCTTCGCGGGGGCATTGCCCCGGCTCTTGGCGTGCTGCACCCAGGAGTTCTGGGTGCGCGCGAGGCGCCGCTTGTGGGTGGCGCCCGATGCCGGTGTCGCAGCGGCACCGGCGGCGACCGAGCGCCCCGGCTGCTGCGACGGCGGTCAATGATGACCAGCCTCTGCTCATGTTTCCATCCCCTCGAGAACGGCCGTCAGATCGGCCAGGTGGACCTCGAACCTAGGACAGATCAGCCGGAGGATGGAAGACGTCCGGCGAAATCGGCGTCGTGGGCGCAGAACCTTCGCCGACGTGAGTTCGGTCGCGTTGCCGGGCCGGGGGACACGCCGACGACTAGCCTGCTCCCTGTGTCTGACGCGCCGATCGGGATCTTCGACTCGGGTTTCGGAGGCCTGACGGTCGCCCGGTCCGTGATCGACCAGCTTCCCCACGAATCGGTCGTCTACCTCGGCGACACCGCGCGCCAGCCCTACGGCCCCAAGCCCATCGGCGAGGTGCGCGAGTACGCCCTCGAGTGCCTCGACCACCTCGTCGACCAGGGTGTGAAGGCGCTGGTCATCGCCTGCAACTCGGCCAGCGCGGCCATGCTGCGCGATGCGCGGGAGCGCTACGACGTGCCGGTGGTCGAGGTGATCCTGCCGGCCACCCGGCGCGCCGTCGCGGCCAGCGCGCACCGGCCGCATCGGTGTCATCTGCACCCGCGCGACGGCCGACTCGCTGGCCTACGAGGACGCCTTCGCGGCGGCACCGCACGTACGTGCTGACCACGCAGGCCTGTCCCCGCTTCGTGGAGCTCGTCGAACAGGGAGTCACCAGCGGCCCGGAGCTGCTGCTCGCTGGCCGACGAGTACCTCGACCCGCTGCGGCGCGCCGAGGTCGACACGCTGATCCTCGGCTGCACGCACTATCCCGCTGCTCACCGGCGTCATCTCGATGGTGATGGGTGACGGGGTCACGCTGGTCAGCAGCGCCGAGGAGTGCGCCAAGGACGTCTACCGGATGCTCGTCGAGCACGGTCTCGAGCGGCGTCCGCCCGCCTGCCTCCGCCGCCCCGTGCACCGGTTCCTGACCACCGGCCAGCCCGAGGACTTCGCAGCTGACCGGCCGACGCTTCCTCGGCCCCGAGCTCGACCGGGTGTCGCAGTTCACCGGCGGCGCCTGGGTGATGTCGTGAGGATGACCGTCATCGGCTGCTCGGGCTCCTACCCGGGCCCTCGTCCTCGGCCAGCTGCTACCTGCTCGAGGCCGAGCACGACGGTCGCACCTGGCGGGTGCTGCTCGACCTGGGCAACGGCGCCCTCGGCTCGCTGCAGCGGTTCTCCGACGCCGACCGCCATCGACGGCGTCTTCCTCTCCCACCTGCACGCCGACCACTGCCTCGACCTGTGCGGCTACTACGTGATGCGCAAGTACCACCCCGACGGCGCCCTGCCGCGGATCCCGGTGTGGGGCCCGGTCGACACGGCCCGGCGGATGGCCAAGGCCTACGACCTCGACGAGGACCCGGGCATGAACGAGGAGTTCGACTTCATCCCCTACGGCAACACCGCCGTCGAGTTCGGACCGTTCCGCGTCACGGCCCGCGAGGTGGTCCACCCCGTCACGGCCTTCGCGCTGCGCATCGAGGCCGACGGCCACGTGCTCGCCTACTCCGGCGACACCGGCGCGTGCCACGGGCTCGAGGACTCCGCGCGTGACGCCGACCTGTTCCTGTGCGAGGCCTCCTTCATGGAGGGCGCGCCCAACCCGCCCGACCTGCACCTCACCGGTGCGGAGGCCGGTCGTACCGCCGCGATCGCCGGTTCCCGTCGCCTCGTGCTGACCCACATCCCGCCCTGGCACGACCCCGAGAAGGTGCGGGCCGAGGCCCAGGTCGAGTACGACGGCCCCGTCGACCTGGCGACTCCCGGCACGACGTACGAGATCTGACCTTCACTGAATCGGCACACGCCGGTGCCGGAAACCGGTTGTCCCGTTCGGCATGATGGGGCGAGTGATCACTCTCGAACACGTGACCAAGCGCTACGGCAGCTTCACCGCCGTCGACGACGTCTCGTTCGTGGCCCAGTCGGGGAAGGTGACCGGATTCCTCGGGTCCCAACGGCGCCGGCAAGACGACCAGCATGCGCGTGATGGTCGGCCTCACGCCCTCGAACGGGGGCCAGGCCCTGATCGGCGGACACCGCTACGCCGACATCCCGAACCCCGGGCGTCACGTGGGCGTCCTGCTCGACGCCTCCGCCCAGCACGCCGGGCGCACCGGCCGCGAGGTGCTGCGCCTGAGCGCCGAGACGATGGGCGTCGGGCTCGAGCGGGTCGAGGAGATGCTCGACGCTGGTCGGCCTCAGCGGCACCGAGGCCAAGCGCCGGGTGCGCAACTACTCGCTCGGCATGCGCCAGCGCCTCGGGATCGCCAACGCGATGCTCGGCGACCCCTCGATCCTGATCCTCGACGAGCCGGTCAACGGGCTCGACCCGGCCGGCATCCACTGGATGCGCGGCGTGCTGCGCCAGTTCGCCTCCAACGGAGGCACGGTGCTGCTGTCCTCCCACCTGCTGCACGAGGTCGAGATGATCGCCGACCAGCTGATCGTGATCGGCTCCGGCAGGATCGTCGCCCAGGGCACGCGCGATGAGCTGCTGCAGACGGCCGGCACCTACGTGAAGGGCGTGGACCCTGCCGCACTGGCGGAGGCGCTCCGCGGAGCCGGCATCGAGGCCCATCCCTCGGGTGACGGCGGTTTCCGGTGCGAGGTCGAGCCGGTCGAGGTCGGACGAGCCGCTGCGGCGGCCGGTGTCGTGCTGGTCGAGCTGAAGCCCGCCGAGGGCGCCGGCCTCGAGGAGATGTTCCTGCAGCTCACCGCCGCCGACGCCCGCGAGGACGTCGTGACCCAAGGGGCCCCCGCATGAGCACCACCACCGTCCCGACGACGCTCGACATCTCCAGCACCTCCCGCGTGCCGTTCAGCCGACTGGTCAAGGTCGAGCTGCGCAAGAGCTACGACACCCGCGCCGGGCGCTGGCTGCTCGGCATCACGGCGTTCCTCGCCGTGGCCTTCATGGTGGTCGTCCTGATCGTGGTGATCGCCCAGGACGAGCCGATCAAGCTGGACGACTTCGTCGGGGTCGCCAACTTCACGTCGGGCTTCCTGCTGCCGGTGCTCGGCATCATGCTGGTCACCAGCGAGTGGAGCCAGCGCACGGGGATGGTGACCTTCACCCTCGAGGCGCATCGGGGCCGGGTGGTCGCCGCGAAGCTGGCGGCAGGGCTGCTCCTCGCCATCCTCGTCAGCGTGATCGCCACCGTCTCGGCCGTGGTCATGAACGGTCTCTACGCCGTGCTGCACGGCGACGCCGACTGGCACCTCGGGCTGCTGCCCCTGCTCGGGTTCCTGTTCACGCAGCTGATCGCCATGACGACTGGGTTCGCCTTCGCCACCCTGTTCCTGAACACCCCGGCCTCGATCGTCGTCTACTTCGCCTACGCCTTGATCCTGCCGACGATCTTCGGTGTCGCCGCCGAGTTCCTGGACTGGTTCCGGGACCTGCAGCCCTGGGTCGACTTCTCCCAGGCGCAGCAGCCGCTGATCGAGGCGAACATGACCGGCAAGGACTGGGCCCAGCTGCTGGTCACCGGGATCATCTGGCTCGGCATCCCGTTCTTCTTCGGCGTCTGGCGCATCCTGCGCGCCGAGGTGAAGTGAGCACCGTCGTACCTGCCCGCTAGGGTCGCCGCCATGACTTCCACCGCGAGCCGACGGACGCGCCGACGACGAGCTCCGGCCGATCCGGATCACCCGCCACTGGCAGGACCATCCCGCGGGTTCGGTGCTCGTCGAGTTCGGCCGCACGCGCGTGCTCTGCGCGGCCTCGGCCTCCGAGGGCGTGCCGCGCTGGCGCAAGGGTTCGGGGCTCGGCTGGGTCACGGCGGAGTACGCCATGCTGCCGTCGGCCACCAACACCCGCTCCGACCGTGAGTCGGTCAAGGGCCGCATCGGCGGGAGGACCCACGAGATCTCGCGGCTGATCGGCCGCTCGCTGCGCGCGGTCATCGACTACAAGGGGCTCGGCGAGAACACGATCGTGCTCGACTGCGACGTCCTGCAGGCCGACGGGGGCACCCGCACGGCGGCGATCACCGGCGCCTACGTCGCGCTCGCCGACGCCGTGTCCCACCTGCGGTCGCAGGACGCGCTCAAGGGTGACCCGCTGACCGGCTCGGTGGCGGCCGTCTCGGTCGGCATCATCGACGGCGTGCCCCGCCTCGACCTGCCCTACGAGGAGGACGTCCGCGCCGAGACCGACATGAACGTCGTGATGACCGGCGCCGGGCTGTACGTCGAGGTGCAGGGCACCGCCGAGGGCCAGGCGTTCGACCGCAAGGAGCTCGACGCGCTGCTGGCGCTGGCCGAGAAGGGCTGCGCCGACCTCACCCGGTTGCAGGAAGAGGCGCTCGCGGGTGGCTGAGGTCTTTCTCGCCTCCCGCAACCGCAAGAAGCTCGAGGAGCTGTCCCGGATCCTGGCGCCCGCCCTGCCGGGCATCGAGGTCCTCGGACTCGACGACGTGCCGTCGTACGACGAGCCGGTCGAGGACCAGCCGGGCTTCGAGGGCAACGCCCTGCTGAAGGCGCGCGCCGGCCTCGAGGCGACCGGGCTGCCCTCGCTGGCCGACGACAGCGGCCTCTGCGTCGACGCGCTCAACGGCATGCCCGGTGTCCTCTCGGCCCGATGGGCCGGGACCGCCAAGGACGACACGGCCAACAACCGGCTGCTGCTGGAGCAGCTCGCCGACGTACCCGACGAACGCCGCGGCGCCGAGTTCCGCTGTGCTGTGGCCTTCTGCAGCCCTGGTGGGCACGAGGAGATCACCATCGGGGTGATGCGCGGCCGGGTGATCCGCGAGCTGCGGGGCAGCGGTGGCTTCGGCTACGACGTGCTGTTCGTGCCCGACGAGCAGGAGGGCTCGCTCACCTCGGCGGAGATGCCGCCGGAGGCGAAGGACCTCATCTCCCACCGCGGCCAGTCCCTGCGCGCGATGGCGCCGCTCGTCGCCGAGGCGTTGCAGGCCTGACTACGTGCCGGAGGGGGGACTCGAACCCCCACGCCCGAAGGCACAGATACCTAAAACCTGCGTGTCTACCAGTTCCACCACCCCGGCGGTGTCGCGCCGAGTCTAGGGAAACCGGTCAGTCCAGGCCGAGGTCGCGGCGCAGCTTGGCGACGTGGCCGGTGGCCTTGACGTTGTACTGCGCCTGCTCCAGGCGGCCCTCCTCGTCGACGACGAAGGTGGAGCGGATCACGCCCACGACGGTCTTGCCGTAGAGCTGCTTCTCCCCGTAGGCGCCGTAGGCCGCGAGCACCGACTTGTCCTCGTCGGAGGCGAGGGTGATCGTCAGGTGGTCGCGCTCGCGGAACTTGGCCAGCTTCGCCGGCTTGTCGGGCGAGATCCCGACCACCTCGTAGCCCGCGCCGCGCAGGGAGTCGAGGGACTCGGTGAAGTCGCAGGCCTGTTTGGTGCACCCCGTGGTCATGGCGGCGGGGTAGAAGTACACGATCACCTTGCGACCGCGGAGGTCGGCGAGGGAGACGCTGTCGCCGGTGTCGGTGGGCAGGGTGAAGTCGGGGGCCTCGTCGCCGGGGGAGAGGCGGTCGGGAGCGGGTTTGGCAGTCGGTGCAGGCACGTCGCCGACGCTACCGCGAGGTCCAGGCCGACCCATTGGTAACCTCCTGATCGTGTCCGACCAGCTGACCACACTCGAGAGCGAGATCGAGCAGACGCGGGAGCACCTTGCCGCGACGATCGACCAGCTCGTCTACCGCACCCGCCCCAAGACCATCGTGCGACGCGAGATCGCCCAGGTCCGCGGCTACTTCGTCGACCCCGACGGCCAGCCCCGGCCGCAGAACATCGCGAAGTTCGCCGGCGGTGTCATCGGTGCGGTCGCGCTGTTCGTCCTCGTCCGCAAGGTCGTCCGGTAGGGCGACGTGCCATGGCGCTGAGCCGGTGAGGGGCCGATGACGGGCAAGGGCAACTTCACCGCGGTCACCGAGCCGTCCGGGGAGAAGGCCCCCATCGTGATGCTGCACGACCGCGTCCTGGTGGCGGTCGACAAGGAGGAGGGCGAGCGCCGCTCCAGCGGCGGCATCCTGATCCCGGCCACCGCGGCCATGGGCGGCAAGCGCCTGGCGTGGTGCCGGGTCGTGGCCATCGGGGGACACGTGCGACAGATCGAGGTCGGCGACCGGGTGCTGTTCGACCCGGACGACAAGGCCGAGGTCGAGGTCACCGGCGAGCTGTACGTCGTCGTACGCGAGCGCGACATCCACGCCGTCGCGGCCGACCGGCTCGGCGACAGCCAGACCGGGCTCTACCTGTAGAGCCTCAGCTCGAGGAAACCCCGGACCGCGGGCTGCGGGCCCGGTGCCGCGGGATGAGCAGGGACTCGACGACGTGGTCGCTGTCCGATGCCGGCGTCGTCGGCTGCGGCTCCCCCACCGGCACCTCCACCGGCACCGTGAAGCGGAAGGTGGTCCCGACACCGGGTGCGGACTCGAAGTGCACGGTCCCCTGGTGCGCCTCGGCGATCGACTGCACGATGCTCAGCCCCAGACCGGTGCCCTGGATGGCCTTCTCCGTGGCCACCGAGGAGCGGAAGAAGCGCTGGAACAGGTTGGCCTGCTCGTCGAGTGGGATGCCCACGCCGGTGTCGGTGACCGACAGGGTCGCGAGGTGCTGGTCGACGCTCAATGCCACGGTGACCTCGCCACCGGACTCGGTGAACTTGACCGCGTTGCTGACCAGGTTGAGGACAAGGCGCTCGAGGTGCTCGGCGTCGCCGATCACCGTGACCGGCTCCAGGGGGACATCCGTCGAGACGGCGACGCCCTGTTGCCGGGCGGCGGCCGCGACCACGCCGGTGGCACCGTGTACGGCCGCCCGCAGGTCGGTCGGCAGCCGCTCCAGCTGGAAGCTGCCGTTGGCGACCCGCGAGAGGGCCAGGAGGTCCTCGACCAGGCTCAGCAGTCGCGAGCCGTTGCGGTCGATCTTCTCGATCAGTTCCTGCTGCGTGCCGGAGAGCGGCCCGGTCAACCCGTCGGTGAGCAGCTCGGTGTAGCCCATGATGCTGGTCAGCGGGGTTCGCAGCTCGTGGCTGACCGAGGACACGAAGTCGTCCTTGGCCCGGTCGACCGCGTGCATGCGCCGGTTGGCCTCACGTTCCTTGTCCAGGGCGGCCCGCAGGGCATGCTCGGCCGCGCGGCGGTCGGTCACGTCGCGGACCACGCTGAGGTAGCCCCGCGGCCGGCCGTCGTCGTCGCGCACCGCCGTCACGCTGAGCGAGACGACGATCCGACTGCCGTCCTTGCGGATGTAGGTCCAGTCGCGGGTGTCCTGCTCCTGGCCGCGCTCCAGGGGTCCGGTCACGACGGCGTAGCCGGTCGAGGAGACGCCGAGCTGGTGCGCCCGGGCCATGACCTCGCGCGCCTCGTGGAACGGCATCGGCGTGGCCAACCCGACGAGCTCGGCACCGGTGTAGCCGAGCAGCTGCTCGGCGCCGGGGGAGAACAGCGTGATGACGCCCTCGAGGTCGGTGGCGATGAACGCCGTACCGCTCGCCGAGTCCAGGAGCTGGCCGAGCTGCAGCTCGTTCTCGCGGATGCGGCGCAGTGAGTCGCGCAGGTGGCTGGTCGCGACGGAGAAGGCCACGGCGGTGATCGCGCTGATCGCGACGAAGACCTGGGCGCTGGCGGCGAGCGTGAGCACGTCGGCACGCCCACCGATGTCGGGGAAGGGACCGTGACCGACCGCGGTGGCGACGATCACGGCGGTGGACACCGCGACCAGCTCGATGTTGGACCAGACGTAGGGGAACCGGGCGGCGCCCCACATCAGCACCGGCAGGAGCAGGAAGGCCACCGGCTGCCCCGGGTTGGCCAGGACGCAGGCGGTGACGGCGGTGCCGAGCAGTAGGCAGTGAAGTGCGATCTCGATCGGGGAGACGGTGATCCGGTGCCGCGGCTGGCGCATCACCAGGGGCAGTACGACGGCCTGGGCACCACCGTGGGTCAGGGTGATCCACAGCAGCGTGCGCCAGGGCGTCACCTCGTCGGTGACCCAGAGGGTGCCCGCGGTGATCAGCCCCGCGGCCAGGCTGCCGAGGCAGATGGCCACGAGCCAGCGCCGGTAGTCACTCCACGACCGGAGCTCGGGGACCCCCTCCTGCATGCGCGTCAGCCACCACACCACGACCAGCACCTCGACGGTGTTGGCGACCGCGAAGCCGAGCGAGAACAACGGGTCCCTGCCCGCGAGCACGCCCATCGCGAAGAAGCCGGTCGTCGTCAGGTAGGCCAGCGTGGTGGCTTCGCGTCGCGGCCGGAGCAGGAACACGATGGTGACCATCACCGTCGCCGGCCACCAGCGGGCGACCAGGTCCGGGTCCGGTGCGGCGTGGAGCGCTCGGTACGCGGACGCCAGAGCGCAGGCCGTCAGGCCAGCGGCCAGCAGGCCGTTCGCGCGCGCACCTCGCACCGGTGAGTCCCCCGTCGTCCGTGGAAGAACGTCCGGGCCGCGGGGCCTTTCCCCACGGCCGTGACATCAAAGACGGTAGGGCAAATACCGGTACCGAGGCGTATGAAATGGATTATTCAGGCGGTGCTGCAGGCCCGGGGCGAGGCTCCGAGGCCGGGTGAGTGCGGGCGCGGCCGTCGAGGTCGGGCGCGTAGGTCTCCGACTGGTGGTCGACGTCGGGGTCGACGCGGTCCGCCTCCCGCAGGTGGTCCTCGTGCTCGGCGCGCGACTGCTCGTAGCCGATGCGCTCCTGCTGGGCCTCCGCGTCGAGCTGGTCCGCGCGGGCGCGGGCCTGCTCGGCCTCGGCCTCGGCCTCCCTGGCGCGGGCCTCCTGTACCGGGTGGGCTGCAGCGGTCGCAGCCGCCTCGGAGCGCAGCTCGCCCGCGCGCTCGCGGCCCACCTGCTCCTGCTTGCGCTTGGTTGCTGTCCAGGCCAGGCCGGCCAGCAGCAGCACGGCGATGACGATGAGGACGACGATGATCCAGGACATGTGTTGCTCCCTGTTCGTGGTGGCCGCTCTGCACGGCTACGTGGAACTCTCCGTCCAGTGGCGTACCCGTGTTGGGCCGTGCCAAACTATTACTGACCGAACGGTCTGTTATTCGTGGAGCCGCTGATGTCCGTGTCCGAGCAGGAACTCCTCGAGAGTTTCGAGGAAACCGTCGCGCGTCATGACCGGATCGAGCCCCGGGACTGGATGCCCGAGAAGTACCGCCGGACCCTGGTCCGGCAGGTGGCCCAGCACGCCCACTCCGAGATCATCGGGATGCAGCCCGAGGGGAACTGGATCACGCGGGCACCGTCACTGCGGCGCAAGGCGATCCTGTTGGCGAAGGTGCAGGACGAGGCCGGCCACGGGCTCTATCTCTACTCCGCGTGCGAGACCCTGGGCGCCTCGCGGCGCGAGCTGACCGAGATGCTGCTCGAGGGCCGGCAGAAGTACTCCTCGATCTTCAACTACCCGACGCTGTCCTACGCCGACGTCGGCACCATCGGCTGGCTGGTCGACGGGGCCGCCATCTGCAACCAGGTGCCGCTGTGCCGCACGTCGTACGGGCCCTACGGCCGCGCCATGATCCGGATCTGCAAGGAGGAGTCCTTCCACCAGCGGCAAGGCTTCGAGCTGCTGGCGACGATGATGCGCGGCACCGAGGAGCAGCGCGCCATGGTGCAGGAGTCGGTCGACCGGTTCTGGTGGCCCTCGCTGATGATGTTCGGCCCGCCCGACGCCGACTCGCCCAACACCGAGCAGTCGATGGCGTGGGGGATCAAGCGCAACACCAACGACGAGCTGCGTCAGAAGTTCGTCGACATGACGGTGCCGCAGGCCGAGGCGCTGGGCGTCACGCTGCCCGACCCGGACCTGCACTGGAACGAGGAGCGCCAGGCTCACGACTTCGGGCAGCCGGACTGGGAGGAGTTCGCCGCCGTGGTCTCAGGTCACGGCCCGTGCAACTCCCAGCGGATCGCCCACCGCCGCAAGGCGCACGAGGACGGCGCCTGGGTGCGTGAGGCGGCGGTCGCGTTCGCCGAGAGGTCGGCGGAGAGGGGAGCACCATGACGGTCAGGGACGAGTGGCCGCTCTACGAGATCTTCGTGCGGGGCAAGCGCGGCCTCAACCACGTGCACGTCGGCTCGCTGCACGCCGCCGACGACGAGATGGCGCTGCGGCACGCGCGCGACGTCTACACCCGCCGCAACGAGGGCGTCAGCATCTGGGCGGTGCGCTCGGAGCTGATCGCCGCCTCGAGCCCCGACGAGAAGGACCCGCTGTTCGCGCCCGCCGGCGACAAGGTCTACCGGCACCCGACGTTCTACGAGATCCCCGACGACGTTCCGCACATGTGAACACCCACGGAGTTCTTCGCCTCCCCCGCTTCGCTCCTCCGACGAACAACTCCGCGGGGATCCCGTTCGCTTCCTGGAGATGTGATGACAGAAACGGCACGAGAGACGACTTCCACGAGACCGTGTACGACGAGGCGCTGCTCGGCGGCGACTCGGCCCACTGGGCGTTCGGCACCTCCTTCGAGGACCCGCTGGCCGGCGTGGACACGACGGTGCCCGACGACGTCGACGCGGCCGCCCTGGCGTCGTACTGCCTGATGCTCGGTGACGACGCCCTCGTCTACAGCCACCGGCTCGCGGAGTGGTGCAGTCACGCGCCCGACCTCGAGGAGGACATCGCGCTGGCCAACATCGCGCTGGACCTGCTCGGCCAGGCGCGGCTGCTGCTGGCCCGGGCCGCCGCGGCCGACCCGGCGGCCGTGCCGGTGCTGCCCGAGGGATCGCCGGTCCCGCCCGAGGACGCGCTCGCCCACTTCCGTGACGACGCCGGGTTCCGCAGCACCCGCCTCGTGGAGGCGGAGAACGGTGACTTCGCCGTCACGGTCACGCGGCTGCTGCTGTTCTCGACCTGGCGGCTGGCCCTGCTCGAGCGGCTGCGGTCCTCCCGGGACCAGGTCCTCGCGGCCGTGGCCGAGAAGGGTGTCAAGGAGGTCACCTACCACCGTGACTACGCCGCGCGGTGGTTCCTGACGCTGGCGCAGGGGACCGACGAGTCCCGCTCCCGGCTGCTGGCCGCGCTCCCGGTGGTGTGGGCCTTCCACGACGAGCTCTTCACCACCCACGCGACGGAGCGCGAGCTCGACGACGCGGGGGTGGGGGTCGATCCGGCCGAGGTCGCGGCCGAGGTCGGCGTGGTGCTCGACCAGGTGCTGTCGGCCAGTGGCGTGGAGCGACCGGAGGTGACCCAGGTCGGGCCCGTCTCCGGCGGACGCGGCCGCGACGGCCGGCACACGGAGGCGCTGTCGCACCTGCTGGCCGAGATGCAGTCCGTGGCGCGCGCCCACCCGATGGGGCTGTGGTGAGTGCGCTCGCGGTGGCCCGGTCGCGTGACCGACCCGGAGCTGCCCATGATGACGCTGGCGGACCTCGGCGTGCTCCGCTCCGTCGAGGAGCGCGACGGGTGCGCGGTGGTGACCATCACGCCGACCTACTCCGGCTGCCCGGCCATGGCGACGATGCGTGACGACCTGGTCCGCCGGCTCGGCGAGGAGGGGTACGACGCCGAGGTGCGCGTCTCCCTCTCACCGCCCTGGTCGAGCGACTGGATCACCGAGCGCGGACGTCAGGCGCTGCGCGACCACGGCATCTCCCCGCCGGGACCCGCACCTGCCGGCCGGGTGGGGCTGACCCTGCTGCCCACGCGCCGGGCACTCAGGTGTCCGCGCTGCGGCAGCGACGAGGTCGAGCTCACCTCGGAGTTCGGCTCGACCGCCTGCAAGGCGATGTACCGCTGTGGTGCCTGCCTCGAGCCGTTCGACCACGTCAAGGAGATCTGAGTGGTCGCGACGATTCCGGAGCGCGCGACCCGGGGCACCTTCCACACCCTGGAGGTCGCCTCGGTGGAGCGTCTCTGCGACGACGCCGTCGCGGTCACCTTCGACGTCCCCGACGAGCTGCGGTCGTCGTACGACTTCGAGGCGGGGCAGTCGCTCACGCTGCGCCGGGTCGATCGACGGCGAGGACCACCGACGCGACTACTCGATCTGTGCGCGGGTGGGGGAGCGCCCGCGAGTCGGGGTCCGGCTCATCCCCGGTGGTCGCTTCTCCGAGTGGTTGGTCAACGAGGTCCGCCCGGGCGACGAGATCGAGGTGCAGACACCTCGCGGCAGCTTCCGGGCGCAGCCCGACGGCGGCCGCCACCTGCTGATCGCAGCGGGCTCGGGCATCACGCCGATGATGTCGATCGCCGCCACGGTGCTGTCCCATCCGGAGTCGCGGGTGACGCTGCTCTACGGCAACCGCACGACCGGGTCGGTGATGTTCGCCGAGGAGCTGGCCGACCTGAAGAACCGCTACGGCGCGAGGTTCGAGCTGGTGCACGTCCTCTCCCGCGAGCCGCGCGACGTGGAGCTCTTCTCCGGCAGGCTGACCGGCGACCGGCTGCGGCAGCTGCTGACGTTGCTGGTGCCGCTCGACGCGGTCGACGACGTCTGGCTGTGCGGCCCGTTCGCGATGATCACCGAGGCCCGCGCCGTGCTCGAGGAGCTCGGTGTCGCGAAGGACAAGGTGCACGCCGAGCTGTTCTTCGTCGACGAGCCGCCGCCCGAGCTGCAACGCGTCGAGGCGGCGCCCTCGGGAGCGACGAGCGCCGTGACGGTCGTGCTCGACGGGCGCTCGACCACGAACGCGCAGTCGCGCGACCAGACCCTCCTCGACGCCGCCCAGAAGACCCGCGCCGACCTGCCGTTCGCCTGCAAGGGCGGGGTGTGCGGCACCTGCCGGGCCCACCTCGCGGCGGGGGAGGCCGACATGCGCCGCAACTACGCGCTCGAGGACGACGAGGTCGCGCGGGGCTTCGTGCTCACCTGCCAGACCTACCCGGTCTCCGACGCGGTCACCGTGGACTACGACGCATGAGCAGTCCGGACGACGTCGCTCGGGAGTCCATGGAGCAGATGTGGCAGGGCGACGCCGCCAGCAGGATGCTCGGCATCACCGTCGTCTCGGTGGCAGCCGGCTCGGCCACCCTGGAGATGAGCGTGCGCGAGGACATGATCAACGGCTGGGGGCTCTGCCACGGCGGCCTGGTGGCCTCACTGCGCCGACAGCGCCTTCGCCGTCGCCTGCAACTCCCACGGCACGGTCACGGTGGCAGCCGGCTTCGACGTCTCCTTCCTGGAGTCCGCGCACCTCGGCGACCTGCTGCGTGCCACCGCGAGCGAGCGCGCCGTACGCGGCCGCTCGGGGCTGTACGACGTCACGGTGACCCGCGCCTCCGACGGCGCCGTCATCGCCGAGTTCCGCGGCCGCTCGCGCTCGACCGGTCGGCCAATTTCCGGATAGTCGAGGACAGATTCGTGGTCATCGGGCCTCCGGAACCACGAATCCGTCCTGGACTATCCGTCTTCCCGGTGCAGCCCCTCGAAGGCGAGCTCGACGAGGGCGTCGGCGAGCTGGTCGAGGGCGAGTGGGCCGTCGGGGCGGTACCACTCGACCAGTGAGTTGACCATGCCGAACAGCAGCCGGCTGACCAGCTCCGGGTCGAGGTCGGCGCGCAGCGAGCCCTCCTCGACGGCGGCGCGGACCAGGCCCGCCAGCTTCTCGTCGACCTGCCGCCGACGCTCGAGGGCGGCGAGCTCCACCTCGCTGTTGCCCCGCACGCGCAGCAGCAGCGTGACGGCGGGCAGGTGCTCGCCGAGGACCTCGACCGACTGCCGCACCGCGATCCGGAGCCGGTCGTAGGCACTGGCCCGGTCGGAGGCAGCGGCTTCGTCGATGGCGGCCGTGAGCCCGTCGAGGGCCTCGTCCAGCGCCGCCGCGAGCAGTGCCTGCTTGCTCGGGACGTGGTGGTAGATCGCCGACTTCGTCAGGCCGAGCTCGGTCGCGAGGTCGCCCATGCTCGTCGCGTCGTACCCCTGCCGGTTGAACACCGCGATCGCCCGCCGCAGCACCGTTTCGGCGTCGTACCCGGGTCGGCCTCGTCGCGGTAGCGGGGTGTCCGGGAGCCCGGGCTGGGTCACCCCCGCATCGTGCCACGACCCGCGCTCATGATTGGGTACGACATCGCCGCTCATCGCCCCCCATCAGATGCCATACGCCTAAAAACGACGATTCCGGGAGACAAGTGCCAAAAGTCCGTTTAGAGTGGTTCTGCGGGGATAAGGGAATAAAGCGTTGAGGGGTTGTCATGCATAGAGTGACACGAAGCGTCCTGTTCGTCGTGGTGTGGGGGTTGTTGTTCAGCGGTCTTGCGGGTTCTCCTGCGGAAGCAGTGAGCGTCAAGAGCGCGTCCGGCCCGACCCAGGTCTCACAGGCACAAGACACGTTGAGCTTCGCCAGGCACCACAAGAAGAAGCGCGTGCCACAAGAAGAAGCGCCGCTGCCACAAGAAGAAGCACCGCAAGTCGGTCGTCCGGAGCGCCACCAACTGCTGGCCCGGCATCCCGTCGCTGAGCACCGCTCGCGTGACCGGCGCCGTGCAGTTCCGCTGGGGCGGCACGTCCTGCACCACGCGCTACCGCGTGCACCTCTCGCCGGCCTGGTTCGGCGTCTGGCCGGGCGCACCCTGGTACACCTCGTGGACCAGCGGCCTCGCCCGGAGCCAGACCTGGCGGGTGCCCACCTATCCGCACGCCCACGACGGCATGCTGGCCGTGGCCTACGCCAACCCGGTGTTCGCCCAGCTCGAGGCCAACAACAGTGCCCACGCCCGCTACGTCGCCACGCACAAGTCGCGTTGGGTGGCCCAGTGGCCCTGGCCCCCGGCTCCCAAGGCGGGTTCGGCGATCCGGTTCGGCAGCTACAACACGAAGCTGTACCCGACCGGCAGTCGCGCCGCGGCCATCGCGCGGAACATCGGCAGCCACGGCGTCACCATGGTGGCGCTCCAGGAAGCACGCTGGACCACGGCGTCCGCGGTCGTCTCGACGCTGAACGCGTCGTACGCCGGGACGTGGGACTACGTGCGTGCCAGCGGAGCGAACACCTCGACGCCCGGACAGCAGATCGTCTACCGCAAGGACAAGTACGTGCTGACGCGGTCCGGAGTGATGAACCTCTACAACTACAAGGACGCGAGCCACCGAATCGTGGCGCCGTGGGCAGCGTTCCACGGCGGCAACGGCCGGACGTTCTACGTGACGTCGCAGCACTTCGCCGGAACGGCGCACTCCTCGTTGACGCAGAACGCCATGACCGGCCAGGCCGCGGCGGTGGTGAGCAACTACATGAAGAACCTCACCGGCTCACCTGTCATCGTCGCGGGTGACCTGCGGTACGGCAGGGAGCCCTGGGGGGAGCGGGCCGGCTACATCCCGGCCCAGCCGACCTTCGTCCGCAACGGTTACTACGACGCGATGGCCTCGCGGTCGATGCACGGGGTGAACTACTCGATCGTCAACGGCGGTCGGCGCCAGAGCCCGCACTCCTCGGGTGCGGGTCCCCGTTCGGACCACATCCTGCTGCGCGGCTTCAAGGGCAGCAAGAACTACGTGAACGTCGTGAACTGGTCGTACCGCGGGATGATCCCCTCGGACCACAACCTGATCTACAGCGACATCATGATCCCGAACTGATCGGGTAGGTCACCAGCGCAAACAACAGACAAAAACGGACAAACCGGTTACATTTGGTTTGTCCGTTTTTGTCTGTTCTCCGGGGGTTGCCATGCGTCGCGTGACTCGCCTCGTGCTGCTGGCCATGTTGAGCAGCGTCCTGGTCGTGGCAGTGGGCGGCAGCCCCTCCCAGGCCGGCAGCAGCACCGGTTTCTCCCACACGGACTCCTCCAAGAGCTTCAGCGGCGCGCGCCACGCCAAGCACCACAAGAAGAAGAAAAAGAAGAAGAAGCGTCGCAACGTGCGCAAGCCCGTCGTGCGCAACCCGTGGACCTACTGCTGGCCCGGGATCCCCACGCTGAGCGGCGCCCGGATCTCCAGCGCCGTCCAGTTCCGCTGGCCCGCGACCGGGTGCACCACGCGCTACCGGCTGCGCGTCTCGCCGGCCTGGTACGGCCAGTGGCCCGGTGCCCCCTGGTACACCGCGTGGGCCACCGGTTCCGCCCGGAGCCTGAACTGGACGGTGCCCGCAACGCCGCACGCCGGTGACGGGATGCTCGCCGCGGCCTACGCCAACCCGGTCTTCGCCCAGCTCGAGGCCAACAACGGCTCCAACACCCACGCCACGGCGACGCACAAGTCGCAATGGGCAGCGCAGTGGCCCTCACCGCCCGCACCGGCGGCCGGTGATCCCGTGCGGTTCGGCAGCTACAACACGATGCTGTACCCGACCGGCAGCCGTGCCGCAGTGATCGCGCGCAACATCGGCAGCCACGACGTCACCATGGTCGCGCTCCAGGAAGCGCGGCAGACGACGGCTTCGGACATCGTCGCGACGCTCAACGCGTCGTACCCCGGGACGTGGGACTACGTGCGTGCCAACGGGGCCACGACGTCGACCCCCGGCCAGCAGATCGTCTACCGCACGGACCTGTTCGCACTCGTCGACTCCGGCGTGTTCTCCCTGAACAACCCGAAGGACACCGAGAACCCCGTCGTGGGGCCGTGGGCCTCCTTCGAGCCGGTGCGCGAGGACGGGTCGCACGGCCACGTGTTCTACGTGACCTCGGTGCACCTCGCGGGCACGCCGACGTCGTCGCTGGCGCAGAACGCCTCGACCGGCGCCGCGGCCCAGGTCCTGAACGACTACCTGGCCAACCTGACCAACGCGCCCACGATCGTGGCCGGCGACCTGCGGTACGGGCGCGAGCCCTGGGGTGACACCCCGGGATACGTGCCGGCGCAGCCGACGCTGGTCCGTGACGGCTACTACGACGCCATGGCCTCGCAGTCGATGCACGGGCAGAACTACTCGATCGTCAACGCGTCGGGCGGCAACCCCAGCGCCAGCCAGGCCCCGCACCCCTCGGGTGCCGGTCCGCGTTCGGACCACATCCTGATGAAGGGCATCGTGGGCAGCGTGAGCTACACCAACGTCGTGAACTGGTCGTACGGCGGAGTGGTGCCCTCCGACCACAACCTGATCTTCAGCGACATCCTGATCCCCGGGTCGCCGACGTCCTGATCCCGTGGGCCGAGCGCCCTGTCACCGCCACGCCCTAGGGTCGGCCCGTGACGGGGATCCATCGGCTGACGCGCCAGGACGCGCGGCGGATCGCCGTACGCGCGCAGCTGCTGGACGCGCCCAGGCCCACGGAGCTCATGGAGACGATCCGCGGGCTCTCGATGCTCCAGCACGACCCCGTCAGCGCCGTCGCGCCCAGTGCCCACCTGGTGCTCTGGAGCAGGCTCGGTTCGTCGTACGCCATGCGACGACCTCGAGGACGCCGTGGCCGAGCAGCGCGTGATCGAGCTGCTCGGGTGCTACCGGCCGGCGGAGGACATCGCGCTCCACCGCGCCGACATGGAGGCGTGGCCGGCCATCGGCGACGACGTCCCCGCCTGGCGGATCGCCGAGGACCAGTGGGTGAGGGACAACGAGGCCTGCCGGCTCGACATCCTCGAGCGGCTGCGCTCCGACGGGCCGCTGCCGCTCAAGCAGCTGCCCGACACCACCGTGCGGCCGTGGCGCTCGTCGGGCTGGAACAACAACAAGAACGTGCCCATGCTGCTGGACCGCCTGGTCCTGCGAGGCGAGGTCGCCGTCGCGGGGCGTGAGGGCAGGGTCAAGCTCTACGACCTCGCCTCGCGGGTCTATCCCGACGACCCCTTCCCCGACGTCGCGGAGGCCGAGCGCCTGCGCGACGCGCGGCGGCTGGTCTCGCTCGGGATCGCCCGCGCCACCGGTACAGCCGTGCCGGGGGAACCGCAGGTCGTCGGCGACGCCGGCGAACCGGCCACCGTCGAGGGCGTGCCGGGGGAGTGGCGGGTCGACCCTGCCCAGCTCGGCCGACGCTTCTCCGGCAGGGCTGCGCTGCTCTCGCCGCTCGACCGGCTGGTGATGGACCGCAAGCGGATGGCCGAGCTCTTCGAGTTCGACTACACCCTCGAGATGTACAAGCCCGCCGACGAACGGCGCTGGGGCTACTACGCCCTGCCGATCCTGTACGACGACCAGCTGGTCGGGAAGCTCGACGCCACCGCCGACCGCAAGGCCGGTGAGCTGCGGGTCGACGCCGTGCACGAGGACCACGAGTGGAGCCCCGCCGTACGCGACGCGGTGGACGCCGAGATCGACGACCTCGCGCGCTGGCTCGACCTCCACCTGGCCAGGTGACCCATAATCCCGGCATGACAGCATCCGGCGGCCGCCGTGCGCTCATCCTCGGGGCCGGCATCCAGGGGTGTTGCGCTGCGCTCGCGCTGTCCCGCGCCGGCTGGTCGGTCGTGCTCGTCGATCGGGCAGTGGCCCCGATGTGGGAGGCCAGCAGGCGTGGTGAGGGGAAGCTCCACCTGGGCTACGTCTACGCGAACGAGTCCGACCGCTCGACCGCGCGCCTGATGCTGGACGGTGCCCTCGCGTTCAGCGACCTGATCGACGGGTGGATGCCTCGACCGGTCCGTTGGGAGGCGCTGCGGTCGAGCCCGTTCGCCTACGGCATCCTGCCGGACTCGATGGTTGCGCCGGAGCAGCTGGCCGATCACTACGCGTGGGTGGACGCCCAGGTCTCGGCACGTACCGATGCCGGCCAGAAGTACGCCGGCGTCAGCCCGTTCCGCGACGTCACCCGGTGCGCGTCCCCCGGCGACGTCGGCCTAGGACCCGGTGTCGCGACGGCCTTCGCCACGAGCGAGGTGGCCGTGCAACCCAGCCGGCTGCGTGAGGAGATCGTCGCCGGCCTGGCCGCCGCTGGCGTCACGTTCATCGCCGGCACCACCGTGCGGAGCGTGGAACGTCGGTCCGAGGGGCTGTCGGTCTCGTGCACGGACCCCGAGGGCGTCGCGGTCACGCACCAGGCTGACCTGGTCGTGAACTGCCTGTGGCACGGACGACTCGCGGTGGACGAGACGATGGGGATCACGGCTGGGCGCCCGTGGCTCTACCGGTTGAAGTACGCCGTGCACGGCAGGCTCCCGGCAGCGCCTTCTCCGGCCCCCTCGGTCACGCTGGCCCTGGGTCCCTTCGGAGATGTCGTGTTCTACCCGGACGGTGCCGTCTACCTGTCGTGGTACCCCGTCTGCATGACCAGCTCCAGCGATGACCTCACGATCCCCGCGGAGTGGGCGCTCCCGATGGCAGGCGAGGATCCCGACGGGCGACGACAGGAGATCGTCCAGGGGTCGTTGAGCGTCCTCAGCGAGACAGTCCCCGCACTCGAGCAGCTCACCGTGGACTCCGTCGCGGCCGGTGTCATCGTCGCCTGGGGAAGGACCGACATCGACGACCCGGTGAGCGAGCTGCACATGCGCAAGGACATCGGCGTCCACGACCATGACGGCTACATCAGCATCGACACCGGGAAGCTGACGATGGCTCCGTTCTTCGCCGACCAGCTGCTCAGGCTGGTCGAGCGCTGATGTCGGTCACGGTCGCGATACCGCTGCACTCGTCCGCCGTCTGGATGGACAACATCGTCGCGAACGTGACCGCCCTGCCGGCCGAGGTGACGGAGGTGATCCTCTCGGACCGCACCTGTCTCGACGACTCCGCAGCGCAGCTGAGGACGAGACTTGCGAGCGACCCGAGAGTCGTGGTGGTCGCCGAGCCACGAGGCCTCACGTGGACCGAGCACTGCCAGCTGCTCATCGAGGAGGCGACGGGCGACCTCTTCACGCTCCTGCCCCACGACGACGTCTTCGATCCGTCCTGGGTACCGACGCTGCTCCAGGCGCTGGAGGCACACCCGGAGGCGATGCTTGCCTACGGTCGTCTCGAGAAGGTCGAGCCCGACGGTGTCACGCCGGCCGACGACTGGCCCCCGCCGGCATTTCCACCGCATGGTGCGGTCACGTCGGGGTGGAAGGCCCTGGAGGCGTACCTCGACGGATCGCTGTGGATCCCCTTCCGTGGCCTGATGCGCCGCCGAGAGGTGTTGGAGTCCGGCATCCGGCTCCGTTCCCCGGACGCGTTCCCCGGAAGGTGCAGCTGGATCCTCGTCGACTCGTTGTGGGTCTTCTCCATCGCACTGCACTCCGGCCTGGTGTACGACGACCGGACGGTCACTCGGAAGCGCATTCACCCGGGCAGTGCAACGGCCATGTCACGCCGAGGGCGGCCGGGTGGACGCCATCGGCCAGGCGCGGCGGTGCTTCGACGCTACGGCCCCGGAGGCATGACCGGGGTGGCCATGGCCGCTGCCCTGTGGGTCGACTGGTTGCGACGTGGCGCTCGGTACCTGCTGAACGTGTGCCTCGAGAAGCTGAAGCCACAAGGCGGATTCAGAGGGCCTGGCCGACGTCCCTGATGTTCGACTTCGCCTGCTGCCAGGCCTCGGCGAAGTCCCCGCCGAAGACCAGCTTCGCCGTCGTGAGGGCGAAGCCCCGGACCTCCTCGACCGTCGTGTGCGGCGGTACGGCGAGCGCGCGCGGATCGGTGACGAAGTCGATCAGGGCGGGGCCGGGGTGGGCGAACGCCCGCTCGACGGCCGGCCGGATGTCGACCGCCTTCTCGACCCGCTCCCCGTGGATCCCGGCCGCGGTCGCAAGGGCCCCGAAGTCAGGGTTCTTCACGTCGGTGCCCCACGGCTGGTAGCCGACCACCATCATCTCGGCGCGGACCATGCCCAGGGTGGAGTTGTTGAAGACCATCAGCTTCACCGGGACGTCGAGGCCGGCCGCCGTGAGCAGCTCACCCATCAGCATCGAGAAGCCGCCGTCACCGCACAGCGCGACGACCTGACGGTCCGGGGAGCCGATGGCAGCGCCGATCGCCTGCGGCATCGCGTTGGCCATCGAGCCATGGCTGAACGAGGCGAGGATCCGCCGCCCCGGTTTCATCTGCAGGTAGCGGGCACCCCAGACGTTGCACATCCCGGTGTCGACGGTGAAGACGGCGTCGTCCGCAGCGAGGTCGCTCAGAGCCGTCGCCACCATCTCCGGCCGCAGCCCGTGGCCGCTGCCCTCGTGGTCGACGTAGGTCTGGATCTCCTTGACCATCGTGTGGTGGTGCTTGACCACCTTGTCGAGGAACGACGAGTCCGTCCGTGGGGTCAGGAGCGGTATCAGCGCGCGGAGCGTCTCGCCGACGTCTCCGACCAGGCCGAGGTCGACGGCGGCCCGGCGACCGAGGTGCAGGGGCTTGTCGTCGACCTGGATGATCGTCTTCCCGTCGGGGAGGAACGCGTGGTACGGGAAGTCGGTGCCGAGCATGAGGAGCAGGTCGCAGTCGGCCAGCGCCTGGGTGGCGCCGCCCCAGCCGAGCAGGCCGGTCATGCCGACCGAGGTGGGGTTGTCGGCCTCGAGGACGTCCTTGCCGCGGTAGGCGAAGGAGACCGGCGCCTTCAGGGTCTCCGAGAGGCGGAGCACCTCGGCGCGCGCGTTCCTCGTGCCCTCGCCACCGTGGATCGCGATCTTGCTGGCGCCGGAGATGAGCTCCACCGCCTTCGCCAGGGCGTCGTCATCGGGTCGGATGACTGGTCGGTCGGTGAGGACCGGGTGGCGCAGCATCGGGTGGTCCACCGTCTGGGCGGCGATGTCGCCGGGCAGGATCACCATCCCCACGCCGCGCTCGAGGACGGCCGCCTGCAGCGCCAGCTCGGAGACTCGCGGCATCTGGCCTGCTGTGGAGATCAGGGCGCAGTACTTCGTGCAGCCGGAGAAGATCGCCTCCGGGTTGGTCTCCTGGAAGTAGTCACTGCCGATCTCGGTGCTGGGGATGTGCGTGGCGATCGCGAAGACCGGGGCGCCGTTGCGCTGGCAGTCGTACAGCCCGTTGAGCAGGTGGAGGCTGCCGGGCCCCGAGGACCCGAGCACCGCCGTCGGGCGGCCCGAGACCTGGGCGTCGGCGCCGGCCGCGAACGCGCCGGCCTCCTCGTTCCGTACGTGGACGAAGTCGATGTCGGCCTCGTGCCTGCGCAGGGCGTCGACGATCGGGTTGGCCGAGTCGCCGACGATGCCGTACACCTTCCGGATCCCGACCTCGACCATCTGGTCGACCAGGATCTCCGCCACCGTCTGGGCCATGCCGTCTCCTGTCGTCTTTCTGAGCGAGCTTCCTAGCGCTGGATCGGGAGGTACTTCGGCGCCCACATGGCTTCGTGGACCGCCTCGATCGGGTCGCCGACCTCGACCCGCGCGATGCCCAGGGCGGTCGCGGTGTTGATCACGTCGACGGCCACGGTGGCCGACACCTCACGGAGCCGGGAGATGTCGGGCAGCAGCCCCTTCGCCGGGTCAGCCGGGTCGGCGAGCTTCGCGAGTGCGCGGGCGGCGGCGATGAACAGTGCGGGGGGCATCGTCGCGGCACGGCAGACGATCACCCCCAGGCCCAGTCCGGGGAACATCAGCGCGTTGTTGGCCTGGCCGATGCGGTAGGTGGTCCCTTCGCGCTCGACCGGCTCGAACGGGCTGCCGGTCGCCACCAGCGCCGCACCGTCGGTCCACGCGAGGAGGTTCGTCGGGGTCTGCTCGGCCAGCACGGTCGGGTTGGACATCGGCAGGATGATCGGCCGCTCGCAGTGGGCGTGCATCGAGCGGATGGCCTTCTCGTCGAACGCTCCGGTGACTCCGGACGTGCCGACGAGCATCGTCGGGTGCAGGTGGTCGATCACTTCCTGGAGTCCCAGCGTGCCGTCCGATGCCCGCCAGTCGGCCACCGCCGCAGGATCCTTGGCGTAGGGCTGCTGGTAGTCGTAGAGGTCGGCCATGTCGCTGGTGAGCAGGCCGGGACGGTCGAGCAGGTGGATGCGGTCCGCGGCCTCCTGCTCGCTGAGCCCGTCCTCGGTCATGGCGAGCGTGATCAGGTCGGCGATCCCGACCCCGGCCGAGCCGGCCCCGAAGACGACGACCTGCTGGTCGATCAGCCGCCCGCCCGAGACGCGCACCCCGGCCAGCGCGCAGGCGAGGCCGACGGCCGCCGTGCCCTGGATGTCGTCGTCGAAGGTGCACAGGGTGTCGCCGTAGCGGGCGAGGATGCCCCGCGCCGGTGGGCCAGAGAAGTCCTCCCAGTGCAGGATCGCGTCGGGGAAGTGCGCGGAGGCGCTGGCGACGTAGGCGTCGATGAACGCGTCGTACGCCTCCCCCCGGACCCGGGCGCGGCTCAGCCCCAGGTAGCGCGGGTCGTTCAGCAGCTGTTCCCGGTTGGTTCCCACGTCGAGGCCGACGGCCAGCACGCGGCGTGGGTCGATCCCGGCGGCGACCGTGTAGACGGCGAGCTTGCCGATCGAGATGTCGATGCCGCCGACGCCCCAGTCGCCGATGCCCAGGATCGCCTCGGCGTCGGAGGCGACGACCAGGTCGATGTCGTCCGGTCCGAGGCCGGTGGCGTCGAGGGCGCGGTCGATGCCGTCGACGTCCTCGATGTTGAGGAACACGCCACGCGGCCGGCGGAACAGGTGGCTGAACTCCTGGATCGCGGTACCCACCGTCGGCGTGTAGACGATGGGCAGCATCTCGTGGACGTGCTCGCCCACCAGCTTGTAGAAGAGCACCTCGTTGCTGTCGTGGAGCTGGGTGAGGAACACCCACTTCTCCACGTCCGAGCGCTTGCTCATGAACTGCTCGTAGCAGCGAGCCACCTGCTCGCTCGATGGTCTCAGTCGCCGACGGCAACAGCCCGTGCAGTCCGAGGTGGTCGCGCTCGTCCATGGTGAACGCGGTCCCGCGGTTGAGCTCCGGGTCGTCGAGCACGGCCATGCCGCGCGCGTGGATCGTGACGGTGGGAGACCCGTCAGGACCTTCGGCGATGGTGTGCTTCGCGGCTGACGCCATGCTCATGGATCCTTTACGCCTGGATGGAGCCGGGGCGTGCCGACGCAAGACCGCAGTGGAGTCCTTGGGTCATGTCACCGGACCTCTGGTCCCGACATGTCTGCTCGAGTGACGAGCATCAGTTCCCCGTTCTACAGCCGCGAGCGGTCCGGGAACCTCATCCACACAGGATGAAGCGCCACCAGCGGGGGACCTGCCTACGGTGGCGAGTGCTCGTCGTGCCGGCCATCGCGGGTCGCACCGTCGCCATGACCTACTGCCCGTACCAGCTCACGAGGTACGACGGGCGGCTGGCCGCCGTCGACACCGACACGTCGAGGTAGGTGGTGGCGGTGTTCGCCCGCGCCCGGACCGAAACCCGTGCCAGACGTCATCGAAGGGACAGGAACGCCATGATCGATCTCGCCACCTACACGCCGATGGGTGACAAGAAGAACTCGGAATTCTTCGAGGAGTACCTGCCCCGGGTGTACGACCGGCGCAAGAAGTCGGGGCTCGACGAGATCGTCGGGAACACCGCAGCCCTCGTCGTACAGGTCGAGCACGGCGACGGCGTCGACTACCTGGCCGAGCTCACCGCGATGGGGCCCTACCGGTACCAGGCCGCGCGACTGACCGACACGCACAAGGTCTACGTGATGCAGTCCCAGCCCGAGTACCCCCGGCTGGTCGTCCTCGAGCCGCTGTCGGCCACCTACGAGGACGCGGTCACACGCTGGAACATGCTGTATCCGCTGGCGCGCAACAAGCCGAACGCCCGCTACATCGGCGAGGTCTACCGCGCGGAGTCAACCGACGCGGTCAGGGAGGCGCTCGAGCCGCAGAACTTCCGCTTCGCCTACCCGGGTGACACGGTCAGCGACTTCTACGCGATGAAGCACCTGACGTTCACGTTCATGTCGGACTTCACCTACAACCGAGTCGGCTACGTCGACGTCGACCTCGACGACATCGACGCCCTGGGGCTCGGGGAGGCGTTCACCCTGACCAGCGAGGAGCAGGGCAAGCTCGACCGCGCCGACGCGCTGCAGGCCGAGCACGGCATCAAGGGCCTCATCCTTGGCGTCGACCACGCAGCGACCCGGATCCTCGCGGGTGACCGTGAGCACGCGCTGCTGGAGTACCTGTCGGTCGTCCCGTACTACTTCTGGGGCGCCTACAACATCCACGAGATGAACTCCTCCACCAACGTCACGCGGCACCCGGACCTCGATGACGAGCGGAAGTCGCCGGCGCGGGTGTTCACGGCCAACAACACGCCGTCGATCGTCAACTCCTTCGACAACCTGCCGATGCCGACCGAGGACTTCGTCCGCAACTTCGGGCGTCGCATGCACCACCTGGCGATGGCGGTGCAGGACGGCCACGTCGCGGACGAGAAGAACGTCGACTTCGTCGTGCGCGAGCTGGCCGAGATGGGCACGCCGTTCCTCGCCCACGTGGTGGGGGAGTGCAAGGACGACCCCAACCTGAAGCAGATCTTCTCCAAGAGCTCGCGCTACTCGCTGCTCATCACCGAGTACATCGAGCGCTGCCACCACTACGAGGGCTTCTTCACCCGCGACAACGTCGCCGCCCTCACCGCCGCGGCCGGTGCCGACGAGCGCTACGAGCACGGGCACGTCTTCGACTGAGACGACCTCGAGGCCCTCGGCACTTCGCAGACCTCCGACCAAGGAGCACCAATGATCGAGAGCATCCGGACCAAGGCACTGTGGACCGTCATCGTGCTTGCCCTGCTCGTCATCCCGCTGGCGGTCCTGGTGAGCCCCTGGTGGTGGCTGCTGGAGATCCTGTTCCTGCCGTTGGTGCTGCTCGGCCTCTACGACTACTTCCAGCTGCGGCACAGCATCCTGCGCAACTACCCGCTGGCGGGCCGGATGCGCTTCCTCCTCGAGGGGATGGGCCCGGAGCTGCACCAGTACCTCGTCGAGAACGACACCGACGGCCGGCCCTTCGACCGCGACACCCGCTCGGTGATCTACGAGCGGGCCAAGAACGTCGGCGACAAGAAGCCCTTCGGCACCGAACGCGATGTCTACACCGACGGCTACACCTGGCTGAACCACTCGATCGCCCCGCGCCCCATGGTCGCGGACCCGGAGGCGGACCTGCGCGTGATCGTGGGTGGCGAGCAGTGCGCGCAGCCCTACTCGGCGTCGGTGCTGAACATCTCCGCGATGAGCTTCGGGGCGTTGGGACAGGCCGCGGTGCGCGCCATGAACCAGGGTGCGCTGGCGGGCGGGTTCGCCCACGACACCGGTGAGGGCGGACTCTCGAGGTACCACAAGGAGGCGGGCGGCGACCTCATCTGGCAGATCGGGACCGGCTACTTCGGCTGCCGCGACGCCAACGGCGACTTCGACCCGGAGGCTTTCCGCAAGAACGCCACCCTCCCGCAGGTCAAGATGATCGAGATCAAGGTCTCCCAGGGCGCGAAGCCGGGACACGGCGGCATCCTCCCGGCGGCCAAGGTGACCGCGGAGATCGCCGAGGCCAGGCTCGTGCCCCAGGGCAAGGACGTGTTCTCGCCGACCTACCACAAGGCCTTCTCGACGCCGCTGGAGATGGTCGGCTTCATCAGCCAGCTCCGGGAGCTCAGTGAGGGCAAGCCGGTGGGTTTCAAGCTGTGCGTCGGCGACCCGCGTGAGTTCATGGGGATCATCAAGGCGATGATCCAGACCGGCACCTACGCCGACTTCATCGTCGTCGACGGCGGCGAGGGCGGGACAGGCGCCGCACCGCTCGAGTTCTCCGACTCCCTCGGGTCTCCGCTGAACGAGGGCCTCCTGGTCGTGCGCAACACGCTCATCGGCGCGGGGGTCCGGGACCGGTTCAAGATCGGCGCCAGCGGCAAGATGGTCACCGCGTCCGCGATGGCGCGCTCGATGGCGATGGGCGCGGACTGGTGCAACTCGGCCCGCGCCTTCATGTTCGCCGTCGGGTTGCATCCAGTCCCAGCGCTGCCACACCAACAAGTGCCCGGTCGGGGTCACCACCCAGGACGCCGGCCTGCAGCGAGCACTGAACGTGCCGGACAAGGCCGAGCGCGTGCACAACTACCACCGCAACACCGTGCACGCCCTCGCCGAGATGATCGCCGCGATGGGGCTGGACCACACGAGCGAGCTCGGTCCCCACCACGTCGTACGACGGGTCAGCCAGTTCCAGGCCCTGGCGCTCGACGAGATCTACCCGCTGGTGAAGCCTCGGGAGCTCCTGGACGGGACGGCCAACCCACGGTCACAGGGCTTCTGGGACGAGGCGTCCGCCGAGTCGTTCCGGCCCTGGTCCGTCCCGCACCACGCCCCCACTGCCTGACTCGAGGACGGTCGCCGGGACCCGCGGACAGGACACCACATGACAGATGTCGACGCCCACAGGGTGGTCATCGTCGGAGCAGGCTTCGGCGGCCTGTTCGCCGCGAAGTTCCTCAGGCGGGCACCCGTGCAGGTGACCGTCGTGGACAGGCACAACTACCACCTGTTCCAACCGCTGCTCTACCAGCTGGCGACCGGGATCCTGTCGGAGGGCGACGTGGCGCCACCCATCCGCTCGATCCTCCGGCGGCACCGCAACGTGAGCGTCGACCTCGCGACGGTGACGCAGTTCGACCTCGAGGCCCGCACGGTGACCGCCGTACGACCCGACCAGACGACCCGGACGCTCGAGTACGACAGCCTGATCGTCGGTGCGGGTGCCGCGCAGTCGTACTTCGGCCATGACGAGTTCTCCCGCTTCGCTCCCGGCATGAAGACGATCGACGACGCCCTGGAGCTGCGGGGCCGCATCTTCGGCGCCTTCGAGATGGCCGAGAGCGAGGATGACCCGGAGGCGAGGAGCGCCTGGCTGCAGGTTCGTGGTGGTCGGCGGCGGTCCCACCGGGGTGGAGATCGCCGGACAGATCGCCGAGCTGGTGCACTCGGGGTTCAAGGACAACTTCCGGAGGATCGACCTGAGTGACGCCGAGGTGGTGCTGGTCGACGGCGGGCCGGAGATCCTGGCCACGTTCGGTGACCGGCTCTCCCGCAAGGCGGCCGGGCGGCTGCGACGCATGGGTGTGACCATCCGGAGCGGGACCATCGTCACCGGGGTCGACGCCCTCGGTGTCGACGTCAGGGCAGCGGACGGCTCGGTCGACCGGGTCGAGTCGCGGACGAAGATCTGGGCGGCCGGTGTGCAGGCATCGCCGCTGGCCGGCCTGCTCGCGGAGGCCAGCGGGGCCACGACCGACCGCGCGGGCAGGCTCGTCGTACGCCCGGACTGCACGCTCCCGGGACATCCGGAGGTCTTCGCGATCGGGGACATGATGGCGCTGAACGAGCTGCCCGGGGTCGCCGAGGTCGCCATGCAGTCCGGGATCCATGCCGCCAACACGATCAAGCGACGACTCCACGGCAAGCCGGCCGCCGACTTCACCTACCGGGACCTCGGCAGCATGGCCACCATCGCCCGCTTCGACGCCATCGTGAGCTTCAAGGGCGTGCGGCTGTCCGGGTTCGCAGGCTGGCTGATGTGGCTCTTCGTGCACATCACCTTCCTGACGGGCTTCAGGAACCGGCTCTCGGCGTTGTTCCACTGGGCGGGCACGTTCACCTTCGACACGCGCGCGGAGCGGACGATCACCCTGCGTCAGGTGGTGGGGCGCGTCGCCATCGAGGAGGCAGGCGGGGAGGCGTTCACCGGACGTCTCCTGGCCGCGGTCCCGGCTCCGTCCGCCCCGGAGGAGGTCGACGATGACGCCTGACGTCGTCATCAGCACGGTGGTGGCGGCCATGGATCCCGTCCCCTGGGCGCGGTCGCAGATGGCCTTCACGCTCGCCTTCCACATCATCCTCGTGCCGCTGGGCGTCTCCTGGTCGGTGATGACGCTGATCGCCAACTATCGCGGGATCAAGCACGGCGACCAGGACGCGCTGCTGCTGGCGCAGCGCTGGTCGAAGTACATGGCGGTCACGTTCGCCGTCGGCGCCGTGACGGGCACGGTGCTCTCCTTCGAGTTCGGGCTGCTGTGGCCGAAGTTCATGGGGCAGTGGGGCGCCGCCTTCGGCGTCCCGTTCGCCTTCGAGGGGTTGTTCTTCTTCACCGAGGCCGTCTTCATCTCGATCTACATCTTCGGGTGGCGCCGACTGCGGCCGTGGCTGCACTTCTGGACCGGCGTACCCATCGCGGTGGCGGGGATCTTCGGCAGCGTCTCGGTCGTGGCCGCGAACGCATGGATGAACGCGCCCGAGGGAGTCACCCTCAACTCGGCCGGCGACGTCGTCGACGTCGATCCCGATGGGCGTGATCTTCAACAGCGCCATGCCGCTGATGGCGACGCACATGGTGGTGGCGGCGTACCTCGTGGGCGGGTTCCTGATCGCCTCGGTCTATGCCTGGGGGATGCTGCGCGGCCGCACCGACCGCTACCACCGCATGGGGTTCGTGATCGGGTTCACCGTCGCCGCGATCGCGACTCCCATCCAGATGGGCGTGGGTGACGCCCTGGCCCGCTGGGTCTTCGTCGAGCAGCCGGCGAAGTTCGCATCCATCGAGATGGTGCCCAAGACGAGCAGCGACGTGCCCGAGGTCCTGTTCGGGCACCTCAACTCCGAGGGGGAGGTGGTCGGGGGGATCCCGATCCCCGGCCTGGCCTCGATCCTCTCCGACCCGAAACAGGGAACCTCCACCGTCGTCCAGGGTCTGAACTCGATACCGGCAGACGACCGGCCGACCACCCACGAGGTGAACGTCACCCACCTGGCGTGGGACCTCATGGTCGGCATCGGGACGCTGCTCTTCCTGCTGACCCTCTGGTGGTGGGTGTCCTGGATCTTCCGACGGCGGATGCCACGAAGTCGGTGGTTCCTGCGGGCCGCGGCGGCCTCCGGGGTGCTGTCGGTGATCACGCTCGAAGCCGGGTGGACGGTGAGCGAGGTCGGCCGGCAGCCGTGGATCGTCTACGAGAAGATGAAGGTCGAGGACGCGGCCACGGCCAACACCGGTGTCTGGATCACGTTCGTCGCGGTGGTGGTTCTCTACGTCGGTCTCGGCGTCACGACGATCCTCGTGCTCCGTGGCATGAGCCGCCGGTTCCGGCGCAACGATGCACCCGGCCAGGGGTTCGACGAGGCCGACGTGCCCTACGGTCCGAGCGAGCCGACCAGGGCTGCCGACGAGCCGAAGGTGCCCAGCCCATGAGCACCGTCGCTGCGGTCATCCTGTTCTCGGCGGTCACGATGTACGCCGTCTTCGGCGGTGCCGACTTCGGGGCCGGCTTCTGGGACCTGGTAGCGGGCGGTGCCAAGCGAGGCGAGCGCCCGCGTGAGGTGATCGACCACTCGATCGCCCCGGTGTGGGAGGCCAACCACGTCTGGCTGATCTTCATCTTCGTGCTGCTGTGGACCTGCTTCCCCGAGGCCTACGCCTCCATCTGGCTGACGTTGTTCGTCCCGCTGACCCTGGCCGCGTTCGGGATCGTCCTGCGCGGCGCGGGCTTCGCGTTCCGCAAGTCGGTCCTCCGCACCCGCGACCGGCGCAACTTCGGTGCGGCGTTCGCGGTCTCGTCCGTGCTGGTGCCGTACTTCCTCGGCAGCGTGGTCGGCGCCATCGCCTCCGGTCGCGTCCCTGCAGGGGGAAAGGCGGGAGACCCCTGGGACAGCTGGGTGAACCCGACGTCGATCCTCGGCGGAGTGCTGGCCGTGTGCGTGACCGCCTACCTGGCCGCGGTCTTCCTGGTCTCCGACGCCCGGCGCCTCTCGGACGAGGAGATGGTGGCCTACTTCAGGCTGCGCGCCCTGGGCGCTGCGGTGGCGGCGGGACTGGTGGCGTTCGTGGGGATCTTCGTGCTCTCCAACGACGCCGACTACCTCTTCGACGGACTCACCTCGAGGGCGCTGCCGCTCGTCATCCTCTCGGCGATCTGCGGCCTCGGCGCGCTCGTGCTGATCATTCGCCGGGCCAGGGTCGGCGCCCGCGCCGCAGCGGTGGCAGCAGTGGTCAGCGTCATCGTGGCGTGGGGAGTGGCGCAGTGGGACTACCTGCTGCCCACCTCGCTGACCGTCTCGGAAGCCGCAGCCCCCTCCGGCACCATCGCGGCCGTGCTCGTGGCCACCGGCCTCGCCGTGGTGCTGATCGTTCCCGCCTTCGTACTGCTCTACGTCCTCGACCAGCAGACGCTGCTGCCCGAGGAGAGCGTCCCCGAGCCGGCGCCCGCCGGCCCCGGCCAGGAGCACTGATGACCGCCTGAGCCTGGTTGCTCAGTCATCCGTGGGTGACGACGTCGAGAGACCGAGCTCGTCCATCCGGTGCACAGCGTCATTGCGCGACGAGACACCGAGCTTGCGGTACACCGAGATGAGGTGGGTCTTGACGGTGTTGCGGCTGATGTAGAGCCGCTCGCCCATCTCGGCCATGGTCAGTCGAGTGGGCAGCAACGGGATCAGGCGCAGCTCCGCCGGAGTCAACGACGACAGTCCGAAGGGCGCGGCGGCCGTGAACTCGCTGGCGCGTTCCTCGAGCTCGCTGGTGGCGGTCACGAGCGTTCCCAGGTCTGGACGCTGTTGCAGGATGCCGCGGACCTGGTCCAGCACTGCCCGCGCGTTCGCCGGGTCGAGGAAAGCCAGGTAGGTGCGAGCCAGCTCGAGCAACGCCTGGACCGAGACGACGGGCAGCGCGTAGGTGAGAAGCGGACGCAACCCGGTGGCGTGGGCCATGAACTCACGCGCTTCGGGCATCGCTCCACGATGGGCGGCCGCGTGCGCGGCGGCGGCGTACACCAGGGCGCTGGTCCAGTAGGTCTCGAACGGGCCCCGGGTGACGATCTCGAGCGACCGCTTGATCAGGGAGTCCGCCGCCGTCCAGTCGTGGCGCTCGGTGGCGACCAGGAACTGCTCGGTCAGGACGAGCGCGGCCACGGGGGAGTCTCGATGCTGACGGCCAGGTCGTAGGCGTGCGCGAACGACGCATCGGCGTGGTCGAGGTCGCCCTCGAGAAGGTAGGCCAGTCCCTGGGTGTGGACCATCGTGGCTCGATAGGGGCTGACGGGGCTCAGCCCATCCAGGGCCGCCACCGAGTCCTGACGCATCGCCGCCGGCCCATCGCGACACAGGATGGCGCGCAGGTAGGCCATCGTGGCGGCGACCGTGCTTCCGTCCGGGAGGGCGCCGGAGGCGGGCAGTCCCTCGGCCACGGCGGTCCACCGTTCCGCATCCCCGGGTCGGCCCAGCAAGGCGAAGATCAGGGCTCCATGGGCGATCATCGCCGGGGTGTGAGCCTGCGGCGCCCGATGACCGAGCCGGTCCATCCACTGCTCCACGATGTCGACGCGACCGCTCGCCCATGCCGGCTGCATCGCCTCCAGCACCAGGCGCATGAACCGCTCCGCGTCGCCGGCCTGATGGGTGTGCTCGATGGCCGCCTCCAGGTCGCCGGCGGCCTCGAACCACTCCGCAGCGCTGGTGTGCAGCTCGGCGATGAGCTCGGGACTGCTGCGGCGGAGATCGGCTTGCAACATCTGGCGCAGGAGGGGGTGGTAGCGGTACCACTCCTCTCGGTTGTCCACCGCTTCGACCAGGAGACCCTTCGCCCGGAGCCGACCGAGCAGACGTCCGGCGTCGCCCCGACCCCCAACCGTTTCACCCAGCTCGCCGTTCACCCGCTCCAGGATCGAGGTCCGGATGAGGAAGTCCACCTGGGGCCGGGGAAGGCGGTCCAACACCTCGGACCGCACGTAGTCGCGGAGCAGCCGATCGTCGCCGTCGAGCCCCTCGTCGGCTGACACATCGCCGGCTCGGATGCCCAAGGCGGCCAGGTACAGCGCCGCCGGCCAGCCTTCCGTCTGCCGCACCAGCCGACCCGCCGCCCTTTCGGTGAGGTCGACGCCTTCCGCCCGAAGCAGGAGTGAACCCTCCTTGCGCGACATCGCGAGATCATGTGCGCCCAGCTCCAGGAGGCGTCGCTGGACCCGCATTCGTGCCAGCGAGAACGGAACCTGCTCTCGCGACGCCCAGGCCAGTCGCGAACCCGCCGGCAAGGCCAAGGCTGAGGCCGCGATCAGCTCGCGAGTCTCCGGGCTGCTGAGGGTCTCCAGCTGGTCGAAGACCAGAGTGATCGGTTGTGAGAGTGCGCTGATCGTGCGGGTCAGCTGCTGGCCCAGGCGCTCCGCGTCGCCGGAGATGATCCGGGTCGGGACGGGGACCAGAGGTTCGACCGACCTGAGCGCGGAGACGACCGCTGTCCACAGGAACACGGGATCGTCGTGGACCCTCTCGCAGGACACCCAGGCGACGGGGTGGCCCTGCCGCTCCGCCCACTGCGCGAGAAGCGTCGACTTTCCGTAGCCGGGTGGCGCCACCACCGAGATCACCGGTTCGCCCGACGCGAGCAGGCGACCGACGAGTGCTGCCCGTGCGACCGGCTCGTGTGCCGCGCGGTCTGGATCAGGAGGTGATCCCACACCACCCGGCTTCATGTGCACCCTCGAACGCTACTCGTCCATTGCCCCATGGCCCCCGGTCGCGGTCTAGACGGATGCCTGTCGTGCCTCGGGATCGTGCTGTCGACGTCGTTCCCTGATTAGTCGACCTCGGAGTCCTCCCGGAGGGCAATGCTTGCTGCCGTGCGAGTGCCGCCACGACGCTGAGCACCGCCGCGTTGCCGTGCAGGTCTGCGACGACCTGCGCCATGTTGGCCGACCGTGGGTACCCGTCGGCGTCCTCGTGGAGCGCCATCTCCGGCCACGATCTCGCGGACACAGAGACGAGGCTCAACCTGCACCTGGCCACCAGGGCCTGGCGCCTTCGGGTCGGCTCGGCCGCGCGGCCGGCCACTCCGTCGTCCTGAAACGGGGCACCACTACCGAGGGTTGTTCTGGTCGCGCGCGAGGCGGTCGCGCCGGTCCTGCTCGCGCTTGGAGTAGGCGGCGGCGCGGATCGCCTCGTCCGACTCCAGGCCGGAGCCGAGGCCACCGCCGACGGTTGCGGCCGACGCGACGAACCAGGCCAGGACGAACAGGTCGCCGTAGCCGAGCGAGGCGTGGACGGTAGCCGCCCATCACATCGGGGTCGAGGATGAAGAACGCCCACGCCAAGTTCACGACGTAGAGGGCGACGTAACAGATGAGCACCCCGGCCATCAAGGTCACCAGTGTCGAGGCGTTGTAGAGGCGCGACCTCTCCCGCGCCTGCGGGGAGTCGTCGTCGGGGCGGTCCCACAGCTCGCCGTCGATCACGAGCCAGGCGACGACGAGTGCGACCGAGGCGATCGTCGCGACCACCAGGCGCCACCACGACAGCGAGCCCGCCAGCAGCCAGACCGTCGAGTTGATCGTGGCCACGGCTCCGGTCGCCAGCGCCGCCACGAGCGCAGACTTCAGCCCGGGCACCAGCAGCCACGGACGGTTGGCGAGCACCATGCCCAGGAGCAGGCGCCAGCGGCCGCGCACGCGCGGGAGGGCCACGCGGTGCTCATCCTTCGTGTTCGGGTCGGCCATGCCGCTGACCAGCGAGCGCACCGCCCGACGGGCGCGGGCGTGCATCCGAAGTCCGCCCAACGCAGGCAGTGACAGCACCGCGGTCCGTTGCTCTGGATCGGTCTCGACCAGCAAGTGCCGGCCCTCGTGGTCGTGGAGTGGAAGTTCGGTCAGGCCGACAACGAGGTCCCAGTTTCGTTGGCGAGCCTGGTCCTGCAGCCGACCCACCGCGGTCTCGACGTCCTCGGAGCCGGTGGTGAACGGCTCACTCACAACGGTGATGTCCCACGCGTCGCCGCCGTCGAGCGGGCTCAGGTCGGTCATGCCGCGTGCGATCTCGGTCGGCGCGGCTGGATCAGCCACGAGTCCGACGCGGATCGGGTCCATAGGGGGTTCCTACCCACTGTGTCGGTGGAGACACTTCGCGACGGAGTAGAGCTTGGCCGATGAGACAGGTCAGGACCCCGTAGGGCCCTGACCTGCGTCGGGTGCGCCGCGCGAGCGGCTGGGGGGCAAGGAGCCGAGTCGTCTTGGCCGCCTCGTTTGTCGGCCCGTTGAAGGCAACCTAGAGGAGGCAACAATGGCGCCTGGTAGTTGCGCTCTTGGACTCCCGTTGGCGGGAGCAGAACCGCTCTCTCACCGCGACTGTGTGCTTCACTCAGCAAGTGAGTGACGGCAACGCGCGTGATCGGGAAGTCGACGAGCGCGAGGATGCACTAGATCGTCGTGAGGCTGATGTGACCCTCCGCGAGGCGGCGCTGGTCAAGCGCGTGCACGCTGCGCAAGAGATCCTTGCTGCTGCGGACCAGCGCGACGCTGTTGCCGACGCCCGAGATGTGGGTGCCGACGCGCGAGAGCGAGACCTCGACCTGGCAAAGTTCTTGACCCCTGGCGGCCGGGCGTACGGCGAGGACCTGCCAGAGCGTCGCGATGCTGCACTGGACCGGGACCATGCCAAGGGGAACCGGGAAGCGTCACACGACGACCGGAGCGCGCTGACAGCATCCGCCAACGAGACCGGTGCTGAACCGCCGATAGACGGCGACCGGCTGTAGTTCTGTTTCTCTGCCTCGAACACAAGCGGACGGGTGTTCTCCACACGAGGGTCCGCGTCGGAGCGGCGCTCGGTTGATCACGGTCTTCTGCTCGACCGCGCGCACGCAGGTGGCGGGCCGTCTGATCGCGGTCCGAGCCGCCTGAGTGATCGGATCATCCTGGCGAAAACGGTGGAGGACACATGTACTCGGATGATTGGGATCCTTGGGTACTGCTGATCCCGCACTACATCGTGCTCGTCTTCTTGTGGATCGGTTCAGGATGCTCGCGGCCCCGTGCAGCGGTGACCTTTGGCCCTTCGAGTTCGCGCGCGGAGGCGCGAGGCTCGGGGTGGAGGTTCCCCCTCGCGGCATCTCCAGGTGGGAGCCCACGATGTTGACACCGACACTTCAGAGCCCACGAAGGGCTCGCACCCGAGATCGCGGCAGGAAGCTGCACGGATGGCGCAAGCTCGCCGGGTCGTTCTGGGGAGCCCCGAACGACCCGCAGTTCTACGGCGACCTGGAGCTCGACGCCGGTCCGTTGCTGGAGTACCTCGACGAGCTGCGCGAGCGGAAGGGCACCCACGTCACGGTGACGCACGCCGTCGGTCGTGCCGTTGCCCACGGGCTCGACAGCGTGCCGGACCTCCGGGTCAGGCTTGCCCGCGGCAGGGAGTTCGAGCGGGAGAGCACGGATGTCTTCTTCATCGTCGCTGCCGAGGGTGGCGAGCTCACCGGGTGCAAGGTGGACCGGGCGAACGAGAAGTCACTCGTGGAGATTGCCGAGGAGCTCGAGTCCGCGAGGTTGTCGATCTCCAGTGGCTCGGATGAGTCCTTCGGCAAAGCGAAGCAGATGTTGGACCTCCTGCCACAGCGACTGTTGCGCTCGGCGATGAACCTCAGTGCCTGGCTCACCTCGGACCTCAACCTCGACCTGCCCGCCCTCGGCGTGCGGAGGCAGGCGTTCGGCGGCGCGATGATCACCTCGGTCGGGATGTGGGGGATCTCGCGTGCCTACTCGCCTCTGGCCGGCTACTACCGGGTGCCCGTGCTGGTGCTGGTCGGCGCGGTCACCGAGCGTCCGGTCGCGATCGACGGACAAGTTGTCGTCCGGCCGATGCTGACCCTGACGGCGACGTTCGACCATCGCTACGCCGATGGCTTCCAGGCCGCGAAGTTCGCCCAGGCGGTGCAGGAGTTCTGCCACGATCCCGCCGCATTCGAGCAGGAATTGCCAGCGACCTACCTCGAGCGCTGATCGAGCACAGCCCGCGCCGCCTCCAGCCTGGCCACAGGGATGCGGAACGGTGAGCACGAGACGTAGTCGAGTCCGGCACCCTCGAAGAAGTGGATGGAGTCCGGGTCACCCCCGTGCTCGCCGCAGACGCCCAGGGCGATGTCGGGTCGCACGTGTCGCCCCTTGGCCACTGCGGTCGTGATCAGCGAGCCGACCCCTTCGGTGTCCAGTGACTCGAAAGGAGATACCGGCAGGATCCCCTGGGTGAGGTAGGCCGGGAAGAAGGCGGCCTCCACGTCGTCACGGGAGAAGCCCCAGGTCATCTGCGTCAGGTCGTTGGTCCCGAACGAGAAGAAGTCCGCTTCCACCGCGATCTGGTCAGCGGTGAGGGCAGCGCGGGGCACCTCGATCATTGTCCCCACGCGGTGGGGAACTGAGAAGCCGCGGGTGGACTCGACCTCCTCGGCCACGCCGGTCAGCACCCGACGCAGTCGCGTGAGCTCACCTGCGGTGGCTACGAGAGGCACCATGATCTCCGGTCGCGGATCACCGCCGACCTCGATCCGGTCAGCCGCGGCCTCGAGGATCGCCCGGGCCTGCATGCCGGCGAGACCGGGAACGACCAGCCCGAGCCGCACGCCACGCAGACCCAGCATCGGATTCTGCTCGTGTGCCGCTCGCACGGCCCCGAGCAGCCGGTTCCGGGCAGGGTCGCTGCGACCACGTTCGTTCTCGAGGGCCACGTCGACCGACAGCTTCGTCAGATCGGGCAGGAACTCGTGCAGCGGCGGGTCGATCAACCTGATCGTCACCGGCAACCCATCCATCTCAGCGAGGATCCGGGTGAAGTCCTCGCGTTGGAGCGGGAGCATGGCGGCCAGCGCCGCGGCACGCTCCTCGTCGCTGGTGGCCAGCACCAGGTTCTCGACCAGGACACGGCGGGCGCCGAGGAACATGTGCTCCGTGCGGCACAGTCCGATCCCTTGCGCTCCGAAGCGGCGGGCCCGCGCGGCGTCCTCAGGGGTGTCGGCGTTCGCATGCACGTCCATTCGGCGTACGCCGTCGGCGTGCCGCAGCAGCGCGGCTACGGCGTCCACCACGGGATCGTCGACCTGCCTGCCCTCGAGGTAGCTGACGACGACCGAGTCGACGACCGGGACCGCCCCGGCGAAGACCTCGCCGCTCGTCCCGTCGAGGGAGATGAGGTCGCCCTCGCGAAGGATCGGCCCGCCACGAACCTGCACCTGCCGGCCCACGAGATCGACCGTCAGCGCCTCGGCTCCGCACACGCACGGTCGACCCATGCCACGTGCCACGACGGCGGCATGCGAGGTCTTGCCGCCACGACTGGTCAGGGTGCCGCGTGCGGCAGCCATGCCCGGGAGGTCGTCCGGGTTGGTTTCCTCACGCACGAGAATGACGTCTTCGCCGCGGGCACTCCACGCCACGGCTGTCTCAGCGTCGAGCACGACCCGACCCACCGCGGCTCCGGGAGAGGCGCTGATACCGGCGGTGAGGAGCTCGCGACTCGACTGGTCGTCGAAGCGAGGGAACATCAGGCGCACGAGCTGCGCGCCGGTCACGCGTCCGAGCGCCTCGTCGAGGTCCACGAGCCCCTCGCCGACCATGTCGTGGGCGATGCGGAAGGCAGCTTCGGGTGTGCGTTTCCCCACTCGGGTCTGGAGCATCCAGAGCTTGCCACCCTCGATGGTGAACTCGATGTCGCACATGTCCTTGTAGTGGTGCTCCAGCCTGGTCATGTGATCGATGAGCTCGTCGTAGGAAGGCTTGTCCAGCTCTGCGAGATCCGCGAGCGGCATCGTGTTCCGGATGCCTGAGACGACGTCTTCACCCTGCGCGTGTTGCAGGTAGTCGCCGTACACGCCGCTCGCGCCGGTCGCCGGGTCGCGTGTGAACGCCACCCCCGAGCCGGATGACGGACCCCTGTTGCCGAACACCATCGCCTGCACGTTCACAGCCGTGCCGAGGTCCTCCGAGATGTGCTCGCGGTGCCGGTAGAAGGCGGCGCGAGGGGTGTGCCAGGAGTCGAACACCGCGCGCACGGCCAGGTCGAGCTGCTCTCGGGGGTCCTGGGGAAAGCTGCGTCCGGCGAACTGCTGCACGAGCGCCTGGTAAGTGCTCACGAGCTCGCGCAAGTCTTCGACCTCGAGGCCGTAATCATCCGCGTACGAGCGACTGTCCTTGAGCTCGGCGAGCGCGGTCGCGAACACCTTGGGCTCGATCGCGAGGACGGTGCTGCCGAACATCTGGATGAGGCGGCGGTAGGAGTCGAGGGCGAAGCGCTCGCCACCGTGCCCTGCCAGACCGTGCACCGACTCGTCGTTCAGCCCGACGTCGAGGACGGTCTCCATCATGCCGGGCATCGAGTACTTCGAACCGGACCGGACCGAGACCAGCAGGGGGTCCGACCGGTCGCCCAGTCGGCGGTTCATGTGTCGTTCGAGACGTGCGAGGTGCTCGCCCACCTCGTTGTCGAGACCTACTGGTACGGCGCGGTCACGCAGGTAGGCACGACAGGCCTCCGTCGTGATGGTGAAGCCCGGAGGAACGGGAAGACCTAGCCGGCACATCTCTGCCAGGTTCGCGCCCTTGCCACCCAGCAGGTCCGCCTGGCTTCGGTCACCTTCGGCGAAGTCGCGTACGTAGGTAGTCACGTGGGGGTCAGCCCTCGATGACGTCGTCGACTGGTCGCCGCGTCGTACGGTCGAGGCGGCCACGGGTGGCCTCCAACCAGCCGACCCGGACCAGTACCTGCGGACGGGCGAAGCCGTCGAAGACGTCCTGGCGCAGGGCCTCACGCGTCTCGTCGACTTCGATGACCTGACTCAGGGGCACGACCGACAGATCTTCGTGGGTAGCCCGCAACCACAACGCGCTGAGCGACTGTCCGGCCCTCAGCCACGAGCGTTGGTCGTCTGTGGCAGAACAGATCGCCATCAGGCCGTCGGAGCTCTCCACCACACGGGCGGCATCTGCCGCCTCGATGGCCTCCGCGTCGGCAGCGGACGCGAAGCGGTTCGAGTGTGTGGACGGCCGGCCGTGTGCCCGTGGCGAAGCGTTCGCCATCGCGATCCCGTCCACGCGGCTGTGATCGATCCACTCGCGTTGCTCCTCGGCGAACCGCGGATCCGACGACTGCACCACCATCGCACGCTTGAGCAGCTCCTCGGCCCGGAAGCGCGTGGTCACGTCCGTGATCGGGAAGGCATGAGCCCCCCAACCGAAGCGGTCTTCGCCAGGTGAATCAGTCGGGATTCGGGAACTGGCCAGGAGGTGAAGCGACGGCGGTCGGTGCACCGGTCCTCGAGGTCCTGGAGCGACTCGGCGGACTCGGCGGTGTGCGTGCCGGGGGACAGGGTGATCCGCGCCAAGAGGTCTTCGTCCTCACGGAGCGGCGCCAGCTCGATCGCCGGAGCGAGGCCGAGTGCCTGGGCTGCGACAGAGGCATGGTGGAGTGCGGCGCCGCAGCTGAGTGCGAGATTGCGTCCGACGGGATCGCTGATCAGCAGCTGGCGCCGTCGATCGGCGTAGAGCTCGATGATGTCACCATCGACCACCCGCCAACGCCACGGCTGCGTGTTGTGCACGCTCGGGGCGCGGCAGGCCAGCTCGATCACACGGCGAGCAAGGGCCTGGGTGGGTGTGCTCATGGGTGTGCCTCCTCGATTGCTTCGAGGTTCTCTCGGCGGAGGGACAGAGTGCAGAGGCGTAGGTCCCGAGAGGTCAGGGTCTTCGGGTGCGAATTCGAAGGCTCAGCTCGGCTCGACGTCGAGCTGAGCGACGGGATCAAGACCCTGTTCAGTGACGCATTCGCCATCGCGGATGACTGGCGCGCGACACTCATCGCAGAAGCCATCGCAACAGGTCCACGTAGGCCTCAAGATGCCGGTCGCCGAGGAACCGTTCGAGGACGGTCGCGTGCGCCGCCGCACCGAGTCGCTCGGACAGTTCCGCAGAGGCAGCAGAGGTCCCCTCCGGCTTGGATCACGAAGGGCCTCTGACCTTCGAGACGTATGGTGCGCCATCAGGGACTCGAACCCCGAACCCGCTGATTAAGAGTCAGCTGCTCTGCCAATTGAGCTAATGGCGCCAAAGCGACCAGAACAGTAGCAGTCAGTTCGCGGCCCCACGAAATCGCGCGGTGGGCGCCGGCCGGACCGGAATATTCAAGGTTCAACTACCGTTCCATGGGGCACAATTGCTCGATCGGGAGGTACGCAATGCCGGCTGTGACAGTGGATGACCTGACCGTCCTGGAGCGCCTGAGGACGCCCGGCCTGGGCGACACCGTGCGCCCGGTCAAGCAGCTGATCGACGCGCCCAAGGGGTACGAGGGCGAGGGCTTCCCGGTGCGCCGCGCCTTTGCCGGTGTCGACCTGCTCGACCTCGACCCGTTCGTGCACATGGACCAGATGGGTGAGGTCGAGTACGCGCCCGGCGAGCCCAAGGGCACGCCGTGGCACCCGCACCGCGGCTTCGAGACCGTCACCTACATCATCGATGGAGTCTTCGACCACCAGGACAGCCACGGCGGCGGTGGCAGCATCACCGACGGCGACACACAGTGGATGACCGCGGGCGCGGGACTGCTCCACATCGAGACGCCGCCCGAGTGGCTGGTGCAGAGCGGCGGCCTGTTCCACGGCATCCAGCTCTGGGTCAACCTGCCGCGCGACGCCAAGTGGAACCCGCCGGCCTACCAGGACATCCGCAGCGCGCAGGTCGGGCTGGCCACGTCGGCCGACGCCGGCGCGCTGGTCCGGGTGATCGCGGGCGAGGTCGGTGCCACGCAGGGTCCCGGGTCGACGTACACCCCGATCTCGCTGGTGCACGCCACCGTCGAGGCGGGTGCCCGCCTCGACCTCCCGTGGGACGTCTCCTACAACGCCCTCGTCTACGTGCTGTCCGGGCAGGGCACCGTGGGGGACGAGCAGGTACCGGTGCGGACGGGCAACCTCGCCGTCCTCGGCGCCGGTGACTTCGTGACCGTGCACGCGGGTGGCCGGCAGGAGAGCCGCAGCCCGGCACTCGACGTGCTCGTCCTCGGCGGTCAGCCGATCCGCGAGCCCGTCGCCTGGGCCGGACCGTTCGTGATGAACACCAAGGCCGAGGTGATGCAGGCCTTCGAGGACTTCCAGCGGGGCAAGCTCGGCACCATCCCGAGCGTCCACAACGCCCCGACGGACCTGCAGACCAGCTGAGTCGCATGAGTTGAGTGCTCAGGTGGGGGCTATGGCAACCACCTGAGCACTCAACTGTGCTTTGGGGTGAGTAACGGGACTTGAACCCGCGACATCCGCCACCACAAGGCGGCGCTCTACCAGCTGAGCTATACCCACCATGGAATCGTGCGAGGCACGAGTGTACCGGTCACTCAGGCGTGCTCCGAACCGGGTTTGGTCCCGGTGAGCGAGCCCTGGTGCAGCGCGGCGATCCGCTTGGCGGCGGCGGCGTCGGGGCCGGGTGGGGCGACGAAAACGGCGTCGCGGTAGTAGCGCAGCTCCTCGATGCTCTCGCGGATGTCGGCCAGGGCGCGGTGGTTACCGCCCTTGGCCGGCGCGTTGAAGTAGGCGCGGGGGAACCAACGACGTGACAGCTCCTTGATCGAGGAGACGTCGACGATCCGGTAGTGCAGGAACTGCTCGAGCGTGGGCATGTCGCGGGCGAGGAACGACCGGTCGGTGGCCACGGTGTTGCCCGCCAGTGGCGGGCGGCTGCCCTCGGGGCAGTGTTCCTTGATGTAGGCGAGCACGAGGTCCTGGGCCTCGGCGAGGGTCATCCCGTTGTCGAGCTCCTCGATCAGGCCCGAGCTGACGTGCATGTCGTGCACGAAGGGCACCATCTGGTCGAGCGCGGCTGCGGGTGGCTTGATCACGACGTCGACACCGTCGCCCAGCACCTCGAGATCGAAGTCGGTGACGAGGGCGGCGACCTCGATCAGCGCGTCTGCCTCCAGGTCGAGGCCGGTCATCTCGCAGTCGATCCAGACGAGTCGCTCGGTCACAACGGTTCAGCCTACTCATGGCCGGTTCTCATCAAGGGGTCATGACTGCGACCTACCGTGGCGGACGTGTCTCCCGGGCCGGTACTGCGATGGGCCGGGCTCGCCGCTCGCCTCGTCGTCGGTGGGGTCTGGCTGTGGGCAGGGTTGCTGAAGCTCTCCGACCCGGCGTCGAGCGTCACGGCGGTCAGGGCCTACCAGCTGCTGCCGCCCTCGGCCGCTGACCTCGTCGGCCGGGCGTTGCCCATGGTCGAGGTGATCGTGGGCGGCTGCCTCGTGCTCGGGCTGCTGACGCGGGTGAGCGGGGTCGTCTCGGCCGTCCTGCAGCTCGCCTTCATCGTGGGCATCGGCTCGGTGTGGGCCCGAGGCATCTCCATCAGCTGTGGCTGCTTCGGCACCGGTGGCTACGACCCGCACGCCGTCAGCAAGTACCCGTGGGAGATCGCCCGGGACGTCGTGCTGCTCGCCCTGTCGGTCTTCGTCGTGTCGCAGCGTCGTACGCCGTGGGCGCTGGACAACGTGCTGTTCCCCAGCACGGAGGAGAGGACAGATGTCGAAGCAGCAGCGTGAGACCAGCCGCCGCGAGCGGGCCGCCGAGATGCAGCGTCAGGCGGCCGCGCGCGAGCGCAACCACCGCTTCCTGACCACCCTCGCGATCGTGGTGGTGCTCTCGGCCGTGGTGGCGGCGTTCGTGGTCTTCGCCGGGGGGAGTACGGCGAAGCAGCCGGCCACCCCGCCGCCGGCCAGCGCGTCGGGTCAGTCGCTCGTGGTGGGGAGCAACGCCGATGCGAAGTACAAGGTGGTCGTCTACGAGGACTTCCTGTGCCCCTACTGCCGCCAGTTCGAGACCTCCTCGCGCGACTTCCTGCGTGACGCCGCGAGGAAGGGGACGGTGCAGATCGAGTACCGGCCCTTCCACCTGCTCCAGGACGACTACTCGACGCGCGCGCTGTCGGCGTGGGCGGCGGTGCTGCAGCAGGGCACGCCCGAGCAGGCACTGCGCTTCCACGACCTGCTCTACGACAACCAGCCCTACGAGCAGGAGCCCGACAAGCCCGACGCGGCGAAGCTGGCCTCCTGGGCGAAGGAGGCCGGAGTCTCCGACCAGGCCGTCCTCGACGCCACCGGGAAGGTCGACGCCGCCTTCGTGAGCGCGGCCGGCGCCGCGGCCACCAAGGCCGGCGTCGCCGGCACGCCGACCGTGTTCGTCAACGGCAAGCAGCTCCAGGGCGCGTCCATCTCGGCGATGGTCGACAACCTCGAGCGCCAGGTCGCCGCCGGCTGATGCCATGCTGGGCCGCCATGGCTGCCCACATCGACGAGCCCGACCTCGATCCCGGTCTGGCCGACTTCATCGCACGTCTCCCCAAGGCCGAGCTGCACGTCCACCACGTCGGCTCCGCCTCGCCGCGCATCGTCAGCGAGCTCGCGGCCCGGCACCCGGGGAAGGTGCCCAGCGACCCCGACCAGCTGCGCGAGTTCTTCGAGTTCCGCGACTTCGCCCACTTCATCGAGGTCTACCTGGCGGTCGTCGACCTGGTCCGCACGCCCGAGGACGTGCGGCTGCTGACCTATGAGGTGGCCCGTGAGATGGCCGAGGTCCAGCAGGTGCGCTACGCCGAGCTGACCTGCACCCCGCACACGTCCGTGCTCGCGGGGATACCCGTCGAGGCGTTCACCGAGGCGATCGAGGACGCTCGCGTGGCAGCCGAGCGTGACCTCGGGATCGTGCTGCGCTGGATCTACGACATCCCCGGCGAGTTCGGCCTGCCGGCCGCCGAGGCCACGCTGGGCTACGCCCTCGACCACGGCCCCGAGGCGCTGATCGGGTTCGGGCTGGGCGGGCCGGAGCAGGGGGTCGCGCGCCCACAGTTCAAGCCGTACTTCGACGCCGCCCGGGCGGCCGGACTGCACTGCCTGCCGCACGCGGGGGAGACGACCGGGCCGCAGACCGTCTGGGACGCGCTCCGCGAGCTCGGCGCCGAGCGGATCGGGCACGGCACCTCCTCGGCGCAGGACCCTGAGCTGCTGACGCACCTCGCCGAGCGCGGCATCCCGCTCGAGGTCTGCCCTTCCTCGAACCTGGCCACCCGGGCCGTCGCGTCGCTCGCCGAGCACCCGTTGCCGGCGTTCGTCGAGGCCGGGGTCGTCGTCACGATCAACAGCGACGACCCGCCGATGTTCGGTACGACGCTCAACCAGGAGTACGCGATCGCGGCCCGCCTCCTCGACCTCGACGCGGACGGGGTCGCAGACCTCGCGCGCACCGCCGTACGGGAGTCGTTCGCGCCGGCGCAGACCAAGCAACGACTGCTGGCCGAGATCGACGCCGCGGACGCCGTCGCGCGGCGGCACGGAGGCCTGAGTGGGGCCCTGCGGTCTCATACTCCGCAGGGCCAATCTCTTTGTACGACAGCCGAATTGCCCGCTTGCGCAGCGACACGCTCGGACCGTGAACGAGATCACGTAGGTTTCCCGACGTGACTCAGCAGCCGGATGCCCTTGCCGCCTGGCACCGCGTCGTCGAGACGCGGGACCCTGCCCTCCTCGACGACCTGCTGGCCGAGGGCTGCGTGTTCCGCTCACCCGCCGTGCACCGCCCGCAGGAGGGGAAGGCGCTGACCACGGCGTACCTCGCCGCCGCGCTGGTGGTGCTGGGTCCGACGCTGCGCTACCGGCACGAGTGGTGGGACCAGTCGAGCGCCGTGCTCGAGTTCACCGCGGAGCTCGGCGACCTCTCCGTCCACGGCGTCGACATGCTGCGCTGGGACGAGGGCGGGCGTCTCGTCGAGTTCACCGTGATGGTCCGCCCGTTCAAGGGCCTCACCGCGTTGATGGAGCAGATGGCAGCCGAGCTCACGCGGCAGTGACCGCCGGACCCGGGGGACGAGGCCGGTCTAGACGGCCTCGCCGCGACACCCTGCGAGTTGTCGCCCCTCGTCCGCGGAGCGTGCGAACGTAGAGATGCCTCAAGACGGGTAGAGCAGCCACCCCGACCGCGTCAATGCTCCGATGCGATCCCTCCCGGGGTGGCTACTCACCCGGCTCTCCCTCTCCTCGGCAATCGCGGGTGTTTGCGCGTCCCCCGCGGCGGGGTACTAGACATTTCACACAACAGGGAGGGAACCCCATGACATTCATCCTGTGGCTCATCGCCGTGGTCCTCGTGATCGCGGGCATCGTCACGCTCATCCGCGGCAGCGTGCTGTTCGGCATCCTGCTCATCGTCGTCGGCCTGCTCGTCGGCCCCGGAGGCGTCAGCATCTTCGGCTAGGGGACCGGGACCAGGTCGCGCTCGGTCCCGAGCTGGGTGCGGAGATCGTGGATGAGGTTGCCGACCGACTCGGCTTCCACGACGGTGTCGCGCGAGGCCGGACGCAGGTCGTCGATCGGCGTCAGCTCGAGCAGGCAGCCTCCGGTGTGCGCGTGAACGCGCGCCCGGAGGCGGCCGACGGGATCGGTGCGACTTCGCGACGGGGAGAAGGTCAGCGCCTTGCCGAACTCCTCGACGCTGTAGAGGCGACCCTGCATCGTCGTGGTGCGGACGAGTGCCGCGAACACCCGATTGGGCGGCACGTGGAGGGCGAGCTGCCAGGCAAATCCTTGCGACATGTGCGCTCCTAGGGACCCGAGGAAACCCCTTCACTCCCTATAACGGACATAGCGGTAAAAAGGTATGGGCCAGAACGAGATTGCTTGGTGGCGTCGCGCCTAGCTGTCGCAAGCGATGTCGTCGGAGTCACGGTTCAAGTCATAGATGTCGTCCCCGACCACCTGGACCGGGCCGTCGACGTACGCCGGACCATCGCCACTGCCGCCGCACAGTCGACGTCGCTGGCAACCGGCACACACGCGCCTGCATAGTTCGGGTCGCAGCCGCCACCAGGCTCCGGCTGAGACTCGACTCGGGTCGCCGACCAGCACGACGCGCTCAATAGGCTCGCGCGCCACGAACGTCCGTACCAGGTCGCGGTCGATGACCTTCCCGCGCTTCGAGGTGACTCGCACGACGCGGACCCGGACACCGGCCTGGCCGGCCTGCTGCAGCTCGCGCTCACCCTCGAGCAGGTCGGAGGTCTCGATGGTCCGGGTCGCGAAGGGGATGGGCTTGGTGACGCGCACCTTCTTGTGCACGGGCTTCGCGGGCTTGCTCGACTGCTCGGCGGCCGCCGGGCTGGGCGAGGCATCTTCGAGGGCCGGCGCCTCGGCGCAGCCCGCGAGCGCGAAGAACACGAACCCACACACCAGGAGGCTGACGAGTCCGCGCTGGGACAGAACTGGGGCGAGCGGCAGTGCAATGGGGCTTGTTCAAGGTGATTCCCGAGACGTAGGTGGTTCACGAGCGCGGCCAGCGTAGGTGGGGGATCGACGCATGTCCGATCGCGGAGCGAAGTCGGCGATGACGGCCTATACCGCCTGCTGTTCCGTTGTCGGCGCGGTCGGTACACAGCAGACCGACACAGCGGTGGCAGGCTGACACCGTGCGGAAACTGATCTACTCGATGAACGCGACCCTGGACGGCTACATCGCCGCGCCCGGCGACGACATCAGCTGGGGCCTACCCAGTGCCGAGCTGCAGCAGTGGTTCAGCGACCGAGCCCAGGAGATCGGTGTCTCGCTGTACGGCCGCAAGCTGTGGGAGCGTGATGAGCCCGCACTGGCCGACCGCCGACCAGCAGCCGGACGCGACGCCCGAGGAGGTCGAGTTCGCCCGCGCCTGGCAGAGGACGCCGAAGGTGGTGTTCTCCACGACCCTCGACGAGGTCAGCGGGAACGCGCGCCTCGTCACCGGCGACGCCGTGGCCGAGATCACCCGGCTGAAGGCCGAGGACGGCGCCCCGATGGAAATCGGCGGCGCCACCCTCGCGGGCGCGGCGATGCGCGCCGGCCTGATCGATGAGTACCAGGTGGTCACCCACCCGGTGCTGGTCGGCGGCGGCACGCCGTTCTTCAGCGCCCTGGACAGCTGGGTGAACCTGCGCCTCGTGGGGACGAGGACCTTCCAAAACGGCGTGACCCTGTCCCACTACGAATCCAGGCGCTGACCTGCAGCGGTGGCTCGTCGACGAGATTCTCCCGCTAGGCGCCGACCCCGGCAGCACTCGGCTCGAGATCGACGGTGTTGATGCCGGGGGTCTGGTCAGCCAGCGTGAACTCGACGAACTCGGCGTCCTCGTCGATGTGCGCGTTGTGGCCGGGACGGACGTAGTACGCATCACCCGCCGAGATCACGTCGGTCTGACCGTCGGCGTAGCGCATGGTGACCTTGCCCTTCAGGCAGTAGCCCCAGTGCGGTTCCTGGCAGGCTCCGCCCGGCAGGTCGGCAAACCACTCAGCGGTGTCCAGGCCAGCATTCCAGCGCTCGAGGGCGATGGTCATCCCGCCGGCCTCGGCGCGGTGCTGCTGACCGGCGCCGTCGATGTCGACGGCGAGCTCGGTGTTGTTGCGGGTGAAGGTGCCCATGACGTGCTCCTCTGTTCGGGACCAACGGTTTCTGTCGGTTCCGCGAACGTAGGCCTTGAACTCGAGTGCAAGGTCAAGCCCTTGCCCGAGCGGATCGCCGAACTGAGGCAGTCCCGATGATCGTCTTGTCGCGCAGTCGGAGCGGGACCCTGCATGGTCAGAGTCAGCGGAGTCCTCCTTGAGGACCTCGGTGACGACCTGCTCTGGGACGACCTCCTGCAAATCGTGCGGGCCCTCGATCGCGACCTGCCGGGAGTGCGGGGAGAGCCGCAGCCAGTAGCGCTGGTTCTTCACGCCCCCGGGGTCGGCCTCAGTGGCGCTGACCACGAGGAGGGGGAAGTCGCCGATCGGCATCGTGAGCGTGTCCAATTCCTCCGAGTAGTCGACGTAGTCCACGAACTCTGGGTTGTCGGTCCACACGAACCCTTCCGCCCGCAGGTCCTCGGGGTCGTCGTGGTAGCTGTCGATGGTCACCAGGCCGGCCACGCGTTCCGGGTGCCGGGCCGCGCAGCCGATGTTGAGGTTGCCGCCACCCGACTGGCCGACGAGCACGTACGGCGTGGGCAGGGGCAGCTTCGCCACCACCTGTTCCTGGACGGCGCACAGGTCGCGCATCGTGCGGCGCCGGTGAGGTGGTGGGTCACTCGTCCCGGTGCCGGGTCGGTCGTAGGTGCAGACGGTCCTCTCCGCGACCAGGGGGTCGACGAACGCTGCTGGGTAGGCATCGGTGCCCCCGGAATCGGTGCCCGCCTCCAGCAGCACGCCAGGGCCTCCCTCGCCGGCGCACCAGTAGTGGACGGATTCGCCTGAGGCGAGCGTGAGAGTGCCGCTGCGTCGTTCACCAGGTGACGGCGAGGGTGAAGCCGGGCTGCTGGAAGGCGCTGCGCTGCCCTCCGCCTTGTCGGACGGGTCTTCCCCACACGCGGCGACAAGCATCAGTGCTGCCGCCAAGGCGAAGCCGGTCCTGCGCATGTCCTGGCTCCCTGTAGTAACAAGCCGGAACCCCTGCACCAGCGGGTCAGAAGCCATGATGCTGCTGTCGCAGGCGCGACGCCAGTCATCGACGGGCTCGGCGCTCAGACGTTCACGACTGCGTCCAACCACCGCGTCGCGGCGCCAGGTGCGTAGCCACGACGAGCGTGGAGGAGCCCTACTTCTTCCGCTGAGGCGCGTCTGCCGCGGGTGCCGGGCTAGGCGCGCTCGGTGAGCGGGGGACCGACGACCTGGCGGTCTGCTGCCCCCGATACCCCAGCCAGGGCAGTCGGGTCAGGAAGCGTGCCGGGGGGTAGATCGGCGATGTAGTCGCGCTGAGCCCGGAAGAAGTCCTCGATGCCGCTCGGCGTCGCCACGGTGATGAATCGACACGGCTTGCCCGTGAGGTTGGCGACGGCATGGGACGCGTCGCGGGAACCACAACAGCCCACCCGCGCCCAGGACCCCTCGCTCGTCGCCGACCTGATAGTCGAGATCCCCGTCCAGGACGATGACGACCTCGTCCTCCGCCTCGTGGACGTGCAGCGGTGGACCACCTGATTCGAGGACGCCCTCGAGGACCGTCACCAGCCCGTGGGACTGGTCCCCGAGTCACCTTCAACGACAGCTTGCTGCCGCCGCCCATGTCCAGGTCCTCCAAGGCAGCGCCTCGTTGCAGTGAGTAGCCAGATGAAAAGGTCACTCGCTCAGCATCTCTTCCAGACCCTCTCGGGGCTACCTGCGCACCTGCGGGACCAAGGCGATCTGACCTGCGTCCTGTCTCGTCCGTGCCCCTGGCAGGAGTCGAACCTGCGACCTAGAGATTAGAAGGCTCTTGCTCTATCCAGCTGAGCTACAGGGGCGGGGTCGGAGCTTGCCTCGGTCAAACATCCGGATGACACGCACGTGCTTGCCTTGTCCGATCTGACCCGCCGCAGATTATGGCACCGCTCGAGCACGTGCCCTGTGCGTGTGGGCGCGTCTTGGTCAGTCGGGCCGGGTGGGGAGGTTGAGGAAGCGAGCGGTCAGGGTCCTCCCGACGTTGTAGAGGACCGCCATCTGGTTCCCGTGACCGTAGGAGTCGAGCGGGTCACGGCTGGTGACTCTGCCGCCCACCGTCCAGCGCCCGCCCGCCTCTTGGTAGGCCCAGTCCGGCGGTGTGCTGAAGTTCATCATCACGACGGCGGATCCGGACGACGTCATCAGTGCGGTCGGTTCATAGGCGAGACCCGCGAGCGGCTGCGGCGCTGTCCACCCGGTCGCGAAGCTGAAGCGCGCAACCCGGAACCCGGCGTCGTCCGAGGACCATGCCGCGACTGCCTGCCCCTGGGGATTCATGGACAGGCCGAGCATGTCGCCGATCAAGTCTGCGCGAGCGTGCACGTCGAGATAGTGCGCCGCCGTCCACGTCCCGTTCTCCCTCGTCTGCGTCCAGGCCAGGTGCTTGCGGGCGAAGCTCTCTCCTCCTCGGAGCGAGGCCACATGGCCAGGGCGCGCCCCTGGTCGTCGATGGCCACCTTGGCCTCGTCGGGATACCCGATGCCTCGGACGGTCGACGGGTCTGTCCATCGCTCGGTGTCGTGCGGTCGTAGCGCCACGCCCACCCCCTCCCACGTGGTCCACACCAACGCGAGATCGCCGTGGCGGTTCGCTGCCACCTCGGGTGACTCACCGTCTCTGGAGAGCACCTGAGCGTCATCCCACTGGCCCTCCATCCGTCGCGTCAGGGTCACGACCCGGTCCGGTGCGGTCCAGGCGACGGTGACCGCGCCCGTGTTGTCGATGACGACGTCACCGATCTCGCCTTGCCCCACTTCGCGCGGTGGCTGCCAGGTGCCGTTCTCACGGATGGCGACCAGCACCCGCGGCATGTCCTCTCGGGGGCCGGTGTCGGTCCACGCCACAGCAGCCGAATCGTGCGGGCCCAGTGCAGCTTCGACCCAATAGACGTGACCCGCCGTCGGGGGACCGATGACTGCCGGGTCTGCCCATCGGCCCTTGGCGTCGCGGGACGTGGCCTCTACCTGGTCCGAGGCGCCGTGCTTCGAGACCCAGGTGGCGAATGCCGAGTGGCCGCGGACGCGGATCAGCGCGGTGGGGGCATCAGGCTCGCTGAGGCGGCGGTTCGCCACACGTTCAGGTGGCCCCCACTCCCATGAGGCGTGTCGGGTCGGGACCGAGGAGGGGCTGGCGACGTGAGAGGGACTAGGGGCACGCGAGGGGCTCGCCGTCGCTGACGCCGATGCCTTCGCCGAAGCCGATGGCGCCGTCTCAGCGTCGCGTTCAGGCTGCGACGGGGAGCATGCGGCCGCGACCGAGACCAGCAAGGCCACCAGCGAGATGACCCCACAGGAACGTACCGAGCAGTCGACTCGCACGGCGCCACACGCCTTTCACTGCACCGCAGCCTATGCCGCCGTGTCTAGGCCGGTTTGCGCATTCTCCGGCCTGCGGTCGGGCTGCCACGTAGCATCCGGCGGGCGCCTCGGGCGAACGGTCATCAGTGCCGGCCCGGCTGCGCTCACCAGCCCTTCAACACCCAGCAGGTACTCCGCATGCGCAAGACCCTCCTCATGTTCGTCGCCATCGCCGCGGCCGTCGCCCCGGTCCTGGCGGTGGTCCCCGTCGCGGAGGCCACTGGGCCCGTCCGTGTGGTCCGCTGGGTCGACGGGGACACCGTTGTCACCAATCAGGGCACCGTCCGCCTCATCGGCGTGGACACCCCCGAGCGGGGCACGTGCGGGGCTGCTGCCGCGACCCGGAAAGCACGCCGGATGGCTCCCGCGGGCTCCGTCATCCGGCTGGGGAACCCACAGAGCGTCATGGACCGCGACCAGTACGACCGGCTGCTGCGGTACGTGAACCGCGGCGCCCGCGACCTGTCCGCGGCACAGATCCGGAAGGGTGCCCGCGCTCGGTACGACTCCCGCGACGGCTATCAGCACCATCCTCGCCAGGCGAAGTACCGCCGACTGGACGCGCGCCATCGCAACTACCGCTGCGCCCCGAAGACCCACCACCACTCCGGTGGCTCGGTGAGCGGCGCGGTGGCGCCACGCGGTCACGACTGCCCGTCGTACGCCCCGATCAAGGGCAACCAGAGCTCGATGATCTACCACCGGCCCGGGCAGCAGTACTACGACGTCACCACTCCCGAGGAGTGCTTCCGCAACGCGGCATCCGCCGAGGCGGCCGGGTACCGCGCGGCCAAGGTCTGACCGCTAGCGAACCTCGGCGGCCAGGCGGTCGAGCAGCTCACGGTCGTCGGGGGCCAGCCAGGTCTCGTCGAGCAGGCGACCACCCTGTCGCCGGATCGACTCGACCAGCGGTTGCGCCCACAGGTGCTCGATGAGGGCGATGGCAGCGGTGCCACCTTCGGGAACCGAGTGGTCGAGGGACCACAGCGACGGATCCTCCTCGCCGGGTTCGATCCCCTCCGCCTCGGTGAGGAACGCGGCTGTGAGCCGGCCGAGGTTCGCGTCGGCGCCCGGGGGAGGCGGCAGCACCTCGAGACCGCCGTCCTGGGCGCGGGAGACGAGCAGCACGTCGATCAGCCGCACGATGCCTGCGTCCCCGAGCCGGGTGAGCTCGGCCAGGACCTCGCCGGACATCGAGGGCTCGTCGAACCCGACTGCGAGCACCTGCACCGGGCCGGTCATGGTCCGACCCGGGCAGCGAGCCGCTGGTGCTCCTCGGCCGTGATGACTCCGGTGTCGAGGAGCTGCTGCAGGGCGGCGAGCTGGTCCGCGCCCGAGGTGCGGGGAGGTGCCGCGGGAGGTGCGGGAGGGCGCGGGCGCGGATGCGCGGCGGCGTACGCCTGGGCCGGGCTGAACCTGCCGCCGTAGTAGGGGACATCGCCGGTCATGCCGACACGGCGGAGCTGTCTGGGCACCAACAGCACGGCTTGCTCCGTTCCTCGCGGGACCCGACCAGCATGCCGCACGGAACACCGCCGGCCCAGCACGAATGCCTCCCCGTAAGGTTTGCGCATGGCTGTCGACCCAGTGCCCATCGCCTACACCGCACTCCAGCCCGGCACCCCCGTGCAGTCCAGCGACGGACAGCAGTTCGGCACGGTCACGGCCGTGCTCGTTGTCGAGGAGGTCGACGTGTTCGACGGCATCGTCGTCGAGACGGCCCAGGGCGCGCGGTTCGTCGACGCGGACAACGTCGGCTCGATCTTCACCACCCACGTGCGTACGACGCTCTCCGCCGAGGAGGCCGCCAACCTGCCACTGCCCGACGACGCGCCGATCTACGGGGTCGACGCGAGCGACGACACCGGCAGGTCGGTCTCGGACACGTTCGGCCGCATGTTCGGACGCGGGAAGTGGAAGCGGAAGCAGTAGGCCGTCACTCGAGCCGTCTGACGGCGAGGGCGGCGACGTCGTCCTCGTGCACGTGGTCGCGGCAGGAGTCGACGAGCACGTCCAGGTCCGCCTGCAGCGTCGTACCCGCCAGCACGGGCGCCGCGTCGAGGACGCGCTTCTGCCCGACGTCGATGTCCTCGTGGCGACGCTCGACCAGGCCGTCGGTGAAGGCGAGCAGGGTGTCGCCGACCGCGAACGGGTAGCGCGCCACCTCACGCGCGTCGCTCTGCACGCCCAGGGGTGCGCCCTCGTCGAGGACGAGCTGCTCGGCGCTGCCGTCGGCGCGGATGACGACCGGCGGCGGGTGGCCCGCGCTGACCGCGCGGAGCTCGCCGCTCGCGGGATCGATGACGACGTAGACGAGGGTGACCAGCTGCTGCATGTCGTAGGTCTGCATCAGGAGGTCGAGCTTGTCGCCCACCAGGGTCGGATCGGGGTCGACCACCACGTGGGCACGGATCGACGCGCGCATCTGCGCCATCGCCGCGGCGGCCGCCACGCCGCGTCCCATGACGTCACCCACGAAGACCACCAACCGGCCGTCCGGCAACCCGATCGCGTCGAAGAAGTCGCCGCCGACGCCGGTGCGACTGGCCGGGCTGTAGTGGGTGGCGACTGTCCAGCCCGGGACCCCTTCGCTCAGGTCGGGGAGCACGGCGTTCTGCAGCTGTACGGCGGTCTCGGAGGTCTGGCTGTACAGCTGGGAGTTGTCGATCGCGATGGCGCACCGCCGGGCCAGGTCCTCGGCGAAGCGCGCGTCGGACTCGTTGAAGTTCCGCCGCTTCTCGGCACCCACCCAGGTCATCAGCCCGAGCACTCGACCACGCGCCTCGAGGGGTACGACGACCGCGCTGTGCAGCTCGAGGTCGCGCATCAGCCGCAGGTGGTCCTCGTCGCGTGCTCCGGCCACCAGCATCTCGTCGGTGATCTCGGGAATCAGGTTGCGACGTCCCGTCCGGATCACCTCCCAGGGGCCGCCGGCCGCTTCGGGAGCCGAGGGATAACGCAGCTGGAGGTCGTGGGCGAGCTGGACCTTGGCAGGGTCGACGTGCTCCACCGCAAGACGGTGGAGCCGACCGTCCTCGACGAGGTCGATCGCGCACCAGTCGGCGAACTCCGGCACGGCCAGCCGTGCCACCCGGGCCAGGGTGCGGCCGTAGTCGAGGCTCTTGGAGAGCTCGGTCGCCGCCTCGGCGAGGAAGCGGACGCGGGCCGCCTGCTCGGCGGCGTCGCGCTGGGAGTCGATGCGCACGATGGCCTGCGCGCACGAGTCCGCCAGGATCGCGAAGAACTCGAGCTCCGCCGCGTCGAGCTCGCGCAGGCCGGGGAACGACAGCGTGATGACACCCAGGGTGCGTCCCAGGACGGTCAGCGGCAGGCCGACCATCGAGCGCGGGCCCTCGCTGGCGTGCTCGAGGGTGGGGTAGCGCTCGGCGATCGCATCGGATCCGCGGAGGACGAGCAGGCGTCCGGTGCGGACGACGTCACCGGCCGGGGTCGGGGCGTCGATCGGGAACTTCGCCCAGCGCGTGGCCGCGCCGGCGAGGCCGCCGCGGAGGCCCGCGAGGAGCAGCGTCTCGTCGTCGAGCTTGAGGCAGAGGGAAGCGACCGTCGCGCCCACCGCGTCGGCGGCATGGTCGATGACGATCTCGGTGACGGCGTCGATCGAGTCGGCCGTGGCGAGGTCGGCGGCCACGCCCGCCAGTCGCCGCAGCCGGTCGCCGAGCCGGCGGATCTCGCGTACCTGTTCCCCCTCGGCCACGGCGTAGTCGCTGATCCACAGCGTCCCGACCACGTCCTCGCCGCGGCGCAGCGGCGTACAGGTGACCTCCGCAGGCTGCACTGACCCGTCGACGTGGCGGACGTCGAGCCGGCCCTGCCACGAGATCCCGTTGAGGGCCTGGTCGATGACCTCCGAGAGGACTCCTTCGTCCCCCTCCGGCACGATGAGGCTGCTGAGGCTCGCCCAGCCCTCCTCGCCGATGGTGCCGTGTCGCCAGGCCGCGGCTGCGTTGCCGAAGACGACGCGACCGGTGATGTCCGTGGCCAGCGCAGGCTCGTTCAGGGCATGCAGGTGGTCGAGGTCGGCGACCCAGTAGGGCACTCCCGGCATCGACATGGGCGTCATCGTGTCAGCCCCCGTTCCCAGACGCCCGTCGGCGAGCGACTCTGGTCGCGATCGTCTCAACCCGTGAGCGAGGCCATCCAGGACTCGATCTCGTCGGGGTCGCGGGGGAGCGCCTCCGAGAGGTTGCGGCACCCATCCTCGGTGACCACGACGTCGTCCTCGATGCGGATGCCGATGCCGCGCAGCTCCTCAGGTGCCAGCAGGTCGTCCTCCTGGAAGTACAGCCCCGGCTCGACGGTGAGGACCATCCCGGCCTCGAGGTCGCCGCTGGGGTAGATGCTCTTGTCGGCGACCGCGCAGTCGTGCACGTCCATGCCGAGCATGTGGCTGGTGCCGTGGAGCGTCCAGCGCGCGTAGACCTGGCTGTCCGGCGAGAGCGCCTCCTCGGCGGAGACCGGCAGCAGCCCGAGGTCCTCGAGGCCGTGGGCCAGCACGGTCATCGCGGCGCGGTGCGGAGCGCGGAAGGCGGCGCCCGGGCGTACGGCGTCGAGGCCGGCCTGCTGCGCCTGGAGGACCAGTGTGTAGAGGTCGCGCTGGAGCGGCGTGAACCGCCCGTCGACCGGGAGCGTGCGGGTCACGTCGGCGGTGTAGAGCGACGTGGCCTCCGCCCCCATGTCCAGCAGGATCAGCTCGCCGGGCGTGACGGGGCCGGAGTTGTCGATCCAGTGGAGGGTGGTGGCGTGCCGGCCGCCGCCCACGATCGAGTCGTAGCCGATGTCGTTGCCCATCGTGCGTGCCCGCCGGAAGAACGTGCCCTCGAGCCAGCGCTGGCCGTGCTCCAGGACGCGAGGCCACTCCCGCACACAGTCCTCGAACCCGAGCGTGGTGATGTCGCACGCGGTCTGGAGCTCGCCCACCTCCCACGTGTCCTTGACCAGGCGGAGCTCGGAGAGGACGCGGGAGAAGTCGGTGTCGCGCCCGTCGTCACCGGCGACCAGGGCATCGATGCGAGGGTCGACGCCGCGGAGCACCCGCGTCTTCGCGGAGCTGCCCAGCAGGTCGGTGAGCTCGTCGAGATGACGGGTCTCCAGGCCCAGTGAGTCGGAGATCTCGCGCAGCGACGGGCGGCGGCCGGCCCACAGCTCGCCGTACTGCCGGTCGCGGAAGAACTCGTCGGTGTCGCGTGAGCTGCGCGGCCGGGCGTAGAGCACGGCCTCGCCGTCCTCGACGACCAGGACGGCGTCGCTGGTCTGGTTGCCGCAGAGGTAGGTGTGTGCGGTCTCGGCGCGGAAGCGGTAGTCGGTGTCGTTGGCGCGGACCTTGAAGCCACCGGCGGGTACGACGAGCCGCTCGCCCGGGAACTGCTCGGTCAACCGCTCGCGTCGGGCGCGCGCCCACTCCGTGATCGGATGCGGCGGCAGGTCGAGCTCGCGGTCGCCCCAGCCGGTGCGCATGAACGCGGAATAGGCCTCCGAGACCGCCGGGTCGTGGCTCTCGGTGTGAAGCTCCTCGTCGGCCTCGGGCGTGGTCTCCGCAGTCGTCTCGTCGGCGTCACTCATCGGTCCACTGTACGTCCGGGCCGTCGTTACGCTGTCGCCCATGCGAGGACGTCGGAGCTCGGCCGCCTTCACCGTCGTGGTGCTGCTGGTCATGCTGCTCTGCGCCGTCGGCATGGGTTTCATCCTGGTGCTCTCGGGTGCTCCCACGGCCCTCGCCATCGGCCTGGTGCTGGCCGCGATCCCGGTGGCACCGCTGATCGCGTCGTACCTCTGGCTGGACCGCTACGAGCCCGAACCGCGCTCGTTGCTCGTGCTCGGCCTCGGCTGGGGCGCCTTCGTCGCGACGGCCGCGGCGCTGCTGCTCCAGCTGACCGACACCGTCATCTTCCAACCCACCGACGCCTTCGTCGCCACCGTCGTGGCGCCCGTCACCGAGGAGGGCGTGAAGGGCCTGTTCATCCTGCTGCTGCTGTTCTACCGGCGCCAGGAGCTCGACGGCATCCTCGACGGGATCGTGTACGCCGGCATGGTCGGCATCGGCTTCGCCTTCACCGAGAACATCCTCTACCTGACGTCGGCCTACATGGGGACCGACGGGCAGGCAGGCGGGCTGGGCGGCGCGGTCGGGCTGTTCGTCGTGCGCTGCCTCTTCGCGCCGTTCGCCCATCCCTTCTTCACCGCCTTCACGGGCATCGGCATCGGCATCGCGGTCAACAGCCGGAGCCGGGCGGTGCGGGTGCTGGCGCCCCTCGGCGGTCTGGCCCTCGCCATCGCGGCACACGCCGCGTGGAACGGGTCGCTGATGCTGGACGACGGCCGCAACGCCGTCGCGACGTACTTCTTCCTGATGGTGCCGGCCTTCCTGCTCATGATCGGCTTCGCCGTCTGGTCGCGGCGACGCGAGGGGCACGTGCTGACCGCCGCGCTCTCCGACTGCGCCCGGCGCGGCTTCCTCGACCCGGCGGAGGTGCCCTGGCTCGCGCGGATCCCGGCCCGCCGGTTCGCCCGCCGCTACGCCGAGAAGGTCGGCGGGAAGCCGGCGCGGCGGACGATGATCGCCTACCAGGACGAGGCCGTGGAGCTCGGCTTCCTGCACAGCCGCTACCTGCGCGGCGTACCCCCGCCCGACTTCGCCGCGCTCGGCCAGGAGCACGTCGAACGGATGCGCGCGCTCCGGCCGGGGCTGGTCTGGCCGCGGCCCTCCGGCGCGACCCCGGTCACGATGCCGACCGTGGGCGGCGTCTCCGGCCCACCGGTCGCCTAGCCCATGTTGGAGACCTTGACCGGGCTGCGCGAGGCCCTGATGGCCGCGCGACTGCCGTTCGAGGTGCCCGAGGTGGAGCGGTTCCGCGCCACCCGCGCGGAGATGGTCGACCAGCTCGAGGACTACGTGCTCCCGCGGCTCGTGCAGATCGACGCGCCACTGCTCGCGGTCGTCGGCGGCTCGACGGGTGCCGGCAAGTCGACGCTGGTCAACTCGCTCGTGGGTGCCCGGGTGAGCGAGCCGGGGGTGCTCCGACCCACGACCCGCTCGCCGGTGCTCGTCCACCACCCTGACGACGCCGTGTGGTTCGAGGGGCAGCGCATCCTGCCCGAGCTGGAGCGCACCGCGCGGGCGACGTCCGACCCTGGGGCGCTGCAGCTGGTCGCGTCGACGGCGCTGCCGCAGGGGCTCGCCCTGCTGGACGCCCCCGACATCGACTCGGTCGAGACCCGCAACCGGGCGCTGGCCGTCCAGCTGCTCGCCGCCGCTGACCTGTGGCTGTTCGTCACCTCCGCCGCGCGCTACGCCGACCAGGTGCCCTGGGACTTCCTGCACCAGGCCGCCGAGCGCAGCGCCGCCGTCGCGGTCGTGCTCGACCGGACACCGGCCGAGGCGGTCGCCGAGGTGCGCGCGGACCTGGCCGGCCTGCTCGCGGCCCGCGGGCTGCAGGACTCGCCGCTGTTCGTCGTGCAGGAGGTGCCGACGGACGCAGCCGGGCTGCTGCCGGCGTCGGCGGTCGCCGACATCCGCACCTGGCTGCACGACCTCGGCGAGGACGCCGAGGCGCGCGGGGCCGTGGTGCGGCAGACGCTCGACGGCGCCGTGCGATCGATCGCGCAGCGCTCCTTCGAGCTGGCGGCCGCGTGCGACCTGCAGGTCGAGGTGCGAGACCGGTTGCGGCACGACGTCGACTCGTCGTACGCCCAGGCCGTGACGGACATCGAGGAAGGTGCCGCCGACGGCACGCTCCTGCGCGGGGAGGTGCTGGCGCGGTGGCAGGAGTTCGTCGGGACCGGCGAGCTGCTGAAGAACCTCGAGTCGGGAGTGAGCCGGCTGCGCGACCGCGTCGTCGGCGCCTTCCGCGGCAAGCCGGCGCAGGCCGAGCGCGTCACGGTGGCCGTGGAGTCGGGGCTGCAGTCGCTGATCGTGGAGCACGCCGAGCGGGCCGCCGAGCGCACCGATGCGTCCTGGCGCTCGATCCGTGCCGGCGGTCGCGTGCTCGAGGAGAGCGGGGCCGACCTCTCGCGCGCCTCCCGGGACTTCCGCGAACGGTCGGATCGGATGGTGCGCGACTGGCAGTCGGGCGTGCTCGACCTGGTCCGGACCGAGGGAGGCGAGCGGCGTACGGCGGCCCGCTACCTCGCGTTCGGCGTGAACGGGATGGCGGTGGCGCTGATGATGGTCGTCTTCGCCTCGACCGGCGGGGTGACCGGCGCCGAGGTCGGCATCGCGGGCGGCTCCGCGGTGCTCGGCCAGAAGGTGCTGGAGGCGGTCTTCGGCGACGACGCCGTCCGGCGGCTGGCCGCCAACGCGCGCAAGGACCTCGCCCGGAGGGTGGAGGCGCTGCTGGCGGACGAGCAGCAGCGCTACCTCGCACTGCTCGACGCGCACGAGCTGTCGCCGACGGTGGCCGACGACCTGCGCGCACTGGCCCGCAGGGTCGATGACCTCCGCTTCGGGGCCCCGACGTGAGCGGCCTCGTCGACAGCGCGCGGAAGGCGCTGCGCCGCGACCCGACGCTCGACGAGCGGCTGGCCGGACTGGCGGCAGCCGTCGAGGCTGCCCGTGGCCGGCTCGACGACGACGTGCTCGACACCGCCGCGGCGACCGTGGCCAGGGCAGGGGAGCGGATGCGGCTCTCGGCCGAGCACACCGTGGTGGCGCTGGCCGGCGCGACGGGCTCGGGCAAGTCCTCGACCTTCAACGCCCTGGCCGGCGTCGACCTCGTGGCGGTCGGCGTACGACGGCCGACGACGTCGACGACCAGCGCCTGCGTGTGGGGGCCCGAGCCCGCCGACGAGCTGCTCGACTGGCTCGGCGTCCCGCCCCGGCACAGGCTCACCCGCGAGTCGGCGCTGGATGCGGAGCCCGAGCCCGAGGCGCTCGACGGGCTGGTGCTGCTCGACCTCCCTGACCACGACTCGACCGAGGTCGGCCACCACCTGGAGGTCGAGCGGCTGACCGCGATGGCCGACCTGATGGTGTGGGTGCTCGACCCGCAGAAGTACGCCGACGCCGCCGTGCACCACCGCTTCCTGGCTCCGCTCGCCCGGCACCGGGACGTGTTGCTCGTGACGCTCAACCATGCCGACGAGGTGGCGCCCGACAGCCGCGAGGCGCTGGTGGCCGACGTGCGCCGGCTGCTGGCGCTCGACGGGCTGGGGGAGGTGCCGCTCCTCGTCACCTCGGCCCGGACCGGCGAGGGGCTCGCCGAGCTGCGGTCCCACGTCGCCCGGAGGGTCGCGGCGAAGGCCGCATCCCGGGCCCGGCTCACCGCCGACGTCGCGGACTCGGCGGACCGGTTGGCGGCCTCGAGCGGCGACACGGAGCCTCGTGACCTCGGGGACCGCGAGCACCGCCACGTGGTCGACGCCCTGGCGGATGCCGCCGGCGTACCCGTCGTCGTCGATGCGGTCCGGCGAGCCACCACCATGCGCGCCCGCCGCGCGACCGGATGGCCGCTCACGGCCTGGTTGTCCCGGCTGCGTCCGGACCCGCTCCGGCGGCTGCACCTCGCCGGTGGGCGGTCCGGGCGGCAGGTGCTGACGGCCGCCAGGTCCTCGTTGCCGCCCGTGAGCCCGGTGCAGCGGGCGCGGGTCGAGACCACCGTGCGAGACCTGTGCGACCAGGCTTCGGTCGGTCTCGCGGATCCCTGGGTGCGGGCCGTGCGCAAGGCGTCGACCTCGAGGTTCGGTGACCTCGAGGACGCCCTCGACCGTGCGGTCACGACCAGTGGGCACGACGTGACCGGGCTGCCGTGGTGGACCCGCATCGTCCGTGTCCTGCAGTGGCTGCTGCTCCTGGCGGCGCTGGGCGGGGCAGTGTGGTTGGGACTGCTCGCCGTCATGGCCTACCTGCAGACCCCGGTCTCCGCCACCCCGGACTACCGCGGCGTCCCGGTCCCGACGCTCCTGCTCGTTGGCGGCATCGGACTGGGCATCCTGCTGGCCCTGGTCTCCCGGGTCCTGGTCGCCCTGGTCGCGAGGTCGCGCGCCAGAGCCGTCGAGAAACGACTGCGCTCGGCCGTCGCGGAGGTCGCCGAGGCGTTGGTCCTTCAGCCGGTCTCGGACGAGGTCGCGGCCTACCGCGCGACCCGCGACGGGCTGCGTCGCGCCCGCGGCTGACCATCTCCCGTCCACAGCTACCGCCACTGCCCTCGTCCTCCACAGGCGAGCGGACGCCTAACCGCGGCGTCCGCGGTTGCGACTGGACTCTCCACATCGAGCAGAGAGGAGCCGAGCATGAACGACAGCTACGTGACCATCCAGGGGTGGGTCGGCAACGACGTGGACCTGCGTGAGGCCGGGGACACCCAGGTCGCGTCCTTCCGGGTGGGGTCGACGCCTCGCTACAACAAGGGCGGCACCTGGGTCGACGGCCAGACGTCGTGGTTCACGGTCAACTGCTGGCGCGGGCTGGGTCGCAACGTGAAGGAGTCGGTGCGTCGCGGCGACGCGGTGATCGTCCACGGGCGGGTGCGGGTCGACGTCTGGGAGCGGGAGGGCAAGCCGAGCTCGGTGCAGTGGGTCGTCGACGCCAACTTCGTCGGCCACGACCTGACCAAGGGCACCAGCTCGTTCCTGAAGTCCACGCGCGTGGCGAAGGACCCCCGCGAGGACGAGGCCGTCCGCGAGATGGTGCACGCCTACGACGCCGACGGTCCCCAGCTCGACTCGGGAGGTGAGCCGGTGAGTCCAGCAGCCTGAGACCACGCCGCGGGCCGCCCGGCCTGCCCCCGTAGGCTGGGCGGACCATGGCTGAGTACGTCTACACGCTGCGCAATGTCCGCAAGGCCCACGGTGACAAGGTCGTCCTCGACAACGTCACCCTGTCGTTCCTCCACGGCGCCAAGATCGGTGTCGTCGGGCCCAACGGCACCGGCAAGTCCACCCTCCTCAAGATCATGGCGGGGCTGGAGCGGGCCAACAACGGCGACGCGATCCTCGATCCCGGCGCCACGGTCGGCATGCTCCAGCAGGAGCCGCCGCTGACCGAGGGCAGGACGGTCCTGGAGAACGTCGAGGAGGCCGTCCACGAGATCAAGGGCAAGCTCGACCGCTACAACGAGATCAGCGAACAGCTGGCCGACCCCGACGCCGACTACGACACCCTCCTCGCCGAGATGGGCGACCTGCAGACCGACCTCGACCACGCCAACGCGTGGGACCTCGACAGCCGGCTCGACCAGGCCATGGACGCGCTGCGCTGTCCTGCGCCGGAGGAGCTCGTCGACCACCTGTCCGGTGGCGAGCGCCGTCGCGTCGCGCTGTGCAAGCTGCTGCTGCAGCAGCCGACGCTGCTGCTCCTCGACGAGCCCACCAACCATCTCGACGCCGAGTCGGTGCAGTGGCTCGAGGGCCACCTGGCGTCGTACCCCGGCGCCGTGCTGGCCGTGACCCACGACCGCTACTTCCTCGACAACGTGGCGAGCTGGATCCTCGAGCTGGACCGTGGCCGTACCCACCCCTACGAGGGCAACTACTCGACCTACCTGGAGACCAAGAAGGACCGGCTCAAGGTCGAGGGCGCCAAGGACGCCAAGCGGGCCAAGATGCTCGAGCGCGAGCTGGAGTGGGTGCGCTCGAACCCCAAGGCCCGCCAGGCGAAGAGCAAGTCGCGGCTGGCTCGCTACGAGGAGATGGCGGCGGAGGCGGAGCGCACCCGCAAGATCGACACCGGCGAGATCAACATCCCGCCCGGCCCGCGGCTCGGCGACCAGGTCCTCGAGGCCGAGCACCTCGACAAGGGGTTCGGCGACCGGATCCTCATCGGCGACCTCTCCTTTACGTTGCCGCGCGCGGGGATCGTCGGCGTCATCGGCCCCAACGGCGTCGGCAAGACCACGCTGTTCCGGATGATCGTGGGGGAGGAGAAGCCCGACGAGGGCACGCTCGAGGTCGGCAAGACCGTCAAGATCTCCTACGTCGACCAGAGCCGCGGTGGCATCGACCCCAACAAGAACGTGTGGGAGGTCGTCTCCGACGGCCTCGACCACATCAAGGTCGCCAGCTTCGAGATGCCCTCACGGGCCTACGTGGCGTCCTTCGGGTTCAAGGGACCCGACCAGCAGAAGAAGGCCGGTGTGCTCTCCGGTGGTGAGCGCAACCGGCTCAACCTCGCGCTCACGCTGAAGATCGGCGGCAACATGCTGCTGCTCGACGAGCCGACCAACGACCTCGACGTCGAGACGCTGGCTTCCCTCGAGGACGCGCTGCTCGAGTTCCCCGGCTGCGCGGTCATCACCTCTCACGACCGGTGGTTCCTGGACCGCACCGCGACCCACATCCTCGCCTGGGAGGGCACCGACGAGGAGCCGGCGAAGTGGTTCTGGTTCGAGGGCAACTTCGCCTCTTATGAGGCCAACAAGGTCGAGCGCCTCGGCGCTGAGGCCGCGCGGCCTCACCGGGTGACGCACCGGCGGCTGACCCGCGACTGACCCGCGACCGACCCTGGCGTTCAGCCCACGGCGTCGCGGATGTCCGCGCTGCTCGGCTTGTCTGTGAGCAGCCGGTCGCTCACCTCGTCGAAGATGCGGCCCAGCGCCTGGAAGTCCGCGCTCGTCGCGAGGTCGACCAGGTGCGAGCGCACGCCACGCACGTGGGTGGGTGCCGCCTCGGTCAGCCGCTGGTGACCGGCTTCCGTCATCACGGCCTCGACGCCGCGGCCGTCGCCGAGGGCGGCCTCGCGTCGTACCAGGTCGGCCGCCTCCATGCGCGCCACGGTGTGGGTCACGCGGCTCCGCGAGTGGCACATCGAGTCGGCCAGCGTCGCCATCCGCATGCGACTGCCCTCGGCCTCGGAGAGCCGGACCAGGATCTCGTACTCGCTGAAGGAGAGGTCGTGCTCCTCGCGCAGCTCGTGGTCGAGCTGGTGCTGCAACAGCTCGGTCCCGAGGATGTAGGCGCGCCACGCGCGCTGCTCGTCGATCTCGAGCCAGGGGACGTTCTCACCTGCGCTCATGTCCGGAAAGTGTAGTTGGCACCGACTCGAAAAGACCCGTCGGGCCCCGGAGAAGTTTCAACGAGATCCCGGTGGTCGACGCCTCGCCAGAGTCAGCGCAGTGTCAGGAAACCCGCTCGAGGATCATGGCCATGCCCTGGCCGCCGCCGACGCACATGGTGATCAGGCCGGTGGACTTGTCGTGCCACTTCAGCGAGTTCAGCATCGTGTTCTGCAGCCGGGCGCCGGTCATGCCGAAGGGGTGGCCGACCGCGATGGCACCACCGTTGACGTTGAGCCGGTCGAGGTCGATGCCGAGGTCCTGGTACGACGGCACGACCTGCGCGGCGAACGCCTCGTTGATCTCGACCAGGTCGATGTCGTCGATGCTCATGTTCGCGCGCTCGAGCGCCTGCCGCGACGCCTCGACCGGGCCGAGGCCCATGATCTCGGGCGACAGGCCGGTCACCCCGGTGGACACGATCCGGGCGAGCGGGGTGACGCCGAGCTCCTTGGCCCGGGTGTCGGACATGACGATCACGGCGGCGGCCCCGTCGTTGAGCGGGCAGCAGTTGCCGGCCGTGACCACGCCGTCGGGACGGAACACCGGCTTGAGCTCCGAGATGGCCTCGTAGGTGACGCCTGCTCGGGGGCCGTCGTCCTTGTCGGCGACGGTGCCGTCGGGGGCCGTCACCGCGGTGATCTCGTTGGCCCAGAAGCCGTCGTTGATCGCCTTCTCGGCGAGGTTCTGCGAGCGGACACCGAACTCGTCGAGCTCCTTGCGGTCGAGCCCGCGCAGCCGCGCGAGGTTCTCGGCCGTCTGGCCCATCGCGATGTAGATGTCGGGGAGCTTCCCGTCGTCACGCGGGTCGTGCCAGTCCTGGCCGCCCTGGCCCTGCTCCTCGGTGCGGCCCTGCGCCTCCTCGAAGGCGGGGTTCTTGGTGTCGGGGATGTGGTCGGAGGTGCCCTTGGCGTAGCGCGAGACCGTCTCGACGCCGGCCGAGATGAACGCGTGGCCCTCGCCGGACTTGATCGCGTGGAAGGCCATCCGCGAGGTCTGCACCGACGACGAGCAGTAGCGCGTGATCGTCGTGCCGGGGATCTGGTCGTAGCCCAGCATGGTCGCCACGACGCGGCCCATGTTGAACCCGGACTCGCCGCCGGGCAGGCCGCAGCCGAGCATCAGGTCGTCGATCGTCGTGGGGTCGAGCTCCGGGACCTTGTCCAGCGCGGCCTTGATCGCCAGCACGGTCAGGTCATCGGGCCGGAACTCCCTGAGGGAACCCTTGTTGGCGCGCCCGATCGGGGTACGAGCGGCGGACACGATCACTGCCTCGGGCATGGGATCTCCTCACGAGTCGGGGCCGGCCGGCGCCGGAGCGCGCCACCGCCCACCAGACTAGGACACGTTCTAGTGGCAGCATCTGCCCGTGCCCCACACCTATGCCTGCGCCCTTCGCTGGGCTGACATGGACATGCTCGGCCACGTGAACAACGTCCGCTACCTCGACTACCTGGCCGGTGCCCGCGAGGCCATGTTCGAGGGCCTTCCCGCCGGTCGCGGGCCGGTGGCCTCGCACCAGGTCGACTTCGCCTCACCGCTGGTCTTCCACCGTGCCCCGGTGCTGGTGGACAGCTGGGTGACCCGCGCGGACGCCGGGCAGGTGGCGCTCGCGCACGAGGTGTACGACGACAAGGAGGACGGCTCGCGACAGGTCCACCTCCGTGCCTCGACCGTGCTCGACCACGTCCTCGACGACCGCGAACGGGCGCTGGCCGAGGCGTGTGGTGGCCCCGACCACGACTGGCGGGAGCTGACCCACGAGCGGCTGCCGCCACGGTCGGAGTTCGCGCTGGAGGTGCGCCGGTCCGACCTCGACGAGCGCGGGGTGGCCCGTGACGGGGTGGTCTTCGAGTACCTGCAGGAGGCGCGGATCCGCTACCTGATGGACCTGCACACGAGGGGCGAGTCGTGGACGCACCACGTGATCGCCCGCACGGACGTGCACTACCGCGCGCCGATCAGGCTCCGCGCGGCGCCGTACACCGTGAGCTCCTGGATCGGCCACCTCGGCAGCCGGTCGTTCACCATCTGTGCCGAGATCCGCGACGGCGGCACCGTCCTCGCCGAGGCGACCGTGGTGATGGTGACCTTCGACATGGAGTCGCAGCGGCCCGCCGCGATGTCGGACCTGCAGCGCGGGCGGTTGCAGGCCGAGCTGGACGGCTCGCTCAGCGCTGGGTGAGGTCGTCCATGGTGTTGACCATGAACTGGGCCGCGTGGGTGACGTAGTCCCAGAACTGCGCGTGCTGCTCCGTCGTCAGGTCCGACTCGTCCAGCGCGGCGCGGAAGTGCGTGAGCCAGTGGTCGCGCGCCGTCGTCGTCACGGCGAAGGGGGCGTGCCGCATCCGCAGCCGCGGGTGCCCGCGTTGCTCGGAGTAGGTGGTGGGGCCACCCCAGTACTGCTCGAGGAACATGCCGAAGCGCTCCTCCGCCGGGCCGAGGTCCTCCTCGGGGTACAGCGGACGCAGCACCTCGTCGGTCGCGACCCCTTCGTAGAAGCGCTTGACGATCCCGCGGATCGTCGCGCTCCCGCCGATCTCGTCGTAGAAGGTGGTCACTGAGCCATTGTGCCGACCGGCGCTCAACGCAGCGCGGTCAGGTAGCGCCCCGCGGCCCGCAGGTTGCGCAGCCGCGCCTCCCAGGTGATGCCGACGGCGAGCAGGGCGAAGCCGATGACGGCGAGCGAGACCCAGCGGGGCACCGCCTCCGACAGCGGCTCCAGCTCCCGCACGGCCAGCAGCGCGACGGTGCCGCCGCCGGCGACCAGCGAGGCGCCCACCCGCTCGTGCACGCCGTGAGCCAGGACGGCGAGGCCTGCCACGCCCACGAGGACACCTCGCGTGCTCAGCGGGTCCTCGAGCGCCAGCAGCAGGCTGGGCAGCAGTGCGAGGGCGAGGCCGCTGCCGAGGGCGTCGAAGCTGCGGGCGTCGGGGTCCGTGCGCAGTCGCCAGAGTCCGGCGGCGAGCAGGAGCGCGGCGGCCGGCAGCGTGTAGAGCTCCGGCGCCTGTACGTCGAGCGAGACCCGCAGGAAGGTGGCGCCGCCCAACACGACGGCGGCCGCCCAGCCCATCAGCCGGCGGTCGCTGTTGAGCACGGACACACCGGCGAGCGCGGAGCCGAGCACGGTCAGCACCTGGGCCAGGGTCGCGAGATCGGGGGCCAGGGCCGCCGCCGAGATGGCGGGCACGGCTGCCGTGAGCTCCAGGGTCAGCCGGCTCGTCGTACGACGGGAGGCCGGCGCCGCGAGAAGGAGCACGAGCGCGGCGAACGACGCCACGACCAGCGCGGTCGTATCTGACTCGACCGGAAGCGTCGTACCCCACGCGGGCAGCGCGTAGGTCGCGGCGAGCACGGCGAGCCCGCCCGTCAGCGCGGGGGCGACGACCTCGTCACCCCGGTCACTGGCCGCGAAGCCGACCGCCAGCGCGACCGCGATCGTGGACGCCGCGACAGCGGTGATGGACGGCGAGGGCTCAGCGATCGCGAGCCCCACCAGGGCCAGGCACCCCGCCGCGACAGCACCCGTTCCGACGGCTGCCGGCAACCAGGACGCGCGCCGCCACCAGGTCGCGCCGGCCACGACGGCGGCCGCCGCGAGCATCGCGGAGACGCCGGCCCACAACGGCGGCTGGACCGCCAGGGCAGCGACGCCCAGCCCGGCGCTGACGAGGGCGACGGCCCCGGCGACGGCCACGTCCCGCAGCCGCGGCATCACCCGGGTCGAGGCAAGCAGCAGGAGTGCGACCGCCCCGGCGACCAGCGGCCAGGTCCACGGCGCCGCCGCGCTCTCGACCGGGGGCAGGTGCAGGCTGGCACCGGCGTCCGCGGGGAGCAGCTCGACGGCCGACCACGGCTGCCAGGCGAGCTGCAATGTGAGCGCCACGGCTCCGAGACCCCCGAGGACCGCGGCCGCGATGGCCCAGGATCGCGGAGCCCAGGCCGCGACGCCGGCCAGGGCCAGCATCGTGGCCACCCGCACCAGGCTGTCGCGGGTCTCGAGGCCAGGGGTGATCGGCGCGTTCGCCAGCACCGCGAGCGGCGCCAGCGCGGCTACCGCGAGGACGGGCCGGGTGGCACGAGGGAGGCGCGGCGACAGCGTTGCGAGAGCGGCGTACGCCGAGGCCACCAGCAGGGGCCAGCCGCGGAGGGTGCCCCACCACGCGCTCCAGTCGGCGTACTCGCTCGCGCGATCGAGCCCCAGCGCGGCCAGCACCAGCCAGGAGAAAAGACCCAGTCCGAGCAGTCCGGTGCTCAGCGCCGGGATCCGGGACCTGAGCACCTGGGACAGCAGCACCAGGACCGGCAGCACGAGGGCGGCCCCGACGGCGGGGTTCGGCGCCAGCCAGGCGCCGGCGGCGGAGGCGACCAGCGCTCCGAGGAACGCGACTCCCTCGGCCGTCCACAGCTCGCGGACCGGCGTACGGCGCACCCAGAGGGCGATGCCGACCCCGAGCGTGAAGAGCGCGGCTCCGACCAACACCGACATCGAGCGCCAGCCGAGCGTGTCCAGGCCGGCCAAGCCGGCTGCTCGGCCGCCCAGGAGGTCGAGGACGAGCATCCCTGCCACGGTCGACCACAGCGCCTCCCCGGCCCCGCGCAACCCGCGCCTGGTGACGAGCGTGGCCACCGCGCCGACCACGCCGGTGACGCCGGCCAGCACCAGCGTGCGCCCGGTGAGACCCAGCGAGCCCCAGGTGATCGCCACGAACACGACGGCCGCGACGAGCAGGCACAGGGCCCCGAGGGACAGCAGCACCACCGGCACCGAGAAGGCCGGGATCCCGCGCCGGGTGGGGCCTGACGCCACCGGCGGAGCCGCCGGAAGGTCACGCGTGAGTCCCGTGACGGGCGGAGCCGGACGCACCATGCCCGCCGCCCGGATCTCCTCGACCATCCGGTCCGCCGCGAGCATCGTCTGCCACAGCTTCTCGCCGGGTGCGCCCGAGAGCCTCAGCCCGCAGCCGGTGCAGGTGGCTGCGGCGTCAAGCGAGGCGCGGCAGTCGGGACAGGTCGACGGGTCGGCGAGTCGGCTCATGCTGCAAGGGTCGCGGGCAGACCACCTCCGCGGCGTCCGCGACGCGACTCAAACCGACTGAGTAGGAGTACTCACTCCGGCCGGGCGGCACCGTCCGCGCCCCTGTCACCGCTCTGGTCACCGCTCGGGTCACCGGCCGGGGCCCCGACCGGGTCGCGGTGCCAGATCACGCGCTGGGGGAGCGGCATCTCGATGCCCTCGTGGTCGAACCGGGCCTTGATCCGCTCGCGCATCTCGCGGGCGACGTTCCACTGCTCCATGGGTGCGGTCTTCAGCGTCACCCGCACGACCACGGCGTCCGGGCCGAGGTTCTGCACGCCCCACACCTCGGGCTCCTCGATGATGACGTCCTTGTAGTCCTCGTCGTCCCAGAGCCCGTGCGCCACGTCCTGGAGCACGTCCCGCACCCGGTTGAGGTCCTCGGCGTAGCTCACCGAGATGTCGAGCACGGTGCGGGCCCAGTTCTGGCTCTGGTTGCCGACCCGCAGGATCTCGCCGTTGCGGACGTACCAGACGGTGCCGTCGACGTCGCGCACGCGGGTCACCCGCAGCCCGACGTTCTCGACGGTGCCGATGGCCTCGCCGAGGTCGACGGCGTCACCGACGCCGTACTGGTCCTCGATCATCATCATCACGCCGGACAGGAAGTCCTTGACGAGGTTCTGCGCGCCGAAGCCGATGGCCAGGCCCAGCACGCCCGCGCTGGCCAGGATGGGCGCGACGTCCATGCCGAGCTCGGAAAGGATCATCGCGAAGGCGATGCCGAAGACCACCGTCGTGGTGATGCTCTTGAGCAGCGTGCCGAGGCTGCGGGCGCGTTGGGCGCGCCGGTTGTGAGTGTGCTTGAGACCCGGCAGCGGCGCCGTCTCCGCCCGCTTCACCACGCGGTCGATCGTCTTGGCGGCCAGCCAGCGGACGATCACGGCGAGCAGCAGGATGCCGAGGATCGCGAGCGGCTTGCCGATGACCCATTCCGCCGAACGGGCGAGCGTCTCGTTGCCGGTCCAGTCGTAGACGGTCGCGCACGAGTAGCTGTCGCTCTTCTCGCACACGGCGGGCATCTCGTCGAAGAGCCCGGAAGGGATGGCGGTCAGGAGAAGCATGCCTGGGAGGCTACGAGAGCCGTGGGGCCTCACAAAGCCCGCAATGGCTATCCTGCGTGTGTGTTCACTCACGACTCCGCCGCCTCCCGCAGGCGCCGCCACCGTGTCACCTCGATCGTCGCGCTGACCGCGGCCTGGCTGGTCGGAGGCGCAGTCCTCGACGCCGCCGCCGCAGACACGCCTGCCGGTTGGGAGAATGCGCCCGACGTCACCGGGTTCGACTACCTCCTGGTGCTCGTGCTCATCCCGCTGGGGCTGGCGGCGGTGATCTCCTTCCTGGCCTTCCTGCCCACGCTCGCCAGCGACCACGGGTACCAGCCCGGCCAGACGTGGCGGAACGAGTCGGAGTGGTTCGGCGGGCCCCGCAGGGGCGTCGCGGCCGCCGACGACGTCTCGCGCGAGCAGCTCGAGGCCGGCTCCAAGGGAGCAGGAGGCACCAGTGGCCGCTGGTGACCCGTTCTCCTCGTCGCAGCTGGCCGAGATCGACCGCGCGATCAGGAGCGCCGAGACGGCTTGCCGCTTCGAGTTCTCGGTGTTCGTCGGTGCCTCCGACGGCGAGTCGCACCCCTTCGCGCAGCGGTTGCACGCCGCACTCGCCTCACCAGACCGCAGCGTGCTGATCCTGGTGGACCCGGGCGCCCGGCTCCTCGAGGTGGTCACCGGTTCCGTCGTACGACGCTCGCTCAGTGACGACGCCGTCCGGCTCGCCGTGGCCCGGATGGAGTCCGCCTTCGCCGGCGGCGACCTCGTCGGCGGGATCAAGCACGGCGTGGGCCAGCTCGCCGAGGCCGCCCGCAAGCCGGCCACGCTGCACGGCTGATCGGCTCCCTCAGCCGACCGCGTCCTTCTCCTGCGCGCGCAGGTAGCGCTCCACGTCGGCGGCGCCCTCGTGCACGTAGCGCTTGGCGGCCGGCTTGGCGGGGGAGTCGCGCAGCCAGTCAGTCACCCGCGCGAGCAGCTCGGGTGAGGCCATCACGCGCGGGAAGATGAACTCCAGGGCCGTGGAGGCGCGCTGGGTGCCCTTCTCCTCCCACAGCGTGTGGGCGGCGTCGAGGTACTTCTCGACGTAGGGCGCCAGCACGTCGTCCTGGTCCTGCTGCATGAAGGCGAGGACGACGCTGCGCTGCGTCTCGTTGGGGATGTCGTCGCGCACCATGGCGACCTCCCACGCCTCCTCCTTGGCCGCTGCCGTGGGCCTCGAGGCACGGGCGGCGGCGGCCCGCTCCTGGCCGGAGATGGTGTGGTCGTGGCGCAGCTCGGTGGCGATCCGCACCTCGTCGGCGCGACCGGTCCGTGCGAGGGCGTGGACCAGGCTCCAGCGCAGGTCGGTGTCCACCGTCAGCCCGTCGAGCTGCCTGCTTCCGTCGAGCAACCCCTCGATCAGGTCGAGTGCTCCGTCGGTGTGGGCTGCTCCGGCGAAGGCCCGCGCGAAGGTGAGCTGGTGGTCGCTCGCCGGCTCGGCCTCCTCCATGAGCTTGCGGATGCCGGCCTCCCACGTGGCCCGGAGACGGGGGCGGTTGGCCGGCGCGGACAGCGAGTTGACGGCCTGCGATGCGAAGCCGGGGATGCGCGCCGAGCCGAACGCGTCGGTCTCCTCGGCGATGTTGCCCAGCACGAGCGCGACGAAGTCGGTGGCGCTCATCTCGGCGTCGCGGGTCATGTCCCACGCGGCGCTCCAGCACAGCGCCCGGGCGAGTGAGTCGTCGAGCCGCAGAGCCCGGACACCACGGTCTCCAGGGACCGCTCGTCGAGGCGGATCTTGGCGTAGGTGAGATCACCCTCGTTGAGCAGCAACAGGTCCGGCTGACGGACGCCGATGAGGTCGTCGACCGTGGTGATGGCGCCCTCGACGTCCACCTCCAGGCTGGTACGACGCACGAGCCGGCCGTGCTGCTCGTCGTACAGGCCGATGCCGATGCGGTGCCGACGCAGCGTCGGGTGCTCAAGCACCGCGGTCTGCTCGACGCGGAAGGCGGTGTAGCTGCCGTCCTCGTCCACCTCGAAGTGCGGCACCAGCGTGTTGACGCCGCTGGTCTGCAGCCACTCCTTGGCCCAGGAGTCCAGCTCCCGTCCCGAGGACACCTCCAGGGCACTGAGCAGGTCGGCGAACTCGGAGTTGCCGAAGGCGTGGGTCCGGAAGTAGGCGCGCAACCCCACGAGGAAGTTCTCCAGCCCCACCCAGGCCACGAGCTGCTTGAGGACCGAGGCGCCCTTGGCGTAGGTGATGCCGTCGAAGTTCACCTCGACCGCCTGCAGGTCGTAGTTGTCGGCGGCGATCGGGTGCGTGCTGGGCATCTGGTCCTGCCGCAGCG
>CAVOST010000021.1:0-89979 GCA_963698945.1 uncultured Actinomycetota bacterium | reverse complement strand
CCCTCGAGGACGTAGAAGGCTTCGGCTTCATCGTGCGTGTGCGGGGGATTGTCGAAGCCCGGATCCTGCCAAGCCTCTCCGAGCGCCCAGTGTCCACCGGTCTCGGTCCGAGCGGCCTTGCGCACGATGCGCGCCTTCTGCAGACCCATCGGCAGGATGATGCTGTCTCCCTGGGCCGGTCCGCGCAGGACTACCTTCGGTGCCGCTTGCTCAGCCATTTCCCGACCTCCTGGCCGCACGTGTTCGCCGCGAGTCACCCCAGCATGCGACGTGGTCGAGTTCCGCTTCAACGTCCGAGGTTCAACCGGACTCGTGCCGGGCCAGCTCCTGGTTCGCCTGGTGGGGGCCCGAGAGCCAGTCCTGGTCCAGGCGTACGTCGACCGGTTCCTCTCCTCGCCGTAGCGCGTCGATGTAGGCACGATCGGCGGCGAGGCGGGCCGCCACCTCGGGGCCCTCGGCAACGGCCCCGTGTCCGGGGACCATGACGGTGACGTGGCTGGTGGCCTCACCCAGCCGGTGGAGCGCCGACTCGTAGGCATCCAGCTGGCCAGAACGTCGAGGGTCGAGGAGCGGGATCAGCACGTCGGAGAGCATGTCGCCGGCGAGCAGGACGCCACGGTCCGCGAGCAGGACCGCGGCGTGGCCGATCGCGTGCGCCTCGTGCTCGACGATCTCGCCGGGTATCGGTCCACCGTCCGCGGGCAGCGGGGTGAGCAGCCCGACCAGCTCGAGAGGGATGCCCGACGCACTCTGGGCCGCCATCTCCTGCGCCCGCTCACGGAGCTCACTGGCGGCCTGCGGCGTTGGCGGAGGTCGCGTAGCGCGGCACGTCGCCGAACCGGGAGTGCCAGAGCAGGTGGTCCCAGTGGCAGTGGGTGGAGAACCCGGCGACCACCGGAATGCCCAGCGCGTCGACGTCGTCGGCGAGCTCGTCGAGGTCGGAGCCGTCGATGCCGGGATCGACCAGGACCAACCCCTCGTCCCCGCGCACCACGACGGCGTTGCTCCAGACCCACTCGCTCTGTCGGACCCAGACGCCGTCGGCCACCTCACTCAGCACCGGTTCACCTTGTCAGGTGGCTCTGACCGGCGCGAGCGGCGTCGCCGTCCACCCTGATGGGTGAGGCGGGGCTGGTCGCGGTCGGGCTCGGCGCCGTGCTCGTCTTCTTCATGTTCCCGCGCCACAAGAAGGAGCTGGAGCTGCTGGAGCGCTACCACGCCGAGGACACCGCGGCGGACGCCGACTGACCTCAGGCCGCCGGGAGGGTGAACCAGATCTCGGTGCCGCCGTCGGGGGACTGGGTGGCGCCCACGCGGCCGCCGTGGCCGGCGACGATGCGGGCGACCGTCGCCAGTCCGATGCCGTGGCCCTCGACGTCGGGGTCGACCCTGCTGAACAGCGAGAACACGTCCACGCGGCGATCGGCCGGGATGCCGACCCCGTTGTCGACCACGGCGATCCGCCAGCAGTCGTGCAGGCGGCGCGCGGTGATCAGCACTCGCGCGGGGACGCCGGGCCTGGCGAACTTCACCGAGTTGGCCACCAGGTTCTGGAGGACGGAGTACGCCTGGTCGGCGTCGGCGCGTACGACGGGCAGGTCGCCCACCTCGACGACGGCGCCCGACGACTCCAGCAGGGTGGCGGAGTCGGCGACCAGCCGTCGTGCCACCGAGCCGAGGTCGACCGTGGCCGTCGGGAGCCGGGCGCACGTCTGCGGCCGGCGCGCTGAGCTGCTGCTGGAGCATGCGGGTCATCCGCTGCGCCGAGGCCGAGCAGCGCTCGAGCAGCGCGGCCGCGACCGGGTCGGCAGCGTCGCCCGAGGTGGTCGCTCAACAGCTCGAGGCTGGCGACGACCCCGGTCAAGGGCACCTTCAGGTCGTGGCTGAGCTCGCTGGAGAACTGGCTCAGGACCGTGTCGAGGTCGTGTCCGCGTCGGCCGTGCCGGGACCGGCGCGGCCGCGTGCAGCAGCCTCAGCTCGATGATCTTCGAGACGCTCACGCCCAGCGTCTCGAGCGCGCGCACCTGCACCTCGCTCAGCTGCCGCGGCTCGTCGGCGATGATGCAGAGCCGGCCGACCATCGACCCGGCCGGGTCGTGGATCGGTGCCGACGCGTAGAAGCGTGCGCGCGCCAGGAACCCGTTGACGAAGCCGATGTCGGCGAAGCGCGGGTCCCGGCGCGCGTCCTCGACGGTGAAGACCTCGTCGGTCTCCATCGTCAGCCGGCAGAAGGTCTCCTCGGCCGCGCACACGAAGGGATCGATCCCGTGGGTGATCGGCACGTGGTAGTACTCGCCGCGCCGGATGGTGATGCCGGCCGCGCTGCCCCCGCAGATGCTGGCCGCCAGCTGCACGATCTCGGTGAGGTCCCGGTCGTCGCGGCTGGACAGGATGTCGAGCACGTCGTCGACACCAGTCGGTCGCAACGTCGTGCTCTGCGCGCGTGACACGAGGTTCCCCCAGAAGCACCGGCCCCCGGGACGGACCGATAGCCACAAATGTACGCCAGACAGGGGCAGACAAGGAAGAAGCGTTCCAGTCCGTGGGCGACCGCGGGATAGCCTGCGAAAGTGGAACACGTTGCAGAAATCCCCGACGTGCTGGCGCCTGCCGTCGATCGGACCGGTGACGCTGCGCAACCGGGTGATCAAGGCCGCGACGTACGAAGGACTGAGCCACCGCTCCCGCGTCACCACCGACCTCGTCGAGTTCCACCGCGAGTACGCCGCCGGCGGTGTCGGGATGACCACCGTGGCCTACTGCGCGGTCGCGCCGGACGGCCGCACCGCACCGGACCAGATCCTCTGGACCGACGAGGCGATGCCCGGCCTGCGGGTGCTCACCGACGCGGTGCACGGGGAGGGTGCGGCGATCTCGGCCCAGATCGGGCACGCCGGCCCGGTCGCCGACCCGCGCGGCAACCGGTTGCCCGCGCTCTCGCCGAGCACCCGCTTCCCCAACATCTCCGGAGGCGTCTCGCGCCGGGCCACGCGCGCCGACATCGAGCGGATCACGCGCGCCCACGCGGCGGCCGCCACGCGAGCGGTCGAGGCGGGGTTCGACGCCGTGGAGGTGCACCTCGGGCACAGCTACTTCGCCAGCGCGTTCCTCAGCCCGAAGATCAACCACCGCAAGGACGAGTACGGCGGGACGCTGGCCAACCGGGCCAAGGTCGGCCGGGGGATCCTGCGTGCCGTGCGCGACGCCGTCGGCGACCGGATCGCGATCCTGACCAAGCTGAACATGTCCGACGGGGTCAGGGGCGGGATCTCCCTCGACGAGGCGGTGCAGACGGCGCAGTGGATCGAGCAGGACGGCACGGTCGACGCGTTCGAGATGACGGCCGGCAGCTCCCTGCTCAACCCGATGTACCTCTTCAAGGGTGGTGCGCCGGTCAGGGAGTTCGTGGAGGTGATGCCCCAGCCGATGCGGACCGTGATGCGCCTCGCCGGTGGCCGGTTCATCCGCGAGTACCCCTACACGGATGCCTACCTGCTCGACGACGCCCGTGCCGTCCGGGCGGCGGTCTCGCTGCCGATGGTCCTGCTGGGCGGGATCACCGACCGCGAGCTCGATGGACCTCGCGATGCGCGAGGGTTTCGAGTTCGTGGCGATGGGGCGGGCGCTGCTCCGCGAGCCCGACCTGGTGAACCGGATCGCCGCGGACGCCTCGACGCCCTCGCTCTGCATCCACTGCAACCGGTGCATGCCGACGAACTTCGTCGGCACGCACTGCCCGGTGGTCGACGAGGGCAGCTCGCGCTCGGCGACCTGGGGCACTCCCGCCGGGTACGCGGAGGCGGCGCCTCGGTAGGTTCGCGGACCATGGACTACGAGTTCGACCGCGGCATCCGCGTCGAGCCGACCGGGGACGGGGAGTACGCCGGCGAGCTGGGCGCCGGCTGGGTCGTGGGCGGGGGCGTCAACGGCGGCCTGCGTGCTGGCGGTCGTCGGCAACGCCGTGCGGGCCGAGCTCGCGGACTCCGGCCACACCGACCCGATCAGCATGAGCAGCTACTTCCTGACGCCGTCGCGCCCCGGTCCGGTCCGCGTCCGGGTCCGCACGCTCCGCGCCGGCGGTCGTCGTACGACGGTGGCGGCGAGCCTCGTGCAGGACGAGGACGGCGTCGAGGTCGAGCGCGTGTCGGTGCTCGGTGTCTTCGGCACCCTCGTGGAGTCGCCCGAGGTGGAGCGCCAGGTCGCGCCGCCGGCGCTGCCGCCGGTCGAGGAGTGCGTCGAGGCCGCTGCCGCGCCGGAGGAGGTGCGCATGATCGCCCCGTTGCTCCAGCGCTTCGGCACCCGGCTCGACCCGGCGTACACCGGCTGGGCCGTGGGCCGGCCGAGCGGCGAGGGCGTGATCCAGGGCTGGTTCCGGTTCGTCGACGACCGGCCGCTCGACCCCGTCGCGCTGCTGTTGGTGCTCGACGCGCTGCCTCCGGTCACCTTCGACCTCGGCCGTCCCGGCTGGGCACCGACGCTGGAGCTGACGACCCACGTACGGGCACGGCCCGCGCCGGGCTGGGCGATCGTCCGGCACGCCACGCGCAACATCTCGGCCGGCCAGTTCGAGGAGGACTGCGAGGTGTGGGACTCCACCGGGCTGCCTCGTCGCCCAGTCGCGCCAGCTCGCCCTGCTGCCGCGCTGAGGCGGGCCCTTCGAGACGGGCCTTGCCGGCCCTCCTCAGGGACCCGATGTCCGGAACCTTGCCGGCCCTCCTCAGGGACCCGCTGGCCCTCCGGATCCCTGAGGAGGTCGCGCAGCGACCGTCTCGAAGGGTCCGCCAGCTCAGATCGCACTCCGGCGCACGGTGAACACGAAGCGCTGGCCGGGGTGCTCCGAGAGCGACCAGAACGAGTCGGTCGAGGGCCAGTAGGTGATGTCCTCCGGGCCGGGCGGCAGCGCTCGGGCGACGGTGCGCCATGCTCCCGGGCGCCCCACGTGCAGCTGCCCGCGGCGGCGCGGACCGCGGCTCGAGGTCACGTAGTAGGTGCCGTCGACGACGGCCGCCCCCTGCATGTGGCCCAGGCCGCGCTCGTCGAACCAGGTCGGCCGCGACGTGCTGTCCTCCTCCGCGGCGAGGTGGTGGGTGGCCGGGTCGAGCGGCAGCCGCACCAGGCGGCGGGTCATCTCGCCGCGGCCGTACTCGCCTGCGACCAGCTCGGGCGGGTCGGAGCGCCGGTCGAGGGAGAGGAACGAGTACCTCATCGGCTCGGTGCCGTCCTCGGAGCGCGCGTCGTAGGCGAACCGGACCGGCAGGACGTAGCGGTAGCCGTGGGCGTCGTCGGTCGATCGCACGCGCAGGAGGTCGTCGACCCGGCAGCTGAACAGCCCGCGCCGCGTGCCGGCCACGTGCAGGTAGGGGCCGTACCAGACCAGGCCGCCGGCGTGGGCGAGCAGCGGGCGGAGCGTGACCCCACCGTCCTTGCCGCGCTCGGGCACGACGAGCAGCACGTGACGGTAGGCCAGGGTGTCGAGGTCGACGACGCTGATCCGGCTGCCCTGGTTGGCGCCGCGCGCGTCCTTGGCGTACCAGCTGGTGACGAGGAGGCGACGGCCGTCATCCGAGTCGCCGGCGTCGGCCGAGGTGGTGATCCCCTGGGGGAACCAGCGCGGGTTGGCCACGTCGGCGTCGTTCCACCGGAAGCCCCAGTCGACGGCTGTCCCGGGGACCCGCGCGCGGCTGCCCTGCCTGTTCAGGTCCGTCACCACGCCGTCGATCCCGACGCGACGGCCGAGCCGCTCGGCCGACGTCTCGATGTCGGCCGCGTTCTCGTCGGTGCGGCGCAGGTGGAAGCTCACACGTCCCTCTTAGCATCTGCAGCATGGCAATTGTCACGGGCAGGCACATCCTCCTCGTGCACGCGCACCCCGACGACGAGTCGATCGGGCAGGGCGCGACGATGGCGCGCTACGTCGCCGAGGGCGTCGGCGTCACGCTCGTGACCTGCACCGCCGGCGAGATGGGCGAGATCCTGGTGCCCGAGCTCGAGCACATGGCCGCCGACCGGGACGACACCCTGGCCGACGAGCGCAAGGGCGAGATCGCCAACGCCATGAAGGCGCTCGGCGTCACCGACCACCGCTGGCTCGGCGGGTTCAAGCGCTACCGCGACTCCGGCATGAAGTGGCACGAGGACGGCCACGCCATCGCTGCCGACGACAGTCCACGACAACGCCTTCTGGCACGCCGACCTGACCGAGGCCGCGACCTACCTCGTCGAGATCATCCGCGAGGTGCGGCCGCAGGTGCTGGTGACCTACGACCAGTTCGGCGGCTACGGCCACCCCGACCACATCCAGGCGCACCGGGTGGCCACCTACGGCGCGGCGCTGGCGGCCGCGCCGTCGTACCGCCCCGACCTCGGTGAGGCGCACGAGATCGCCAAGGCCTACTGGGGAGCGATGTCGGCCAGCCGCATGCGCCAGGGACTGCGCGACCTGCGGGCCGCGGGCGACACCACGTCCTTCGAGGGGATGGACCCCGACGGACCGATGCCTCCCTTCATCGTCGAGGACGAGCTGCTCAGCACGATGGTCGAGGCCGACGAGTACGCCGAGGCCAAGATGGCGGCGCTGCGCGCCTACCCGACGCAGATCGAGGTCGACGGCCCGTTCTTCGCGCTGTCGAACAACAAGGGGAACGAGGTCTGGGGCACCGAGTTCTTCCGGATCGCCAAGGGCACGGCGGTGCCCGGTCCCGACGGGGGTCTCGAGACCGATCTCTTCGCCGGGCTCGAGTGAGCCCAGGGGCGGGTGGGGCGTGAGCAGGAGCGACCAGGAGTCGGCGCCGCTGGGCGGCAAGGTCGCGGCGTTCACCGTGCTCGGCCTCGTCACGCTGATCGGTGGGGCGTGGCTGGTGCTCTTCCTGTACGCCGGTGACCGCGCGCCGCGCAGTGCCGAGGTGGAGGGGGTCTCGATCGCCGGGCTCAGCCCGGTGTCCGCGGAGCACAAGCTGCGCCGCGAGCTCGCGGCCCGCAGTACCCAGCCCATCCAGGTCTCCTACGGCGACGGCCGCACCCGCGCGGTCGACCCGGGCACGGCCGGCCTCACGATCGACTACGCCGCCTCGATCGCGGCGGCCGGCGGCGGTGGTGGCTGGTCACCGCAGCGCATCTGGGAGCTCGTCAGTGGAGGCGGCGACCACCGGGCCGTGGTCGCCGTCGACGAGGTGAAGATGCAGCAGGCTCTCGACTCGCTCTCCTCCGGCATCGCGCAGCCTCCCGTCAACGGGACCGTCGCGTTCGCCGACGGCAAGGCGCTCGGAGTCCCGGGTCGGGCCGGGCTCGTCGTCGACCGGTCGGCCGCCCGTGGGGTGCTGGTCGCGCGGTTCCTCCACCAGGGTTCGCAGAAGCTGCCCCTGCGGCAGTCGCAACCGGTCGTGACGGCAGACGAGGTCAACCGGGTGCTCGGCAGCTTCGGACAGCCGGCGATGTCCGCCCCCGTCGTCGCTCACGATCGCCGGGCAGCGCGTGGTCGCTCCGCCGCGGCTGTTCGGCCGGGCCCTGACGGTGCGCGTGCAGGACGGACGGCTCGTGCCGGAGGTCGACGCGGAGGTGCTGATGCAGGCGCTGGCGCCGGTGATGACGATCGGCACGCAGCCGGTGGACGCCCGGATCGAGGTGCGCGACGGCCGCCCCGTCGTGGTCCCGGCCCGGCTCGGCGCGGACCTCGACCTCGCCGCCCTGGAGAGCGGTTTCGCGACGGCACTCACCCGGCACGGCGCAGCGCGCAGGGTCGTCGTACCCGGAGACGTGCGCCAGCCGGCGTTCAGCACGGCCGACGCCCGGGCGTTGCGGGTCACCCGGCCGGTCAGCACCTTCACGGCGCGGTTCCCGTACGCCGACTACCGCAACGCCAACCTCACCCGCGCCGCCTCACTGGTCGACGGCACGCTGCTGCGACCGGGCGACACCTTCAGCCTCAACGGCGTGCTGGGGGAGCGCAGCCGGACCAACGGCTTCACCGAGGGCAACGTCGCCAGACGGTGTCGTCGGCACGGACGCCGACGGCGGGGTCTCCCCGCTCGCGACGGCGGTGTTCAACGCCATGTTCTTCGCCGGGCTCCAGGACGTCGAGCACACCCCGACGCGCGTGCACGGCCAAGGTGGCCCGGTGGGCCGCGAGACGACCGTGGTCTGGCCCTCGACCGACCTGCGCTTCATCGACGACTCGCGCTACGGCGTGCTCGTCACCGCCAGCGTCCGCAAGGCCACGCCGCGCCGCCAGGGCTCGGTGACGGTCTCGATGTGGTCCACGAAGCGCTGGGACGTCACGGCGCGGACCGGGCCGCGGACCCAGGTGCGCCGACCGGCGGTGCGCTACGTCCGGACGGGCGCCTGTCAGCCGGTCGCGGGGACACCGGGCTTCGGTGTCGACGTCGTGCGCGTCTTCCGGGCGCCGGGCTCGGGCCGGGTGGTGCGCACCCAGACGTTCCACACCGACTACCAGGCCGGCGACGCGGTCCGCTGCGGTCAGCCGCCCAGGACGTAGTAGCTGTAGGTGTGGTGCGGCTCGAAGCCGCGACGCTCGTAGAGGTCCATCGCGTCCGGGTTGGCGGTGACCACCTGGAGGTAGGCCGTGGTCGCACCCCGCTCCGCCCCCCACTCGAGCAGTGACCTCAGGATCGCCGTGCCCAGGCCCCGCCCGCGCTCGCCCGGACGGGTCCACAGCGAGGCCACCCCCACCCAGTCGCCGTGGTAGGCGCCGCGCCCGCGGGCCAGCACCTCGCCGCCGTCGTCGCGCACGGTGGCCAGGGTGACCTCGCCCGTCTCGAGGACCTGGCGGGCCGCAGCCCCGAACCGCGCCGCCCGCTCGTCGGTGGCGAGCCAGCCCTCGTCGACGGACGTCGCGTGCCGCACCTCCACGCCCGGGTCCGGCGTACGCCGCAGCGCCTTCGCCACCGACGCCAGCATCAGCGTGGTCGGCTCGTAGGCGGTCCAGCCCGGAGCCCTCGAGCGTCGCCGCCACCTCGCTGCCCGGATGTGCGTGGGCACGTGGCGCCAGCGAGCGCCGGGCGTACCAGTCGCTGACCCGGCCCAGGGCCGCCTCCAGCGGCAGCCCCGGGTCGCCGAGCGCCAGGACGGAGTTGGCGCGGTTGGAGAAGCCGCTCGAGGCGCGCAGCGACCACTCGCCGAGTGGTTCGGTCTCGACTGCCTGCCAGCCCGGCAGAGCCAGTCGGTCCGCCGTCGACGTCGTCGAGCCGCCGGTGCGGCGAGGGCCGCGGCGGCACCGTCTTGCCCGCGACGATGTCGGCGGTGGGGATGGTGACCAGGTCGCCCTTCTCGCGGCGTACGACGACGTTGCCGGCCTCCCACGACTCGCAGGTCCCGAGCACGTCGGTCATCGCCGGACCGCCCGACGGACCCGTCTCGCCACGCAGCAACCGGCGTACGACGACCCGCTGCCCGACCACGTGCGGACCGAGCGAATCCCCAACCACGGGGGGATACTAGGCTGACCTCGTGCCAGAACTCCGAGGAGGATCCAGGTGACCTACGTCATCGCCCAGCCGTGCGTCGACCTCAAGGACCGTGCGTGCGTCGACGAGTGCCCGGTCGACTGCATCTACGAGGGCAAGCGGATGCTCTACATCCACCCGGACGAATGCGTCGACTGCGGTGCCTGCGAGCCGGTGTGCCCGGTGGAGGCGATCTACTACGAGGACGACACCCCGGGTGAGTGGAAGGAGTACTACGACGCCAACGTCCACTTCTTCGACGACCTCGGATCGCCCGGCGGCGCGGCCAAGATGGGTGAGATCGACCACGACCACCCGATGATCGCGGAACTGCCTCCCCAGAACCAGGAGTAACCCCACACGGTGGTTGAGCCTGTCGAAACCACTCCTGTCTCGCGAAGACTTCCGGACTTCCCCTGGGACCACCTGGCGCCGTACGCCGAGAAGGCGCGCGCGCACCCCGGCGGTGTCGTCGACCTCTCGATCGGCACGCCCGTCGACCCGACGCCCGAGGTGGTGCAGGCGGCGCTGGCCGCGGCGGCCGATGCTCCCGGCTACCCGCAGACGGTCGGGCTGCCCGAGACGCGCCAGGCCTGCCTGGACTGGCTGGCCCGCCGGTTCGGCGTGGTCGGTCCCGGGCTGGGCGGCGTGCTGCCAACGGTCGGGTCCAAGGAGCTGATCGCCGGCCTGCCGACGTTCCTGGGCCTGGGCGCCGGCGACCTGGTCGTGCACCCCGGGCTGGCCTACCCGACCTACGAGGTGGGAGCGGCCCTGGTCGGAGCAGAGACGGTGGCCACCGACTCGCTGCTGTCGCTCGGCCCGCGCCGCCCCGCGCTGGTGTGGGTGAACAGCCCGTCCAACCCGACCGGTCGCGTGCTGCCGCCGGAGCACCTGCGCAAGGTCGTCGACTGGTGCCGTGAGCGCGGGGCGCTGCTGGTCTCCGACGAGTGCTACCTCGAGTGTGCGTGGGACGCCTCCCCGATGTCGGTGCTGCACGCCGACGTCAACGGGGGCTCGTTCGAGGGCATCCTGGCGGTCCACTCGCTGTCGAAGCGGTCGAACCTCGCCGGCTACCGCTGCGCCTTCGTGGCCGGCGACCCGGCCGTCGTGGGCGAGCTGCTGGCGGTGCGCCGGAACCTCGGCCTGATGATGCCCGGCCCCCAGCAGCACGCGATGATCGCGGCGCTCGAGGACGACGAGCACGTGGCCCTCCAGCACGAGCGCTACGCGGCCCGTCGTACGACGTTGCGCGCCGCGCTCGAGCACGCGGGCTTCCGCATCGACCACTCCGAGGCGTCGCTCTACCTCTGGGCCACCCGGGACGAGCCGTGCTGGGACACCGTGGACTGGCTGGCCGCCCGGGGCATCCTCGTCGCCCCCGGCTCGTTCTACGGGCGCGAGGGCGGGCGCCACGTCCGGGTCGCCTTCACCGCCACCGACGAGCGCATCGCCGCTGCCGCGGACCGGCTCACCCCATCTTGACGACGAGCCGGGTGCGACTGCCCTCGGAGCCCTTTGTCCAGCCGTCCTCGGAGCTGCGCCCCGTGTTCCACTGCTTGCCGTCGAAGGCGACGCGGTCCTGCTTGAGGTGGCCACCGTGGGCGACCAGGAAGGCCGCCACCGACCATCCGAGGCGTTGACCAGCGGCACCGGTGACGGCGAGGGCGACGTCCTGGCGGGTGCCGGTGCGGGCGATGCCGACGTTGCCGTAGGCCCGCTCCACGAGGTTCACGACGCGGTCGCCGGAGCCCTTGCCGCTCGGCTGGTGCACCACGCAGCTGAACTTGCCGCCCGAGCTGTAGCCGGTCAGCACCGAGGCCAGCGCGCGCGCATCGGGCGCGTGGTCCTGGTAGGCGTCCGGGAAGCCCGAGCGCTGCACCTTCTGGGCCGCTTCGGTGATCCGCATCGACTGGTAGTTCTCCACCTTGGCCAGCACGTCGTAGAAGGCGTTGATGGAGTAGTAGGGGTTGCGCACCTGCTTCGGCGTTCCCCAGCCCTGGGACGGCCGCTGCTGGAACAGCCCGATCGAGTCCCGGTCGCCGCCGGCAAGGTTGCGGATCTTGCTCTCCTGGTAGGCCGTGGCCAGCGCGATCGAGACCGCCCGGGCCGGCAGGCCACGGCGCACGCCGATGGCAGCGATCAGCGTCGCGTTCTCGGCCTGCGCGGGGTCGAGCCGGACGGTGCGGCCGGCCAGGCTGGCCTGGCAGCCCTCGGGGTCGGGCAGCGGCCCGGAGCCGCGCCAGTAGGCGATCCCGACGCCGGCGACGACGGCGAGGACCACGACGAAGACGACGAGCGCACGCCGCATCAGTTGCTGTGCAGGGCGGCGTTGAGCGCGATGCCCTCGCCTGCCCGTGGGACCGCCTCGACGGTCCCGGTCACCGAGTTGCGCCGGAACAGCACGTTGTTGGAACCCGAGAGCTCGGCCGCCTTGACGACCTTGGGCTTGGAGTCGATGTCCTTGATGGTGACCTTCGTGCCGGCGGTCACGTAGCAGCCCGCCTCCACGACGCAGTCGTCGCCCAGCGAGATGCCGATCCCGGCGTTGGCGCCGATCAGGCAGCGCTCGCCGACCGAGATGACCTGCGTGCCGCCACCGGAGAGGGTGCCCATGATCGAGGCGCCACCGCCGACGTCGCTGCCGTCGCCGACGACGACACCCGCGCTGATGCGCCCCTCGACCATCGAGGCGCCGAGCGTGCCCGCGTTGTAGTTGACGAACCCCTCGTGCATCACGGTCGTTCCCGATGCCAGGTGGGCTCCGAGCCGCACCCGGTCGGCGTCGGCGATCCGTACGCCGGTCGGCACGACGTAGTCGGTCATCCGGGGGAACTTGTCGACCCCGAAGACCTGCACCGGCCCCTGCGCGCGCAGCGTGGCGCGGACCTCCTCGAACCCGGGGACCGCGCACGGGCCCAGGTTGGTCCACACGACGTTGGACAGCTGGCCGAAGACGCCGTCGAGGTTGACCTCGTGCGGCCGGACGACGCGGTGGCTGAGCAGGTGCAGGCGTAGGTAGGCGTCGCTGGCACCGTCGGGCGGGGTGTCGAGGTCGATCTCGGTGGTGACGACCTCGGTGTGCACCCGCCGGTCGGGGTGCTTCTGGGCGAGCGCGGCCAGCGCGTCGGGGACGGCCTCGCCGGAGGGGCTGCCCAGCGCCGGTGACGGGTACCACGTGTCTAGGACGGAGCCGTCCTCGGCGATCGTGGCCAGGCCGTGGCCCCACGCGGTCTGCTCAGCCATGCCCGGCAGGCTACCGGGCATGCCTGAAGCGTCGCTGAGGGGCGTTCAGCCCGAGAGACTCGAGGTCTCTCGGCAACGTCCTTGCCGGAATAGACTTGCGGGTTGGTGAGCGCCCTGCGTCGGAGGGAGCGGACGGTGGTCCAGGACTTCCCGGTCGCGCCCGAGCCGCCTGCCGAGGAGGGGACTCGGGTCACGAGGTTGTGGCAGACCTTCCGCGAGCCCGGGCACGGTCACGTACGCGGTGGTCGGACAAGGCCCAGGTGGTGAGCCTGCAACGCAGCCGGCTGGAGCCGGCGGCCGTGGAGATGGCCATCGTGATGCGAGGTCCCGACGACACGTACGTGCACCGGCGGCTGAGGTGCGTCGGCAAGGACCTGAAGAGCGGGTTGGAGCACCTCGTCGACCCGGACCCCGACGCGCTCGCCCACGGCGGCACGCCGTCCGGGCCCGGTGGGTGCAGGACCACCACTTCGACACCGCCGACCAGGCCCTCGAGGAGGCGCAGACGCAGGCTCCGCCGGCAGACCCGGGCAAGTGGAAGAGCCCATACGAGTTCACGGGGGAGTACTTCGCAGACGAGGTCGCCCCCAAGCTCCTGCCGGAGGCCGCGCGTGTCGGGGCTGCTGGGCCGCCTCGTTGCCTGGCCGGTCGCCTCTGGTGGTCTTCGTGATTCTTCTCGGAGTGGCCGGCGCCGTCCTGGAGTCGCTCGGTCTCGTCTCCGCCGACGCGGCTGAAGACTGCCGATGGGGAGTTCCTGTTCGTCGTTGCGCTCCTCGCTCTCTGGCCGGCGCGGTGGGCGTACAAGTTCATCGCAGGAATCTTCAGGCGCCGCAACCTGGCCAGGGCATTGAGTCGTGTGACTTCCGCGCCGACTCGGGGGCGGAGTACCGTCGCAGTCCTGCACTCTCTCGGGTCGACCGCCAGAACTGAGGAACCCGACGTGACGCAGGCCGCAGAACCGATCAGGGTCGTCGTCGTCGACGACTCGGAGGACCTGCGTGAGCTGATTCGCCTCGTTCTGGACCGCGAGGACGACTTCGCCGTCGTCGGGGAGGCGGCCGACGGGCGGGCCGGCGTCGACGCGGCTTCGGAGCACCAGCCCGACGTCGTGCTGCTCGACATCGCGATGCCGGTGCTCGACGGGCTCCAGGCGCTGCCCCTCATCCGCAAGAACTGCCCCACGGCCCTCGTCGTGGTGCTGTCCGGCTTCGGCAGCGACAGCCGCGCCGCCCAGAAGGCCCTCGAGCTGGGGGCGCACGGCTTCCTGAACAAGGGTGAGACGCGGGGCCGGCTGGTCCAGCGGCTGCGCGTGATCGTCGAGAGCCACCGCTCCCGGCTGACGTGGGTGGCCCCCCGTCGTTCGGTCGACGGGTAGACCGAACGTTCGACCGGGATTGGGCCCGGGGTTTCGACCCGCCGTCGCGACCTCGTTCCTCGGTCGCGGGCTCGCTCAACCGCCTCGCGTCGAACTTGCGCTCGTTCCTCGCGCAGATTCGGCTCGGCCAACCTTTCGCCAACCGCCTGCTCCTAGCGTGACTGGGGTCACACCCATGGACAGGAGTGCGTTGATGACCAGGATCGAACTCACCGTCGACGGAGACACGGTCTCCGACGATGTCGAACCGCGGATGCTGCTGGTGCAGTACCTGCGCGAGAAGCTCGGCAAGACCGGCACCGTGATCGGCTGCGACACCAGCAACTGCGGCGCCTGCACCGTCCACCTCGACGGGCGGAGCGTGAAGTCGTGCAACGTCCTGGCCGTGCAAGCCAACGGGCACGAGGTCACCACCATCGAGGGCCTGGCCGAGAACGGGAACCTGCACCCCGTGCAGGCGGCCTTCCACGAGTGCCACGCGCTCCAGTGCGGCTTCTGCACCCCCGGGATGATCATGCAGTCGGTCGACCTGCTCAACGACAACCCGGACCCGTCCGAGGAGGAGATCCGCCTCGGGCTCGAGGGCAACCTCTGCCGCTGCACGGGCTACCACAACATCGTCCGCGCCGTGCAGACCGCTGCCGGGAGCACGTCATGACTGCCACCCAGGACGCCCCGGCCGCCGCCGAGATCGGCCGCGACCGCCGACGCAAGGAGGACGCGCGCCTGATCACCGGCCGCACCCGCTGGACCGACAACATGACCCTGCCCGGGATGCTGCACCTCGCGATGGTCCGCAGTCCCTTCGCCCACGCCACGATCACCTCGGTCGACACGGGCGCCGCCAAGGGCGCCCCGAACGTGGTGGCGGTGTTCTCCGGGCAGGACCTCGACGACTCGATCGGGGTGATGATCAACGCGTGGCCGATCACGCCCGACCAGAAGGCGCCGGCGCACCCGCCGATGGCGACCGATCGGGTCAGCTTCGCCGGTGAGGTCGTTGCCGTCGTGGTCGCCCGCACCGCGGCCGCCGCGCGCGACGCCGCCGAGCTGGTCGACGCCGACTACGAGGAGCTGCCCGCCGCGCTCGACCTCAAGGAGGCGGCCGAGGACCAGGTGCTCGCCCACCCCGACCTGGGCACCAACAAGTCGGCGCTCTGGGTCTTCGACTCCGGCGAGGCCGGCACCGGCGGCGACGTCGAGGAGGCCATTGCGAAGGCGCGCGACGGCGGCATCGTGATCGAGAGGGAGTACCGCCAGCAGCGGTTGATTCCCTCGTACATGGAGCCGCGCTCGGTGGTGGTCGATCCCACGGGCGAGCAGCTGACGATGTGGACCTCGACCCAGGTCCCGCACATCGTGCGGTTCGCGCTGGCCGCCACCACCGGGCGTCCCGGAGTCCAAGATTCGCGTGATCGCTCCCGACGTGGGGGGTGGCTTCGGCGGCAAGCTGGCGGTGCAGCCGGAGGAGTGGATCACCTGGTGGGTGGCCCGCCAGGTGCAGCGGCCGGTCAAGTACACCGAGACGCGCTCCGAGTCGCTGATGTCGGGTCACCACGGCCGCGACCAGTGGCAGCGACTCACGCTCGCCGCCGAGAAGGACGGCACGGTCACGGCCCTCAAGGTCGACCTGCTGGCGAACCTGGGCTCCTACGTCGCGCTCGTCGGCGGTGGCATCCCGGTCCTGGGCGCCTTCATGTTCAACGCCATCTACAAGTTCCCGGCGTACCGCTTCAGCTGCCAGACGGTGCTGACCAACACGACCTGGACCGACGCCTACCGCGGCGCCGGACGCCCCGAGGCGACCTACGCCATCGAGCGGTTGATGGACGAGCTGGCCGTCGAGGTCGGCGTCGATCCCCTGGAGATCCGCGAGAAGAACTGGATCAAGCACGAGGAGTTCCCGTTCACGACGGTGGCCGGCCTGGAGTACGACTCCGGCAACTACGAGGAGGCGACGGCCAAGGCCAAGGAGCTCTTCGGGTACGACGAGCTGCGGGCCGAGCAGCAGCAGCGGCGCGACTCCAAGGACCCCGTGCAGCTGGGCATCGGCATCAGCACCTTCACCGAGATGTGCGGCCTCGCGCCGAGCCGGGTGCTGGGGTCGCTCGACTACGGGGCCGGCGGCTGGGACCACGCCGGTGTGCGGATGCTCGCCACCGGCAAGGTCGAGGTGACCGTCGGGGTCAGCCCGCACGGACAGGGGCACGAGACGGCGTTCAGCCAGATCGTGGCCGACCGTCTCGGCGTCCCGTTCGAGGACGTCGAGATCCTGCACGGGGACACCCAGGTCTCGCACCGCGGCATGGACACCTACGGATCGCGCTCACTGGTGGTCGGGGGCGAGGCCGTGGTCCGGGCTGCGGACCGCGTCGTCGAGAAGGCCAAGCCGATAGCCGCGCACATGCTCGAGGCCAGCGTGGACGACATCGAGTTCAAGGGTGGGCGCCTCGGCGTGCGCGGCACCGACCAGGGTGTCGGCATCACCGAGGTGGCGATGGCCGCCTTCACCGGCCACGACCTGCCCGACGGGGTCGGAGCCGTCCATCGACTCGGAGGCGACGTTCGATCCGGTGAGCTTCAGCTTCCCGCACGGCACGCACCTGTGTGCCGCCGAGGTCGACACGGAGACCGGCGAGGTGAAGCTGCGCAAGTACGTCTGCGTGGACGACGTCGGCGTGATCATCAACCCGCTCATCGTCGAGGGCCAGGTGCACGGCGGGCTCGTGCAGGGGATCTCCCAGGCGTTGTGGGAGGAGGGTGTGCACGACGACTCCGGCACGTTGGTCTCGGCGTCGTTCGTGGACTACCTCGTGCCGACGGCCGCCGACACGATCAGCTTCCAGACCGACCACACCACGTCGCCGTCGACGACGAACTCGCTGGGCACCAAGGGAGTGGGCGAGGCGGGCACGATCGCCTCCACCCCGGCGGTGGTCAACGCCGTCGTGGACGCCGTACGCGCCTTCGGGGTGAGCGACATCCAGATGCCCTGCACCCCGGAGCGGGTGTGGCGCGCCATCCATGCCGGCGATGCCGGCGGAGCCGACCCGACGACCGGAGGCGCGGCCGCACACTTCGACCCGTCGACCGGCCAAGAGGGACAGACCGACCGCACGGACGGAGCAGGCGCATGATCCCCGCACAGTTCGAGTACCTCGCGCCGACGACCCTGGACGAGGCGCTGTCGGCCCTGTCGGCACACGGGGACGACGCCAAGGTGCTGGCCGGAGGCCAGTCGTTGCTGCCGGTGCTGCGGATGCGGCTCAACGCGCCCGAGGTGCTGATCGACCTCGGCGGGATCGACTCACTGCGAGAGATCTCCGACGACGGCGACACGATCACCATCGGGGCGATGGCGCCGTACTACGAGATCCTGGCCCACGACGGCATAGGCAACAGCCTCGGCCTGCTGCACAAGGCCATCTCCGAGGTCGCCGACCCGCAGATCCGGCACCGCGGCACCCTCGGCGGCGCGCTCGTGCACGCCGATCCCGCGGGCGACTGCGGAGCTCCGACGCTGGCCCTGGACGCCGAGCTGCTGATCCAGGGGCCCAACGGCGACCGGACCGTGGCGGCGGGCGACTTCTTCGAAGGGCTGTTCACCACGGCCGTCGGGGAGGACGAGCTGCTCGTCGGCATCCGCTTCCCGAAGTACGACGGGTGGGGCAGCCACTACGAGAAGTTCGTGCGGGTCGCTCACCAGTGGCCGATCGTGGCGGTGGCCGCGGCGGTCAAGCTGGATGGCGGCACGATCAGCGAGGCCCGCATCGGCCTGACCAACATGGGTTCCACTGCTCTGCGGGCCACGGCGACCGAGCAGGCGCTCGTCGGCCAGGAGGCGACCGAGGACGGCGTCCGCGCGGCCTGCGACCAGGTGGCCGACGGCACCAGCCCGCCATCGGACCTCAACGGCGACGCCGACTACCGCAAGCACCTCGCCACGGTGCTCACCCGGCGGGCGGTCCTGAAGGCCGCGGGAGGCTGACCGGGTGGAGCTGACGCACGAGTTCACCGTCCCGGCCGGGCTCGAGGAGACGTGGACGGCCTTCGACGACATCGAGTCGGTGGCCGCGTGCTTCCCGGGCGCCCAGGTCACCTCGGTCGAGGGCGACTCCTTCCAGGGCACCGTCAAGGTCAAGCTCGGTCCGATAGCCCTCGTCTACAACGGCTCGGGCACCTTCATCGAGAAGGACGAGGCGGCCCGGCGCATGGTGATCGAGGCCAAGGGCAAGGACAAGCGGGGCAACGGCACGGCCGGCGCCAACGTGGTCGCGACCCTGGCCGACGAGGGCGGCGGCCGCACCAGGGTCGTGGTGCGCACCGATCTCGCCATCACCGGCAAGCCGGCGCAGTTCGGTCGTGGGGTGATGCAGGACGTCAGCGACAAGCTGCTCGGTCAGTTCACCGACTGCCTCGAGCAGAAGCTGGGCGCGGGGGAGGCCACGGAGGCGGCGCCTGAGCCGACCGTGACGCCTGCGGCCACGACCCCGGCCGCTGCCTCGAGCGCGGCGGATGCGGCGACCAAGACGGCCAAGGCCAAGCAGGAGACCGCACCTCCGGCACCGGCGAGGCCGACGCCACCCCCGCCCGCGAGCAACGACGACGCCCTCGACCTCGGCGCCACGGTGCTACCGGTGCTCGCCAAGAGCTACTGGCGCGAGGGCCTGATCGCCGTGCTCGCGGTGCTGCTCCTGTGGCGGGTGCTGCGGCGACGCTGAGCGGGTCGGGTTCCTCGCGGGGTGGGTGCCGCCGGTTTCCCATGCGAGGAAGGTTTTCTGCCTCCGAGCACAGGAAGTTTCCTGTGCGACGCGGCAAGAACCTGTGCATGGATCGACTCCCGGGACAAAGAGAGTTCCTCCCATGGGAAACCGCCCACCCACATCTGGGGCCAGCTCAGGGTGATTCCCGAGTGCGCTGATGCCCACGTTGCTGGCACCGTTGGGCCATGACGACGGTTCAGGACGAGATTTCCCCGGTCGCAGGCGGATCCACGGTGGCGGCGCGCGTCGTCGACCTGACCAAGGTCTACGGCTCCGGCGACGCCGAGGTGCGGGCGCTGGACGGGGTGAGCCTGGACATCATGGCCGGTGAGTTCACCGCGGTCATGGGCCCGTCGGGCTCGGGCAAGTCCACGCTGATGCACTGCTGTGCGGCCCTGGACAACCCGACCTCGGGCCAGGTGTTCGTCGGCGACACCGAGATCGGCGGCCTGTCGGACAAGAAGCTGACCCAGCTGCGCCGCGATCGGATCGGCTTCGTGTTCCAGTCCTTCAACCTGGTGCCGACGCTGACAGCCGGCGAGAACATCCTGCTGCCGCTGTCGATCGCGGGCCGCAAGCCCGAGCCGGAGTGGTACGACGCGGTCATCGGCACCGTCAACCTGGGTGACCGGCTCGACCACCGGCCCAACCAGCTCTCCGGCGGCCAGCAGCAGCGGGTCGCCGTTGCCCGGGCGCTGATGAGCCGCCCGCACATCGTGTTCGCCGACGAGCCCACCGGCAACCTCGACTCCAAGTCCGGCGCCGAGGTGCTCACCCTGCTCCGCTCGAGCGTGGACCAGAGCGGCCAGACCATCGTGATGGTGACCCACGACCCGGTGGCGGCGGCGTACACCGACCGGGTGGTCTTCCTCGCCGACGGGCTCGTCGTCGACGAGCTCCGTAGTCCCGACCGCGAACTGGTCCTGAGCAAGATGCAGGAGCTCGCCTCCCGGGAGCCCGCCCCGCCGGGCGAGGGCGGCTGACGTGTGGCGCGTGACCTGGCGCAACCTGTTCGCCCGCAAGCTGCGCCTGCTGCTCTCCGCGTTCGCGATCGTGCTCGGCGTGGCGTTCGTCGCCGGGACCCTGATCTTCACCAACGCCATGGGCGGCGCCTTCGACGACATCATCGAGGGCAGCACGGCCGATGTGGAGGTGGCGTACAAGGGTGCCAACGACTTCGACTCCGGCCAGGACAACCGCACGTTCCCGGCCAGCGTCGTACCCAAGCTCGAGGCCCTGCCCGAGGTGGCGTCGGCCAACCCGCAGAACACGCTGCAGACGGTCTTCGTCATCGGCAAGGACGGCAAGGTCATCGGCGGCAACGGCCCGCCCGGCCTGGCCGTCAACCCGACCGACGCCGAGTCCCTGAACGGCAAGCCGATCCTCACCCTGACCGAGGGCGAGTACCCCACAGGGGCCGACCAGGTCGCCCTCGACGTCGACACCGCCGAGAAGGGCGGCTTCGGGGTCGGCGACGAGGTCGAGCTGGCGACTCCGGGTCGGCCGCCGTTGATGAAGGTCAAGATCACCGGGCTGGTCGAATTCGGGTCGGGCGGCCTCAACGGCGCCACCATGACGGTCTTCGACACCCGCTTCATGCAGGAGCGCTTCTTCGGCGGCCGGGACGTCTACGGCACGGTCTCCCTCAACGCGGCCCCGGGTGTCTCCCAGACCGAGCTAGCCAAGGCTGCGCAGACGGTGTTGCCGGAGGGCGTGGTCGCCCAGACCGGCGACTCCTACGTCAAGAAGAACCAGGAGAGCCTCGACGAGATCCTCGGCTTCCTGCAGACCTTCCTGCTGGTCTTCGCCGGTGTCTCCCTCGTTCGTGGGGATCTTCATCATCTTCAACACCTTCTCGATCCTGGTCGCCCAGCGCAGCCGCGAGCTGGCGCTGCTGCGGGCGATGGGCGCCTCGCGCCGGCAGGTCAACGGATCGGTGTTCGTCGAGGCGATTGCCGTGGGACTGCTGGGTTCGACGGTCGGGCTGGGGGTCGGGTACCTGCTCGCGCTGGGCCTGCGCTGGCTGTTCGGCGTGTTCGGGCTGGACCTGAGCCGGGCGGACTTCCCCATGACCTGGGAAGCGGTCATCTGGTCATACGTCGTCGGAGTGGGTATCACCGCCGTCGCGGCGCTGGTCCCCGCGCGGCGGGCTTCCCGGGTCGCCCCGATCGAGGCGCTGCGTGACGACGTGGCCCTGCCGGAGTCCTCGATGCGGCGCCGTGTCCTCATCGGCACGGTGCTGGTGCTGGTCGGAGCGGCACTCATCGGTATCAACCTGAACGGTGACGGCAACGCCGCCCTGCTCGGCATCGGCGGCGGGATCGTCCTCGTCGTGCTCGGGGTGTTCCTCATGAGCGCGTTCCTCGGGCGCCCCGTGCTGCTCCTGTTCGGTGCGATCTACCGCCGTCCGTTCGGGACCGTCGGTCGGTTGGCCGCCCAGAACGCCCTGCGCAACCCCCGCCGCACCGGCGCCACGGCGAGTGCCCTGATGATCGGGCTGGCCCTGATGTCGATGATGTCGATCTTCGGCAGCTCGGCCGCGGCCAGCACCGACGCCGCCCTCGAGAAGTCGCTGACCTCGCAGTTCATCATCTCCAACGTCGTCGGACAGCCGTTCTCGACCGACGTCGCCGAGGAGGTGCGCCGCTTGGACGGCGTCTCGGGTGTGACCGAGCTCCGGAGCGCCTTTCCCGAGCTGAAGGGCGGCGGGAGCGCGTGGACGGTCGGTGTCGATCCCAAGGCGTTCGGGATCGCGTTCTCGATCCCCACGGTCGCGGGCTCCTTCGCTGCGCTGGGACCGGGCACGGTCGCGATCGCCGAGAACGCGGCGAAGTCCAAGGGCTTCGGGCTCGGCGACACCGTCACGATGAAGTTCCAGGCGCGCGACATCGACCTCAAGGTGGTGGCGCTGTTCCCGAGCAACCCGGCCGTGCCCGGCGACTACGTGGTCACCCCTGACACCCTCGCGAAGGGCGGGCTGGCACCGCTGGACGCGATGGTGATGGTGACCAAGGACCCCGGGGCCAGCACCGACGCCGTGCGTGCCGGGATCGAAGGAGTCGTCAAGGACCTCCCCACCGTGACCGTGAAGGATCCCGAGGGATTCGCGGCCGAACAGAGGACGCAGATCAACCAGTTCCTCTACCTGATCTACGGCCTGTTCGGGCTCTCGGTGATCATCGCCATCCTGGGAGTGATCAACACGCTCAGTCTCTCGGTGATCGAGCGGACCCGCGAGGTCGGCCTGCTCCGGGCCGTCGGTGTCAGCCGCCGTCAGCTGCGCACCATGATCCGTCTCGAGTCCGTCGCGGTCGCCGCCCTCGGTGGCGTGCTCGGCACGGTGCTCGGGGTGCTGTTCGGGGGCCTGATGGTCTCCGCGCTGGAGGAGGACGGCCTGACCGAGCTGTCGATCCCGTGGCTGCAGCTCGGCGTCTTCCTGCTGCTGGCGGCCGCCGCGGGGGTCCTCGCGGCCGTGTTTCCGGCCCGCAGGGCCGCGCGCCTCGACGTTCTGAGGGCCATCGGCACCGAATAGAGCCGCTACGGGCGATTTCTGAGTCTTATTTTCGGACTTCCGTGTCCACAACCCGCAGATCCTTGGTTAGGTTCTGCTGGTGTAGACCAGATGAAGGGGACTGATCGGTGGTAGACGGGGACGGCCGGAGCAGCGGCAGGCGCGGTCGCAAGCACGTATTGGTGCGCGAGTACGTCCGGTCCGTGATCGTGAACGCGGAGCCGGGAACGCCCGCGCCGTCCGAGCGCGACCTGGCCGAGCAGTTCGGGGTCGCCCGCATGACGGTGCGTCACGCGATCGACGCGCTCGTGGCCCAGGGCCTGCTCGAGCGGGTCGCCGGGCGCGGCACGTTCGTGACCAAGCCGCTCATCGACATGCAGATGCGGCTCTCGGCCTACACCGAGGAGATGGAGCGCCGCGGCAAGCGGCCGGAGTCCAAGACCCTGCTGGCCCGCCGCGAGAGCGCGGGGCCCGGCGTCGCCCGCGCGCTCGAGATCGAGGAGGGCATGCCGATCGCGCACTGGCAGCGGCTGCGGCTCGCCGACGGCGTGCCGATGGCCATCCAGCACGTCTACCTCTCGCTCGAGCTGTTCGCGAACTTCCTCGACGAGCAGCTGCCCTCGAGCCTCTACACCTGGTTCGCGATGCGCGACCTGATGCCCACCTGGGGTGAGGACTCCGTGCTCGCCGGCATTGCCACCGAGGAGGAGGCCGAGCTGCTCGAGCTCGAGCCCGGCTCGCCGGTCCTGCACATCTCCCGTCGTGCCTTCTGCCGCGAGAACGTCGTCGAGGTGACCCGCAGCGTCTACCGCGCTGACCGCTACACCCTGTGGGTCCCGGTGCTGCGGCCCGAGCACCTGCGCTAGAGCGCGCCGACCGGCGCGACCTCGATGCCCGCGTGCTCGCACACCCACGTCGGGTCGGGCCCGCCGAGGTCGGGGTGGACGTAGAGGGCGTGCGGCTCCACGAGGTCGCAGGCCCGGCACAGCGGCCAGCGGCCGTTGGTCTCCAGCAACGAGTCCTGCACGTCCTGCGCGACCAGTCCCACGACGAAGTCGCGCCCCTCGGTCCACTGCTCGAGCCACCAGCCCCGGTCGGCCAGGGCCGACTCGAGCACCGACACGGTGGCCGGGTCGGCGACGCCCGTGCTCTCGAGGTCGTGGAGCACGAGCGCGCGGGCCCGCATCACCACGTCGAGAGATGTCACGATGTCCATTGTGACCACCGGGAACAGCCCTGCCACGGGGGCCCAAGAGTCGGCAGAGCTCGCCGTGGTCGTCCTCCACGCGCGTGACGCCGCTGCGGCGACGGCAGGCGGGGCCGACCGGCTGCTGCTGAGCGCCGACCCGGAGCAGGGCCACCACACCCCTGAGGCGTCGGTCGTCTCCGCGGTGGTGCGCGAGACCGACCTCCCGGTCTGGGTGGCGCTGAGCCCGGCCGACACACCGCACCAGTGGGAGGGCGACAACGCCCTCGTGGAGGTCGGGGCCTCGTTCCTGGAGCTGGGGGCCGCCGGGCTTGCCTTCGGGTTCCTCGACCGAGACCTCGAGATCGACCGCGAGGGCTGCGCCGAGATGTGCGCCGAGCTCGAGGGCTGCCGATGGATGTTCCACGGCTTCGACTCCGCGCTCGACGCCGACCGGGCGTGGCGCGACGTGATGTCGCTGCCGGGCCTGGAGGGCGTCGTCTCGGCCGGGTCGACGAGGGGGATCGAGCACGGCTCGGAGGAGCTGTTGTCCCGCTGCCGGAACGACCCGCGGGTCGCGGCTCTGCTCGTGGCCGGCGGTGGTCTCACGCCCGATGTGGTGCCGTGGCTGGTCCGGGCCGGGGTGCGCCGGTTCGCCATCGGATCGGCCGCACGTGCCGCGGGCTCGTGGACCCGCGCCTCCGTCGACGTCGACCGCGTGCGCTCCTGGCGGATGCTGGTCGACGATGCGCTTTCGCGGGCGCTGGGCATCCCCGTCGACTAGATTTCACATTCCCACACAAAAGGTAGTCGTGCTCCGTCTTCGCGCCCTCACCACCGCTGCGCTCCTCGCAGTCGGTCTGCTGGTCGTCCCCGGGTCGGTGGACCCGGCGCCGGCGGCCCCGGTGCCGACGATCCACTGGGCGTCGTGCACCGACCCGCAGCTGCGCTACCTCGGGCTCCAGTGCGGGTCGCTCACCGTGCCCCTCGACCGTGCGGACCCCACCGGCCCACAGGTGCGGCTGGCCCTGTCGCGGCGTCCGCACACCGCGTCGTCGTACAAGGGAGTGATGCTGGTCAACCCCGGCGGGCCGGGTGCCACCGGGCGCAGCATGGCCGCCATCGGCGACTACGTGCCGGGAGGGGCCGGGGCGGCCTACGACTGGATCGGCTTCGACCCGCGCGGGGTCGGCGCCAGCTCACCGGCGCTGCACTGCGCCCGCAACCAGTTCGGCGACAACCGGCCGGACTACCGGCCCGTGCGGGCGTGGACCACGCACTACTGGCTGGCAAGGAGCCGCAGCTACGCGGCGGGCTGCGCCGACACCAGCGCGAAGCGCAGCCTGCTGCGCCACGTCACCACCCTCGACAGTGTCCTCGACATGGAGGCGATCCGGGTCGCACTGGGAGTGAGCCGGATCGGGTTCTACGGCTTCTCCTACGGCAGCTACCTCGGCCAGGTCTACGCGACCCGGTTCCCGCAGCGCGTCGGCCGGTTCGTCCTCGACGGCGTGGTCGACCCCACCCGCGTCTGGTACGCCGCGAACCTCGACCAGGACCGTGGCTTCAACCGCAACATCGACATCTTCTTCCGCTACCTGGCGGCCGCACCCCCGTGCCTTCAAGCTCGGGCACCGGTGGAAGGCCGTCCGTCGCGGCTACTACCGCGAGCTGCGCCGGCTCCGGCGCCACCCGGCGGCGCAGGGACGCCTCGGGCCCGACGAGCTCGCCGACTCGCTGCTGGACGCGGCCTACTACGTCTACGAGTGGGTCGGCATCGGCCGTGACTACTCAGCGCTGATCCGGCGGCACCGCGGGGGAGCGCTGCTGGCGCGCTACCACCGGGAGAACGCCGGGGGCGACAACGAGTACGCGATGTACAACGCCGTGCAGTGCTCCGACGTCTCGTGGCCGGGATGGGACCGCACCCGCGACGACTCCCTCCTCCTCCAGCGCACCGCGCCCTACCTCACGTGGGGCAACACCTGGTTCAACGCGCCCTGCCTGACCTGGCAGGCGCCGAGGCACACCCGCCTGTCCGTGGCGGGTGCTCCGGCCGTACCGAAGATGCTGCTGATCACCGAGACGCGTGACGCCGCGACGCCGTACTCCGGCGCGCTGAGGGTCCGGCGGCTGTTCCCCTCCGCCTCGCTGGTCGTCGGGCTCGGCGGGACCACCCACGCCAGCTCGTTGTCCGGGGTGACGTGTGTCGACGACACCGTTGCGGCCTACCTGCGCACCGGCGCCGTGCCGCGGCGCCAGTCCGGCACCCGCCCCGACCGGGTCTGCCCGCGGCTCGCACCACCGCAGCCGTACCACCTCGGCGGCCGGGTGGTCTCAGGGTCGAGCGACCGGTTGTCCCCACTGCTGCGCCATGACCTCGTCGCCGCCCAGCGCGCCGGGCGCTGAGCACGCTCAGACCGCGAAGGTCCGCAGCCAGATCGTCGACTCGGCCTCACGCAGCCCGTCGAGGGCGTGGTCCGGCAGGGCGTCCTCGACGTCGGTGACGACGTAGCCCAGCTCGCCCCGGGTGGAGAGGTACTGCGCGGTCACGTTGGCCTGCTGGTCGGCCAGGGCCCGGTTGACCCGGGCCAGCACGCCGGGCGTGTTGCGGTGCAGCAGCGCGACGCGGCTGCCGGACTCCAGCGCCGGGGCCGCCACGGTCGGCAGGTTGACCGACAGCTCGGTGCTTCCGCCGGCCAGGAAGCGGGTGAGCTTGCCGGCGACGAAGCTCCCGATCTCCTCCTGCGCCTCCTGCGTCGACCCGCCGACGTGCGGGGTGAGGATGACGTTGTCGAGGCCGCGCAGGGCCGACTCGAACGTGTCGCCCTGGGCCTTCGGCTCGACCGGGAAGACGTCGAGGGCCGCTCCGGCGATGTGCCCGGACAGGATGTTCTCGCGGAGCGCGGCGTCGTCGACCACCATGCCGCGCGAGGCGTTGATGAACACCGATCGCGGCTTCATCAGGGCGAACTGCTCGGCTCCGAACAGGCCCGCGTTGCCGGGACGACCGTCGACGTGGAGCGTCACGACGTCGGACTGCTCGAGCAGCTCGGTGAGGCTGCCGACGCGCCGGGCGTTGCCGTGGGCGAGCCGGTCGGCGGTGTCGAAGAAGATCACGCGGAGGCCGAGCGCTTCCGCCACGTTGCCGAGCTGGGTGCCGATGTTGCCGTAGCCGACGATGCCCAGCGTCCGGCCGCGCACCTCGTGGCTGCCGTGCGCCGACTTGTCCCACACGCCCGCGTGCATCTTCTGCGTCTTCTCCGGCAGCCGGCGCGCCAACGCGATGATCTCGCCGATCACCAGCTCCACGACGCTGCGCGTGTTGGAGTACGGCGCGTTGAAGGCAGCGATGCCGCGCTCGGCCGCAGCGGTCAGGTCGAGCTGGTTGGTGCCGATGCAGAACGCCCCGACGCCGAGGAGGTGGGGCGCGTTGCCCAGCACCTTCTCGGTCACGTGCGTGTTGGAGCGGACCCCGAGCAGCGCGGCGCCCTGCACCGCCTCGATCAGCTCGTCCTCACCCAGCGAGTGCGACCGGGTGCGCACCACGTAGCCGTTGCGCTCGAAGACCTCGACGGCCGCGGGATGGATGTTCTCGAGGAGCAGCACCTCGAGGGGGGTGGCGGGCATCGGATGAGCCTACGAGGCAGGCGATGTCACAAGTCAGCCGCATCCACGATGCGGTAGGCGTAGCCCTGCTCGGCCAGGAAGCGCTGGCGGTTCTGGGCGAAGTCGGCGTCGACGGTGTCGCGGCTCACGATGGTGTAGAACCGCGCCGTCCGGCCGTCGGCCTTGGGTCGCAGCAGCCGGCCCAGCCGCTGCGCCTCCTCCTGCCTCGAGCCGAAGCTGCCCGAGACCTGGATCGCGACAGCGGCCTCCGGCAGGTCGATCGAGAAGTTCGCGACCTTGGAGACGACCAGCAGGTCGAGCTCGCCCTCGCGGAAGGCGGCGTAGAGCCGCTCGCGCTCCTTGACGGTCGTCTCGCCCTTGATCACGGGAGCCCCGAGGTGGTCGGCCAGCTCGTCGAGCTGGTCGAGGTACTGGCCGATCACCAGCGTCGGCTCGCCCTCGTGCTCCTTGACGAGCCGCTCGGCCACGAGCGTCTTGGAGTGGGTGCAGCTGGCCAACCGGTAGCGCTCGTCGGGGTCGGCGGTGGCGTAGGCCAGCCGTTCCCCCTCGGGCAGGGTGACCCGCACCTCCACGCAGTCGGCCGGAGCGATCCAGCCCTGCGACTCGATGTCCTTCCACGGGGCGTCGTACCGCTTCGGACCGATGAGGCTGAACACGTCGCCCTCGCGGCCGTCCTCCCGCACCAGCGTGGCCGTGAGGCCGAGGCGGCGGCGGGCCTGCAGGTCGGCCGTCATCCGGAAGATCGGCGCGGGCAGCAGGTGCACCTCGTCGTAGACGATCAGGCCCCAGTCGCGGGCGTCGAGCAGCTCGAGGTGGGTGTAGACGCCCTTCCGCCTCGTCGTCAGCACCTGGTACGTCGCGATGGTGACCGGCCGGACCTCCTTGCGGGCGCCGCTGTACTCGCCGATCTCCTCCTCGGTCAGGCTGGTGCGTCGTACCAGCTCGGACTTCCACTGACGGGCGGCGACGGTGTTGGTGACCAGGATCAGCGTCGTTGCCTGGGCGTGCGCCATGGCGGCGGCCCCGACCAGCGTCTTGCCGGCACCGCAGGGGAGGACGACGACCCCCGAGCCGCCGTCCCAGAACGACGACGCCGCCTCCTTCTGGTAGGTGCGCAGCGACCAGTCGCTCTCGTCGAGCGCGATGGGGTGGGCCTCGCCGTCGACGTAACCCGCGTAGTCCTCTGCCGGCCAGCCGAGCTTGAGCAGCGCCTGCTTGAGGTTGCCGCGCTCGCTGGCGTGGACGGCGACGGTGTCCGGGTCCAGCCGCTCGCCGACCATCCCGGCGACCTTCTTGCTGCGCAGCACCTCCTCGAAGACCGCCCGGTCGCTGCTGGCGAGCACCAGCCCGTGACTCGGGTGCTTCTCGAGCCGCAGCCGGCCGTAGCGCGCCATCGTCTCGGCCACGTCGACGAGCAGGGCGTGGGGGACGGCGTAGCGGCTGAAGGTGAGCAGCACGTTGACGACCTGCTCCGCGTCGTGGCCCGCGGCGCGCGCGTTCCAGAGCCCCAGCGGGGTGAGGCGGTAGGTGTGGATGTGCTCCGGGCTGCGCTCGAGCTCCGCGAACGGTGCGATCGCCTTGCGACAGGCATCCGCCTGCTCGTGGTCGACCTCGAGGAGCAGCGTCTTGTCCGACTGGACGATCAGGGGGCCTTCATTCATCGCGAGGCGAGTGTACGGAGGCGGGTTGCCGAGGCGCCGCGAGCGGGTTCCGGGAGATGCCCACGACGCCCCGACAGGTGGAGTTCGGTGCGCCCTGGGACGCGGATTGGTCGAGACCGGGCTAGCACACCGCGCGGTCAGGAAAGCGCCATCTCGACCGCCGCTTCGACGTGGAGGCGGGTGGTGGCGAAGGTCGGGAGGTCGACGTCGTCGGGGCCGATCAGCAGCTCGATCTCGGTGCAGCCGAGGATGACGCCCTCGGCGCCCGCGGTCACCAGGCGGCCGACCACGTCGACGTACGCCGCCCGCGACTCCGCGCGCACCAGGCCGAGGCAGAGCTCGTCGTAGATGATCCGGTGCACCGTCTGCTGGTCCTCGAGGGACGGCACCAGCACGGTGAGTCCGTGCGACTCCAGCCGCCCGCGGTAGAAGTCCTGCGACATGGTGAAGCCGGTGCCGAGCAGCCCGACCGTGCGACAACCCCCCGCGAGGACCGCCGCGGCGGTGGCGTCGCCGAGGTGCAGCAGCGGGATCGAGACGGCGTCCTCGATCGCGGGCGCGACCTTGTGCATGGTGTTGGTGCAGAGCACCAGGAAGTCGGCGCCGCCGGCCTCGAGACGGGCGGCCTCCCGGCCGAGCAGGGCACCCGCCTCTTCCCACTCCCCGGCCACCTGCAGCGCCTCGATGTCCGCGAAGTCGACCGAGGCCATCAGCAGCCGCGCCGAGTGGAGACCGCCGAGCCGGTCACCGACGATCTCGTTCGCCAACTGGTAGTAGAGCGCCGTCGACTGCCAGCTCATCCCGCCGAGCAGCCCGATGGTCCTCATGACGCCGCCGGTCGCGACACCGCGGTGATCCGGTGGAGCGCGAAGGTACGCGAGGCGTCGCTGCGGGCGTCGTACGCCGTCAACCGGCCTCCCTCGACGCGCTCGGGGCTGACCACCCGTTCGCCCACGGTGCCGTCGCTGCCGACGTACCCGATGACGAGCTGCTCCCCGCCCTCCGCAGCCTCCCGGAGCAGCGCGATCACGTCGGTCGGCGACGAGGCGCTCCTCGCACGGGCGGGTCGCGTGGCCGCCGCTCGGTCGCCGACGCGGATGGCGGAGACGACGGCGGCGGTGCGCGCTCCGGACCTGGCCGTCGCCGCTGCTGGCGTACGACGTCGCGCCGCACGGGCCCGGAACACGTCGGGCCGCGCCACCCGCACCGTGCCGTCGAGCGCCTCGACCACCGGCGCGAGACCGAGCTCGCGGATGCGGGGGAGCAGGGTGCCGAGGGGGACGTCGGAGACGATCACCGTGGGCGCGATCCGCCGCAGCCGCAGCGACTCGGCCCCACTGGCGTGCATGAGCTCGGTCAACGCGGTCTCGTCGTCACTGCGCAGGAACGACTCGGCCTGCCCGGCCCGCAGGGTGCCGAAGCGGCGCGAGACGTCGTCGACGAGGTAGCTGAGCGACTGCGGTACCGGGGTGCGGGAGGTCTCGCGCACGAAGTCGTGCACCTCGGCCGCCGACCACCCTGCGTCGAAGGCCCGCCGGACACTGGTCGAGCCGAACCGGTACACCGTGGCGCCGCCTCGCGACTCCACGTCGGCGACCAGCGCCAGGTTGCGCGCGAGCTCCTGCTCCAGCGGGCCGGGAGCGATCGCGGTGAGGTCGGCCTGGAGCAGGATGTGGTCCACCGGCGCGGGCAGCAGCTCGGTCAGCACCGGGGCCGCCGCGCCGCCCGCGACGAGCAGCCGACCGAAGCCGCCCAGCCCGTCCAGGCCGGTGATCCCGAGGGCAGCGCACTGGCTGAGGAGGGCTGCGACCTCGTCGAGCTGCGCGGCCGGGCGTCGGGGGCGGCGCCACTGCAACCGGGCGACCAGCGACGCCACGCCCGTGCCCGGGGCGAGGACCTGACCCTCGTCCAGGTCACGCAGTTCGCGCAGCACGTCGGCGCGCAGGCCCAGCAGCCAGTTGCGGGAGAGGTCGGGCGCGAGTGCGTTCACCGGCTTGTCCGCGATCCGCCTGCCGACCGCGGCGACGACCCGGGGACTGCTGAGCCAGGCCCGGGCGAGGACCGACCACCGGTCGGCCGTGGAGCGGTCCAGCCAGGCGTCGAAGGCGTCGGTGGGCAACCACGCGCCGTCGAGGTCGTCGGTCATGCCCTGGTCCAGCAGCCCCGCGGCCGCGGCCGTCTCGATCACCAGGGCGGCCCCCTGGGGCTCGAGGTGCATCAGCTCGGCGGCAGCGCGCAGGTCGCGGACCCCGAGGCCTCCGGTCCGCAGCGCGGCCGGGGGGTGCGTCCCCCAGCGGTCGAGGAGGAGCTCGGTCCGACGTACCAGCTCGAAGGCGGCGCCTGCCGCGGTCGAGTCGACCAGCGACTGCTCGCGGGGGGCGGTGGCCAGCTCGGGGGGCCGTCCGGTCGGCTGGCCCTCGACCTCCTCGGCCAGGAGCAGCTCCCCGACCGCGACGACCGGCCGGTCGTCCTCGCCCCACACCAGGGCCAGCGTGCGCAGCCTGGCCAGTGCGGTCTCGATCGCGTTGGGCGTGGCCCCCACCTCGCTCGGCCGGTCGCCGGAGACCAGTGCGCGCAGCACGGCGAGCTCGAAGGTGTCGAGCTGGTCGAGGGCACGCATCACCGAGGCGCGCACCACGACCCGGGCCGCCAGCTGGGCCGAGTCGTGCGGTGCGGGTGTGGCCAGGTCGGGACGCGCCTCGAGCAGCGCCGCCAGCCGCTCGTCCGGCCAGGCACGCAGCTGGTCGGCGAGCGTGCGTGGGCCGGAGGCGGCGCCGCGGTCGAGGGTGGACATCCGCCCAATTCTACGGACGCGTTAGCGTCGCGGGATGTCGCGGCAAGGTGAGGCCGAACCGCTGCCCGCCGAGGGCGAGGTCTGGTACGTCAGCTACGGGTCGAACATGAGCGCTGCCCGGCTCGAGAGCTACCTCGCGGGCGGGGTGCCTCCGGGGGGCAGGCGGCACAACCCCGGTGCGCGCGATGCCACGCCGCCGCGTCGCAGCGTTCCGGTCGACCTGCCGGGCGCGCTGTACTTCGCCGGCGAGTCACCGCAGTGGGGCGGGGGAGTGGCCTTCTACGACCACGACGCCCCGGGTGGCCCGACCGCGGCCCGCGCGTATCTCGTGAGTGCGCAGCAGTTCGCCGACGTCGCGGCGCAGGAGATGTACCGGGTCCCCCAGGAGGGCGACCCGCTCGAGGAGGTGGTCATCAACGGTCTCGACGACGGCCGCCACCACGTCGGACCGGGCCGCTACGAGACGCTCGTCGAGGTGGGCCGCCTCGACGGGGCGCCGATGCTGCTGTTCACCGCGCCCCACGGCATCGACCACGTGGAGCACACGGTCCCGAACGAGGTCTACCTCGGCCTGCTCGAGGCCGGGCTGCGCGAGTCCCGCGGCTGGGGTGACGACGATGTGGACGAGTACTTCCGGCGGGTGGGCGCCCTGCCGCTTGCCGAGCGCTAGTGCAGGGCGTCGTACTCCTCGATCTGGAGCACCTCGCGCCCGCCCGCGCGGCCGTAGTCGGCGACGGTGACCCGCACGGGGTGACTGCGGCCCGGTATCGACAGCATCGTCAGCGAGCCGGGTGGGATCGAGGCCGACGGTGCGTCGCCGAGCTTGATGCTCAGCTCCGAGGCCGAGCTTGCGCCGTCGGCGCCCACCAGGATCCAGCGGCGGCCCGACGCCGGGGAGACCGTCCGCACCAGGGTGCGCGTCGAGGGGTCGCGCCGGAGCACGGCCTGTCGATGGCCGTGGCGGTGCAGGAACCGAGCCCCACCGAGGTTGAGCAGCGTCGGCACCCGGCAGCCGACGGCATGACCGGGGCACTCCAGCGCGTGCCAGTCGCGGGTGCCCACGGTCTGTGCCTCCCGGGTCGGCTCGGGCACGCCCGGTGGCACCGGTCCCTGGGAGGCCCGCCCGGCCAGCCACCTCGGCGCCACGAGCACGAGTACGACGGCCAGGACACTCACCGCGACGACACTCACCGAGGAGAGCAGGCGTCGGTGGTGGATCGGCACGACTCCAGTGTCACCCCGCAACCGTCGTACCTCGCTGCTAGATTCCGGCGACACCTGACAGGTTGGAGGCGTGATGTCGGTGCGGCACCTCGTCGTGGCGTGCGGCCTCGCGCTCGCGGCCGCCGCGGTCGCGGCCTGCGGCAGCGACTCCGCGGATGCCGGACCTGGCGCTGACGTCCAGCCGAGCGACGAGGCGTCGAAGACCGAGCCCGCGTGCCCCGCGACCGCACAGTGCTTCGACTTCACCGAGGACTCGGAGGGATGGCCCGAGGTCAACGACGACCGCCACTTCGCCGGTCGTGACACCTACCTCGACGGGACCTACCGCATCGGCGCCCGCGAGTCCGGCTCGTGGAGCCTCACCGCCCCCGTGGCTGCCAGCGACCTCGCCGACGACTACGGCGTGCAGGTCGACGCGGACGCCACGTTGGGACAGGGGTTCCCCGAGGAGGCCGCGTGGGGCGCCACCTGCTGGACCCGCCCCGTCGGCCAGGACCGGATCGCCGGCTTCGCGGTCTACGTGCAGCCCGAGCGGATCACGCTGGGCCTCTACGACGAGACCACCGGTGCGTTCAAGCCGCTGAAGCAGCGCGACGCCGAGGGTCTGGCCAAGGCCGGGGAGAAGAGCCACCTGACGCTCCGTTGCCGCCAGGACACCTCGTCGGGGTCCGCCGTGGCGAGGATCGATGCGGCGCTCAACGGCGCCCCGATGCTCTCGCTCGAGTACGCCAACAGCGTGAAGACCCACGCGTGGCAGCCTGCGGACGGCATCGGTCTGCTGGCCGCGGGCAAGGGAGCCGACGTTTTCTACGATCACGTCGTGCTCGCACCGGATAAACTAGGATAATCCCGAGCATGTCCGTACGGACCGTCTGTTCCTGCTGAAGCCAGGCGACGGACGGGGCAGCTCACTGGGAGGCTGGTTGTGTCCGCTCGTGCCCTGGCGCTGTCGTGGAAGCTCGCTGTCGCGGCGCGCGGGACCAGGGGTCTCTACTCCGAGCTTCTCCGCAACGAACGGCTGCCGCGGGAAGAGCTGACTCGTCTCACCGACACACGCTCGATCGCGATGGCCGCTTTCGCCTTCGACAACTCGCCGTTCTACCGCGACCTCTACACCGATGCCGGGATCACCCGCGCCGATCTCCGCGATCCTGAGGCGTTCTCGTCCTTGCCGGTCATCGACCGCAACATGGTCCAGACGAACCAGGCCCTCATCAGGTCGTCAGAGGCCACCGCGGCGAACATGCGCGCCTGCAACACCGCCGGCAGCACCGGCCAGGCGCTACGGACCTACGACGACAGACGAGTCCCCGTTCGTGCCCTGAGCTGGCGGATGTACGGGTGGTGGGGCATAGCTCCCTCGGACGACGTGGCCCACATCGGCCGATGGGCGATGTCCAAGCGCACGAGGCTGGCGGCGCGGCTGGCCTGGTGGCCGACCAAGGTGACCCTCATGGATGTGGGCCTGCTCGACGACGCAGCGATCGAGGAATTCGTTCGCGACCGTCAACGAGGCGCGTCCGCGAATGGTGGAGGGCTATCTGCACGTCCTCCACGACATCGCGACGCACGTCGAGCGAGCGGGCCTCCAGTTCCACCCGCCTGTCGCGGTCGGGGCAACGGCATCCCCCTTGACGCCGGAGCTGCGGTACTTCATCGAGAAGACGCTGGGCGCCCCGGTGCACGACCAGTACCGCTGTTCGGAGGTTCCGTGGTTGGCCGGCGAGTGCGGCGAGCGCAACGGCCTCCATGTCTTCGCCGACATGCGAAGGATCGAGGTCGTCGACAACGCCAGGAACGGTGCGGCCGTCGCGCCCGGGACGGCGGGAGAGCTCGTGGTCACCGACCTGAGCAACCGGGTCTTCCCCCTGGTGCGCTACTGGTTGGGCGACCGGGGTTCACTGCGCGAAGAGGCGTGCCCCTGCGGCGTGACCCTGCCCTTGATGGACCCGCCCGACGGCCGTGTCCTCGACACGATCCGGCTTCCGGACGGCAGCGTGGTGGCTGGTGGCCTGTTGAGCATGTTCAGGAACGTGCCCGAGGCCGTTCGTCAGTTCCGCATCCATCAGTCGGCAGATTTCTCGATCACCCTGAAGGTGGTGGAGGGACCCCACCCGCGCGCCAGGGAGCAGGTCGCTGAGGTCGCCCAGGGCATGCGCGAGATGTTCCGGAACCAGCTCCAGCTGCGGGTGGAGTTCGTCGACTCGCTCCCCTACACGGGGGGCAAGATGAAGTTCGTGACCAGCGATCTCGAGACCGAGGCACACTCGAACACTGTCTAGAACGTGACGAGCGCCCGTTCCGGCCGTGGCCCTGAAGGGCTCGTTGCCGCCCGTCGCCGCCTCGCATAGGTTCGCGGCATGGAGTCCTACGCGGCCGGTGAGACCGACCGGCCGCTCATCGAGCAGACGATCGGGCAGAACTTCGAGGGCACCGTCGCCGCCCACGGTGAGAACGAGGCACTCGTCGAGTTCGCCACCGGCCGGCGCTGGACCTACGCCGAGCTCGACGCCGACGTCAACGCGTTCGCCCGCGGGCTGATGGCGGCCGGCATCGCCAAGGGCGACCGTGTCGGCGTCTGGGCGCCCAACTGCGCGGAGTGGACGATCGCGCAGTACGCCACTGCGAAGGTGGGCGCGATCCTGGTCAACGTCAACCCGGCCTACCGCACCCACGAGTTCTCCTACGCCGTGAACCAGTCCGGCCTGCGCCTGCTGATCGCCGCGACGGACTTCAAGACCAGCAACTACCGCGGCATGGTCGAGGAGACGTGGTCCCGGCTGAGCTCGACCGGCGGCGGCCCCCTCGAGCGGGTCGTCTACATCGGCACCTCCGACTGGGACGACCTGGTGGCCGAGGGCGAGGCCCTGCCCGACGACGCGCTGCCGGGCCGCATGGCCACCCTGGAGCCGCACGACCCGATCAACATCCAGTACACGAGCGGCACGACGGGCTACCCCAAGGGCGCGACGCTGAGCCACGTCAACATCCTCAACAACGGGTTCTTCACCACCGAGCTGATCAACTTCACCGACGCCGACCGGCTCTGCATCCCGGTGCCCTTCTACCACTGCTTCGGGATGGTGATGGGCAACCTCGGCTGCACCTCCCACGGCGCCACCATGGTCATCCCGGCTCCCGGCTTCGACCCCGAGACGACGCTTCGCGCGGTCGCCGAGGAGCGCTGCACCGGCCTGTACGGCGTGCCGACGATGTTCATCGCGATGCAGAACCACCCCAGCTTCGCCGAGCACGACCTCTCCTCGCTGCGCACCGGCGTGATGGCCGGCTCGATCTGCCCGGTCGAGGTGATGAAGCGCTGCGTCAACGACATGCACATGGCCGAGGTGTCGATCGCCTACGGGATGACCGAGACCTCGCCGGTCTCGTGCCAGACCCGCAGCGACGACGACCTGGACCGGCGTACCGCCACCATCGGGCGGGTGCACCCGCACGTCGAGATCAAGATCGTCGACCCGGCCACGGGCGAGACCGTCGAGCGCGGGCGAGACGGGGGAGTTCTGCACGCGCGGCTACTCGGTGATGCTCGGCTACTGGCAGGACGACGAGAAGACCCATGAAGCGATCGACGACGACGGCTGGATGCACACCGGCGACCTTGCGGAGATGCGCGACGACGGCTACTGCAACATCGTGGGCCGCATCAAGGACATGGTGATCCGTGGCGGCGAGAACGTCTACCCCCGCGAGATCGAGGAGTTCCTCTACTCCCATCCCGACGTCGAGGACGTGCAGGTGATCGGGGTCCCCGACGAGAGGTACGGCGAGGAGCTCGCCGCCTGGATCAAGCTGCGCGAGGGTGCCGACCCCCTCGACAGCGAGAAGGTGCGGGCCTTCGCGACGGGAAAGCTGGCCCACTACAAGATCCCGCGCTACGTCTTGCTGGTCGAGGAGTTCCCGATGACCGTGACCGGGAAGATCCGCAAGGTGCAGATGCGCGAAGAGACCACCGAGCAGCTGGGCCTCGGCCCGAAAGAGGAGAAGAACACCGGATGAGCGACATCGACGAGCTGGCCGCGGAGTACTGGACCAACTACCTCGACGAGGAGCCGACGCACGCCCACCTGATCGGCGACTACACGCGCGCCTCGCAGTTCGAGTCGGCTTCGCGTGCCACGGAGGACGCCCAGATCGGTGCGCTGCGTGACTTCGCACAGCAGGCGAGAGAGCTCGACGAGGCCGCGCTGAGCGAGCAGCAACGGATCACCCGCGACGTGCTGGTGGACGACGCCACCTCCCGGGCGGCACTGCTCGACCAACGGTTCGCCGAGCTCGGCGCCGACCCGATCTTCGGCATCCAGGTCGCCACGCCGATCATCTTCGGGATGTTGGCGCTGCCGACGGCGGAGGTCGCGGAGGCGCTGGTCGACAAGCTGCGTGGCGTCGGCCGCTGCTACCAGGAGCTGGCCGAGCGCCAGCGCGAGGGCGCCTCCGCACAACCGGGTCCCCGCCGAGTTCGCCGTGACCGACACCATCGAGCAGCTCGACGGCCTGCTGTCGACGCCGGTGGCCGACGACCCCCTGCTGCAGACCACGCCACCACCCGCGGGGCTGGACGTCGACGGCTGGAAGGCCGGCCTGCGCGCGGTGATCGAGTCGGACGTGCGCCCGGGCATCCTCGCCTTCCGCGACGTGCTGCGCGACGAGGTGCTGCCGCATGCGCGCGCCAACGAGCAGTGCGGGCTGAGCTGGCTCGAGGGTGGCGACGACGCCTACGCCGCGACCCTGCGCTACTACACGACCACCGACAAGAGCGCCCAGGAGATCCACGACATCGGCCTCGCGCAGGTCGACAAGCTGGCCGAGGAGTACCGCGCGCTCGGTCCCGAGGTGGTGGGTACCGACGACCTCGAGCAGATCTTCGAGGCCCTGCGCAGCGATCCCGAAGCTGCACTTCGAGCACCGGGGAGCAGCTCGTCGAGGCCTCCGAGGTCGCGATGCAGCGCGCCTGGCAGGCGATGCCCGAGTGGTTCGACGCGCTGCCGCAGGCGCCCGTGTGCGGTGCAGTCCACGCTGACCGGCGCCAAGGCGTTCTACTTCCCGCCGGCCAGCGACGGCAGCCGCGGTGGCACCTTCTTCATCAACGTGACCGACCCGTCCTCGTGGGGGACCTTCGAGCTGGAGTCGATGGCCTTCCACGAGGGCATTCCCGGCCACCACCTCCAGCTCGCGATCGCCTCCGAGCTGGGCGCCGACGTCCCCGAGTTCCGCAAGCACATCCACAACGCCGCCTACGCGGAGGGTTGGGGCCTCTACACCGAGCGGCTCTCCGACGAGATGGGCCTGTACTCCGAGGCCGTCGACCGGATGGGCATGTACGCCGCCGACTCGATGCGCGCCTGTCGGCTGGTCGTCGACACCGGACTGCACGCGCTGGGCTGGAGCCGGGAGCAGGCGGTCGCCTACATGGTCGAGAACTCACCGCTCGCGGACGGGATGGTGCGGCCCGAGATCGACCGCTACATCGTCTCGCCGGGCCAGGCGACGTCGTACATGATCGGCCGCCTGGAGATCCAGCGGATGCGGGCCGAGGCCGAGCAGCGCCAGGGGAGCGGCTTCTCGGTCAAGGCGTTCCACTCCGCGGTGCTCGACTCCGGCTCGCTGCCCCTGGGTGTGCTCGACGAGGTGATCCGCGCGCGCCTGCCCTGAGCCCGCTCAACGTTTCCGCCACGGTGACGGCGGGTACGTCCTCCGTTGGGTCTTCACTCGAACCCTGGGAGGGCACTGTGACCGACACCGTCGAAACCGGACGCATCACCACCGACATCCCCGCGCGGCTCGACCGGCTGCCGTGGGCCCGATGGCACTGGATCGTCGTGATCGGGCTGGGCACGGTGTGGATCCTCGACGGGCTCGAGGTCACCATCGTCGGATCGATGAGCGACGCGCTGAAGCCGGAGAGCACCGGCCTGGGCATGAGCAGCTTCCAGGTGGGCTTCGCCGGAGCGGCGTACGTCGCGGGCGCCTGCATCGGGGCGCTGTTCTTCGGCCAGCTCACCGACAGGTACGGGCGCAAGAAGCTCTTCCTGATCACCCTCGGCGTCTACACCGTGGCCACGGTGCTGACCGCGTTCTCGATGAACCCCGCGTGGTACTTCGCCGCGCGGTTCCTCACCGGCACCGGCATCGGCGGCGAGTACGCCGCGATCAACTCCGCCATCGACGAGCTGATCCCCGCGAAGTACCGCGGCCGCGTCGACGTGGCCATCAACGGCTCGTTCTGGATCGGTGCGGCGGGCGGCGCGCTGCTGACCATCCCGCTCCTCGACCCGAACGTCATCAACCAGGCCTCGGGCTGGCGCCTGGCCTTCGGCCTCGGCGCCGTCCTCGCGGTCGGGCATCCTGATCGTGCGCAAGAACCTCCCGGAGAGCCCTCGGTGGCTCTTCATCCACGGTCGCGAGGACGAGGGCGACGGATCGTCCGCGACATCGAGGGAGCGGTGCACGAGGAGACCGGTCACGGACCTGCCGCGCGTCGGCGAGACGATCACCATCCGCCAACGTCGCGCGATCGGCATGATGGAGATCGCCCGGACGGTCTTCTCGCTCTACCCGAAGCGCGCGATCCTGTGCTTCTCGCTGTTCGTCGGGCAGGCCTTCCTCTACAACGCCTTCTTCTTCACCTACGGCGACACCCTCACGACGTTCTTCGAGGTCAAGCAGACGGGGTACTACATCGCCGTTCTTCGCGGTGAGCAACTTCCTCGGCGCATTCCTGCTCAGTCGGCTGTTCGACACGGTCGGCCGCGTGCGGATGATCGCGATCACCTACATCCTCTCCGGGGTCCTGCTCGGTGCCACCGGCCTCGTGCTCGGCGACCTCAACGCGACGACCCTGACGATCTGCGGGGCGGTGATCTTCTTCTTCGCCTCCGCGGGAGCCAGCGCGGCCTACCTCACCGCCAGCGAGGTCTTCCCGATGGAGACGCGGGCGCTGTGCATCGCGTTCTTCTACGCGATCGGCACGGCAGTGGGCGGTATCGCGGACCGCTGCTGTTCGGCAAGCTGCATCGACGACGCGTCCGCGGACAAGGACGTCACCGCGATCGCGATCGGCTACTTCATCGGTGCCTTCCTGATGATCGCCGGTGGCATCGTCGAGGTCGTTCCTCGGCGTCAAGGCCGAGGGTCAGTCGCTGGAGAACATCGCCAGGCCGCTCACCGCCGAGGAGATCGACCGGCGGGCGCGAGGCGGCGCAGCGCCCCCTGAGCAGCCCTCCCGCGACGAGCAGGCCGAGGACGGCGGTGACGACCTCCTGCGGCATCCGGTGCGGCTCCTCGCGCTGGATCGCGCTGTGCCAGCGATCGACCGCTTCCGGGAACGGCGAGCGGCCGAGGAAGAGCTCACCGGGCTTGTCGGCGTCGAGCACGCAGGCGCCGAGCATCCCGGCGACGACCGTCGCCCGGCGCGCGGCCGGCGTCGTGCGGGCGAGCCAGGCGAGGGTGGCGAGCCCGACCAGCCCGTCGGGGACCGCGACCTCGAGGAACTCGTCGTCAGCTCGACGTCGCCCCAGTGCGGCACCGCGTCCATGACGAAGTGCGAGGCGACGCCGCACGATGAAGGCGCTCACCGGCCCCGGCGCGACCGCGCCCGACGACGGCGCCCGCCAGCGACGTGGTTGGTGATCAGCACGCTGCGAGGCTAGGGGGTGGGCCGGCCGGCGTCCGTAGTCTGGAGCCGTGACCGGGCAGCTGGTCGTCGGGTTCGACCTCGACATGACGCTGATCGACACCGTGGTCGGCTTCGCGGCGACCCTCGACGTGCTCGGCGCGGAGCTCGGCGTCGCAGTTCCCGACCGCGGAGATGACCGTCCAAGCTGGGCCCCCCGCTCGACCTGCTGCTCGAGCCGCACCTGCCCGCCGAGCCGGTCGCAGCGGCGGTCGACCGCTTCCGCGAGATCTACCCCGAGACGGCAGTCGCGCCGACCCGGCCTTCCCGGGTGTCGCTGCCGCCCTGGCGGCCGTACGACGACACGGCGGGCGCATCGTCCTCGTCACCGGCAAGCACACGCCCAACGCGCAGCTGCACGTCGACCACCTCGGTCTCGACGTCGACGTCGTCGAGGGCCGGGTCTGGGGGCCCGGCAAGGGCGAGGTGCTGCGGCGCCACGGCGCGAGCATCTACGTCGGCGACCACGTGCACGACGTCGAGGGGGCGCGGGCCGCCGGGATCACGAGCGTCTCGGTGCTCACCGGCGGCTGCACCCGCGAGGAGCTCGAGGAGGCCGGCACCGACGTCGTCCTCGCCGACCTGGACGAGTTCCCGGACTGGCTGGACGCCCACGTGCTCGAGCGGCGGCTCGCACGGCCTGGAGGACGCATCCTGCGCGGCCACGGCCGCGTGATCGTGGCCTTCAGCGGCGGGGCCGACAGCGCCTTCCTGCTCGCCGCCGCGGTGCGGGCACTCGGACCGCAGCAGGTGGCGGCCGCGACGGCGTACTCCGACTCGCTGCCGATGGCCGAGCGCGGCCCCGCCCGGGAGTTCGCCCAGTCCCTCGGCGTCCGAGCACCTGACGCCGCGAGACCGCACGAGCTCGAGCGCGAGGGCTACCGCTCGAACGACGGCGACCGCTGCGCCTTCTGCAAGGCCGAGCTGCTCGAGGTGCTGGGGCCGCTGGCCCGCGAGCACGGGTACGACGTCGTGGCGACCGGCACGAACGCCGACGACGCCGGGGCGGGCTTCCGGCCCGGCATCGCCGCGGCCTCCGACCCGAGGCGCCGTGACGCCGCTCCTCGACGTGGGGCTGACCAAGGAGCAGGTGCGGGCCGCCTCGCGGGAGTGGGGGCTGCCGACCTGGGACAAGCCGGCCGCCGCCTGCCTGAGCTCCCGGATCGCCTACGGCATCGAGATCACCCCGGCCGGGCTGGCGCGGGTCGAGCGGGCCGAGGCCGCGCTCAGGGAGGCCCTGGAGGACGCCGGCCACGAGGTCGGCGACCTGCGGGTCCGTGACCTCGGGGACCGCGCCCGGGTCGAGGTGGACCGCCGGCCTGGTCGACGTGGCAGCGGAGCACCTCGACGTCGTACGCGCTGCGGGGTTCGCGGAGGCGGAGGTCGACCCGCTGGGCTTCCGGTCGGGGTCGATGAACGAGATGCTGGCCGACCGCGAGCGTTTCCGCTGAGGCAGGAGCGGGAACCCGATAGCGAGGTCACCCGTGCCCGCGTAATCTGTGCAGTCGCTCGCGCAAGCCGAGCGGATACGACGAAAAGAAAGGTCGCTGCGGTGCCCACCGGAAAGGTCAAGTGGTTCGACGCCGAGAAGGGGTTCGGCTTCCTCTCGCGCGAGGACGGTGACGACGTCTACGTCAGGTCCTCCTCGCTCCCCGAGGGGGTCACCACGCTCAAGGCCGGCACCCGGGTCGAGTTCGGCATCCTGTCCGGACGCCGCGGCGACCAGGCCCACCAGGTCAAGCTGCTCGACGCGACCCCGTCGGTCTCGCGCGCGCTGCGCACGGAAGCCCGAGGAGATGGTCGGCATCGTGGAGGACCTGATCCGGCTCCTCGAGGGCGTCGGCGGTGCCTACCGCGCCGGTCGCCACCCCGACACCAAGACCGCCGCCCCCACGGCCAAGCTGCTCCGCGGACTGGCCGACGAGCTCGAGCTCTGAGCACGCCGTCAGCTGACCGGTGACTCCTGCGTCACCGGCGTCTCCGCCCGCGCGGGGCGGCTCAGCAGCACGAACGCGGTCCAGAGCACCATCAGCCCGGCCAGGAGGCCGAGGCCGAGCCACGGCATCCAGGTGTCGCCGAGCTTGAGGGGTACGGCGATGCCGATGAAGCCGCCCACCACCCACGACAGCTGCAGCAGCGTCTCCGAGCGGGCAAAGGCCGACGTGCGGTTCCGCTCGGGGACGTCGCGCTGGATGGTGGCGTCCAGGGACAGCTTGCCCATGGCCTGCGCGACGCCTGCGGTGAGCCCGAGGGCGACGGCCGCGACCAGGCCGTAGAACAGGGCTGCCACCACGGCAGCCACCGCGTCGGCGACCAGCGCCAGGACGACCGTGACCGACGGCGTCACCTTGCGCAGCACCGAACCGAGGCCGATCCCGACGGTGTTGCCCAGCCCGGCAGCCCCGATGACCAGCGCCATCAGCAGCGTCGTCCGCTCCTCCCATCCGGGCAGCGGGTGCTGCCGCAGCAGGAAGGCCATGTACATGGTCAGGAAGCCCGACAGCATCCGCAGTCCCGCGTTGCACCGCAGCGCGAACACGACCGTGGCGGGCACGCGGAACTTGCGCTGGTCGCCGCGGAGGCTGACGGGGAGCTCGCCCGCCGAGGCGTCGGCGCGGGCGGGCAGCAGCACCGAGAGGATCGTGGCGCCGGCGAAGACGACGAAGGCGTAGCGCAGCACCCACTCCACCCCGAACGTCGCCGCGATGGCCGCCAGCGGGGCGGAGATGGCGGCGCCCACCACTCCGGCCAGCGAGATCCTGCTGTTGGCCTTGACGAGCGTGAGCCCCTGAGGCAGCAGCCGCGGAACCGTCGCAGCGCGCGTGACGCCGTACGCCTTGGACGAGACGAGCACCCCCAGGGCCAGGGGGTACATCGCGATCGACTCCGAGGCGACGGCGTCGGCCATCAGCCAGCACAGGAAGGCACGCATCGCCATCGTGCTGCCGATGGCCCATCGGCGGCCGTGGCTGAACCGGTCGAGGAACGGGCCCAGCAGCGGTGCGACCACCGCGAACGGCAGCATCGTGATCCCGAGGAAGAGGGCGACGTTGCCGCGCGCCTCACCTGGCTGGGCGAAGAACAGCGTCCCGGCGAGCGCGATGGCGACGGCGGCGTCTCCCGCGGCGTTGAAGGCGTGCAGCTCGATCAGCCGGAACAGCCCGGAGTCGCCGGCGCCCTCGGCGTGCGAGGCCCGGCGAGCCTGGCGGACGGTGTACGTCGCCGCCGAGCCGGTGGCCCGGCCGGTGCGGCGCAACCCGCGGCCGGTCGCCGAGAGGGCGCGCCGGGTGCGACCCGGTGGCGGAGCCGCCGCCGTCCCGCCCTGCTCGTCCTCCATGCCTGCCATCCTGCCAACCTGACGGGCGAACAAGACAGGCCCGGGCCGATGAGGAACAATCGCGACTGTGATGCTCACGGCTGACGCGCGCGCCCTCGACGCGGTGGACGCTGCCCGCGCCGCCCTCGTCGAGGAAGTGGGCCCGGACGTCGTCGGCGACCACCTCGGCGCGACCGCGGAGGCGGATGTCGTCACCCACACCTTCGCCTGCACGCAGGCCGGCTACCGCGGCTGGACCTGGGCGGTGATCGTCGCGCTGGCGCCCGAGCAGGAGACGGTGACCATCGACGAGGTCGCCCTGCTGCCCGGAGGCGACGCCATCGTCGCGCCGGCGTGGGTGCCCTGGCGTGACCGGATCAAGCCCGGCGACCTGTCTCCCGGCGACCTCCTGCCGGCCGACGAGGACGACCCGCGCCTCGTGCCCACCTACCTCGCGGGCGACGACCTCGACGACGTGATGCGCTTCGCCCTCGACGAGCTGGGCCTGGGCCGAGCCCGCACCATGTCCGTCGAGGGGCGTGACCTCGCCGCGCAGCGCTGGTACGACGGCGAGCCGGGGCCCGACGTACCTCTCGCCCAGTCGGCCCCCGGTCGGTGCCTCGGGTGCGGCTTCATGGTGCGCCTGGCCGGACCGCTCTCGGAGATGTTCGGCGTCTGCGCCAACGAGTTCGCCAACGACGACGGTCGCGTGGTCGCCTTCAACCACGGGTGCGGTGCGCACTCCGAGGCCCAGCTGCGCAAGAAGCAGCTGCCCCCACCGCTGCCCGACCACGTCTTCGACACGATCAGCCGCGCCGACTTCGAGGAGTTCTGAGCGCGCGAACCCCAGCCGGCCCGGGCCGGACCCAGCACGATGACCCGAGAGGTCGACATGAGCACCGGACCTGAAGAGGGCACCGAGACCGAGGTCCCGGGGAGCAAGCGACTGATGGTGCTGCTGGCGGCGGCCATGTTCGTCCTCGTCGTCGACACCTCCCTGATGAACGTGTCGATCTCCGCGGTGATCACGGACCTGGACACCACGGCCAGCGGCGTGCAGTCCGCCATCGCTCTCGAGGCACTGGTGTCGGCGGCGTTCATCCTCATCAACAGCAAGCTCGGTGACCTGATGGGCCGGAAGCGGGCCTACGTCCTGGGGTTGCTGGCCTACGCCGTCGGGGCGCTGGCCATGACGCTGGCCCAGGGCCTCACGGCCATCATCATCTTCTGGGCGATCATCGGCGGGCTCGGCGCCTCGCTGCTGCTACCGGCCATGCAGTCGCTCATCCACGGCAACTTCTCGGGCACGGCCCAGAAGCAGGCCTACGCCCTCGTCGGCGCCGCCGCCGCCATCGCCGCTGCCATCGGGCCACTGCTCGGCGGGTTCGTCACCACCTACCTCTCGTGGCGGGTCGGGTTCGGCCTGGAGGTGGTGATCATCGCCATCGTGCTGAGCCAGATCGGGTTGGTGCGCGACGTCCCCTACACCGGGTCCCGCGAGGTCGACCTGGTCGGCGCCGTCCTGTCGGTCATCGGGATGGGCGGAGTGGTGCTCGGGATCCTGGTCTGGCAGGAGGGCGGCGAGTTCGTCGGCCTCCTGATGGCGCTCGGGGTCGTGGCCCTGGTGGTGCTGGCCCGTTGGCTGGTCCGGCGCAAGCGTGAGCAGCGGGTGACGCTGCTGGACCCCGACCTGTTCCGGCAGCCGAACTTCACCGCCGGGATCTCGGGCCAGATGATGCAGCAGATCACGCTGGGCGGGGCCATGATCGCGCTCCCGCTGTACTTCCAGATGACCCTGGAGTACGACGCCCTGCAGGCCGGCCTGTCCCTCGCCCCGCTGTCGCTGACCATGTTCGCAGCGGCACTGCTGGCCGGCAGGAGGGCCGGGGACCGGCGTCCGGCGTCGATCATCCGCGCCGGCTTCGTGCTGGTCATCATCGGGATCGGGGTCATCATCCCGTTCGTCCCGCGCGCGGACAGCGGTTGGTACTTCGTGATCCCGCTCGCCATCGCCGGATGCGGCCTGGGGCTGCTGGTGTCGCAGCTGAACAACTACACGCTCGCGCCCATCGAGGAGGAGCGGGTCAGTGAGGCCGCCGGCGTCAACTCGGCCGCCGGGTCGTTCGGACTGTCCTTCGGCCTCGCCATGGCCGGCGGACTCATGCTCGCCGCGCTCTCGTTCAGCTTCACCAACATGACCGAGAACAGTGACGTGATCCCGAAGGCAGAGCAGGAGCAGATCGCCAACACCCTCGAGGACGACGCCGAGGTCATGAGCAACACCCAGCTCGACAAGCAGATCACCGACCAGCCACCCGCCGTGGAGAAGGAGATCCTGGCCATCAACAACGACGCCCGCAACCGTTCGCTGCAGATCGCCCTGCTGGTGCCACTCCTCGCCGGTCTGCTCGGGCTCGGCAACTCCTTCCGCATGATGCGGCTGCCCGACCGGAAGCCGTCGTCCTCGATCGAGGGCATGGATCTCGGTTGACCCAGGTCGCCGTCCCAGCGTCTACGGTTTCTGGAGAACCGTCCGAGAGGAGACGACGATGCACCTGGCCGCCTATCACTTCGCCGGCGACCCGGCCACCTTGGCCGCTGCCCACGACGAGATGACTGCGCAGTTCCCGCCGGAGGCGCTGCCGCTGCACCTCTGCATCAAGACCGGCGAGGGGATCCTCGTCCTCGACGCCTGCCCCACGCGCGCGGACGCGGAAGCGTTCCAGCGAAGCGACGTGTTCGCAGCCGCCCTCGCCGGGGCCGGGCTGCCGACGCCGCGGTTCGAGCACCTCGGTGAGATCTGGTCGACGGTGGGAATCCCGTGATCCCGGCCCCGAGCTCACTGAGTGGGCGATCGAGCGCATCGAGGCGCTGAACCCGGCGCTCAACGCGGTCGTCACGACGACGTACGACCATGCTCTGGCGGCGGCCCGGAGCGTGTCGAGGGGTCCGTGCGAGACTCGACGCCCGCCCCGAGGAGATGACACATGGACCTGTTCGACATCGATGACACCCAGCACCTTCGTCGCGAGGAGGCCGCTGCCAGGCTCCACGCCCTGGCCGACGCACTCGCCAAGAACAACTCGGTCGAGTTCCAGCGCGACGGTCGTCGCATCACGGTCCGTGTGCCCGACGAGGTCGACCTGAAGATCGAGGTCGAGCTCGGGGACGAGAACGAGCTGGAGATCGAGCTCACCTGGTGAGGTCAGGGCGGACGAACAGCATGTCGGCCGGCCCACCGCGTCACGCCAGGAGCAGGAGGACGGTGCGTCCCACCCCGAGGACGGGTCCGAATGGCAGCGCGAACCCGATCCAGAACGTGAGCTCGAAGGGCAGCAGCGCGTAGCTGAGGGATGCCGCGTAGGAGACGTCCGCCCAGAGCATCACCCCCACCACGACTTCGGCGGCACACACCGCCAGGAACCCGCACAGGAGCGGGATGCTGGTGGGAACGCCGATACGTACGAACGGCCCGTCCCCATAGGTGGGGAAGCCCATGAAGGTCAACACCTCCCCGGTCCGGGCGAAGTGCCGGATCCCGAGGACGCACGGAATGCCGAAGCCGAGGCCCAGAAGCACCGACAGAGCCCCGGCGGCCCACCTCATCCGCGTGCCTCAGCCGTCACGTAGTGGCACCGTTCGCAGACGAGGCCGGAGGAGCCACCGGCACGCTGCCTCTCATGAAGGCAGCCTCGACGCCACCGGTCGGCACTATCTCCTTGCCGAGCGGGAACAGCGCGATCGGGATCAGCTTGAAGTTGGCCAACCCGAGCGGGATCCCGATGATGGTGAGGCAGAGGAGGGCACCCGTCACGGCATGGCCGATGGCGAGCCAGATACCCGACAGGATGAACCAGAAGACGTTTCCCATCCCCGAGCCCAGACCGGCACCAGGTTTCTCGACGATGGTCCGCCCGAACGGCCACAGTGCGAACAGCCCGATGCGGAACGACGCCACCCCGAACGGGATCCCGATGATGGTGAGGCACCACAGCGCGCCCACCAGCATGTAGGCCACGAACATCCAGAACCCGGACAGCACCAGCCACAGGAGGTTGAGCGCGACTCGCATGTGGCCGCCTGCTCAGGTGGCGGCCTGCGCCGCGCGACGGCGCCGACGTCGCCGGGTGCAGTGGTCCCAGCCGATCAGGCCGAGGCCGAATCCGGCCGCACAGGTCCCGATCCACCAGAGGTGGCCGTCGCTCTCGAGCTGGTCGCGGAAGAGGAACATCACGACCAGGGCGATGGCCCACAGCAGCGTGCCGACCTGCATGGTGCGCACGCCGTCGAGGTCCAGCGGGTCGACGTCCGCGACGATGTAGGTGCGGTTGCCGATCTCGTGCACCTTCGGCTGGTCGTCCTCCGGCAGCATGGCGTCACTCTAACCATCTCGACGTCGTCTCCCGGCCACACCGACGAAACATCGGGTCTGGTTGGATTCCGCGCGTGGACACCTTCTTCAAGATCACCGAGCGGGGCTCGACGGTCGGCCGGGAAGTGCGTGGCGGCGTCGTCACCTTCTTCACGATGGCCTACATCATCGTGCTCAACCCGATCATCCTCAGCGGCGTGCCCGACGCGGACGGTGGCTACCTCGGCGGCACGCGCGCCAACTTCGCGATGATCGCGGCCGGCACCGCGCTGGTAGCCGGCATCCTGACCATCCTGATGGGCGTCGTGGCCAACTACCCGCTGGCGCTCGCCACCGGGCTGGGCCTGAACGCGTTCGTCGCCTTCACGGTCGCCCAGCAGATGACGTGGGCCGACGCGATGGGCCTCGTCGTGCTCGAGGGCCTGATCATCCTGGGGCTGGTGCTCACCGGGTTCCGCGTGGCGGTGTTCCACGCCGTGCCCGCCCAGCTCAAGGTCGCCATCTCGGTGGGCATCGGCCTGTTCATCACCTTCATCGGCTTCGTCGACTCCGGCGTCGTACGACGCATCCCCGACGCGGCCAACACCACGGTGCCGGTGCAGCTCGGCCCCAACGGCACCCTGGAGGGCTGGCCGGTCCTGGTCTTCGCCTTCGGGCTCCTGCTCGTGATCGCGCTGTGGGTCAGGCACGTCAAGGGGGCCATCCTCATCTCGATCGTCGTCACGACGGTCTTCGCGGCCGTGGTGGAGACGCTGGCGGACGTCGGCCCCATGTTCGGCGAGAAGTTCAACCCGTCGGGCTGGGGCCTGAACGTGCCGAAGCTCCCGACGGACCTGTTCTCCAAGCCCGACTTCGGCACGCTCGGCGACTTCAACCTCTTCGGCTCCTTCGAGTCGGTCGGCGCGGTGACGGCGATCCTGCTGGTGTTCACGCTGCTCCTCGCCGACTTCTTCGACACGATGGGCACGATGACGGCCATCGGTGCCGAGGCGGGGCTGCTCGACGAGGAGGGCATGCCTCCAAACACCCAGCGGATCCTGGTGGTGGACTCGCTGGCCGCCGCGGCCGGTGGCGCGGCCGGTGTCTCCTCCAACACCTCCTACATCGAGTCGGCGTCGGGTGTGGGGGAGGGCGCCCGCACCGGGCTCGCCTCGGTCGTGACCGGCGTGCTGTTCCTGCTGGCGCTGCCGTTCTCGTCGCTGGTCAACGTGATCCCGAGCGAGGCGGCGGTGCCCGCGCTCGTCCTCGTGGGCTTCCTGATGATGCAGCAGGTCAAGGGCATCTCCTGGGACGACCTCGAGATCGCGATCCCGGCCTTCCTGACGATCGTGCTGATGCCGTTCACCTACTCGATCACCGTCGGGATCGGCGCCGGCTTCCTCGTCTACGTCCTCATCAAGATCGTCCGCGGCAAGGTCGCGGCCGTGCCGCCGCTGCTGTGGGTCATCAGCGCGCTGTTCATCCTCTACTTCGCGATCCACCCGATGACCGAGCTGCTCACCTGACCCTGCGGGGAGGCGAAATACTTAGCAAGGGTAATGAGTTAGGCTAAGTACATGCCTACCCTTGAGTTCGCCGCCCGCACCGACTCGGGGCTCGCCAGCGAGCTCCGGCTCTCGGTGGCGCGGTTGTCGCGCCGCCTGCGGGCCGAGCGCGAGCCCGACAACCCGCTGAGCGTGGCCGCGCTGAGCGCCCTCGGCGTGGTCTTCCGCGAGGGGGAGTGCACGATCGGCGCCCTGGCCGCCCACGAACGGGTGCAGCCGCCGTCGATGACCCGCACCGTCAACTGCCTCGTCGAGGACGGCTTCCTCGTGCGGCGGCCCCACGAGACCGACGGCCGGCAGGTCCTCGTCAACCTGACCGACAAGGGCCGCGAGGTCCTCCTGGCCGATCGCCGCCGCCGCGACGCCTGGCTGGCCCGGCGGCTGCGCGAGATGACCCCCGACGAACGCGACCTGCTCAGGCGGGCCGCCCCCCTGATCCAGAGATTGGCCACTAGTTGAGCCCCACGTTCCGCGCCCTGCACCACCCCAACTACCGCCTCTACGCCGCGGGCGGGATCGTCTCCAACACCGGCACCTGGATGCAGCGTGTCGCCCAGGACTGGCTGGTCGTCCAGCTCGCCAGCAACGACGGCATCGCCCTGGGCATCACGACCGGGCTGCAGTTCCTGCCCGCGCTGCTGCTCTCGCCGTACGCCGGACTGGTCGCCGACCGCGTCCCGAAGCTGTGGTTGCTGCGCATCACGCAGTCGGTGATGGCCGTGACCGCCCTGGTCCTGGGCGTGCTCGCGATCACGGGTGTCGTCGAGGTGTGGATGGTCTTCGTGCTCGCCTTCCTGCTCGGGGTCGGCTCCGCATTCGACGCGCCCGCTCGGCAGAGCTTCGTCAGCGAGATCGTCGGTCCCGAGGACCTCACCAACGCGGTGAGCCTCAACTCGGCCTCGTTCAACGCCGCGCGCCTCATGGGGCCCGCAGCGGCCGGGCTGCTCATCGGCCTCCTCGGCGGCGGCGTCACCGCCACCGGTTGGGTGATCCTGCTCAACGGCTTCAGCTACGCCGCCGTCCTGTTCGCGCTCAACGCCATGGACCCGACGACCCTCACCCCCTCCGAGCGGGAGCCTCGGCACAAGGGCCAGATCCGCGACGCGCTGCGCTACCTGCGCGGGCGGCCGGACCTGCTGCTGGTCCTCTCGATCGTGTTCTTCACCGGCACCTTCGGCCTCAACTTCCAGATGACCTCCGCGCTGATGGCCACCCACGTGTTCCACCGCGGGGCCACGGAGTACGGCCTGCTGGGCTCGATCATGGCCATCGGCTCGCTCACCGGCGCCCTCGTCGCGGCAGGGCGGACCCGCATCCGGCTGCGGCTCGTGGTCGTTGCCGCCCTGGCCTTCGGCGTGGTCGAGATCGCGGCCGGCCTGATGCCGAGCTACCTCACCTATGCCGCGATCGTCCCGCTGCTGGGCTTCACGGCACTGACCATGATCACGAGCGCCAACACCACCATGCAGCTGGCCACGGCCCCGCACCTCCGCGGTCGGGTGATGGCGCTGTACCTGATGGTCTTCATGGGCGGTACCCCGCTCGGCTCGCCGTTCATCGGCTGGATCGGCGAGCAGTTCGGGCCCCGCTGGACGCTGATCGGTGGTGGGGCGCTGACCCTGCTCGGTGTCGTGGGCGCCACCCTGGTCTTCACGCGCGGTCGGGGCCTGCTCCACCGCCGCGTCGCCGTCCGCGAGATGCCGTTGGAGGAGCCCGTAGGGTCGGCCGCATGAACCCGCGCTACCGCCGACTGGTCATCCCGGTGGCGCTGGGCGGGCTCATCCTCATCGTCGTGGTCGCCGCTCTCCTGAAGTGACGCCATGACCGAGCTCGACGACGCGCTGGAGGTGCTGCGCGGTGCCATCCTCGACGAGGAGCACCTCGTACGCGCTCTGGCCACCGGCAGCCGCCGGGGCGCGGCCGAGCCGCGCTGGCGCCGGGTCGAGCTGCGGTACGTCGACCTCAAGGCCGGTCGACGCCTGCAGGTCACGGCGTACGACGACACCCAGGCCCACACCAGCAACCACGAGGAGCCGCTGGGCGTGGTCGACGAGCTCCTGGCGATGCCGTTCGCCAACTGGCACGTCGACACCTCGACGCACAGCCATCAGCTGCGCGTGACCAAGAAGGGGAGAGCGCTGCTGCACAGCGCCGCGAGCGACCAGCCCTCGCCGCCGCAGCGTCGCCACGACCGCGAGAAGGAGCGGCTGCTGCCCGAGGACCACCCGGTCCTGCAGGCACTCGGCATCTCCGACGCGCAGGGGCGCGTGAAGCCGTCCCGCCAGGCGAAGTACCGCCAGGTCGAGGAGCTGGTCCGCGCGCTGTCCGCCGCCGTGGCCGACGCTCGTCGCAGCGGCGCGCTGCGCACCCCGAGCGAGGAGGACCCGCTCCGCGTGGTCGACCTCGGCTGCGGCAACGCCTACCTGAGCTTCGCCGCCCACGCCTGGCTGCGCGAGCAGTTCCCGGTCCGCACCACCGGGGTGGACGTGAAGGAGCAGTCACGGCGGCACAACACCGAGATCGCCGCTGAGCTCGGCCTCGGCGAGGAGATGAGGTTCGTGGCCGCCGGCATCGCCGACGTCACCCTCGACGAGCAGCCGGACGTGGTGCTGGCGCTGCACGCCTGCGACACGGCCACCGACGACGCCCTGGCCAGGGCCGTGCAGTGGGGCGCTGGGCTGGTGCTCGCGGCCCCGTGCTGCCACCACGACATCTCGGCCCAGCTGCGCCGGGCGAGCCCGCCGCCGGGCCACGAGCCGCTGCTGCGCGACGGCATCCTGCGCGAGCGCCTGGCCGACACCCTCACCGATGCGCTGCGCGCCTCGATCCTGAGGATGAGCGGCTACCGCGTCGAGGTGGTCGAGTTCGTGGACAGTGCGCACACTCCGCGGAACACGCTCTTGCGCGCGGTGCGCACCGGCGAGGTAGGTTCCGGCCCGGGGCGTGAGGAGTACGACGCCCTGGTGTCCGCGTGGCACCTGCAACCACACCTGGCAGTCGTGCTCGACATCGGGGGATGAGGAGTTTGGGCAGGCGTCTGCTCGCCGTCGCAGCGGCCGTGTTCATCGCGGTCGGGCCCGCCACCCCCGCGTCGGCGGACGGCGAGGTGTTCCGCTTCGCCGACCCCGGCATCGTCGAGTCCAGCGGGCTGGTCGACCTGGGCGACCTCATGGTCACCGCCAACGACTCGGGCAACCCGCCGAACGTCTACGTGGTCGACGGGTCGGGGCGGACGGTGGGGATCACCTACCTCGACGCGACGACGCTGGACGTCGAGGCCCTCACCGACGCCGGGAACTCCCGGGTCTGGGTGGGCGACATCGGCGACAACACCCGGCAGCGCAAGTACGTGAGCGTCCTCCTCGCGCCGGTGGCGCACCGCCGTCTCGACGTACGCCCCCGGCCGTACAACCTCGTCTACCCCGACGGACCCCACGACGCCGAGTCGCTGTTCACCGACAAGTCCGGCCGCCTGTACGTCGTCACGAAGGGCCTCACCGGGGGAGGGGTCTACCGGGCGCCGGCGCGGCTGGACACGAGGATCGGCAACCGGCTGGAGAAGGTCGCGGACGTCTCCGAGTTCGCCACCGACGCAGCGATGATGCCGGACGGCAAGCACGTCATCGTCCGCGGCTACGGGATGGCGGCGGTGTACTCGTTCCCGGACTTCCGGAGGCTCGGCAGCTTCAGCCTGCCCGCCCAACCGCAGGGGGAGGGGATCTCGGTGGGTGCCGACGGCCGGATCCGGCTCAGCTCCGAGGGCGCGCACACGCCGGTGCTGGAGGTCAGCCTGCCGGCCGACGTCCGCGCCGCGGTCGAGGGCCGGACCGAGGCGCCGGCCACGTCGGGCCCGCCGACCGACGCGAAGGCCGGTGGTGAGGTGTCGCGAACCGCCTCGGACGGCACGTCGGCCGGCGTCTCGCTGACCTGGCTGCGGTGGTCGATCCCGCTCGTCCTGCTGCTGGGCGCCATCGGCATCGGCCTCGGGCTGCGCAGGAGGCACGAGTGAGGCTCACGGTCGTTCAGGGGGACATCACCCAGCAGGACGTCGACGCAGTGGTCAACGCCGCCAACCGCGGGATGCGCGGCGGCGGCGGCGTCGACGGCGCCATCCACCGCGCGGGCGGTCCGGCCGTGCTGGAGGACTGCCGGCAGCGCTTTCCACACGGCCTCGAGACCGGACAGGCCGGCTGGACGACCGCCGGCGAGATGGCCGCCACCTGGGTGATCCACGTGGTCGGGCCGAACTACGCCGCCGGTGAGCGGGACCGCTCGCTCCTGGTCTCCTGCTACCGGCACGCGCTGGGCGTGGCCGACGAGCTCGGGGCGCTCACGGTCGCGCTGCCTCTCGTCTCGGCGGGCATCTACGCGTGGCCCAAGGACGACGCCATCGCCGCGGCGGTCGAGACCCTGCGCGGCACCGACACGAGTGTCGAGGAGTCCCGGCTGGTGGCCTTCGACCAGGCGACCTTCGAGCAGGTACGCCGGGCCCTGTGAGGCTCTAACCGGTTGGTGGGTCGGCCCGTTCGTCGTGCTCATGCCCGGGCACGAGGTCGTCGACGGCCGAGAGCCGCAGCGGCTCGAAGGGTCCCGTCGTGACGGCCTCGATGCACTCGGAGGTGAGGCAGACGTGGTCACCGCCCTCGTCGAGCAGCGCCACCCGGCGCACCAGCAGGCGGTGGGGGCACCGCTCCAGCAGCGGTACGCCGTCGACCCCGTCACGCACGGCGACGCCCGCGAACTTGTCCTCGTCGTCGCCGGTGAGGCTGCCGAAGTGCTCGGCGACGTCGTGGTCGGCGGAAGTGAGGAAGTGCAGGGCGAGGTGGGTGGAGCGCAGCGCGACCCGGTAGGTGTGGTTGGCCTTGGACAGCCACACGGCGTAGCGCTGCGGCCCGATCGCCGACTGGCTGTGGAAGCCGACCAGGCAGCCGGCCCGCTCGCCTGCCACGGCGGTGGTGACGACCAGCATCGGCGGGTCGAGCGAGGCCATCAGGCTCGTGAAGGCGCTGTCCTCAGCCATCGGTGCTCCGTTCGTAGCGCAGGAAGAGCGTCTCGCCGTCACGGAGCACGTGCGCGAGGCTGAAGCCGGTCAGCGGGTCGCCCGGCCCGAAGACGGCGACCGGCAGCGGGTCGCCCCCCATCATCGGCGAGATGGTCAGGCACAGCTCGTCGACGCACCCCGCGGCCACCAGCTGCCCGAGCAGGTGGGGGCCGCCCTCGCACAGCACGGTGTGGAGGCCCCGCGCCGCCAGCTCGGTCAGCATGGTGGCGGGATCGACCGCCTCGTCGCCGGCGACCACCACGTCCGCCCGTTGCTGGGCCGCCTCGAGCCGCTCCCGGGGCGCGGCCGCGCACGTGACGACCATGGTCCGCGCGTGAGGCGGGGCCCCCTGGAAGACCGGCGCGTCCCAGTCCAGTGCCAGGGAGCGCGAGACGACGGCCACGGGTGGGGTCGCCGGAAGCCCACGCTCCACGCGTTGTTCCGTCCGCGCCGGCGAGAGGCGGACCGGTCCGTACCCCTCCTCACGGACCGTGCCGGCCCCGACGAGCACGACGTCGGCGATCGTGCGGAGGTCGGTGAAGAGGGCCTTGTCGGGCGCCGTGGAGAGTGCGCCCACCCGCCCGCCGACGGTGGTGCAGCCGTCGAGGCCGGCCACCATGTGCGCGGTCACCCAGGGTCGGCCGTCCGTCGTACGACGGTCCACCGCGGCGTAGGGCGCCAGGGCGTCGTCGAGCTCCTCGCCCGGACGGAGGATGTGCATCGACCCGGCGTCAGACCCGCTCGACCACGTAGTCGATGCAGGCGGTCAGCGCCTCGACGTCGGCCGGGTCGATGGCCGGGTACATCGCGATGCGCAGCTGGTTGCGACCCAGCTTGCGGTAGGGCTCGGTGTCGACGATCCCGTTGGCGCGCAGGGTCGCGGCCACCGCGTCGGCGCTGATCGACTCGTCGAAGTCGATGGTCCCGATCACCAGGGAACGGTGCGCGGGGTCGGCGACGTACGGCGTGGTGTACGACGTCCGCTCGGCCCACCCGTACAGCGCATCCGAGGAGGTCGTCGTGCGCTTGACCATCGCGTCGAGGCCACCTCTCGCCGTTCATCCAGTCCAGCTGCTCGGCCATCAGGAACAAGGTGGCCACGGACGGGGTGTTGTAGGTCTGGTTCTTGCGCGAGTTGTCGATGGCCATGGGCAGGTCGAAGAAGGCGGGGATCCACCGGTCACCGGCCGCGATCGACTCGGCCCGCTCGAGGGCGGCCGGGGACATCAGCGCGATCCAGAGTCCACCGTCGGAGGCGAACGCCTTCTGTGGCGCGAAGTAGTAGGTGTCGACCTCGGCCAGGTCGACCGGGAGGCCGCCGGCGCCGGAGGTGGCGTCGACCAGCACGAGCGAGTCGGCGTCGCCCACCCGCTCCACCGGTGCCATCACGGCGGTCGAGGTCTCATTGTGCGCCCAGGCGTAGGCGTCGACCCCGTCCTCGGTCTGTGGTGTCGGCAGGGAGCCGGGCTCGGAGGAGAGCACCGAGGGCTCGGCCAGGAACGGTGCGGCGGCGGCCGCCTTCGCGAACTTCGAGGAGAACTCCCCGAAGGACAGGTGCTGGCTCTTCTCCCGGATCAGCCCGAAGGTCGCGACGTCCCAGAACGCGGTGGCGCCGCCGTTGCCCAGCACCACCTCGTAGCCCTCGGGCAGGCTGAACAGCTCTGCCAGCCCGTCGCGCACCCGCCCGACCAGGGCCCGCACCGGCGCCTGCCGGTGGGAGGTCCCCATCAGCGAGGTGCCCGTGGCCGCGAGCGCGTCGAGCGCCCCCGCCGGCACCTTGGAGGGACCGGCCCCGAACCGTCCGTCGGCGGGCCTGAGGTCGTCTGGGATCGCGATGTCCGTCACCCGGCCTATCGTGCCAGCCGGGCCGGACGGCTGGGTCGGAGGATCCGTCGGTGACCGGGTTCTCGCCCGCCCTCGCTGGCGCTCGGCGTGCCTGCCGGTTTCAATGGGATCCCGGTCCGTGGCGACCGGGCGGTGCACGGGAGGTGGAGCATGGGTGAGCGCGAGGACTTCCTGGACTGGGTCGGCACCAGCCTCATGGACGCGGAGATCGCGCTGCACAACGGCGACGCCGCGCCCCGGGCCGCGATCTGGTCGACGAAGGATCCCGTCTCGGTGCTGGGTGCGTGGAAGTCGGCCAGTGGTCAGCAGGAGGTTCGCGAGCTGTTCGCTGAGCTGGAGGCCGCCTTCTCGGACTGCGCGTCGTACTCACACGAGATCATCGCGGCCGACGTGGTCGGGGACATGGCCTACACCGTGGGGCACGAACACACCCACGCGTCCGTCAACGGGGAGCCTCGGTCATACGTCCTCCGTGCGACCCAGATCTACCGGCGCGAGGGCGGGGAGTGGAAGGTCGCCCACCGGCACGCGGACACCGTGTCTGATCCGGACGACAACTAAGGCGGCCGGCACCCTCGAGCCGTCGAAGCTGGCGGTGTCGATCACGAAGCGGTAGCGCACGTCGCTGGCGACGACCCGCTCGTACGCCTCGTTGATCTGGTCGACGCCGATCAGCTCGATCTCGGCGCCGAGGCCGTGCTCGGCGCAGAAGTCGAGCATCTCCTGGGTCTCGCGGATGCCGCCGATGTCGGAGCCGGCGAGGCTTCGCGGCGGCTGACCAGCGAGAACGAGGTTGAGGGTGACCGGCTCCTCGGGCGCGCCGACGTTGACCAGCGCGCCGTCCGTCCCGCAGCAGCGACGAGGTAGCGCGTCGAGTCGCAGGTTGGCCGAGACGGTGGTGAGGATCAGGTCGAAGGTGCCGCGCAGCTCCTTGAAGGTCTGCCGGTCGCTGGTGGCGTAGTAGTGGTCGGCGCCCGAGCTTCAGGCCGTCGTCCTTCTTGCGCAGCGACTGGGAGAGGACGGTCACCTCGGCGCCGAGCGCGTGCGCGATCTTGACGCCCATGTGGCCGAGGCCGCCCATGCCGACGACCGCGACCTTCTTGCCGGGGCCGGCGTTCCAGTGCTTGAGCGGGGAGTACGTGGTGATGCCGGCGCAGAGCAGCGGCGCGGCCACGTCGAGCGAGAGGCCGTCGGGGATGCGGAGCGACGTAGTCCTCGTCGACGACGATCTTGCTGGGGTAGCCGCCGTAGGTGGGCTCGCCGTCCTTGCCGACGCCGTTGTACGTGCCGACGCTGCCGCTCGGGGCAGTACTGCTCCTCGCCGGCCTTGCAGTTCTCGCACTCGCGGCAGGAGTCGACGAAGCAGCCGACGCCGACGCGGTCGCCGACGGCGTACTTGCGTGACGCTCGGAGCCGACCTCGGCGACGATGCCGGCGATCTCGTGGCCCGGGCACCATCGGGAAGATGCGCCTCGCCCCAGTCCTCGCGGGCCTGGTGGATGTCGGAGTGGCAGATGCCGGCGAACTTGATGTCGATCAGGACGTCGCTTCGGACCGTCGCGGCGCTCGATGGTGGTGCGCTCGAAGGGAGCCTTGGGGCCGCGGGTGATCAGGGCATCGACGGTCGTGGTCATGGTTGCCACCCTGCCGGATACCCGGGAGTTGGCCAAAAAACGGACAAACCGCCCAGCGTTCTCGTACCGTCGACGGGTGTCGCGACGCCTGCTGATCCCGCTCCTGCCGCTCCTGGCACTGGTCGCCTCGTTGACGCTGGTCGCCACTGCGCACGGCGCATCGCTGCCGGTCGAGCCCTACGCCTCCTACGACGGGCAGACAACCTGCTCGCCGGCGGCCAAGAAGGGCACGCGTGGCCCTCGGGCGCTACCTCGTCAGGACGTACGGCGGCCGCTTCGGCCCGACCGCACGCGGCTGCGGGGGCACGTCGGTCTCCGAGCACAAGGAGGGCCGCGCCTTCGACTGGATGCTCAACGCCACCAAGAAGACGGACCGCGCCCGCGCCGCGCGCTTCCTCAAGGCGGCCTTCGCGACCGGGCCCAGTGGTGAGCCCGCCGAGCTGGCGCGGCGCATGGGGATCATGTACGTGATCTTCAACGACCGCATCTACGCGGCGTACGACCGGTTCGGCGTGCGCGCCTACCGCAGCAGCTCGTGCCGCAGCCGGCCGCTCGAAGAAGTGCTCGCCGACGCTGCGGCACCGCAACCACATGCACGTCTCGCTGACCCGGGCCGGCGCTGCCGCCTCGACGAGCTGGTACGTCGGCAGGGTGCCTGGCGCGGTCTACGTGCCGCCCGCACCGGAGCCCGAGGACCCGTCGGGCGACGGCGACTCAGGCGGCCACTGAGCTACTCGTCGGCTCCACCGACCAGCTCGTCGGAGGCGTCGCCCTCGCCCCAGGCCTCGTTCCAGCCGTCGATCTCGCTGGCCTTGCGCTCGCCCGGGGCCGGCGTAGATCGCCGAGGGCCGGATCAGCCGGCCGGTGGTCTTCTGCTCGAGGATGTGGGCCGACCAGCCGCCGGTGCGGGCACAGGTGAACATCGAGGTGAACATGTTGGCCGGCACCTCGGCGAAGTCGAGCACGATCGCCGCCCAGAACTCCACGTTGGTCTCGAGCACGCGGTCGGGGCGACGCTCCTTCAGCTCGGCGAGCGCGGCCTTCTCGAGCTCCTCGGCGACCTCGTAGCGCGGCGCGCCGAGCTCCTTGGCCGTACGACGGAGCACGCGGGCCCGCGGGTCCTCGGCGCGGTAGACGCGGTGGCCGAAGCCCATCAGCCGCTCGCCGTCGTCGAGCAGCTTCTTGACGTAGGCCTCGGCGTCGCCGGTCTTCTCGACGTCCTCGATCATGCCGAGCACGCGCGACGGGGCGCCGCCGTGCAGCGGGCCGCTCATCGCGCCGATCGCGCCGGAGAACGCGGCCGCGACGTCGGCACCGGTGGAGGTGATCACGCGCGCGGTGAAGGTGGAGGCGTTCATGCCGTGCTCGGCGGCGGAGCTCCAGTAGGCGTCGATCGCCTTGACGTGGCTTGGGGTCGGCCTCGCCCTTCCAGCGGATCAGGAACTTCTCGGCCAGGGTCGTGCCCTGGTCGACCTCGCGCTGCGGCACGATCGGCAGGCCGAGGCCGCGGGCGGCCTGGGCGGCGTACGACAGCACCATCACGGCGACCCGGCTGAGGTCGAGGCGCGCCTGCTCGTCGGAGATGTCGTAGGTCTGCCCCATGCCGAGCATCGGCGCCAGCATCGCGACCGCCGGCCTGCACGTCGGCCCGCACGTCGCCGGTGTGGATCGGGAGGTTGTAGGGCTCGGCCGGCGGCAGCCCGGGCTCGTACTTGCCGTCGATCAGCAGTCCCCAGACCTTCTCGAAGGGGATCCGGCCGACGATCTCCTCGATGTCGACGCCGCGGTAGCGGAGCGCGGAGCCTTCCTTGTCGGGCTCCGCGATCTCGTGTCTCGAACGCGACGACGCCTTCGAGCCCGTGATGTACCTCAGTCATGCGGGCATTCTGCACGGTCGGGGCCGATCCGGATACAGCGGCGTATCACCCGTCGCCCAGCGGCACTAGGTTGATCCCCATGGCTGCTCCCGGCTCCCGTGAACCGGACCCCGAGACGCTGGCGGCGCTGCGACGCGAGTACGGCGAGGCCGGTCTCGATCTCCCTGACCTCGCCGCCGGACCCGATCGCGATGTTTCGTCGCTGGATCGCCGACGCGGTCGCCGCCGGCCTGTACGAGCCGAACGCGATGGTGGTCTCCACGGTCTCCAGCCGCGGCCGCCCGTCGTCGCGGATGGTGCTGCTGAAGGCGGTCGACGAGCGAGGCTTCGTCTTCTACACCAACTACGACTCGCGCAAGGGCGACGAGCTCGCGGCCGACCCGGGCTGCGCGCTGCTGTTCCCGTGGCACGACCTGCAGCGCCAGGTCCGGGTCGAGGGTGGCGCCGAGAAGGTGTCCGCGGCGGAGAGCGACGGCCTACTTCGCCACCCGCCCGCGGGCCTCCCAGCTCGGGCGCCTGGGCCTCCCCGCAGTCGCAGCGAGGTCGACGTCGCGCGAGGCCCTCGAGCAGCGGTACGCCGAGGCGGAGGCCCGCTTCGCCGACGGCGCCGTGCCGCTGCCGCCGCACTGGGGCGGCTTCCGCGTCGTGCCCGAGACCGTCGAGTTCTGGCAGGGCCGCAAGGGCCGGATGCACGACCGCCTCGCCTACCGCCGTAGCGGCACCGGGCTGGAGCACGGTGCGCCTGGCCCCCTGACACCCTCTCTGTCAGAGGCCGTGCTTGCGGTAGTAGTCCTTCCAGACCAGCCGGTGCACCGGCACCCACCTCGGGATCGAGCGCACGCCCGGGATGACCGGCAGCAGGGCCAGGCCGAGTGTGAGCACCATCATCAGGCCCCAGACCAGTGCGTCGGCGTTCTCGGAGGACTTGAACGGGTCGACCTGGTACCAGAACGTGTAGAGCCACATCCACGGCTGTCCGGGGTAGTTGCCGGCCTCGTTCATCATGCCCCACTGGTCGCCACCGAGGCTGCGCGCGCGGGCCTGGTCCTCCAGGTAGGCGCCGTCGCTGAGCAGCAGCAGCTGGCGGGTCTGGTCCCCGGAGTAGAAGCTCTCGGTGCTGAGGATCTGCTCCAGGCCGCCCGTGCGCGCCAGGGTGACGAAGCTCGCTCGCCATCACCGGCACCGGTCCGTAGCTGCCCGCGGCCACCTTGGTGGGGTCGCCGCCGGCGCCTTGGCGAGCGCGTCGCCGTACGCCGTGGCCCAGGCGGTCCGCTGCTCCGGCGTGGCTGCTCGCCACGCGGCCAGCGCGACCCGCAGCCGGGGGTCGCCGCGCACGCTCTGCAGCGGGCGTGACGACGAGGTCGTTGGCAGAGTCGACGGGCTGCTGGACGCCTGCCCACTTCTGCAGCGAGAGCGGGCCGAGCTTCTGGCCCTCGGCAGCGGAGTTGTACGGCGGGCCGTAGGTCGCGCTCGTCGTTGTACCTGCCAGCTCGCCCGTCGCCGTGGCGACGACGTCGGCGGGCGTCCGCTGCGCCCACGACTTCAGCGAGATCGCCTGTCTCGTCGGGGGAGGAGAAGACGCGCGGCGAGGATGACCGTGAGCAGCGAGACGACGGCCAGGGCGATCACGAACTCCTTGACCAGGTCGTAGGGACGGGTGGGAAAGTCGTGGGCGTCCGGGGTGGTGCGGGGCGGGCTCATGACGATGCTCCCGTCGGGCTTGTGGTCGGACCGATCCGCTCCCGGGCGGCGTGGCACCTCGGACCGGCGCCGTGGGCGGCCGTCGCCGAGGTCACGTCCTCGGTCGTCCGCGAGGTCGCGGCGCCCGGTGCCTCGAGGGCGTCGATCGGCGGGACGACGCCGTGCCGGCGCACCAGCACGATGTGCAGCACGACGATGACGCCGATCGACCAGGGGCAGCAGGACGACGTGCCACAGCAGCATCTGCGCCGGGGTTGAGGACGTTGAAGAAGGCGCCGATCCCGACGGCGTTCAGGCCGTCCTTGGCCTGCCCGCTGATCCACTGGGCGTCGAAGTTCGACTGGGTGAGGTAGCCGGTGAACGCCGTGCCGATCGAACCGACGAACGCAACCACGCCGGTGATCCAGGTCGAGTCCGCGGTGGCCGCGCCAGGCGGCCATCCAGAACTTGCCCCAGAGGTGGATCACCATCGCGGCGAAGAAGATCTCCACGCTCCACAGGTGCAACGAGTTCACGAAGTGGCCCAGGCGAGGAGGTGTGCCACCACACGGCGCCCTCGATCGAGAGCACGCATCCGGTGGCGATGACCACCACGAGGGCGGCCAGGGTGACCACGCCGAAGACGTAGATCCACGAGCTGACGTACGCCGGCTGGCGGTCGGGGAGCGCCTGGCCCGGGGGCACGGTCCGCCCCAGCCGTTCCCGCAGGCCGGTCGTCCAGCTGCCGGAGGCGGTACTCACTGCTGGTCCTCTGGCTCGTCGTGGCCACGGGAAGGGCAGCACGAGGGCGAGGACGAAGACGACGATCATCAGCAGGATGATCACGAGGTTCGTCACCGAGATGTGGAACACCCACCAGTTGACGTAGTGGCCGCCCGGGGTGGCAAGGGGGATCAGGTGCATGACGAGCTCCTCGCGCTGCGGGTTCGCCGATGCGGATCGGCGAACCGCTCTTCCTCAACGCTAGGACCGGGTGGCGGGCGCCGCACGGGCCGATGGACCCCGGACAACAGGGCGTAGGTCCCGGATGGGCCGGCGGAAAAGCGTTTGATGAGTGAGTGCTCACTCACTTAGAATGCCGGGCATGAGTCCACGAGCCACCGCGATGCCCCCGACGAGCGCCGCAGGGCGATCGTCGACGGCGCTGGTGCCGCTGATGGTCGAGCGGGGCGGTGAGGTGAGCACGCGCGAGATCGCGCAGGCCGCCGGCATCGCCGAGGGCACGATCTTCCGGGTGTTCCCCGACAAGCGCGAGCCTGATGCTCGCCGTGGCCGAGGAGGCGATCGAACCCCGCCGACGGGGAGCGGACCTTCCGACGAGGCAATCGAGGGTCTTGACGACCTGCGCGCCAAGGTGGTCGTGGTCGCCCAGCGGATGCCAGGCGCGGATGCACCTGACCATGACGGTGATGATGGCCGCCCGTCGCTACCTGATGGCCGAGGGTGAGGCGTCGGTGCACCAGCACGGTGCCAAGCCCGGGCCGCCGGCCTTCGTCGTGACGGCCCAGAGCGAGCTGAACGCCCGGCTGACGACCTGTTCGAGGACCACCGCGACGAGCTGTCGGTGACGCCCGAGGTCGCCGCGAGCGCGCTGCGCAGCCTCATCTTCGGCGTCAGCGCGACTCGAGCTCGGCCTGGTGCGGTGCTCGACGCCGACCGAGATCGCCGACCTGCTCCTCGACGGCGTCCTGAGGAGGAACGACTGATGCTGCTCCGACTCACCCGCACCTTCCTTCAGCCCTACCGGCGCTGGCTCACGATCGTCGTCGGGCTGCAGTTCGTCGGCACGGTCGCCGCGCTCTACCTGCCGAGCCTGAACGCCGACATCATCGACAAGGGCGTGGCCACCGGCGACACGTCGTACATCATCCGCACCGGCGGGGTGATGCTCGCGGTCGCGGTGCTGCAGATCGGCTGCTCGGTCGCGGCCGTCTGGTTCTCGGCGCGCTCGGCGATGAGCTTCGGCCGTGACGTCCGAGCTGCGATCTTCCACCGCGTGGGCGCATTCTCCCAGCGAGAGGTGCAGCACTTCGGTGCCCCGTCGCTGATCACCCGCGAGACCAACGACGTCCAGCAGGTGCAGATGCTCGTGCTGATGAGCTGCACGCTGATGGTGGCGGCACCGATCATGATGGTCGGCGGCGTGCTCATGGCGATGCGCGAGAACCTCGGGCTCTCCTGGCTGCTCGCCGTCGTCGTTCCCGTCCTCGTGATCTCGATCGGCTTCATCGTCAGCCGGATGGTGCCCAGCTTCCGGCTCATGCAGGTGCGCATCGACGAGGTCAACCGGCTCCTGCGCGAGCAGATCACCGGTGTCCGCGTCGTCCGCGCGTTCGTCCGTGAGCCCTACGAGACCGAGCGGTTCGCGGAGGCCAACGCCGACCTCACCGCCGTCTCTGTCCGCGCCGGCCGCTGGCTGGCCGCGCATGTTCCCGACGGTGATGCTCGTGGCCAACGTCTCCTCGGTCGCGGTGCTGTGGTTCGGCGGCCACCGGGTCGAGAGCGGCCAGATGGAGGTCGGTGCGCTGACGGCCTACCTCGTCGTACCTGATGCAGATCCTGATGTCGGTGATGATGGGCACCTTCATGCTGATGATGATCCCGCGGTCGGCGGTCTGCGCCGACCGGATCATGGAGGTGCTCGACACCGACACGTCCGTCACCCCGGCGCCCGAGCCGGTCACCGAGGTCGGCGAGCGCGGGACGCTGGTCTTCGACCACGTCGACTTCGCCTACCCGGGGGCCGACGTCCCGGTCGTCCGCGACGTGTCGTTCGAGGCGCGGCCCGGCCAGACGGTCGCGATCATCGGCTCGACCGGCGGCGGCAAGAGCACGATGGTCAACCTGGTCCCGAGACTCTTCGACGTCACCGGCGGCAAGGTGCTGGTGGACGGGGTCGACGTACGCGACCTCGAGCCTGACCTGCTGTGGGCCACGATCGGACTGGTGCCGCAGAAGGCCTGGCTGTTCTCGGGGACGGTGCGCTCGAACCTGCTGTACGGCAAGGCCGACGCCACCGACGACGAGATCTGGGCCGCGCTCGAGATCGCCCAGGCGCGCGACTTCGTCGAGGCGATGCCCGACGGCCTCGACGCGACGATCGCGCAGGGCGGCACCAACGTCAGCGGCGGCCAGCGGCAGCGCCTGGCGATCGCGCGGGCGCTGATCAAGCGCCCGGAGATCTACCTGTTCGACGACTGCTTCAGCGCCCTCGACCTCGCCACCGACGCCCGCCTGCGTGCAGCGCTGCGGCCGGTCACCCGCGACGCGACCCTGCTGATCGTGGCGCAGCGCGTCTCCACCATCCGCGACGCCGACCTGATCCTCGTCGTCGAGGACGGCGTGGTCGTCGGGCAGGGGAGGTCACGACGACCTGCTCGCCGGGCTGCGACACCTACCGCGAGATCGTCGAGTCCCAGCTCGGTGCCCAGGAGGCGGCATGAGCACCACGCAGCTGAAGGAGACCGAGCGCGTCCAGGCGCCCGTCGGGGGTCCGGGCCGTGGTGGCCCGTTCGGTGGCGGCATGGTCGGGCAGAAGGCGTCGACGTTCATGCCGTCGGCCAAGCGACTCCTCGGCCCGGATGGCGCCCGAGCGGGTCAAGGCGATGGCCGTGGTCGCGCTCGCCGTGGTCAGCCGTGTCGCTGACCGCTGTCGGGCCCAAGATCCTCGGCCACGCCACGGACCTGATCTTCTCCGGGCTGATCGGTGGTGGGCTGCCGTCCGGGCTGACCAAGGCCGAGGCGGTGGCGGAGCTGCGCAGCCAGGGACACGACAAGGTCGCGACCATGGTGTCCTCGATGGACGTCGTCCCGGGCCAGGGCGTGGACTTCGATGCCGTCGGCCACGTGCTGATGATCGTGCTCGGCGTCTACGTCGCCGCATCGCTGCTGTCCTGGCTGCAGGGCTACCTGCTCAACGACGTGGTGCAGAACACGATCTTCCGGATGCGCTCCGACGTCGAGGACAAGGTCAACCGGCTGCCGCTGAGCTACTTCGACCGGCAGCCCCGCGGCGAGCTGCTCAGCCGCGTCACCAACGACATCGACAACATCAGCCACGACGCTGCAGCAGACGATGAGCCAGCTGATGACCTCGCTGCTCACCGTCGTGGCCGTGCTCGCGATGATGGTGTGGATCTCCCCGCTGCTCGCGCTGGTGGCCCTGGTCTCGGTGCCGATCTGGCGATGCTCGCTCACCAAGCAGGTGATGGCGCGCTCCCAGGGGATGTTCATCGACCAGTGGCGTCGTACGGGCAAGCTCAACGCCCACATCGAGGAGACCTTCTCCGGCCACGCGCTGGTCAAGGTCTTCGGTCGTCAGCACGAGGTCGAGGAGGTCTTCGCCCGGGAGAACGAGGAGCTCTACCGGGCCAGCTTCGGTGCCCAGTTCGTGAGCGGCCTGATCATGCCGATCATGATGTTCATCGGGAACCTCAACTACGTCGTCATCGCGGTGATCGGTGGCCTGAGGGTGGCCAGCGGCACGATGTCGCTCGGCGACGTGCAGGCGTTCATCCAGTACTCGCGGCAGTTCACGCAGCCGCTCACCCAGGTGGCCTCGATGACGAACCTGCTGCAGTCGGGGGTGGCGTCGGCCGAGCGCGTCTTCGAGCTGCTCGACGCCGACGAGCAGTCGGCCGATGCCACGGGTGCGCCCGCCTCGGCGGACGACCGGCGCGGTCGGGTCGCCTTCGAGCACGTGTCCTTCTCCTACGACCCGGAGCGGCCGCTCATCGAGGACCTCTCACTCGTGGCCGAGCCCGGTCAGACCGTGGCGATCGTGGGCCCGACAGGTGCCGGGAAGACCACGCTGGTGAACCTGGTGATGCGCTTCTACGAGGTCTCCGGGGGTCGCATCACCCTCGACGGGGTCGACGTGGCCGCCATGCCCCGCGCGGCGCTGCGCAGCCAGGTCGGCATGGTGCTGCAGGACACCTGGCTGTTCGAGGGCACGATCCGCGACAACATCGCCTACGGCCGGCCCGGTGCCACCGAGGAGGAGATCCTCGAGGCGGCCCGCGCGACGTTCGTCGACCGGTTCGTGCACTCGCTGCCCGACGGCTACGACACCCGGATCGACGAGGAGGGCTCGAACCTGTCGGCCGGTGAGCGCCAGCTCGTCACGATCGCGCGGGCGTTCCTGTCCGACCCGGCGCTGCTGATCCTCGACGAGGCCACCTCCTCGGTCGACACCCGCACCGAGCTGTTGCTCCAGCACGCGATGGCGGCGCTGCGCACCGACCGGACCTCGTTCGTGATCGCCCACCGGCTCTCCACGATCCGTGACGCCGACCTGATCCTGGTGATGGAGGGCGGTGCGATCGTCGAGCAGGGCAGCCACGAGGACCTGCTGACCCGTGGCGGCGCCTACGCGCGGCTGTACGACGCGCAGTTCACCGCCGCCATCGCGGGCTGAGCTTGCCTCTATCCGGGGCATCGGTTTCCCAGGTTAAGAACCCTTTTTGCCTCTTCACACACCTCGCAACCTGGGTGAAGAGGCAGTTTGGGTTCTTAACCTGGGAAACTGCACTCGTTCTTTCGCTCGGAGGAGCTAGGCGCCCGCGCCGTCGGCGCCGTAGTCCGCGTCCTCCTCGGTCAGCGGAGCGGTCTCGGGGTCGCCCTCACGGTCGCTGCCGATCTCGTCGTCCGAGTCGCCGGTCTGCTCGGGGTGCCGCGCGAGCGGGTTGTCCTCGTCGGGTTGCACGTCCGGGGGCAGCTGGTCGTCGGAGATGCCCTGCTCGTCGGCACCGTCTTGACCGGAGTCGCGCTGTGCCTCGTTCTCGGGCTTGTCTTCGCTCATGGCTCCTCCTTACCCCGCCATGACCGCGCGAAGCCACTCGGCTTCATCCGATCGGGGTTTCGAGGCATGACGTCGGCCCCTCCTTCGTCGGGTCCGACCTCATGCGCCTCAACCTCCCGCCCTCGTCCGCGGCCTCGCAAGCTCGGCCGCGGGGGCGTGAAAAACTCATTGAGTCGGACCACCGGTCGGCCTACGGTGGTCGGACACGGGAAAGGAGGTGGTCCGAGGAATGAATTCTTCAAGGACGCGTGAGGTGGCTGCTCGCTAGCAGCGCACCGGCCATCGCGAGCTCTCTGACGACGCTCCCTGTGTCGCGTGAGTGGCTGGCGAATCCAACAGCAGTCACCCGACCCGCAGGCGTCCCGGGAAAGTCCCCCGGGGCCGGCTCTCGAACCGAGCAGCCACGCCTGCGGGTCGCTGCTGTTCCGGTCCGGACGACTACATTGGGGCCGTGGCCGACGACGAGACGATGCGCGCGCTGGAGCACGAGATGGGCGTGCTCGTGCGCAGGATCCGGCGCCTGATCGCCGAGCGGGCCAGGCTGGTGCACCCCGAGCTCTCACCGGTCGGCTACTCGATCATGGTGGCGCTGCTCGACGACGGCCGCGTCGGGCCAGCGACCTCGTCGACCAGTTCTCCATCGACAAGGGTGCGGTCAGCCGGCAGGTGCAGGCCCTGCGTGGAGCTCGGACTGGTCGAACGGACCCCTGACCCCGAGGACAGGCGAGCCGCGACCCTCGCCATCACCGACGAGGGAGCGCGACGGCTCGAGACCGTCGCCGAGAAGCGCCGCGAAGAGGTCAAGGGGCGGCTGAAGTCTGGCAGCCCGACGAGCTGAAGGACTTCGTCCGGGCCCTGGCGCGCTACAACGCCGCCGCTCGAGGAGCCCGAGAGCCGGCTCAGCCGTTGAAGCCGGCCGGGTCCACGGCGACCCAGGTGTGCTCCGCGCGGCCGACGATCCGGCCGTCGGAGTCGTGCAGGGTGGCGGCCGTGAACGTGCGCCGGCCCTCGCCGCCGCGGTGCTCGGCGACCACCACGTGCGGCTCACCCACGACAGGCAGCTCGTCGACGACGGCCGTCATCCGGCCCAGCACCATCAGCCGTTCGCGCGACGTCCCCGGCCCACCCGCTCGCGCAGTCCAGAGCGGCCCAGGTCGAGGCCAGGCACGCCCGGCGGGGCGCGTCGTCGTACTCGTGCCAGTCCGCCGAGAGCGTGCGGTCAGGGGTCCACGGCGCCGCCACGCGAGTGCTCCCGCCGGGTGACGGGCGGGACCTCGCCGGGGAAGATCCGCAGCCCGTCCGCACGCTCGGTCCCGCACACGAAGCACTGTCGGGAAGGGGTGGGAGCGAAGGCCGGGGTACGACGCCGCCGCCTGCGTCGCCTCCTCCCACGAGACGCCCTCGACGGGCTCCACGTCGCTGTCGGCGTACGCCGCCTCGGCCACCGTGGCGCCGCCGAAGGTGAGCGAGAGCCCGGTGTCCGTCGGGCTCACTCGCATGCCGGAGTCGAGGGGCGGTGGCTGTCGCAGCGTCACCGTGACCGCGCGGCCGAAGGTGTCGCCGAGCTCGTGCGCCAGGGAACCGGAGACGTACCCGCCGTTGCCCGACCTCGACGGACCGCAGTAGCGCCCGGCGATCAGCACGGTGTCCCTCACCCCTCACAGCCTGCATGCCCGGTGGGCCCATGAGCAAGAATGGGGTGGTGAGCGACCTGATCGACACCACGGAGATGTATCTCCGCACCATCTACGAGCTGGTGGAGGAGGGCATCACCCCGCTGCGCGCCCGCATCGCCGAGCGGCTGCACCAGAGCGGGCCGACGGTGAGCCAGACCGTCGCCCGGATGGAGCGTGACGGGCTGGTCACCGTCGAGGGCGACCGTCACCTGCAGCTCACCGAGGAGGGCAACAACCTCGCCACCCGGGTGATGCGCAAGCACCGGCTCGCCGAGCGGCTGCTCACCGACGTCATCGGCCTCGACTGGGAGCTCGTCCACGAGGAGGCGTGCCGCTGGGAGCACGTCATGAGCGAGACGGTGGAGCGGCGGCTGCTGGAGCTGCTCGACCACCCCACCGAGTCGCCCTACGGCAACCCGATCCCGGGACTCTCCGAGCTCGGCGAGACCCTGGAGGGCGAGGAGTTCCGCGACGGCGTGCAGGCGTTGAGCAGCGCCGTCGGTCAGGACTCCCGCCGGGTGTGCGTGCGGCGGATCAGCGAGGAGATGCAGAAGGACGAGTCCCTCATGGGTGCGCTGCGCCGGGCCGGCGCGATCCCGGGCCAGGTGGTGGCAGCGATCCTCACCGAGGAGGGCGTGCTGCTCGGCAGCTCAGGCGAGACGGCCGAGATCGTGCCCGAGGCTGCCGACCACATCTTCGTGACCTCCGCCTGACCAGGAGCGCGACCAGGCACTCAGCCACTCGCTGCACCCTGCCTCGACCTTGCGGACGGCGAGGTCGTCGCCGCGGGTCCAGCCGCGGTTGACGATGACCACGGGCAGGCCGGCCTTGACGGCGTACCGCACGAAGCGCAGCCCCGACATCACGGCCAGCGACGACCCGGCGACCAGCAGGCCGTCGGCATCGTCCACGGCGGCGTAGCACCGCTCCACCCGGTCCTTGGGCACGTTCTCGCCGAAGAACACGACGTCGGGCTTGAGCCGGCCACCGCACGCGGCACAGCCGGGTACGACGAACGCGGCGGTCTCCTCGAGCGCGACGTCGCCGTCGGGTCGCGCCGCGACGTCGGCGTGGGCCGCCAGCCAGCCGGGATTGGCCCGGACCAGCTGCGTGCTGCACCGCCGTGCGGCCCGACGTGGCCCGGCAGTCGAGGCACACGACCTGGTTGACGCGGCCGTGCAGCGCCACCATGGCCTGCTGGCCGGCGCGCTCGTGCAGCCCGTCGACGTTCTGGGTGATCAGGAAGGAGACCGCGCCCTGCGCCTCCATCCGGGCCAGCGCCCGGTGCCCGGCGTTGGGCTCGGCAGCCCCCATCCGCGACCAGCCGAGGTGTGCCCGGGCCCAGTAGCGGCGCTGCTGCTCCTCGCCGGAGACGAACTCCTGGAAGGTCATCGGGCTGCGCGACCTCGAGCCCGGTCCGCGGTAGTCGGGGATGCCGGAGTCGGTGCTGAGACCGGCGCCGGTGAGCACCACGGTGCGGCCGCCGAGGACCTCGGCGCCCGGGTGGCAGCGGCTCAGCCACGCGCGTAGCGCAGCTCCGCCCGCGCCCTGGCCTTGGCGGCCTCCTCCTCGCGGTTCTTCGGCGGCGCCGCCGTCGTCAGCTCCGCCAGGAGCCGTTCGGTGGTCGCCGCCACCTCGGCCACCGCCTGGTCGAAGGCGGCCTGGTTCGCCTGCGAGGGCCGGGTGGAGCCGCTGATCTTGCGGACGTACTGCACCGCAGCCGCCTGCACCTCGTCGCGGCTCGCGGGTGGCTCGAAGTTGTGGAGGGTCCTGATGTTGCGGCACATGCGACAGAGAGTACGACGGCTCAGCCAGCCACGACCTCGACGCGGTCGCCGACCAGCGCCACCCGGCCACCGGGCAGCGGCAGGGCGCGCAGTGACTCGCCGCCGACCTCGGGGAGCGAGTTCTCCGTCAGCCCGCCGTCCGGCGCCACCCGGAGCATCACGAACCGGCTGCCGAGGTCGGTGCGGAGCTGGGTGATCGCCGTCCCGGTGCCGTCGGCGTCCGGGAGCCAGGTGAAGGCGTGCGGGTCCTCCGCCGCGGCGAGGAAGGTCTCACTGCCGAGGGCCATGTGGCCGAGCTCGCGGGCGTGTGAGGTGTCGGAGATGTCGAACACCGCGACCTTGGCCCCCAGCGACTGGCCCTGCGTCGTCGCGTCGGTGCCGAGTCCGAGCAGCCGGTCGGCGCCGATCGGGTGCAGGTAGGAGGAGAAGCCCGGGCAGCTCGAGCGCGCCCAGCTCCCGCGGCTGCTCCGGGTCGCTCAGGTCGATCGTGAACAGCGGGTCCATCTGGCGGAAGGTGACCAGCACGGCGAGGTCGCCGAACCAGCGCACCGCCTGGATCTGCTCGTCGCGACCCAGGCCCCGCAGCTCGCCGACCTCGACGAGCCGGCCTCCCTGCTCGTCCAGGACGACGATCCCGTTGTCGCCCGTGGTGCTGTCGGTGGTCACGTCGTCCTTGTTGAACGAGGTGGGGAACCGGCGCGGCCAGGTGACGGCGACGCGGAGGTGACCCTCGTGCTCGTCGAAGGACCAGCGGTCGCGAACCTGGCCGTCGATCATCCCGGACGCGACGTAGCGGGTCTCGTCGCCGTCGAGGGCGAAGGCGTGCACGACGGTGCGCGGCCGGACCATCGGCCGGATGAGCGAGCGCGACTGCTGGTACAGCCGCAGCGGCGGGCGCCAGTCCGTGGACCACACGTAGAGGCGGTCGTCCGAGGAGTACACGTCCGACCCGTTGCCGGTCACCGCCACGGCCGAGGCAGGCGCGGTGTCACCGGCGTGGAGGGTGAAGACCCCGACGGTGGCGTCGCCGTCGGTCGACGAGGTCGACGGGTGGTAGATCCTGCTGCAGTCCACCGCTCGACGCGTGCTGCCGTCGCTGCGCACCGACGGCAGCCACTGCTCGATCGTGCTCTCGCGCACGACCTCGCGGTTACGGGTGGTCGCCTCGGCCTGGCTCACGTTGCGGCTCGGCTGGACGAAGGGCAGGTCGGGCCGGCCGGTCGAGGTCACCAGCCGCACGGTGTCGCCGTACTGCCGCAACGAGAGCTGCGTGCCCGACCAGCTCGTGTGGCCGACCAGCCGTGGAGCGCTCGGGGTCGAGACGTCGAGGTCGTACAGCTCGGTGCGGGTGGCGCGCGCGTAGTCGTAGGGGCCCGTGGTCGCGTCGACCGGGTAGGCCGCGGAGGTGGAGATGAGCACGTGGTCGTCGACGAGCAGCAGGCCTTCGGCCGACACCCCCGGCGGCAGCGCCCAGGTGGCGAGCTCGCGCGCCGCGACCCCGGAGACGTCGGTGATCACCACCTGCTCCTGCTGCAGGCGTACGACGATCCGCCCGTCGGTCTTGGCGACGTCGGGCTCGTCGACACCGACCTCCTGGGTGTTGGTGCCCGTCGCGCCGTTGCTGACGCCGTCCTGCGCGGTGTCCGTCGCGGCCCGCCCGGCCTGCACAGGCCCCACCTCGGGCTGGGCCTCCATGTACATGATCGGGCCGCCCCACCCGTAGGGCCCGACGTCGCCGATGGAGTGGTCGACGTACCACTGCAGCAGCGCGTCGCACGAGGCGAACGGCGTCAGGCCGGTCGAGCTGGCGGGGGCGGCCTCACCCGAGCCGGTCACGAGCACGGGGCCGAGGATCGTCATCGCTGCCGCAATTGCACCACCGCCGAGCCGGGTGCGGAGGTCGCTGTCCATGGGATTCGGACGCATCCGTGGACGGGACGGTTCCCTCGGCCAGGAATGGGAAAGGATGGAGGGCGCACATCCCGACCCAGGAGGACCAGTTGCCCGACCACGACGGCCAATCCCAGGACCAGGCGCGCGACCACGACATCGTGCTCTTCGGCGCGACCGGGTTCACCGGTGAGCTCACCGCGGACTACCTTGCCGAGCACGCTCCCGCCGACCTGCGCTGGGCGCTCGCCGGCCGCAACCTGGAGAAGCTCGAGGCGGTGCGCTCCCGCCTGGCGCAGATCGACGCCGAGCTGAAGAACCTGCCGCTGCTGGAGGCGGACACCTCCGACCCCGCCTCGTTGCGCGCCGTCGCGGAGTCCACCCGCGTCGTCATCACGACCGTCGGCCCCTACCTCGAGCACGGCGAGCCGCTCGTGGCTGCCTGCGCCGAGTCCGGCACCGACTACGTCGACCTGACCGGTGAGCCGGAGTTCGTCGACCAGATGCACCTGCGCCACCACGACGCCGCGGTGGCCTCGGGCGCCCGGATCGTGCACGCCTGCGGCTTCGACTCGGTCCCGCACGACCTGGGCGCCTGGTTCACCGTGAGCAAGCTCGGGTCCACCGACCCGATCACGCTGCGCGGTGTCGTGCGGGCCGGCGGCGCGGTCTCGGGCGGCACCTTCCACTCGGCGATGGGTGCGTTGAGCCGGCCGAGGCAGATGCGTGAGGCCATGGTGGCCCGGCGCAAGAAGGAGGGCCGCCCCGAGGGCCGCAAGTCCCGGGCGGTCTCCGGCAAGCCGCACCGCGACTCGGTGCTGGGCCTGTACCTGCTGCCGCTGCCGACGATCGACCCGTTCATCGTGGCGCGTTCAGGAGCAGCGCTGGCGTCGTACGGGCCCGACTTCCGCTACAGCCACTACGCAGGACTGAAGACGCTCCGCTACGCCGTGGGTGGGGCGGTGGTCGTCGGCGGCGTGGCGCTCTCGGCGCAGATCCCGCCGCTGCGCAACTTCCTCAAGAAGCGGGTGCCGCAGGGCTCCGGGCCGTCGGAGGCCAAGCGCGCGAAGCACTGGTTCACCGTCGACTTCGTGGGCGAGAGTGCCGGGCGGACCGTGCGCACTCGCGTCTCCGGCGGCGATCCCGGCTACACCGACACCGCCAAGATGCTGGCCGAGTCTGCCCTCTGCCTCGCCTTCGACGACAACCCGCAGACGTCGGGCCAGGTCACCACGGCCCAGGCCATGGCCGAGAAGTTGCTGCCCCGGCTGGAGAAGGCCGGGATCAGGTTCGAGGAGCTCTAGGCGAACAGGGTCTCGCCGATCCAGCCGCTCCGGTTCCGGACGCCGGGAGGTACGGCGAACAGGCCCGACCCGGTGTGCTGGAGGTACTCCATCAGCCCGTCCTGGCCGGAGAGCCGGTTCTGCAGCGGGATGTAGTGCTCGACGGGGTTGCGCACGAACGCGATGAAGAACAGGCCGGCGTCGAGGCGGCCGAGGGCGTTCGAGCCGTCGGTGAAGTTGTAGCCGCGACGCAGCAGCCGGACGCCGTTGTTGAACGAGGGGTGCGCGATGCGCACGTGCGAGTCCATCGCCATGAGCGGGCCCTCGCGGCCCTGCAGGTCGAAGTCGGGCTGGCTGAACTCGTGACCGCCCGAGAGGGGTGCTCCCTCGGCCCGGTTGCGGCCGATCAGCATCTCCTGCTCGCTGAGGCTGGTCCGGTCCCACGGCTCGATGTGCATGTTGATGCGACGGGCCACCAGGTAGGACCCGTCGGTCATCCAGTCGGCGCGCGTGTCGTCGCCCTCGCGCACCCACACGAACTTGTCGATGTTCTCGGTGTCCTCGGCCTTCAGGTTCATCGTGCCGTCCTTGAAGCCCAGCAGGTTGCGAGGCGTTGCCTGCGAGGTCGACGTCGAGGACGTGCGGCCGAACCCGAGCTGGGCCCACCGCAGCGCGACGGTGCCGAAGCCGATGCGCGCGAGGTTGCGGACGGCGTGCACCGCGACCTGCGGGTCGTGGGCGCAGGCCTGCACGCACAGGTCGCCGTTGCTGCGTCCGGGGTCGAGGTTGTCGGCGGGGAAGTGGGGCAGCTCGCGCAGCGCCTCGGGTTGCCGGTCGCCGAGGCCGAAGCGGTCCTTGCCGCCCTTCGTGAACAGCGACGGGCCGAAGCCGAAGGTGAGTGTCAGCCCCGAAGCCGGGAGTCCCTGGGCCTCACCGGTGTCGTTCGGCGGGGCGTCGTACGGCGTCACGGTGTTGCCGCCCACGAGCGCGCCCGCGGTCATCTGGCGTGCGGCGACCGTCCACTCGCGCAGCAACGAGACCAACGCGTCCCGGTCGGAGGTCGTCACGTCGAAGGCGGCGAAGTGCAGCCGGTCCTGCGCGGGCGTGGTGATGCCGGCCTGGTGCACGCCGTGGAACTGGAAGGCATCGGCCCCGGGCCGATCCGGGGCCGTGCTCTCGTGGTCGCTGCCCCATGCGTACCCGCCGACTCCGGCGGCACCCACCGCCAGCGCCCCCGCGCCCGCGACACCGATCAGGCGTCGCCTCGAGACCGAGCCCTGGGTGGGCTCGGCGTCCGTGTCGTGCTCGTCGCTCACAGAGTGATGGCCCCCGTCATCTTGGAAAGAGGCTCGGCGAGCGCGTTGACCGCGTCGGAGAGCTCCTTGCGCTGCTCGGGGGTGACGGTGTCGTAGAAGACGAAGCCGTCCTCGCCCTGCTTGTACTTGTCGAGCAGGGCCTGGAGGTTGGTGAACGCGGTCTCGATCTGCGCGGACAGCTCGGGGTTCTTGACCTCGAGGATCGGCTTCAGGCCCTCGTAGCCGACCCGGGCGCCGTCGACGTTGGCCTGGAAGTCCCAGAGGTCGGTGTGCGACCAGATGTCCTCCTCGCCGGTGATCTTGCCGCTCGCCACCTCGTCGAGCAGGCCCTTGGAGCCGTTGCCGATCTGGTCGAGGGTGTAGTCAAGGGTGGCCACGCGCTTCTGCAGCACCTTGGTGTTCGCGAGCAGGTCGTCGGCGAGCGCGGCGCGCTCCTTCGGGGTGGCCTGCTCGTACCCCGACGCCGGCGGCCACAGGTCCTTCTCGATCCGGTGCCAGCCGGTCCACTTCTGGCCCTCCTCGAGGTCGGCCTCGCGCAGGTCCATCTTCGGGTCGAGGTCACCGAAGGACTCAGCCACGGTCTCGACCCGCTCCCAGTGCTGGCGGGCGAGCGGGAAGAGGGCGCGGGCCTTCTCGTCCGCGCCGGCCTTGTAGCGCTGGGTGAACGCGGTCGTCTGGTCGACGAGCTCCTGGGTCTGGTCCTTGACGTAGGCGGCGTACTGCGTGGTGGCCGCGTCGATGTCGGCCTGGTCGACGCCGCTGATCTTGCTGTCCTTGCCGGAGTCGGTCACGGTGAAGTCGGACCGGATGCCCTTGCCGGTCATGCCCGGCTTGCAGGCGGTGACGTACTTGCCCGGCTGGGCGCGGACCACGAGGTCGCGGGACAGGCCGGGGCCGACGTTCTCGATCTCGCCCACGATCCGCAGGCCGTCCTCGCCGTAGAAGTAGAACTCGGTGACGTCGCTGCCGGTGTTCTTCACCTTGAAGGCGATGTTGCCCGACGGCGCCTTGGTGGTGGAGAGGTCGCAGGCATCGGCGGACGAGGAGACGGTGATGGCCCCGGAGCCCTTGCTGCCCTTCGCGCTGTCGTTGGACTGGGTCACGCCGCAGGCGGCCGTGAGCGCGGTCAGGCTGCCGAGTGCGACCGCGCAGGCGAGGAGGCGGGAGTGGTTCACGATGGCCTTTCGACGGGACTCAGGCAGCCTGGGCGGACTGCTGTGACTCGGACGGGGCGGACTTCGGCTTGGGCGGCCGGGTCCGGAGGAGGAAGAGCGTCATGGTGGGGACGAGGTAGAGGACCCAGGCGACGGCCTCGAGCCAGGTGGTGGCGGGGGAGAAGTTCACCGTGCCCTTGAGCAACGTGCCCCACCAGGACGCGGGCGGGATGGCGTTGCTGACGTCGAAGGCCAGGTTGTTCAGGCCCGGCAGGATGCCGGCCTCCTGCAGGTCGTGGATGCCGTACGACAGCACTCCGGCGGCCACGACGATCAGGATGATGCCGGTGTAGCGGAAGAACTTCGCCAGGTTGATCTTCAGCACGCCGCGGTAGAAGGCGTAGCCCATCGCCACCGCCGTCAGTACCCCGAGCAGCGCCCCGAGGAGCGGGACCAGCGTGGACTCGCCGGAGTTGGTGGTGGCCTGGGTCGCGGACCAGATGAAGAGGGCTGTCTCGAGGCCTTCGCGGCCAACCGCCAGGAGCGCGACGACCGCGAGACTGGCCCGACCCGCACCGGCGGCGTCGTCGATCCTGCCGTGCAGCTCACCGGACAGGCCGCGTGCGTTCCGGGCCATCCAGAAGACCATCCAGGTGACGAAGCCGACCGCGATGATGGACAGCGTCCCGCCGAGAGCCTCCTGCGCCTCGAAGGTGAGGCTGCGCGGTCCGAAGGTGAGCAGCGCCCCGAAGGCGAGCGAGATCAGGACGGCGATCGCGCACCCCGGCCCAGATCCGCGGCAGCAGCTCGCGTCGCCCGGTCTTGACCAGGTAGGCGATCAGGATGACCACCACGAGGCTCGCCTCGAGCCCCTCGCGCAGTCCGATGAGGTAGTTACCCAGGGGGAACGACGACATGGCACGACTCCGGGCTGCTCGCGGAAGGGCAGAAGGTAAGGCTTGCTTAAGTAAGGTAAGGCTTACCCTGCAGGCTCGACAAGCCGGGGTCGGGTTTGTCAGTACGGCGTCGTCTGGCTGTTCGCCTCCTGACGGGCCCTTCGAACGGTTGCTGCGCAACCTCCTCAGGGACCCGTACCGCTCTCGGGTCCCTGAGGAGGGCCGGCAAGCCCCGTCTCCGGGTCCCTGACGAGCGCCGGCAGCCCGTCTCCGGGTCCCTGAGGAGGGCCGGCAAGGCCTGGCTCCGGGTCCCTGAGGGGCCGGCAGGCCCCGTCTCGGGTCCTGAGCGACCGCCAAGGCCCGTCTGCGAAGGGCCCGAGAGCAAACCTGCGGTGAGGGAGTACCGCCTGTGAGTGCCCCAGGCAGGAGTCGAACTGCGACCTTTCGCGGTGGGCGGAGCCGGCTGCGCCGCTGCGGGTGCACGAAGCGGAGTGCCCCAGGCAGAGTCGAACCGGCGACCTTTCGCGGTGTGGGGAGCCGGCTGCGCCACGGCGAGGTGCAACGGATAGCTGAGTGCCCCAGGCCAGAGTCGAACTGGCGACCTTTCGCTTAGGAGGCGGCTGCTCTATCCACTGAGCTCACTGGGGCCGGACCGGCGTACATCTTGGCACGCAGGGAACAGTGAGTTGGGTCACCGCGAGCGTGCCATGATTTGGGCGGCCCTCGGTCACAGGTTCACAATGGGGGGTCGCCCACATCCCGATCGAGGTCGCATTGTCCGAGGAAGAAGCACGCCTGCCCGACAGGCGTACTCGGCGGCGGCGGATCCTCAAGCGGGTGGGGATCGGCGTGCTCGTGTTCCTGGTGGTGCTCTCGACCGCGCTGGTCGTGGTCTACAAGAAGCTCGAGGGGAACATCCACCAGATCTCCTCGCTCAACCTGGGCCCCGACCGGCCCTCGGACCCGAAGGTCTCCGGGCCCGAAGAAACCGATCAACGTGCTGATCATGGGCTCCGACGACCGCAAGGGCACCAACATCGGGGGCCAGACCCCCGGCCTGTCGGACACCACGATCCTGTTGCACCTCTCGGCGGACCGGAAGCGGGCGTACGGCGTCAGCATCCCGCGTGACCTGATGGTCGACCGCCCCACCTGCTACGCCAAGAACGGCAAGGCGAAGCTGCCCGGTGGCCTGCGGCAGTTCAACGCCGCCTTCGCCGTGGGTGGCCCGGCCTGCACGGTGCGGACCGTCGAGCACATGGCGAACGTGCGCATCCACCACTTCATCGTGGTGAACTTCGCCGGCTTCAAGGACATGGTCAACGCCGTCCACGGCGTCACCGTCTGCGTGCCGGAGGAGGTCAACGACGACATCGGTCACATCCACCTGCCGGCCGGCACCTACAAGGTCAACGGCAACCAGGCCCTCGACTACGTGCGCGTGCGCCACGGCCTCGGTGCCCCCAACGGTGACCTCGGCCGCATGAAGCGGCAGCAGGCCTTCATCTCCGCGATGATCGCCAAGGTCTACTCGGCGGGGACGATCGCGAACCCGGTGCGTCTCTACAAGTTCCTCAACGCCGCCACCAGCTCGCTCTCGACCGACTCCGCCTTCGCCAACCTCAAGGAGCTCGCCTCGCTCGGCAGCTCGCTGAAGAACATCGGCCTGGACAAGATCCAGTTCATCACCGTCCCCAACCAGCCGTGGACGCAGGACCCCAACCGGCTCGAGCTCGCCCCGGGTGCCGACGCGCTGTGGCGCAAGATCCGCTTCGACCAGCCGCTCGGCCGGCTGGGCGCCGACGCCGTCTCGCCGGGCAACGACCAGCCCGGTAAGCAGCCGGAGGAGAGCGCCAGCGCCTCGCCCAGCCCGTCGTCCAGCCCATCGGCCAGCCCGTCGAGCACCCCGAACCAGCAGGCGCAGGAAGCGGCGCGCAAGGAGTCGGCCCGCGAGGCCGGCCTCTGCGCGTGACAGCGCCTGACCAGCGCCTGACCAGCCAGACGCGGGTCCGCGGCTCGTCGACACGCTCGGAGCGCCACTGGTTGCTCCCACCGATCGGGTGACGGAGTATGGCGGCGTGAGAGCCGCACTGACCGGGGGCACCGGTGTCATCGGCTGCGGCGCCGTCATTGCTCTCCGCGAGGCGGGCCACGAGGTCGTGGTCCTGGTCCGCTCGCCCGAGAGCGCGGACGTGGCCGCGAGCCTCGGCGCCGTCCCGGTGCTCGGCGACGTGATGGACGCCGAGACCCTGGACACCGCGTTCGCGGGCGCCGACGCAGTGGTCAGCCTCGCCACCAGCGTGCCGATCGGGCGCAGCGCCCTCCTGCCCGGGGCCTGGCGGCGCGACGACCGCCTCCGGACGACCGGCGTCGGCCACGTCGTCGAGGCCGCCCGACGGGCCGGCGTACGTCGACTCGTCCAGGCCAGTGCCAGCTTCCTCTACGCCGACCAGGGACAGGAGTGGATCACCGAGAACAGCCCCGTCGCCATCACCCGCATGAACGAGCCGACCGCGGTGGCGGAGTCGCTGGTGCAGGACTACGCCTGCGAGTCCCGCGTCGGCGTGGTGCTGCGGTTCGGGGGGATCGTGGGCGACGACCCGCAGACCCGCCACCTGCTCCGTGCCGCCGCGACCGGCAGGCGCACCGGGACCGGGAGGCCCGATGGCTGGGCGCACGTGGTCCACACCGACGACCTCGGTTCCGCCGTGCTCTCGTCCCTGCTGGCACCGAGCGGCGTGTACAACGTCGGCGCCCTGCCCGTACGACGGCACACCCTTGCCGAGGCCTACGCCACGGTGGCGGCCGTCGACGGCCCTCCGGCAAGGACGGTGTCGAGGCGCCGCTGGGCCGGCCCGCCTCGAGCCGCTCGGCCGTTCGTTGCGGGTCTGCTCCGACCACTTCTCAGCCCAGACCGGCTGGCGGCCCGCCCGGCCGGACTTCGACCCGGTTGGCTCGAACCGGGGTTGGCCGCCCGCCCCACCGATGTCACCGTCTGAGCGGCCCACTCCCGAGGAGCCCGGCTCGACCCGAGCTCCGCAGAAGAGCGGCGACGCGGCGCCGGCTCGCGGAGATCTTCGGCGACGTGCTGCCGGGACAGACCTCGGACGACCTCGACCCGGCCGGTGACGAGTCCGAGGCCGACCGCGCCGACTGGCTGCGACGCCAGGTGCCGCCGCACCACGGGTAGGCGCGGGCGCCAGAGCGCGCTGCTGCTCGAGGTCCCTGCACCCCCGGCCTGGGCCTTGAGCAGGTCGCGGATCTCCTCGAGCAGCGCCACGTCGGCCGGCGTGCCTGCCGGGTCCTCGGGGAAGTAGCGCTCCTTGGCCTTGGTGTAGGGCGTGACGATCACGAAGTAGACCACCGCCGAGAGGATGAGGAACGCGACGATGGAGGTCAGCCACGCGCCGATCGGGATGCCGCCCGGGGCGATGTCGTCGAAGTCGGGCCGCCCCCCGATCTTGCCGATGATGGACATGATCACGCGCACCGTCGCCGTGACCACGGCCGCGAAGGCAAGGCCCATGACGAACGCGACGGCCAGTTCGACGAGGTTGCCGCGGAGGATGAAGTTCTTGAAACCGGTCATGCGTGCCGGACGCTAGCGGCTCCACACCGGGATGAGAATGCCGGCCGCCGCGCGTCGCGGCGACGTCGACGGCCTCCGAGCGTGGCACCGCGACGACCACCAGCTCGCTCCGGGGGTGGTGTCGGAGACCGGGCCCCGGTCGGGCCGTGGGATCGCCACCACCGGCGCGTCCTCGACGAGGTCCTGCGGAGCCTGGCGGCCGTCCGGGTCGGCGACGACGATGCTGATCTCGTCTCCGACACGGAGCAGGTCGACCGCGTCGCCGTCGGTGATCCGCAGCGGCACCGCCGCCGTCCCCGGGTAGCCCCGCAGCAGGCCGGGTCCGACCGTGCGCAGGCGTGTCAGGGGCTCTCCCCGCGACACCGGCCCGGCCAGCGTGCGGCCGACGACCTCGCGGGGGTCGCGGATCACCCCGGCCGGCACGCTGGCGGGCGTGAAGGCGACCCGGAGCAGGTCGTCGGGGTGCAGGACCTCGCCGGCTGACAGGTCTCTCGACGCTGTCCAGACGGCGACGGAGGGCGGTGGCGGGGAGCGCGGCCTGGATCCCGAGAAGGACGGCCGAGCCCGCAGCGAGCGCGGCGAGCAGTCGTCGGTGCAGCAGCAGTCGGCGACGGAAGCGACCGAGCGCTCGCCGCGCGGGTTGGAGGGCGGACCACATGGCGCCCGAACCTAGGCGCTGGCTGGCGCCTTCCCGCTCCGGCAATCCACAGGCCGCCTCGCGGGGTGGGTCAGGCCTTGCTCGACTCCGGCTTCTTGCTGCCCGAGGTCGACGAGGAGTCGCTCTTGGCGCCCGACCCGTTGCCCGAGCGACCCGTTGCTCGACGACCCGGAGTCGGATCCCCCGTTCGTGGACGAGGCCGAGGTGCCTGGAGCCCGTCGTGGAGGAGGACGACTCGGCCGACTGCTTGCCGCGGCTGTCGGTGCGGTAGAAGCCCGAGCCCTTGAACACCACGCCGACCGCGTTGAAGACCTTGCGCAGCCGGCCCTGCACTCGGGGCACACCGTCAGCGAGTCGTCGGAGAAGGACTGCACGATGTCGAAGGCGTGACCGCACTCGGTGCAGGCGTACTGGTAGGTCGGCACGGAAGCTCCCGGCAATGGTCTGGCCTGGTCTGGCACACTCGTGGCTTCGAGTGCCAATGCTACGTGAACCTAGAAGCGCGTGACGCCGAGTTCCGTCGCGACGGCGCTCACCGGGCGGTCGTGCCCGGCCGCGGGGACGTGGTCGAGGACCTCTCGCTGTTCAGCAGCACGCAGGTGAAGGTGCCGGTGGGGACCCGTCCCAGTGCCCGGTCGTAGCACCCGGCCCCCTTGCCGAGGCGGGCGCCGTCTCGTGACACCGCGAGGCCGGGCACGAGGACGGCATCGGCCGTGGCGATCGCGTCGACCCCGAGCGGCGGGCCTTCGGGCTCGAGGAGCCCACGTCGCGCCGTGAGCGGGCCCGCTGCGTCGTACTCGCCCCAGTCGAGGTCGAAGTCGGGCATCACCAGCGGGAGGATCACCCGCTTCCCCGCGGCCCGCAGCGCGTCGAGCAGCGGCCCGGTGCCGGGCTCGGTCGAGACCGACACGTACGCGGCCACCGTCGAGGCACGTCGTACCTCGGGTGCGGCCAGCAGGTGCTCGCACATGCTGCGGGCGCGCTCGCCCAGCGCTGCCAGCCCGAGGTGCCTCCGTCCGGCGAGGACCTGGTCGCGCAGGGCCAGCTTCGCCGCGGCCGCCGTTAACTCCTCCACGGGAATCAGCCTACGATCGAGGTATGAAGTCCAAGGGGCTGATCGAGGCCCGCGAGAAGATGCAGGCCGCAGGCGTCGACGCGGTCGCGATCGACGTCTCTCCACTACTACCGCCAGCTCGAGCACGGTGAGACGGGACTGATCCCGGAGAGCAGCATCGAGCCCCTCGACATGGACTCGATCGACGACACGGTGGTCGGCGAGGAGGCCGCCTCCGACGCCATCGGCGCCACCGTCGTGATCAAGCTCAACGGCGGTCTCGGTACCTCCATGGGCATGGCCCGGGCCAAGTCGCTCCTCTGCGTGCGCCGCGGCTCTCCTTCCTCGACGTGATCGCCCGGCAGGTGCAGCACCTCCGTCGTGGAGTACGGCGAGACGCCGCCGCTGATGTTCATGAACAGCTTCGCACCTCCGCCGACCGCTGGCGGCGCTGGCACGCGACGACGACCTCGCGGTCCACGGGCGGCCCCTGGAGTTCCGGCAGAACAAGTAGCCCGAGCTCACGTCAAGGACCTGCGTCCGATCGGCTGGCCGCGCGAGCCGTCACTGGAGTGGTGTCCGCCGGACACGGGGACCCTCGACACCGCCCTCATGGCCAACGACCTCTTCGAACAGCTCATCGACGCCGGCAACCGCCACGGTGTTCGTCTCGAACTCCGAGAACCTCGGGGCCGACCCCGACGCCCGGGGGCTGGACGGTTCGCCGATTCCGGGCGCCGTTCGCGATCGAGGCGGTGCGTCGTACCCCCTCGACCGCAAGGGCGGCCACTTCGCCCGCCGCAAGGCTGACGGCCGGATCGTCCTGCGTGAGACCGCGCAGACCTCCGACGCCGACCAGGCGGCGCTGCAGGACCTCGAGCGGCACAAGACCGCTCGACCAACAACCTCGGTTCGACCTGGTCCGCATGCGCGACGAGATCACCCGCCGCGACGGCATCCTCGGGCTGCCGAGGACCGCAAGAGAAGAACGTCGACCCCGCCGACAAGCGGAGCCCCGAGGTGATCCAGGTGGAGACGGCGATGGGCGCTGCCATCGAGGTCTTCGCCGACTCGCGCACCATCGAGGTCGGCCGGGAGCGCTTCGTGCCGTGAAGACGACTGACCCGCCGGTGCTGCGCTCGACGACCTACCACCTCGGCAAGGACTTCGTGCTGAGACCAGGTCGCCGTCGACCCGCCCTTCATCGACCTCGACGAGCACGACAAGGCGGTCGAGGAGTTCGACAAGCGAGTCCGGGCGGGTGTCCCCTCGCTCAAGGAGGCCGAGTCGCCTGATCGTCAGGGGCGACTGGACGTTCGGCGCGAAGGTGAAGGTCAAGGGCGAGGCGAGTCGAGGGCGACGACAGGCGCGTCGAGGAGGCGCGGTCATCGGAGAGGGCTCGAGCGCCAGAGGGTCGGGCATGCCGTGGAGCTGACCGGACCGATCTCCGTCGAGGAGTACTTGCGCGACCTCGCGCGCGTCCGTCCGATGGAGCCCTTCGAGCACTCCCTGATGGACGGCATCGGGGCGCCGGTCGCGCAGGACGTCCACTCCGAGGTCTCGCTGCCGCTCTTCGACAACTCCGGCATGGACGGGGACGCGTCTCCTTCGCGAAGTCGCCGACGCGACCGAGGAGCGGTCCGCGCACCTGCCGGTGACGGGCGAGATCGCTGCCGGCCAGACGACCATCGACGAGCTGACACCCGCGACAGTGGTGCGGATCATGACCGGAGCGCTGATCCCGAGCGGGTGCACCGTGGTGGTCCCGTTCGAGTGGACCGAGGAGGACGACCGCGAGGTCGTCTACGACGTGCCCGGAGGAGGGGCAGCACTCCGCCGCGCCGGCGAGGAGGTCACCGAGGGTGACCTGGTGATGCGGGCCGGCGTGTGACGCCGCGGAAGCTGGGACCCCCGCCGCGCGTGCCGGGCCGAGCGGCCACCGCCGTGCGTCCGCGCGTGGTGGCGATGTCGACCGGCGCCGAGCTGGCGAGCCCGGCCGACCACTGGGGCCGGACAGCATGACGACTCCAACAACTACCTGATCGCGGCGGCGGTGCGGGCGCACGGGGGTCTGCCGACCGGGTACGGCGACGAGCGAAGACCCCGCCGACTTCAGCGACGCCCTCAGCGACCAGCTGGCGCGCGCCGACGTCGTCGTCACCGTGGCGGCGTCAGCAAGGGCACCGACGACGTCGTCAAGGAGGCGCTGAGCGCTGGACGCCGTGGACCCTCGAGGTGGCGATGAGCCGGGCAAGCCGCAGGGCTTCGGCGTCGTGGGGGAGGACGAGACTCCGATCTTCACGCTGCCCGGCAACCCCGTTCGGCCACGTCGCGTCGAGATGTTCGTGGCCGGCGCTGGACCGGCTGGTCGTCGGGGTCGGGTGCGCGACGCTGACGACGGCCCGGCTCACCGAGCCGGTGCGCTCGACGCGGGGCGGGTCCCGCTGCTGCGCGCCCGGGTCGACCTGGACGCCGACGGCCTGCGGGCCACGCCGGTCGGTGGCGCCGGGGTCACTGATCGCCGGCCTGGCCCGCTCCGACGCCCTGATCGTCCTGGCCGAGGACGTCACCCGCGCCGACATCGGCGAACAGGTGCCCGTGCTCCTCCTGGACGTGCCGTCATGAGCGAGTTCACCCACCTCGACGAGAGCGGCGCTGCCCGGACGGTCGACGTGCGGGCAAGGACGTCACCTCCCGATCGGCCACCGCCTCGGGCCGCGTGCCGTCTCGGCCGAGGTCGTCAGCCTGCTGCGTGGGGAGGGCGTGCCCAAGGGCGACGCGCTGGCCGTGTCGCGGGTCGCAGGGATCATGGCCGCCGAGCGCACGCCCGGCTGCTGCCGCTGTGCCACCCGTCGGTGATCCACGGTGACGAGGGACCTGAGCGTCGAGGAGGACGCGGTGGCCATCACCGCCACCGTGCGCACGACCGACGGCACCGGTGTCGAATGGAGGCCCTCACCGCGGTCTCGGTCGTGGTACTCACCCTGGTCGACTGGCGAAGCCGTCGACAAGGCCGCTGTCATCACCGATGCCGCGTGGAGGAGAAGACCGGCGGGAAGAGTGGGACCGACCGCAGATGAGCCAGCGGTCGGAGGCCGGGCTCAGGGCCGCGGTGGTGGTCGTGTCGAACCGCGCGGCCGCAGGGGTGTTGACGACACCACCTGTGCCGTCGACGCCGAGGTGCTCCGGCCGAGGGCTGGCAGGTCGACGCGCCGTCGTCGAACCTGACGGACAGGCGGTGGCGACGCCTCCGCGCGGCGGCGACAACGGCGCCAGGCCGTGTCGACGACCGGAAGGACCGGCCTACGCCGACCGACCTCACGCCCGGCTCACCCGCGGCCTGCTCGACCGCGAGGTGCGGGCATCGCGGAGGCGATCCGGGCCTACGGCGTGGGCCGAGGGTCGCGACGGCAGCGCTGTCGGCGCGGGGTCGCTGGCACGGTCGGTGACGCCCTCGTGGTGGCCTGCCGGCCGCGGGGCGGGGTGAAGGACGGGCGCGCGACGTACCGCTGCTCGGCCACGTCGTCGAGCAGATCGTCGGGAGCGACCACTGACCGCGGGGTGGCCGACCGTCCTGGAGTCGCGAGGAGTGCGGCTCCGGCCGATCACGCGCCACGACGGGGAGGCCTGGCAACGGGTACGTCGCGCGACGTCAACTGGGTGGCCCGGTGGGGACGCCACCGCCCCAGCCGCACGGCGAGGTAGACGCCCGTGCAACCTCGGCGACCCCGATGGTGCGCACGACGCCGCGCGAGGCCCGTGCCGGGTGCGCCTGCCGTTGTCGTGGAGTACGAGGGCCGCTTCGTCGGTCAGCGACGGTGAGCAACGTGGTGCGGGGTTCCGTGAGTTCGCCTTGATCGGCTAATGGATCGACGAGCGATACGCCGGCGCGGATCATCACCCGGGCCGTGGCGACGGCGGTCGACGACTGCTTCGGACCGGTCGGCCGCACCGCATCGAGATCGCGATCCGGCCCGAGACACCTCGTCGCTGCGCGTGGCGAGAAGCTCGGCATCCAGGAGTGGGTTTCGCGCCGAGTTCCTGCACCTCGACGGCGACCGCGTACCACCGGCTCTTCGTGATCACCCGCGAGGAGGTACCGCTGGGTCTCGTGCACCGTCTGACGCCTAATCGGCGCCTCAGGATTCACAACAGCAAGAGCCATCGCACGAACACCGGAATTGGTCGAAACCGCAAGGGAATTCCGCTCGTATCGTCAGCGTCGCGGACCGGTCAGTAGTCATCTTCGTGGTGCTCGCGCCGCGTGGGCCGTCGACCTGATCCCGAAGGCGCTCAAGCACGACGACGAGTGGCGAGCGACCGGTTGGTCGAGCGCCACTCCGACCGGGTGCGATCCTGCGCCGCAAGTCCGGGTCCACCGAGACGGTCGAGGTCGAGACCGAGGTCAAGACGAAGGTCAAGACCGAGGCCAAGAGGGAGGCCCCGCCGGAGGTTGTCCGACCGGCGCGATCCGCCGCCCGGCGTCGTCGCCGTGTCCTCGCTGCCCTCCTGCTGGTCCTGGCCGTCGTCGCCGGCCTCGGCCTGGTACGCCGTGGTGCCGGTGTGGTCACCCGCCGTGCCCGGCGCCCTGATCGTCGTGTTCCTCGTGATCGCCCGGTTCTCGGTCCGCAAGGCGAAGCGCTCTTCCCTTGCGCAGCGCCGACCGGTCCGACCCCCGTGCGCCGAGGAGCAGGTCGTGTTCGCGCAGGTCCCCGGTCCTGCGTCGGACACTCGCGTCGAGGAGCCCGTGGACGTGGCCGTGCACGAGCCCGAGCCGGCCGCCGAGGTGCTGGCCGACGACGGCGCCCTGTGGGACCCGCTGCCGATGACGCTGCCGACCTACGTCAACAAGGCCCGGGCTCGCTCGCACCGTCCGCACCATCGAGGCCACCGGCCTGCACAGCGGGCCACGACCAGGACGACTCGGCCCTGGCCCGCGGGGCCGACGACACCCCCGAGACGGCCGCCGACGACGGCCACCGCAGGGTCGCCGGCGCCTGACGCCCGATTCGGGAGCCACCACCGCCCGGTGGTAACTTCTTCCTCGCGCTCGACCCGGTCGATCCGGCGAGCGCCCAGGGGCTGTGGCGCAGTTGGTAGCGCGTCTCGTTCGCAATGAGAGGGTCAGGGGTTCGAATCCCCGCTTCCACCCTCGTCGACCCCAGATGTCTCGCGACGCCGTTGCAGGTGTCGCGAGACATCGTTGCACCTTCAGGTTCTCTTCGTGCTCCTGGTGTGTTCAGTGCAGGGGCCGGCAGTCGAGAGTGAGTTCGCGTAGGAGTTCGCCGGTCTCGGCGTCGACGACGCGGATGTGGAGGTCGGCGATCAGGGCCAGGACGCGTTTGCCGTGGTGTTCGCGGCCCAGGCCGACCGTTGGAGCGTCGCCGCCGGGTCGACCAGGCGTTGTTCGCGATGATCATGGAGGCCTACCTGCACGGCGTCTCGACCAGGAAGGTCGATGACCTGGTCAGGGCGGCTGGGCGTCCGAGACCGGGATCAGCGAGTCGGAGGTCTCCTGGATCGGCGGTGACCTCGACGAGGAGATGGGCCGCGGCCTGACACGCATCGAGCTGGCGATCTCGAGCCACAGCGGCCTGACGGCAGCGATCGAATCGGTTCTGATCGGTGCGATGTGGCACGCTGCCGAGTCCACACCATGTCAACGTCCTGACGGTGGTGCCCAGGGCAACCCCGAGATGGCCGCCGCGATCCGCACGATTGCCCAGCCTGAAGCGCCCCACGTGGCCGAGCAGCACGAGGTTGTCGCGACCATGCTTGGCCCGGACGGACTCTCACCTCAGAGTGCACGATGTGGACAGCCTCAGCGCGGGCGCTTGGACCTGAGCCCGCCACCGAGAGCCCGGCGCACGAAACTGAAAAGGATCTTGACGTCGGCTCGCACCGTGCGGTTCACCAGCGCGATCAGGCCGAAGTAGAGCAGCGCGGCACTGACCCCGAGGACCAACTGGCCGATCGGCTCGAATGGCAGCCGGGTGGCGGCGAACGCGAGCACCCCCGCGGGGAGGCTGACCACCAGCACGGGCAGCATCGCGTTGCGGATCAGCGACCTGCTGTCCACGCCGGTGACGCGGCCGACGTGGATCGTCGAGACGAGCCAGAACAGGAAGTAGGCGACGCTGTGACCGACCGCTACGCCCAACGGCCCCCGCACGGCAGGCCCGCCAGGATGATCGCGATCATGATCGGGCGCGTCACCATGACCATGTGCAACTGGGCGGCGGTCTTGCCGCGGGCCAGGTACGTCCAGAAGGCGATCTGCTGGATGGAGCGGAACACCCCGCCCACGGCCAGCACCGCGAAGATCGCGGCGACCGGGTGCCACACCGCACCGAACAGCAGCGTGACGAGAGGGTCCGCGACGCCGGCGGAGACGGCAAACACAGACGCGGTCAGGTAGCAGGCGATCAGCTGGGCGCGGGAAAGGTAGCTGTTGAACCGCACGTCGTCGTCCTGAACGCGGGACAGGACCGGAAGGGCAACACCGGTCATCGGTGCGTTGATCTGGTTCAGGGGGGCCATCAGCAGCTGGTACGCGCGACTGTAGAAGCCGAGCTGGTCGGCCCGGCCTACGATTCCCAGGGCAACGTTGTCGACGTTCTTGGTGAAGAAGGTGAGGGCCTGGGTCGCGAACAGGTGGCCGCCGAAGCGGAAGAACCGGCGCAGAGAGACCCCGCGCTTGGGCCAGCCCGGGACCCACCTCGTGGAGATGATGTTGATGATGAGAGCTATCAGCGCGGCGCTCATTTGCTGGACGACGATCGCCCAGACTCCGAAGCCGTTGACCGCCAGCAGCACCGCGATGCCGAGCGCGACTGCCTGGGAGACGACGTCCGACATGCCCAGGCTGGCGTAGCGCATGGACCTGGTCAGGTCCGCGCGGAACTGCGTGTTGATCCCGCTGAACAGGAACACCCACGCCAACGACAGGGCGATCGGGGCGAGCTCGGACTCTCCGTACAGGGCCACGATCAACGGCGTACAGGCGGAGAC
>CAVOST010000020.1:0-102706 GCA_963698945.1 uncultured Actinomycetota bacterium | reverse complement strand
GTTGCACATTGTTCGCCCGAGCATCTGGCCCTTCGAGACGGGCCTAACGGCCCTCCTCAGGGACCCAGCCATTCGGCAGCGTCACCTTCACGAACAGCGGGCGGTACAGAACGGTCGCCGTTCACCTTGGCGGCGTCGGTGTTGTTGCGCTTGTAGGAGACCAGCACGAGCCGCCTCGCGGCGAGGTCGGGGTGCGCGAGCGGCATGTAGCGCAGCTCGCCCGTCGTCGGGTCGGACGGCAGGTCCGCGACCTTGGTGCCCCGGTCCCCACGGCCCGGTGGGCGACGGCGCCGTCCACCCCACCAAGTCGGTCCCGAGACCTCGTTGCGCTTGCTGACGGCGTACCAGCGGCCGCCGCGCTGGAAGACGCTCAGCGTCTGGGAGACACCGCCGTCGGCGGGATCAGCACCTTGGCCCGTGACGGCTTGCCTGCCAGGACCGGCCGTCCCGTAGCGGCCAGCGTCGCTGTGGACGAGGTCGCCACCTTGGTCCCGCGACCTGCAGCGAGAACCCGAAGACGCCCTTTCCTGCCGGGCGCGCGGTTCCGTAGAGGTAGACCCAGTCACCGTCCACCGCGGCAGCGGCCCCCACATCGGCCGCATGGTGTCCACCTTGTCGGCGCCGATGTCGGTGTTCATCAGCAGCTGGGGCGGCTTCCCGCGGGGTACGACGAACACGGCCATGCGCCGGACCCAGCGTCTCGAAGGCGAAGATGCCGTCGGCTTGTTGGTCGTCTAGACGCGCTGCGTCGCACCCCGACGATGTCGTAGCCCTTGCGCTCGCACGCGGCGATCGACATCGGCCAGTAGCCGATGCCGTCGCCGCGGTCGGGGATGAGGGCGCCGTGGTCCGCGGGCAGCACCGTCTGCACGCAGTACGGGTCGAAGACCAGCATCGAGTTGCGACGAACTCCCGCCGTCGAAGTCCGGTGCACGCACGGTGTCGGCGAACGCCCACGCCGGCGGCCGTCCTGCGACGCGACGTCGGCACCGACGTCCGCTCCCTGGAAGGACGACCCGGCCCGCACGGTGAGCACCGCATGGTTGAGCTCGGCGAGCGTGCTGATCTTCTGGCGGGGGATGCGCTGCGTCTCCGTGGCGCCCTGGACGGGGTGGCGGAGACCATCTGGTCCCCGAGGGGGCGAGCGGCACCGCGGCCACCACGGCCGGCGCGACCGGCACCACCCACGCCGTGGCGCGCAGCCACTGTGCGGAGCCGGCCTTCGGTGTCGTGACCGGGCGACTCGCGGCGGCCCAGGCCACCAGGGCGACGAGCAGGCAGCCACCCAGCGCCAGCAGCGGTCGTACGACGTCCACCGCTCGACCACGTCAGCGAGGTCGCCAGGTCGAAGGTCGCGCATGCAGGGTCCACGGCGCCACCTCACGCCAGGGCGACGGAGCAGCTTCGGGTCCCGGCCGGAGAACAGCGGCGCGGTGGCGAACACGAACAGGTGCTCGCCACAGCACTCCCACCAGCCCGAACAGCGCGTCGAGCGCCGCAGTAGCCGCCGCGGCGGTGAGCGTGGCACCGAAGCCCAGCGGCCACGACGTCAGGAAGGAGCAGCCGCGCGTGGTGGCGAGGACCGCGACCACCGGCTGAACGCCGCGCACGCTCCACGGCAGGACGGCCCACCGACCCCGGCCGAGGCGCGACCGCAGGAACGAGAGGCCGATGGCGAGCAGGAAGCCCGCGACCAGCCGCTCCCGACGGCCAGCTGGAGGGTGGTGCGCGAGACCTCGGGGTGGTGCCGAGGTGCCACGCTCCGGGTCTCGAAGGGACGGTCGAGGGGCACTGACGCGACCGGCGAGCTCGCGCAGGATCACGTTGAGGTCCGGGTCGGCGACGGTCGAGACGTAGAGGACGTCCTTCGGGCCGGTGACGTCCACGACCATCACCCCTGCCGAGGGCCGTCGCGACGACCGCGCGCGGGTCGGCGTCACCGGGCGGCGCAGTGGCGACGACCAGGTTGTCCCGGAGCCGGCCGCCTGCGCGACGATCCCCTGCGCGACGACGTCGGACCCTGCACGGCGACGCCGACCTCGTCGGGCTCGGTCGGTCCGCTGACCCAGCTCGGAGAGGACGAAGGCGCACTGCACCACCAGCAGGGCGGCGAGGACCGCCAGCCGACCCGCGTGCGACCCGCGGTCACGCCAGGCTGGGTTCTGGGTCGGGTGCGCCGTGGTGTCGTCGTTGATGTGTCGGTGGTGGCCCGCCTGCACCAGACGACGTCGCTTCACGACGACGAGCATGGCCGCCCAGGCTGCGAGGCCCCAGAGGCGGCACCAGCGTTGCAGTCGGCGCCGATCCCACGTGGCCGCCGGTCACCAGCTGGCTCGCCGCGTTGACGTAGGCGGTCAGGGGCAGCACGCCGTTGAGGCGCTGCAGCGCCGCCGGCGCGGTCTCGATCGGATCACGTTGCCGAGGGCGGCGACCTGCAGCAGCAGGACCAGCACGAACGGCGTCGTACCGGCACGACCGGCGGTGAGCCGCAGCGCGTAGGCGATCAGCGAGAACACGACGGCCGCCACCATGCTGAGGAGTGCGAGCGGGATCACCGCGGCCGCACTCACCCGGAACGCCACGAGCGCGACGAGCACCGCGACGCCCTGCAGCACGGCAATCCCCAGCACGGGCAGTGCCTGGCTGAGGAGGAGGCGCCGCGAGGAGACCGGGCGAGGGCGTGGCGCACGATCGCGTCGACGTCGCGGCGCTGGGCGGCGAGCATCGCGGTCAGCCACAGCACCACCGCGAGCACGGCTGCCAGGAGCCAGCCGTTGCCGTGCGAGTCGTGCTGCAGCTTGCTGGTCGAGCTCGACGGGCTGGCTGACGACCGGTGCCAGTGCGTCCTGCTGGGAGGTGGAGTACGTCGGACTGTCCTTCGCACCCTTCGTCAGCCCGTCGCTGAGCTGCTGGGCGCCATGGTTGGTCTTCGCGGCGCTGGTGCTGAGGTTCGCAGCTGCCGGAGGCGAGCGACGCCCCTGCGGAGGACGTCGACGCGGTGCCGCTGGCGAGCTTCCCTGCCGCGGTGTCCACGTTGCCCGCACCCCGCGCCACCGACGCAGCCCCGAGCGGAGCTGTTGCTGCTGGTGCTCAGCTTGCCGCTGGCCCGGTCGAGCGAGCCGGCCCCGTTGGCCAGCTTGCGGTTCCCGCCCGCCAGCGCCACGTTCGCGGAGGAGAGCAGCCGCGTGGCTCCCGAGACGCCGTGCGCGGCCGCGTCGAGGCGCACCGCACCGTCCGCGACCGTGCGGGCCTGCCCGCGGACGCGACCGAGGGCTGCGCAGAACAGCGGCCCTCCGCCGGCGCCGGAGCAGGCTGCGTCCAGGGCAGCCAGCTCGGCGGCCAGGCCCCGGGTGGCGCGGGCGAGCTCACCGGACCCGCCGGCGACGTCACCCGCTGCACCGGCCACGGCTCGGGACTTGCGCGCGAGGGTCGAGCTCTTCTGGGCCAGGGTCCGGGAGCTGCGGGCCAGCGAGCTCGCGCCGTGGTGCAGCTTCCTGGCCCCGGTGGCGAGGCTCGCGGCGCCGCTCGCGACCTTGGCCGTCCCGGCCCGGACCGACTGGGTCCCCTGCTCGAGCTCGGCCGCGCCCGACGCGACCTGGTCGAGGCTGCCGGCCAGGGTGTAGGTGCCGTCGTCGAGCTGGACCGCACCCAGCGACAGCTGCTGGGTGCCGTCGGCGAGCTGGCCCGCGCTCGACGCGGCGGAGCTGTTCGACTTCGCGATCTGGTTGAAGCCGCCGTAGACGTTCTTCAGGTATCCCTGCGTGGTCTGGTCGCCCAGTGACTGCGCGGCCGCCGTGACCACGGTCTGGCTGATGTAGGGCAGCGTCGAGCTGGCCGCGGAGTTGCTGACGAGCTGCAGCTTTCCCTGCGCGGGCTTGTCCGTGCCGGTGGACAGGATCGAGCTGGAGAAGTCGGACGGGATCGTGAGGACCGCGTAGAAGTCGCCGTTGCTCAGGCCGTCGTTGGCGTCCTTGCTGTCGGTCAGGGTCCAGTCGAGCTGGCCCTTCCCCGGCTTGCTGGGCTCCGTGAGCGCGGCGGTCAGCGCCCGCCCCGCCGCCATCTTCTGCGGCGAGGTGATGATCTTGTCGTTGTTGACGATCGCGACCGGGACCTTGTCGAGCTTGTCCCCGCGGTCGTGCACCGACCACAGCAGGATCGACGCCGCGACCAGGGGCAGCAGCAGCCCGAGCACCACGATGCGGGTCCAGCGACGGCGTTTCGGGTTCTCACTCATGGGTGGTCCTCGCGGATTCGGGGGTCGGGCCCGGGCTTCCGGCGAGCACCACGTCACGGGCCCGCGCTGGAGTGGGTGGGACGGGCGGGCGCGGGGCGCCCCGGCCCAGGGCGATGACGGTCAGCCCCTGCAGGGCCAGCTCCTGGGCGAGTGACTCGACCTGCTCGCGCTCGGGTTGCGACAGGGCCTCGAGTCCGGTGAGGACGAAGACGTCGGCGTCGGACGTGAGGCCCAGGGCCACCTCGGTGATCACCGCCCGAGTGGCCGGACCGACCTGCTGCGAGGCGCCCACCGACGTCACGAGGGCTTCGGCGTGATCGCCGGCACGGCGTACGAACTCGCGGCGGTGCCGGCGAGACCACGACGTGAGGGCCGCGCGGTCCTCCAGGCGACCCGCGGGGTCGACGGCTGTGTCGAGCCGGTCGACCTCGAGAAGCACGGCACGGGCGCCCACCAGCTCACGCTGCTCCGGCAGCAGCAGCCCGTCCACCACGAGCTCGCCCGCGAAGGCCCGCTGGTGGCCGGTGAGGACCAGGCCGAGGGCGGCGGTGTCGTCGGCGGCTTCCGTCGGGCCGTCGAGGTGGGTGACCTGCCCTGGTCGCGCCACGAGCTCGAGCGGCGGCTGCCCCTCCCGTACGACGAGCCCCTGGGCCAGCAGGGTGACTTCGCTGTGCTCGCGCTGCCACCCCTCGAAGGCGATCCGACGATGCAGGGCCGCACCCTCGACGTCGACCGAGGGCAGGTGGCGCTCCAGCCAGCCCGGCAGCCACCATGCCCGCCGGTCCAGGATCGTCAGGACGGCTGGCACGAAGGTCATCCGGACGACGAACGCGTCGATGAACACACCCACCGCCAGGCCGAAGGCGATCTGCCTGATCGTGCTGGTGCCGTCGGGGATGAAGGCCACGAAGACGCTGGTCATGATCAGCGCCGCAGCTGTCACGACCCGTGAGGACGCCTTGAACCCGCTCACCACGGACTCACGGGCGTCTCCCGAGCTCACGTAGTGCTCGCGCATGGCCGAGACCAGGAACATCTCGTAGTCCATCGCCAGGCCGAACAGCACGCCCATCACGAAGATCGGCAGGAAGCTCACCACCGGGCCCTCGGACAGCCCGGGGAACAGGCCGTCCGCCCAGCCCCACTCGAAGACCATCACGACGGCACCGAGGGCCGCCCCCACCGACAACAGGTAGCCGAGCGTCGCCTTGATCGGCACCGCGATCGACCGGAACACGATCATCAGCAGCACCAGCGACAGCCCGATCACGATCGCGCCGAACGGGAGCAGCGCCCCGCCGAGCTGGGCGGAGGCATCGATGTTGATCGCCGTCTGGCCGGTGACGTACATCTCGGAGACCTTGTACGTCTTCTCCCAGCCGGGGACCTTCTCGCGCAGGGTCCGCACCAGCGCAGCCGTCGACGGATCGGTCTGGCCCCCCTCGGGGACGGCCTGGATCAGGCCGGTGTCACCGCCCTCGTTGGGGGTCGCCTGGGTGATCGCCACCACCCCGGGGACCTTCTTGATCTCGTCGGCCAGCTTGTTGACCGTGTCCTTGGGGTCGGAGGCGGTGATCACGTTCGCGGTGATCGACAGCGGCGAGTTGTAGCCCTTGCCGAACTCCTTCGAGATGGCGTCGTACGTCGAGCGCTGCGTCGTGCCCGTCGGTGCCGTGCTGTTGTCGGGCAGCGCCAGCTCGAGGCTGAACGCAGGTACGGCGGCCAGTCCCAGCACGCCCACGACCACGACCACCGTGACGGCCGGCCAGCGGGTGACGGCGTGCACCCATCGAGAGGCGACCTGGACCTTCTCCCTCACCATCGGCTTGCGGCGGCGCAGCCGGAAGCGGTGCGGCTTGGGGCGCAGCCGCTCGCCGAGCAGCAGAGCGATCGCAGGCAGCAGGGTGAGCGCGACCAGCACCGCAACTGCCACGGCCGCGGCCGCTCCGAGACCCATCACCGTGAGGACCGGGATGCCCGCCACCGACAGCCCACCCAGGGCGATGATCACGGTCGCACCGGCGAACATGACGGCGCTGCCGGCCGTGGCCAGCGCGCGCGACATCGACTCGGTGACGTCCACGCCGTCGGCGAGCTGGGCTCGGTGGCGCGACAGGAGGAAAAGCGCGTAGTCGATGCCGACGGCCAGGCCGAGCATCTCGGCCAGCGTGGGAGCGGTGCTCGAGACGGTGACGAACGACGACGTCACGATGACGGCCGTGATGGTGACCGCCACCCCGACGAGGGAGGACAGGATCGGCATGCCGGCAGCCAGGAGCGAGCCGAAGGTGAACACCAGGATGAAGAACGAGACGAGCAGGCCGAGCAGCTCGGGGACCTTGCTGGGGTCGGCGGTGCTCTTGTAGGCGTCGCCCCCGACCGACGTGGTCAGGGTGGCGCCGCTCGGTGGTTCAGCAGCCTTCTGCACCGACTCGAGGGTGTGGTCCGACGGCACCTTCGCGGTGAAGCGCACCGTCGCGAGCGTGGCCGACGAGTCCTTGTTGACCAGCGGGGTGTCCTGCGTGAGCGGGTTGCTGACCGCGACCCCGTTGACCTTGCCGACCGCCTTGACGAGCGCGCCGACGGTGGCGGAGTTGCCCTTGTCGGTGATCTTGCCGGTCTTGGCGGTGAACAGGATCTGCCCGCTCGTGCCCGTCTGGCCGAAGCGCTCGTTCAGCAGGTCCTGGCCCTGCTGCGACTCCGTGCCGGGGATCGAGAACGAGTCGTCGTACTTGTCGCCGAGCATCGTGGCGGCGCCGCCCAGGAGGGTGAGCATCAGCACCCAGGTGCCGAGGACGAGCCCGCGGTGCCGGGCGATCGTCCCGCCGAGCCGGTACAGGAAGATGGACACCCACTCGACCCCTTCTGGTCGTCCGCCGCAGATGTGTCACACAGCATGTCAGAACCGGTGTCCCAGGCAACGGGGCCGGAACGGTGGACTAGGGAGGCAGGAGCCTCAGCGGCAGAGCAGGGCCCGCAGGCCGTCGACCAGGACGTCGACGGCCTGCGCCGTGGAGAGCCCCCGCTCGCGGCGCAGGATCTCGAGGGAGCTGAACTGGCAGAGGATCTCCACCTGGGCCTGCCTCGCCTCGACCTCGCGAGCAGGACACCGGCCGAGCTCGGGCGCGAACTGCTCCCGGATCTGGCGCGACAGCAGCTGCTTGCGTACGGCGACCTGCTCGGCGATCGCGGGCTCGCTCTCCGCGAGCGCAAGTGCCGCCCGGATCGTGGCGGCCGTGCCGTCGTACAGGCGCAGCAGGTGCTCGGCGAACCGCTGCGCGCGCTGGTCGAAGGAGCCCTGGCCGACGTCCTCGAGGTGCCAGTAGGGCTCGGCCACCTGGGTACGGCGGGCCAGCGCTGCTCGCATCAGCTGGCTCGAGTCGGGGAAGTAGCGGTAGACGGAGCGCAACGAGACACCGGCGCGGGCCGCGACCTCCTCGACCGTGGGCACGTGCTGCCCCTCGACGAACAGCTCGTGCACCGCGTCGAGCACCGCGTCGCTGTTGCGCACGCGTCGGGCGGACCTGCCGTCGATCGAGGCCTGACCACCTGTGGAGGGGCTCACCGTCGTCCTTTCGTTGCCGAGGACGGTACTCATCGGCGTCAAGGGGTGCGGCGACGCGGCCTCGCTGTCCCAGGCAGCGGATAGCGTGCTGCGGTGCCCAGGCTGACCCCCGCTGATCCTGCGGCCCTTCGAGAGGCGCTGTCTCGCGTCGAGCGCACTCCCGAGGACGCCAAGCTGCTGACCCGGCACTTCCTCGCGGTCCTCGCGCAGCGCGCCCCGGGTCGTTCGGTCGAGGTGCGGGTGCCGCCGTACGCCGCGGTGCAGGCCGTGCCCGGCGTACGCCACACCAGGGGCACCCCACCCGCGGTGGTCGAGCTCGACGCCGTCACCTGGATCTCGCTGGCAACGGGGGAGACCACGTGGGCCGAGGCCGTGGCGGAGGGAAGGGTGAGGGCGTCCGGTGAACGCGCCGACCTGAGCGCCTGGCTGCCGTTGACGGACGCTGCTCCCGACGCCGCTCCCTGACGCTCGTGGGCTCTAGGTTGGACACATGGACGTCGATGAGCTCAGGAAGAGGGTGCAGGCCGAGCTGCCGCGCATCCGGCAGGACCTGGAGGACCTGGTGCGCATCGAGTCGGTCAGCGCCGATCCCGCCCGGGCCGCCGAGGTCCGCCACAGCGCCGAGGCGGTGGCCGACCTGTTCCGTGCCGAGGGTTTCGTCGACACGCAGGTGGTCAGTGCCCGTGGCGACGGTGGCGCCCCGGCCGTCATCGCGCGCAAGCCGCCGCCTGCGGGCGGCCCGACCGTGCTGCTCTACGCCCACCACGACGTGCAGCCGGAGAACGACCACGCCGACTGGGACTCGCCACCGTTCGAGCCGACCGAGCGGGACGGCCGGCTCTACGGGCGGGGCGCGGCCGACGACAAGGCCGGGATCGCGGCTCACCTCGCCGCCGTGAGAGCGCTGGGCGATGACCTCGGCGTCGGGGTCACGATGTTCATCGAGGGGGAGGAGGAGGTCGGCAGCGACACCCTGACCGACCTGCTCGAGCAGCACGCGGAGTTCCTCCGCGCCGACGTGATCGTCATCGCCGACAGCAGCAACTGGGACATCGGTGTCCCTGCTCTCACCACCAGCCTGCGGGGACTCGTCCGCGTCGACGTGTCGGTGCGGACCCTCACCCACGCCGTGCACTCCGGGATGTGGGGCGGCCTCGTTCCCGACGCCCTGATGACGCTGTGCCGCCTGATCTCCACGCTGTACGACGAGCAGGGCAGCCTCGTCGTGGAGGGACTGCACCGCGGTCCGGCCGCGGACGTCGACTACCCCGCCGACCGGTTGCGCGCCGAGTCCGGCATCGCCGACGGGGTCGACTTCGTGGGCACCGGCCCCACGGTGGAGCGGCTCTGGACCAGCCCCGCTCTCACCGTCACCGGCCTCGACGCCCCCGCGGTCGAGGGCGCGAGCAACACCCTCACCCCGGTCGCGCGCGCCAAGCTGTCCCTGCGCGTCGCCCCCGACGACACCTGCGAAAACGCGACCGAGCGCTTGCGGGCGCACCTCGAGGCACACGTCCCCTGGGGCGCCCAGCTCGGCTTCGAGGTGGTCGACACGGGCGAGGCCACCCGGATCGACGCCACCGGCCCGGCCTACGACGCGGCGCGGCAGGCCTTCACCGATGCCTGGGACGGCACGCCGCCCATCGACATGGGTGTCGGCGGGTCGATCCCGTTCATCGCCGAGTTCCTCGAGACCTTCCCGGACGCCAGCGTGCTCGTCACCGGGGTCGAGGACCCGGACACTCGCGCCCACGGGGCGAACGAGGGGTTGCACCTCGCCGAGTTCGAACGGGTCTGCCTGGCCGAGACACTCCTGCTGCACAACCTCGCCGGCTGAGCGAGGGACCTCCGATGCCGCTGTCGACCGAGGCCGTGACCGAGCTGATGCAGTCCGTCGCGGCGGACGTCATCAGCCCGCGCTTCCGGTCGCTCACCGAGGCCGAGATCGCCGAGAAGCGCCCCGGCGACCTCGTCACGGTCGCGGACCGCGAGGCGGAGGCACTGCTCACCCGCGCGCTCGAGGCGGCCTACCCGGACGCGGTCGTCCTGGGCGAGGAGCACTACGCCGACGTGCCCGAGCTCATGGAGCAGTTCCGCGCCGCGCCGCACGCGTTCACCGTCGACCCGATCGACGGCACCAAGAACTTCGTCAACGGGTCCAAGGACCACGCCGTGATGATCGCGGAGGTCGTCGACGGCGTCACGGTGCGGGGCTGGATCTGGCAACCCGAGCACAAGATGGCCTGGGTGGCCGAGCTCGGTGCCGGGGTGTGGCGCAACGGCGAGCAGGTCCGTCGTACGCCGGCGGGCGACCAGCCACGGGGGGCGACCTCGATCTGGTCGCGGCGGGGCCGCCAGCCCGACGGGCTGCCGCCCCTCATCGGGTCATGGGTCTGCTGCGGCGTGGACTACCCGAAGCTGATCGAGGGCGAGGCGGACTTCCTGCTCTACGGCCACACCAAGCCTTGGGACCACCTGCCGGGGACGCTGATGGTGACCGAGGCAGGTGGCGCCGGCGCTCATGCCGACGGCTCGAGCTACTCGGCGCGGTCGGGCGGGGCCGGACTCGTCGTCGCGGCGGACCCCGCCACCCTGGAGCGCGCCGTCGTCGCCTGCGCCGACCTGTGGCCGCAACGGGCCTGAGCCGCGCCGTTCACATCGTGGTCGCGAGTCTTTGTCAGGGCTCCGACCCGGGTACACACGAGACATGGCCTTCTCGGGGTACCTCGGCGACGGCGCGGGCGCGAAGCCCGCGTCGGCCCTCGGCCGACCCCTGCGACGGCTGGTCCTCCGGGTCCTGGCGGTCCTCGGCGGTGCCGTGGCCGCACTCCTCGTCGCGGCCGCGGCGGCCAGCGCCGACGACTCCGGGGACCCCGTCTCCGGTCTCACGACCGGCCTGACGGGAGCGGTGCAGCACCAGGTGGAGGGCACCCAGGACGAGATCACCCGGACGGTTCCGCGCCAGGTGGAGGACGTGCAGCCCGAGGTGCAGCACCGGGTCCGCGACGTCGTACGGCGAACCGTGGCGACGCCCCAGCGAGCGCTCCAGCGCGTCCACGCCACCGTCCACGCCACGGTCGAGGCGACGGTGCGAGCAGTGACCCCGCGGAAGCCCACGTCGCTCGTCCGGCACGCACTCGCCACGAACCGTGTCGACGGCTCCGTCGCGCCGCCCAGGGTCCGCGCCGACGACGCCCCGGCCCGGCACCACGTCCAGCCACACGTGGTCGCGCCGGACATCCCTGCCAGCCCGGCCACGACGACGCCGGTCACGGTCGAAGGCGCCGAGCAACGGTGCGGGGTCGCGCGACGCTCCCGGCCTTCCGGACCCTCCGGCCGGACCGGCATCCGGCTCCCAGGAGCCGCTCACGCTGAGCGGCTCGAACCAGCACCCCAGCAGCACTGCCGCGACGACCGTGCTGAGGCAGGGCGCGTCGGTCCGACGCGCCCACATCGCGCGCCCCGCGACGGCCGATCCCGTCGACCGCGCAGGGCCTGTCGAGCTCCGACCCGCCTGACGCCTCCCGGCCGGACTCGTCCCGGCTCCGGAGGCCGTACGTCCGCCGCGCGCTCGTCGCCGGCGTCGACGCGCAACGGCTGCGCGACGCGCACCGTCGCCCCGGACCGGCGCGAGCGACCGGCCCCCCGAGGACATGGAGCCTCGGGTCTGGCCGCGACGGGGGTGGCGGCCAGCCCCGGGGCTCCTTCGACACGTACAGTGTGCGCGTGGCCAGCACTGGGCGCCGTCCCGCAGCCCGACCCAGCGGTCGACGCGGTGACGGTCTCCTGACGGACGATCTCGATCCCCACGACCGCGGACCCCAGGACGCGTGCGGCGTGTTCGGTGTCTGGGCCCCCGGCGAGGACGTCGCCAAGCTCACCTACTTCGGCCTCTACGCCCTGCAGCACCGCGGCCAGGAGTCGGCGGGCATCGCGGTCAGCAACGGTCGCCAGATCCTGGTGTACAAGGACATGGGCCTGGTCAGCCAGGTCTTCGACGAGCCCACCCTCGAGGCGCTCAAGGGTCACCTCGCGATCGGTCACTCGCGCTACTCGACGACCGGTGCCAGCACCTGGCACAACGCCCAGCCGACCTTCCGGCCCACGGCCGACGGCGCCCTGGCGCTGGGCCACAACGGCAACCTGACCAACACCCGCGCGCTGCAGCAGATGGTCGCCGACCTCCCACGCGAGGGTGAGCTCGACTTCGGCCAGCGCAAGCTCGAGACCAGCACCAACGACACCTCACTGGTGACCGCGCTGCTGGCCCACCACCCCGACACCTCCCTCGAGGAGCGTGCCGCCCAGCTGCTGCCCGACCTCCAGGGCGCCTACTCCTTCGTGTGGATGGACGAGTCGACGCTCTACGCCGCCCGCGACCCGCAGGGCATCCGCCCCCTCGTGCTCGGCCGCCTCGAGCGCGGCTGGGTCGTGGCCAGCGAGACGGCCGCGCTGGACATCGTCGGTGCGTCGTACGTCCGCGAGATCGAGCCGGGCGAGATGGTGGCCGTCGACGAGCACGGCCTGCGCACCCGCAGGTTCGCCGAAGCCAAGCCCAAGGGCTGCCTCTTCGAGTTCGTCTACCTCGCGCGGCCCGACACCCGGATCTCCGGCCAGCGCATCCACAGCGTCCGGGTCGAGATCGGCCGCAAGCTGGCCCGCTCGTTCCCCGCCGACGCCGACCTGGTGATCCCGGTGCCCGAGTCGGGCACCCCCGCGGCCATCGGGTACGCCGAGGCGAGCGGGATCCCCTACGGCACCGGTCTGGTCAAGAACTCCTACGTCGGGCGCACCTTCATCCAGCCCAGCCAGACCATCCGCCAGCTCGGCATCCGGCTGAAGCTGAACCCGCTGCGCGACGTCATCGAGGGCAAGCGGCTGGTCGTCGTGGACGACTCGATCGTGCGAGGCAACACCCAGCGCGCGTTGGTCCGGATGCTCCGCGAGGCCGGGGCCCGCGAGGTCCACGTGCGGATCTCGAGCCCTCCGGTGAAGTGGCCCTGCTTCTACGGCATCGACTTCGCCACCCGCGCCGAGCTGATCGCCAACGGCCTGACGTCCGACGAGATCTGCGAGTCCATCGGCGCCGACTCGCTGGCCTACATCTCCCTCGAAGAGCTGGTGGAGGCCACCACCGTGCCGTCCGACGACCTGTGCCGCGCCTGCTTCGACGGCGTCTACCCGGTGAAGCTGCCCGAGCCGGAGAACCTCGGCAAGCACCTCCTGGAGATCGCGCCGCTTCTCGACGCCGACGGCCTCGTGACCGCCACGGCCGGCGGCGGCGCCGTCGACGCGCTCGACCGACCCTGACGACATGACCGCGGGAGACTCCAGATGAGTGGTGCCACCTACGAGGACGCCGGCGTCTCCATCGAAGCGGGTGACCGCGCCGTCGAGCTGATGAAGGTGTGGGTCGACAAGGCCCGGCGGCCGGAGATGATCGGCAGCATCGGCGGGTTCGCCGGCCTCTTCGACGCGAGCGCGCTCAAGGCCTACGACCGGCCGCTCCTCGCCACCTCCGCCGACGGGGTCGGCACGAAGGTGGCCATCGCCCAGGCCATGGACGTCCACGACACCATCGGCTTCGACCTCGTCGGGATGCTGGTGGACGACCTCGTGGTGTGCGGCGCCGAGCCGCTGTTCCTCACCGACTACATCGCGACCGGACGCGTCGAGCCCGAACGCATCGCGGCCATCGTCAAGGGCATCGCCGAGGGCTGCGTGCTGGCCGGTTGCGCCCTGGTCGGCGGTGAGACCGCCGAGCACCCGGGGCTGCTCGAGCCCGACGAGTACGACGTGGCGGGATCCACGACCGGGGTGGTCGAAGCCACCCAGGTGCTCGGTCCCGGCCGTGTCCGCCCCGGCGACGCGATCGTGGCGATGGCCTCGAGCGGGCTCCACTCCAACGGCTACTCGCTGGTGCGCCAGGTGCTCCTGGCCCCCCGGGGCGACGGGCAGCCGGCCCGGCGGCTGGAGCAGCACGTCGACGACCTGGGCCGCACCCTCGGCGAGGAGCTGCTCGAACCGACCCGGATCTATGCCAAGCCCTGTCTCGACCTGGCCAGGAACACCGAGACCCATGCCATGTCCCACATCACGGGAGGCGGGCTGGCGGCCAACCTCGAGCGCGTGCTGCCGGTCGAGCTGGTGGCCAACATCGACCGGACGACATGGTCGCTGCCCGCGATCTTCTCGTTGGTCGCGGCGGCAGGTGACGTCGCCCGCGAGGACCTCGAGCGCACCCTCAACTGTGGGGTCGGCATGGTCGCGCTCACCGCCGCCGACGACGCCGACAGGGCGGTGGCCCTGCTGGCCGGTCACGGCGTGACCGCGTGGGTGGCGGGCACGGTGGGCGTGGCCGGCGAGGACGACGCCGGCCGCGCGCTCCTGCACGGCGATCATCCGGCCTGAATCATCCGGAATCAGTCCGCGGGCCGACGTGCGGGAATCACCGGCCGCCGGTTAGGGTTGGACCACGAACAGTTAACTTCCGACCGGCGCAGCCTCCAGGCCGCCGGCCATACGTGCGAGGGGGTCGACCCATATGGGGCGCGGCCGTGCAAAGGCGAAGCAGACCAAGGTTGCCCGCGACCTGAAGTACCGCACTCACGAGACGGACTTCGGCGCGCTGGCCAAGGAACTTCACGGAGACGAGTCCGACGACGCAGTCGACTCCGACCAGGTCCTCACCGAGGACGACTCCGGGGACCCGGGCGAGTACGACAAGTGGGCGGACTACTCCGACTCACGTCGCGACTGACCCACGACTGAACCGCACCTGATCCTGGGCTCGCCTCAGGGCAGCCAGATGCCGCGTGCCCCGGGCGCCTCTGCCATGCGGCGTTCGGCGATCCGGTCGGCCGCCACGGCCGGTGGCACCCCGTCGGCGGCCGCGACCTCGAAGACCTCTCGCGTGGTCTCGAAGATGTGGCCGGCCCGTTCGCGAGCCCGCTCGAAGTCGAAGCCGTGCAGCTCGTCGGCCACCTGGATCAACCCACCGGCGTTGACCACGTAGTCGGGGGCGTAGAGGATCCCGCGGTCGTCGAGCTGCTTCTCCACCCCCGCGTGCGCGAGCTGGTTGTTCGCAGCCCCGCAGACCACCTTCGCCGTCAGCTGCCGCACCACCTCGTCGGTGAGGGCGTCGCCCAGCGCGCAGGGGGAGTAGACGTCGAGGTGCGTGGACACGAGGGTCTCGGCGTCCGGGACGACCCGCACCGAGGGGTGGTCGTCGGTGACCCGTCGCACCGACGGCTCGTAGGGGTCGGTGATGACGACGTCGGCCCCGTCCTCGACGAGGTGCTCGACGAGGTGATGGCCCACCTTGCCCACGCCCGCGACGCCGACGGTCCGGCCCGCGAGTGACGGGACTCCCCAGACGGCCTCCGCCGCGGCGCGCATCCCCTGGAAGACGCCGTACGCCGTCAGCACCGAGCTGTCGCCCGCCCCGCCCTGCCCGACGCTGCGGCCGGTGACGAACCGGCAGGTCTCGGCGATGACGTCCATGTCCTCGGAGTAGGTGCCGACGTCGCACGCGGTGTAGTAGCGGCCACCGAGGGCCTGCACGAAGCGGCCGTAGGCGCGCAGCAGGTCAGGGGTCTTGGCCACGTGCGGGTCACCGATGATGACCGCCTTGCCCCCGCCGAGCCGCAGCCCGGCCATGGCGGCCTTGTAGGACATCCCGCGCGCGAGGTTGAGCGCGTCGCGCAAGGCTGCGGCATCGCTCGCGTAGGGGTGGAAGCGGGTCCCTCCCAGGGAGGGACCGAGTGCGGTCGAGTGGATCGCGATGATCGCTCTCAGGCCGGTACGCTCGTCCTGGCAGGCCACGACTTGTTCGTGCCCGTTGAACTGGTCGAACAGCTCAGCTGACGTACTGGGGGTCACGGTAGTGACCTTTCTGGTATGTCGCATTCGAGGGTAAATGCACGGTTTTGCGCAGGAGGCAAGGGTGGGCGCCTGCTGGTCTAGACTACAACGTCCGGTTTTCCCCCCATTTCTCAGATCCGGACATTTCATGTTTCAACGCCCGCGCATCGGTGGCAGACTCAACGCAGAGCAAGGAGCTCAAGCAACAAAGCCCAAAGGGGAGCGCCGTGGTAACGCGACCGACTGAAACTGAATCCCTCCTCACGCCCGCTGAGGTGGCCGCCATGTTCCGTGTGGACCCGAAGACGGTCACGCGCTGGGCCAAGGCCGGCAAGCTGTCCGCGATCCGTACCCTCGGTGGCCACCGCCGCTACCGCGAGTCCGAGGTCAAGGAGCTCCTGGGCGACGTGATCCCCGCCCAGCGCAGCGCCGCTGAGTGATCCGACCGCTTCAGAAACGTCAGACGTAGCAACACCGCGCCTGCGTCATATCCCCCCCGGTGACGCCTGCGTGACGGGCTCTCCGCCTCTGGCGGAGAGCCCTTTGTGTCTTCTTCAGGGCCGTCCGTGACGGCCCGCGCCTCCGACGAATCGTGCCGCCCCGGCGAGCGCATCCGACTCCAGCGAGACCAGGCCGTGCGCCAGCTCGGCCTTCATGGCGACCTCCTCGTCGAGGCCCCACTGACCCAGGACGCTGAGCCGGTCCTGCTGCAGGCAGGTCTGCGGTAGCTCCGAGAGCGCGTGGGCGAGCTCGACGGCGTCCGGCAGCGCCGCTCCTGGCTCGCTGAGCCGGTTCACCAGGCCCATCGCCAGCGCCTCCTCCGCCTCCACGGCCCGGCCGGTGAGGATCATGTCCATCGCGTGGGAGTGCCCGACGATGCGGGGCAGGCGGACGGTGCCGCCGTCGATGAGGGGCACCCCCCAACGACGGCAGTACACGCCGAAGATCGCCTCCCGCGACGCCACCCGCAGGTCGGTCCACAGCGCGAGCTCGAGCCCGCCGGCGACGGCGTGTCCCTCGACCGCGGCGATCACCGGCTTGGACAGCCGCATCCGGGTCGGTCCCATCGGGCCGTCACCCTCGGGCTCGACCTTGTTGCCCTCAGGCGTGCCGATGGCCTTGAGGTCGGCGCCGGCGCAGAACTGGCCGCCGGCGCCGGTCAGCACGGCGACGGAGGCGGTGGTCTCGGCGTCGAAGGCGCGGAACGCGTCGGCGAGCGCGCGAGCCGTGGGGCCGTCGACGGCGTTGCGCGCCTCCGGCCGGTCGATGGTGATCGTGGTGACGGGGCCGTTGCGGTCGACGTGGACGCTCATGAGCACACCGTAGGAAAGCCGGCGGCGAACGACCACACTGGCCTCATGACCGACCCGACTTCGAGCACCGAGCCGAGCTCGTCGCTCTCCTGGCGCTCCACGAACTCGTTCCTGAGCATCGCCTCCCACGGCTCGGTGCTCTCGATCGGCAGCATCGGATCGGCCGCCTCGATCGGCAGCATCGGCTCGTTCGCCTCGGTGGGCTCGGTCGGCTCGTCGTTGAGCATGGCCTCGGTGCTCTCCAACCTCGGTCACGGCTCGCTGCTGTCGAACGCGTCCCGGGGTGGCGTGCTGGCGGACGGGGCGGACGAGGATCCGCACGCCTTCGGCTTCCCGACCATGCTCATCACCGTGGTCGCCGTGGGGCTGGTGCTTCGGCACCAGCGTCGGGCCGCAGGGTCCTGAGGGCGGACCCGATCGTGCGCTCAGGCGGCGCGGCGGCGGTCCCAGAGGCGCAGCGTCGTACGACGTGAGGTCGCGCCGATCGCCGCCGGGGGGATCACGACGGACCGTTCCGGGTCGCGCAGCTGGCCGAGGATCTTCTCGGCAGCGGCGCGACCGTCGGCGATGTGCCGGGCCGTGTCGGAGAAGTCCGTCATCCGGGTGCCGAGGTCCTCGGTGCGGAGGTGGTGCACCTCGACCGCACCCAGGTCGGGGGCCGGGTTGACGCGCATGGCGACCCCGAAGCTGGCGACCAGGATGTCGATCGGCGTACGGCCCCGGGGGAGGCGGGCGGGGACGCTGGCGTCGAGCACGAAGACCCGGGTGGGTGCCAGGTCTGCGGCACCGCGCACCGGCACCAGGTCCGCCACCCCGCCGTCGACGTGCGGGCCGGCGAAGCCACAGCTCGCCGGCAGCTCGACAGGGGGGAAGACGCCCGGGACGGCGGCCGAGGCCAGCAGCAGCTGCCTGATGTCGCCGTGCCGGTGGTAGACGGCCGAGTCGCCCGCCAGCGGCGTGGTGACCACGCGGACGGGCGTGGGCAGGTCCTCGAGCCGGCGGACGGGCAGCCAGCTGTCGATGAGGCGTCGCAGCGCGTCGTTGGAGAAGAGGTAGGGCCGCTGCCGCAGCAGGTGACCCATGCGGGTGAGGGTCCCTCCCGGGAAGATGTCGCGGGTGCTCAGCGCCATCCACTTGCGGCGCAGCTCCTGCACCTGGGCGAGGTCGGGGCGGGACCCGACGAACGCGGCGTTCAGGGCGCCGACGGACGTGCCCACGAGGGCGTCGGGGACGATCCCGCGCTCGAGCAGGGCCTCCATCATGCCGACCTGCACCGCACCCCGTGCGGCGCCGCCTGACAGGACGAACACGTCCCGGTGCTGCTCCCGAGAAGTTGAGGTGATGTCCATCGCGCCCCTCCTGCGCTAAGGCCCCCGTCTCCTCTTCTTCTGACCCCCATGGTGCCCCAAGATGTCTGATTTAGACATGAAAAAGCGAAAAAGATGGAACTGACGGTTTCGTAACCCCCGGCGAAACCGGTACTACCTCAGGTCGTGCGCGCGGCGACGGTCGCGCCGAAGGGCCCGACGTTGCCTGCGGCGTCGACCGCCCGGACCTTGAACCAGTACGTCGTCCGGCGCGCCAGCGAGCCGCTGGTCAGTGCCGTGCCGGTGGTGGTCCCCACCTGGCCGAACCCGGAGGTGGCGGTGCGGCTGCGCCAGACCTGGTAGCGAGCGACCCCCACGTTGTCGGTGGCGCGGAGCCACGACAGGCTGACCTGCGTGTTCGCAGGCTTCGCCGTGAGCCCCGACGGAGCGCTGGGGGCGGTGGTGTCCGGAGCGGGTGCGTGCCGGTGATCAGGGCGGCCACCTTTGCCCGGAGGGCCGGCAGCGTCGGGTAGAAGGCGTCTCCCGGGCAGGCCGTCGCGGCGTAGTCGCGGTGGCCCGCGATGTTCGGCGTGGTCTTCGTGGCGCCGCTGACCGGGTTCACGAACGGCTCGGTCGCCTGCGGGTCGATGCCGTTGCGGCTGGCCTCCCAGGCGAGGAGGCGCTCGAGCGCTGCGCGGGCCGCCGGTGTGGCGTCATGGCCGGTCAGCGTGCCGAGCAGGGCGACCCCGACCGTGCCGGAGTTCCATCCGCCCGTGTGCGCGCCGGTCACGCCCTTGCCGGTGGCGTCGTCGCCGGTCGGGTTGGCTCCGGCGTACTCGCGCGAGTAGCGACCCTCGTAGATGTTGCCGAACTTGTCGATCAGGAAGTTGTAGCCGATGTCGCCCCAGCCCTGCGTGACCGAGTGGTAGTAGTAGATCGCCCTGACCTGCGCCTCGGCCCCGGCGCGGTCGGTGTAGTCGTCGCTGGTGTCGGTGTGGTGCACCACCAGCTTCCGGGTCGTGTAGAACTGCGGCGCCCACGTCATGTACGCCGGGTCCGCGCCCCACGCGCCTCGGGGCAGCACGGTCGGTGCGGCGGTCGCGGCGTCGGCCGACGACAACATGCTTGACCGGGCGGGCGCCTTGGTGGTGGAGGTCGAGGCGTCCGAGAGGCCGAGGACGGTCACGCGGGAGAGCGGTCGGTTCGTGGTCACCCGCACGGCGACGGCACCGTCCGCGGCGTGCAGCGCGCCGTACGTCGTGCCGTCCTGCCGTGCCGTGCCGGCCTCGTCGCGGCCGGCGGGCTGCGCCGGGCCGAACGTGGACCCGTCCTGGGAGAAGGCCAGGGTGACGGAGGCATGCGGGCTGCCGCGCCAGTACGCGACCACGGTGTCGGCCGGCCGGTCCAGGGCCACGACCCGGGTCCTGGTGATCGCCCTGGTGACGGCGTCGTGGCGCATGGACACCTCGCGTGTCACCCGCGCCTCGGACCCGGAGGGCGCGATGACGGTGAGCGAGGAGATGAGCAGGGCAAGAACGCTGATGAGCAGCGCGCGACGCGGCATGGAGGTTCCCGAGAGGTGTTGAACGGTGTTGAGCGGGTGGGCGGGATCCATTGTCCGGTGAGGGCGCTCGGGGGCAACTTGGACCGCTTGTGGGCAGGCGTGTGGCTAGACCAGGAGCGCACGAAGCCGGTGGCCGGGGTCGGCCACCGGCTTCGCGTAGTGGTGGTGGGCAGGGGCGGGGTCGAACCGCCGACCTTCCACTTTTCAGGCGGACGCTCGTACCAACTGAGCTACCTGCCCAGAGGACGGTCGTGGTTCGGACGTCCTCAGCGACCCCGACGGGACTCGAACCCGCGGCCTCCGCCGTGACAGGGCGGCGCGCTAACCAACTGCGCTACGGGGCCTGGATGGTGCGTCTCCGGGCGTTATTCCGAAGCCACGGAATGCTAACCCACTTGTGGGTGGTGCCTGAAATCGGTGGCGGTCTTGCCTGGTTGAGCACCCAACGGGATTCTCGCACCCCCAACGGGATTCGAACCCGTGCTACCGCCGTGAAAGGGCGGGGTCCTGGGCCGCTAGACGATGGGGGCCCGCTGCGCTCTCGGCAGCGCGGCCGATTGTAGGGGACGGCCACCCACCGGTCGGCTAGGCGTAGCCGAGGTCGTGCAGGACGTGGTCGTCGATGCCGAAGTGGTGGGCGATCTCGTGGACGACGGTGATCCGTACCTCGTCGACGAGCTCCTCGGCCGATTCGCACATCCGCGTCAGCGGGCCGCGGTAGACGAAGATCCGGTCGGGCGGCGCGAAGGTGTAGCTGCTGTCGCGCTCGGTGAGCGGGATCCCGTCGTACAGGCCCAGCAGCTCGGGGTCCTCGGCCGGCGGCTCGTCCTCGACCAGTACGACGACGTTGTCCATCAGCGACGACAGCTCGGCCGGGATCCCGTCGAGTGCGACCGACACCAGCTCCTCGAACTCCGCCTCCCCGACCTCCATGCGGGTCACCCCACACGGTCCCCGGACGGCGCGAGCCGGGCGGGCAGGTGCGCGTAGCCGCGCAGGATGCGCGTCGGCCGCCGCGCCGCTCCGGGCTCGAGCCGCAGGTCGGGGAAACGGTCGAGCAGCGTCCGGAGCCCGACCTCACCCTCCATGCGCGCGAGTGCGGCTCCGAGGCAGTAGTGGCGCCCCGCCGAGAAGGAGACGTGCTCGCGGGCGTTCGCTCGCCCGACGTCGAACCTCGTGGGGTCCTCGAAGACGCCGGGGTCGCGGTTGGCCCCTGCGAGGAGGGTGGTCACCACCTCGCCCTGGCGTACGGACACTCCGGCGACGCTGGTGTCGGCGGCGCAGAGCCGGCCGGTCAGCAGCACGGGCGGGTCGATCCGGAGGATCTCGTCCACCGCATTGGGCCACAGGGCGGGGTCGTCACGGAGCCGCTGGAGCTGGTCCGGGTGCTGCAGCAGGAGCGCGATGCCGTTGCCCAGCAGGTTCACGGTGGTCTCGAAGCCCGCCGCCAGCACCAGCCCGGCCGTTGCCTTGAGCTCGGCGTCGTCGAGCCCGACGCCCTCCTCCTGGACGCGCACGAGCTGGCTCATCAGGTCGTCGCCCGACTCGCGACGGAGCCGGTCCAGGTGGGCGTCGAGCCAGGTCTCGAACTGCTTCAGCCCGCGCTCCACGCGGCGGAACTCGCCGTACGCGAGCCCGAGGTCGAGGCTCGGGGCGGCGGCGTTGCCGAACTCCAGCACCCGGTCGCGGTCCTCCGGAGGTACGCCGAGGATCTCGGCGATCACCGTGACGGGCAGCTGGCTGCAGTACGCCGAGACGAGGTCGACGGGACTGGCCGGGTCGAGCGAGTCGAGCAGCTCGTCGGCGATCTGCTGCGTCCGGCCGCGCAGGTTCTCCACGGCCTTCGCGGTGAAGACCCGGGTGACCAGCTTGCGGTAGCGGGTGTGGTCGGGTGGCTCGCTCACGAGCAGCGACGGCGGCACGAGCGGGCCGAGCTGGTCCTGGTTCTCGGCCCACTGAGCCAGCCGCCCCAACGGACCGTCGCCGGGCTCGAAGATGCCCGAGCGGAAGTCGCTGCTCGTCAGCACCTCCTTGACCACGGGCTGGGTCGCGGTGATCAGTGCGTACTTGGACCGGTGCAGGCCGCCGCTGGCGCGGATCTCCTCGGCGAGGTCCTGGAGCTGTTCGCCGTCACCGGTGATCCCGGTGGTGATCAGCCGCCCCTGTACGTCGCCCTGCCGCGCGGCCCGCCGCATCAGCATCTTGGGCAGCCCGTGCCCCAGGGCCCAGCGCACGGTGGGCTTCACGGGATGGAGGACCGGGGCCGCCCGCTGGAACAGGTTCCGCCCGCCGGCCTGCGTCATCCGGTTGCTCCTGTCGTCGGGATCTCGTCACACCGAGTCTGCCGGATCCCCGGTCAGGGCGTGCAGGGGTCCGGTCACCCGCCCGCGAACATGCGAATGTGACGGATGGGCCGGAAGACCGGCTCGTCCGTCACGGCAGTGACATTCGCATGTCCGGACGCGAGGGTCCGCCAGCTCGTGCACCTCTCGCGGTGAACAGGGGCGGGTCGCTCCAGCCCGAACATGCGAATGTGACGGATGGGCCGGAAGACCGGCTCATCCGCCACACGAGCGACATTCGCATGTCCGCCGGGGGTCAACGCCCGGCCTCGCGGTGCCCTCAGGCGGCCGCGGGCTGCTCCTCGCGGCGGGGGAGGGGGGTCGGCGTCGGCGTTGGCGCCCATGAAGTCGTTGGGCAGCGACAGCCGGATCACCTTGCGCCAGGCCGAGGCGACCTGGCGGGGCAGCGAGCCGGTGACGTAGGGCAGGTCGTAGCGCTCGAACAGCTCGCGGACGCGCGGGGCGATCTCCTTGTAGCGGTTGCTCGGCAGGTCCGGGAACAGGTGGTGCTCGACCTGGAAGGACAGGTTGCCGGTCATCATGTGCATCGCGTTGGAACCGGTGATGTTGGCCGAGCCGAGCATCTGGCGCACGTACCACTCACCCTTGGTCTCGCCCACGATCGACTTCTTCTCGAACGTCGCGACGCCCTCGGGGAAGTGACCGCAGATGATCACCGAGTGGGTCCACAGGTTGCGGACCAGGTTGGCGGTGAAGTTCGCCGTGATCGTGTGCAGGAACGACGGACCCGACAGGAGCGGGTGCACGACGTAGTCCTTGGTGGCCTGCTTGCGGATCTTGCGCAGCGTCGCACGGGCCTTGGCCTTGAACTCGGGCGTCTTGGTCAGCTTGCGCTTGATCGCCTTGCCCAGCTCGAGGTCGTAGGCGGCGATGCCGTACTCGAAGAAGCAGGCGTTGATGAAGTTCCACAGCGGCTGGGCGAGGTAGATCGGGTGCCAGCGCTGGTCCTCGTCGACGCGCATGATGCCGTAGCCGAGGTCGTTGTCCTTGCCGACGACGTTGGTGAAGTTGTGGTGCAGCTCGTTGTGCGAGTGCTTCCACTGCTCCGCCGGCGAGGCGTTGTCCCACTCCCAGGTGGTCGAGTGGATCTTCGGGTCACGCATCCAGTCCCACTGGCCGTGCATGACGTTGTGGCCGATCTCCATGTTCTCCAGGATCTTGGCGACCGACAGGCCCGCGGTTCCGACGAACCAGGCCGGCGGGAACAGCGAGAACAGGAGTACGGCGCGCGAGCCGAGCTCGAGCTTGCGCTGGGTGTCGATCACCTTGCGGATGTACGCCGCGTCGGACGCGCCGCGCTTCTCGATGAACTCCGCGCGGATGGCGTCGAGCTCCTTGCCGATCTGCTCGATGTCCTCGTCGGTCAGGTGGTCGATCGGGCTGGTGGGCTTCTTCTGCAGGACAGTCATGAGACTCCTGGTTGATCAGTGGTCGATCGTGCAGCTGCCGGCGGCAGCGTTGATGCAGGTCTGGATGCGGACGCCGTCGCCCTCGACGGCGCTGGTGAGGTCACCGGAGCGCAGGTCGCGCACGGTGCCCTCGCGGAGCGGCAGCACGCAGCTGTAGCAGATGCCCATGCGGCAGCCGCTCGGCATCAGCACGCCGGCCTCCTCCGCCTGCTCGAGGATCGGCCGGTCGCCGGTCGCCTCGAGGGTGGTGCCGGACTCGGTGAACGTGACGGTGCCGCCCTCACCGGTGACGAGGTGGCGTCACCCGGAACTGCTCGGTCATCAGCGGCAGGCCGCGCTCCTCGTGGTGCTGCTCGATGGCATCGAGCAGCCCGGCCGGGCCGCAGGCGAAGGTGGTGCGCTCCGCCAGGTCCGGTACCAGGTCGGCGAGGTCCGCCACGTCGAGCAGGCCGTGCTGGTCGTCGTACCGCGCGACCAGCCGGACCATCCCGGCCTCGTCGAGCTCGCGCAGGTTGTCGATGAAGATCGAGTCGGGCTCGCTGGGTGCGACGTGCACCACCACGATGTCGTACGACGCACTGCGGGCCAGCCGCACGACGCCGCTGTCGGTGACCGGGAACAGGTTGCGCAGCATCCCGATCACCGGCGTGATGCCCGAGCCGGCCGTGACGAAGAGGAGTCGCGCCACCCTCGGTCGGCAGCACGAACTCGCCGGCGGCCTGCTCGAGGTGCACGAGCGTGCCCGGGCGGGTGTCGCGGACGAGGTGATGGCTCACCTTGCCGTCCGGGCACGGCCTTGACCGTGATGGAGATGCGGCCGTCGTCGCGCGGTCCGTGGGTCAGCGAGTAGGCGCGCCAGAGGCGGACACCGTCGACGTCGATGCCGACGCGGACGTACTGGCCGGGCACGTGGCCTGCCCAGTCCGCGCCGGGGCGGATCACGAGCGTGGCCGCGTCGGCGGTCTCGGCGTGGACCTCCTCGATGCGACCGCGCAGGTCAGCGCCCTTGCGCAGCGGGTTGAAGACGTCGAGGTAGTCGGCCGGGACGAGCGGCGTGGCCGCCAGCTCGGCGACCCGGAGCACGCCTTCCCTGACCGGGCGAAGCGCGTCACGCCAGCCGCGACCGCGCCCGCCTGGGCGGGCCGGAGCAAGGAACGTGGCCATGTCTCTACTCTGATGTGTTTTCGGGTTAAAGTCCTGACCGTTGCGTGTGAAACAGACCACGCTGTTTTGTTCGCAGGAGACAAAATGCGCAGTAACCCCTCCACGCCCGCTTCGGCTCGCCACACAGACCGTCACCGAGCTGCGCGGGATCCTGCCGGACGTGGCCGACCGGACCGTCGTGGCGATCATCGACGACGTCCCCAGCTACTCCGACGCGCTGACCGGAGCCATGGGCGAGACCATCCGGCTGGCGGTGCGAGACGGCGCTCGGCGGGTTCCTCCAGCTCGCCTCGCGCTCCAGCGGCGACGAGCGCGCCCGCCGGCCGCGGCCCTCGACGGCGCCTACCAGCTCGGTCGTGGCGAGGCGCGGAGCGGGCGCACCGTCGACGCGCTGCTCTCGGCGTACCGCATCGGCGCGCGCGTCTCGTGGCGCGAGATGTCGGCCGCCGCCGTGCGCACGGGGGTCGACGCCGACACCCTGGCCCGGTTCGCCGAGCTGGTGTTCGCCTACATCGAGCAGCTCTCGGCCGCCAGCCTGGCCGGCCACAACGACGAGCTGGAGACGACCGGCCGCGTCCGGCAGCGGCTGCTGGAACGGCTGGCCAGTCCGGCTCCTCGACGGATCGCCGGCCGAGACCGTCGCGGAGGCCGCCGAGCGGGCCGGGTGGCAGCCGCCGAAGACGCTGACGGCGGTCGTCGTACCGGGGTCACAGGTGCGGCCCGTCCTCGGCGAGGTGCCGGCGGAGACGCTGCAGGTGCCGGACACCGCGCTGTCGGGTGAGGGCGACGGGGACGCCGCCCTGCTGGTGCCCGACGTCCACGGCCGTGCTCGGCGTGCGCTGCTGCGTTCGCTCGAGGGGCGTGGCGCGGTGGCGGGGCCGGCCCGGCCGTGGGACCGGGCTGCGCGAGTCCCTGGACCGTGCCGTGCGGGTCAAGGCCCTGGGACTGGGTCCCGACAGCGAGGAGCACCTGGCGGCCGTCGTGCTGCGCGCGGACGAGGCGGCGCTCGCCGACCTGCGGGAACGGGTGCTCGCCCCGCTCGGCGACCTGCGCGACTCCACCACCGAGAAGCTGACCGAGACGCTGCGTTCCTGGCTGCTGCACCACGGCCGGCGCGAGGCGGTGGCGGCGGAGCTGTTCGTGCACCCGCAGACCGTGCGCTACCGGATGGGCCAGCTCCGTGAGGCCTTCGGGGACCGGCTCGAGGACCCCGACCACATCCTCGAGCTCACGATCGCGCTGGGACTGGAGAAGCCCTCCGCTCCCATGTAACGCGGTGTTGTCGACGCCTGAGGCCCTCGCGGCGTACGCATTTCAGCGGACAATAACTCCGCGTTACAACGAGCACTGCGCGGCCTGCCCTCACCAGTCCGCGTGGACCAGGTTCCCGGCGACCCAGGTGGCGGCGACGTGCATGTCGCGGAGTGCGGCGGCCTGCTCGGCGGCGGGCGCCGGGGCGAGCGGGTCGGCGTCGAGCAGGGCGAGGTCGGCGGGGTGGCCGGGCGCGACCGTGCCGAGCCCGTCGGTGCTGGCCGCGAGCGCCTCGCGCGCGGTGAGCGACTGCTCGGGGTGCCAGGGCTCGCGGTCGTCACCGCTGCGGTGCACGGCGGCCGCGACGGCCAGCCAGGGGTCGAGCGGGGCGACGGGCGCGTCGGAGCCGAAGGCCAGCTCGACCCCGTCGTCGGCCAGCCAGCGCAGCGCGAAGCAGCGCTCGGTCCGGTCCGACCACATCCACTCGGTGAGGTCGCGGTCGTCGACGAGGTGTGCCGGCTGCACGCTGGCCCGGACCCCTGCCGCGGCCATCCGCTTGGCGTCCTCGCGCTGGATCAGCTGGGCGTGCTCGATCGAACCGGCGGCCCCGGTGGCCTCGAAGGCGGCCAGCGCCTGGTCGACCGCGGCGTCCCCGATCGCGTGGATGGCCACCTCCATCCGGTGCCGGTTCGCCGCCTCCATGACCGCGCGCAGCCCGGCCCCGGTGATGTTGGGGGCGCCGCTGCCGCCGTCGTGGTACGGCGAGGAGCACCACGCCGTGCGGGTGTTCAGCGACCCGTCCGAGATGACCTTGAGCGGTCCCATCGTCACGAGCGGGCTGCAGCCGGGCATCTGCTGGCCCGTGCGCAGCCCCGCGGCGAGGAACGCGTCCAGCGTGTCGACGTACGCCCCGACCCGGACCCGGAGCAGCTCGGCGCCCGCGGCCGTTCGAGAAGGCCACTCCTCGACGGCCTGGTCGAACTCGAGGTCGACCACGCCGACGACGCCGCGGGCTGCGGCCAGGTGCATCGTGTTCAGGTAGGCCTCCGGGGAGGTGCCGTCGGTGCCGACCAGGCGGAAGAGTCGCGGGTAGGCAGCGAACCACTCGGCCTCGCTGACCATCCCCTCCCGCTCCGGCAGGCCGAGGGCCCGCATCGCCACGGAGCTGCACCAGGCGTGGTGGCCGTCGCCGCTGATCAGGACCACCGGCCGCGGGCCGGCCAGCCGGTCCAGCTCCGCGACGGTCGGCTGCTCGGACCAGGTAGCGGGGCGGTGACCCCAGCCGACGACGGGTACCTCGGGCAGCAGGTCGAGCCGCTCGGCCAACAGGGAGAGCGCGGCCTGTTTCGACGGCGTGCCGCGCAGGTCCAAGCGTTGCGAAGACAGCGTCCACTGGCCGAGGTGCACGTGCTGGTCCCACAGCCCCGGCAGCAGCCAGCGCCCCGCGGCGTCGTGCACCTCATGGCCAGGCGGCGGTCGCAGTCCTCTTCCGACCTGCGCCACCCGGCCATCCGTGACCAGCACGTCGACGGGTTCTTCCGGCACTGGCTCCTGGCTCAGCGGCACCAGACGCACGTCGTGCAGGAGGAAGCCGGACATGCCGTCGAGGCTAGGTCAGGGCCCGAGCCGAGGAGGTCACCCAGGGCTGCCGTCGCCGTGCAGCCGACGATGGTCATCACCACGTAGGCGACCGCTGGACGCCGCCGGGCGTCGACGGTCTGCACCGCGAACGAGGAGTACGTCGTCAACCCGCCGCAGAACCCGGTGCCGATCAGCGCCAGCACGGGCGCCGGGACCCCGGCCCCCACGAGCGCCCCGAGGAGGGCGGCACCGGCCAGGTTGACCGCCAGGGTGCCCCAGTGGATCCCGCGGTCGAGCAGGCGACCCAGCACGAAGCGCAGGGGCGCGCCGACCGCAGCACCGGCCACCACGAGCAGGACGGTCACCGGTCGCCCTCCTCGGCCTCGAACTCGGCCTGCCCAATGGGGTCGAGCCGGCCCACTGCCCCCGCCAGCAGCGAGTGCGGCTGCCAGCGTTCCGCACACGTAGAGCAGGCCGGTGCTCACGGCACCGCCGTCGAGGAGGCGCACCGTGTCCACCGATGCCGCCGACATCGTGGTGAAGCCGCCGAGGACGCCGGTGCCGAGGAAGACCGGCAGCGCCGGTCGGCGTCGTACGGCGGGAGTGGCACCGAGCAGCGCCAGCAGCCCGGAGCCCACGACGTTGATGGCGAAGGTCGTCCAGGGAAAGGCGGTGCCGTGCGCCGGGAACGCGTCCTCGAGGCCCCACCGCGCCACGGCGCCGAGGGCGCCGCCGACAGCAGTCAGCAGCACGCCGGACGCGAGGGGCAGCGGGTGGCGGGCCGGTCCGCCCTCGTCGGGGTTCGTGGGTGCCCCGGTCAGGCGAGCGGCATCGAGGTCGGACCGCTCCAGCGGATCGGCTGCTCGCCGCGCGCCTGCCGGTCGAACTCGGTGAAGTACCAGTTCTGCAGCTCCATCAGAACCATCGGCGGCTGCAGCGCCAGCAGGTGGTCGCCGGAGAACATCGAGTAGCACTCGAGGAGCAGGTCGCGGATGCGCACCATGGTCGGCGGCGCGCTCACCGGGATGGAGTACTCGAGGTCGATCGAGTCGAGCCCCTCGGCGATGGCCTGGTCGAGTCGCGAGACGCCGGCGCTCGAACGACGGTCGCGGTCGGCGCGGACGAAGATCTCGGTCAGCTCGGTGGCGAGCGGGTAGGACTCCGGGTCGGCGAGCGCGAGCAGCCGCATCTCCCGGCGTACCTCGAAGTGGTAGCGGCGCAGCTCGCCGAAGAGGCGGGCAGGGACGCCGAGGAGGTGGAGGGTCATCCGGTCGGTGTCGGCGAGCTCCGGGGTCTCCGACATCTCGGGGTCGAAGGCGAAGATCTCACCCTCGTGGGGAGCCTCCCCCTGCAGGTCGCCGCTCGGCTCGAACCAGACGGACTTGCTGCGGCCGTCGTGGGCCAGGTCGGAGCCCCAGCGGTTGGACATCATCGCGACCAGGTCGAGGCCGCGCCCGAACGTCGTCAGGTTGAGGTCGTCGACGTCCTCGATCTCCGGCGCCACGGGCACTCGCTGCGGCGGCACGGGAGAGGAGTCCACGACCTCGATGCGCGGGTGGTCGACGGTGCCGCGCACCCGCACGGAAAGTGGCGGCCGGGAGTGGATGAGCGCGTTCGTGACGAGCTCGGAGACTCCCAGCTGTGCCGAGTCGACCAGGTCCTCGCGACCGATCTCCTCGAGGACCTTGGACACCCAAGATCGCGCGAGCCGGACCGATGGCGGGCTCGCGGGAAGGACCAGAGAGCGCTTGGTCAGGGTCACCGTCCCTCACTCCGGCTGTGCTGACTGAACGGACGCAGGCCCGAGCGCTTGTCCGCTTCAGCCCAAACCCTAGGGCAGGGAAAGGCATTCGGCATCGATTACCTGATCATTTTCAACAATGCGTTTTCGACGACTTCTGCCATGGCCGGGTGGATCCAGTATTGCCCGTGCGCCATCTCCCTGACCGAATTGCCCAGACTCATCCCCTGGATGAGCGGCTGGATCAGGTTGCTGGCCTGGGGCCCGATGACGTGTGCGCCGAGGAGGTACTCCCCGGCAGGGTCGGCCACCAGCTTGACGAAGCTCTCGCCCGGCACGCTCCCCATGGCCCATCCGTAGGCGATCCCCGCGTAGTCGTGGACCACGTCGCGGTGCGCGACGCCCTGCGTCGCGGGCCTCCTGCGTGGTGAGGCCGACGCTGGCGACCTGGGGGGAGGAGAACACCGCCCTCGGGACGTGGCGGTGGTCGGCGGCGACCGGCTCGCCGGGGAACAGCAGGTTGTGCCGGACCACCCTCGCCTCGGCGTTCGCGACGTGCTTGAGCTGCCAGTGGTTGGCGACGTCGCCGAGCGCCAGGACCCCCTCGACGGAGGTGCGTTGGTACTCGTCGACGACCACGATCCCGTCCTCCACCAGGATGCCGGTGTTCTCCAGGCCGAGCCGGTCGGCGTTCGAGGACCGCCCCGTGGCGACGAGCAGCACGTCGGTCTCCAGCTCGCTGCCGTCGGAGAGGGTGAGCACCGGTCCGCCGCTGCCGGTCGCCACCGACGTGACCGTGGTGGAGAGCCGGACCTGCCACTGGGCGGACGCGGCGCGGGTGTACGCCGTCGCCACCGTCTCGTCCTCCTTCCGCAGCAGCCTGTCGCCGCGGTGCACGAGCGTCACGTCGGTGCCGAGTGCGGAGAACACGTGCGCGAACTCGGCGGCGACGAAGCCGCCGCCGACGATGGCCATCCGCCGCGGCAGGTCGGGCAGGCGCATCACCGTGTCGCTGGTCTCGAACCCGACCTCGTCGAGCCCCGGGATCGGTGCCACGTCCACCCGGCTGCCGGCGGCGATGACGATCCGGTCGGCGGTGATCTGCCGGGGCGGACCGTCGCCGTGGATCAGGAGCGTGTGGTCGTCGGCGAACGTGCAGTGCGACTCGTAGACGTCGACGTTCGGCATCCGCTTGCGGTAGCGGCGCCCTGCCTGCTCGATGTGGTCGACACGGCCGAAGATCCGGTCCCGGATGTCCGCCCAGCGTGCACCGTCGTACGACGTGTCGACGCCGAGCTCCGGCCCGCGCCGGGCCTCGCGAGCCACGTCTGCCGGGTAGACGTACATCTTGGTGGGGATGCAGCCGACGTTGGTGCACGTGCCTCCGAACAGGTGCTCCTCGATGATGGCCACCTTCATCCCGGAGAATCGGTCGTCCAGGATCGTGTTGCCGGAGCCGGTGCCGATGATGGCGAGGTCGTAGTGGGCCACGCGGACATCGTGCCTGATCAGGGGGGTGGTCGAGGCGTCCCGTGTGACGGAGCCAACGGCGCCGCGCTGGTGCAAACCGGAGTGGATGGGGAACCTTGGTTGTTATGACTGACGTGAACGCGACAACAGGCAAGCACCGCGTCGTCGTCATCGGCTCAGGATTCGGTGGGCTCTTCGGCACCAAGGCACTGCGCCGGGCAGACGTCGAGGTGACGATGATCGCCCGGACCACCCACCACCTCTTCCAGCCGCTGCTGTACCAGGTGGCCACCGGCATCCTCTCCGAGGGCGAGATCGCCCCGGCGACGCGCGAGGTGCTGGCCAAGCAGGCGAACGCGAGGGTGCTCCTCGGCGACGTCACCGACATCGACCTCGAAGAGCGCACCGTCACCCACCACGTGCTCGGCCGCGAGACCGTGACGCCGTACGACTCGCTGATCGTGGCGGCCGGCAGCGGCCAGTCCTACTTCGGCAACGACCACTTCGCCGAGTTCGCACCCGGCATGAAGAGCATCGACGACGCCCTCGAGCTGCGCGGCCGCATCTTCGGGGCCTTCGAGCTGGCCGAGATCCTCGCCTGCCAAGGGCGAGAACGTCGACCACCTGCTCTCGTTCGTCGTCGTCGGCGCGGGCCCGACCGGTGTGGAGATGGCGGGCCAGATCGCCGAGCTGTCCAAGCTCACGCTGAAGCGCGACTTCCGGGCGATCAACTCGCGCCACGCACGCGTGATCCTGCTCGATGCGGCCGGGCAGGTGCTGCCACCGTTCGGCAAGAAGCTCGGCGAGAAGACCAAGCGCGACCTCGAGCGGCTCGGCATCGAGGTCCAGCTCGGTGCCATGGTCACCGACGTCGACGAGCGCGGTCTCGTCGTGCAGGACAAGGACGGCAGCGAGCGTCGTATCGAGGCCGTCACCAAGATCTGGGCGGCCGGTGTCCAGGCCAGCCACCTCGGCGAGCTGCTCGCCAAGCAGTCCGGGGCCGGCCTCGACCGGGCCGGCCGGATCGAGGTCAACCCCGACCTCACGCTGCCCGGCTACCCCGAGGTGTTCGTGGTCGGCGACATGATCTCGCTCAACAACCTGCCGGGTGTCGCGCAGGTCGCCATCCAGACCTCGAAGTACGCCGGCCGGGAGATCAAGCGTCGTCAGGCCGGCAAGGCGCCGCAGAAGCCGTTCAAGTACTTCAACAAGGGCGACCTCGCAGCGATCTCACGCTTCGACGCGGTCATGAAGGTCTGGAAGATCCAGATGACCGGGTTCATCGCCTGGCTGGTCTGGCTCTTCATCCACCTCTTCTACCTGACCGGGTTCAAGAACCAGGTGACGGCACTGCTGCACTGGGCGGTCACCTTCATCTCCAACGACCGCTCGGAGCGCACCGCCACCGAGCAGCAGATCTTCGCGCGGCAGGCCCTCAAGCAGCTCCCCGGCGGCACCGCCGGGCTGGTGAGCGCACCCGGCGACTTCGAGGCACGGCGCGCCGAGCTCGAGGAACGCGCCGCCGAGGAGGCACGCCTCACCGACAGCCGGGAGCGCGGCCGGGCTCCCCTCGCCGGCTGACCCGGTCCTTCACGCGGTCTTCCGGGAGTCGGCCGGCCCCTTCGAGACGGTTGCTGCGCAACCTCCTCAGGGACCCGGTAGGTCGGGTCTTAGGCCTTCAGGCCGTGGTCGGGTCCCTGGAGGCCCACCAGGCCGTGGTCGGGTCCTTGGGAGGCCCGCCAGGCCGTGGTCGGGTCCCTGAGGAGGCCCGCCAGGGCCGTCTCGAAGGGCCCGTCCCGAACGGACCTACTCGAACCGCGGCGGCCTCCGGGCGCCACTGTCGAGCGCCTCGCGGGCCCACTTCGGCAGGATGAAGATCCCCTCCACGCTGACCGTGGGCTTGCCGTCGGCTCGCCGGAACTCGCCCTTCACGATGGTCTTGACGCCCTCGACCCGGTCGACCCAGGCCTCCACCGAGCAGTCCCCGAGCGGAGTGGGCCGCAGGTAGCGCAGCGTGAGGGTCCCGGTCATGCCCGGCGAGCCGCCGGCAGCGGCGGACTCGCCCAGCACCTGGTCGAGCACGAGCGCCAGCACGCCGCCGTGGACACACCCCGGTGGTCCCTCGTAGAGCGCGCCGAGGTGGAACTCCGCGGTCGCTCGCCCGTCCTCGTCCTTGTGGATGTCGAGCGGTACGGCGATCGGGTTGCGCAGCCCGACGACCGCGTTGCCGTGTGCCCGCACGTTGCCTCCGGGGGCGAAGCTCACGCCGAAGGACCCTGGGATCTGCTCCTTGCGCAGCCGCTCGGTGAGCCGGTCGACCTCGGTCCGGATCTCCTCGATCTCCTCCATCGGGACGGTGCTGCGGAGCGAGGCGTCAGCCAGTGCCCGCACCGCGTCGGCCAGGCCGCCGAGCACCACTCGCTCCTGCTCGGCCTCGGCCTCGGTCATCTCCACGACGTTGTACGACGGCATGCTCACGCCACGAGACTAGAACACGTTCCAGTGTTGGCTCAGACTTCGAGATAGGGCACTGGTGCGCGAGCGATGAGGATCCGCACCGCGGCAGCGCCCATGGTGACCAGTCCCGCGAGGATCGCGCAGGCCGCGGCGACGGGCTGGGCCGTGAGCTGGAAGACCACGACGCCGACCAGGGCCAGGACCAGCCCCGCCGCCGTGGCCAGCTTGGCCCGACGGCCGGTGTCGCTGCGTCGTACCACCGCGGCGAAGTCGACCTCGGCAGAGGTCGGCCGCTCGAAGACCGGCACGGCGACAGCCGTCGCGGGAGTGCCGGCCCGGGGTGCTGGCAGGCTCGGTCCGGACTCGACGCTGTCGGCTGACGCTGGAGCCACAGCGCTCGCGGGCAGCACGAAGGAGTGGTCGAGCCAGGCGGGCGTCAGGTAGGGGCCGCGCTGGTCGCGCGAGTGCTGCCTCGCGCGCGAGCGCATCCGCTCGCGCACCGACAACTCGTCGCTGACAGCGCTACCGCGCGTGTACCCGTCCATGGACAAACCTCCGCAACACCGCACACCCGTGCACAAGTGTGGACCCATGGTGCCCCCCGGAGGGTGGATTTGAACATGGTCAACCCGTGTCCAAGTTTTTCGGACTCAGTCGGGGTGGGAAGTGGCGGATGTCGTGGGGCCGAGCGCGACCTCGAGATCGGCGACGACCTCGTCGAGGTCGAGGGCCCAGGTCTCGTGCGGCCCGGCCACCGCGAGCTCGTCCATCCGCTGGTGGGCCAGCCGGGCAGCGTCGCGCAAGGTGCGCGCGCGGGAACGGTCGGCGTCGCTCGGGGCGGAGGCCTCAAGCACCGTCAGCCGGTCCTCGGTGGCGACCACGCGCGGGGCGCCGACCTTCCAGCCGCCGACCAGCTGCTCCAGCGAGGGTGAGCGGCGCAGGTCCGGGAGCAGCACCCGGGCGAACCAGCCCAGCTCCCCCTCGAGGGCCCGCAGCTCCGCCTGCCACTGGTGCTTGCGACGGTTGTGGACGAGGAGGGCGGCGAGGCCGGCCAGCGCGGCGAGGATGATCGCGGCGAGCAGCCACCACACCCATGCCGGGGTCTGGTCGCTCTCCTCCGAGGACTCCTGCACCGTTTCGGTGGACTCCTCCGAACCCTGCACCTGGGTCTCGTCCGCCTCGCTGGGCCCCGAGGTCTCCTCGGGCTGGCGGGTCGGCTCCGCCGGCTTCGAGGTGGTCTCCGTCTCCTGGGTCCGGCTGGGCGGCGGGGGCTCGGTGCTCTCGGGCGGTGCCGTGGTGCGGGTCGGGGACGGCTGCTCCACGGTCCGGGTGGGCGACGGCTGTTCCACGGTCCGGGTGGGCGACGGCTGCTCGACGGAACGGGTGGGCGACGGCAGCTCGGCCGACCGCGTCGGGGTGGGCCTCGGCTCCTCGCCGCCCGCCTCGCCCCCGCCACCGCAGCCGCTCAGCACGGCGATGGCGAAGGCACACAACGCGGCGCATCGAGCCAAGCGAGCGAGCATCAGTCCGCCTCTGGCTCGTAGGGCTCGGAGGCGAAGAGGTTGAGGCCGAGGCGCTCGGAGAGGTGCTTGGTCACCAGCTGGCCGCGCACGCTGTTGCCGGCCGGGTCCAGCGGCGGGGAGAAGGTGGCCAGCCCGCCCTTTCCCGGCGCCACCGTCACGATGCCCCCGCTGACGCCGCTCTTGCCCGGTACGCCGATCTCGTACAGCCAGTCACCCGACAGCTCGTACAGGCCGGCCGTCGCCATCACGGCCAGCACGCGTCTGCAGACGCCGGGCCCGATGACCCGTTCGCGGGTCTGCGGATTGACCCCGCCGTTGGCCAGGGTCGCCGCCATCGTGGCGAGGTCGTGGACGGTCACGTCGATCGAGCACTGGCGGGTGTAGACGTCCGTGGCGTCGTCGGGATCGAAGTACAGCCGGCCGTAGCTCTGCAGCAGGTGGGCGATGCCCTGGTTGCGCAGGTTCGTCGCCGCCTCGGACTCGTACACCTCCTGGCTCATCGTCAGCTCGCGGCCGGCGAAGCGCGAGAGCCCGTGGCGCACGTGCTCGAACTTCTCCTCGGCCGTGCCGCCCGGCACGATGCTCGTCGTCGCGATGGCGCCGGCGTTGACCAACGGGTTCATGGTGCGGTCGTCGTTCAGCTCGACCGCCATCAGCGAGTTGAACGGGAAGCCGGTGCTGTTCACGCCGAGCTGGTGGCGCGCGGCCTCGTAGCCGACCTCGTCGCACACGAGGGCGAAGACGAACGGCTTGGAGACGCTCTGGATCGAGAAGTGAGCGTCGACGTCGCCGATCTCGAAATGCCGGCCACGAACGCCCACCACGGAGATGCCGAAGAGGTCGGGGGAGGCTGCGGCCAGCACGGGGATGTAGTCCGCCACCACGCCGTCGGTGTTCGGCGCGTAGCGCTCGTAGGCCTCGGTGACGAGGCGCCGGACGTCGTCGACGTGGGGCAGGTCCCCGGTCGACACCCGTGGCGGGGTGGTGGCCTCGTCGAACGGGAGGCGCTCGTGCATGGAGAGCTTCGTCATGTGTCCGCCTGGGTCGAGTGCTCCTCGGAGCGTACGTCCCCCCGAGTCGCGGCAGGGTCACCCAAATCGACCGACGTAGCTGTCATCCAGCGTTGCGGGCGGGTCTAGGTTCGACATGAGAAGGCAACGACCCGCAGCGAGGAGAGGCGCATCATGAGCGACGTCAAGACGTCCGGACCGGACTACCGAGTGGTCAACCCGGCCACGGGCAAGGTCGTGGAGAGCTTCGAGCATGCGACCGATGAGGAGATCCAGTCGGCGCTCGCCGGCGTGCACGCGGCGTACGGCGTCTGGCGGGACGTACCGATCGCGGAGCGAGCCAAGGTGGTCAAGCGGGTCGGCGAGCTTTTCGTCGAGCGACGCGCGGAGCTGGCCGCGATCGCGACCGAGGAGATGGGCAAGCCGTTGGGCGAGGCTCGCGGCGAGGCGAAGTTCTGTGGCGAGATCTTCGACTACTTCGCGACCGAGGGCCCGGAGCTCGCAGCCGACCAGCCGATCAAGACCTTCTCCGGTGGCAAGGCCATGGTCCAGAGGCTCCCGATCGGACCGCTGCTGGGGATCATGCCGTGGAACTACCCCTTCTACCAGATCGCCAGGTTCGCGGCGCCCAACCTGATGCTGGGCAACACGATCATGCTCAAGCACGCTGAGTCGGTCCCGAAGTCTGCGCTCGCGGTGGAGCAGATCATGGTCGACGCCGGCCTGCCGGACGGCGCCTACGTCAACGTGTTCGCCACCCACGACCAGATCGAGCAGATCATCGGCGACCCGCGTATCGCGGGTGTCTCCCTGACCGGGTCGGAGCGAGCAGGTGCGGTGGTCGCGGCGATCGCGGGCAAGAACCTCAAGAAGTGCGTGCTCGAGCTCGGCGGTTCTGATCCCTACGTCATCCTGGACACCGCCGACGCCGCGGCGGCCGCCGATCTGGCGTGGGAGACACGGATCAGCAACACCGGCCAGGCCTGCAACTCCAACAAGCGGATGATCGTGATGGAGGACGCGTACGGCGACTTCGTCTCCCGGCTCACCGAGCTCGCCACGGACCTGCGACCCGGTGACCCGGCCGAGGCCGCGGAGGGGACGTTCGCCCCGCTCTCCTCGCGCGCCGCAGCGGAGAACCTGGCCGAGCAGGTCGAGGACGCCGTGAGCAAGGGCGCGACGCTGCATGCCGGGGGCGTGCTCGGAGACGGCCCGGCTGCGTACTACTCGCCCGCGGTGCTGACCGGGGTCACCAAGGACATGCGCGCCTATCGCGAGGAGCTGTTCGGGCCGGTGGCAGTCGTCTACTCGGTCTCCAGCGACGACGAGGCACTCGCCCTGGCCAACGACAGCAGCTACGGCCTGGGCGGAGCTGTGTTCAGCACGGACACCGAGCGTGCGCGGCGGGTCGCTGAGCGACTCGAAGTGGGCATGTCCAACGTGAACACGCCGGCGGGGGAGGGCGCGGAGGTGCCCTTCGGTGGTGTCAAGCGCAGCGGGTTCGGCCGGGAGCTCGGACCCCTGGGCATGGACGAGTTCGTCAACAAGCGGATGTTCTACGTGGCTGACTGAGGCCGCGTGCCATTCGCCTACGTCCGGTGGGCCTCGTGGGACTCGAACCCACAACCCGCGGATTAAAAGTCCGCTGCTCTGCCAATTGAGCTAGCGGCCCGGGGGATCAGTGGTCCGGTCGCAGACGACCCCTCGGGACATTCACCTCGAGATGGTCGTGATCCCGGTGGGCGACCGGTTGCCCGGGTGCTCCCGCTGAACTTCGTGGTCCCGGCGTCGACCGCCCTACCTTGGCGTCTCCGCGTCGGCGGACGCCCGTCAGGCTCGTCGGGTATGCGGCCCTGGCCGTGGGCGGAGCGGTGTGCCGCCGGGTGCTCGTCCTCCGGCTCGTGCTCCGGGGACCAGCCAGGAAGGGACCGGCGCCACCAGCCCGCCGCATCCGGTGCGGCGACGTCGCCGCACACCTGCTCGATCGTGGCCCTGGGCGACTCTGATGCCGCACGGCAGCAACTGTGCCGCACGTCTCGTACCCGGAACGGACCGCCCCGACCTCGCCGCGCCTCCCGGGCGCACGGTCGCCCCGGCGAACGACGCAGATCGGCGGATCCACCACCAGCGACGTGCTCGCGCTGGCTCCGCGTCCGACTCCGAGGTCTTCGACCAGCTCCGGACCGCTGACGCCGTCGAGATCGAGACCGGCGCCAACACGTGGCCCACTGGCGGCTTCGAGCGGCAGCTCGGTCCCCTGCTACCAGCCCACAGTCCCAGTGGTGGAGCTGACCGCGCGGCCGTCGTGGCCCGGTCCACGGCACTCATGACGACGCGGGCGCCCGGTGCTCGTCGAGCTCCTCGACTACTGGACGTGTCAGGCTGGGAGGTCTGTTCGCCGCCGTTCAGGGCGAGGCCTACGTCACCGCCGCAGCAGAGGTCACCGACCAGATCAACACCGCCATCAAGTCCACGGCAGCCACGACGAACTGGCCGACGTCGATCTGCGCGCCGCGTTCAAGGGGCCGGACTACTTCGACGAGACCCGCTACCTCGGCCCCGACGGCGACCACCGCAACGCCGCCGGTACGAGCAGATCGCAGCGCCAACGGTGGGCGTGATCAAGACCGTGCTGCACAGCTAGAGCGGGCCTCCGGTCGGTGGTCCGAAGGGTCAGGCGGGTGGGTCCCCGCCCGTCAGCGGCCGAGGTCGCGCAGCACCCGCTGGGCGGCGAGCCGGCCGGGGGAGCCGATGACGCAGCCGCCCGGGTGGGTGCCGGAGCCGCACTGGTAGTAGCCCTCGACCGGCGTGGCGTACTGGCTCCAGCCGGGAGCGGGGCGGAAGAAGTACATCTGCGGCGCGAGGAACTCGCCCGCGAAGATGTTGCCCTCGGTGAGGCCGGTGCGGGCCTCGATGTCGACCGGCGTGACCACCTCGCGGTGCAGCACCAGGTCGCCGAAGCCGGGGAAGTGCGACTCCAGCACGGCCTGCGCCTTGTCGCCGAAGTCCTCGCGCTCGCTCTCCCAGTCGCTGCCGCGCAGTGCGTACGGCGCGTACTGGACGAAGCACGACATCACGTGCTTGCCCGGCGGCGCCATGTCCGGGTCGACGACCGACTGGATGGCGGCGTCGATGAACGGGCGCTCGGAGTACCAGCCGTACTTCGCGGCGTCGAACGCCTTCTCGACGTACTCGATCGTCGGGCCGATGTTCATGAACCCGCCGTAGTGGTCGACGGTGTCCGGGAGCGCCGGGAAGACCGGCAGCCCGTCGAGGGCGAAGTTGACCTTGGCCGAGACGCCGCGGAACTTCATCCGCTCGACGTTGTCGACGAGGTCGGCGGGGAGCTCGCGGGTGTCGACGAGCTCGAGGAAGGTACGACGGGGATCGAGCGCGGAGACCACGACCGGCGCCCGGAACTCGGTGCCGTCCTCGAGGGCGACGCCGACCGAGCGGCCCTCCTGCGTGATCACCGACGACACCGGTGCCCCGAGCCGGATCTCGGCGCCGAACGCCTCGGCCGCCCGCTTGAGCACCTGGGTGAAGCCGCCGTTCCCGCCCTTGTGGAAGGCCCAGGAGCCGAGGTGGCCGTCGTGCTCGCCGAGCTTGTGGAACAGCAGCACCAGCCCGGAGCCGGGCGACATCGGGCCGACCTTGGAGCCGATGATGCTCGAGGAGGCGTGGTAGCCCTGGACCGCCTCGTGCTCGAAGTAGTCCTCGATCCAGTCGGCGGCACTGCCGGTGAGCAGCCGTACGACGTCGTGCATCACCTTCTGCTCCACGCCGCCGAGGTGGTCGAGCAGCCACTTCACGTCGGCCTGGTCCTCGGGGTCCTTGCCGAACACGTTGGGCGGCGCGTGGTCGAACAGCGGCTGCACCGCCTGGCACACCCGGTCGAGGTCGTGGTGGTAGCGGTCGTAGGCGTCGGCGTCGTGCGGGGAGTGCCGGCGGATCTCCTGGAGGTTCTGCGCGTGGTCGTCGCCGAGGAGCAGGTAGCCGCCGTCGCCCGGTGGGGTGGAACGACGACGGCATCATCAGCGGCAGGAAGCCGTGCTGGACCAGGTCGAGCTCGTGGATGATCTCCGGGCGGAGCAGGCTCAGGGCGTAGGAGAACGTCGTGAACGAGAAGCCCGGCATCAGCTCCTCGGTGATCGCTGCGCCGCCGACCACGTCGTTCTTCTCCAGCACCAGCGTGCGCAGGCCCGCCTTGGCGAGGTAGGCGGCGTGGGTCAGCCCGTTGTGGCCGCCGCCGACGACGATGGCGTCGTAGTCGTGGCTCATGAGGTCTTCCGTTCCGGGTTGAAGAAGGGCAGCTTCGTCGTCTGCACGGCGACGGTGGTGTTGTGGTGGAGCAGCGCGATCTCGAGGTGCAGCGGCGTGCCGGCAGCGGCGAGCTCGGGACGGACCCGCGCCAGGCCGATGTGGCGCTGCAGGACGGGTGAGTAGACGAAGCTCGTGCAGTAACCGATCTCGGAGCGGTCCGAGCCGGCCGGGCCGTCGTACAGCATCGAGGCGTAGGGCAACGGGTGCTCGGACTTCGGCGGGAGCAGCCCGGCCTCGCGGTGCAGCCGGTCCCAGTCGGCCCAGTCGACGACGATGCCGGTCGTCGCCCAGCGCGAGGTGCCGTCGACCAGCTCGCGCCGGATCGCCTCGCTGCCGACGAACGAGCGCGAGCCGTCGCGGACGCCGCGCAGCATCCACCCCAGGCCGAGCTCCTTCGGCGTGACCCGCTCGGCGTCGCTGAAGGCGAGCCGGCTGTTGCGCCACTCGACGTCCACCAGGGCGAGGCCGGCCTCGATGCGGAGCATCATCAGCGCCTCCTCGCCGAAGGGGCGCATGCCGTGGCCCTCCCCGGCCTCGAGGACGGCGTCGAGGACGTCGACGGCCTCGTCACTGCCGACAGTGAGCTCGAAGCCGAGGTCGCCGGTGTAGCCCGTGCGCGAGAGCGTCACCGCGGCGCCGGCGACCTTGGCGGGGGCGTGGTCGAAGTACCCGAGCTTCTCCGCCTCCGGCATCAACGAGGCGAGCACCGTGCGCGAGCGTGGTCCCTGGACCGCGAGCATGCCGAAGTCGTCCGAGACGTCCTCGAGCTCGACCCGCATCCGGCGGCCCAGGTCGGCGAACCAGCCCAGCGCCGGGCGGGCCGACGTGAGCAGCACGTCGGTCTCGGAGTGGCGGAAGACGACCCCGTCCTCCATGACGAAGCCGCGGTCGTCGCACCACGCGGTGTAGTGGGCCTGCCCCGGCCGGCAGGTCCGGATGTCGCGCACCAGTGCGCCGGCGAGCAGCCGCTCGGTGTCCGGGCCGGTGATGCGGTACTTGAACAGCGGCGAGGTGTCGAAGACCCCGACCGAGTTGCGCACCGCGAAGTACTCGTGCTTCGGCGCGTGCGTGTAGCGCAACGGCGACAGCGTCCCCTGCCAGTGCGTGTAGAGCCCCTGGTCGTTGAGCTCGCTGAGCCGCGGATGGAACGGCGTGGTCCGGATCATGGTGCGACCACGCTAGTCGTTACTGACTCGCAAGTCAGTAACGTCGAGTCGATCGAGGATCCATGCGTAGACCTCGGCCTCGTAGGCCAGGTGGGCGAAGCGGCCCGAGGGGCCGATGTGGGCACCGGCGCCGGTCTCGGCCCGGAACACGCAGCGGGGCGACCAGTCGGGGTCGCTGTCGCGCAGCGCGGCCACCCACTTCGCGGGCTCGGAGACCATCACGCGCGGGTCGTGCAGCGCTCCCGTCACCAGGAGGTCCGGCCGGGAGCCGGCCGGGGGCAGGTTGTCGTACGGCGAGTAGGCGAGCATCCAGGCGAAGTCGTCCGACCGGCGCGGGTCACCCCACTCGTCCCACTCGATGGCGGTGAGCGGGGCGCTCGGGTCGAGCATCGTGGTGAGCACGTCGACGAAGGGCACCTCGGCCACCACCGCTCGCCACAGCTCGGGTCGCTGCGAGAGCACCGCGCCCTGCAGCAGGCCGCCCGCGCTGAGTCCCCTCGTCGCGATGCGGGTGCTGTCGACGAGGCCCTGCGCCACCAGGCCGTCCGCGACCGCGGCGTGGTCGTCGAAGGTGTGCTGCTTGCGCTCGAGGCTCCCGTCCAGCCACCAGCGGCGGCCACCCTCGCCACCGCCCCGGATGTGGGTGTGGACGAAGACGACGCCGCGGTCCAGCAGGCTCGGCAGCGCCGGGTCCCACTCGGGCTCGTCGACCGCCTCGTAGGCGCCGTACCCGTAGAGCAGGCAGGGCGCCGTGCCGTCGAGCGGCGTCTCCCGACGGCGTACGACGGTCGCGGGGACCGACGTCCCGTCAGGAGCCGGGAACGCCATCGTCTCGGCGACGTACTGCGACGGGTCGTGACCCGGTGCCGCCCTGCGCACCAACTCGCGTCGGCCACCGCTGACCAGCGAGACCTCCGACCACACCGCCGGCTCGAGGTACGACTCCTCCTCGATGACCACCGTGTCCGTGACGAACTCCTCGTTGCGGGCCAGCGAGAGTGAGCCGGGGTCGAACTGGGAGTCCAGCACCCTTCCCTCCCCGGCGAGGTCGTCGATCTGCAGGATGCGCAGCCGCTGACGCCCGCCCGAGCGGAAGGCGAGCACCACGTGACCGGCGAACGCCTCGACCTGCTCGAGCCGCTCGGCCGGGGCCTCCGGCCGCAGCGGCTGCCACGCCGTGTGGTCCTGGTCGGCGCTGCGCGGGACCGGGCACCGGGCGAGCCGGAACTCCGTCGCGCCGTCGTTGGTGACGAGCAGGAGGGCATCGGTGCCGTCGGGCAGGACGGCGTGCTCGGCGTGGTACTCCACCCCGGAGCGTCGTCCGCCCACCGAGCGCGGGGGCGCCATCGGCTCGTGGGCGTCGATCACCCAGACCTCGTTGGTGGTGCGGCTCTCGGACCACACGACGACCAGTCCGCCGCTCCGCGTCGCCCGCACCATCAGCTCGAACTGCTCGTCCGGCTCCTCGACCACCACCACGTCCTGGTCGACGGGTGTCCCGATGGCGTGGCGCCACACCTGGAACGGCCGGTAGGCCTCGTCGTGCACGGTGTAGAAGAAGTACGACGAGTCGGCGCTCCAGGCGCCGCCGTAGTAGCTGCGCGGCACCACGTCGGCGAGGTCTACGCCGGTGTCGAGGTCGCGGAAGTGCAGCTCGTAGACCTCGTCCCCGGTGTGGTCGACCGACCAGGCCAGCAGCCGGTTGTCCGGGCTCACCCGGGTCAGCCCGAGCTCGACGTACCCCGACTCACCCACGAGCTCGTTCACGTCGAGCAGGACCTGAGAGCCACGCAAACCGTAGGTTCTGGGATGCCCTGACGCCGGATCCGGTGGTCCGGACTGGTCCGGAGTATTGATTTCCCGCAACAACTGGAGGTACTCCCTTCCCGCCGGGAGCGCCGTGTAGTAGGAAAAGCCATGGTGGCGCCAACTGACCGACGAGTCAGTAGGGGGCACCCTGCCGGTCATCTCCGACCGGAGCGTCTCGACCATGGAGCCCAGATGTCTGGTGGCAGCGGAGTACCAACCACGTTCGGCTTCGAGATGGGCGAGGAGCGCGGGGGAGTCGAGGTCGCGCATCCAGTGGTAGGGGTCCGCGCGCCTCACCCCGTGAAGGACGTGTTCATGCGGCTCACGCGGGGCCCGCGGCGGGGTCGTCACGCCGGGATCGTCGCATGTCTCGCCCTGCTCCTGACATGCCTGACTCCGGGCCTGGCCCTCCAGCCGGCGCAAGGTGCCGACAAGGTCACCTTCTCGGTCGCCCTGACCAGCGACGTCGACTCGCTGAACCCGTTCGTCGGCGTGGAGGCGAACTCCTACGAGATGTGGGCGCTGATGTACGACTACCTCGTCGGCTACTCGATGAAGGACATGTCGCCCCAGCCCGCCCTGGCCGAGAAGTGGGAGACCTCAGCCGACGGCAAGACGTGGACCTTCCACATGCGCGACGACGTGACGTGGTCCGACGGAGAGAAGCTCACCAGCGCCGACGTGGCGTTCACCTACAACCGTGTTCTCGGCGGTGGCGCCGAGGCCCAGAACTGGGACAGCTACCTCAACAACGTCGAGAAGGTGACGGCTCCGGACGCCACCACCGTGGTGCTCTCGCTGAAGAAGCCCAACGCGGTGCTACCCCTCCTCCCGATCCCGATCGTGCCGGAGCACATCTGGAAGAAGCTCAGCTCCAAGCAGGTGGCGAACTTCGGCAACGCGCCCAAGAACGGCCAGCCGGTCGTCGGCTCCGGCCCCTTCCGCCTGGTCGAGGGACAGACGGGTGGTTCCACCTTCCGCTTCGAGGCCAACAAGGACTACTGGGGCGGGGCGCCCCACGTCGACGAGGTCGCCTTCCGGGTCTACAAGGCCGACGACCCGGCCGTGCAGGCCCTGATCAAGGGCGAGGTCGACTTCGTCGAGGACATCCGCCCGCTCCAGGTCCGGGCCCTGCAGGGCAAGGAAGGGATCCACGCGCAGAACGGTCTCTCGCCGTACTTCGACGAGATCGCGTTCAACGTCGGCGCCGTCGACACGAAGACCGGGAAGCCGATGGGCGACGGCAACCCGGCTCTCAAGGACGTCAAGTTCCGGCAGGCGCTCAGCTGGGCGGTCGACACCGAACGCATCGTGAAGAGCTCCTTCCAGGGCGTGGGCGAGCCGGGTACGACGATCGTCCCCACGGCCTACGAGAACTACCACTGGGAGCCGCCGGCCGACGAGGCCTACGGCTTCGACCTCGACAAGGCGAACCAGCTGCTCGACGAGGCGGGGTACAAGAAGGGCGCCGACGGGAAGCGCACGATGCCCGACGGCAAGCCGCTCGAGCCGCTGCGGCTCTTCGCGCGCAGCGACTCCCAGGCCTCCATCTCCACCATGGACTTCTTCAAGGAGTGGCTGGCCGACCTCGGCGTCGACGCGAAGGTCACCGCCCTGAACAGCAACAAGATCACCGAGGTCGTCCTCGACGGCGACTACGACGCGTTCGAGTGGGGCTGGTACGTCGAGCCCGACCCCGACTCGATCCTCGCGGACTTCACCTGCGGGCAGCTCGGCGGTCTGAATGACTCGTGGTACTGCGACAAGGGCTACGACGCCCTGTACGACCAGCAGAACTCGGAGACCGATGACGCCAAGCGGACCGAGCTGGTCAAGCAGATGCAGCAGCAGATCTATCGCGACGCTCCCTACATCGTCACGTCGTACTCCAAGGTCGGCGAGGCCTTCCGCAGCGATCGCTTCGCCTGCTTCCAGCCGCAACCCGACCCCGGAGGCGTGCTGCTGGTCCAGTACGGCGCCCGCAACTACACGCTGCTGCGGCCGGCCAAGGATGCCGGGGACTGCGACGGCGTGAAGTCCGCGGTGGGGGCCTCGAAGACGGTGTCCGAGAGCGGAACCAGCGACGACGGCGGCGGCGAACACGGGGCTGATCGTGGCGGGTGGCGTGATCGTGCTGCTGGCCGCCGGTGGCGTGGTGTTCTTCCTGCGCCGACGCGGGACTGCCGCCGAGCGGGAGTGACGCTCGCGTGACCACGGTCGTCGTCAGTGCGCCGACGCAACCGGTCTTTCGTCCGCGGAGCTACGGGCGCTACATCGGCGCGAAGTTCCTGGGGGCCTTCGGGAGCCTCTGCTTCGTCGTCGTCGTGAACTTCTTCCTGTTCCGGGTGCTGCCCGGTGACCCGGCCCGCACCCTGGGTCGGGCCGGGCGCGGCCGTTCGGCCGAACAGATGGCCGCGTTCCGGCACGAGTACGGCCTCGACCAGTCGCTGCTGCAGCAGTTCGTCACGTACGTCGGCAACCTCCTCACCGGCCACCTCGGCATCTCACTGCGATACCGGGTACCGGTCTCCGAGCTCATCGTCGACCGGATGTGGCCGACGCTCCTCCTCGTCGGCACCTCGACGGTCCTCGCGACGTTGCTGGGAGTGTGGATCGGGACCCTGGGTGCGTGGAACCGCGGCGGTCGGTTCGACCGGTACTCGACCGGCTCGACGTTGACGCTGTACTCCATGCCGGAGTGGTGGCTCGGCCTGCTGCTCATCGCCACCCTCGCCGTCGGCTTCGGCCCCATTCCCGGTCTCTTCCCGACCGGAGGGCTCCACTCGACCGGCGTCGATCCGTCGAGCCTCAAGGGGTGGCTGGACACCGCGTGGCACCTGTTCCTGCCCGTCCTCACGCTGACCCTCGCCTACCTCGCGGAGTACTCCCTGATCATGCGGTCCTCGCTGCTGGACGAGATCGGCGAGGACTACCTCACGACGGCCCGGGCCAAGGGGCTGCGCGACGTGACGGTGCGCCGCCGGCACGCCGTCCGCAACGCGCTGCTGCCCGCGACCACCGTCACGGCCATCAACATCGGCTTCGTGGTCTCCGGCGCCATCACCATCGAGACGGTCTTCTCGATCCCCGGGCTCGGACTGCTGGCACAGGAGGCTCTGGACATCCCTGACTACTGGGTGCTCCAGGGCACCTTCCTGGTCGCGTCCGGTGCGGTCATCCTGGCCAACCTGCTGGTCAACCTCTTCTACGGCGTGCTCGACCCCCGGGTGCGGACATGACGCAGGACACCACCCCTCGAATCACGGCGTCGCAGCTCACGCGGCGTCGTCGTGCGGCGGCCTTCCGGAAGAACTTCGCGGAGTTCCGGAAGAGCCGCTCGGGCATGGCCGGTCTCGTGCTCCTCGGGATCTTCATGGCCATCGCCATCCTGGCGCCCGTGCTCGCCGACGCGGAGGGGCTGGAGGTGACCAAGGCGACCGGCGGGATCCTGGAACCTCCCTCGAGCGAGTACTGGCTCGGCACCGACGAGACCGGCCGCTCCATCCTGACCCTGCTGATCTGGGGCTCGCGGATCTCGCTGTTCGTCGGCCTGTTCGCGACGCTGATCTCGATGGTGATCGGAACCGTGGTCGGCCTCGCCTCGGGATTCTTCGAGGGATGGGGCGCCGCCACGCTGTTCCGGCTCACCGAGTGGTTCCTGGTCATCCCCTTCCTGCCACTCGCGTTGATCCTGGGCGTCATCCTGGGCCCCTCGCTGTTGAACATCGCGGTCGTCATCGGGGTCCTCAGCTGGCCCGCCACGGCCCTGCTGATCCGGAGCCAGACGCTGTCGATCAAGGAACGGCCCTACCTCGAACGTGCCCGCGTTCTCGGCGCCGGTCGACGACATCAGATCGTGAGGCACGTGCTGCCCAACGTGGCGCCCATGATCTTTGCCAACACCACCTTGACCGTGGCCGTCGCGATCCTGACCGAGACGACGTTGAGCTTCCTGGGACTCGGGGACCCCACGCGGGTGTCATGGGGCTCGATGCTCGACGGCGCCTTCCAGGTCGGTGCGATGACGACCGGTGCCTGGTGGTACATCGTGCCGCCAGGCGTGTGCGTCGTGCTCGTCGTCCTGGCCTTCACCCTGGTCGGGCAGGCGCTCGAAGAGGTCCTCAACCCGCGCCTGCGGAGCGAGCGATGAGCGCCGACCTGCTGGTGATGCACGACGTGTCGGTGTCCTACCGCACCTCGGAGGGCTCGCTGCCAGCCGTCAGGGGCGTCGACCTCGCCGTGGGGCCGGGCGAGGTGGTCGGTGTCGCCGGAGAGTCCGGGTGCGGCAAGTCGACCTTGGCGAGCACCGTGCTGCGGTTGCAGCCGCAGCACGCGGAGGTGACCGGTGAGGTGCACGTGCTGGGGGCGGACGTCCTCACCATGAAGTGGGGCGACCTGCGAGCGCTTCGTTGGGCCGAGGCCTCGATCGTCTTCCAGGGCGCACTGCACTCGCTCAACCCGGTGCAACGGGTCGGTGCGCAGATCGGCGAGGCGATCCTGACCCACGAGCCGGGCCTCGCCGACGCCGCGGTCGACGAGCGCGTCGAGGAGATGCTCGAGCAGGTGGGGCTGGCCCGCGAACGGCGCCGCTCCTACCCCCACCAGCTCTCGGGCGGTCAGCGACAGCGGGTGATGATCGCGATGGCGCTGGCCTGCCGACCGCAGCTGATCGTGGCCGACGAGCCCACGACGGCACTCGACGTGATGGTGCAGGCCCAGATCCTCGACCTGTTGCGCAACCTGGTGCGGGAGCTCGGCGTCGGGCTGCTGATCATCAGCCACGACCTGTCGGTGCTGGCCGACGTGTGCGACCGCGTGCTGGTGATGTACGCCGGCCGGGTGGTCGAGAGCGGCACGGCCGAGCAGGTCTTCACCGACCCCCTGCACCCCTATGCGCACGCCCTGTCCGACGCCTTCCCCCGCGTCGGCGACCCGGAGGCGCGCTACGCCCCGGCCGGGCTGGCCGGCGACCCGCCCGACCCTCGGAACCTCCCGCCGGGCTGCCCCTTCGCTCCACGTTGCCCGCGGGCGGTCGCGGCCTGCGACGACGCCGAGCCGCCGCTGGTCGAGGTGCGGCCGGGTCGTCCGGTTGCCTGCATCAGGGTGGACGCGTGAGCATCGCGCCGCACCGCTCGCTGCGCTCCGGTCAGCGGCCGCTGCTGGAGGCGCGGGGCGTCCAGGTGGAGTACGTGACCCGCAGCGGGCACGCCGCCCGCGCCCTCGACGGGGTGGACATCCAGGTGGGTCGCGGCGAGATCCTGGCCATCGTCGGGGAGTCGGGCTCCGGGAAGACCACGCTGGCCCGCACCCTCATGGGCCTGCAGCCACCCACGACCGGCGAGGTGCTGGTCGACGGGGCACCCCTGGACTACTCGATCCGTTCGCTGCGCAAGTTCCGCCGCCGAGTGCAGATGGTGCTCCAGGACGCCTCCGGCTCGCTCAACCCTCGGCAGACCGTCTACGAGTCCGTGGCCGAGGGCATCCGGTTGCATCGCCGTGCCGCCTCCGACGAGCAGGGCCGCACCGAGGCCGAGCTCGTCTCGGCCGCCATGGCCGAGGCCGGCCTGCGGCCGCCGGAGCAGCTGTTCCTGCGCTACCCGCACGAGCTGTCGGGCGGGCAGAAGCAGCGCGTGCTGATCGCCGGCGCGCTGGCGCTGCGACCCGACCTGATCATCGCCGACGAACCGGTCTCCTCCCTCGACGCCTCGATCCGCGGCGAGATCCTCGCGCTCCTCCTCAAGCTGCGCGCCGACCTCGACCTGGGCGTCGTGGTGGTGACCCACGACCTCGGCCTGGCCTGGAACATCGCCGACCGGATCGCGGTGATGTACCTCGGCCGCGTCGTCGAGTGCGGCTCCACCGAGGAGGTGCTCGGAGCTCCCCGACACCCCTACACGCAGGCGCTGCTGTCCGTCGTACCCGACTTTCAGGAGCTGGAGCCGGTCGTCCTCACCGGCGAGATCCCCGACCCCACCCGCATCCCCAGCGGCTGCCGCTTCCACCCGCGCTGTCCCCAGGTCGCCGACGGCAGCGCCGAGCGCGCCGGCGTGGCCGACCACTGCGTCGGCACCCCCCTCGACGTGCTGCCGCCCACGGGCACTCACCGGGTCGCCTGCCACCTCGACGCCGTGTTGAGCTCGCGCGCTTCGAGACGGGCCCGCGACGACCCGGGTCCCTGAGGAGGGCCGTCAAGGCCCGTCTCGAAGGGCCCGTCCGGAAGGGCCGGATCTCGGGATTCCGTCCGGGGCAGGGGGTGTGGGACGATTCTCTTACTGACTCACGAGTCAGTAGGGAGGTGCGATGGCCGAGGGGCTGCAGGCGGCGCTGCCGCGGGCGATGTACGTCGATCCGCAGTCCTGGCTGGCCGAACGCGAAGCGGTGCTGTTCGGTGAGTGGTACTGCCTGGGCCGCACCGACGACCTCGGGCTGGCCGCGCCCGGCCGCGTGATGAGCGTCGACGTGGCGGGGGAGTCGGTGCTCCTCACCACCGACGTCGCCGGTGGGCTGCACGCGGCGTACAACGTCTGCCGGCACCGCGGCTCCCAGCTCCGGCCACCCGAGCAGGCGGCCTGCGACGCCTCGGCGCTGCGCTGCCCGTACCACTCGTGGACCTACGGCCTCGACGGCCGGCTGCTGCGGTCGCCGCACGCCGAGGTCGAGGACCGCCGCGACTTCTCGCTCCACCCCGTCGGCGTGGAGACGTGGGGCGGCTTCGTGTTCGTGCACCTGACCCCGGAGAAGGCGCAGCCGCTGACCGAGCAGGTCGCGCACGCGCAGGCGACGTTCGCCAACTACGGCCTGGCCGACCTCGTCACCGGCGCCACGTTGACCTACGAGGTCGCGGCCAACTACAAGGTGCTGCTGGAGAACTACAACGAGTGCTACCACTGCGGCCCGGTGCACCCCGAGCTCTCGCGGCTGGTGCCGGCGTTCGCGGGCGGCGGCAGCGACCTGGACTGGGACAACGGCATCCCCCACCGCGAGGGCGCGTGGACGTTCACGACCACCGGGACGACGACCCGGCAGTGCCTGCCCGGTCTGGACGAGCACGAGCGCACCCGCCACAAGGGCGACCTGGTCTACCCGAACCTGATGCTGTCCGGCTCCGCCGACCACGTCGCCGCGTTCGTCCTCGAGCCGCGAGCCGTCGACCGCACCGACGTCACGTGCTCGCTGCTCTTCGCCCGCGAGGAGGCCGCGAGCGCCGACTTCGACCCGAGCGATGCGGCCGAGCTCTGGGACCTCGTCAACCGCCAGGACTGGGCCGTGTGCGAGTCGGTGCAGCGCGGAATGTCCTCGCGCAGCTACCGCCACGGCTGGTTCGCGCCGATGGAGGACGACAGCCTCGACATCCGCCGCTGGCTGCTGCCGAGGCTCGGTCCCTCCCATGAGTGACCCCACGGGTGAGCCCATGAGTGAGCGCTGTGATGTCGCCGTCATCGGCCTCGGCGCCCTGGGCAGCGCGGCCTGCTGGGAGCTCGCCCGGCGCGGCCGGTCCGTGGTCGGTCTCGAGCGGTTCGAGCTCGGTCACTCACGGGGCGCGAGCCACGACACCAGCCGGATCCTGCGTCACAGCTACCACACCCCGTCGTACGTCCGCCTCACGCAGCAGGCGTACGACGACTGGGGGCGTCTCGAACGCGAGTCGGGCGAGTACCTCGTCGCGACGGTCGGTGGCCTCGACCTGTTCCCACCCGAGCCGGCGATCAGCCCGGTCGACTACACCGAGTCGCTCGACCAGGTCGGCATCGGCTACGACCTCCTCGCCGGCGAGGAGGTCACGGAGCGCTGGCCGCAGTTCCGGCTGCCGGAAGGCACGGTGGCGCTGCACCAGCACGACGCCGCGATCGTCCCGGCTGCCCGGGGGACCCGCGTGATGCAGGAGCAGGCCCGTCGCCACGGCGCCGACCTGCGCGACCGCAGCCCGGTGCTGGGGCTGCGCGAGTCGGGCGAGGGGATCGCGGTCCTGACCAAGGATGCCCGGATACTGGCCGACTCGGTGATCGTGACGACCGATGCCTGGGCCAACGACGTGCTGGTCCACCTCGGCGTCGAGATCCCGCTGGAGGTGACGCTGGAGCAGGTCACCTACTTCGCGCCTCCCGAGCCAACCGCCTTCGAGGGGATCCCACTGTGGATCTGGATGGACGACCCCTCCTTCTACGGCTTCCCCTGCTACGGCGAGGCGACCGTCAAGGCGGCCCAGGACTGTGGTGGGCCGACGGTCGACCCCGAGGACCGCACCTTCGAGGTCGACCCGGAGATGCAGCAGCGGCTCGCCGATCACATGGCTCGGATCCTCCCCGCGAGCGGGACGCCGGTGCGGTCGGTGCGGTGCCAGTACACGCTGACCCCTGACCGCGACTTCGTCATCTCACCCGTCCCCGGCCACGAGCGGGTCGTCGTGGGACTCGGAGCGGCCCACGGGTTCAAGTTCGCGCCGACGTTCGGCCGCCTGCTGGCCGACCTCGCCGTCGACGGTGGCACCGCGTTCGACCTGACGCCGTACCGGTTCGACCGCCCTGCGCTGAGCGATCCCGGCTACGCCGCCCACTGGCTGGTGTGACGTGCCGACCTCAGACGAGCGTCTCCACGCCGACCCCGAGCTCGGTGGCCACCTGGTGCGCGACCCAGGCCCGCAGCTGCGCTCGGGTGATCGTGCGGTGCACGACGGTCGCCACCGACAGGCCGTCGACAAGAGCAGACAGCCGCCCCACCGCCCCCTCGGGGTCGGCGCAGGTGAACGCCCCGGACGCGACGCCGTCGTCCACCACCTCGCGCAGCATCGTCTGCCAGCGGTGGTCCATCTGGCGCAGCACGTCGCGGATGTGCGGCTCGCGCTGGGCCAGCGCCCAGGCGTCGATCCACAGCCGCCAGCCCAGCGCCTGGCCGGTGGGCCCGTAGAAGCGCAGCATCTTGCGCAGCCGTTCGACCGGGTCCTCGCCGCTGGCCGCCCTGGCCAGGCGGGTGAGGTCCTTCTCGACGGCGTACCCGAAGGCCTCCGCGACGAGGTCGTCCTTGGTGCCGAAGTGGTAGAAGACCAGCGACGGGCTGACCCCCAGCTGGTGCGCCACGTCCGAGACCCGGGTGTTGGCCAGGCCGATCCGGTCCACGAGCTCCACGGTCGCCGCGAGGATCTCGTCGCGTCGTACGTCGACGGCGCGACGCGCTCTGCGCGTCACGAAGATCCACCACGCATCGCGGCCACGTTGCGCAGCATCTCAGAAGGGAGCCACGTATGACCGACGAACCCAACCGCATGCTCCCGGCAGAGCGCTACACCTCCACCGAGGTGCTGGACTGGGAACGACGCCACCTCTTCGCCGCGAGCTGGACCTGCCTCGGCCGCGCGGACGACCTGGTGCCGACGACCGGCGCCAAGCCCGTCACGCAGCGCGCCGTGATGGTCGGCGACATCGCCTGCCTGCTGGTGCGCGACGCGAGCGGTGGACTGCGGATGTTCGCCAACACCTGCCGTCACCGCGGCCACGAGCTGCTGCCGCAGGACGGGACGTCGCAACGCCGCAGCATCCAGTGCCCGTACCACGCCTGGACCTACGACCTCGGCGGCTCCCTGATCGGCGCCCCTGGCTTCCGTGAGGACCCGACGTTCGAGCCGGCCGAGCACGGCCTCGTCGAGCTGCCGGTGCAGGTCTGGCACGGCTGGGTCTTCGGGCACGCCCTGCACCCGCTCGACAGCCCTTCGGTCCCGTCCTTCGAGCGGCACCTCGGCGAGATCGCCAGCCTGTTGGCGCCGTACGACGCCGGATCGCTCGTCGTCGCCGACCGCCACGCCTACGAGGTGGCGGCCAACTGGAAGGTGATCGCGGAGAACTACCACGAGTGCTACCACTGCCCGCTGATCCACCCGGAGCTGTGCGAGGTCACGCCGCCCGACTCGGGGGTCAACTACCGGATGCCGGGGGCTTGGATCGGCGGGTCGATGGACCTGCGCGAGGGGACCGCCACGATGTCGCTCACCGGCGACCTGGCGGCGACGCCGCTGCCCGGGGCGCCCCCGCGGGTGGTCGAGTACCTCCACGTCCTCCCCAACCTCCTGGTGTCCGCCCACCCTGACTACGTGATGGCCCACCGACTCGTGCCGCTGGAGCCCGGGCGCACCTGGGTGGAGTGCTCGTGGCTGGTGCTCCCCGGTGCCGACGGGTCGGTCCCCGACGCGGCCGGCGCCGTGGAGTTCTGGGACATCACCAACAAGCAGGACTGGGCGGCGTGCGAGTCGGTGCAGCGGGGATTGCAGAGCCCGCACTTCCGGCCGGGTCCGTTCGCCCCGCGTGAGGACGCGGTCGCCCAGCTCGTGTCGACGCTCGGCCGGGCCTACCGCACGGGGTCCCTGGAGCCGTGACGCCGCGGGGCGCCTGCTGGTCTGCTCGCGCCGACGCGGTAGCGGCAGCTTGGCGCGGGCCAGCTCCGTGGACTCAGCGCGGGAACTGCTCGGCCCACTCCCGGTGTGAGATCAGCTCCCCGTCCTCGAAGGCGTCGAGGTCGATGAAGACGTAGTAGCCCTCGCCGGTCACGTCCACCCGCATCGTCGAGGTCACGCGCACGTCCACGTCCGGCCACCGGAGGCCGTAGGCGCACTCGGCGCTGGCGTACTGGGCGAAGGTGCGCCGGTCGACGGACACCTCGCCGGCGTACTCCTCCGAGGCGATGCCCTCATGGGGGACGGCGTACGACGAGCCGTGCCGGACCACGCACCAGGTCCGGCGGCCGAGCACGTCCCGGTTGACGGTCCACGTCAGGTCCTCCGCGTCCTCGCCCGACGACGCGTCTCCCGGAACGAACACCGGCGCGGGGAGGACCGGGACTCCCCAGAGCGGGAGCTCGAGGGTCCCGTCGTGGACCGTGAGGGTCACCGGTGCCGGCGGCGCGATCGTGTTGGGCCAGTCCGACCCGGCCACCGAGAGGCGGAGCCGCTGACCCGGGTCGGGACGGTAGGCGCAGGCGTCGAGGTCGAGGGAGACGTCGTACTCGACCCCCGGCTGCAACGGCGTCGGCGACGGTCCGTCGCGAAAGGCGAGGTCCAGCGTCCCCCGGGCGATCAGCGCCGACGTGCCGTCGGGGAAGACGTCACACAGCTTCACCGACAGCGACGCGGCCGGCGCGGAGGCGCTCACTCGAAGCCGGACCCGCGGCTGGCCGATGATCGGCTCCCCGTCGGCCGGCCACTCCCAGGTCAACGAGCGGGCGTCGTCCTCCCGCTGGTCGCCGGACAGCCCCCACGGGAGGTGGCCGGCGCAGTCGATCCAGGCCGCCGTCCCCACGTCCGGCTCCACCACCAGGGTGCGGGGGCCCTCGAACATGCGAATGTTGCTGATGGTGCTCGTGCCCGCACCAGGGTCATCAACCGCCACATTCGCATGTTCGAGGCTGGCCCAGTACCCCTCGTGCAGGTCGAGGTCGGGCGCCGGTCGGGTCGAGGTGCGCACGAAGACGTCGACCCGGTCCTCGTGCTCGCCGCGACCCCGCAGCCACCGGTCCCACCAGGCCACCATCTCGGCGTCGAGGTCGATCCGCGGTCCGGGGATCGCCGTCGCGGGATCCGCGTGCGCCCACGGCCCGGCGAGCAGCCGGTGCGGCACGCCCGCCCGCCGCAGCGCCTCGACGGTGCGGAAGGAGTTGTTGCGGTACCCGTCGGCCCAGCCCGCCACGACCAGCACCGGACACTCGATGCGCTCGTAGCCCGTCCCGTCGGCGGTCCGCACCGACCCCTCGCGCCAGTACGGCCCGTCGCGGTTCTCCCGCAGCCAGGTCAGCACCCAGGGCTCGTTCGTCTCCAGCCGCCGCCGCCACTCCTCGCGCCAGCCCGGACCCCATTCCGCCGGCACGGGCGGCAACACGTTCATCGCCGTCATGTAGTGGTCGTAGTCGACGAGATCGAGCAGCTTCAGCGCGTGGCCCCGCCAGTGCACGTCGTCGCTCCACCGGTCGTCGCTGGCGTAGATCGCGCAGATGGCCTTCAGCGCCGGCGGCCGCTCGCAGGCGACCTGGAGCGAGTTGAAGCCCGAGTACGACGTACCGAACATGCCGACGTTGCCGTCGCACCAGTCCTGCTCCGCGAGCCAGGCGATGACGGCGGCGAGGTCGGTCCGCTCCTGCGCCGGGTACTCGTCGGTCGCATCCCCGCCCGAGGAACCCGTGCCCCGCAGGTCGACGCGGCACACGGCGTACGCGTGCTCGTCGCGCAGCTTGCGGTAGCCGTCGGCGTACGAGGACGGTCAGGTCGTCCTTGCGGTAGGGCAGCGCCTCGAGAAGGCAGGGCTGCGGCTCGCTCGTGGCCGGGAGGTACAGCGTGGCGGCGAGCTCGACCTCGTCCGGCATCGTGATGCGGACGCCCTGCTCGGCCCCGCCGGGTCCAGCCTCAGGCACCGTGAGATTCCAGCAGCTCTCGAACGACCGAGGCGTCGAGGCCCTCGCTCGAGTGGCCGTCCCGACCCACGGTGGTGGGCGCCTGGAGCAGCGAGTTGAGCACCGCCTCCTCCGAGGCGTCGACCACGGCCTCGAACAGCGGGTCGAGGGACCGCCCGGCGAGGCGTTCGCCGGGCTCCGGGTTCCCGTCGCGGTCGGCTCGGGCCGTCGTACTGGCGGCCAGGAAGATCTCCCCGCTGCCGTGGTGAGCGGTCGAGCCGGTGCGGGCCAGTCCCAGGCCGATCCGGCGCGCCAGTCGCGCGCAGGCCGCTGAGTCGACCGCGGCGTCGGTCACGACCAGGCCGATGCAGGACCCAGCAGGCCGGGCCGGCTCGTCCGGCGCCGGTCCGACGAGCCGTCCGACGGGAACGCCGGCGACCGTGAGCCGGTCGCGCTGGCCGAAGTTCGTCAGCAGCAGCACGCCGACCGTGTGGCCGGCCGGCGTGACGCGTGAGGAGGTCCCGATGCCGCCCTTGAAGCCGAGGCAGGACATGCCCGTGCCGGCCCCGACCGCGCCCTCCTCGGCGAGCCGCCCGCCGACGCGCGAGGCCAGCGCCGCGTCGTACGCCGACCGCACGTCCTCGCCGGTGACCTGCATGCGGCGGCAGTCGTTGAGGAACGAGTCGTCGCACTCGGCCACCACCGGGATCACGACCTCGTCGGCCACCTCCGGTCGCTGCTCGAGCGCGATCTCGCAGGCGGCGTCGTACACCCGGCCGAGCTGCATCGTCGAGGTCAGGTACACCGGGGTCTCGATCAGTCCCCACTCGCCCGCGCTGAGGAAGCCGGTGCACTCGCCGGCGCCGTTGAGCACGGCGCCACCCGCGACGACGGGACGGACGTAGGCGTCCTCGGCCAGCACCAGCGCGGTCACCCCCGTGCGCGCGACACCGCGGCCTTCGGGGGGTGGTGGCTCGTCGCGGTGCAGCGTGGTGTGTCCCAGGCCGACGCCGCTGACGTCGAGGACCGAGTTCGTCGGCCCGGTCGGCAGCGCGCCGATGACGATGCCGAGGTCGCGGGCGCGGGGCATGGTGCCATCCTGCCCTGTGCGGCCGGTGTGGGGATACTGACCCATGAGTCAGTACGTCGTACCCGTGCTCTGGTCGCCGGCCACCCGGCTGCACGATCCCAAGCACGAGGTGTGGGTCGGCGTGCAGACCGAGGGCACGGAGACCGCTGCCCGGGTCGACGCCATCCTCGAGGCCCTGGGTTCGGCCGGGCACCGCCTCGTCGAGGCCGAGGCGCAGCCCGACGACGCGCTGCTCGCCGTCCACTCGGCGGAGATGCTGGAGTTCCTGCGCACGGCGGCCTCGCGCTGGGCGGAGGGGCCGTACGACGAGCTGGTGGGCCAGGACCGCGTCGTGCCCTACCTGTTCCCGACGCCCGCGATGACGGCCGGCCTGCCGGCTCGACCGGCAGTCGGCCGTGCATGCGGATGCCGGTCGCTTCGCCTACGACACGATGACCGTGGTCGGGCCGGGGACGTGGGAGGCGGCCCGGGCGGCCGCGGACTGCGCGATCGCGGCGGCGGCGCTCGTCGTCGAGGGCACCCGGATCGCCTACGCGCTCTGCCGGCCCCCGGGGCACCACGCGACTCCGGCCGGTTTCGGCGGGTCCTGCTACCTCAACAACGCTGCCGTTGCGGCGTCGTTCCTGCGGGAGTCAGGCGTCGGCAAGGTCGGGATCGTCGACGTGGACGCGCACCAGGGCAACGGCACCGCGGCGATCTTCTACGCGCGCGACGACGTGCTGTACGGCTCGGTGCACGTCGACCCGGCCGCCGGGTGGTTCCCCCACGTGGTCGGCCACGCGTCCGAGACCGGGACGGGGCCGGGACTCGGGGCCACCCGCAACCTGCCGCTCCCGCCGGGCACCGGCGACCCGGAGTGGCTCGTGGCCGTCGAGGAGCTCGCCGGCTGGGTCGTGGCAGCCGGCTGCGAGGCGCTGGTCGTGTCGCTGGGCGTCGACGCAGCCGCCGACGACCCGGAGAGCCCGTTGCTCGTCACCGCCTCGGGCTACCGCCGGGCCGGTGCCCTCCTCGGCGCGACGGGGCTGCCCGCGGTCGTCGTACAGGAGGGCGGCTACCACCTGCCCACCCTTGGTCCCCTCGTCGCTGCGTACCTCGAGGGTCATGCGGAGGCGGCGGCCGCCTCCCCGGCTTCGGCGTCCCGGCCCCGTCCCCGGCCCCGGACATGCGAATGTGACTGCCGGGAGTGGAGGGGCGATCAGCAGTCCCACCCGCAACATTCGCATGTTGGGGTGGGGTCGGGCCTGCTGCTACTGCTCCTGCTCGGCGTGGGGATGAGCCTGGTGGTAGCTGATGATCCGGGCGAACTGGCGACGGCGGACCTGGTTGCCCCGGATCACGATCGGCTTGGCGTCGGGCTGCCGCACGGTCACTGTCGAGGTCGGTGAGCTCGGGTTGCCTGAGGTCTCCACGCTCACGGCGGGGTCGCGCAGGTCTGCCTCACGGGTTCGTGAACCACGGCTCACCGCGAGTACGCCCTCGCGCACGGAGACCACCGTCGGCTCCCAGGCGAGCATCGCCCACAGCGCGGCCAGCGCGATGACCAGGAAGGCTCCCGCGCGAACCATGCCGTTGGTGCTGCCCTCCTCGACCGCCGGGAAGACCGTCAGCACCGCGACGATCGAGGCGACGACGAAGACGCCGCCGAGCACGTAGAGCCGTACGTCGGAGGGGCTGTAGGAGACGAACGGCGGAATGTCGGCCCCGTCATCGGCGACGGCTTCGGGCTCCGGCGCCGGCTCGGTCATGGCCTGGGTCTCGGGCTCTGGCTCGGCCTTGGCTGCGGGCTCCGGTTCGCTCGGGCTCTTCCTCGACCTCGGCTTCCGGCTCGGGCTCGGGCTCGGGCTCGGGGTCGGGCTCTTCCTCGACCTCGGGCTTCCGGTTCGGGCTCGGGCTCGGGCTCGGGCTCGGGTTCGGGCTCGGGCTCGGGCTCGGCTCCGCCTCGGCCTCGGGCTCGGGCTCGGGTTCCGGCTCGGGCTCCGGCTCGGGCTCCGGCTCCGGCTCGGGCTCCGGTTCGGGCTCCGGCTCGGGCTCCGGCTCGGGCTCCGGTCGGGCTCTTCCTCGACCTTGGCTTCCGGCTCCGGCTCGGGCTCGGGCTCGGGCTCTTCCTCGACCTTGGCTTCCGGCTCCGGCTCGGGCTCGGGCTCGGGCTCTTCCTCGACCTGGGCTTCCGGCTCGGGCTCGGGCTCCGGCTCCGGCTCTTCCTCGACCTTGGCCTCCGGCTCGGGCTCGGGCTCGCGGGTCCTCGCGACGGCTCCTCCTCCGCCTGAGGCTCCTCACCTGACGGAGACTCCTGCAGGTCGACCGGGGTCCCGTCCTCGGTCACGGCCACCCCGTCGGCGAAGTGATAGAGCCACCCCTCGTGCCCGTCGCCGCCCTCGTGGAACACCCAACCGGGATCCGCACCTGAGGCGGCGTCGCCGTTCGGGGCAGGCTGGGGCTCGGCGGAATCGCTGCGCCGTAGGCGTGAGAACAAACCGCGCCTGCGCGACGAGGCCGCGGTCGCGGGATCGGGCGTGGTCTTCGTCGTACCCTCCAGGGTCTCCTCTGCCGCCCAAGCCTGCACCAAGACCGCGATCGGGTCGAGGGCCGAGTCCAGCGCGGGAGAGGCCGGGGCCGCATTCGGCGCAGGGCGCAGGTCCGCAGCGGCCCGCGGCAGCATGGTCGCCGCCGCGACCGCGGTGGGATCCACCTGGTACGGCCGCAACTGATGCGTTCCTTGCTCGTTGTCCTTCTGAATGGTCATGTCAGCCCCACTGCCTGGCGCTCCGGCGGTGTGTCGGAACGCCTCTCCCTGCCGGATATCTGTAGCACCGGCTCCATCCCGTACAACGACGCGAGGCAGGCGGAGGGCACGGTTTCGGCCTGGTCCCCGGCGTGGCCAGCGGGAGGTTGTGGTGGGCTCGGCGCCGAAGATTGGTAGTGTCAGCAGGACAAGGTGCAGGTTCCAGCGGTTACAACAACGCCTGTTGGGGTTTGTGATCCAACGGCGTTTCTTCTTGAGGCTCAAGGCTTGCGAGGCGGGACGGCGTATCACCACCTTGTGGAGATCGCTGAAGTGGTGATCTCCCGCCTAAGTAACAAGGAGAACAACCAGCATGGCTCAGGGCACTGTCAAGTGGTTCAACGCCGAGAAGGGCTTCGGCTTCATCGCCCAGGAGAACGGCGGCGATGACGTCTTCGTCCACTACTCCGCAATTCAGAGCCAGGGCTACAAGTCCCTGGACGAGAACCAGAAGGTCGAGTTCGACGTCACGCAGGGCCCCAAGGGTCCTCAGGCGGAGAACGTCCGTCCTCTCTGACGAACGTGAGTTGCGAGGGTCCTGGCCGTGTCGGCCAGGGCCCTCGTGCGTTTTGTCACCCGCTGCGGGTGGTTTCCTCGCTCGCGCGCTCGGGTAGGACAGGGTGAACACCCTCCAAGACGGGAACTAGGGAAAGGGACTTGGACGAGTGGATCCCTTCGACGTGCGCCTCGAGGACACGGAGCTCCTCGACGAGGTTGAGTTGACTGCCAACCTGATCGTGGCCGCCAACCAGTCCGCGGCGCAGATGTCGACGTCCGACATAGATCGCATCCTCGGCGTGGAACCGCCGACGCCCCGCGTCGGCGAGTGACCTGCCCCGCCCTTCGCTGGCGCGACACCCCGACGCCCACGTGCCGCCCGGCGTGCGTCGATACACGCGGCACGTCCTAGCATGTGGAACGTTTGTGACCCGGCTCGTCAGGAGTAACCGTGGCTCTGCGCTTCAAGCCCGTCGACAACGTCTTCTACGAGCTACTCAGCTCCTCGGCGGCCCAGCTCGTGCTGGGGACGGGGATCCTCGCGGAGATGCTCGGCGAGAACGCCGACCGGAAGGCCGTGGCCGAGCGGATGCGGGACGCCGAGCACCAGGCCGACGAGATCACCCACGAGATCGCCAAGCGCGTCAACGCGACGTTCGTGACGCCGTTCGACCGTGAGGACATCTACGCGCTCGCCTCCGGTCTCGACGACGTCATGGACTACATGGAGGAGGCAGTCGACCTCACCATGCTCTACGAGGTCGACACGTTGCCGACCGATCTGGCGGACCAGGTCGACGTACTCCAGCGCTGTGCGGAGCTCACCGCCGACGCCATGCCCCAGCTGCAGGCCATGAAGGGGCTCGAGGAGTACTGGATCGAGATCAACCGGCTCGAGAACGCCGGCGACAAGAGCTACCGCCGGATCCTGGCGAAGCTGTTCAGCGGACAGTACGAGGCCTTGGAGGTGTTGAAGCTCAAGGACATCGTCGACTCGCTCGAGCACGCGGTCGACGCCTTCGAGAAGGTCGCGAACATCATCGAACAGATCCACGCCAAGGAGTCCTGACCGGTGGATTGGATCGTCGTCGCGGTGGTCGTCGTGGCCCTCGCGTTCGACTACACGAACGGGTTTCACGACGCGGCCAACGCCATCGCAACCTCGATCTCCACCCGTGCGCTGACCCCGCGGATCGCACTCACCCTCGCCGCCGTGATGAACTTCGTCGGCGCTCTGCTGGGCCAGGAGGTCGCGCACACCGTCAGCGAGGTCATCTCGGTGCCGCCCGGCAACTCGGGGCTGGTGATCGTCCTGGCGGGCTTGCTCGGCGCGATCAGCTGGAACCTGACCACGTGGTACTTCGGCCTGCCGTCGTCCTCCTCCCATGCGCTCATCGGAGGCCTGGTCGGTGCGGCCATCGCGGCGGGCGCGGTGGTGCACTGGTCGACCATCGTCGACAAGGTCCTCATCCCGATGGTCGCCTCACCGATCGTCGGCTTCGTGCTGGCGTTCGGCGTGATGCTGTCGATCATGTGGATCTTCCGGAAGCGCTCGCCGAACAAGGTCCAGCGCGGGTTCCGGCTCAGTCAGACCGTCTCCGCCGCGGCCCTGGCGCTCGGCCACGGGCTCCAGGACGCGCAGAAGACGATGGGCGTGATCTTCCTGGCCCTGGTCGCGGGCGGGTACGCCACCCAAGGTGAGGACCTGCCGCTGTGGGTGGTGGTGTCGGCGGCGAGCGCCATCTCGCTGGGGACGTATTCCGGTGGCTGGCGGATCATGCGCACCCTCGGTCGTCGGATCATCCACCTCGACCCGGCGCGAGGCTTCTCCGCGGAGTCGGTCGGCGCGACGGTGCTGTACACGACGGCCTTCGTCTGGCACGCGCCGGTCTCGACGACGCACATCATCACCTCGGCGATCATGGGGGCCGGCGCCACGAAGCGGGTGTCTGCCGTGCGGTGGGGCGTCGCGCGCTCGATCCTGGTGGCCTGGGTGCTCACCTTCCCCGCCGCCGGGACGGTTGCCGCGGTGATCTACCTCGTCCTCAAGGACGTTTTCCGTATGCCGTGAGGCCCGTGGGACGCCGCGCCCGCGTCACACGGACATGCGAATGTGGTTGCTGGGTGCCGGTGGAGCGTTCATCCGTCCCGCGCGCGACATTCGCATGTTGGTGTCTGAGGGCCCGGGCCATTTTGACGGCTTCGATAAGGACCTGCTGCACGTACGCCGCGCCGAACATCACGAGCGCCCAGCTGAAGCGGATCACCGTCCACCCGTCCAGCACGAAGGTGTTGTACCTGCGACAGTCACGGGTCAGCTGGGCCGACTTCCCGTGCCACTCGAAGCCCTCGGCCTCGAGGATCACCTTGTTCTCAAGATCGACGAGGTCGGGGTGCAGCGTGAGCGCCGACGTCACCTTGACCCCGAGCTGCGGAGCGACATGAAGGCCGGGCACGAGGCTGGCCACGCCCCTCAACACGGACTCGAAGACGTTGGCGGGCTTGCCGCTGGCGGCCTCGGCGACCGCCATGATGCGTGCGCGGCCTCGGCCCTTCGTGCTCGCCGCCAGCCGGAGGAGCTGCCTCTTGGTGATGTCCCCCGCACGCAGCACACTGTCGACGATCGCGAGCGCCTCGTGCCACGGCAGGTTGCGCATGCAGTCGACAAGAGTGCGCCACTTCGACGTCACGACACCTTTGACGACGTCAGCGGGCGGCAGGTCTGCCCAGTGCGGGATGAGGATGTCTCGCAGGGGACGGGCCACCTTCCGGGTGCGCGGGACGGTGACCTCCGGCAGTCCATCGGGGATCAGCTGGGCCCAGCCCCAGTACGCCGCCGCACTTCGATGGGAGAGGACGCCGGCGACCGAGCTCGCCGTGCGGATGCCGGCTTGCGCCACGGGCAGTGCGTACCGCCCGCGAGCATCACGAACGAGTGTCCCGTCCCGCAACGCTCTGTCGACTTCGGCTCGCGACCGAAGTCCGATGATGGTCCTCCGGTTCGTCACGCCGCCGAGCAGGGCAACCTGGCTGATCAGATCCATGGCGACACGGTCGAGGGACGGCGCGCTGATCGCGTCCGGAGCGTCGGGCCATGTGGAGAACCGGCGCGACGCAACGGGCCTGTGGACGCTAGGTGGTCACCCGTGGGCGGTGCTCCCGAACATGCGAATGTCGCTGTTGGGGAGGCGCGATCGCCACTCCCGTACCGGCAGCGACATTCGCATGTCCGAGCCGGGCGGGGCGAAGCTCGGGCCGCGAGTCGTGGCCCGGACGCGACCGGGTCGACCTGAGCGGCCAGGTGTCAGCCGAACCGGCCGGAGATGTAGGCCTCGGTGGCGGGCTCGTCGGGGACGCTGAAGATCTTCTTGGTCGGGTTCATCTCGACGAGCTTGCCGGGCTGGCCGGCGCCGGAGATGTTGAAGAACGCGGTGTCCTCGGAGACCCGGGCGGCCTGCTGCATGTTGTGGGTCACGATGACGATCGTGTAGTCGGTCTTCAGCTCGTGGATCAGGTCCTCGATCGCCGAGGTCGAGATCGGGTCGAGCGCGGAGCACGGCTCGTCCATCAGCAGCACCTGCGGCTCGACCGCGATCGCGCGTGCGATGCACAGCCGCTGCTGCTGGCCGCCGGAGAGTGACATCCCGGGCTTCCCGAGGCGGTCGTGCACCTCGTTCCAGAGGTTGGCCCCGCGCAGTGACTTCTCCACGACCTCGTCAGCCTTGGCCTTCTTGAGCTTGCTGTTGTTCAGCCGCAGGCCGGCGAGCACGTTCTCGTAGATCGACATCGTGGGGAACGGGTTCGGGCGCTGGAAGACCATGCCGATCATCCGGCGGACTTCCACCGGGTCCACGGCGGCGTCGTACAGCGACTGCCCCTCGACCACGACCTTGCCCTCCACCCGGGCGCCGGGGATCACCTCGTGCATCCGGTTGAGGGACCGCAGGAACGTCGACTTGCCGCAGCCCGACGGGCCGATGAATGCGGTCACCGAGCGAGCGGGGATGGTCAGGTTGACATCCTCCACGGCGAGGAAGTCGCTGTAGTAGATGTTCAGGTTCGAGATGTCGATGCTCTTGGCCATCGTGGTCTCAGTGTCCCTTCTTGGGGGCGAAGATTCTGCCCAGCACACGCGCCAGCAGGTTCAGGGCGAGCACGATGAGGATCAGCACCAGGGCTGCTCCCCACGCCATCGGCCGCGCTATCTCTGGGTGGTTCCCGGGCTGCGTGTAGCTGTAGTAGATGAAGACCGGCAGCGTCATCATCTGGTCCTTGAACAGGTTGAAGTTCGAGGAGTCGGTCGAGCCGGCGATGATCAGCAGCGGCGCGGTCTCGCCGATCACGCGCGCGATCGCCAGGGTGATGCCGGTGATGATCCCGGCCAGCGCCGTGGGCAGGACGACCTTGACGATCGTCTTCCACTTCGGCACGCCCAGGGCGTACGCCGCCTCACGGAGGTCCGACGGCACGAGCTTGAGCATCTCCTCGGAGGACCGCACGACGATCGGGATCATCAGGATCGAGAGTGCGATGCCGCCGCCGAAGCCGCTATGGACCCCGGCTCCGAAGAACACGGCGAACAGGGCGTAGGCGAACAGCCCGGCCACGATCGAGGGGATGCCGGTCATCACGTCGACCAGGAACCTGATGGAGGCCGCGAGTCGCGAGCGCGCGCCGTACTCGACGAGGTAGATCGCGGTCATCAGGCCGATCGGCACCGAGATGACGGTGGCCGTGAGCGTGATGAGGACCGTGCCGATGATGGCGTGGTAGATGCCGCCCTTCTCGCCCCCGATGATGTTGCGCATCGAGTAGGTGAAGAACCGGGCGTCGAGCACCTGCAGGCCCTGTGAGAGCACGGTCCAGAGCAGGGAGACGAGCGGCACGAAGGCGAGTGCGAGCGCCACCCACACGAGGGAGGTGACGAGCCGGTCGACGGCGGCGCGGCGGTTCTCGACCACGCGCGACCACATGGGCAGCGCGACGAGGTAGATGAGTGCGGCGACGATCACGATGCCGACCCAGCCCCAGCCCAGCGCCAGGCCGAGCAGGCCCGCGGCCGCGAGGGCCACGAGACCGACGAGCAGCGGCGCCCACCGGGGGAGGCGGGCGTGCTCGAGGCTGCGTCGCTGCGTGGCGGGCGGCCGCTCCATCAGCGCGCTCAAATCGTCACCTCGCTGCGGGAGACGATCCAGCGGGCCACGAAGTTGACCGCGAAGGTGATCACGAAGAGCACGAGGCCGCTGGCGACCAGCGCGTTGACCTGGAGTCCGGTGGCATCGGCGAAGGTGAGCGCGATGTTGGCCGCGATGGTCGACGGGTTGGTCGAGCTGATCAGGTTGATGGTGATGACGCCGCTCGCCGAGAGCACCATTGCCACAGCCATCGTCTCGCCGAGGGCACGGCCGAGACCCAGCATCGCGGCCGAGACGATCCCCGAGCGCGCGTAGGGGAAGACCGACATCCGGATCATCTCCCAGCGGGTGGCCCCCAGGGCCAGTGCCGCCTCCTCGTTGAGGCGCGGTGTCTGCGCGAAGATCTCGCGAGAGATCGCCGTGATGATCGGCAGCACCATGATGGCGAGCACGATCGAGGCGGTCAGGATCGTGCGGCCGGTCGTCGAGGCGGGGCCCTTGAAGAAGGGGATCCACGACAGGTTGTCGGCCAGCCACTCGTAGAGGCGGGACGAGCCTCGGGCCGAGGAACAGACCGCCCCAGAGGCCGTAGATGACGCTGGGGATGGCCGCCAGCAGGTCGATCATGTAGCCGATCCCGACGGCGACCCGCCGTGGGGCGTAGTGCGACACCGTGAGCGCGACCCCGATGGCCAGAGGGACCGAGATCAGCAGCGCGAGGACAGCGGCGAGCAGCGTCCCGAAGACGAGCGGCCAGACGTACACCAAGAAGTTCGGCGCGCCACTCAGGTCGTCCGGTCCGGCCTTGAAGGCGGGGATGCCCTCGATGGTCAGGAAGATCGCGACCCCGGCCAGGGCGACGAGGATGATGATCCCGGCGCTCAGGGACAGGTTCGCGAAGACCAGATCACCCAAGCGGCGCTTGGGTGATCCGGATGTCTGGGGCGGAGGCACTGGTGGGGGCGGCGCGTCCCCGGGCATGCGAATGTCGCTGGGGTGGCTCATGTGGTGCTCCGGCAACCCTCTAGCAACATTCGCATGTCCGGATAGGCCCTTACTTGCTGGAGATCGAGTCGACGATCTTCTTCGCCTGGTCGGCGAACGACGCCGGGATCGGTGCCGAGCCGGCGTTGGCGGCGGCAGCCTGCTGACCCTCGTCGCTGACCACGTAGCTCAGGAAGCCCTTGACCAGGTCGGCCTTGGCCTTGTCCGAGTACGTCGGGCAGGCGATCAGGTACGACGTGAGCATCAGCGGGTAGGCACCGGCTGCGGTCGTCGTACGGTCGATCTTGACCGCCATGTCGCCCTCGGGGCGGGTGTCGTCGAGCGGGGAGGCCTCGACGGCCTTGGAAGCCCCGTCAGCAGACGGCTCGACCCACGCGTCGCCCACCTTGATGGAGGCGGCGTGCAGGTCACCGACCTGGCTGAGGTCGGCGTACCCGACGGTGCCCTTGCCGCCCTGGACCGCCGAGATCATGCCGGAGGTCTGGTTGGCGCCCTCACCGGACTTGATGGGCCACACCTTGTCGGAGGGGAACTTCCAACCACCCTCGCCGGCCTTCTCGAGGTAGTCGGTGAAGTTCTTGGTGGTGCCCGACTCGTCCGAGCGGTGGACCGGCGCGATGGCCGTGCTCGGCAGCTTCGCGTCCGGGTTGTCGGCCTTGATGGCGGCGTCGTCCCACTTCTTGATGGTGCCCGCGAAGATGCCCGCGATCGTCTTCGGCGCGAGCTGCAGCTTGTCGACCCCGTCGAGGTTGTAGACGACCGCGATCGGGCTGACGTAGTTGGGGACCTCGATCGCGTCGCCGCCGCAGCGCTTCTTCGCCGCGTCCAGCTCGCCCTTCTCGGGGTCGAGGGCCGCGTCGGAGCCGGCGAAGTCGACGCCACCGGCGTTGAACTTCTCCACACCGGCGCCGGAACCGGCGGGGTCGTAGTTGATGGTGACGCCCGAGTTCGCCTTCTGGAAACCAGCGCGCCAGGCGTCCATGGCGGACTCCTGCGCGCTCGAGCCCGAGCCGTCCAGCTTGCCGGACAGACCGCTGCTGGAGCCTGAGTCGGACTCGTTGCCCGCGCCACAGGCGGACACGCCGAGACTGAGGGCGAGCAGCGCGGCGCTGGGCGCGGCCACGCGGCGTAGGGAAGTGCGATTCACTTCGTTCTCCTGGAGTCAGGGATGTTGGACGATGCGAACGTAGGAATCGCAGGTGTCCGAGTGCTCCGCTGCCGGTGAACGGGGAGTGAACGGTGCCCGCCCAGTGAGCGAATGTGCTCCGGGCGTGACTCAGCGCACGAGGTGTCGCTCGGTCGCGACGATGCCGTCCTTGTCGTGGTGCATCACGACGAGCTCGGTCACCGCGAGCGGCTCCTCGACGACGCCGAGGAAGGCGAACAGGTCGGGCAGCACGGGTCGGTGGCTGCAGAGAACGGTGGGTTCGAACGCGGCGATGACCTCGCCGAGCAGCTCCTTGGCGGCCGACTCGTCGTACGACTCCTCCGACAGCTCCTCGCGCGCCTCGACCGGTAGCACCTGCTCCTCGGCGTAGGGGGCCACGGTCTGGAAGCAGCGGGTGCTCGGCGAGCTGATGACTCGGGAGACGCCGTACGCGTGCAGCACCGGCTTGAGCATGGCGGCGTGGGTCTCTCCGAGCTCGACGAGGGGTCGAACGGGGTCTGGTCCGTCCCACTCGCCGCGTTTCTCCGCCTTGGCGTGGCGTACGACGATCAGCGAGGCGGTGCGCCTGCGGTGCTCGCCGTACTGGTCGAGCAGGTCGAGGTCGTCGAGGTAGGTCAGTCGCTCCCTGGCGGCCCGGAGCCGGAACCAGCCGAGCCGGTCGACCTCGTCGTTGGCCTGGAAGGTGCTGACGTCGTCGTCGCCGACCACCTGCCCCACCCAGTAGTGCACCTTCTTCTGACGGCCGCCGCTGACGGCGTACAGCTGGGGGCGCAGCGGCCGGGCCAGCCTGACCTCGACGCCCGTCTCCTCGAGGACCTCGCGCACCGCCGTGGCGGTCACGTGCTCGCCGGGGTCCTGCTTGCCCTTCGGGAAGGACCAGTCGTCGTACTTGGGCCGGTGCACCATCAGCACCTCGCGACCGTCGGGTCCCTTGCGGACCACGACGGCTCCCGCGGCGAGGACGTCCGGGCCACTTGCGCGTTGCGGCCCGGACTTCATCTCGGCGGGGGCCATGGCGTCAGTCTTGCCGCGCAGGGCGCGTGCCGCAAACGGCTGATCGGCGCTGCGCGCCTCAACGTTCGCTCGCTCGGCGAGTTCGAGCAAGCTCGACTCGGCCTCGCTCCGCTCACGTACCCTCGCCCCGTGCCGAGGCGGACCCTGCTCGTCGTGATGACGGTCGTGCTGGCGCTCGTCGTGGCGACGGGCGTTGTGGTGCTCGGCACGTCCGTCTGGCACCGGCTCCACCGGACTCCGCTCGACGACGCACTCCACAGGCTGCCGGCGAGCTCGTTGCGCGTCGGGTTCACCGACTGGTCCGTCGTACGACGCATGGTGGGTGCCGATCTCGGCCAGGACCCGTCGGACGGCAAGGTCGAGGCGTTCATGCAGAAGGCCTACGACACGGACTTCTCCGCGGCCTCGAGCATCGACGAGTCCGCGGTCGCGCTGCAGGAGCACTACGGCTTCAGCCCGGCCAACGCCCAGTGGGAGGCCTACGCGCAGGGGCGGCAGGGAGCGACGATGCTGCTCAAGGTCGCCGACGGCACCGACTTCGGTGTCCTCGCGGACAACCTGCGGACGACCGGCTACCGCAAGCCGAAGGACGACGACGGGGTCTGGAAGGGCGGTGCCGACCTCGTGGCAGGGATCGACCCGACGATCACGCCGGAGCTGCAGTACGTCGTGCTGCTGGAGGACCAGGGCCTGGTGGTCACCAGCGACTCGGCGTCGTACGCTGCCGTCGCCGCGGATGCAGCGCGGGGCGACCGGGACAGCCTGGCCTCGACGGGCAAGGTCGACGGCCTCGACAACACGCTCGGCCGGCCGGCGAACGCGATGCTCTGGTCGGGCGACTTCGCGTGCGAGGACCTCGCGATGTCGCAGGCCGACGAGGACGCCCAGACCCGGGCCGACGAGCTCGTCGACCGCCTGGGGGGTGTCTCGCCGGTGAGCGGGCTTGCCATGGCGATGCTGGCGAACCGGACCCTGCGGGTGGTGGCGCGGTTCGAGAACGGTGACGAGGCCCGCAAGAACCTCCGCCCGCGGGCCAAGCTCGCCGTCGGGGAGGCGGTCGGTCGGGGAGGGGACTTCTCCGACGACTTCCGGCTGACCCGCTCGCGCACGGACGGCTCGACCGTCGTGCTCGACCTGGCCCCCCGGCAGAAGAGCGGTTACGTGCTCTCCGCGCTGTACGACGGGCCGCTGATCTTCGCGACCTGCTGAGGGCCGGCCCGGGCCCGCGCCCCTCGGACATGCGAATGTGGTTGGTGGGGTGGATGAGCGCTGCTTCAGTCCCTCGAGCGACATTCGCATGTTCGGGCCGCAAGGGGCACCAAGCTTCGAGCCGTACGACGGGCCGGTGCCGTTCGCGACCTCCTGACCCGCACGTCGACCGTCACGGCCGCGACGCCGGTGCGGGTCGCTGTCGCGGGCAGTAGCGCCATCGACCTCGAGCGGCTGCGCGTGCTCGCCGAGTCGCACCACCGTGAGGACATGGACCTCGAGGGCGGCGAGCTCGGCCAGCCCATCGAGGACGTCTGACGGGAGCTCTCGCCGCTCGAACATGCGAATGTGGCTGCCGGGACGGGAGATCGCCTCATCGGCCTCTCCAACGACATTCGCATGTTCGTGGGGCAGAGGGTCGTCCTACTTCAGCCGGTGCCGCCGGTGCCGCTGGATCAGCGTCTCCTGGAGGTCCCGCTTGCCGTCGACGAGCGTCCAGGTGCCGTCGGAGGCGAGCTCCCAGGCAGTGGTCTCCGGGTCGAACGCGAGGTCGAGCAGCCTGCCGACCTCGTCGACCTCGGCTGGCGGGCAGCTTGACCAGCACCTCGACGCGGCGGTCGAGGTTGCGGTGCATCAGGTCCGACGGAGCCGATCCAGGCCGCCGGCGAGCCGCCGTTGGCGAACCACATGATCCGGCTGTGCTCGAGGTAGCGCCCCAGGATCGAGCGCACCCTGATCGTCTCCGACAGTCCCTGGACCCCCGGCCGCACCGCGCAGATGCCCCGGATCAGCAGCTCGACGGGCACGCCGGCCTGCGAGGCGCCGTACAGCGCGTCGATGAGCGCCTCGTCGACGATCGAGTTGGCCTTGATCCGGATGCGGGCCGGCCTGCCCTCCTGGTGGTGCGCGACCTCTCTGTCGATCTGCTCGATCAGCCCGCTGCGCACCGAGTCGGGCGCGACGAACAGCTCGGCGTACGACGCCTTGCGCGAGTAGCCGCTGAGGTTGTTGAACAGGTGGGCGACGTCCTCGCCGATGGCCTCGTCGGTGGTGAGCAGGCCGAGGTCCTCGTACATCCGCGCGGTCTTGGGGTTGTAGTTGCCGGTGCCGATGTGGGTGTAGCGCTTGATGCCGTCGGGCTCGTCGCGCACCACCATGGCGAGCTTGCAGTGGGTCTTCAGGCCGACCAGGCCGTAGACCACGTGGCAGCCGGCGTGCTCGAGCTTGCGGGCCCAGCGGATGTTGGCTTCCTCGTCGAAGCGCGCCTTGATCTCCACGATCACCAGCACCTGCTTGCCGGCCTCGGCGGCGTCGACGAGGGCGTCGATGATCGGGGAGTCGCCCGAGGTGCGGTAGAGCGTCTGCTTGATCGCGAGCACGTGCGGATCGGCCGCGGCCTGCTCGATGAAGCGCTGCACCGAGGTGCTGAACGAGTCGTAGGGGTGGTGCAGGAGTACGTCGCCGCGCGCGAGCGCCTTGAACACGTCGACGGGCGAGGCCGACTCGACGGGCGCGAGCTTGGAGTGGGTCGACGGGATGAACGCGGGGTACTTCAGGTCCTCGCGGTCGAGGTCGGCGATGTCGTGCAGGCCGCGCAGGTCGAGCGGGCGCCGGCAGCCGGAACACCTCGGCCTCGCTGACGCCGAGCTCGCCGACCAGCAGCTCGAGCACGTGGTCGTCGATGTCCTCGTCGACCTCGAGGCGGACGGGCGGGCCGAACCGACGCCGCAGCAGCTCCTTCTCGAGCGCCTTGAGGAGGTTCTCGGCGTCGTCCTCCTCGACCTCGAGGTCCTCGTTGCGGGTGACGCGGAAGGTGTGCCCCTTGAGGACCTCCATGCCCGGGAACAGCCGCTTGAGGTGCTCGCCGATGACGTCCTCGAGCGGCACGAACCGCTGGTTGCCCAGCGGCACGAAGCGGCTGAAGATCGGCGGCACCTTGACCCGGGCGAAGTGCTCCTTGTCGGTCTTGGGGTTGCGCACGAGCACCGCGAGGTTCAGCGAGAGCCCGGAGATGTAGGGGAACGGGTGCGCCGGGTCGACCGCCAGCGGCGTCAGCACCGGGAAGACCCGCTCCTTGAACAGCCGCTTGCACTGCTTCTGCTCGTCGTCGGAGAGCTGCGTCCCAGCGGACGAGGTCGATGCCCTCCTTGGCAAGCGCCGGGATGATGTCGTCGCGGAAGAGGCGTGCGTGGCGCGCCGTCAGGTCGGAGGTCACCTCCCAGATCTGCTCGAGGACGTCGCGCGGCATCATCCTGGAAGCCGCGCGCACGGCGACCCCGGCCGCGATGCGGCGCTTCAGGCCGGCGACGCGGACCATGAAGAACTCGTCGAGGTTGTTGGCGAAGATCGCCACGAAGCGGGTGCGCTCGAGCAGCGGCAGCTGGTCGTTCTCGGCCAGCTCGAGGACGCGCTGGTTGAAGCGCAGCCAGGAGAGCTCGCGGTCCAGGAAGCGGTCGGGGAACTCGCCCTCGACGACCGGCTCGTCGCTCCTGGTCGTACGGCGGGTCCACGTCGAACATGTCGGCAGGGACCACCCGCAGCGTGGAATCCAGCGGCCCGTCCTCAGCGTCGGTGCCGACGGCGTTCTGGAAGCTCTCGGTGGACATGGGTGAAGTCTGTCACTGCGAAGTGAACTATGGGTGACCTACATTGCGTCGGTGCCTGACCTGCGTCTTCGCCTCGAGTCCACCTTCCTCCACCTGGCCATGCGGCTGCCGCCTGCGGTCCAGCGGGCTCTGGTCCGCCGTCCCGTCGTACGTGACGGCCAGGAGCTGTCCACCGAGGTGCAGCTGATGCTGGCCCTCCAGCGGCTGACCCGGATGCCGGGCGCCGAGACGCTGCCGCTGGCGCAGGCCCGGCGTGCGATCGTCCGGCACTCCCGGCTCGTGGGCGGCGGCCAGTTCGTCGGCGCGCTGCGCGACCTCACCGTCGACGGCGCGGAGGGGCCGCTGCCGGCCCGGCTGTACGTGCCGACCGAGCGCACCGGACCCGACCCCGCGCCGACGCTGCTGTTCTTCCACGGTGGTGGCTGGATGTACGGCGATCTCGCCAGCCACGACGACGCCTGCCGGTTCCTGGCGGAGCGGTCTGGAGTCCAGGTGCTGGCCGTGGAGTACCGGCTCTCGCCCGAGCACCCCTTCCCTGCGGCGGTGGAGGACTGCCGCGCGGCGTACCGCTGGCTGGTCGACCACGCGGACGACGTCAACGCCGACCCGGCCCGGCTCGCGGTCGGCGGCGACTCGGCCGGCGGGAACCTCTCGGCCGTGACGGCGGTGTACGCCGCCGAGCACGACCTCCCGCTGGCCTTCCAGCTGCTGATCTACCCCGGCACCGACTGGGTCGACCGCTCGGCCAGCCGGCTGTCGTTGAACGAGGGCTTCTACCTGACCGAGCAGTTCATGTCCGGCGCCGAGGAGGCCTACTTCGAGCCGGGCGCGGACAAGTCACACCCGGACGCCTCCCCGCTGCGGCGCACGGACTTCCCGGCCGGTCTCGCGGCGGCCCACGTCGTCACCGCGGGCTTCGACCCGCTGCGTGACGAGGGTGAGGCCTACGCCCAGCTGCTCGAGAAGCACGACGTGCAGGTCAGCACCAAGCGCTACCCCGACATGATCCACGGCTTCTTCAACGTCGTCGGTGCCGGCCGGGACTGCCCTGCCGCGGTCGCGGAGATCGCGGCCGAGCTGCGTGGCGCGCTCGCGGGGTGAGCCGTTCCCCTTTGGGTCGGTGAATTGCTGGCTGCCCACCCGCCCGAACATGCGAATGTCGCTGGTGAGGCTCGAGCAGTGACCTGCCGTCCCTCGAGTCACATTCGCATGTTCGAATGCAGAGCCGAGCACGCCTTCTTGTGACGGGCCCGAGGATCCGGCGACGCACGGAACATGCGAATGTCGCGGCGGAGGCTCATGCGGTGATCAGCCGCCCTCGAGCCACATTCGCATGTCCGACGGGGCAAGCGGGCCGGTCACCCCAGCGGCCGAGGCGTCCCGCGGTACTGCACCTCGGTGCGCTCGACGTCGAAGCCGAGCCGCTCGTACAGCGCGACGGCGGGGTCGTTGTCGCCGTCGACGTAGAGCAGCACCGAGTCCAGGCCCTTGTCACGCAGGTGTCGCAGACCGGCCTCGGTGAGCACGGTCCCGAGACCGCGGCCGGCGGCCTTGGGGTTCACCGCGACGACGTACACCTCGCCGACCGGTGGATCCTCGTCGGTGTGGACTTTCGTCCAGTGGAAGCCGAGGAGTGCGGGTCCGTCGGCCTCGTCCTCGGGTACGGCGAGCAGCAACCCCTCCGGGTCGAACCAGGTCTCATTCGTGCGCTCGCGGAAGTCCTCGTGGGTCATGTGACCCTGCTCGGGGTGGTGGGCGAAGGCGCTGGCGTTGACCTCCAGCAGCATCGACTCGTCCGCCGGCTGGAAGCCCCTGATCACGCACGCCGTCGGGGACCGTCGGCTCGACAGGCTCGGCGAGCGACCGGCGCATGATCTTCAGCTCGCGTTCGCGAGCGACGCCGAACTTCTCGGCGATCCGGCCCGCGCCCGGATGGTCTCCGTGGGACCACGCCTCGACCTTGCGCCCGTCGGCGGCGACCTCGGCGGCCAGCGCCGTACCGACCCCGTTGCGGCGTGACTCGGGATGGACGGCGAGGTCGACGATGTCGCCGTGCCGCAGCGCGAAGCCGCCGTCGCCGAGCCACAGCGAGGCGTCGCGCAGGCCGCGGTTCTTCAGCTGCAGCACCGCCTGCTCGTTCAACGTGATCGAGCCGTCGTGGGCCGTGGCAGCGCGGGCGATCCGACGTACCTCCGCGGCCGGCCCCTCGTCCGCGTCCCAGTCGAAGTCGACCGCATCGATGTGTTCAATCGACATGCGCCGAGGGTAGGCCACCTGATGAATGCGTCGTCCGTCACTGCGGCGCCGTGTTTGAGATGCGCATCGCTGGCGCAGAATGCACCGGCGACCCGTGAGCCGACCACCCGCAGTCCCGACCCCCGCGGCCTGCGGGTGGTCCTCACGTCGGGTCCGCCTCTCGTCACCCCCCACGCCGCAACGAGCCGACCCGCCTGCCGGGCCCAACGAGGGCTCGCCACGGAGGGCACGTCGGGTCACGCCCAGGGGCGCGACTGGTCTATGCCGGTGGCTCAGGAGGAGACGGAAGCGTCCTCGCGGTCCCGCTCCCGAGGAGGTACGACGAACCGGTAGCCGACGTTGCGCACGGTGCCGATCAGGTTCTCGTGGTCGGTGCCGAGCTTGGCCCGCAACCGGCGCACGTGGACGTCGACGGTGCGGGTGCCGCCGAAGTAGTCGTAGCCCCACACCTCCTGCAGCAGCTGGTCGCGGGTGAAGACGCGGCCGGGGTGCTGCGCGAGGTACTTGAGCAGCTCGAACTCCTTGAACGTCAGGTCGAGCACGCGGCCACCCAGCTTCGCGGTGTAGGTCGCCTCGTCGACCGACACCTCGCCGGAGCGGATGATGTGGGCGTCGCCGTCCTGGTCGTCACGCCGGGCCAGCCGGCCGATGGCCACGCGGATGCGCGCGTCGATCTCGGCCGGGCCGGCGCTGTCGAGGATGACGTCGTCCATGGCCCAGTCGGCGGCGACCACGGCCAGGCCGCCCTCGGTGACGATGAGCAGGACGGGCTGGTCGGACCCGGTGGTGCGGATCAGCCGGCACAGGTCGCGGGCGTGGGCCAGCTCGCGGCGGCCGTCGACCATGATCAGGTCGTGGTCGGGCGCCTCGAGCAGGGCGGCGCCCTCGGCGGAGAGGATGCGGACCTGGTGGGTGAGCAGCGCCAGCCCGGGAAGCACGTCGGCCGAGGCCTGCATCGACTTCGTGAGCAGAAGCACGGTGCCCATGGCACCCTCCCGGTGAGTCCTGCGGGTTTCGAGGCTCATCTACGCTGATGCACCTGCACAACGACAGGGCACAAGGATAAGGCAACGTGACGACGTCCCCGGACCAGGCGAGCACCACGGCGTGCGTGACGCTGCGGTACTGGGCGTCCGCCCGCGCCGCGGCCGGCGTCGAGAGCGACCCGCTCGAGGTGACCGGTGTCACGCCCCTGGCCGAGCTGCTCACGAGGGCCAGGACCCTGCACGCCGCCTCCCCGCGCTTCGCGCAGGTGCTGTCCACCTGCTCGGTGATGGTCGGTGACCGGCCGGTCACCACCGACGACCCCGCGGAGGTCCAGGTGCCTCCCGGCGCCACGGTCGAGTTCCTGCCGCCGTTCGCCGGCGGGCTGAGCGATGCTATCACGCGCAGCGTCGTTCGCGGCCGTGGGCCCACTGGATCGCGGGAATCCTCCTCGCGTTGTATGCCGGTCTGCTCGCGGTCCGTGCCGCTCGTCGACGCCCGTTCGACCGCCCAGTCGGAGCTGGTCGACGCGTGCCCGTCGAGCGAGCTGGTGCGGCTCGTCCTGCCGGAATCCCTGGTGACCTACGCCCGCGCCGAGGTGCTGATGAACGCCGTCATCGTCGGTGCCGACTCACGTTCCTCGGCTCCGCTGGTCCTGCGCACGGCCGCGCTGGCAGGACTGGACGACCTACGCCTTCCTCGGTGCGATCGCCGGTCGAGCTCGACGCAGTGGCCTCCTGCTGTCGCACCGCCAGGCGAGCTTCAGCGACATCGTCGCGCAATCACCGCGGGCGCACTCGACTAGGTGCGCTGTTGGCTCGATTCGTCCGCCGGCTGAGGCGCTCGGGAAGCCTTTCGGTCCGGCACGCTCGTCTGACGCACGACGGAGCATCGGACATGGTGGATCCTGCTCGTCGCGGTGGTCGTAGCGCTGGCGCCTCGGCGGCCACCGACGCCGTCATGGATGGGCGCTTCCGCGGGACCGTCGCGGTGCCGCGGGTGCCGCAGGGCGCCCCCATGCAGAGCCAGTCGCTCGACGTCCCTGCTCGACGCCACGCCGTGGCGCTAGCCGTTCAGAGGTCGCCGATCGGAGCACCGGGCGACGCTGCTGCCAGGTTCTCCTCGACCTTCGCGCCCGCGTGGCGTCGCCACCCGACCGAGTGCTCGAGCGAGGTCAGCTCGCAGATCGACCCCGCGGAGTGGCCCAGTCGTCGAGGTCGACGCCGCGAGCTGGATGCACCTCCGACTTCCGTGCGACGTCTCGGCATCATGCGAACGCCCACCACGGCCTCGGTGGCTCGAGTCACGCGCGGTGTCGAGCGGTCGACTGCGGGCGCGACACTGGCGCCGCCGCACCCGCTGGTGCTCACGCAGGTTCGTGGGTGCCGCTCGCGGGCCGAGCCCTCGGCTCGACTGAATCGATCCCAGGAACCGCCTGACCTCCTCGATGTCGGCGTCGACCATCAGCCGGGCGAGGTCGAGCGCTGTCGTCTGGGCCTTCCAGCCGAGCTCGTCGTGCGCCTTGTCCGCGTTGCCGATCAGCGCGGGCACCTCGGCGGGCCGGGTGAAGCTCTCGTCGTAGCTGACGTGGTCGTGCCAGTCGAGACCGGCGTGGGTGAAGGCCGCCTCGCAGAACTCCTCGACCGTGTGGCCCTCGCCGGTGGCCAGCACGAAGTCGTCGGGCTCGTCGTGCTGCAGCATCAGCCACATGCCCTCGACGTACTCCGGCGCATAGCCCCAGTCGCGCACGGCGTCAGGTTGCCGAGCGCAGACGTGCTCCTGGATGCCGGCGTCGATGGCCGCGCACCGCCTTGGTGATCTTGCGGGTCACGAAGTTCTCGCCGCGTCGCGGCGACTCGTGGTTGAACAGGATGCCGCTGACCGCGAACAGCCCGTAGGCCTCGCGGTAGTTCACGGTGACCCAGTGGGCCTGCAGCTTCGAGGAGCCGTACGGCGAGCGCGGGTGGAACTTCGAGGTCCTCGTCCTGCGGCGGCGGCGTCGAGCCGAACATCTCCGAGCGTCGACGCCTGGTAGAAGCGGCAGTCCAGCCCGCGCCGCCCGGATCGCCTCGAGCAGCCGCAGGGTGCCGATGGCATTGGTGGACGCGGTGTAGTCCGGCATCTCGAAGGAGACGCGGACGTGGCTCATGGCGCCGAGGTTGTAGACCTCGTCGGGCGCGATCTGCGCGGACCAGGTTGACGAGGCTGACCCCGTCGGTGAGGTCGCCGTAGTGCAGCTTGAGGCGCGCGGTTGTCGTGCAGGTGGTCGATCCGGGTGCGGTTGAGCATCGAGGAGCGGCGGACGAGTCCGTGGACCGTCGTAACCCTTGTCCAGCAGCAGCTCCGCGAGGTAGGACCCGTCCTGCCCGGTGATGCCGGTGATCAGTGCCGTTCTTCACGGCTCGGAGCCTATTGCATCGGATCCCCGGTGCCACGCGGCATCAGGCGGCTCGACTACCCTTGCCCAAGCGAACGACGGTACAGGATCCGCGGCGACGCGGGGGAATCCGTGGGCAGCAGACGGCGTGGACGTGCTGGTCGCCGGAGGCGGCGGCTTCATCGGTGGTCACCTGGTGGCGGACCTCCTGGCGCAGGGCCTGAGCGTGCGCTCGGTCGACATCAAGCCGCAGTCGGAGTGGTACCAGGTCCACGACGACGCCGAGAACGTCGTGGCGGACCTGTCGCTGCTCGAGAACGCGATGGCCGCACCGCCGGGAGCCAGGCAGGTCTACATGCTGGCCGCCGACATGGGCGGCATGGGCTTCATCGAGAACAACAAGGCGCTGTGCATGCTCTCGGTGCTGACCAGCACCCACATGCTGCAGGCCGCGCAGGAGCACGGCGTCGAGCGCTACTTCTACTCCTCCTCCGCCTGCGTCTACGCCGCCGACAAGCAGACCGACACCGCACGTCACCGCGCTGCGGGAGGCGGACGCCTACCCGGCGCAGCCCGAGGACGGCTACGGCTGGGAGAAGCTGTTCACCGAGCGGATGTGCCGCCACTTCCTCGAGGACTTCGGCCTGCACGACCCGGGTCGCGCGCTACCACAACGTCTACGGCCCTGACGGCACCTGGAACGGTGGCCGCGAGAAGGCCCCGGCCGCCGTGTGCCGCAAGATCGCGACGGCCGCGATGACCGGCAACCACGAGATCGAGATCTGGGGCGACGGCGAGCAGACCCGCAGCTTCATGTACATCGACGACTGCGTGCAGGGCTCGCAGATGATCCTGCACGGCGACAGCCCGGAGCCGGTCAACCTCGGCAGCTCCGAGCTGGTCTCGATCAACCAGCTCGTGGACATCGTCGAGGAGATCGCGGGCATCACGTGCGAGCGCAACTACAAGCTCGACGCCCCGCAGGGTGTGCGCGGTCGCAACTCCGACAACACCCAGATCCTCGAAGACCTACGGCTGGGAGCCGTCGATCACGCTCGCCGACGGGCTGGCCGAGACCTACGCCTGGGTCTACGACCAGGTCCAACGTGCTCGGGGGTGACCACCGAACACATCGTGAGACAGTCGTCCAAATCTTGAGACGATCTCGTGGGGGCATAAAGTCGCCGCCCTAGGCTCACCCCCGTGAGTTCGACCTGGCTGACCAAACGACGCGCTGTGGATCACTGCCGCGTCCGCTCGGCCCTCTGTCGCCTGTCCTGAGTCGACGCCCCCTCTCTCCGGGAAGAACCCGGCCGCAGGCGTCGTTGCGCCCATGGCCGCCCACCTGCACAGGACACAGGAGACGCATGCAGATCGATCCGCGAGGACCGCAGTTCAACGCCATGCTCACCAGCGTCGTGCTGGCGCTCGCCCTGCTGACGGCACCTGACGCCGCAGGCATCGTCCTGCTCGCGATCCAGGCCGTGCTGTTCGCGGTGGCGGTCGTGCTCGGCGTCACCCGCACCCCGGCGTCGTACGCCTTCCGGGTCTTCGTTCGTCCGCGCCTCGCTGCGCCGACGCACCTCGAGGACCCGCAGCCGCCCGCGCTTCGCCCAGGGCGTCGGGCTCGTCTTCACCGTCGTGGCCCTGATCGGCTACCTGTCGGGGCTGACCCTGCTCGGCGCGGTGGCCACCGGCTTCGCGCTCGTGGCCGCGCTGCTCAACGCCGTCTTCGGGCTCTGCCTGGGCTGCGAGCTCTACCTGCTGATACGTCGGTTCCTGCCGTCTCCCGCCACCGAACGCCCTGTCCACACCAACGCCTGACCCACGACCCAGACCCACCCAAGAGGAAGAGAACAGACATGAGCCGCGACACCACCCTGGTCACCGCCGACTGGGTCGAGGAGCACCTCGACGACCCCAGCATCGTGCTGATCGAAGTCGACGAGGACACCACCTCCTACGACAAGGGCCACATCAGGAACGCCATCAAGCTCGACTGGACGACCGACCTGCAGGACCAGGTCCGCCGTGACTTCGTGAGCAAGGAGCAGTTCGAGGCGCTCCTCTCCGACCGTGGCGTGAGCAACGACCAGACGGTGGTGCTGTACGGCGGCAACAACAACTGGTTCGCCGCCTACGCCTACTGGTACTTCAAGCTCTACGGCCACGGCGACGTGAAGCTGCTCGACGGCGGCCGCAAGAAGTGGGAGCTCGACAGCCGTGAGCTCACCGACGAGCTGCCCACGCGCGAGAAGACCTCCTACACCGCCGGGACCAGGACCTCGAGATCCGTGCCTTCCGCGACGAGGTCGTCGAGGCCATCGGCACCAAGAACCTCGTCGACGTACGCAGCCCGGACGAGTACGCCGGCCGCCTGCTCGCGCCCGCCCACCTGCCCCAGGAGCAGGCGCAGCGCGCCGGCCACATCCCGACGGCCGCGAGCGTGCCGTGGAGCAAGGCCGCCAACGACGACGGGACGTTCAAGTCCGACGACGACCTGAAGGAGATCTACACCGAGGCCGGCGTCGACTGGGACAAGGACACCATCGCCTACTGCCGCATCGGCGAGCGCTCCAGCCACACCTGGTTCGTGCTCAAGGAGCTCCTCGGCCAGCAGAACGTCAAGAACTACGACGGCTCGTGGACCGAGTACGGCTCCCTCGTGGGCGTGCCGGTCGCGCTCGGCGACGAGCGTGGTGAAGCCTGATGTGCGGAGCGACGGAGGGCGGCCTGTCCCTCGACGGCGTCGACGTGGCCAAGGAGGCGATCATCCAGGGCCAGGTGCGGCGCGGCACCGATCCGGTGTCGAACGCCTACGTGCGCCTGCTCGACCGCACCGGAGAGTTCACCGCCGAGGTCCCCACGTCGGCCACGGGTCACTTCCGGTTCTTCGCCGGCCCGGGCAGCTGGACGCTTCGCACCCTGGCGCCGCACACGAGCCGGTCGACACCACGGTGACCGCCGAGGTCGGCTCGATCGCCGAGGTGGCCGTCAGGATCTAGACCCGCCTGACCGTTCGCACGGAGCGACTAGACAGCCTCGCTCCCGTTTCAACGAGGTGTGGGAGTCGGGGCCGTACCCCCGTACCGTTTCGGTCGTTTGGTACATGTCACTTGATTCCGGGGCTCACTGTGCAGATGCGTCGTTACCTGCTCGCGCTCGTCGTCGCCCTCGGCGGCTGCGTGACGCTGTCGCTCCCCACTGACGGCTGCGCGCGGCGCCCCTTCCGGAGCCAGTGCGCGCCGACGTGCTCCCGGCGCCGCAGGTGGACGGCGTCGTGTGGAAACAGGCCATCGCCGGCAACACCGTCTTCGCCGGAGGGGATTTCTCGAAGGCGCGACCCTTCGGGGTGGCCCTGGGCGGCCCGGGGGAGATCGACGTCAGCAACCTGATCGCCTACGACCTGGGCACTGGCGAACTCGACACCAGCTTCCACCCGGACCTCAACGGCGTGATCAACGACATGGCGGTGACCCCCGACGGCACGAAGCTGGTCGTCGTCGGCAACTTCACGAAGGTCGGCACCGCGACCCGCAACCGGGTAGCCGTCTTCGACCTCCCCACCGCACCCACGGATCCCACCCTCAACACCATCGCCCCGACGTCGACGCCGCGGTCTACGGGGTGGCGGCGACGAACACCAGCATCTACGTCGGTGGCGTCTTCAGTGTCGTCAACGGCGTCACTCGGGGAAAGTCGCTGGCAGTCTCGGCCTCGACGGCTCCTTGCCCTGCCCTTCCAGGTCCACGGCGGCGGCCGCGTCATCGTGGTCGCAAGCCCACGGTTCTCAGGTGGTGCTCGGTGGTGACTTCACCAGCGTCGGCGGTTCCAGCAATCCCGGCTACGGCCTCTACCGCGCCAACGCGACCACGGGCGCACGGCTGCCTCTCCCGGTGAACGCGGTCTTCCGCGACGGGGGAGACGCGGCTGGCGTCTACTCCCTCGCCCCGACTCCACCAGCTTCTATGGCACCGGGTGGCACTTCGGCGGCCCCGGCGGCAACAGCGAGGGTACCTTCCAGGCGTCGTGGAGCAACGGCAGCCTGGTCACGCTCGAGGACTGCCACGGTGACACCTACGACGTCGCACCCGTCGGTGGTGTCGTCTACACCGCCGGGCACAAGCACCACTGCACGAACAGTGGCGGGTTTCCTCAGACCATCCCGACTGGACCGTCTGGCATGGCACGGCCTGGACCAAGTCCGTCCAGGGCACCAACGCCAAGACACCTACGGGTACGCCGACCACCCGGGCACTCCCCGCCCTGCTCTCCTGCCCTTCTTCCCCAAGTTCGACGTCGGTGCCGCGACGGGTCAGGGCCAGGCGACCTGGACCGTCACCGGCAATGCGCAGTACGTCCTGTTCGCAGGTGAATTCCCCAAGGTCAACGGGATCGCCCAACAGGGCATCGCGCGCTTCGGCGTCGCGCGGTGGAACCCGCCAGCAGGGCACGGGTCCGAGCACCCAGACCCGCGCGGACCCAGAACGCGGCGGTGCCCTCACCCTGCGAGCGCGGTCCTACAACGCCGGCGAGGTCGAGTCTCGTTGCCGGCGGCCTGGGACCGCGACGACCTCAGCCTGACCTACCACCTCTACCGCGACGGCACCGACATCCAGCAGAAGACCCTGGCCAACTACCAGTGGAGCGGGGATCAGCTGAGGTTCACCGACACCGGACTCACAGCCGGCAGCACGCCTTCGTACGTCGTCAGCGCTAGGACCCCGACGACAACTCGCTCACCTCGACCACGGCGTCGACCACCGTGAGTGACGGCACGACCCGCTCGAGCCCTATGCCGCGGCGGTCATCGACGACGGTGCCAACAAGTACTGGCGGCTCGGCGACTCCGGGTCGACAGTCACCGACTTCGCCGGACCCGACTACACCACCGCGGGGGCGGGGTCACGCAGGGCGCCGAGGGGAAGGACGGCCCGGCACCGACACGGCCGCCGCCTTCAACGGAACCAGCGGCGCCTCGGTGGTGTCGACCAACCTCAGACGCCTCCCAATACCTTCAGCGAGGAGGTGTGGTTCAAGACCAACAGCACGACGGCGGCGGGATAGCCGGCTTCAGCGACGCTCCCGCCGGACAAACGCAACCCACCACGACCGGCGCCTCTACATGGACGCCCGGGATCGTGAGGTTCGACGTGGCCCCGGACGGCAGGCGCTACGCGGTCGCGCTCCCGCGCCGCTCAACGACGGGCAGTGGCACCAGCTCGTCGCCACCCTCGGATCGAGCGGCATGTTCCTGTACGTCGACGGTACGAGGGTCGGAGGGTCGACGACCCGCACGACGGGTGAAGCGTACGGCGGCTACTGGCGACTCGGCGCCGACTCGGCCGCCTCAGGCGGCGGCTTCAACGGCAGCATCGACGACTTCTCGGTCTACGCGAACGCACTCAGCGACGCCCAGGTCCGCGCCCACTGGGTGGCCAGCGGGCGCGCGGCCGGGCCGGACCCGACCGCTCCGCACGCCTCGTTCACGACGAGCGCGCGCGGCCGGCGGGTCACCCTGCGGGGCTCGGGGACCTCGACCGACTCCACCATCGCGTCGTACGCCTGGCACTTCGGCGACGGGACCACGGCCTCCACCCAGACCGCCGTGCACACCTACCCCAGATCGGGCACCTACAACGCCACCCTCACGGTCACCGACGACCGCGGCTACAGCAGCTCGACGACCAGACGGCTCGTGGTGGCCAACGCCCGGCCGTACGCGACCTTCGTCGCGGTGGTCCACAAGCGCACTGTCAGCTTCAACGCCAGCAAGTCGAGCGACCCCGACGGGAGGGTCGTGTCGTACGCCTGGCGCTTCGGTGACCGCAAGGCGGCGCGTGGGGTGAAGGTGCAACACCGGTACCGCAAGGCGAAGAAGTTCGTTGTGAGGCTGACGGTCACCGACAGCTCCGGTGCCACGACGACGGTGACGAGGACGGTCCGGACCAGGAGGCACTGAGGGCCGCGCGTCTCACCTCGTGAGAGAAACGAGTGTCGCGACGGCGGCTGGATCGTTGAAGGCTGCATCACGATCCTGGGGGAACGTCATGCGCACTCGTCGCCTGTCATCGATACTGCTCGCTGCTCTCGTCGTCCTGGGCGCCACACTCGTCGCGCCCACGGTCCACGCCGTCACCGTTCCGCCAGCGCCGGACACGCCGCTGACAGCGACCGTCCGGGCCGACGTGTTGCCGGCACCTCAGATCAACGGGGTCGTCTGGAAGCAGGTGATCGCCGGAGACACCGTCTTCGCCGGAGGTCAGTTCACCAACGCACGCCCGTTCGGCGCGGCCCCCGGCGTCGTACCACGGCCCCGGTCGAACCTCCTCGCCTACAGCCTCACCACGGGCGCGCTCGACAGTCGTTCGCGGCCTCGGTCAACGGCAAGGTCAGCGACATGGCGGTCACGCCCGACGGCTCCAAGCTGGTGGTCGTTGGGGCACTTCACCAAGGTCAACGGTCGCCCGCAACCGAGTGGCGGTCTTCAACCTCCCCTCGATGACGCTGAGCAGCGCCGTGTCCCCAAGCGTCGAACGACATCGTCAGGGGCGTGGCCGCCACCAACTCCACGATCTTCCTCGGTGGCAGCTTCTCCGCTGTGAGTGGAACCGCGAGGAGTCGTGTCGCCGCGGTCTCCGCCACGACCGGCACGGCTGCTCCCGTTCGCCGTGCCTGTCGACAACGGCCAGGTGAACACGCTCGTGGTGAGTCCTGACGGGAACCAGGTCGTCCTCGGCGGGCAACTTCACCAGTGTCGGTGACCTGCCCCACGTCGGCTTCGGTCTCTACCGCGCCGAGGCGACCTTCGGGCGCCGCTGCCGCTCCCCGTCAACGAGGTCTACCGCGACGCCGGTGCCCACTCGGGCGTCATCCGGCTCGCCTCCGACGCCACCAGCTTCTACGGCGCCGGGTGCAACCACCTGAACGGCGGCGGAGGCGGCAACTCCGAGGGCGTCTTCCAGGCCGACTGGGCCACCGGCTCGCTGCTGACGCTGACCGACTGCCACGGCGACAGCCACGACGTCGCCCCGATCGGTGCCGTGTTCTACGTGGCGAGCCACAGTCACTACTGCAGCACCAGCGGCGGCTTTCCGGAGGAGACGCCCAGGATCATGTGGCACTCCACCGCGTGGACGAAGGCCCCGGCCGGCGTGAACACGCCCGCCCTCACGGCTACCCCGACCACCCCGGCACGCCGCGTCCCAGATCCTGCCGTGGATGCCGCGCTGGAAGGTCGGCACCTTCACCGGGCAGCTGGAAGCGACCCGGACGGTGACCGGCAACGCAGCTACGTCCTCTACGGTGGCGAGTTCCTCGCCGTCAACGGCGTCGCGCAGCAGGGCATCGCGCGGTTCGCCGTACGCTCACTGGCACCCAACAAGTCAGGCCCGAAGGCGCCGCTCGGCGAGGGCTTCGTCCCGACGGCCCAGGCCGACCTGCCTGGTGCCGTCCAGGTCTCGTGGCCGGCAGCCTGGGACGCCGACGACCTGACGCTCACCTATCGACTGCTGCGCAACGGCACCCAGATCTCCGAGACCCCGCAGGCGGCCTACGAGTGGATGGGGACGGACATGACCTACGTCGACGCGGGTCTGACGGCGGGACAGCAAGGTCTCGTACGTCGTCCAAGCGATCGACCCCGACGGCAACACGCTCAGCTCGAGCACGGTGTCGACGACAGCCGCCGGCGGCGAGCCACCCGAAACCCCGGCCCTGCCGGTCACGCCCCCTGCCGTCAAGGCGCCTGCCGTCAAGCCGCCATCGATCCCGAACAGGGGAGCCAGGCCCCCTGGCACGCCGGCAGCTCGGCTGTTCGTCCTTCTCTGATAACGCATTGCGTGGCCTAGACAGGACGCGGTCGTCCCTAGGCGCCACCTGTGTCCCGTGAGACGGTACGTGCGCGTTCGATGTTTTCTGTCGTACTTCGGGGGGATTTTCTGTGCACGCTCGTCCCGCTCTGCTGGCCGCCCTCGCGGTGGTCGCCTCGGCCGGCATCTTTGTCGCGCCCTCCGGTTCAGCCGGCGCCGTAGCGGGGGTGGCCGCCGCCGCGGTACCGCCCACGACGCAGCCCTTGGTCCGCGCCGACGTCCTGCCGGCCCCCAGATCGACGGCGTCGTGTGGCGCCAGGCCCTCGCGGGCAACGTCGTCTACGCCGGTGGCCAGTTCACCAAGGCCCGGCCCTTCGGCTCCGCCCCGGGCGTGAACACCGTCACCCGCTCCAACCTGCTCGCCTACAGCCTGACCACCGGCGCTCTCGATACAGCATTCGCTCCTGCGGTGAACGGCACGATCACCGACGTGGCCGTCACCCCCGACCGCACGAAGCTCGTGGTGGTCGGGAACTTCACCAGGGTCGGCACCGCAACCCGCAACCGGGTCGCTGTCTTCAACCTCCCGTCCCGGGCACTGAGCACCACAGTCGTGCCGAACGTCAACGGCCTGGTCAGGGGAGTGGCCGTCACCAACTCCACGATCTTCCTCGGCGGTTCGTTCTCGACCGTCAACGGCACCCCCCGCAACAAGGTGGCGGCAGTCTCGACCAGCAACGGCGCGCTCACGCCGTTCAAGCTGCCGGTCGACAACGGCTACGTCTCCTCGCTCGTGGTCGACCCCGGCGGTACCCAGGTCGTCATCGCCGGTACGTTCACCTCGATCGGCGGCTCCAGCCAGCCCGGGTTCGGCCTCTACCGTGCGCTGGTCGCGGACGGCTCGATGTTGCCGCTGCCCGCCAACGACAAGGTTCGCAACGCCGGTGCCAACGCCGGCACCTACCACATGGCCTCCGACAGCACGAAGCTTCTACGGCGCCGGCTGGAACTACCGCGGCGGTGGTGGGAAGGGCAACAACGAGGGCTACTTCCAGGCATCGTGGAACGACGGTTCACTGGTGAACCTGAACGACTGCCACGGTGACGCCTACGACGTCGCCCCCGTCGGCGACGTGATCTACCTGGCGGCCCACTCTCACAACTGCATCACCAGTGGCAGCGTCCCGCAGTCGCAGCCCACGTGGACTTACTGGCACTCATCCGCCTGGACCAAGGCGACGGCCGGTATCAACGCGAAGGACACCTACGGCTACCCCGACAACCCCGGCACGCCGAGCCTGCCGCAGCTGCCGTGGTTCCCGACCTGGACGACAGGCAGGTTCACCGGTCAGAACCAGGCCGTCTGGGCGGTGACCGGCAACACGCAGTACGTCGTGTACGGCGGTGAGTTCACCAAGGTGGACGGCATCGCCCAGCAGGGACTGACGCGGTTCGCGGTGCGCACCGTCGCCGCCAACAAGGTCGGACCACAGAAGCCGGCGCGCGGCACGTTCACGACCCGGGTGCGCCGTCCACGCCCGGAGAGGTTCGCGTCTCGTGGCCCGCCCTGTGGGACCGTGACGATCTGCACCTGACGTACCGGCCTCCCCGCAACGGCACCCAGATCTACGAGACCTCCGAGGACGCCATCAGTGGAGCGGGAGGGGATGACCTACACCGACAAGAACCTGACGCCAGGCCACGCCGTCGTACGTCGTCCGCGCGCTCGACCCCGACGGCAACACCGGTCAGCGCGCCCGCAGCGAAGCACCACCGTGAAAGCGCCGCACCGACGGGCTCGACCCGTACGCCACCCAGGTCCTCGCGGACGGCGCCACGAAGTTCTGGCGGCTCGGCGACACGGGCACGACGGTGGCGGACCTCTCCGGCCCCGACTACACGACGGCAGGCGCAGGAGTCACCCGTGGCACCCCGGGCGCCATGACCAACAGCACCAACGCGGCGTCCACGTTCAACGGCACGTCCACGGGCGCGGCGGTGTCCAACAACCGGATCATGGCGCCCAACACCTTCACCGAGGAGGTCTGGTTCAACACCACCAGCACCTCGGGTGGGACCATCGCGAGCTTCGGTGACGCCGACGCGACCGGCACCTCGTTCCACCGTGACCGCCAGATCTACATGAACAACACCGGCGCGATCGTGTTCGGGGTGAAGAAGCTCTGGGTCCAGACCAGGATCACCTCCGTCTCCGGGCTCAACGACGGGAAGTGGCACCAGGCGGTCGCCAGCCTCGGCCCGAGCGGCATGGCGCTCTACATCGACGGTGAGCCCGCCGGCACGAACCCGGCCCAGACTGTCGGCGAGGACTACGCCGGGTACTGGCGCGTTGGCGGTGACTCGAGCTTCTCGTGGCCGGTCACCTGGTTCAACGGCGCGATCGACGACTTCTCGGTCTTCCCGACGGTGCTCACCCCTGAGCAGGTGGCTGCCCACTGGACGGCAAGCGGCAACGGCGTCGCACCCCCCGTCGACCCGGTCGATCCGGTCGACCCCGTCGACCCGGTTGCCCCGCCAGGGCCGTAACCGTCAGTCGGCGGTGTCGAGCACCAGGGTCACCGGCCCGTCGTCGACGAGCGACACCGCCATGTCGGCGCCGAAGGCACCGGCCTCGACGCGGGTGCCGGCCTCTTCCAGCGCAGCGCGCAGCGCCTCGTAGAGCGGCTCGGAGACCTCGCTGGGAGCAGCCGCCTGCCAGGTGGGACGTCGGCCCTTCCGCGCCTCGCCGTACAGCGTGAACTGGCTGACCAGCAGCACCGGCGCCCCCAGCTCGGCCACCGAGCGTTCCTCGCGCATGATCCTCAGCTCGCGGACCTTGCGCGCCATCCAGTCCACCTGTGCCGGCCCGTCGTCATGGGTGATGCCGATCAGGACGACCAGGCCCGGCTCGTCGATCTGCCCGACCACGCCGCCGTCGACCGTGACGGAGGCCGAGCTGACTCGCTGGAGTACGGCGCGCATGCTGGAGGGCTAGATCGCGGGATGGGCTCGGTCGGTGTGAGACTGCTGATCAGGACACCGCGACCGCCGAGCCCGAGACTGGAGGTTCCGCGGTCCCTGAGCACGCAGTGGTCTAGCCTGTCGGGACATGCATTCGGCCGACCGTGCGCCATCGAATACGCTGCACCGCTCCCCGGCCCTCGGTCGGGGTGAGGTTCATGGAAGATCGATGATCGCGACGTGAGCGAAGCCCTCGGACGCACCCGTGGGGCCCGACAATGCGGTCAGAGGTTCTGCTGCCGGCTCGGCGCACAGAGGGGGGAACGCAGTCGTGACGGATGTCGTTGATGACCGCCCGTGCGTACGCATTCTGGGCACGCGCGGGGTCCCAGCGAGCTATGGCGGTTTCGAGACCGCGGCCGAGAACGTCGCCAGGTACTTGGTTGATCACGGGTGGCGCGTCATCGTGTACTGCCAGACCGACCACGACGGCCCGATCCTGGAAGACTCCTGGCAGGGTATGGAGCGAGTCCACATCTCGGTGCCGGACACCAGTTGGCTCGGGACGGCGCGGTTCGACTGGCTCTCGATCCGCCACGCCGTGAAGCACCGTGATCTGTGCCTGACCTTCGGCTACAACACGGCCGTCTTCAACCTCGCGCAGCGGCTTCGCGGCATACCCAACGTCATCAACATGGACGGCATCGAGTGGTCGCGTGAACGCTGGGGCTTCATGCGTCAGTCGATCCTGTATGTGAACGAGCGCATCGCCTGTTGGGTGGGCAACGAGCTGATCGCCGACCATCCCGAGCTCTACACCTATCTCCGGACGCGGGCCCCCGCTCGCAAGATCACGACGATCACCTACGGTGCTCATCCCGTGCCAGATGCCCCGCTGACCCTGTCCGCGGCCTCGGACTGGAGCCGGGCGGCTACTTCTCGCTCGTCGCTCGTCCCATACCGGAGAACTCCATACTCGAGATCGTGCGTGGCTTCGCAGCGCGCCCGCGAGGAGTGAGGCTCGCCCTGCTCGGCGACTACTCGCCGACGACCGATGAGTACCACCGCGCAGTCGTCGAGAGTGCCAGCGACGAGGTGCTGTTCCTCGGCGCCATCTACGATCCCGACGTGGTTCGCGCGCTCAGGTTCCACTCGATCGGCTATCTGCACGGCCACACCGTGGGTGGGACCAACCCGTCGCTCGTGGAGGCACTGGCTGCGGGCAACCCGGTCATCGCGCACGACAACAAGTACAACCGGTGGGTTGCCGGTGATGCTGGCCTCTACTTCTCGTCGTCGGCCGACGTCGACCTCGCTGTGTCGCACATCCTGGCCGACTCTGATCTGAGGCAACAACTCGGCGTCAGTGCTCAGGCGAGGTTCAACACCGAGTTCACCTGGGACAAGGTCGCCGGCGAATACGAATCCCTCTTGCGGAAGGCAAAGTCGGTGCAGGCTGGGTCGCGGGAAGAGGAGTCACCGCTGATGGTCAACGTTGGAATCATCGGGCTCGGGAAGATGGGTCTGTCGCACTACTCGATCATCAACGCGCACGACGACGTCAAGGTCGTGGGCGTGTGCGACTCGAGTGGGTACGTGCTCGACGTGCTCAGCAAGTACACCGGGGTCGCCACCTTCAGCGACTTCGAGAAGATGCTCGACTCGACGCCGTGGACGCGGTGGTCGATCTCGACGCCCTCGAAGATGCACGCGCCCATGGTGCGGAGCCTGTCTCGATCGAGGTCATCCACGTCTTCTGCGAGAAGCCCTTCTGCCTCGACCCGGCCGACTCGCTCGAGCTGGCAGCCCTGGCCAGGCGGAAGAGGGCGGTCACCCAGGTCGGCTACCACAATCGTCTCGTCGGGGCCTTCGGGGAGGTCAAGCGCCTTCTCGACTCTGGGCGCGCTGGGCGGGTCACGCACGTCCTCGCCGAGGCGTACGGGCCCGTGGTGCTCAAGGCGAAGGGCAGTCACGTGGCGCAGCAAGAAGGACGAGGGCGGCGGGGCGCTCTACGACTACGCCGCCCACCCGCTCGACCTGCTCACGTGGTACTTCGGCCGGCCTGAATCGGTCTCCGGCACGGTGCTCGGGCACGGTCTTCTCGGCGGAGACCGAGGACGAGGTGTTCACGACGATCGACTGGGGCCGGGGGGTTGAGCGGCCAGCTCTCCGTCAGCTGGTCAGACGAGTCCCAGCGGAAGATGACGACGCGGATCACGATCTGGGGCACCAACGGTCGCGATCAATCGTCGACCGTCAGGAGTGCCAGGTGTATCTGCGCGAGCAGCACTGGTCGCGTGCCGGAGTACGAGCAGGGCTGGAACGTCCGATACACCACCGAGCTGACTGCCGAACGGTCGACTTCTACGTGCGGGGCGAGGAGTACTCCGCGCAGCTCGACGCCTGGGTGCGACGCATCGCAGCAAGGTGCGCTCTCCGGCGCTGGGCGACTTCGACGGACGCGGCTGTCACCGATGAGGTGTCTGGCCGCCGTGATGCTCGAACGGCGGTGGCGGCACCGCTCTGGTGGGCTCGCCGATCGAGGAATCCACCAGTCCGCGCCGAGGCCGTTTTTCGCGCTGGAGAGAGCGACGACGCAAGCACGCCCGCCAGCGCGCAGGTCACTGTGAAGGCAGGTGCGTGAACATGGACCGACTGCTGTTCGGTGACAACCAGTTCTTCGGCGTCAACCACATGTCGGAGGAGAAGGCGCGCGCTCAGGCGATGCGCTTCCAGTCCGCTCGACGCCGTGATGGCCGTCCTCGACTCCGCCTACGACGCCGGGGTCACCACCTTCATGTGCACCACGCACGACCGGATCGCCGACGTCACCCAACGCATGCGGCAGCAGCCTGAGCGCTATTCGAAGCAGGTCTTCTACCCCTGCATGCCGTACGCCCACAAGTACGCGAACGCCATGGCAGAGTCCGGGATGCTCGGAGCGATCCGTCAGTTCCTGCCGGACGAAGGCTTCTTCGACGCAGCCATGCGCGGAGGGCGATCCATAGCCCAGCAAGGACATCGAGGGCATCACGACCCTGCTCATCGATGCCGAGATGAAGATGTTCGACGGCCTGCAGACACCGGTGGTCTTCCTGCAGAACGTCGTCGTCGACTCTCCTGCTGGGCATGGACTTCACCGAGGCGTTCCGCATCTTCGCGGATCACGTGAGGACGCGGTACGACGCCGAGCCGGGGTTCATCACCATGAACCTCCCGCGCCTTCTCGATGCCCTGGATGCGCTGGGGATCGAGAACCCCATCGTCTGCTCCAACATCAACAAGATCGGTTTCCGCATGAGCGGGGGCGTCGATGCTTACGTCGACGCGATGAAGAACCGACAGTTCCGCGCCATCGCCATGTCGGTGTACGCCTCGGGGGCGATTCGCCCCGAAGAGGCGATCGAGTGGGTGTGCGGCCTTCCGAATCTCGAGTCGATCGTCTTTGGTGCCTCGAGCCGAGCCAACATCGTCTCCACCGTCGATCTCGTGCACAGGTATTGGCCGGCGCAGGTCGAAGCAGCCCAGTGACGGAAACAGACATCCTCCTCGTGAATCCCGGGGCAGACGTGTACGGCTCGGACTTGCAGATGCTCGAAAGCGTCAAGGCCTTCACCGAAGCCGGCCATCGGGTGCTGGTCGTCGTCCCGTCCCCGGGGCCGTTGGTTCCCATGCTCGAGGCCGCAGGTGCTGTGGTGCAGTGCACCGACTTCCCGGTGCTCAGGAGAAGTGATCAATCTGCGCGTGGCCTCGCCAGACTGGCCTGGGATGTCGTTCGAGCCATGCCGCGGATGTATCGAGTCGTGCGGGATGCCCAGCCCAGGGTGATGTACGTCAACACCGTGACGATCCCCTGGTGGAGCGTGCTCGGTCGCGTGCGGCGCGTCACGACCGTCTGCCACGTCCACGAGGCCGAGGCACATGACCGTCTGCTTGCACGGCTCGCGTTGTACCTGCCCCTGCTCTTCGCCGATCGTGTCGCCATGATCAGCGAAGCGGCACTGCGATCGGCCGTGCGAACGGTTCCCTTGATCAGGCGACGTGCCGTCCTCGTGCGCAACGGCGTGCCCGACCGACCGTCGGCGCCAGAGCACGTGCAGAGAGGCGCCGCGGACCCCTTTCGCGTCGGCGTCGTGGCCAGGCTCTCGCCACGCAAGGGCACGATGGACGCTCTCGAGGTCGCGGCGGCGCTGCTCGCCGAGGGCCGGCCGGTGACACTGGAGCTCTACGGTTCCTGCTTCCCGGGTTATGAGTGGTACGAGCGTGATCTTCATCGTCGAGCCGCCCTGCCGGATCTGCGCGGGGAAGTCAGCTTTCACGGATACACGAGGCCGGTGTGGTCGGCCCTTGACGGGATAGATGCGCTGCTGGCCCCCTCGACGGTCGAGCCCTTCGGCAATTCTGTCGTGGAGGCACAGCTCTCCTTGCGCCCCGTGGTGGCGAGCACGGCCGAAGGTCACCGGGAGTCAGTGGTCGACGGAGAATCCGGCATCTTGGTTGACATCGGCGACATCACAGGCATGGCAACAGCGATCGCCACGTTGATGGATGACCCGGGATACGCGCGAAGATTGGCCACCGCCGCGAGGGAAAGGGCGAAGGCGCGCAACGACGTACGTCACTATCGCCGCGACATCCTGGCCCTGACGATGGGCGCCTGAGGATCGAGCGAGATACGGTCGGCCCCATGGGTGACCTGCTCATCACCGTCGCGCCGACAGGCGCGGAGACCACCAAGGAGAACTGCCCGCAGCTGCCGACGACGCTGGAGGAGCTCGTCGAGACCGCACAGCGGTGCGAGCAGGCCGGTGCCGCGATGGTGCACGTGCACATCCGCGACGCGGAGCACCGGCCCACGCTGGACCTCGGCCGACTCAGCGAGACGGTGGCCGCCCTGAAGTCGGAGACTGACCTGGTCGTGCAGCTCTCCACGGGTGGCTCGGTGCACGACCCGCTGGAGCGCCGGCTCAAGGTGCTCGAAGCGAAGCCTGACTCCTGCAGCCTGACGATGGGCACCACCAACTTCGGCGACGACGTGTTCCTCAACCCGTGGCCGTTCGTGTGCGAGCTCTACCAGCTCTCGCAGGACCGCGGTGTGGTCCCGGAGTTCGAGCTCTTCGACCTCGGCCAGGTAGCGGCGCTGCACCGATTGCTGGACCGCTACGGCCTGCCGTACGGCGAGAGGGTGCACGCCGACCTCGTCATGGGTGTGCCCGGTGGCATGCCCGGCACGGCCGACGCGCTCGTCACCGCCGTCGCAGCACTGCCTCAGCAGACGACGAGCTGGTCGGCGACCGGCATCGGCCGCAGCACGCTGCCCGTGATGCTGGCGGCCCTGTCCAAGGGAGGACACCTGCGCGTCGGCATGGAGGACGTGCTGACGCTGGCCAGGGGTGTGCCGGTCGAGCACAACGACCAGCTGGTGTCGCGGGCCGTGGAGGCGGGTCGACTAGCCCAGCGCGCGCCGATGAGCACGCACGAGGCGCGAACCCTCCTCGGACTCAGCTGAGGTCCCTACGCTGCACCCGTGGACGACCTGCATGGGGGACCTTCCGGCCGCGACCGTGAGCAGCTCGAGGAGCGGATCAGGCGCGTCGCCGACGAGGGACGGATCAGCGAGGCCGACCGGGACATCCGGCTCGGCAACGTCCGGTCGGCGGCGAGCCGTGCCGAGCTTGACCTGATGAGCCGCGACCTCGACCAGCTCGAGGCCTCGGTCGTTGCGTCCGCGCCAGGAGTCACGGCGCCCGTCGGTGCAGCCGGGGCAGCGACGCCCGCGCCGTACAGCCGTTTCGACCCGCAAGACGTCCCGACGGTCGAGGGACCGACGGTCGTGGTGACCGGTTCGAGGCGCGCTCTCTCCGTGGTCGTGCTGGTCGCGGTGGTGGCAGTGGTCGTCGGCGCCATCATCGCCTTCATAGCGTTCGTCGGCCATCGGGTGTCGTCGACACCACCGACCGCGCTGCCCCCGGCGCAGACCGACGACGCCTCGCCGTCAGGCGGGGCTTCCTCGGGCTCGAGCACCGGCCCTGACGTCGCGGGCGGCTACGCCCTCAGCGTGCCGGGAATCCGCGGTTTCCTCGCGACCTACGCACACAAGTTCGGGACCACACGCGTGGTCGACCTCGTGCTCTACCCGGACTACGCGGTGGTCGACGTACCCGTGCAGGGCGGCCGAGGCCGCCAGGCCGGTTGGGTCTACCGGAACGACTCGGGCTGGACCAGTTTTGGCGGTGTCCGGGCGGTGTTCCCCGGATCCTCGACGGTGGACACTCGGCAGCTGGACGTGCCCGCCCTGGTGCGCAACATCGCCCGGGCGCCGGCCACGCTGAAGGTGGAGAGCCCGAGCCAGACCTACGTGGTCATCCGGTTCATCCCGCGCATCGAGCAGGTGCCGAGCGTCGACATCCATGTCGCCAACGACTTCCAGGAGTCCGGCTACCTGGCCACCACGCTCGACGGGAAGGTGGAGCGGGCCTATCCGTACGGCGACTGAGTGGAACACTCTTCCTATGCCGTTCGAGATCCCCGACAACCTCCACCCCAGCTGTGCGCGGCTGGCCTGGCTGCTCGGCACCTGGGCGGGCAACGGGCACGGTGAGTACCCAACGATCGAGCCGTTCCAGTTCGGCCAGGAACTCATCTTCCAGCAGGACGGGCGGCCGTTCATCCACTACTTCGGCCGGGCGTGGATCGTGGACGAGCAGGGCGAGTTCGTTCGTGAGGCCGCGCAGGAGACGGGTTTCCTGCGGCCGCAGGAGGACGGCTCGCTGGAGGTGGTGCTGGCGCACAACACCGGCTTCGTGGAGACCTTTTACGGCGAGCTGCATGCCGAGCAACCCCGTTTCGAGATCACCACCGATGCCGTCGTACGCACGGCGACCGCCAAGGCCTACACCGGCGGCAGGCGGCTCTACGGCTACGTCAACGGTGACCTGCTCTATGCCTTCGACATGGCGGCGATGGGGCAGGAGCTGCAGCCGCACACCCACGCCCAGCTGAAGAGGCACTGATGAACGAGGCGCAGGCGTGGCAGGAGCGCCTCCGGGCCAGCGGGCACCGGCTGACACCGCAGCGTGAGCTGGTGCTGGCGGCGGTGGAGGAGCTGGGTCACGCCACGCCCGACCAGGTGTACGCGCAGGTGCGCGCCCAGTCGCAGTCGATCAACCTCTCGACGATCTACCGCACACTGGAGCTGCTCGACGAGCTCGGCCTCATCCGTCATGCCCACCTCAGTGACCGTGCGCCGACGTACCACTCCGCTCGGGGGCACGAGCACGCCCACCTCGTCTGCCGGGAGTGTCGAGCAGTGACCAGTGTTGCCGGTTCCGAGATGGAGGCGGCGATGGGTGACCTGGTCAGGCAATACGGCTTCAGCCCGGACTACGGCCACCTGACGGTATTCGGGACGTGCGCCGAGTGTGATGCAAAGGGGAGTCCCAAGTAGTCCCTTGTGGCAACGCTCCGAGCGCGCCCATGACACCATTCCTCCCGTGAAGCTCTCTGTCATCGGTTGCGGTTATCTCGGCGCCGTGCACGCCGCGTGCATGAGCCAGCTCGGGCACGAAGTCATCGGGCTGGACGTCGACCCCGTCAAGGTGCAGGGGCTCGCTCGGCGAAGGCGCCCTTCTTCGAGCCGGGCCTCGACGACCTGCTCGCCGAGCAGCTGAAGAGCGGTCGGCTGAGCTTCACCGACGACCCGGAGGCGCTGGCGGACTGCGAGGCACACTTCCTCTGCGTCGGGACACCGCAGAAGCGCAACGAGAACGCCGCGGACCTGTCGTACGTCGACGCCGCCGTCGCAACGCTCCTGCCCCACCTGCGGCCGGGCGCCGTGGTGATCGGCAAGTCGACGGTCCCGGTCGGCACAGCCGAACGGCTGGCTGGGGCGGTCGCGTCGACCCAGCCGGAAGCCACGCTGGTGTGGAACCCGGAGTTCCTCCGGGAAGGTCACGCGGTCGAGGACACGCTGCGACCGGATCGGCTGGTCTTCGGCCTGCCTGACGGCGATGCCGGCGCGCGCGGCGCGCGTGCCTGGAGAAGATCTACCGAGACGTGCTCGCACTCGACACCCCGCTCGTGGTCACCGACCTGACCACCGCCCAGCTGGTCAAGGTCGCCGCGAACTCGTTCCTGGCCACCAAGATCAGCTTCATCAACGCCATGGCGGAGTTCTGCGAAGCCACGGACGCCGACGTCGTCGCGATCGCCGACGCCATCGGCCTGGACGACCGGATCGGCCGCAAGTTCCTCAACGCGGGCCTCGGCTTCGGTGGCGGGTGCCTTCCCAAGGACATCCGCGCGTTCATGGCTCGCGCCGGCGAGCTCGGGGTGGACCAGGCGCTGACGTTCCTGCGCGAGGTCGACTCGATCAACATGCGGCGCCGCACGCGCATGGTCGACCTGGCGCGCGAGGAGTGCGGGGGATCAATGGCCGGGCGCCGTGTCGCGGTCCTGGGAGCGGCGTTCAAGCCGAACAGCGACGACATCCGAGACTCCCCGGCCCTGAGCGTGGCCAGCCAGATCCGGCTGCAGGGTGCCGACGTGACCGTCACGGATCCCGCGGCCATCACGATGCGCGCGCGAGCGCTACGTCGACCTGCGCTTCGCGGCCAACGTCGAGGACGCCGTCGCCGGGAGCGAGCTGGTGCTCCTGCTGACCGAGTGGGCCGAGTACGTCGCCCTCGACCCCGACGAGCTCAAGCGCCACGTCGACGTCCCACGCATGCTGGACGGCCGGAATGCTCTCGATCCCCAGCGGTGGCGCGCTGCAGGCTGGACCTACCGCGCTCTCGGGCGCCGCTGACGACGCCCCTTCGCGGGCCCCGCCGGCGCCAGCATCGCTGGACATCGTCGAGGTCCGCTCAGTTGACAGCACTATCAGCCAAGGCCCGCGAAGTGTGGCGTGCGCCGCCCTGCACCCCAGGTTCGCAGGATCCGCGAACTCCGGATCAGGCGCGACGAGGAGTCGGTGGCCGACCAGACATCCCGGGTGACCCGCTCAGGCCCTTCGTGGTGAGTGATACTGAGCAGCGCGACGAGGCCTGGCACGTCGATCCGCCCGACGACGGCGCCGTCGACCGTGACGGAAGCGGAGGTGACCCGCTGAAGGACCGCGCGCATGCGCGTGAGGATAGGGCTGGGATACGTTCGCCCGCATGGGAGACCTGCTCATCACCGTGGCGCCGACGGGCGCCGAGACCACTAAGGAGAGCTGCCCGCAGCTGCCGACCACGCTGGAGGAGCTGGTCGAGACCGCGCAGCGGTGCGAGCGCGCGGGTGCCGCGATGGTGCACGTGCACATCCGCGACGCCGAGCACCGGCCGACCTTGGACCTCGGGCGGCTGAAGGACACGGTCGCGTCACTCAAGGCGCAGACCACACTCGTCGTCCAGCTTTCCACCGGCGGCTCGGTGCACGACCCATTCGACCGACGGCTCAAGGTGCTCGACGCGGAGCCTGACTCCTGCAGCCTGACAATGGGCACCACGAACTTCGGCGACGACGTCTCCTCAACCCGTGGCCGTTCGTCTGCGAGCTCTACCAGCACCAGCTGAAGAGACAGTCGTGAGTGAGACGGAGGCATGGCGGGAGCGCCTCCGGGCGAGCGATCACCCGGCTGACGCCACAGCGTGAGCTCGTGCTGGCGGCGGTGGAGGAGCTGGGTCACGCCACGCCGGACGAGTTGTACGCGAAGGTGCGCGCCCAGTCGCAGTCGATCAACCTCTCGACGATCTACCGCACGGTCGAGCTGCTCGACGAGCTCGGCCTCATCCGCCATGCCCACCTCAGTGACCGTGTGACGACGTACCACTCCGCGCGCGGGCACGAGCACGTGCATTTGGTGTGCCGTGAGTGTCGAGAATCGCCAGCGTGGCCGGCTCCGAGATGGAGGGCGCGATGGGTGACCTGGTCAAGCAGTACGGCTTCAGCCCGGAGCACGGCCACCTGACCGTGTTCGGGACGTGCGCGGACTGCGCTGCAACGAAGCGTCTCGACTAGCACTCGCAGTGGCGCGTAGATCCACCGACGGCGCGACCCGCGTTTTCTGCACGGTCTGAGACGCAACATTGGCATCGCCGAACTGTCGGACCGAGAAACCCAATCCTACAACCGAACGACGAAATTGTCCGAATCCAGGTAACGGCCAACATCGGACGCCAGCATGTAAATGGCTTCAGCCACATTCTCTGGCTGCATTATTGTGCTGGGGTCCTCATCAGGCGCCAAGGTTTTTGGCGGATCCCGTTGCGCATCTTCCCGGTGAGATGCAAACCACCCTGGTGCCATATATCGCTAGCTCCTCTCGCATCACTGCGCTCATATTAATCAAGGCCGCCTTGGAGGTGGAGTATGCCAGCCAACCCGAGCGTCCGTTGATTCCCGCTGTCGAGGCAACGTTAACGATGCAATCGAACCGATTACCTGCGTGCAAGAGTTCTTGCACAAGCGAGAGAAGGGGGCATACAGGTTTACGGCAAGAGTAACCTCAAAGTCTTCTATTGCGATCTGATGGATAGGAGTAGGTACATGTATCCGGCGTTGTTGACGAGGTAATGCACCTGGCCATACTGAGAATGCACGCTGCGTGCGAGCCCCAGCACCTCGTCGCGCTGTCCCAAGTCGGCCGTTACAGTTTGAACAGACAACGTGCTTTGCGCCGTACTGCGCAATTCGTCGGCCGCGGCACCCAGCTCTGATGCGGATCGAGCCACCAGCACCACGTTGAGCGGGTCGACAGCCTCCGCGCAGAACTTCTTTGCGGTCGCGAGCCCGATTCCGCGGGAACCGCCGGTGATGAGCAACGTCTTATGCGTCACGGTCGGATTCTCCGGTCAGCAGAAACTCGGCAAGGCGGATGTCTGTTTGCGTCGTTACCTTGATGTTGGTTTCGTTACCCTCGATGAATGTGACGTCATAGCCGGCCGTTCGAACCAAGGTCGCGTCCTCGGTGAATGTCAAGCCGTTTTGTGTGGCGTTAATATGGCTCATCCTGAGATCATCGGTTCGAAATCGTTGAGGAAGTTGCACATTCCGAAGCTTCGGATCTGTCGAGTGCACCTGTGACCTGGTGCTGGTCTGGATCCACCAGAGCTACCGTAAACGGGATTGGCACCATGAATGAGACGTTGCCATGCTCGTCCGCCATGAGTCGCTCGAAGTCGACCCGAGTCACGAGGGGCCGCGCCGTCTCGTGGATGAGCACGTTGGAATTCGACACGTCCCGCAAACAAACGTTCACCGAGTCCTGTCGCGTATCGCCTGCTTTTGTTAAGACACATCGCGTGCGGATTGCGTAATCCTTCAGGAGCTCCTCTACCGAACTTCGCCACCCGGGTGGATAGTTGAGAACTATCTCGTCGATCTCCGCGCACTCGTCGGCGGCGACGAGTGAATAGATCAAGATCGGTATCCCGTTGACATTAAGGAACTGCTTGGGTTGGCCCAAGCCTGCCCGCTTGCCGACTCCTCCGTTTAACAGTATCAACGAATACACGGGCTTCCCTTCTTAGATCGGCACGCGCGCCGCGAGGTCGATGGGTTTTAGGGCTTCTGGGGCTAATGACACATTCCCTGCGAACGCCGCTTTGTTGCGCAACCGGTTGGTCGCCGACTTCGCCGTGGGAAAGCGCCAAAGGGGACTATGCTCAGTTCTATAATTTCCGGTTTCAGTGGATGTAGACATTGTCTTGATTTCTACATCTTCTACTGACGGGAGAGACGAACCGGTTGTCGACCCTATCAGTCCTGAAACGCGCGACTTCAGCAGGAGGGGCGGCCGTGGTGTGCCAGCACGCTTATCGTGTGCAGCAATACGGGTCTTCGCCATGACAACGACGGAGCGTGAAACGCAACCAGAGGGGGAATCCGTCACCAACGCCAAGCGACTACGGGCAGCATCGGGTTCCGACAGTTTGGCGGGTCGGGTCCAGATCGTCGGCTGCGTAACCTTGCACCGGGTGCCGGCCCATCGCGGCCGCGTGGACACTTGCCTGCGCCGGCGGGCAATGTGAACGGTCGGCTCTGTATGCGCAGCGCCTAGAGGTGGGTGGGGACCATCAGCGCTCGATCTCGTGGCGAGCTCTGGTCTCCTTGCCCGCTCGTAGGAACGCGTGCGGAATCGCACCTTCTCGGCTCACAACTGATGTCACGTTGTCAGGCAAGGGCGCCAGCCGCTCGTGTCACGAGCCCGCCGTGATGCCGACGGAGGTCGCGCTCAACCCCGGGAACGTCTGAGCGATCGATCGATCTGGGAAACGGCTGGCGATGATCTCGCTTAACACGTTGCGGTAATCAGTGGTCACGGCGAGGTCGCCCTGAGAAAGGTGGGCCGCGTCAATTCCCGGCCAACGGCCGTAAAAGGCTCCGCCACGTACGCCGGCACCGGCCACGAGCATCACGTTCCCCCAGCCATGGTCGAATCCGAGACTGCCATTCTCGGCGATCCGGCGCCCGAACTCGGAGATGGTCACGACGGTGACCCTGCTCGCAGCGATCCGAGGTCATCGAGGAAGGCCGCGAGAGAGAGCGCGAGACCACTGACGGTCTGTTGCATGTTTCCCCACGTCAAAGTGCCGTAGTTCGTGTGGAAGTCCCAGTTGCCCGCATCGATTGCGATGACATCGGTCCCCAGATCCGCACGGATGAGTTTGGCAGCACTCTTCAGCGGGGTGGCGAAGGGGCTTGCGTACGACGCAGTCGGGTAGCTGACATGGGGGTTGTCGGCCATGTTGCTCAGCGTTTGTCCAGGGCCCTTCGAGATATTGATTGCTTGACTCATCGCTGAGGCCAGTGTGCCCGTTGTGCCGTCCCATGACGTTGCCAGCGAGGAGTATCTCTGCGTGGCATAGGTCGCGTCCACGCCTGAGAGCTGAAGCTTGCTCAGGTCGGCCGTAGCCAATGTGGGGGCGTCACCAGTCACCGCGGTAGTGGGAAAGCTCGTACCGACCTGGACGGCGTCCAGGCTTCGCGGACTTGCGTGCTGGTCAGATGAGTTGGCCTGGCCGACCATGCGGTTGATCCATCCGGTCCTCAATCGCGATCCCGGGGCCGCGCCTTCGATCTCCTCGATCGCCGAGAAGTGTGACCGGTTGGCGACGGGCAGGCCGACCGCGTGGACGGCCGCGAGCTCCTTCGAGTTCCAGTACTTCGCAAGGGGGGCCATCTTGGGATGGAGACCGAACATGCCGTCGGAGCAGATCAGCGCAGGAGCTGGTACGGAGGTGTGGGGTCGCGCGGCGTAGTAGCCCGGATCGCCGTGCGGTACCACCAGACCGACTCCATCGATGCCGCCGCGCAGACTCAGTACCACCAACGTGTTGCCGCCCGTGGCCCCAGCGAAGCTCGCCTGGAGCACGGACTCCCCGATGAGCTGGGTGAATGCGAATCCACCGCCGATCGCCGAGGCGGCCTTCAGCAGGGAGCGGCGAGGCAGAACATCGAGAAGTCGGCGCACTGGCACATCTCGAGGGGCGGGGGAGCGCTGTTCAACGGGGAATTCATGGGCCTTCTTGGTTCCTCCGGCGACTGTGTGCGGTTTGCCCATTATGCAGCTTTATCGTATGAACATATCCAAAATCACCCGTATAAGTGCCGCGTCAACGACCCCGGCGTGAAGCGCGCGAGAGCCAAGACGGCGTGGGCCGGGTGCCCAGAATCACGTCCGAAAGTGCCGTCACCTGATCGTCAGGATCCTCAGAGGCCCGGTCGTATGTTCCAGGTGCGCCCATCGAGTTCTGCCGAGAGCCCACCTCGCAGATGGAGGGCTTCTCGCTCCCCGACTGGCGGTGGCGTGAGGTAGTCGGCGCCGAAGAGCGTGACGAGCACCTTCTCGGTCTCGCAGGGGGCAGGCACCACCAAATGTTCGAAGCGCACCTCACGTGTCGTGGCGTACCACGACCTGGGGAAGCGGGCAATACGGCCATGTGGCGTCGTGTAGTTGGTCGACATCAGGATGTCGCGAGAACCGAGCGCGGCAGGGAGTCGGGCTAGTCGCGTATGTAACTCGTGCCAGCCGCGCTTACTGAGCAACCGACTTGCCAGCACGGCGAAGAGCTCAGCACTCTTTCGTACCGCGGAAATCTCCGGTTCTCGTATGACGTCCTTCCATGTTGTGAGGCGAGCAAACGAAGCACGTTCCGTGACGAAGACCGCCTTGCGCCAAACGCGAGCAAGCTGCGCGCCTTTGGGCGCGGCATGGAGGATGAACAAGTCCAATGCCACATGACGTGTCTCGATGGGCGCGTGGTCCCGTGTGCGCCCTTCGTGCTCGCGGCGGCTGTGTATGTAGAGGAGCCTCGGCAGGGAGGTGATGTGGTTACTTCGACCGGA
>CAVOST010000019.1:0-77788 GCA_963698945.1 uncultured Actinomycetota bacterium | reverse complement strand
TGGCCAAGCAGACCGCCGTCGAGGCGTGCAGCTACGTCGTCGACCAGGCCGTGCAGCTGCACGGCGGCACCGGCTACATGCACGGGACCGAGGTGGAGCGGCACTACCGCGACGCGCGGATCCTGGGCATCGGAGGAGGAGCGACCGAGGTGCTCACCGACCTGTCCGCGCGACTCCTGGGGTACACGCCATGAGCTCACTGGGCGGTGAGGTCTCGCTGCACATCGACGCCCCGCCCGAGGAGGTGTGGGCGCTGGTGAGCGACGTGACGCGGATCGGCGAGTTCTCGCCCGAGACGTTCGAGGCGCGGTGGACACGCGGCTCGACCGGGCCGGAGGTCGGCGCCTCGTTCAAGGGCCACGTGAAGCGCAACGGCGTCGGGCCGACGTACTGGTCTCCCTGCCAGGTCACGAAGTGCGTGCCGAGCGAGGTCTTCGAGTTCGCCGTCGGCACCGACGACGTGACGGTCAACAACTGGGGCTACCGCATGGAGCCGATCGAAGGCGGCACGAAGGTCACCGAGTACTTCCGGCTCGAGCCGAAGCCCTACCTGCGCGTCTACTGGATGGCGCTGGGCTGGCTCCGCGGCCGCACCAACGAGCGCGGGATGCGCACCACGCTCGAGCGCATGAAGGAGGTGCTGGAGACATGAGCAACCGCGAGGCGATGCTCGAGAAGCTGGCCGACCTCGAGGCCGAGAACGCCAAGGCGGTCGCCGGCGGCGGGGAGAAGTACGTCGCCCGTCACCACGAGCGGGGCAGGCTGATGCCGCGTGAGCGCATCGAGCTCCTGATCGACCCCGGCAGCGCGTTCCTCGAGCTCTCACCCCTGGCCGGGTGGGGCTCGGACTTCACGGTGGGGGCCAGCTTCGTGTCGGGGATCGGCGTGGTCGAGGGCGTCGAGTGCCTGATCACCGCCAACGACCCGTCGGTGAAGGGTGGTGCCAGCAACCCCTGGACCATCAAGAAGGTCTTCCGGGCCTCCCAGATCGCCGAGGAGAACAACCTGCCGACGATCACTCTCGTGGAGTCCGGCGGCGCGGACCTGCCCACGCAGAAGGAGATCTTCATCCCCGGGGGCAAGCTGTTCCGCGACATCACCCGCTCGTCCGCGCGCAAGGTGCCCACCATCGCGATCGTCTTCGGCAACTCGACCGCGGGCGGCGCCTACGTGCCGGCCATGAGTGACTACACGGTGATGGTCAAGGAGCAGGCCAAGGTGTTCCTCGGCGGGCCGCCCCTGGTGAAGATGGCCACCGGCGAGGAGTCCGACGACGAGTCCCTGGGGGGCGCGGAGATGCACGCGCGGACCAGCGGCCTCGCCGACTACCTCGCCGCCGACGAGCACGACGCGCTCCGGATCGGCCGGCGGATCGTGGCACGGCTCAACCGCCAGAAGGTTTCGACAGGCTCCACCGGCGTCGTCACCGTCGCCGAGCCGGTGGGGGACGTCGACGGACTCCTCGACCTGATCCCCGCCGACCTCAAGGAGCCGTTCGACCCGCGCGAGGTGATCGCGCTGATCGCGGACGGGGTGTCGGCCGACAACGGTGCCGTCTTCGACGAGTTCAAGCCGCTCTACGGCACCTCGCTGGTGACCGGTTGGGCGCGGATCCACGGCTACCCGGTCGGCATCCTCGCCAACGCCCAGGGAGTGCTGTTCTCCGAGGAGGCGCAGAAGGCCACGCAGTTCATCCAGCTGGCCAACCAGGCGGACACCCCGCTGCTGTTCCTGCACAACACCACCGGCTACATGGTCGGAGCCGAGTACGAGCAGGGCGGGATCATCAAGCACGGTGCGCAGATGATCAACGCCGTCAGCAACAGCACCGTGCCGCACCTCTCGATCATCATGGGTGCGTCGTACGGCGCCGGGAACTACGGCATGAACGGCCGCGCCTACGACCCCCGCTTCCTGTTCACCTGGCCCAGTGCGAAGTCGGCGGTGATGGGGCCCGCCCAGCTCGCCGGCGTCCTCTCCATCGTCGCCAGAGCCGCCGCGGAGTCCCGTGGCCAGGAGTACGACGAGGAGAAGGACAAGGGGATGCGCGAGTTCGTCGAGGCGAGCGTCGAGGAGCAGAGCCTGCCGTTCTTCCTCTCGGGGATGCTCTACGACGACGGCGTGATCGACCCCCGTGACACCCGCACCGTGCTCGGCATCTGCCTCTCGGTGATCGCCAACTCGACCTGGAAGGGCGCCGAGGGCTACGGCGTCTTCAGGATGTAGGCGGTGATGATCCAGAGACTGCTCGTCGCCAACCGGGGTGAGATCGCCCGCCGGGTCATCGCGACCTGCCGCCGGCTCGGCATCGAGACGGTGGCCGTGCACTCCGACGCCGACGCCGACCTGCCCTTCGTGCGCGAGGCCGACGCCGCCGTGCACCTGCCCGGCAACACCCCGGCCGAGACCTATCTGCGCTCCGACCTCGTGCTCGAGGCGGCGCGACGGACCGGTGCCGACGCTGTCCACCCCGGCTACGGCTTCCTGTCCGAGAACGCCGACTTCGCGAGCGCCGTCCTCGACGCCGGCCTGACCTGGGTCGGCCCCGCGCCCGAGTCGATCGAGGCGATGGGCTCGAAGGTCCGGGCCAAGGAGCTCATGGCCGAGGCCGGCGTGCCGGTCCTCGAGGCCCCGGCGGAGCCCACCGAGGCCGACCTGCCGCTGCTGGTGAAAGCCAGTGCCGGTGGCGGCGGCCGCGGCATGCGGATCGTGCGCGACCTCGCGGCCCTCGAGGCCGAGCGGGCCAAGGCCGCGGCCGAGGCGGAGTCGGCCTTCGGCGACGCGACGGTCTTCGTCGAGCCCTACGTCGAGCACGGCCGCCACGTCGAGGTCCAGGTCGTCGGCGACACCCACGGAGGCGTGATCGTGCTCGGCGAGCGCGACTGCTCCGTCCAGCGGCGCCACCAGAAGGTGGTCGAGGAGTCACCGGCTCCCGACATCGACCCCTCCGTGGTCGAGGCGATGCACGCCGCTGCCCGCAAGGCGGCCGAGGCGATCGGCTACGTCGGCGCGGGCACGGTCGAGTTCCTCTACGACCCCGAGACCGAGCGGTTCTTCTTCCTCGAGATGAACACCCGTCTCCAGGTCGAGCACCCCGTCACCGAGGCGGTCTTCGGCGTCGACCTGGTCGAGCTGCAGCTGCGGGTGGCCGAGGGGCGAGCGCTGGACGTGCCGGTCGAGGGACCCGTCGGGCACGCCATCGAGGTGCGCCTGTACGCCGAGGACCCCGCCGCGGAGTGGCAGCCGGAGAGCGGCCTGCTGAGCGCCTTCGAGATACCTCACGACCACGAGTTCGGCCAGCGGGCGCAGGGGGTGCGGGTCGACGCGGGGTTCGAGTCCGGGAGCGAGGTCTCGACCTTCTACGACGCGATGCTGGCCAAGGTGGTCGCGTGGGCACCCACACGCCGCGAGGCCGCCCGCCTGCTGGCCGCAACCCTTCGTCGCTCCCGGATCCACGGCGTCACCACCAACCGCGACCAGCTGGTCGGGATCCTGACGGACCCGGCGTTCGCCGACATGACGGTCTCGACGAGCTGGCTGGCGCCCGAGACGGGCCAGCGGCTCGGCATCAGCCGGGTCGCGGTGATCGCCGGAGCGTTGATGCTGGCCGCGGACGACAACGCGCGCCGTACGGTGCAGCAGGGCGTCCCGGCAGCCTGGCGCAACGTGACGTCCCAGCCGCAGCGAACCTGCTTCGAGGACCACGACCCGGTCGAGTGGTGGGGCACCCGCGACGGCTTCGTCGCCGACGGAGTCGTCGTGCTCTCGGTGTCCCCGACCCACGCCCGCCTGGAGGTCGACGGCGTCGTCTCGCAGACACGCGGGCACACGTACGCGCCGGCGCCGGGTGCCCCGCGTGAGATCTGGGTCGACGGCCCAGTGGGGTCCGCGCGGCTGCGCGAGATCCCCCGCTTCGTCGACCCAGCGGAAGCGGTGGCGAGCGGCAGCCTGCTGGCGCCGATGCCGGGCTCGGTGGTCACGGTGGCCCTCGAGGACGGCGCGAACGTCGCGGCAGGCGAGACGGTGCTCGTGCTCGAGGCGATGAAGATGCAGCACACGATCAGCGCGCCGACCGACGGGGTCGTCTCCGACCTCGTCGCGGTCGGCGCCCAGGTGGCCGCGGGCGACGTGCTTGCGGTCGTGGCTTCGACAGGCTCAACCAGCGAGACGGAGGACGGATGACCAGCTTCAGCGAGTCCGAGGAGCGCCAGACGCTGCGACGGGAGGTGGCCAAGCTGGCGGGCACCTACGGCCGCGAGTACTTCACGCAGGCGGCGCGCAGCGGCGAGAAGACCACCGACCTGTGGCTGGCCATCGGCAAGGCCGGCTACCTCGGCATCAACATCCCCGAGGAGTACGGCGGCGGTGGCGGCGGCATCGGTGACGTCGCGGCCGTGTGCGAGGAGCTCGCCGCGCAGGGATGCCCCCTGCTGATGATGGTCGTCAGCCCGGCGATCTGCGGGACGGTGATCACGCGCTACGGCACCGAGGAGCAGAAGCAGCGCTGGCTGCCCGGCATCTGCGACGGCACCGGGACGATGGCCTTCGCCATCACCGAGCCGGACGCCGGCACCAACTCCCACCAGATCACCACCACCGCGCGGCGCGACGGTGACGAGTGGTTGCTCAAGGGCCAGAAGATCTACATCTCCGGCGTCGACGAGGCCTCGAACGTGCTGGTCGTCGCCCGCACCGAGGCTCTGGATGATTCAGGGCAGAGGACCGGCAAGCTGAAGCCATGCCTGTTCGTCGTACCCACCGATGCCGAGGGCTTCTCGTTCACGCCGATCCCGATGGAGATCGTCAGTCCCGAGCTGCAGTTCCAGGTCTTCATCGACGACGTGCGGCTGCCCGCCGACGCGCTGGTGGGCGACGAGGACGGCGGTCTCGTGCAGCTGTTCGCGGGTCTCAACCCGGAGCGGATCATGGCGGCGTCGTTCTCGACCGGCCTCGCGCGCTACGCGCTCGACCGGGCGACGGCCTACGTCAAGGAGCGCGACGTCTGGGGGGTGCCGATCGGCAGCCACCAGGGCATCGCCCACCCGCTGGCGCAGTCGAAGATCGAGATCGAGCTGGCCCGGCTGATGACGCAGAAGGCGTCCGCGCTCTACGAGGAGGGCGACGACATGGGCGCCGGCGAGGCCGCCAACATGGCCAAGTACGCCGCCGCCGAGGCTGCCTGCGACGCCGCCGACCGCGCGGTGCAGGCCCACGGCGGCAACGGCATCACCCAGGAGTACGGCGTGGCCGGGCTCCTCGTCGCCGCCCGCGCCGGCCGGATCGCCCCGGTCAGCCGCGAGATGATCCTGAACTTCGTCGGGATGCACTCGCTGGGCCTGCCGAAGTCCTACTGAGAGGGTGACCCGTTACAACGAGAAGAGAGGCTGGCCTGATGGACGAGCTCGTCCACTACGAGGTGGCCGATGACCTGGCCACCATCACCCTCGACTCCCCGCACAACCGCAACGCGCTCAGCCGGCAGCTGGTGACCGAGCTGTTCGAGCGGCTGGAGCGGGCGGAGAGCGACGAGGCCGCCCGGGTGGTGCTGGTCCGCTCGTCGGGCAGGGTGTTCTGCTCGGGTGCAGACCTTTCCGAGGCGAGCTCGCAGGGCATGGAGGAGGGCGCGAAGCGGATAGTCGCGCTGCAGCGGCTGATCGTGACCATGTCGAAGCCGGTGGTCACCGAGGTTCTCGGCGCTGTCCGCGCCGGAGGGATCGGGGTGATCGCCGCGAGCGACATCGCGATCGTCGCCGAGGACTCCACGTTCGCGCTGACCGAGGTCAAGCTCGGCCTCGCGGCCGCGATCATCAGCCTCACCGTGCACCATCGGATGAGCCCGCGCTCCGCGTCGCTCACCACCCTCGGGGGTGAGGTGTTCACGGGCGCCGAGGCCGCGGAGTACGGGCTGGTCACGAAGGCCGTGCCCGCCGATGCGCTCGACGACGAGGTCGCCGCCGTCTGCTCGAGCCTCGCCACCGGGGCTCCCCAGGGGCTGCGGGAGTCCAAGCGGATCCTCAACCGCGAGCTCGTTGCCCGGCTCGACGCAGGAGGGGACGAGATGGCCGCACTGTCCGCCGAGCTGTTCGCCTCCGACGCGGCGCGCGAGGCGATGGACGGCCTTCCTCAACCGGAAGAAGTGAGCCTCAGCCCCGCTTCACCCACGGGCTCGAACCGGCCTTGATCGCCGGGTTGGTGCTGTCGTAGACGGTGTAGGCGTCGTCGACGTAGTTGACGTTGTCCAGGTCCGTGTCGAAGACGGTGGCCTGCAGGCGCACGATCTTCGGCCGGCGCAGGCACGAGCGCGGGATCGTCAGGGCGATGCGGGCGCTGGTCCGGTTGACGGCGTGGTGGGTCCAGCGGCAGGAGCTGGCGACCAGGCGGCCGTCCACCTTCTTGCGCACGGAGAGCACGTTGTCCGCGTTGAGGTCGAAGACCTTCATCAGCCCGCGACCGTTGATCAACGTGAACCGGAAGAGGGTGGGCCGGTAGTGCGAGCCGCTGTCCGCGTCGATGCTGCTGACGGTCATGAAGACCCGGATGATGCGCCGGCGGTGCTGGACGCTGGTGTACTTCACATCACCGTCGGTGTGCGCCGGCTCCTGCACGGACGTGCCGCCGCGGTGGGCCCAGACGTCGCCCCCGGCATCGGCGTACGACGCGCCCTCGGCGTTGGCGGGCGTGGGGGCGACGGCGATGAGTCCGACCGCGAGCAGGACACCGATGAGGGAGCGCATGTCGGACATGTTCACACGTTTACGCCCGTAGCGGGTAGCGCACTGCCACCCGCGGGTGAACGCCGACTGGTGCCGCACACCGCGGGAGCGGTCGACGCCGATCTGCGGGTAGGCCGCCAGGAGCTCCTCGAGGGCCACCTTCGCCTGCAGCTTGGCCAGGTGGCTGCCGATGCAGAAGTGCGGGCCGCTGGAGAAGCCGAGGTGCCGCGGGGCCTCACGACGTACGTCGAGCCGGCCGGCGTCCTGGCCGAACTCCGACTCGTCCCGGTTGGCGGAGCCGTAGAGCATCAGCACCTTCTCGCCTGCCGGGATCTCGACGCCGTCGACGACGACGTCACGCGTGGTGGTCCGGGCCAGACCCCTGGACCGACGACTCCAGCCGCAGGAACTCGTTGACCGCCGACGGGATGAGAGCCGGGTCGTCGAGCAGGGGCCGACGCTGGTCGGGGAACTCCTCGAGCAGCGCGATGCCGTGGGAGATCAGCGCGCCGGTGGTGTCGTTCCCACCGGCCACCATGACGAAGCAGAACCCGAGGATGTCCCAGTCGCTGAGCTGCTGGCCATCGACCTCCGCGGAGACGAGCGCGCCGATCAGGTCGTCCTGCGGCTCGGTCCGCCGCGCGGCGATGACGCCGGAGAAGTACTCGAACATCTCCGCCACGACCTCGGCACCGGTCAGCGCCCCCGGGGCGAATCCCTCGTCCTGCAGGGCGGTCAGCGTGGAGACCCAGGGGTCGAACCTCTCGCGGTCGGTGGGGGGCACCCCGAGCAGCTCGGCCAGCACGAACGTCGGGACCCGGCTGGAGAAGTCGCGGTGCAGGTCGGTCTCGGCGCCGAAGCCGCGCAGCAGCGAGCGGACGAACGAGCGGATGGCGTCCTCCAGCGCCGCCACCCGTCGTGGCGTGAAGCCCTTGCCGATCAAGCCCCGCAGCTGGGTCTGCGTCGGCGGGTCGAGCATCACGATCGTCGGCGCCAGGCCGAGCTGCCCGATCTCGTCGGGGTAGAAGGTCAGTCCCTTCGCCGAGGAGAAGTCCTCGGGTCGACGTACGGCGTCCCAGACGTCGGCGAACCTCGTCAGGGCCCAGTAGGCAGGCGCCTGAGAGCTCTTCGGGTGGTGGTGCACGGGGTCGTGCTCACGCAGCCAGGCGTACGCCGGGTACGGGTCTGCCTGGAACGCTGCGTCGAACGGGTCGTAGACCGGGTGCACCACCCGGACACTAGCGATAGACGCGCGGACCCCACTTCGCATTCCCTGCCGATGTAACCGTTGGTGGCGGCGTCGTCGAGGAAGAGCACCGGGTCGTTCGCGAGTACGCAGTTCCCGCCCATGCCGACGTGCACCCACTTCGGGCGACCCAGGCACCGACGGGGTACCGAGGCCCGGACGAGGTCGGTCCCGTAGTCGATCGACCAACCGATGCCGCGGCACTTCAGGCTGTCGCCGCTGTTGGTGTCCCTCAGGAAGTACCCGACGCCCTGCCAGTGCCCCGGGCTGGTTTCGATGTAGAGGCGCCGGATCTTGTGCTTGGTGCCGATGCGGAACAGGAAGGTGGCTCCGTCGCCGGTCTGGGTGAGCTCGTCGGCGCGCATGGCCATGTTCACCCGGCGCTTGCCGTGGCCGACACTGCTGCTGAGGATGTCACCCGAGGCGCGGTCGGGAACCTTGGTCGAGCTGCTGCTGTTCGCGGTTGCGTACTTGACGACGTCCTTCGCTGCGTCCGGACGTACGTAGGAGTTGGCCGTCGCGGCCGAGGGGATCAGCACGGCCATGATGGTGACCAGCGCGAGCGCGCTCGAGCGAAGGAATGTCGGGGAGGTCTTGTCAGTGTTCACCGCGCGCTCCTGGGGTTGTACGCACGCGGAATCTCCACGTCACTTCACTGCCTACGCCCCGCTGCGACGCAGGTCCATGACGGTGACCAAGTGGTGCATACCGGCGCGGACCGCCAACTAGCGGAAGACGCGCGGTCCCCACTTCGGCTCGTCGCCGATGTAGCCGTCGGTCCCCGCGTCGTCGACGAAGGCGGCGGGCTCTTCGTACGTGGCCACGGCCATGCCGACGTGCACCCACTTCGGCTTGCCCAGGCACTTGCGGGGCACCGAGGCCGTGATGATGTCGTCCACGTAGTCGATCGACCAGTTGATCCCGCGGCACCTCGCGCTCTTGCTGCTGTCGCCCTTCTTGAAGGACTTCACACCTGCCCATTCCCCGGGGCTGGTGTTGATGTAGAGGAAGCGGATCTTCTTCTTGGTACCGATGCGGAAGTAGAAGGTGGCTCCGTCGCCCGATGCGGCCAGCTCGTCGACGCGCATGGCCATCTTGACGCGCTTCTTGCCGTGGGTGACACCGCTGCTCAGGACGTCGCCCTCCGTGCGGAGGGGTACGGCCGTGGCCGTGTTGTCCTGCTGGTTGTCGTACTTGACGACGTCCCCGGAGGGGTCGGGGAGGACGTAGGAGTTGGCGGACGCGGCCGCGGGGACGCCGACGGCCAGGGTGGTGACGAGCGCGAGAGTGCCGGAACGAAGGAGTTTCACCATGCCTCCAGGGTGGTTCGAACGCGGGATCTCCACGCGGACAACTGCCTACCCCCCTTGTGCGCCCAGGGTCCATGCCCCCGACGAGGTGGTGCAGACCGGGCGCCCGCCTATCGAGACACCCAGGGACCCCAACGCAGCGGGTCGGCATCCACCCCGTTGGTCATGGCGTCGTCGGTGTAGAGGTCGACGTCATCGCCCACGAGGTTGGCGACACCCATGCCCACGTGCACCCACTTCGGCTTGTCCAGGCAACGTCGGGGCACGGACACGGTGACGAGCTCGTAGGTGTAGCTGATGGACCAGCGAACGCCCTTGCAGGGCGCGCTGTTGCCCCGGCGGTCGTAGACGCGCGCACTTCCCTGCCACTTGCCCGGCTTAGCCGTGAGGATGACCTCACGGATGCGCTTCTTCGCGCCGATGCGGAAGTCGTAGATGGTCTCCTGGTTCGACGAGCGGCCGATGGCGCGCATCCGGAGAGCAATGTTGATCCGGTGCTTCCCGTGGCTGACGCCGCTGCGCACGATGTCACCGTCGGTGCGGCTGGGCTGGCGGACCGACCCGTCGGGGTCGAACACCGCCTTCACCACGTCACCGCTCGGGTCGTTGCGGGCGTAGGAGTCGGCGTGGGCCGCCGTGGAGCACCGCTGCGGTCGCCAGCGCGACGAGCAGGGCCGTGCCGGCGTGACGGGCGAGCGACATGTGTCCTCCTGGGGTGGGATGACGACTCTATGAGCGCGGCCGCGTTCGTGCTGATACCTACCGACGGACCCAGGGACCCCACTTCGGGTCGGCGCCGATGTAGCCGTTGGTCTGCGCGTCGTCCAGGAAGTTGCTCGGGGTCCTCCATGTGCTTCTCGAGCATGCCGACGTGCACCCACTTCGGCTTGCCCAGGCAGCGACGCGGCACCGAGAGCCGCAGGAGGTTGTCGTCGTACCCGATCGACCAGCTCATGCCGCGGCAGGTCACGTTCGTGCCGTTGTCCTTCTCCATGAGGGCCGAGCCCTGCCAGTGCCCGGGCCTCGCGACGAGGCTGACGACCCTGACCCGCTTCAAGCTCCCGATCCGGAAGACGTGCACCACACCCGCCCCGGTCATGGTGAGCTCCCGGTAGCGCATGGCCATCTTGATCCGTCGCTTCCCGTGCACGACCCCGCTGCTGACGATGTCGCCCTCGGTGCGGGCGGGGACCACGGCGGTGGTCTCGTACTGGAAGTTGACCTCGACCACGTCGCCGGAGGTGTCCGGGCTGACGTAGGACCTGGCCTCGGCGGCACGACGGCACGAGGACGGCCAGGGTGGTGGCCAGGACTGTGGCCAGCGCCAGCGCACTCGTTCGGATGATCCTCAATGCAGCCACGCTCCCAGACGCTCGATGCCCTCGGTGATCTCCTTCTCGGCGCCGGCGAAGGACATCCGCACGAACTGGTGTCCGCGCAGCGTGTCGAAATCGATGCCAGGGGCAGTGGCGACGCCGGTCTCGTCGAGCAGCCGCTGGCACCAGGCGTAGGAGTCGTCGGTCAGGTGGCTGATGTCGGCGTAGACGTAGAACGCGCCGTCTGCCGGGGCGAGCCGGTGGATCCCGATGCGCGGGAGGCCGACGAGCAGCTGCTCGCGGTTGGCGGCGTAGCGGGCGACGTGACCGTCGAGCTCGGCGTACGACTCGTTGGTGAAGGCGGCGATGGCGGCGTGCTGGCTGAGCACGGGCGGGCAGATGGTGAAGTTGCCGGTGAGCACGTCGACGGGGCGGCGCAGGTCCTCGGGCACGAGCATCCAGCCGAGGCGCCAGCCGGTCATCGAGAAGTACTTGCTGAACGAGCCGAAGACGACGGCCGAGCGCGAGGTGTGCCAGGCCGAGCGACGGCTGCTGTGCCGGCCGATGTTGGCGTACTCGATGCCGTGGTAGATCTCGTCGCTGACGAGGCGCACCCCGCGGGCCTCGCACCACTCGGCGATGGCGTCGAGCTCGTCGGGCAGGAACATCGTGCCGGTCGGGTTCGCCGGCGAGGCGATCACCAGCCCGGCGATCGGGCCGGGAATGGCCTCGAGCTGGTGCACCGTCGGCTGGAAGCGGGTCTCGGGACCGCAGTCGATCTCGACGACCTCGCAGCCGAGTGCCTTCAGCACGTTGCGGTAGCAGGCGTAGCCGGGGCGGGCCATCACCACCCGGTCACCCACCTCGAAGGAGGCGAGGAAGGCCAGCAGGAAGCCGCCGGAGGAGCCGGTGGTGATCACGACGTCGTCGAGCGTGACGTCGATGCCGCTGGCGCGCCGGTGGTGGGAGGCGACCGCCTCACGGAGCGCCGGCAGGCCGGTGGCGACGGTGTAGCCGAGCACCTCCTCGTCCAGCAGCCGCTTGGCCTCCTCGCGCACGGGTCGGGGCGCACCCGTCGAGGGCTGCCCCGCCACGAAGTTCACGAGGTCGCCGTGCGTCGCCTGTCGGCGGCCCGCCGCGGCGAGCAGGTCCATCACGTGGAAGGGCGGGACGTTGGCTCTCGAGGCGACCCGCATGCGGTTGCTCACAGCGGTCACGATGAGAGGCTAACCCGGCGCCGTTCCTGCTCGTGGGCGCTTTCCCGGCTCGCGGGATGTGGTGAGGTGAAAGGCAGGGCGTTCCTGCTGGACGAGCTGGGCCGGGGAGAACCCACCTAGGCAGGCTCAGCGCCGTCGGCGGTAGCGGACCTCCCCACTGGGGAGTCGGCGCAGGTCGTAGGCCTGGTCGTGCGCTCGCCGGTGGTGCCACCCGCACAGAGGGATGCCGGTCAGGTCGGTGCGTCCGCCTCGGAACCACGGGATCGGGTGGTGGATCTCGCACCAGGCGAAGGGTCGCTCGCACCCTTCGCAAGCGCAGGTGTCGTACTTGTCGGAGAGGGCGATGCGCTGTGCCTTGTTGTGCAGCCGCGCCTCTCGTCCGGCGTCCAGTGGTACCGACCTCTTGCCGTAGACGATCGGCATGATGCCGGCGTTGCACGCCAAGCGTCGCGTCTCGTTCACGCTGAGGTCCCCACCCGTGTCGAGGTGGGCGGCTGCCAGTGCGTCGACGAGGTGCTGGTGGTCGATGTGCACCGCAATGGTGGCGCCGTTGCGTCCGTGTTGGGCCAGGCCGTCGGTCGGCAGGTGCTCGCACAGCTCGATCAGCGCCTGGCCGAGGCGCTCGTTGTACGTCAGGCCGCTCCAGGTGTCGGTGCGGTCGGAGATGGTCTGGTCGACGACCCGCTCGCCGGCAGTGTTGCGGCCGACGCGGCGCGGCGAGGACAGGTGGTCGAGGGCTGCCAGGAGCATGTGGGCCTGCAGGTCGGGGATGACGAACTTGCCAGTCCAGGTCCCGTCACCGTTGTCACCGAGCGACATCCAGGTCTCGAGCTCGGCGCCCTGCTCCTCCTCGCACACCATGGCGGCCTCGTGGCGGTCGGCGTACGCCGCATTGATGCGGTCGAGCATCCGCCGCGACTGCCGCCGCAGTGCCTTGGTGTTCAGGCGCCGCTCCACCACTCGTTCGACGAGGATGCTGACGGCCTCTTCGCGTTCCTGCTCGGTGACTTCCTGCGGCATCCGCTCCGCGGCCCTGACAATGATCCGCGCGTGCTCCTCGCCCAGGGCACCCGCGGCGAAGGCGTTGCGTACGAAGGGGTAGCGCTCCTCCAACATGCGTGCGAGCCAGAGCCCGCCGCGCATCACCGCGGCACTGCTGCCGGTCAACCGCGCCAACCACGCACCTGTGTCGGTGGCGGCTGTCGCCTCGCCCACCCGACTCACCTCTGCTGTGCGGGACAGCCGGAGCCGAAGCTCACCCAGCATCCGCTCGAGCCTGGCAGCCTCCTCGACGGCCTTCTCGACTGAGCGAGCATCAGCCACAGGCAGCGGTCCGTTCGGCAGTCTGGCGAGTTCTGCGGCCGCGCCGCGCAGGCACTCGGCGACTGCATCCATCGGGTGCAGTTCGGGGTCGAGAACCTGTGCGGCCATGGAGGAATTCCATCACGCCGTACCGACATTTTCGATGGTGTTTTCGAATTTGTGGACAAACTCTCTCCCCCGACCAAGGGGCGGCGCCACGCAGTCGAGGCGTTGTGCGAGTCGACTAGGCGTCCCCTCCTGACTCCGGGCTGCTGCGCTGGTCAGGCGCCGTACCCACCACCGCACGCAGCTGGTCGGTCAGCCCGGACATGGTGTCGCCCTTGCGGATGTACCCGTGCGCGCCCAACCTGACCGACTGCCGCGCGCCCTCGGAGGGGTCCCCGAACGCGGAGAACATCACCACCAGGACATCCGGATACTCCGAGCGAATCACCTGCAAGGCCTCCAGCCCGTCCATCACCGGCATGCTGACGTCGAGCAGGACCAGGTCCGGCCGGGTGTCGGCCACCGCCCGGACGCCCGCCGCGCCGTCGGCCGCTTCAGCGACCACGGTGAAGTCCGATGTCCGGGCCAGCGTGAACCGCAGCAGCTCGCGGATCTCCACGGCATCGTCGACCACGGCGACGCGCACCGGCGCGTTGTCACTCATGGAGTCCTGCCTAGGCCCTCGGTTCGTCCGTGCTTCTACAGACTCCGTCCATCAAGCCCGTGCTGCCGTCGACGCGTCAACAACCAGCCGTCCCCGGTCGATACCACCTCCGGCATCAGCCGCGCCTGGCTCCGCGGCGGGTCAACCGGCGCCTCACACGGGCGTGAGAACCGCCACCGGGATCGTTCGACCCGCCTTGTCGGCAAACCGAACGACCTCGGGAGCCTCGGCCAGGATGGTGTCACGCCACACTGAGTCGCGCTTGTCGCCGAGCAGCTCATGGACCGTCGCCTCGAAGTGGCGCTCCCGCACCTGGATCTGAGCACGCGGGGCCTCGCGCAGGTTCTCGAACCAGTCGGGGTCGCGGCGTGAACCCGAACCGGTGCCCCAGACGACGAGACCCTCCGGGGTCTCGAGGTACCGGACACAGGTGGAACGAGGGATTCCGGTACGCCGCCCAGGGGTCGTGATCATCAGGACGTGGACCTTCTTGCTGCCGCTGGACATCCGCCCGTTGAGGGTGCGGTACATCCACACGCCGATGCGATTACCGACGCGGGTCCAGCGTCGACTAGTCGCCATGCTCCGCACCCGCATCCATGGATCCACGGTAGCGAGGGTTCACCGCCGGAGCCATGCGTGCGCTCCCTCCTGTCCACATAGGCTGTGGCGGTGAGTGGCGTGCTGGACGAGGGGCCGTTCTTCCATGGCACGAAAGCCGATCTGCAGGTGGGGGAGCTCCTCACCGCAGGCTTCCGGTCCAACTACCGGCCGGAGATCCAGATGAACCACATCTACTTCACCGGGCTGGCCGATGGCGCCGGGCTCGCCGCGGAGCTCGCGGCCGGGGAGGGGGCGCCGCGCGTGTACGCCGTCGAGCCAACCGGACCTTTCGAGGACGACCCGAACGTCACCGACAAGAAGTTCCCGGGCAACCCCACCCGGTCCTACCGCAGCAGGGAACCACTCAGGGTCGTCGGCGAGGTGACTGACTGGACACGCCAGACCCCCGAGGCGCTGCAGGCATGGCGCGACCGGCTGGCAGCGATCCGTGCAGGAGCGCGGCGACATCATCAACTGAGCGGGCGGAGCGCGACGCGGCACTGCTGGGCGGTCACCGTCATCCCTCGAGAGGGTTCGCACGCATGAACCGCACCTCCTCCTGGTCGAGCCGTGCTTGCACCCGGCGCAGCACGATGTCGTCGATGCGCTGCTCGTCGCGCAGTTGGAGCAGCGCCTCTCGCCGGCGGCCGATGAGAGCCAGCGAGAGGGTTCGGTACTGGTCGTCGTGCTGGATGACAGGGTCGCCTTCCGAACCGGCGGCGGCGAGCAGCTTGCGCTGCTTCTCCAGGTCGTGACGCACCCGCTGCGACCACCATCTCGCCACTGCCGAGCTCGCTGGCCGTGGTGTCGAGGATCTCGATTGCTGCGTCGAGGGTGTACTCGTCGGCGTACTGGAGCTCCTCGTCGACCGACGTGTCGGCCGGCAGCCGCGCGAACCGCACCACCGACGGCAGCAACAGTGCCTGGAGGAGGCTCAGCACGATGACGCCGCACGCGATCAGCACCATCAGGTCCCTGCCGGGGAACGGCGCGCCTGAGTCCAGCGTGTGCGGTACGGCGAGGACCGCGGCAAGTGACACGGCGCCGCGGAACCCGGCCACCGCGCTCACCATGCGCTGTCGCGCAGGGATCCGACGCGCACGCTGGGCGGGCCGTCTGTCGAGGAGCCGGATGAGGTACGGCGTGGTGTAGACCCACAACCACCGCACCCCGATCACGACTGCCGTGACGGCCAGGACGTCGACGAGCGCGCGCAACACGGAGGTGCTGTTCAACGAGCGGAAGGCGGACTGGGCCGAGATCCCGATCAGCACGAAGAGCGCACTGCTGAGCACCGTGGTGGACAGCGCCCAGAACGGGATGACGATCTGCCGGGTCGCCGCACCGGTGATCCGTGGTGTCACCTGACTCATGAACAACCCGCAGACGACGACGGCAAGCACGCCGGAGGCGTGGATGGTGTCGGCCAGCAGGAACGCGGCGAACGGGGTCACCAGCATCGCGATGCTCTCGAGCATCGGGTCGTCCATCCGACGGCGCACCTGCCAGCTGACCAGCCCGATCAGCGCACCGGCCAGCACACCTCCGACGTACGCCAGCACCAGCAGCCAGGTGACGTGCCAGCCGGTGAGCTCCTCCTCGCCGACCGTGACGCCGACGGCCAGCCCGTAGAGGACGAGGGCGGTGCCGTCGTTGACCAGGCTCTCGGCGCGGAGCACGGTCACCGTACGGCGCGGCAGGTCGCGGGCCAGCACGCCGACCGCCGTCGCGTCGGTCGGCGCCAGCGCGGCGCCGAGGACCCACGCCGGCCCCCAAGCGAGGCCCAGCGCATGCGCGGTGGCGGCGACCGCGGCAGCGGTGGCGAAGACCAGAACGGTGCTCGTGAGGACCACGACCCGCAGGTTGTTGCGGATCTCCCGCAGCGAGGTCGTCAGGCTCTCCCAGTACAGCAACGCGGGGAGGAACAGGAGCAGCACGACCTCCGGCGGCAGCTGTACCTGTCGCAGGTGCGGCGCGAACCCGACCAGCACCCCGACGAGCACCAGCAGGACGGCCGGCGCGATCGGGTAGCGGCTCGCGAGCGCGCCGCACGCGACCAGGGCGACACCGAGCAAGACGACCATCTCGAGTCCAAGCACGGACTCATCCTTGACCAGCCTCGTGCCCACCCCACATCGACCCTCGACCTGGCCCGCAGCTGGTCGGCGGGCGTGACGCGAAGCCCGGAGGTCAGAACATGTCTGGGCACCACGGAGCGCGATGCCAACCAAAGGCCGTGGTCGCGGCCGCGACCGCTCCGGGCGTGTGCTCGACGACGCGGCGCACGCGGTGCAGCTGGTGGAGGGGTACGCCGCCGAGGTAGATCGTGCCGAGCTCGAGGACCCCCATCGTGAGGTCCGGCGCGGTCGAGACCCGGGTGACCTCGGCGCTCGACCCGCTGGGTTCGCCGTCGGTGACGAGCCGGTAGCGACCGTTGTTCGACGGCAGGAGCGGGTCCTCGACCTCGATGACCAGGTCGACGCCGGCGGCGTACCGGCGCGCCCGCAGCGCCGCCTCGACGTCGACGACGCGCAGGTAGAGGTTGTCGGTGATCTTGGTCTCGACGGCGCGGGCGTCGGCCACCAGGTAGCGCAGCGGCTCGTCGACCGGGGTGTTCCAGTTGTGGAAGCTGCGGGCGAGGTCGAGGTCGAGCAGGTAGCGCCAGATGCCGGCGTAGGCCGCCGGCTCCTCGGCCCAGACCTCCTTGATCCGCACCTGGCCCGCGGGGAACTCGTCGCCCTCCCCCTTGAAGCGGTAGGTCGCGAAGCCGTCGGCATCGCCGGCCTCGTCGTAGTGGAGGACGTAGCGCAGCTCGCTCGCCCCACGCCGCGCGAAGGACTTGTCGAACACGGCGTACTCCCAGACCGCCCGGTCCCGCTCGAACGAGCCCGGCCGCTCGAGGCCGCATCGACTCATGGAGCGGCTTGGCGACGCGCAGGAACTGTTCGCGGGTGACCTCGTCCACCGAGCCGGACACCTCGATCCCGGGCAGGTACTGCAGCCGCCGGGTGCGGCCGTCGAGGACAGCACGGCTGGAGGCCGGGCCGTACCCGAAGCGGCCGTAGATCAGCGACTCCGAGGCCCACAGCACGGCCAGCGCCTCGCCGCGCTGGGCCACCTGCTCGAGCTGATAGGTCATCATCTGCGTCAGCAGCCCGCGGCGACGGTACGGCGGGTGGACCGTCACCACCGTGACGGCAGCCGACGGGACGCTCTCCCCGCCGGGCACGGTGAGCCGGCGCCCCAGGTCGCCGCAGGTCGCGACCCAGCGGCGACCGACCTTGAAGCCGAACATCCGCTTGAAGTCCCAGTCCTTCCGGTCGAGCTCGACGAGCTCGGGCTGGGCCTCCTCCTGGAACCCGCGCGAGATGGCGCCGTGGAACTCCTTGAAGGTGGCGTCGGTGACGTGCTTCAGCTGGGGTTCGACGAGGTGCGGCGCGGTGCGACGTGTCGGCATGACGCCATTCCACCGGAACGGCCGCGGCGCGGCCACCGGTTAAGACGTGTCAGAGCGAGACCTTGGCGGCGTGCCGGCCCGCCCGCCGACCGAAGTAGGAGCCCTCCGCGAGCTGCGATCCCGACGCGTAGCCCTTGCCGTCCTGGGCGATGTTGACCGCGCAGGCGCCGGCGGCGTAGAGCCCGCCGATGGCGGCGCCGTCCTCGCGCTCCACCTCGCCGTCGATCGAGACGCGGAGCCCGCCCATGGTGAACCCGGCGTACATCGCCTTGCCGAGCGTCAGGTCGTAGGCGCCCCACGGTCCGGTGTCCTGCGGCTCCAGCCAGTCGGGGTGCTTGTGGAGCTCCGGGTCCTCCTTGCGCGCCGCGTTCTCGTTGTACGACGACAAGGTCTTCTCGAGCTCCCCCTCCGGGATGCCCAGCGCCTGCTCCATCTCCGGGACCGTCTCCCAGCCGTCGATGAACGGGCACAACGGGAAGGCGGGGTGCTCGATGTGCGCGGAGTCGACGATCAGGTAGGCCGCCTGGTCCGGCTGGTCCATCACGAAGCCGGAGGTGCGCGAGTGGTAGGAGTCCTCGGCCACGAACCGCTTGCCCAGCTTGTTGACCACGATGCCGGTCAGCAGCTGCTCCGGTGGGTAGAACGGGGCGGTGATGAAGGCCTGGTCCATCAGCCGCAGCTGACCGCCGGCCGAGGCGCCCAGGCGGATGCCGAGGCCGTCGTCGTAGGTCGAGGCGAGCGGGAACAGCTTCGAGCCGAGCTGGGGGGTGTAGGCGGCGACCATCTCGGCGTTGCCGACGTAGCCACCGGCCGCGATCACGACGGCCTTGGCCCGGATCGCGCCGCGCTCGTCGAAGCGACGCCACTGCAGCCCGACGACCGCGCCGTCCGCGTCGACGACGAGGTGGGTGGCGCCGGTCTCGAAGCGGACGTCGGCGGAGGTCTCGGAGAGCCGGTCGGCGAGCGCGTCCAGGACGATCTTCGCCCCACCGGTGTCGCCGGGCTTGGGGACCTTGTGGCCCCGCGGCGCCGGCCGGGCGAGGTCGCGGAAGGGGTGCACCTTCTCGTTGCCGGTGTACATCAGGCCCTCGGTGCCCGGCTGGATGACGGCCTTCTTCGGGTACAGCGACCGCTCGAACTGCATGCCCAGCGCCTCGATCCAGTCGAAGTGCTCGACGCTGTCGTCGCAGAAGGCGCGGATCTTGGCCTCGTCGGGGTCGGGGCTGACCGCCTTCAGGTACTTGAACATCTCCTCGGCGGAGTCCTCGACGCCGACGGCACGCTGCACCGCCGTACCGCCCCCGAGGTAGAAGTGACCGCCGGCCATCGAGCTGGTGCCGCCGTGCTCCGCCGCCCGCTCGAGCAGGATCACCCGCGCGCCGGCCCGCGCCGCCTCGAGCGCTGCGCACCCTCCCGCAATGCCGAAGCCGACCACCACGACGTCGGTCTCGTCGTCCCACTGGCCGACGTCCTCCGCCCGGACCAGGGCTGGCAGGTCGGTGGTCATGCGCCGGAGTGTACGTGGAGAACTAGAACAAGTTCTAGCTAGCGGGCGGACCCGTAGACTCAGGGCTCCGCATCCGACCGCCGAGGGCCGCAATGACACTCGACGTGCACCAGCTCGACCAGATCCTGCTGGTCGGTACCGGCGTGCTCCTGCTGGCGATCCTCGCGGTGCGGCTCAGCGTCGGGGTGGGCCTGCCGAGCCTCCTGGTCTACCTGCTGATCGGTGTGGCGCTCGGGGAGTCGGGACTCGGCATCGCCTTCGAGAACGCGGAGCTCGCGCACGCGCTCGGCTTCGCGGCGCTCATCCTGATCCTCGCCGAAGGTGGTCTCACCACCCCCTGGACGGAGATCAGGCCGGTGATGCGGCTGGGCGTCTCGCTGGCCACCATCGGCGTGACCGTGAGCGTGCTGGTGATGGCGGTCTTCGGCCACTACGTGCTGGGGCTGTCCTGGGAGCTGTCGGTGCTGCTGGGCGCGGTCACCTCACCCACCGACGCGGCCGCGGTGTTCTCGGTGCTGCGCCGGGTGCCGTTGCCCCGCAAGCTCACCGGCACGCTGGAAGCCGAGTCCGGGCTCAACGACGCCCCGACCATCGTCCTGGTGACGCTGATCAGCGCCGGCGGCAACGAGGGACCGCTGATGTACGCGGGCACGATCGCCTACGAGCTGGCCATCGGCACGCTGGGCGGGCTGCTCGTGGGGTTCGCCGGCGCGTGGCTGCTGCGTCGCTCGGCGCTGCCCAGCTCCGGGCTGTACCCGCTCGCCGTGCTCTCGTTCACGGTCCTCGCCTACGCCGGCGTCGCCGAGCTGCACGGTTCCGGCTTCGCTGCGGTGTACGTCGCCGCGCTGATCCTGGGCAACGCCGAGCTCCCGCACCGGGCCGCCACGCGGTCCTTCTCCGAGGGGGTGGCGTGGCTCGCGCAGATCGGGCTGTTCGTGATGCTCGGCCTGCTCGTCACCCCGAGCCGGTTCGACGTGCAGACCGTCCTCCTGGCGGTCGGGGCCGGACTCGGGCTGACGTTGCTGGCGCGACCGATCTCGGTCGCGGTGGCGGCACTCGTGCAGCCGATGGGCTGGCGCGACCTCGCCTTCATCTCGTGGGCGGGGCTGCGCGGCGCGGTGCCCATCGTCCTGGCCACGATCCCGCTGGCCGAGGGCGCTGCACGGCGCGACGCAGCTGTTCGACATCGTCTTCGTGTTCGTCGTCATCTACACGCTGCTGACCGGCCCGACGCTGCCACTCGTCGCGAAGGTGCTGAAGGTGGCGCGTCGCAGCGAGCCACGTGACCTCGACGTCGAGGCGGCGCCCCTCGAGCGGATCGCGGCCGACCTGCTGCAGGTGACGATCTCCCCGAAGTCGTTGATGCACGGCGTCGAGGTCGGCGAGCTGCGGCTGCCCCCTGGTTCCTCCGTCGCCCTGATCGTCCGCGACGGCAAGACGCTGGTGCCGGAGCGTCGTACGGTGCTGCGCCACGGCGACGACATCCTCGTGGTCACCGCCCGCAAGGACCGGGAGGCCACCGAGCGACGGCTGCGTGCCGTCTCGCTCGGCGGCCGCCTCGCCCAGTGGCTCGGGACCGGCAAGCCGCGCGGCTAGCTAGCGCTTCCTCCCGGACAGCGCGCGGAACGGTGCGCCGAGCATGTAGATGGTCGAGCGGATCGCAGCGGAGTGCCACACGTTGGTCCAGCGCCGCCACTGCCGGCGCTTGTCCACGCAGACCGTCACGGTGTCGACCTCGGCGTCGTCCACGCCGTACTCGCGGGCCACGTTGCCCAGCGTGGTCTCCCAGAAGGAGTTCTCCTGGCGGTGGCCACCCATCATCAGGCCGAGCTCGAAGATCGGGTCCGAGGCCCGGATGAGCACCTGCACCTGGGCCACCGTGGCGCCGTCCTGCCCGGCAGCGCTGAAGGTGATCCACCCTGCGAAGACGTGGCCCTCCGGGGTCATCAGCGTGAACGACTCCTCGTCGGCGTACAGCACCATCACCCCCGTCGAGAGGCGCAGCTTGCCGGGCAGGGTGCCCTCGATGAGCGCCACCTCGCCGGGTGCGATCCCGGTCAGCGGTCCGTAGAAGTGGTTGCCCTCGGGCCAGAACTCCGGGAAGCGCTGCTTCCACATGGCGACGAGGTCGCCCGGCGACACCGTCTCGGCGGGGATGCGGACCTGGTAGGTCTTCTGCCAGAGCTTGCCGAAGCCCTGGATCGGGCTGGCCAGCCGCTTGCCCGAGACGTTGATGCCGGTGGCGCCGCTCGGCACCTCGGAGACGCTGAGGCGCGAGACCGACTTGGCCCAGTTGGCGACGGCGCGTGCCGTGGCCTGCTCGGAGGTGTCGCTCATCGTCCTGCCCCCGTCCCGGCCGCGCCGAGGGCCGAGCCCTCGTCGTCGTGGATGCCGATCGCCTCGTCGAGACGGGTCAGCTCGAAGATCTGCCGGTAGTGGTCGGAGAGCCCGTAGGCCAGCAGCCGTTGCGAGTGGCGGTTGGCCCGGACGAGGAGCGTCACCAGCAGTCCGATGCCGCCACTGTTCATGTACGAGAGGCCGCTGAAGTTGAGCACCACCGCCCGGGCGTCACCGACCTGGTCGTAGGCCTCCATCAGCACTGCCTCCGACCCTGCTGTCACCTCCCCCTCGATGTCGACGAGCGCGGCGGCTCCCGAGCGCCGTACGTCGAAGGTCGCAGTTGCCTCGGTCATCTCGTGTTCCCCTCTGCGCCACTCACGGCGCTGTCCTCGTCGGGCTGGATCGTCATGAAGTCGGCGAGCCGGGTGATCTGGAAGATCTCCTGGTAGTGCGGGGTCAGCCCGAAGGCGCCCAGCGGGATGCGGGCGGCGCGGGCCTGGGCCAGCAGGCCGACGATCAGCGCGATCCCGGTCGAGTTGATGTAGCCGGCGCGCTCGAAGTTGAGCACCACCGCGCTGGGTGCGTCCTTGGTCGCCTCGCGCCATGCGGCGTGCAGCGGTTCGTCCGCCATGGCGTCGATGTCTCCGGCGAGGTCGATCACCGCCACCTGGCCCCGCATCCGCACGGTCGTCCTGGTTGTGTCACTCGTGGTCATGGCCAGCACCTCCTTCTCCTGCGACGGATTCGTCGTCGAAGTGCATGACGAGCTCCAGCGTGTGCCGGTCCTCGTCGGTGGTCTCGTTCATCTCGTCGACCATGTTCCGGATCAGGAACAGGCCCCAGCCGCGAGGCCGCTGCAGGCCGGCGAGCTTCGCCTCGAGGTCGGGGGTCTCGGCCGCCCGCTCGGCCCGGCCGGCAGCGGCACCTCCCCGGTCGACGATCTGCACGCGTACGGCGTCGCTGTCGGTGAGCACCCGCACCACGACCGGTTGGTCGGCGCGGTAGTGGTTGCCGTGCTCCATCGCGTTCATGGTGGCCTCGCCCACGGCCGTCTCCAGCCGCTCCAGCCGGTCGTGGCCGAGACCGAGCGGCTCGACGATCGCGCTCACGCGCGCCAGGGCCAGACGCTCGTTGCCCTCGGCGCTCGGCACCTCGAACTCCACCCGCTGCTGAGTGGTGTCAGCCTCGTCCCAGGCGCCGGGCCCGGACGATCGGGTGATGACGACCATGGTGATGTCGTCCTCCTGCTCCGCGCCCGGACCCGTGTGGGACCTCAGGTCGGCGAGCACCTCGTCGATCAGGTCGTGGCCGCCGTGGAACTGTGCGACGTCGGCCTTGAGCCGCGGGAAGCCGAACATGGAGCCCGCCGGATCGTGCGCCTCGACGATGCCGTCGGAGTGGAGCAGCAGGGTCTCGCCGGGTTCGAGGACGGTCTCCTTCTCCTCGTAGACCATGCCGCTCATCAGGCCGAGCGGCATGCCGCGGGCGCGGAGCTCCTCCGAGCCGGTGGCCGTCTTGACGTAGGGCAGGTCGTGGCCGGCGTTCGCGAAGCGGAAGTGCCCGGTGGCCGGGTCGAGGACGCCGTACAGGCAGGTGACGAACATCTTCTCCGGCATGTCGGGGCACAGGTGCTCGTTGACCCGCTCGAGCACCGCTCCGGGGTCCACCAGCCGCTGCGCCGAGGCCCGCAGCACGCTCCGGGTCGCCGCCATCACCAGCGCTGCGGGCACGCCCTTGTCGGTGACGTCGCCGATCACCACGCCGAGGCGGCCGTCGTCGATCGGGATCACGTCGTAGAAGTCGCCGCCGACCTCCCGTGCGGGGCGGTAGTACGCCGCGAGCTGCCAGTTGGGCAGCTGCGGCAGCTCCTTGGGCAGGAAGTTCTGCTGGATCAGCCGGGCGACCTCGAGCTCCTGCTCGAAGCGCTGCCGGGTCGCCGCCTCGGCCTGCTGCTCCCGGACCAGCTGGCCGACCCGGAGGGCCGGGGCCGCCTGGGCCGCCAGCTTGTCGAGCAGCCGGCGGTCGTCGGAGGAGTACTCCTGCTCCGAGCGGCGCGGCCCGAGGTTGAGAACACCGATCAGCTCGCCCTGGCTGACGAGCGGGACGACCAGCTTGACGCCGGCCTCGCGCATGCTCTCCAGGGCGGGGGAGCGCAGTCCCAGCTCGTCGACGTCGACGGCACCGGACGCGCTCTGCAGGTAGGCCAGCAGCGGGTCGTTCGGCGCGATGTCGATCGGTGCGACCTCGTCGCGGGCGGCCTCGGGCGGCGCCGCGGAGTGCGTGGTCCCGGCCCTCTCGGCGGACCGGCCGAGGAGGCGGCGTCGGAAGCTGGTGGTCAGTGTTGTCATGGCAGGACCTTGGTATCGCGTCGGCGTCCGGGAATCGTTACGGCGGTCACGGGACCTCCCGCAGCCACAGCGAGACGTGCTCGGGCTGCATCGTGTCCGCGACCACGAGCTGCAGGTCGTGGCCGAGCGTGACGAGGTCGACCTCGTGCCGCAGTCGGTCGGTGAAGCTGTCCAGGGTCCGGGCGGCGTCGTACCGCGAGCGGTAGAAGCGGCGGTCGACCACGGCCTGGACGCGGGTCCGCAGCGGCCGGAAGAGGCCGGCGGCAGCCAGCGTGGAGGCCGCGACGGCCAGGTCCGAGCTCCCGGTCAGCGGGTCGAGCGCAGCGCCCAGGACCAGCACCGAGACGAGGTACGTCGCGACGAGCAGCGTCGTCAGCACGGCGTACACCAGGGTGCGGTTGATGACGAGGTCGATGTCGTAGAGGCGGTGGCGCAGGATCGAGATCGCCGTCGCGACCGGGAGCCCGAGGAACGCCACCGTCGCGATCAGGAACGAGGCGACGTTGAGCCAGAAGCCCCCGACCTCGAGCTGGTTGACCAGCCCCGAGGCGACCACGAAGACGGGCAGCATCGACGCGGCGTAGAGGAACAGCTTGAGCTGTTGGCGCTCCCGCCGGTCGGCGCGCCGCCACCGCACGAGCATGGACACGAACGCGACCACCGTGGAGAGGAGGTAGCAGGTGAACGCGGCCACGGAGATCCACTTGTGCACCTCCGGGTCGACCCCGAACGGGTTGGGGACGACGGACTGGCCGATGATGCCGGGAGCCAGCGCGTCGATGGCGCAGATGCCGACGAAGGCGAAGCCCGCCAGCCACAACCCGAAGCGCCATCGCGGCGAGACCACGTGACCGTCCGGGAACAGCTGGGGGAGGACGTTGACCACGATCGCCAGTGCCGGCACGTAGACCCAGGCCTGCACCCAGGCTGCCGCCGTGCCCAGCGGCAGGTCCCCGTGGTGGATCACCAGGGCGAAGTACTGGTAGCGCTCGGCGGCCAGGTAGAAGGCCACGAAGAGAGCGGACCCGGCGAACAGCCGGGCGATGGCGTGGCGCGGCTGGGCCCGCCCGATGACCAGGCCAACGGTGGCGAGGCCGAGTGCCTGGATCGTCAGCAGCAGGGCGAGCACCCCGCTGGGGATCTCGCCTTCGTTGTCCAGCGGACGCTCCTGGGGCAGCAGCCAGCTGATCGCGACGAGCGCGACCGTCACCGTCCAGGGGATCCAGATCACCCAGGTGCGCGGTGGCCTCACCGCACCGCCCCTTGGTGGCGCAGCCACAGCGAGACCTGGGTGGGCTGCATCGACTCGTCCACGACCTCACGCAGGTCGGCGCTGACCGCTTCGAGGTCCACCTCCTGGCGCAGCCGGTTGGCGAAGGACTCCACCGTCTGCGCAGCGTCGTAGGCGCGGCGGTAGAAGCGGCGGTCGACGCCGTGCTGGATGCGCCGCCGGAGCGGCCGGAAGAGAGCAGCGACGGCCAGCGTCGAGGCGGCGACCGCGAAGTCGGAGTCGCCGGCGACCTCACCTGCCCACGAGCGCAGCGTCAGCACGAGGACAAGGTAGACGGCGGCCAGGGTCACGGTGAGAACCCCGTAGACCACGGTGCGCCTGATCAGCACGTCGATGTCGTAGAGCCGGTGGCGCATGATCGCAGATGCCGATCGCCACGGGCAACGCCACGAACGAGACGGCCGCGACGTTCTGCAGCACCAGCAACCACCAGGGGTCGGGGTCGTTGAACGGGTGGGGCTTGAAGAACTGGCCCACCATCGCCACGAGGTAGCTGATGGCCACGAGCGAGGTGGCGGCGGCGAACCACTTCAGCTGGAGTCGCTCGGTGCCGTGCGAGCGGCGGAACCGCATCACCATGGAGACGGCGGCCGCCACCATGCAGACCGGCAGCAGCGCGAGCGAGACGATGAAGACTGCCATCACCGGCGTCTTCAGCTCCTCCAGACCGAGCGGGTTCACCTGTCCCTTGCCCACGCCATCGGAGATGACGCCCGGGATCAGAGCGACGCTCAGCCAGACCAGGGTGATGTCGACGGCGCCGAGCCACGCCAGCCAGCGCCAGCGCGGGGAGGGGAGGTGACCGTCGGGGAAGAGGAGCAGGAGAAAGATGCCGACCGACCCGATGACCCACACCCAGGTGCCCTGGGCCAGTCCGGCGACGGCGGCGGCTCCCGGCAGCGAGCCCGGCGCGTTGACCAGCCCCTGGAGGATGTAGGCGTCGAGCAGCGCCGAGACAGCGATGGCCGGACCGATGACGAGGAGCAGGAACCACGCGAAGCGGTTCCGCGGCTGGCGCTGGACCACGAGCAGGCCGATCGTGGGGAAGCTGTAGCCCATCAGCGTGAAGACGGCGTCACCCGCGATGTGCCCGAAGCCCCCGTTGCCCTGCCGGTACGACGCCGGGGCCGCGAGCGTGACAGCCACGTTGAGCACCAGCATCCCCACCTCGGCCACCCAGACGGCCAGCGCGATGTGGCGCAGCGAGGAGTCGGAACGTGTCACGCCGGTCACCTCACCTCCTCGGCGTCCGGGAAACGTTACGGCGTGGGCACGGTGATGACCTCGTCGTCGCGAACCCGGCATAGTCCTCTCGTGATCTCGATCCGGCTCCTCGGTCCGCCGAGGGTCGAGCGTGACGGCGCACCGGTCGTCTTCGACACCCGCAAGGCGCTGGCCCTGCTCGCCCACCTCTGCCTGGTCGACGGCCCGCGCCCGCGCGACGCCCTGGCGGACCTGCTCTGGCCGGGGTCGGACCTCGCGCACGCCCGGGGTGCCCTGCGGCGCACCCTCTCCTCGCTGCGGACCGGTCTGGGAGCGCCCCACCTCGAGTCCACCCGGGACCTGGTCCGGCTGGTGCGGGGAGACGAGCTGGTGGTCGACGTGGACCTCTTCCGCGCCCGGCGCGCGGACGGGGACGTGGAGGGCGCGCTGGACGCGTACGGCGGCAGTCTCCTGGAAGGGCTCGTGGTCCGCGACGCGCCCGACTTCGAGGAGTGGGCCGAGGCGGAGGCCGCTGCGCTGCGCCACGAGCTGAGCGCGCGTGCTCGAGGCCGTGGCGGCGAGGCGCGAGGCGGCGAACGACCTGGTCGGGTCGATGTCCGTCGTACGCCGCTGGCTGGCGCAGGACCCGCTCCACGAGCCGGCCCACCAGGCGCTGATGCGGTTGCTGGCCCGCAGCGGCGACCGAGCGGCCGCCACGTCGCAGTACCGCGAGTGCGTGCGGATCCTCTCCCGGGAGCTCGGTGTGCCGCCGCTGAAGGAGACCACCGAGCTGTACGACGCCATCAGCAGCGGCAGCTTCACGACAACACCTGTCCACGAGCCGGAGCCTGAAGTGGCGTCGGTGGCCCCGCCCGGTGTGGCCCCGGCGCCACTGGTGGGGCGCGACCAGGACCTCGACGACCTGGTCGGGCTGCATGCCTCGATCGGGTCCTCGTCGGGCGCCGGGCGGGTCGCCGTGGTCGAGGGCGAGGCCGGGATCGGCAAGACCCGGCTCGTCGAGGAGCTCGCCGGGCGGCTGTCCGCCGTGGGTGCCGTCGTGCTCCGCGGGGGCGCCTACGAGGACGAGGCGAACCTGCCCTACCGGCCGGTCATCGACCTGCTGCGCGACCGCGTCCGGGCCGGCACGGAGTGGTTGGCCGGCCTGGACGACACGACCCTGGCCGAGGCGGCACGGCTGGTGCCGGAGGTCGCCACGGCGCTGCCGGCGGGCCGGCACCTGCCACCTCCCGCCGCGGCGGACGAGCCCGGTGCCGAGACGCGGTTCCTGACCGCGGTGTGGGAGACGCTCGCCGCGGCGGTGGCCGGTCCGGCCGCCGGGGTGGTCGTCCTCGACGACGCCCAGTGGGCGGACGAGGCCACGCTCCGGCTCGTCTCCTTCGGACTGCGCCGCCTCGCGCGTCACCCGCTCCTGCTCGTGCTGGTCTGGCGCACGCCGCTCGAGCTGGCCGTCCACCACGCGGCCGTCACGGCGGCGCGCGACGGTGGCGCCGTCCTGGCCCTGCGACGGCTCGACGAGGCGTCGGTCGCCGAGCTGGTCGGCGCCGTGCGACCGGAGGACGCCGGTCCCGAGTCGGTGCACCGCTACTGGTCGGTGACGGAGGGAGTGCCGCTGATCCTCGTGGAGTACCTCCGCGCCGAGCCCGGGGAAGCGCTGCCGGCCGGGGTCCGCGAGGCCCTGCGCGCCCGGCTGGAGACGGTCGGCGAGGCTGCCCGCCAGGTGCTCTCCGCGGCCGCGGTGCTGGGGCGCAGCTTCGACGTCGACACGCTGCGCACCGTCAGCGGGCGCACCGACGAGGAGACGGTGACCTCCCTCGAGGAGCTGCTCCGGCGTGGCCTGGTCCGCGAGGGAACCAACGACTACGACTTCGACCACGCGCTGCTGCGCACCGCGGTGTACGACGAGACCAGCCTGGCCCGCCGACGCCTGCTGCACGGTCGCGCGGCTGACTCAGGGCGCCTGGTCCCGGCGGCGCAGGCCCGGCACCTGCAGCTCGCGGGACGTGGCACGGAGGCTGCGGCAGCCTTCCGCACGGCAGGCCGCCAGGCGCGAGCCGTCTTCGCGAACAGCGAGGCGCTGGCGCACTACACCGCTGCCCTCGAGCTCGGCGAGACCCGTGACCTGGACCTGCTCACGGCGCTGGCCGACGTCCAGGTGGCACTGGGGGAGTACTCCGGAGCGCTGGCCAGCCTGGAGGAGGCCGCGACCGTGGCCACGCCGACCGAGCGCTCCGGTGTCGAGCACCGGCTGGGTCGGTTGCACGCGCGACGGGGCGAGCACGCCCTTGCCGAGGCCCACTTCGTGGCCGCTCTCGACACCCTGGACGAGGATCCGCGCGCTCGCGCGGACGTGGTGGCCGACCGCGCGCTGGCGGCCCTCTTCCAGGGTGAGCTCGACCGCGCGCGAGACCTGGCGGCCGAGGCGGCCCGGATCGCGGCCGCCGCCGAGGACCGGCACGCGTCCTGCCGGGCAGAGCACCTGCTGGGCATGATCGCCACGCAGGACGGCGACCTCGACCGGGCACTCGAGCACCTGCAGCGCAGCCTCGACCTGGCGCGCTCCCTGGACGACGCCGACCTGGAGGTCGCGGCCCTGAACAACCTCGCCCTCGCCCACCGCGCGGGTGAGCGGCTGGACGAGGCGCTCGACGACACCCGGGCGGCACTGGAGCTGTGCACCCGCCTCGGCGACCGCCACCGCGAGGCGGCGCTGCACAACAACCTCGCCGACCTGCTGCACGCCCAGGGGCTCGACGAGGAGGCGATGGACCATCTCAAGCGGGCTGTCGAGATCTTCGCCGAGGTCGGCGACCGCGGCGAGCTGCAACCCTCGATCTGGCAGCTGGTGCGCTGGTGAGGCCCTGGGTCAGTCGACCTGGACGCACGTCTCGACCGGCTTGGGCAGCTTGATCCGCTTCGGCGCCGACTTGTCGAGGCCGCGGAACTTGTCGCCCACCAGGACGTCGATGCCCGGCCCGAGGTCGGTCTGGGTCACCAGGACCTGGGTGTGCGGGCCGAAGGCCAGCGCCACGAGCTTGGCGCTGTAGTCGTCGTCCTTCGTCGTCCAGACCACGGCGCGCCGGACGTCGGCGCTCCCGGGAGCGTTGCCGGAGTTGCCGGCCACGAAGCCCGCGGCCTCGACCTTGTCGAGCGTGCCGCTGGCCAGGCCGCTCTTGCTGCCCGCGTTGAACACGCTCACCTGCACGTCCTTGCGGGTCAGGAACTCCTGGACCTGCTTCTCCTGGGTGGAGCACGTCGGTTCGGTCGACCCGCTGCTCGAGGGGAACGGCTCGAGCGCCTTCTGGACGCCGTACACGCCCATCAGGCCGAGCACGACCAGCAGCACCACGAGCGTGACTGTCGTGGTGACGCGCCGCCGCCCCCGGGACGCCACGGGCTCAGCCCCCGGCCCGGTGCACGCGCGCGTGCAGGACGTGTCGCTGCTGCAGTGCTGCGCGCAGTGCCCGGTGCAGCCCGTCCTCGAGGTAGAGCTCGTCCTGCCACTCCACGACGTGGGCGAACAGGTCGCCGAAGAACGTGGAGTCCTCGTCGAGGAGGGCGGCGAGCTGGAGGGTGTCCTTGGTGGTGACCAGGTCGTCCAGCCGCACAGGCCGCGGCGGCAGCGCGGCCCAGTCGCGGGCCGTGAGCTCGTGGTCCGGGTAGGGACGCCCTTCTCCCACCCGCTTGAAGATCACTGGCTCATCCTAGAGTTCGCGCGGCGACTAGGGTCGGGGCCCATGAGCATCAGCGACGCAGTCGCGCCCGGCTACGACTTCACCGGAGCGGTGCTCGAGCTCGGTGTGCTGATGGCGGACGCGACCACCCCGACCGACGTCAAGATCCGGATCCCGCTCGCCATGCTGAACCGGCACGGGCTGGTCGCCGGAGCCACCGGCACCGGCAAGACCAAGACCCTGCAGCTGCTCGCCGAACAGCTGTCGAGCGCCGGCGTCCCGGTCTTCGCCGCCGACATCAAGGGCGACCTGTCGGGCCTCTCCGTCCCGGGCGCCGAGAACCCCAAGGTGGTCGAGCGGGCGCAGTCCGTCGGGCAGACGTGGCAGGCGACCGGCTTCCCGGTCGAGTTCTTCGCGCTCGGTGGACAGGGGACCGGCATCCCGCTGCGGGTGACGATGTCGGCCTTCGGCCCGACGCTGCTCGCCAAGGTGCTCGGGCTCAACGACACCCAGGAGTCGTCGCTGGGGCTGGTCTTCCACTACGCCGACCAGGCCGGGCTGCCGCTGCTCGACCTCGCCGACCTGAGGCAGGTGGTCTCCTACCTCACCTCCGACGAGGGCAAGGCCGACCTGAAGAGCCTCGGCGGCCTGTCGGGCGCCACCGCCGGCGTGATCCTGCGCGAGCTCATCGGCTTCTCCGACCAGGGCGCCGACGCCTTCTTCGGGGAGCCGGAGTTCGACACCCGCGACCTGCTGCGGACGACCTCCGAGGGCCACGGCCTGATCTCGCTGGTGGAGCTGCCCAACCTGCAGGACCGGCCGGCGCTGTTCTCCACCTTCCTGATGTGGCTGCTGGCCGACCTGTTCCACGACCTGCCCGAGGTCGGCGACGTCGACAAGCCCAAGCTGGTGTTCTTCTTCGACGAGGCCCACCTGCTGTTCGCCGACGCCTCCAAGGCCTTCCTCGACGCGATCGCGCAGACCGTGCGGCTGATCCGGTCCAAGGGCGTGGGCGTCTTCTTCGTGACCCAGTCGCCGACCGACGTACCCGACAACGTGCTCGCCCAGCTCGGCTCGCGCGTCCAGCACCAGCTGCGGGCGGCCACGCCCAACGACGCCAAGGCGCTCAAGCAGACGGTGAACACCTATCCGATCTCGGCGTACGACGACCTCGGCCGCGTGATCCTCTCGCTCGGCATCGGCGAGGCCGTCGTCACCGTGATGAACGAGCGAGGCGCGCCCACCCCCGTCGCGTGGACGCGGCTGCGCGCCCCCGAGTCGTTGATGGGAGCGGCCGATGCTGCCGCGATGGAGCAGGCGGTCAAGGCCTCACCCCTCTACGCCACGTACGCCGCCTCGGTGGACCGCGAGTCGGCCCGCGAGATGCTGGCCAAGCGGCTCGAAGCGGGAGCCGAGAAGGCCCGGGCGGAGCAACAGGCCACCACCGAGGAGAAGCTGCGCAAGGAGGCCGAGAAGGCCACCGCCCGGGCTCCGAAGCGCCGTGCCCCGCGCCAGGAGAAGTCCGTCGTCGAGGAGGTGCTGACCTCGACCACGGCTCGCCAGATGGGTCGGACCGCCGTGCGGGAGATCTTCCGCGGCCTGTTCAAGACCGGCCGCCGCTGAGCGCGGTATGCACCACGGGGTCGCCGCCATGGACGCGTCACCCGGAGGGGCGTAGGCAGGTCGGTGGGCGTGGACAGCCCGCGTCCGCCCTGCCGAGGAGGCACCGGTGAGCGTTCTGATGACGATGCGAGTCAAGGCCGACCCCAAGGCTGTCGAGGCGACCCCAGACGAGGTTCTGCAGGGCGTCGGTGAGCGGGCCAAGGCCATGGGTGCGACCCAGCACCACTTCTACGGTTCCGACACAGAGATCCTCGTCATCGACGAGTGGCCGGACGAGGCGACCTTCCAGAAGTTCTTCGAGTCCGAGCCCGAGGTCGCGCAGCTGATGGAGCGTGCCGGTGCCGGGAAGCCGGAGATCAGCTTCTGGCACCACCTCGACGTCCGCGACGACATCGGCTGAGCTACGGGCCGTCCGCCCGGTAGGCGGGTGGGTAGGTTCGTGGAGTGAACCTCCCCGGCCTCCCGTTGGTGCAGCGCAGGCTCGGGCTCGCCCTCCGCTCGCGGGTGGCCGGTGACGACGCCCCGCAGCGGGCGCGGCTGATCTGGGGTGCCGAGGGAGAACGGTGGTTCACCCCCGACGACCCGATCTGGCGCGTGCACGCCGACGCGGCGATGTTCCCCGGTGGGCTGGCCGCGCTGCTCCTGCAGTCGCTGCACCCCTTGGCGATGGCGGGCGTCGCCGGGCACAGCGGCTACAAGGGTGACCCGTGGGGCCGGCTGCAGCGCACCAGCCACTACCTCGCCGTGACCACGTTCGGCACGGTCGCAGACGCCGAGCGAGCCATCGAGACGGTGCGAGCGGTGCACGGCCGCGTGCGCGGAGTCGCTCCGGACGGTCGCAGCTATGCCGCCAGCGACCCGCACCTGCTGCGATGGGTGCACGCTGCCGAGGTCCGCTCCTTCCTGTCGGCCTTCCAGGCCTACGCGGCCGCGCCGCTCACCCCGGAGGAGGCCGACCTGTACGTCGCCCAGACGGCCCGGCCGGCGACGCTCCTCGGGGCCACCGACCTGCCCGCGACGGTGGCCGGTCTCGACGACCTGGTCGCGTCGTACCGCCCGGAGCTGGAGGGCACCCCCGCCGCGCGAGAGGCCACTCGCTTCATGCTGCTCAACCCGCCGGTCCCGCTGATCGCCCGACCGGGCTACGCGCTGATCGCCGCCGGTGGTGTCGCGCTGCTTCCCCCGTGGGCGCGACGCGCGCTCCGGCTCCCGCTCCGTGGGCCGGGTGTCGCCGTCGCCACGCGAGCCGGCGCCGCGTCGGCGGCGCTCGTCCGGTGGGGGATGGCGGGACTCGAGGAGCGCCGACCCAGCGAGAGGGAGCCGGCATGAGCCGGGGTCACTCCGAGGGCTGGTAGCTCCCGACCTCCCAGGTGCGCGTGCTGACGCCGATGGCATTCCAGGCGTTGATCATGACGATCAGGCCCACCAGGGCCGCGATCTCGTCGGGCTTCATCACTGCGGAGATGTCGGCGTACACCGAATCCGGGACGTGGTCCTGCGCCATCAACGTGACGGCCTCGGTGAAGGCGAGGGCTGCGCGTTCCCGGTCGTCGAAGAACGGCGCCTCGCGCCACACCGGGACCGCGGCCAGCCGCTCGTCGGACTCGCCGGCCACCTTCGCGTCCTTGGTGTGCATGTCGACGCAGTAGGCACAGCCGTTGATCTGGGAGGCACGGATCCGCACAAGCTCGCGCAGCCGGTGGTCGAAGTCGACCCTGTCCAGCTCCTTGACGGCAGCGTTGTCGAGATGGGACAGAGCCTTGCTGAACGTGGGCGCAAGCGCGTCGAAATCCATGCGCTGGGCGATCGTGACTGTGTGGGTCGGCTGTTGCGGAGTCGCTTCCATGGAAGCAATAATACTTCCATGGAAGGTACATTGCAACGGTGAGTGCCGACCCCGTGACCAGGATCGTGAAGCAGTGGCAACGCGAGCGCCCTGACCTCGACGCCTCACCCATGCTGGTGGTGGGCCGCATCGCCCGCGTGGATGATGCCCTCCACACCGCGCTGCGGCCGCCGTTCGCAGCCGAGGGCCTCGGCTCCGGCGACTTCGATGTGCTGGCGGCTCTGCGTCGCACAGGTGAGCCCTTCACCCTTCGCCCGGCCGAGCTCAGTCGCGCTCTGCTCGTGACGACCGGCGCGATCACGAAGCGCATCGATCGGCTCGAGCGCCAGGGCTACGTCGAACGCAGCAGCGTCCCCGCGCAGGACGGGCGCGCCAAGCTCATCCGTCTCACGGCTCCTGGCAAGGCGCTGGTCGACCGGCTGATCGCCGTACATCTGGCCAACGAGAAGCGGCTGATCGGCGCCCTCACCCGAGACGAGCGGAGGACGCTCGGCGCCCTGCTCGCCAAGCTGGACGAGAGCCTGCGCGGAGGCTCGGGCACGGCCTAGTCAGGTCACCCTTTTGGGGTGAGGACCCGCTGGGAGCGCTCGCGATGAGATGGCTGCCACGTCGATAGGTCCGTAGGAGGACTCATGTCGTTCTGGGAAGTCGTGTGGTTCATCTTCATCTCGTTCGCGTTCATCGCGTACCTGATGATCCTGTTCACCATCCTGACCGACCTGTTCCGCGACCACTCCACGTCGGGCTGGATCAAGGCTGTGTGGATCGTCTGCCTGATCATCCTTCCGCTGATCACCTCGCTGATCTACCTCATCACCAAGAGCAGCGGCATGGCCGAGCGGCGGGCGAGTGACATCAAGGGCATGCAGGAGCGGCAGGAGGCCTACATCCGGTCGGTGGCGACTGAGGGCGGCGGCTCGACCCAGTCGCCTGCCGAGCAGATCAGCCACGCCAAGCAGCTCCTCGACAGCGGCGTCATCACCGAGGACGAGTTCGCTTCGCTGAAGGCCAAGGCGCTCGCCTGAGCTTTCCCCTACGACCGGGAGGTCCTCCTTGAGCGAGGGATCTGCCGATCGAGGCGTGACCGTCGGCCACACCGACACCGCTGTCGCGGACAGCGCCAAGATGTCCGTCCCGACCCTGACCGCCATGGTCGTCGGCGGGATGGTCGGGCGCCGGTGTGTTCTCGCTCCCGGCGAGGTTCGGCGTCTCGCCGGCGGTGTGACCGGTGCCGTCGGCGTCTGGACCGGTCGGTCACCCTGTGACTCCACGAGAAAGGCAACGGACATGACCGAGAGCGTCTCCTCGACGTACGGCGTCCACTCCGAGGTCGGCAGGCTCCACAAGGTGCTGGTGTGCTCGCCCGGGCTCGCCCACCGCCGGCTGACGCCCAGCAACAACGACGACCTCCTCTTCGACGACGTGATGTGGGTGGAGAACGCCCAGCGCGACCACGCCGACTTCGTCAACAAGCTGACGCAGCGCGGCGTCGAGGTCGTCGAGCTCCACGACGTGCTGGCGCAGACGATGCAGGTCCCCGGCGGCAGGGACTGGCTCCTCGACCGCAAGATCGTCCCCAACCGGGTGGGCCTCGGTCTCGTCGACGACACCAGGGCCTACCTCGAGACCCTCCAGCCGCGCCAGCTCGCGGAGTACCTCATCGGCGGTCTCGCCACCAGCGACGTACCCGACGACTTCCGGCCGGGCTACGTCAGCCTGGCCCGCGAGTCGACCGGCGGCCGCGAGTACCTGATGCCGCCGCTGCCCAACACGCTCTACACCCGTGACACCACGTGCTGGCTGTACGGCGGGGTGACGATGAACCCGCTCTACTGGCCGGCACGCCAGGACGAGACGCTGATCTACAAGGCGATCTACGAGTTCCACCCGGACTTCGTCGGCTCGACGGTCTGGTGGGGCGACCCCGACCAGGACTGGGGCCTGGCCACCTTCGAGGGCGGCGACATCATGCCGGTCGGCAACGGCGTCGTGCTGATGGGGATGAGCGAGCGCACCTCACGCCAGGCGATCACCCAGGTGGCGGCGGCGCTCTTCGACAAGGGAGCCGCCGAGCAGCGTGGTCGTCGCCGGGATGCCGAAGCTGCGCGCCGCCATGCACCTCGACACGGTGTTCACCTTCGCCGACCGCGACATCGTGACGCTGTACCCGACGATCATGGACGCGGTGCACACCTTCACCCTGAGGCCCTCGGACAAGGGGGTCGGGCTCGAGGTCGTCGACGAAGGGTCCGCGGGGTTCGTCGACGTGGTCGCGCGCGAGCTCGGCCTGCCCGGGATCCAGGTCATCGACACCGGTGGCGACGTCTACCAGTCCGAGCGACAGCAGTGGGACAGCGGCAACAACGCCGTCGCGCTCGAGCCCGGAGTCGTCTTCACCTACGACCGCAACACGCTGACCAACACCCTGCTGCGCAAGGCCGGCGTCGAGGTGATCACCATCGTGGGCGCCGAGCTCGGCCGGGGCCGCGGCGGCGGGCACTGCATGACCTGTCCGCTCATTCGTGAGCCCATCGACTTCTGACGGCCTCGGGTCGGGCGGCCGCGGAGGCTCGTCCTAGCGCGTGAGGCGCTTGAGCCGCAGCTCGTCGCGCAACGTGTAGGGGATCGGCCGCCTGTGGTTCGTGAGGCTCACGGCGTACGCCTCCAAGGCGGAGAGGAGCTCCGCTCGAGCGATCGCTGAGGAACTGCTGGACGGCAAGCGTCTCTGTGAAGCGACCGCACTGCGCGCCGCCACTACCCTGCTCCACAGGAACACTGGCTCGTAGGGTCGCGGTGGTGTCGCGGATCGGTCTGGCGACGACATCGCGACAACCTCTTCCTGGGTGCAGGACGTCGCCGGTCGGTGACAAGGCCTGCCAATGCCCGGAGTCTACGCCGGGGCGGATCAGGACGCGTCTCGGCGTGGTAGCTCGACCGCGATCGGCTACCCGGTCTGGACCCACGACTGCGTCCAGGCGCTGGTGGACACCGCGCCTACAGTGAGGGCCATGACCGTGAGGGTCGTCTTCGCCGACGACAACTACCTGGTCCGCGAAGGGGTGGCCGGCGTCCTCGCGGAAGCGGCCGAGGTCGAGCTCCTGGCGTCCGTGGCCGACCTCGACGCCCTGCTGGCGGCTGTGGAGACCCACGTGCCCGATGCCGTGCTCACCGACATCCGGATGCCGCCGTCGTTCACCACCGAGGGCATCGACGCGGCGAAGAACATCCGCAAGAACTTCCCGCAGACCGGCGTCGTGGTGCTGTCGCAGTACGTCGAGGAGGACTACGCCTTCGAGCTGCTCTCCGACGGAGTGGAAGGACTCGGCTACCTGCTGAAGGAGCGCGTCACCGAGGTCGACGACCTGGTGCGCGCGCTCTATGACGTCTCGCGCGGCGGCTCGGTGCTCGACCCGAAGATCGTCGAGGCGTTGCTGGCGCGCAAGTCGGCGGAGACCACCTCGGTGCTCTCCGGGCTCACCGAGCGGGAGCACGAGGTCCTGCGCGAGCTCGCCGCGGGTCGCAGCAACGCCGCCACGGCGAAGGCGCTCTACATGAGTGAGCGCGCGGTCGAGAAGCACGTCGGCTCGGTGTTCACCAAGCTCGGCATCGTGCACGAGTCCGACGTCAACCGGCGGGTGATGGCGGTGCTCGCCTACCTCGAGGCCACCGGAGGGCCCAACGCCGCTCCGTGAGTGTGGCCAGCCGCAACGGGTTCGGGGGCCAGCACCATGGGACGGGATGCCCGGAAAGGGCACGATGTCGGCGTGGAGCAGATCACCGACGTCCGGGTCCTGGTCGTGGACGACCAGCTGGCCTACCGTCGCGCGCTCGCGGCGGTGGTCGCCGAGACCGACGGCTTCGCGATGGTCGCGGAGACGACGTCCGGCGAGGAGTCACTGGTCGTCTCCGGCCAGGTGCACCCCGACCTGGTGCTGATGGACGTGAACCTCCCCGGGATCAGCGGCATCGACGCGGCACGCACGCTGACGTCGGATCCCGGTGGCCCGGTGGTCGTCCTGCTCTCGACGTACGACGAGGACGAGTTCGACCTCGAGGGATGCGGCGCCTCGGCGTACGTCGCCAAGGCGGCCTTCGGCCCCGACCGGCTCGCCGAGGTCTGGTCCGCCGCTGTCGGCCGACGCTGACGTCGGGCTCACCGAAGGGACGGCTGCTCGGCGAGCGCCGGGATCCGCAGCACCAGCTCGTCGACCCCAGCGCTCAGGGACCCGCCGAGGGCCTCGGCGCGGTCGAGGACTCCCTGCAGGTCGGCGTCGGCGTGCCGGGTCCCGCGCACCTGCACGACCAGGTCGTCCTCCTGGAGGGACAGCTCGACCGAGGCCACGTCCACGAACTCGCGGACGGCGCCGACGCTGCAGGAGTACACCGCGGCCTCCACGGGAGCGGCGAACCGTCGTCCGGCGGCGAGCGCGTCGAGGTGCAGTGCCTCCGCCTGGCCGCTGCGTGCCAGGTGCGAGCGCAGGGACGGCTCGATGCCCGATCGGGAGAGCTGGGTGGGGAAGAGCCCTCGGGTGAGGTCGCGCAGCGCCTCCAGCGCGGTGTTCGTCGATACGACCAGGCCGTCCAGCCCGGTGTTCGCGCTCCCCGCCGCGTTGGCCTCCCGCGCACGGGTGATGCCGCCGGGGATGCCGGCCAGGTGTGGCAGCACGTCGCGCGAGATCGCCCCCTCCATGGTCCGGCGCGCTGCATCGTCGGCCTCGATGATCCGGGAGCGTGACCGGGCGAGCTCCTCCGTCGTCCGGTCGAGCTCGGCCACGTGGGCGGCCAGCTGCGCCTGCAGCCCGACGTTGCGGAACGCGACGGCGGTCTGGTCGGCCAGGGCCTCGAGCAGGCGTACGTCGGACGGGCGGACCTGCCTCCCGCTGCCGGGCCAGACCTGGATGCTCCCCAGCTCCTCCCGGCCGTGCCGGACCGCCACCTCATGGGCGTCGGCAGGGTCCCCCGCGGTCCCCCAGCTCGCGGCGACCATCGCACCGCCGGTGGTGTGCAGGAGCGCGGCCACACCCTGGGCGGCGACTGCCTGCCCGGCAGCGGTGGCCACCGCGTCCAGCAACGTCGCCGACGAGGGGGTCTCCGCGATCCGGTGGCTGAAGTCCGAGAGCGCCTCGTAGGGCTGCGCCCGCGAGCCGTAGGCCAGCCGGTTGGCGAGCCGGATGACCTGGCGCCGAAGTGGCTGGAAGGCCACCGCGACCAGCGCAGTCGCGAGCAGGGACAACCACACCCCGCCGCTGTCCGGACCGACCCGTGCGCCGACCAGCACGACCAGCGTGGTGTAGCCGATGGCGGCGAACGCGGTGCCGAGCGCCAGGACGAGGGTGCGGTTCAGGATCACCTCGACGTCGTACAGCCGGTAGCGGAGCACGGCGAGCCCGAAGAGCGCGATCAGCAGGACGTAGGCGACGTAGAGGGGCAGGCTGGCTGCCCAGGTCTGCTCGCCACCGTTGGCGATCTGCACCACGAACAGGTTGATGAGACCCCCGGCGACGAGCGCCGCCGCCAGCGCGATCAGGCGCACCTGCTGCCGGGCCTCTCCGCGGCTCCGGCGCAGCCGGAGCACCATCGAGACGACGGAGGCCAGCAGGCCCAGGCTGATCAGCAGGAAGCCCACCGAGGCCAGGACCGCCGCGAGCGGCCCGATCCGGTCGGTCCGGGCGTTGAGGTCGTAGTCGGCCGGGTTCTGGACGAGCACTGATGCCGCGCACAGGAGCGCGCCGAGCACGACGGTCGCCACGGCGAACCGCCAGCGTCGCGACAGCAGCCGCCCGTCCGGCGCCAGCAGGAAGATCAGGGCGATCGCGGCGATCGACAGCTGCCCACCGACCAGGGACGAGATCCAGCCCGACCACCCTGCGAGGCTCTGGGAGCCCGGGCCGCCCTCGTCGATGACCCAGATGCTGTAGGCCTCGGTCAGCAGGGACACCGAGCCGGTGAAGCCGATCGTGAGGAGCAGCAGCCCGATCGGGTGCCTGCGGTCCTGCGCGAGGATGAGCGCGCCGAGCGTGGCCGCGCCGAGCACGGCCAGGTCGACGAACGGGAAGCCGTGGACGGCCACCGCGTCCTCGGAGAAGAGGGTTCGGTACTGCGCCGTCACGAAGATGTCGGCCACCACGCAGGCGAGCGTGAGGCCGGTCAGCACCCAGGCGATGCGAGCCGTCATCTCAGCCGCCCCCGACCGACAGGGCTGCCGGTGACGGAGCCGGCGCGGGCAGCTGCGCGCGGATCCGGGTGCCGCCGCCCGGTGTGGTGCCCGTGGTGAGCGTGCCGCCCGCGGACTCGATGCGGTCGCGCAGGTTCGACAGGCCGGTGCCCACCGGAGTCGTGTCCGGGTCGAAGCCGACCCCGTCGTCCTCGACCAGGAACGCCAGCGTCCCGTCGCCTCCCTCGAGCGAGACCCGGATGGTGGTCGCCCCGGAGTGCTTGGCGGCGTTCTGCACGGCCTCGAGGCAGCAGAAGTACGTCGTGGCCTCGACCCCGGCGGCATACCTGCCCACCCCGCGCGCCGTGACCTCGACGGGGATCGCGCTGGTCGCGACGGCCACGGTCAGGGCCACGACGAGCCCGTCGGCCCCCAGAGCCGGGGGATAGATGCCCCGCGAGAGCGCCAGCAGCACGTCGATGGCCTCGGCCGCTGCCCGTTCCTGCCCCGCCAGCAGCGCCTCGGCGCGCTCGCGCGAACGATGCGACAGCGTCTCGGCGAGCCGCAGGTTCACCGCCAGGGCGACCAGGTGCTGCTGCGCGCCGTCGTGGATGTTGCGCTCGAGGATCCTGCGCTCCGCATCCTGCGCCTCGACGAGGCGCTGACGTGACGTGCGCAGCTCCTCGGCCCGCGTCGACAGCTCGGCCAGCCGCTGGCTGAGCTCGGCGTGCAGCCGGGCGCCACGCAGCACCGGACCGGCCTGGTCCGCCAGGCCGGCGAACAGCCGCGCCTCGACCGACGAGAGCGGCCGGTGCGCTCGCTCCTCGACGACGAGCTCCCCCAGCAGCTCGCCTGCCTCGCGCACCGGGAGGGAACGATGCACCTCGCTGTCGGCGCCGGCCGCCACGGCGCCAGGGGGCCAGGTGGCCGCCAGGCGCAGCTCGCCGTTCACCATCAACCACACCTGGGCGCACTCGGCGCCGGTCCCGTCGGCCAGCACCCTCGCCATCCGGGAGGGCAGCTCCCGTGACTCGTAGCTGCCGGTGACCGTCTGCGAGAACGTCCTGAGCACGTCGTACGGCGTGGGCTGGCCGCCGTTCACCGCTCGGGAGGCCGCCCGCTCGAGCCGTGTCTGCACCGGGTCGAACGCGAGCGCCACCACGGCCGTCGCGAGGACGGACAGGGCCACGTTCGGTGAGGAGGTCTGGCCGACGAGGGCGCCGACACCGAGCACCAGCACGACGTAGACGAGGACGACGAAGCCGACCAGGCCGGTGAGCACGAGCGCCGCCCGCGAGCACCTGGCGACGAGATCGTCGTCGCAGCCACCGCAGTCCTCCCATCCGTGCAGTCTGCGCCCTGGCGATCCCGGGCGGGAGGTGCCTGCCCCCACCCCGGGGGTGGGGTGGCCACACGATCACCCGGCCACCAGCGGGCGGACACCCTCGGCGGGCCTGCGCCCAGCCCGATCGTCGCGGACCCTCTCGGAGGCGTCTTCTGGGAAGTGAGCCGCCGGACCGGTGGCCGCCCACCATCACAGGAGTCATCACCATGACTGTCACCACCGCCATTCGCCCCGAGGTCGCGACCGCCACAGCGGCTCGGGCCTCGGGCCTCAGCAAGTTCTACGGCGTCGGCGACGCTGCCGTCGCGGCACTCGACCACGTCAGCGTCGGCCTGGCCGAGGGACGAGTTCACAGCGATCATGGGGCCGTCAGGCTCCGGCAAGTCGACGCTGCTGCACATGCTCGCCGGCCTCGACCGCCCCAGCTCGGGCGAGGTGTTCGTCGGCGACGTCGAGCTCAGCTCGCTCAACGACAAGCAGCTCACGATGCTGCGGCGCGACCGGATCGGCTTCATCTTCCAGTCGTTCAACCTGCTCCCGACGATGACCGCGGCGGAGAACATCGTCCTCCCGCTGCGCATCGCCGGTCGCAAGCCGGACGAGCACTGGGTGGCCTCCATCGTCGAGACGGTCGGCCTCACCGGCCGGCTCGGTCACCGCCCCTCGCAGCTCTCCGGCGGCCAGCAGCAGCGTGTGGCCGCGGCCCGCGCGCTGGCCTCCAAGCCGGAGATCGTGTTCGCCGACGAGCCCACCGGTGCCCTCGACTCCTCGTCGAGCGCCGAGCTGCTCGGGTTCCTCCGCAACGCGGTCACCGAGCTCGGCCAGACCGTCGTGATGGTCACCCACGACCCGAACGCCGCGAGCTACGCGGACCGGGTCATCTTCCTCGCGGACGGTCACATCGTCGACGAGATGCGCACCCCGACGGCCGACCAGGTCCTCGACTACATGAAGAACCTAGGAGCCTGAGCCATGTTTTCCACCACCATTCGACAGATGCTGGCGCACAAGCTGCGCCTCGTCCTCACGACGGCGTCGATCGCGCTCGGGGTCGCGTTCCTCGCCGGCACACTCGTGCTCACCGACACCATGGGGCTCGCCTTCGAGCAGCTCTTCGGCAAGGTCTCGTCCGGCACCGACACGGTCGTGCGCGCCGAGGCGCCGTACACCGCCACCGACGGAGTCGGCACCAGCCGCGGGCCGATCCCCGCGTCGGCGCTGAACGTCGTCAAGAACGTCGACGGCGTCCGTGCCGCCGAGGGTTCGGTCACCGGGTACGCGCTGCTCACGGACAACGACGGCAAGGCGATCCTGCCCAGCGGTGGCGCGCCCACCCAGGGCTACAGCATGCCGGCGGACAAGAAGCTGCGCGGTGACGTGGAGCTGAGGAGCGGTTCGGCACCGGACGCCGCCGGTGAGGTCGCCATCGACGTCACCAGCGCCGAGGAGCACCACATCGCCCTCGGGTCCACGATCAAGGTGCTGTTCCAGGGTCCGACCCAGGAGTTCACCGTGGTCGGCACCGTCGGCTTCGGCGGCGAGAAGGACCTCGGCGGCACGACGTCGGCCTACTTCGACACCCCGACGGCCCAGAAGGTCCTCGGGACCCCCGGGACGTTCGACACCATCGCTGTGAGCGCCGCCGACGGCGTCAGCCAGGCATCGCTGGCCAGCCGCATCAGCGCCGACCTGCCCGACGGGATCGAGGCTGTCACCGGCAAGACCGTGGCCAAGGAGAGCTCCGACGCGATCAAGAAGGACCTCAAGATCGTCGGGATCATGTTCATGATCTTCGCGGGGGTCGCCCTGTTCGTCGGCTCGTTCATCATCTGGAACACCTTCACGATGATCGTCACGCAGCGCTCACGCGAGATCGCGTTGCTGCGGGCCATCGGCAGCACCAGGCGACAGATCCTCCGGAGCCTGCTGCTCGAGGCGTTGATCCTGGGTACCACTGCCTCGGCAGTCGGCATCGCCATCGGACTCGGTGTGGCCAAGGGCCTCAAGCTGCTCATGGACGTGGTGGGCTTCAGCCTGCCGAGCACGTCCCTGCAGCTCGAGCCGCGCACCATCCTGGTCTCGCTGCTGGTCGGCACCCTGGTCACCGTGGTGGCGGCACTCGTGCCCGCTCGCCGCGCGACGAAGGTGCTGCCGGTCGAGGCGCTGCGCGAGTCCACCCCGGGAGCGGAGAAGCCGTCCCTGCGGCGCGCGATCATCGGGTTCGGACTCGACGGGTGCGGGTGTCACGGTGATGCTGCTGACGTTGTACGCCGACGTGACGATGAAGCTGTTCGGTGTCGGTCTGGTCGCCGCGATGGTGGGCGTGATGATCTCGCTGCCCTTCGCCGTACGACCCCTGGCCGCGCTGATCGCCCAGCCGTTGCGCTGGCGTGGACTGCCCGGTGAGCTGGCGAAGCAGAACGCGATGCGCAACCCGCGTCGTACGTCGTCGACGGCTGCTGCCCTGATGATCGGCCTCACCCTGGTCGTGAGCATGGGCGTGTTCGCCTCGTCGCTGAAGCACTCCTTCGGGGACGTGGTGTCCGGACAGACCAACGCCGATCTCTTCATCAAGACCTCCAGCAACCAGGGTCCGGGCTTCAGCCCGTCCGTGATCGCTGCGGTCAAGGGAGTCGACGACGTGGAGAAGGTGTCCGCCAGCAGCTGGGGCGAGGCGCACTTCCTCGGTCAGGGATCGAGCTACTCGGCGATCGACCCCACCACGGCTGCGGACCTGATGAAGCTGGACGTGTCCACCGGTTCGCTCGCGGACCTGGGCAAGGACGGTGTCGTGGTCTCGACCTCGGCCGCGAAGCTCCACAAGTGGAGCCTCGGCAGCATCATCCCGGCCGAGTTCGCCGCGACGGGGAAGCACCGGCTGCACGTCGTCGGTGTCTACGACAGCAAGGGCTGGATCGCTGACAACTACATCATCAGCCTGGACGAGCAGAAGGCCTTCGCGGGTCCGCAGCTCCTCACCTCCGGCCTGGTCAGCCTGGCCGCCGGCGCGGACAAGGGTGCGACGCAGGACGCCATCGCGGCGGCCCTGGCCGACCACCCGGACGCACGGGTCCTGGACGAGAAGGGCTTCACCAAGACGGCGAGCGGGACGATCGACAGCCTGCTGCAGTTCGTCACGGTGATGCTGCTGCTCGCGGTGCTGATCGCCCTGCTGGGCATCGTCAACACCCTCGCGCTGTCGGTGTTCGAGCGCACCCGGGAGCTCGGTCTCCTCCGGGCGGTCGGCATGACGAAGGCACAGGTGCGGGCCATGGTCCGCTGGGAGTCCGTGGTGATCTCGTTGATCGGCGCGCTGACCGGCGCGGCGCTCGGGATCGGCATCGGCCTCGCCCTGTCGCAGGCGCTGAAGGACGAAGGGATCAAGGCCATCTCGATCCCGGTGCCCCAGGTGACCATGTACGTCGTGCTCGCCGCGGTGGCCGGTGTCCTGGCCGCGATCGGCCCGGCCCGGTCGGCCTCCAAGGTCGACGTGCTCAAGGCTGTGGTCAGCGACTGACCACAGGTGTGACCGGCCCGGCGCGACATCAAGTCGCGCCGGGCCGTACGCGTGTCCGGGCGATCAGGTCGTGCTCGCGAGCACGTACGGCGTACGGCGGACCACCGCCGTCACGACGATCGCCGTGGTGACCATGGCGAGCCCGATCCCGGCGAGCACGATGAGCTGGAACTTGGCGGCCTCGACGGGCCCGGCGCCTCCGAACAGCGCGCCCACGAACGCTCCTGGCAGGGTCACCAGGCCGGTTGACTTGGTCTGGTCGAGGGTGGGGATGAGCGACTCGCGCACGGCCTCCCGGGCGAGGTCGCGGTGAGCGAACGAGGGCGTGGCGCCCAGGGCGAACCAGGCCTCCACCTCGCTGGCCCTCGCCCGCGAGGCGCGAAGGAAGTTCCTTCCCGACAGGGTCGCGGCCGTCATGGCGTTGCCGATGGTGATCCCCGCGATGGCGACCACGTACCTGGCCTCGAGCGCTGCGAGCTGCAGGGCGAAGACCACGCCCAGGCTGAGGACTGCCCCCACGATGACGCCGAGGACGGCCGCCGTGCGACCCCTCCACAGGTCTCGGGTCCGGCCCATCGAGGTCAGGGAGGCGGTGGTGAGCATGAGCGCGACGAACGCGACTGCGGTCCCTGGAACCGTCAACACCCCGCGCAGCAGGACGGCCACGATCGTCAGCTGGAGGCCGGCCCTCAGGATCGCCCACAGCGGAAGCAGCCGCAGCCCGACGCCGTAGGCCGCGGCGAACGCCACGGTCAGGCCGGCCACCAGGAGCACCCGGGCGGCGAACGAGGCCTCGAGCCACACTGACGACACGCGCCACGCCCTCTCCGACGGCCTCTGCTGATGTCAGTTCCAGGTCATGTTCGCACCTGTCAGCGAAATGTCATGGCCGGCGCTGTTCACTGTTGAGGACGGGCGACGCGAGACGTCGTACCTGATCGGTACGACACCATGTCGTCATCACTGAGCTGTCGGATTTCGAGGCGGGGTGTCTTATGCGAGTCCTGGTGGTCGAGGACGAGGAGCGTCTGGCTCGTGGACTGCGCCAGGGCCTCGAGGGCGAGGGATTCGCCGTCGACGTGGCACCGGACGGCGGTGAGGCGCTGTGGTACGCCCGTGAGAACCCCTATGACGTGATCCTGCTCGACATCATGCTGCCGGTCCTGAACGGCTACAAGGTGTGTGAGCAGCTGCGCGCGGACGGCATCTGGACCCCGGTCCTGATGCTCACCGCCAAGGACGGCGACTGGGACCAGATCGAAGGCCTGGACACCGGGGCCGACGACTACGTCATGAAGCCGTTCAGCTTCGACGTGGTGCTGGCCCGGATCCGTTCCCTGGTCCGACGTGGCGCCACGGAACGTCCCGTGAACCTCACCTGCGGTGACCTCGTGCTGGACCCCGCGGGCAAGTCGGTCCGGCGTGGCGAGGTCGCGATCGACCTCACCGCTCGCGAGTTCGCGTTGCTGGAGTTCCTGATGCGTCATCCCGGCGTGGTCATGAACAAGCGCCAGATCATGGCCAACGTGTGGGACTTCGAGTTCGAGGCCGACTCCAACATCGTCGAGGTGTACGTGGCGCGCGTGCGACGCAAGATCGACAGGCCGTTCGGGACCGAGGACCTCGAGACACATCGCGGCAGCGGGTACTCGATGAGATCAGGCGGATGAACCGGGGTCTCCGGGGAAGGTTGAGTCGCGTCGCCGACTCTCCGGTCCGGGTGCGGGTCACGCTTGCCGCGACGGTCGTGGCACTGCTCGGCGCCAGCATCGGTTCCATCGTCTTCGTGATCTCCCTGCGGCACAGCCTGCACGAGTCGTTGGTCGCCTCGGCAGAGCAGCAGTCGGCCGCCGTTGTCGCCCAGCTGAACGACGGCACTGAACCGAGCAGTGCCGTAGTCGGCACGATCGACGACGTCACGACCCAGATCCTGGACGAGAACGGTGCCCTGGTGGCCAGTGATCGAGCCAAGCGGGTCAAGCCGCTGCGTACGACGCCGGGCACCTCCGGCGGCGTGCGGGTCAAGGGGCTGCACGACTCCTACATCGTCGTCGCCGAGCGAGCGGACAACGGCATGCTGGCCGTGGTCGGAAAGTCCGAGGAGGAGCTGCAGAGCGCGACGGCCACTGCGGTGGGCCTGCTCCTGATTGCCGTCCCGGTGGGGGTGGCGCTGCTCGCGGCAGTCATCTGGATCAGCATCGGCCGGGCCCTGCGACCGGTGGAGGGCATGCGCCGCGAGGCGACGGCTGTCACCTCCGAGGACCTGCATCGCCGATTGCCGGTCCCCGACGGGAACGACGAGATCTCACTCCTCGCGCGGACACTCAACGAGATGCTCGACCGCATCGACTCCGCCCAACGACTGCAGCGACAGTTCGTCTCCGATGCGTCTCACGAGCTGCGCTCCCCGCTGGCCTCGATGAGACAGCTCACCGAGGTGGCGGAGCGCTTTCCGGACTCGATCTCGTCGCTGGAGCTCGCACAGGAGATCCGGGCCGAGGAACGGCGGATGGAAGAGCTCGTGACCGCACTCCTCACCCTCGCCCGCCTGGACAACTCCACCGCCGCAGAGGCGGGCTCTGTCGTCGACCTCGATGACGTCGTCATCGAGGAGGTCACGAGATTCCTCTATCGCGAGGGACCCGTCGAGCTCCATGCCGGCAACCTGACTGCAGCCCAGGTCCGGGGCAATCCCGTGCTCATGGCCCAGCTCGTTCGCAACCTGCTCTCCAACGCCGTGCGGCATGCCAGCTCGAGCGTGCAGGTGTCCCTGGTGGTGAACGGCAACGCCGCCACCCTCCAGGTCGATGACGACGGAGAGGGGATTCCGGTGGCCGATCGTGAGCATGTCTTCGAACGCTTCGTCAGGCTCGACGAGGCGCGCCACCGCGACGCAGGCGGCACCGGTCTTGGCCTGGCGATCGTTCGCAAGGTGGCGACCGCTTCGGGCGGGGACGTCGTCGTGGAGGACTCGCCGTCCGGAGGGGCGCGCCTCACCGTGACACTCCCTCTCGCCTGAGCGCTTGCCAGACGGCAGTCGGCTCCCGCTTCGTCATGAATCCGTCATGTGCGCAGGCCCACGCTTCCCTACGTGACCATCGCCGAGCCGCGCCACGAGGGGCCGAGCGCCGGGTCTCTCGGTGCGGGTCAGGCACGGGTGGGGGACCCCGCCGCGTGGTGGCAGCGCATGGGCACCACTCCGCAGCTGGTGGCCGTCGCCGTCGGCGCCGTGATCCTGAGACTCCCGTACGTGGGTACGCCGCTCACACCGGACGAAGCAGGGTTCTCGCTCGTCGCCCGCCAGTGGAGTCCCGGCCCGTCCCTCTACGGGCGATTCTGGGTCGACCGGCCTCCGCTCCTGATCGAGCTCTTCCGCCTCGCCTCCCACGCTGGGACGCCGGGGGGCCTCCGGCTGCTCGGGTGCCTCGCCGCGTTCTCGGCGACGCTGCTGGTCGGCTTGTGTGCCAAGGGGTTGGCGGGTCAGCGCGCCGGCTTCTGGGCCGCCTGTGTCGCCGCAGTCGGCTTCTCCTCGCCGGCACTCGGTGCCCTACCGGTGAACGGCGAGCTGCTCGCCGCCCCGTTCATCGCCGCCTCGATCTGGGCCTGGGTGGAGTCCGCCCGACACCCGACGCCCCGCTGGGGGCTCCTCGCCGTCTCGGGGGCAACAGCCTCGGCGGCCGTGCTCGTCAAGCAGAACATGGTCGACGGGCTCCTCTTCTTCGGCGTGGTCACGGCGCTGCAGGTCACCCTTCACCGCGCCGACCGACTCTCGCTCGCGCGCACCGTCGGGACCTGGCTCGCCGGCGCCGTGGGCGCCGCAGTGGCGGTGCTGGGCCTTGCCTCTGTCCGAGGCTCGTCGATCGGCGGCATCTGGTTCGCGATGTACCCCTTCCGGCTGGCCGCCGCCGACACCATCCAGGGCGCCTCGCGGCACGCGCACCTGGTCGCCCTGGGTCAGCTGACCGCTCTGGAGATGCTCTCCCTGGGGCCGATCGTCCTTGCTGTGCTGGGGCTCATCGTGGTCCGGCATCGCCGCGTCCGTGCGTTCGATGTGCGCGTGGTCGCCCCGGCCGTGCTCGTGGTCGCCGTCTACGACCTCTTCTCGATCGTCGCCGGCGCCAGCTACTGGCCCCACTACCTGGTCCAGCTCGTGGTGCCGACGGCGCTGGCCGCCGGCATCCTGACAGGCCGAACACCACGCCTCGCGCAGCCCTTGGCAGCGGTCGTCGTGTGCCCTCTCCCTGGCGCTGGGCGCAACTGCCCACGGGCAGCTGCCCACCGACCACGGGCCTCTGGTCGGTGAAGCCATCGCGGACGTTGCCGAACCGGGGGACACGATCGTGAGCACCTTCGGCGACGCCGAGATCGTGGCGGCCTCAGGCCTCCGGTCGAACTACGAGTACCTGTGGAGCCTCCCGGCGCGCACCCTCGACCCGGACCTCACGACGCTGGCGACTCTGCTCGAGGGTCCCGATGCCCCGACGTGGATGGTGGTGCGTGGTCCACGGACCGACGCTGCCCTGCTTCGCAAGGCGACGGGCGCACCCCTCCGCCAGCAGTACCACGTGGTGGCGCACCTCTGCGGCCGGATCGTCTACCTCAGGGACAACCTCGACCGTCACGTGCCGGTGAACCCGGCTCAGTGCTGACTCACACCCGCGCCTGCTTCGGCATGAGCACGAGGGCGAGGAGATACAGGAGCGCCACCAGGACGAGGAGGTTGGCATAGCCGGTGAGCAGGGCGGCGTACTCCAGACACCCACCCACGATGGCGCCGAGGAGGTTCACACCGAATGCTTCCTGGGAGTCGGAGGTCGCGGCGAACCGCTTGGCGAACGCGACGTTCGCCAGGAAGATCGGCATGAATGCGATGGCCGTCGCGGCTGCCAGGCGGGCCGGGAAGGGCAGCCCGAGCAGCCACTCCGGACGCACGACCCAGGCCACCGCCAGGGAGGCGAAGATCCCCGCGTACACGACGCGAATCGGTGGAGTTCGCAACAGTCGGGTGGCTTCGACCGCTGCGAGGACCGTGAGCAGGACGCCGCCGAAGACCATCGCGTTCACCAGCCAGGTCGTGCCGAAGAGCAGGGCGAAGGTCGCGACATTCTTCGTCTCGAGCAGCAGGAAGGCGGCACCCATGCAGAACAGGTCGGCATAGGGCCGCATGGCTCGGAACGGCCCGCCCAGGGCGCGCACCAGCACCAGCGAGATGAGAACGATCCCGGCCAGCGTCCACACGTACAGCGGCGGGATCGCGCCGCCCTTGAAGTACAGGAACGGTGCGTCGTCCATCGCGGGAGCCACGGCGTCCGCACCGGGTGTGTACGTCGAGCCGCAGGCCTGGTTGGCGGCGTTCCTCGCGATCGTGACCACGGCCTGGTGCTCGGCAAAGCTGTCGACGCACGGACGGTGTCCGAACGCCGCGCTGGCAGTTCCCGCCAGCCGGCCGATGAGCCAGTTCTCGCGGTAGTAGTTGTACATCGCGAAGCCCCCGTCGGGCTTGAGGTGGTCGGCGGCGGAACGCAGGGCCTCCTCGGTGAAGAGGAAGGACTCGAGCCGGATCTGCGAGGCGCCGTTCACCAGCGCAAGGGAGTCGGGCAGGGCGAACAGGATCAGGTCGTACTTGGTGTCGGTGCGTTCAAGGAACGCGCGGCCGTCGTTGACGTGCGGAGTGACGCGCCGGTCCTGGTAGACCTCGTCCGGGTTGTAGCGCTTGCCGAGGTGGAGGATGCGCGGGTCGATCTCGACCGCATCGACATGGCGGGCCCCCTTGCTGAGAGCGATGGCGACGTCGCTGCCGGATCCAGCACCCACGACCAGGACGTTGTCGAGCCGTACACGTGGTAGCCGCTCGTATGGCGTCCCGTACTGCTCGGGCATGTTCGCCAAGCGCCACTGTGCCTGCGCCATCGTCTGGTGCGGCACGCCGTTCACCCAGATGCTCAGTGCTCCGGGGCCGAACGACGAGTGGTGGGTCGTGATCTTGTAGTACGGGGACCAGGCGACCCCGGCGGTCAGCGACTCGCTGAGGAGCATGCCGCCGACCACCAGCGCACTCGCGGCAGCGATGAGCCGTGCCCGGGTCCCGATCGCGAGCACGACCAACGCGCACCCGACCAGGACTCCCCAGACGATGGACGGGGCCCACATGAACGACAGCAGGGTGAACAGCCCGATCCCGATCAGCGAGCCGAGGAGGTCGTACCGGTAAGCGGTCAGCGGCGGCAGCAGGCCGAAGCAACGGCCGACGACCTCGGCAGGGCCTGCCAGGGTCGCGGCCACCAGCAGGAAGATCACGGGGAGCGCCACCCATGCGGGCGGGCCGGTCGTGTGGAGCCCGGTGAAGTAGATGACGTCAGCCCCGGAGCGTTGGATGTTGACCGGGAACCTGAGGGCCAGCACCACGGTCACCGCGAGCAGAGGTGCCGTCAACGGCAGTGCCGAACACGTCCTGCGACTGTTCAGGAACCCCAACCCGATCCCGAGGAACGAGCCCAGCAGCACGAAGTTCGAGAAGTAGCTGAGGTGGACGACGTTCGCGCCCAGCCATCGGATCAGGGCGAGTTCCAGGAACAACATCGTGGAGCTGCCCAGCAAGAGCCGTCGGATGACAGTGCGTCGCAGGGTTCCGACGGATCCGCCCTGGCTTGCGTGGGTCATGCCGTCGTGCGGTCGACCGGGTGCGGGCGGCCACGTGCTGGGTCGTCGCGAAGACAACTCGCTCGTAGGTCCAGTACCGGAAGAGGGTCCCCAGGGCGACGCCCACGACGTTCGCCGAGACGTTGTCGGCGAGCGGGCTGGTCATGCCGAGGACGTCGTGCGAGACGTACAGGGGGATCACCGAGAGCACCAGTGCGGAGAGGTTGAACAGTGCGAAGAGGCCGAGCTCGCGTCGACGATCGTGCAGCGGTCTGGATCGCCATGTGAAGGTCCGGTTGCCGGCGTAGGTCACGGCCATGGCCGCGACCATCGCCAGCACCCTGGCGACCACCGGGTCCATGGCGCCGAACAGGGCAGTCGATCGCAACCAGTTGAACGCGACGACGTCGACCACGTAGCCGGCGCCTCCCACGGTCAGGAAGCTGATGATCTTGGGGGTGAGGATCCTGGGGCGAGCGACATCACGCGCTCGACCAGATGCCGTCCCAACGTGGGCTGCCTCGCCCGCGCGCCCCCCGAGGAGGCGGGAGGTCCGTCAGTGAGTACGGGCATCGTCCAGCACCAGACCGCGCTTCTGTGTGCGGACGGCACCGTCACGCCAGCGCCACCCGAGCACCCGCACCATCGCCTCGATCACGATGCGGCGGGTCATCTTGGACTGTCCGACCGTCCGGTCGGAGAACGTGATGGGCACCTCGACGATCCGTTGGCCCAGGTTCACGGCGCGCCAGGTGTTCTCGATCTGGAAGCAGTACCCGTTCGACTCGGAATGGACGGCGTCGATCGCCGCGAGGGCCTCTCGGCGAAACGCCTTGAATCCTGCGGTGGCGTCCCGGACCGGGAGCTGGAGAACCATCCGCACGTAGGCGTTGCCGCCCCAGGAGATGAAACGCCGGCTCCACGACCAGTTGTCGATCCGGCCGCCTCTGACGTAACGCGAACCCACGGCCACGTCGCCGTCCTCGAGTGCGGCGAACAGGGCCTCGAGCCGGCTCGGGGGATGTGACAGGTCCGCATCCATCTGGGCGATCCGCTCGTAGCCTCGGTCCAACGCCCACGCGAAGCCGGCGCGATACGCCGCACCGAGTCCGTCCTTGCTCGTACGGCTCAGGAGGTGAAGTCGCGATCCGAACAGGTCGATGCGCCCGCACGAGGTCAGCAGTGCCGTCCGGGCTGGAGTCGTCGACGACGAGGACGGTGATCCCGGGGACGCAACCGAAGACGGCATCGAGCAGCGCCGTGATTCCCTCCGCCTCGTCGTACGTCGGGATCACCACGAGGTCTGACCTGGGACCAGACACGGGCACCTGCTGCGTGGTCATGGAAGAACAGTGGATGACGCCACATGACCGGGACCTGACGACGCACCCCGCTCAGTCGGAACGCCGCGCTCGTCAGAGCGCCCGGTCGATCAACCCCGTCCATGCGCCGATGAAGGCAGTCCCCACACCTGGCGTCTGTCCCACGGACGAGACCGCCATGACTCCCGCGCGGAGCATGACGAGCTGCTCGGCGACGATGCCGTGCTGCGGGACGCGGAGTCGAGCAGCAGGTCCTGCACCTCGCTCAGGAGCCACGCCCGGTGCGCGGCGGCGATCGCTCGGCCGGGGTGGACCTCGTCGCAGAACTCGGCGGTGAGGTTCGCGTAGGGGCACCCGCGGAACTCCGGGCTCGTTGTCTCCGACGCGACCGCCTCGGCGATCCCGGTCAGCACCGCTCGCGGGTCACCCGGGTGGTCCCGCCGCAGCTGGGCCACCTGGTCCTGGTCGCGGTCGAGCCGCCCCTGGAGGTAGGCGGCGATCAGCGTCGTCCTTGGAGGGGAAATGCCGGTAGAACGTCACCCGCGTCACCTGGGCCTCGGAGACCACCAGGTCGACGCCGACCGCCCGCATGCCGCGGGCGTAGAACAGCCGGTCCGCGGCGGCGAGGATCCGCGCCCGGGCAGCCGAGGGCCGGCCGCCGCGGGTGTCGCTCCCGTGGACTGCGTCATGGTCTGACCACCACCGTTGACTCGACCTGGCGTTCAGGTCTACGTTCCATAGTAGGTAGAACGTTCCCTCCACATAGCACACCCTCGCAGCAGATCGGCCCCGGTTCTCGGGGGTACGACGGCGAGCCGACACGGGTTCGTCGACATCCGCGCACTCGCCTGGATGCGCAGCTACCAGGGAGCTGGCATGACGTCCACACCGCAGCACATCGACGAGCTCACGACGGAGCAGGTCCGAGCTGCAACCAGACCGGACGCACCCCCGTGGTGTTCATCCATGGTCTCTGGCTGCTCCCGAGCAGCTGGGACAGATGGGCGGAGGTCTTCGAGAAGAACGGCTACACCGCGCTGACGCCCGGCTGGCCGGACGACCCCGAGACGGTCGACGAGGCGAACGCTCATCCCGAGGTGTTCGCGCACAAGACCGTCGGCCAGGTGGCCGACCACTACACCGCCATCATCGAGCGGCTGGACCGAGAAGCCTGCCCTGGTCGGCCACTCGTTCGGCGGCCTGCTGTCCCAGATCCTTGCCGGTCGGGGCCTCTCGGCCGCGACGGTCGCGATCGACCCGGCACCCTTCCGTGGCGTGCTGCCGCTGCCGATCTCCTCGCTCCGGTCCGCCTCGCCCGTCCTGGCCAACCCCGCGAACCGCGACCGCGCCGTCCCGCTGACCTACGAGCAGTTCCGCTACGGCTTCGCCAACGCCGTCGAGCGAGGACGAGGCCAAGCAGCTGTACGACGACCTACGCGGTGCCGGCGCCAGGTGCACCGCTCTTCCAGGCCGCGAGCGCCAACCTCAACCCGTGGACCGAGGTGAAGGTGGACAGCAAGAACCCCGACCGCGGACCGCTGCTGATCATCTCCGGGGAGAAGGACCACACCGTCCCCTGGGCGATCGCCAACTCGTCGTACAAGAAGCAGAAGCGCAACCAGGGCACCACCGAGATCATCGAGATGCCCGGTCGCGGTCACGCACTCACCATCGACAGCGGCTGGCACGAGGTCGCCGACACGGCCCTCGCCTTCGTCCAACGGTTCACCGAGTAGACCGGCCGGGCGGGCGGCGGCTGTCGGCATGGATCTGCAGCTGAAGGACAAGGTCGCGGTGGTGACCGGGGCCAGCAAGGGCATCGGCCTGGCCGTGACGCGCACGTTGTTGGAGGAGGGGGCGCGGGTCGTCGCGGGAGCGCGCCAGGTGGACGGCGAGCTCGCGCCCTCGTCACGGCGGGCTACGAGGTGCTGCCCGTCCAGGTCGACCTCAGCACTCCCGACGGCCCCGAACGACTCGTCACCGCGGCGGTCTCGGAGTTCGGGAGCCTCGACGTGCTGGTCAACAACGTCGGCGCCGCGCAGCCACGCCCGGACGGGTTCCTCTCGATACCGGACGAGGACTGGACCCGGACCATGGGCATCAACTTCATGGCAGCGGTCCGCGCCACCCGGTCGGCGCTGCCGCACCTCCTCGAGAGCCGGGGATCGATCGTGACGACCTCTCGGTCAACGCCTTCCTCCCCGACCCGCTGGTCATCGACTACAGCGCCGCCAAGGCAGCCCTGGCCAACTTCTCCAAGGCGTTGTCGAAGGAGGTCGGACCGCGTGGCGTGCGGGTGAACACCGTCAGCCCCGGGCCGGTGGCCACGGACCTGTGGCTGGGTGACCGCGGAGTTGCGAACGTCGTCGCTCACGCTGGTGGTGTCGACCCGGACTCCGTGGCCCAGCAAGCCGCGGCCCAGGCCGCGACCGGCCGGTTCACCACGCCCCAGGAAGTGGCAGACCTGGTCGTCTTCCTCGCCAGCGGTCGGGCGGGAAACGTCACCGGCGCGGACTTCGTCATCGACGGCGGTCTCGTCCAGACAATCTGAGACCAGTCGACATGTCCGTCGGTCAGCGTGGCGGAGGATAGGGGATTCGATTCACCCCTGAGGGCTATTAACCCAACCCGCTTTCCAACTCGTCGCTCCAAGGTTCAGCGGAGTCCGTTGCGGTGCTTCGTTCGTGTTTCGGCAACTGATCCGGGCCTCGTGAACGTTCCTGAACCGACGCGACTGAGACTAGAACTGAGACTAAGACCTCCGCCGCAGGCGCACGCGGCGGTGAGCGGGAGCACGCCGCTCCATCGTGTGACAACATATGCGCATGCAGTCACATAGTTCTGGTCGCGTCGTTCCTCCAGAGGACCAGGTGGGCCTGGCGGTGGAGGTCTTCCGGATGCTGGCTGATCCCACGCGGGTCGTGCTGCTCTGGCTGCTGCTGGACGAGGAACTGCCCGTCAACGAGCTGGCAGCCGGTGCCGGCAAGCCGCAGACGAGTGTGTCCCAGCACCTGGCGAAGCTCCGGATGGCGCGGTTGGTGCAGACACGGCGTCAGGGCAACCAGATCTTCTACCGCGTCGAGTCCGATCACGTACGTCAGCTCATCCGGGACGCCGTGTACCACGCAGAGCACGCCTCCGGCGGCGTGCCCGAGCACCACCGCGTGCACCCCAACGTCGCCCTGCTTGATTCCAAGAAGGCAGACGCATGAATGATCGACCCGATCACGCTGGGCAACCTCCGCACACGCACCGCCACGACGACGACCATGACCACGTGGGTGGGGCCGCCGGGTTCCTGCGGTCGATCTTCGCACCGCACAGTCACGATGCTGCTGACTCTGTTGACTCTGCGTTGGAGTCCAGCCGCGAGGGCATCCGCGCAGTCAAGATCAGTCTGCTCGTCCTGGGCGTGACGGCCCTGGCGCAGCTCCTGGTCGTGCTGGTCTCGGGGTCGGTGGCCCTGTTGGCGGACACGATCCACAACTTCGCCGACGCGCTCACCGCTGTGCCGCTGTGGATAGCGTTCTCGCTGGCACGTCGGCAACCGACGCGGCGGTACACCTACGGTTTCGGGCGGGCCGAGGACCTTGCCGGGGTCTTCATCGTGGTGATGATCGCGCTCTCCGCGGTCGTCGCGGGTTGGGAGTCCGTACGCCGGCTTCTCGACCCGCAGCCGTTGACGGCGGCGTGGGTGGTGCTGGGTGCCGGTGTCATGGGTTTCCTGGGGAACGAGGCTGTGGCCGTCTATCGCATCCGGGTCGGCCGCCACATCGGTTCCGTGGCGCTCGTGGCAGATGGCCTGCACGCGCGTACCGACGGCTTCACGTCCTTGGCGGTGGTCCTCGGCGCACTCGGTGCACTCCTCGGTTTCCCACTTGCCGACCCCCTGGTCGGCCTCCTGATCACGGTGGCGATCCTGGTCGTCCTCCGCGGAGCCGCACGTGACATCTACCGACGGCTGATGGACGCGGTCGACCCCGACCTGGTACGCGCTGCTGAGCAGGTCCTGCTCGAGACTCCTGGCGTCACGGAGCTGGAGCAGGTTCGGCTGCGTTGGATCGGTCACCAGATGCGCGCAGAGGCCGGCATCGTCGTGGATCCACAAGCGTCCGTCGCCCTGGCCCACGAGATCGCCACCGACGCCCACCACCGACTCCTGCACGAGATCCCCAAGCTCGCGGACGCCACCATCCACGTCAGCCCCGCAGGTCCGATCGGTGACGCGCAACACGCGAAGCTCAGTCACCACCGGCACTGATCATCGTGGCCAGAACACGACGTCCGGTCTGCGCTTGCGTCTGGCCTGCTGAGTGTGGAAGGAAGTGCCCGTGACCGACCCGCCCCAGCAACCCGAGGGCCCGGCCGAGGGGGCTGCGCCCGGGGAGAGCGCCAAGGGGTTGGTGCCGCTTGGTGAGGCCACCCGTGCCTGGTTTGCGATCTCCTTGCAGACCTTTGGCGGCCCTGCTGGGCAGATCGCGGTGATGCAGCACGAGCTGGTCGACCGGCGGCGCTGGATCGGACAGAAACGGTTTCTCCACGCGCTTTCGTTCTGCACGTTGCTGCCCGGCCCTGAGGCCCAGCAGCTGGCGATCTACGTCGGGTGGCTGCTCAACGGGGTCTCTGGCGGCCTGATCGCCGGAGGCCTGTTCGTGCTGCCAGGGGTGGTCGCCTTGCTGGGGTTGTCTGCCCTGTACGTCGCTGCGGGTGACACCACAGTCGTCACCGCTGTACTCGCAGCTGTGGCACCAGCGGTGTTGGTGATCGTGGCCCAGGCCGTGGTGCGGGTCGGTGGTCGCGCCTTGGGACATCCGGCCCTGGTCGCGCTGGCCGTCGCGGCGTTCGTCGCGCTGTGGGCGTTCGCGGTTCCGTTCCCGTGGGTGGTGGGCGCGGCCGCCGCGGCGGGTTGGGCCTTGGGCCGTTGGGCGCCGCAGACCATGAGCGATCCGAAGCCCGCGGCTGTCGCTGATGACGGCCCGGTTCCCTTGATCTCGGACGACCAACTCCACACCGAACGCGCCAGCCGGAGCCACGCCGTCAAGGTCATCGGTCTGGGCTTGATCGCCTGGGTCGTGCCGGTGGGGCTGGTGGTGGCGCTGACCGGTCGCGACAGCATCTTCGCCGACATGGCGTTCTTCTTCACCGGTGCCGCGCTGGTCACGTTCGGGGGCGCGTACGCCGTCCTCGCCTACGTCGCCCAGAAGGCGGTGGGGTACTACGGCTGGCTCACCCCCACCGAGATGATCACCGGGCTGGCCCTGGCCGAGACGACCCCCGGACCGCTGATCATGGTGGTTCAGTTCGTGGCCTTCGTTGGTGCCTACCACGATCCGGGGTCGCTCGACCCGTGGGTGGCCGCTGTCGTGGCCGCTCTCCTGACCACGTGGGTCACTTTTGTTCCGTGCTTCGTGTTCGTCTTCGTGGGCGCACCATTCGTGGAGCGACTCCGGGGGAACCACGCCCTGTCGGCGGCGTTGACGGGCGTCATGGCGGCCGTGGTCGGGGTGATCGCGAACCTCGCCCTCTTCTTCGCCATCCACACACTCTTCCGTGACGTCAGCACGGTGACCTGGGGGCCATTGCAGCTCCAGGTGCCAGATCTCGCCACCTTCAAGCCACTTTCGCTCGCGGTCACTGCCGTTGCCGCGCTCTTGCTCTTTCGAGCCAAGTGGTCCGTGCTCCGCACCCTGGGCGCGTGTGCCCTGATCGGCGCTGGCGCTGGGCTCGTCGCGCTAGCCGCGGGCTAGTCGTCGCCCCTGTCACTCGGTCACGGGAACGAAGTCCCGCCTTGGGTGAACGCCTAGGGTGAGCCCATGCACGTCGCCGTGGTGGACGACGAAGTACGCCTCGTCGACCTGGTCACCAGCTACCTCCAGGAGCTCGGCTTCACCACGACGAGCTGCTACAACGGCGCAGATGGGCTGGAGGCCGCACACGACGTCACCGTCGACGCGATGGTGCTGGACCTGATGATGCCGGGCCTGAGCGGACTCGAGGTCTGTCGCATCGTTCGTCGCGAAGGGCTGGGACTGCCCATCCTGATGCTCACCGCGAGGGGCGCTGTCCGCGAGAGGGTGGCTGGTCTGGAGGCGGGCGCTGACGACTATCTGGTCAAGCCGTTCGCCATGGAAGAGCTGGCGGCCCGCCTCAAGGCACTGACCCGTCGGCTCGACCCACTGCAGGAACAGCTCACCGTCGGAGCGGTGCGACTCGACAGCGCCGCCCAACGGGTCTGGATCGGGGGCGAGGAAGTCGCCGTGCCACGGCGGGAGTTCGCCCTGCTGCGGGAACTGATGCTCAACGCCGGCCGCCTCGTCACGCGTCAGCAGCTCTTCGAAGCGGTGTGGGACGAGGACGATGCCGACATCGCGAGCAACGCCCTCGAGGTACACGTCTACCGGTTGCGCAACCAGCTCACCCAGGCCGGCGGGGTCGAGATCACGACCCTCCGCAACCGCGGTTACCGGCTGGAGGAAACACGCAGCACACCTCGCAGCCAGAAGTGATGGCTTCCTCGCGCGCCAGGAACTTCTGGCAGCGTGCCGTCGGTGGCCGCCCGATCGTCACGCGCCTCGTGCTGGCGGTCGCCGTCGCCATGACCGTGGTGCTGCTGGCTGCCGCTGGGTTCGTGTACTGGCGCGTGGAGTTCGCGCTCAACCGCCAGCTCAACCAGGACCTCCGCGCCTGGACGACGGTGGTGGACCGCGCCGTCGCCGGGCGGGCCACGCCGCCCGATGACACCCCAGGACAGAAGTACCAGACCTTCACACCGTCGGGCCGACTCGTGGCCAGTAGCCCCGGGCTGCCGCCTCTCGCCTCGGCCACCCGGGTGGAGGAGATCGTGGCCGGCAAGGACGACGACTACGACCTGGGCTCGTTCATCCCGGCGGCGGCGCACCCGTACCGGGTGCGCCCGACGGTCGTATCCACTCCGGCAGGCAAGCGTGTGGTCCTGGCCGTGATCAGCCGATCGAAGCACGACGAGGCGCTGAGGGAGCTGATGCTGCAGCTCGGCATCGCCTACCTACTGACCCTGGCTGCGGCGTCCTTCGTCGGCTACCGGACGGCGCGCGCCGCCCTGGACCCCGTCGAGGCGTACCGCCGCGCGGCCGCGAGCGCCCAGGCGGAGAGCGGCGACCGCTTGCCCATCTCGGCGCGGAGGGACGACGAGCTCACCCGACTCGGACACACCTTCAACGCCCTCCTGGCGCGGATCGACGACGGCGCCGCCCGCGAGCGACAGTTCCTTGCCGATGCCGCCCACGAGCTGCGCACCCCGTTGACACTGATGACCACCGAGCTCGAGTGGGCCAACCATCGGCAACGCGACCCCGAACAGGTGCGAGAGGTGCTCAGCTCGCTCCAGGCTCAGGTGTCGCGACTGGTCGACCTGGCCAACACGCTGCTGGACATCGAAGAGCTCCGCGCGGGTTCGCTCCACCGCGAGATGGTCGATGCCGGCGAGCTCGTCGAGGGTGCCCGGCGCGACGCGCTGCCTTCGGGTTCCGACGTGACACTGGATCTCGACGTACCGGGGTCGTTGGCGTTCGTGGATCGCCGCTGGACGACGATTGCGATCGCGAACCTGCTCCGCAACGCTCGTCGTCACGGCGTCGGCCGGATCACCGTCACGGCCCGCGCGCAGGACGGTGCCCTGGACCTGACCGTCGCCGACGAGGGATCGGGTTTCCCCGCCGGCTTCCAGGAGCACGCCTTCGACCGCTTCAGCCGAGCCGAGGAGTCACGCTCCACCCCGGGCTCCGGCCTGGGCCTCCACCTGGTCCAGGCGGTCGCTGCCGCGCACGATGGCCACGCGGAGATCCTTGACGGCCCCGGTGGACGGGTGCGCCTGGTGATACCTGCCCACGACGCCGAGTAGCTCGGTTCATCTGGCCTTCATTTTCGGCTCCGTACCGTCCGCGCCATGACAGAACCATTTGCTGTCGATGCCCAGGGCATCGTCAAGTCTTTCGGGCGCGTGCGCGCGGTCGACGACGTCTCGATCCGGGTGGCACCTGGTGAGGTGTACGGCGTGCTCGGCCCGAACGGCGCCGGCAAGACCACCCTGTTGCGCATGCTCTTCGGCCTGATCCGTCCCGACGCCGGCACGCTCGAGGTCTTCGGACGCAGCTGGACAAGGACGGCATCGCGGTTCTCGAAGGCGTGTCCGGCTTCATCGAGTCCCCGGGTTTCTACCCCTACCTCTCCGGCCGGCAGAATCTCGTCGGCCTGACCCGCCTCGACGGCGGCTCGCCTCCCGGCCTCGTCGACGAGGTGCTCGAGACCGTCGACATCCTCGACGAGGCCGACCGGAAGGTCGGCGGCTACTCCTACGGCATGCGTCAGCGCCTCGGAGTCGCCGCGAGCCTGCTGCGCGAGCCCAGGCTGCTCGTTCTCGACGAGCCCGCCAACGGCCTGGACCCCGCCGGCATCCGTGACATGCGCGCGCTGGTGAAGCGGCTGGCTGAGGGCGGCCTGACGGTCCTCCTCTCCTCGCACAACATGGACGAGGTCGAGGAGATCTGCGACAACGTCACCATCATGAAGGCGGGTGCGGTCGCCTTCCACGGCAGCATCGCCGACCTCCGTGCCATGGCACCCGACCCCGGCCACCTGCTCGACACGGTCGACAACGGCCGAACGCTGTCCCTCGCGGCAGGACGCACCGGGATGACCGTCACCGATGACGAGACCGGTGCCCTGATCGTCTCCGGCCCGACCCAGGTGGTGGCAGCCTTCGTGGCCGACGTCGTCGCCTCCGGGATCCAGCTGCGCCAGTTCACCCCGACCCAGACCCCGCTCGAGGCCCTCTTCTTCATGCTGACCGATACCGGTCCTGAGCCGAGGCAGGAGGCCACGGTCTGATGTCCACGATCACAACCAGCGCCTCGTCCAGGACAGCCACCACCGCCGCCAGACACGCCGGCTTCGGTTCGGCCCTCGCCTTCGAGCTGCGGAAGCTGCGGGCGCAGCTGCGCACCAAGGCACTTCTTGCCGCCGCGCTCATCGCCCCGATCCCGATCGCACTCGCCATCCACGCCCAGGGCAACCCGCCGAGGGACACCCTCTTCGGTCGCTACGCGACCACGAACGGCTTCTCTCTGGCCCTGCTCGTCCTCGGGTACGCGGCCCAGTGGGTGCTTCCCCTGCTGACCGCGATGGTCGCCGGTGACATCTTCGCCAGCGAGGACCACCACGGAACCTGGAAGACGATCCTGACCCGGTCGGTGAGCCGCTCCGCGTTCTTCACGGCCAAGTCGGTCGCTGCACTCGGCTTCGCGGTCGTGGTGCTGCTCTTCCTGGGCACCTCGACGGTCCTCGCCAGCGTGGTCATCGGTGGCCACGGTGACCTCACCGGCTTGACGGGACAGGTCATCCCCGCCCATGAAGCCTGGCGGCTGGTCGCGGCCAGCTGGCTGAGCACCCTCCCGCCCACCATCGCCTTCACCGGACTCGCTGTGCTGTTCTCGGTGTGGTCGCGCAGCGTCGCCGTCGGCGTCGCCGCCCCAGTTGTCCTCGGCATGGTGATGCAGCTGGTCGGGGCCACCGGAGGCGCCGAAGCACTTCGTCCGTTGCTGCCGACCACTGGGTACGAGGCCTGGCACGGCTTCCTCGCACTGCCTGCGTTCTCCGGGCCGTTCGCCAACGGGCTGATCACGAGCGTGGTGTGGACCGCTCTGACCTTCGGTGTCTCCTGGACGCTTCTCCGCCGTCGCGACATCACCGGAGGCTGACATGCGACGCATCATCATCACCCTCGTCATCGCCGTACTCGCCGCCGTCGGCCTCGGCGGGATCGCCGTGGCCACCAGCAGCGGCAGCACCATCACCAAGCCCCGGCTCGAGCGATCGGTCGCCGCGTCCTTCGGCAACGTCTACAGCCAGGAAGCCGCACTCGTCGGTCACAAGGGCATCACCCCACAGTCCCTGCACGCCACGTCGATGTGCGACAAGGGCCCCGGCTTGCCGCAGAACGGGCCCGGTACCGGCTGGATCTGCCTGACGAGCTGGATCGACCCGAACGTGCCGATGCCGCCCACCGGCTACGGCAAGCTTGAGGTCACGGTGCACAGCAACGGCTGCTACACCGTCGGCAGCCCCTCCTCGCTCATCGGCTACCAGACGATCACTGATGCCCGCGGACGCACCGTCAACAACCCCGCCTACGAGTTCGACGGCTGCCTCGACCCACACGGCGACAACACGCCGACCGGGGCGAGCTTCCCCTCGGCGTTGACGGTCACCACCACCACGGCCACGCCCGACAAGAGCGGTCACATCAGCGCCGGACTCGCCTGCGCGACCGGGGTGGGTGGCTGCGTCGGAACAGTCATCGCGACGGCCGGCTCCACGGTCATCGGCAAGGCGCCGTTCACCATGACCGAGGAGGCGACCACCAACCTACGCATCGACGGGACGCTGCCCACCGGGGCAAAGGAGGTTACCTACACCGTGAAGACGACCAAGGGGGTCGCGCCGCCGTCTCCAGCCACGGTGCCGGTGCAGCGATGAATACGTCATCGCCCGGATACCTCTGAGGCTCCTCCCCGGCAAGATCCGGCCGTGCGCCGCTCCTGCGTCAGTGCGCGTCGAAGAGTTGCTGGAGGTCGTCACGTTCGTGCGGGGGTTGTAGTCACAAACTTGCACGGTTGAGTGGCGCCTGCCCGGCAACCCGTCGAGTCACGGAGGTGATCGAGCTGCTCAAGTGAGACTGAAACTGAGACTCGAGAAGCGTGCGCCGTGACGGCTCGGCAACAGGGGTCTACATATCCGCTGGTCAGCGTGGCGGAGGATAGGGGATTCGAACCCCTGAGGGCTGTTAACCCAACCCGCTTTTCCAACTCGTCGCTCCGAGGTTCAGCGGAGTCCGTTGCGGCGCTTCGTCCGTGTTTCGGCAACTACGAGGGCCTCGGCGAACCGCGATGAATCGAGGCGACTGAGACCAGAAGTGAGACTAGCCCTCGGCCGCGCGTTCTGACATCACCGTGGTCGCGTACGCGAGTTCAGGCCAATTCCCCTTACCACCGCGGCCAGTACTGGCGTCCGGGCGGCCGGCATCGTGGCGCCTCTCTCGGCGGGAGTCTGGTTCGACTTCTTCCTGACCCAGCCCCACGGCCAGTTGGCCATCAATGATCCCGACGACGTCGAGGCGACCGTGCTCCTCGTCGCGATCGGGCAGCCGTCACCGAAGTGGCTCTAGGGGGCATCGCCAGCAGGCGCGAGCCGACCGCCGGGCCGGATAGCTTGACGGAGTGCTGAGGCTGCGGAGATCGTTGCCCCGAGCACCGAGTCGCCCGAGGCACTCACCGAACACGCGCGCGGCCGACACTCGAACAGCGCAAGGTCGCCATCCTGCTGGCGGACCAGTCGGTCGGGTCCTCGTCCAGCCCCGGTGACACTCCTGCCCTGGCGCGCGTGCGAATACCCGGCCCCGCAGGTGCGTCAGACTGTGGCGATGCTGCACCTGCGCATCGCCGTCCCTCGCGACCTGACCGAGCGCGTGCTCGAGGTCGTCGACGACGACCCGGCCGTGAGCAGCCTGGCCGTCCTCAGGAACGCTTCCCTGCACCCGGCCGGCGACATCGTGCTCGCCGACATCGCCCGGGAGGCTGCGAACGAGATCCTCGACCAGCTCGACGTCCTCGAGGTACCCCAGGCCGGCACGATCCACATCGAGCCCGTGCGCACCTGGACGTCCGAGCAGGGTCTGGCCGCGGAGAAGCGCACCCCGGGCAGCAGCGCCGACGCCGTCGTCTGGACCGAGGTGACCCAACGGGCCTACGAGGAGTCAGAGCTCAACTGGACCTACCTGTCGTTCATGACGCTCGCGACGATGCTGGCCGGGATCGCCATCGTCGTCGACTCCCAGATCCTGGTGATCGGAGCGATGGTGCTGGGTCCGGAGTTCGTCGCCATCGCGGCGCTTGGCCTGGCGCTGGTCCGTCGTCGCCCCTCACTGGGGTTCCATGCCGCCAGAACCCTGGTGATCGGCTTCGGGGTCGCCATCGCCGTGACCACGCTTGCCGCGCTCACCGGCCGCGCACTCGGATGGATCTCGAGCCAGGACGTCACGGGAGCCGTCCCGGCACGGACTTCATCTACACGCCCGACAAGTGGTCCTTCATCGTTGCCCTGATCGCCGCGGCTGCCGGCGTCCTGTCCCTGACCTCTGCCAAGGTGGGCGGCCTGTCGGGGGTCTTCATCTCGGTCACGACCGTGCCGGCGGCGGGCAACATCGCCCTCGGCCTGGCCTTCGGAGCTGTACACGAGATCTGGGGCAGTGCAGCGCAGCTGCTTCTCAACATCAGCGGCATGGCCATCGCGGGATGGGCCACCTTGGCGTTCCAGCAGGCGGTCTGGGCACGCGTCGGCGCGCCGGGCACGCCACCTGCAGCGGAGACGACAGACCTAGGTCGCCCCGGGTGGTGTCGCGGGGCGGCGGGGTCAGCTCTTTCGATGCGGATCCAGCCCGTCCAGCCGCGTTCGGCCATCAGCTCCTGGAGTCGCTCGACCATGGGATGGGCGTCGGATGCGAACGAGTCGAGCAGGGCGACGAGGGCGTCGTCGCCCATCACCTCGTTCTGCCGGTCCAGCGTCACCGCGCTCCGCCGACTGCTCGGGCATCTCGGCCATCAGGTCGGCCACGGCGATGAGCCGGTCCTCGTCGATGCCGACCTCGGCCAGCTCGCTGATCAGCCGGTACAGCTGCACCGTCCGCGGATCGTCGAGCTGGGCGATCTTGTCGACCATGAACTCGGGGATCTTCTCGGGCCAGCGCGCGGCGATCAGGATCCAGGCGTCGCGTTCCCCCTCGACCATCGCCTGCGATGCGCCGCTGGCGCGCAACTTGTCGAGGTAGTCGACCACCTCGGACGGCAGCGCGAGTGAGTCGCCGGCGGCGAGCCGGGCGATCCGTCGGCGGTGCTCCTGCAGCTCGCGGATCCCTCGCGCGGAGCTCGGCGTCGATCTGGGTGACCGCCTCGCTGAACTCCGCAGGCGTGGCGTCGAGCAGCTCCTGCACCCGAGCCAGCGGCACGCCGGCCTCCGCCAGGGTGCGGATCCGGATGAGGCGGACGACGTCAGCGGCGCCGTACGTCCGGTAGCCGGAGCCGTCCCGAGCCGGCTCCGGCATCAGCCCGACGTGGTGGTAGTGGCGCACCGCGCGCACCGTGACCCCGGCGTACGCCGCCAGCTGGCTGATCGTGAGCACGGGTTCAGACTGCCCGACTCGACTTTCCGTACCGAACAGCCGACCGGCCCACCAGAAGCAGAGCCCGGTGATCAGGACGCACCAGCCGACGGCCCACCAGCCGTCGGAGCCCGGGTCGCTCCCCACAAGGCAGGCGCGGAGGGTCTCGATGATCGGGGTGAAGGGCTGGTGCTCGGCGACCCACGCCAGTCCCGCCGGCATCGAGTCGGTCGGGACGAACGCGCTCGAGATGAAGGGCAGGATCATCAGGAACATCGGGGTGTTGCTCGCGGTCTCGACACTGCCCGCTGCCAGGCCGAGTGCGACGCAGAGCCACGTCAGCGCGACGGCGAGCAGGGTGAGGATGCCGACCGCGCCCAGCCAGCCTGCGACGCCGGCGCCGGGGCGGTAGCCGAGCAGCACCGCGACCGACCAGTACGACCGCGACGGCGAGAGCGGTCTGCGCCAGGGCTCCCAGCACGTGGCCGGTGAGCACGGACGACCGGGCGATCGGCATCGTCCGGAACCGATCGATGATCCCCTCGGTCGCGTCCTTCGCGACGTAGATCGCAGTGCTCAGCGCGACGGAAGCGACCGTCATGATCAGGATCGCCGGGGAGACGTAGGCCAGGTACGCGTCCCGGCCACCACCGCCGGGGAGCCCGGCACCCATCGTGCCGCCGAAGACGTAGACGAAGAGCAGCAGGAAGAGCAGTGGCTGCCCGATCAGCATCAGCGTCAGCGACGGGTAGCGCAGCATGTGCTTGAGGCTGCGGCGCAGCATCGTGACGGAGTCACGAGTTGCCCCGGTCATGGCGGTGGTCATCGTGCTCATCGGATCTCCTCCAGGTCGTCGTCGGCCGCCGGGGTGGCGGGGTGGCCGGTGAGCGCCAGGAACACGTCGTCGAGCGTCTCCCCTCCGGCCTGGGCCTTGAGCTCGGCGGGCGTGCCCTCCGCGACCAGGTGGCCGCCGTCGAGCAGCCCGACGGTGTCGGCAAGCTGGTCGGCCTCCTCGAGGTACTGGGTGGTGAGGAAGATCGTCACTCCGTCGGCGAGGAGCTCCCGGACGATCTGCCACAGGCCGCGGCGGCTGCGCGGGTCGAGCCCGGCGGTCGGCTCGTCGAGGAAGATCAGCCGCGGCCGGCTCACCAATGTCATGGCGAGGTCGAGTCGGCGCTTCATGCCACCGGAGTACGTCGCGGCGCGCCGGTCGGCGGCGTCGACCACGTCGAACCGGGCCAGCAGCTCGTCCACCCGGGCAGCGGCTTCGCGTGACTGCAGGTGCGCGAGGTCGGCCATCAGCCGGAGGTTCTCCCGGCCGGTGAGCAGCTCGTCGATCGCCGAGAACTGTCCGGTCACGCCGATGGAGCGGCGGACGCCGTCAGGGTCGCGTCCTGACGTCGAACCCGGCGACCCGGGCCTCGCCGTCATCGGCGTCGATGAGCGTGGACAGGATGCGGATCATGGTGGTCTTGCCGGCGCCGTTTGGCCCGAGCAGTGCGTACACGGTGCCGTTGGGCACGGTGAGGTCGATGCCGCGCAGACCGGGGTTTCGCCGAACGACTTGGCGATCGCCGGTGACCTCGATGGCTGGGTCGTGAGATGTCATGCGAACAGCGTGCAGGGTTGACGTTGCGTCAAGGTCAAGCCTCGGGTGGTCGATGACCTTCGAAGACGAGTCGGCGTGAACGAGGAACGACACCGCGCCGGGCGTGAGGCCGTGACAGGCTCGGCAACAGCCGTCGACATACTCCGCTGGTCAGACTGGCGGAGGATGCGGGATTCGAACCCGCGAGGGCGGCGTTGACCCAACCCGCTTTCCAGTCCGCGCGTCGAAGGTCACCAGGGTTCATTGCGGTGCTTCGTCCGTCTTCCCGGCAACTGATCTCACGCTGGCCAACGTCCCCTGAACCACGACGACTGAGACTAGAGAAGTGAGACTGCCAGGGGTCATTGGTCCCCCGTGACAAAATTCTACGCCGTGGTTCTTTGACGTATCATATCGAAAGGCAAGGACTCTCGTCCGAAAGCATGTAGCTGGGTTGTCTTTGGTCGGCGTTGGCTGCGTGGCACCATGCGCGCATGGTGCACATCCTTTCCGGACGCGCGAGACGCCGACCCAGTCCAAGATCCTCACCTACGTCCGCGACGAGGGCCCGCTCTCGCGGATCGACCTCGCGAGCCGGCTCGGGGTGTCCAGGACCACCGTCGCGGCCGAGACGGGCCGGCTGGTGGAGCTGGGCCTGGCGGTCGACGGCGGCCCGGCGGAGTCGCGAGGGCGACGACGTTCGCGGCTCGGTCGACCTCGACCCGCGGTTGCGCTTCGTCGGCGTCGAGCTGGAGACCACCTCGATGCGGGTGGCGATCGCCGACGGCAGCTCCAGGTGCTCGCCCGCGACAACAAGCCCCTCGACATCCGTCGCGGCCCCGAGGCAGTGCTCGCCGACGCGCTGGACGCCACCCGCAAGCTGATGGCCACCGAGGGCATCGAGCGGCTCACCGGCCTCGGCATCGGCGTACCGGGTCCGGTCGACTTCCAGAAGGGCGTCCCTGTCTCGCCGCCGATCATGCCCGGCTGGACGGCTACCCCGTCCGAGACGCCCTGTCCGCGACGGTACGCCGGTCCTCCTCGACAACGACGTCAACGTGATGGCGCTGGGCGAGGCAGCACACCGGCGTCGCAAGGTCGGCATCTGACTTCCTGTTCGTCAAGATCGGCACCGGGATCGGCTGCGGCATCGTGGTCGAGGCCACCTCTATCGCGGCGCCGACGGCTGCGCGGGGGACATCGGCCACATCCGGATCGACCGCAGCGGGCCGGTGTGTGCCTGCGGCAACCGCGGCTGCCTCGAAGCCTTCTTCGGCGGCGCGGCGCTCGCCCGTGACGCGACCGCGGCTGCGCAGTCGGGCCGCTCGGCCGTGCTCGCCGAGGTCCTGGAGCAGGACGGCGTGCTCACCTCCGAGAGCGTCGGCCGTGCCCTCGACCGCGGGGACGCCGCAGCCCTCCAGCTCACTCGCGACGGCGGCCGCCGGGTCGGCACCGTGCTCGCCAACCTGGTGTCGTTTTTCAACCCCGGCTCATCGTGATCGGCGGCGGCGTGGCCGGCCTGGGCCACGCCCTGCTGGCCGAGATCCGCAGCTCGATCTATCGCCAGTCGCTCCCGCTGGCCACCGGGAACCTCCCGGCGTGCTCGAGTGGGCTCGGTGGCGACTCCGGCACCATCGGTGCCGCGCGGCTGATCAGCGACGCGGTCTACGCCGCCGGCTGAGGGCGCCGCCGTGCGTGGAGCGACGGATTGTTAACTTTCGAAACTTATTTGCGTTTGGTTCTTGTCTGCTTTCGCTTTGACGCCTAGGCTCGGCGCTCAATCCGAAGGTGACGCACGTCACCCGGGCCCAGGCGCGACGAGGAGCTGGCGTGACGAGTCTCGCCCAGAGCATGGTGCGCGAGGAGCACGAGGTCCTCCTGCACATGCGGGGCATCGTCAAGACCTTCCCCGGCGTCCGGGCGCTGCGGCGGGGTGGACCTGGACGTGCGCGCCGGCGAGGTGCGCTGCCTGCTCGGCCCAGAACGGCGCCGGCAAGTCCACGCTGATCAAGGTCATCGCGGGCGCTCACCGCCCCGACGAGGGCACCATCGAGTGGCGCGGCGAGGAGGTCACGCTCGGCGACCCGCACGCGGCGATCGCGCTCGGCATCTCCACGATCTACCGAGGACTCGACCTCGTCGACGGGCTGAGCGTCGCCGAGAACATCTTCCTGGGCCACGAGCTGTCGACCGGCGGCTGCTGAAGCCGGAAGCGAGACCCGGCGCGCGGCGCGGGGGCTGCTGAAGCGGCTCGGCCACAGCGAGATCCGCGTCGACCGTGAAGTCGGCACGCTGCCGGCATCGGGAAGCAGATCGTCTCGATGGCGCGCGCGCTCTCCCACGACACCCGCCTCATCGTGATGGACGAGCCGTCGGCCGCGCTGGACCAACAGGAGGTGCAGACCCTCTTCCGCGTCATCCGCGACCTGACAGACCAGGGCGTGGCCGTGGTCTACATCTCGCACCGGCTCGAGGAGATCCGCCAGGTCGGCGACCGGGTCACCGTGCTCAAGGACGGCCAGACCGTCGCGACCGACCTGCCGGCCCGGGACACCCCGACCAGCGAGCTGATCCGCCGGATGACCGGGCGCCAGATCGAGTACGCCTTCCCCGAGCGGGTGCCGACTGACGAGAACGCCACCACCGTGCTCGAGGTGGAGGGGCTGACCCTGGACGAGAAGTTCGCCGACGTCGAGCTTCTCGGTCCGGGCCGGGGAGTCGTCGGACTGGCCGGCCTGGTCGGCTCCTGGGTCGCTCCGAGATCATCGAGTCGGTCTTCGGCGCGCGCAAGCCTCGCGGGAGCGTGAGCGTCGACGGGAAGCGGTTGCGTCCGGCTCGGTGGGAGACGCGGTCAAGGCGGGAATCGGCGCTCGCCCCGAGGAACGCAGAGCCAGGGCCTGCTGCTCGACCAGGCGCTCTACCGGACTCACCGTCTCCAGCCTCAGCCGGTTCGCCCGGCTCGTCCTCGACAACAAGGGCGAGCACGCGGCCGCGCTCGAGCTGACCCGCTCGCTCGACGTACGGCCTCCCGGAGTGGAGCGTCCCGTGCGCACCTGTCCGGCGGCAACCAGCGAGAAGATCGTGCTCGCCCGATGGCTGATGCGCGACTGCCGCGTGCTGCTCCTCGACGACCACTCGCGGCGTCGACGTGGGCGCCGCAGCGAGATCTACGCCCTGATCCGCTCGCTGGCGGCACGCGGTGTCGCCGTCGTCGTGGTGTCGAGCGAGATGGAGGAGGTCCTCGGGCTCTCGGACCGGATCCTCTCGTCATCGCCGAGGGCGCATCGTGCACAGCGGGCCGGCCGCCGAGATCGACGAGCACCGGGTCCTCGACCTGGTGATGGGAAGGAAGCGCGGCATGACACAAGGTCCTGAGGTCGAGACCACGCAGACTGCGGCGGGATCCGAGCCTGTCCAGGAACCCCTGGCCGGCAGCGGCACCGAGCGCAGCGGCTTCACCGCCGTGATGCTGGGTTCCTCGGTGGGGCGCAACCTGGGGCTGGTCGTGGCGCTCTTCGTGCTCTGCATCGTGGGCGTCGCGACGGCCGGCGAGCAGTTCGCCAGCATCGACAACGCGCTCACCATCCTGCGGTTGGCGTCGGTCATCGGCGTCGTGTCGATCGGCATGACGTTCGTGATCACCGGTGGCGGCATCGACCTGTCGGTGGGGGCGATCGTCGCCCTGTCCTCGGTGTGGGCGACGCACCCTGGCGCACGCAGTCGCTGGCGCGAGGCAACCACTGGACCTGACCGTCCTGGTGGTGATCGTCGTGGGGATGAGTCGGCCGGGCTCATCAACGGCCTGCTGATCGCCTACGGCAAGGTCGTCCCCTTCATCGCCACCCTGGCCATGCTGGCGGCCGCCCGCGGGCTGGCCGAGATCATCGCCCAGCGCCGGACGCAGATCGTCGACGTCCCGGGGTTCACCGACTTCTTCCGCCATGACGTGCTGGGCGTCCCCCTGCTCGTCATCATCTTCGTGGTGGTCTCGGCGATCGGCTGGGTGGTGCTCAACCGCACGACGTTCGGTCGTCGTACCTTCGCCGTAGGTGGAAATCCGAGGCCGCCCGGCTGGCCGGCATCAACGTCAAGCGGCACACGGTGGCCCTCTACGTCATCGTCGGGCTGTGCCTGCGGCATCGCCGCGGTGATGATCGTCGCGAAAACGACGACAGGCTCCTCGACGCACGGCACGCTGGGACGAGCTGGAACGCCATCGCCGCGGTCGTGATCGGCGGCACCCTGCTCTCCGGTGGCCGCGGCACCATCGTGGGCACCCGTGCTCGGCGTTGCTCATCTTCACGACGCTGTCCAACGTCTTCACGCAGAACAACCTGTCCAGCTCGGCCCAGTCTGTGGCCAAGGAATCATCATCGTGGTCGCGGTCCTGCTTCGAGCAGCGGCGGCGCGCACAGCAACAGCGGGAGCCCCTGGACCCAGGGATCCGTCGAACCACACGTCCTCATCCATCGCCATCAAGTTCTCGGACCATCAAAAGGAGCAGTCGATGTCCCGCAACACATATCGCCGCCGGCTCGCGCTGGCGACCGGAGCAACCCTCGGCCGGGTCTGGTCCTGTCCGCGTGCAGCACCGACACCGACGACACCGACAACAGCAGCAGCAGTGGCAGCAGCGACTCGTCAGCGCCACGTCGAACAACGACGACCCGGGCGAGAGGTCGTCATCGGGTTCTCCGGCCCGGCAGCGACGACGGCCGGCCGCTCGCCGGCGATCAACAGCTCGGCGATCGCGGAGGCGAAGAAGTACTCCGACGTGGAAGCCAACACCGTCGAGGGCACCAACGACGCCAACCAGCAGATCAGCCAGGTCGAGACCTTCATCAACGACAAGGTCGACGCGATCGTGCTGCTGCCGACCGACGGCGCCGCGCTCACCGACGTCGCCACCAAGGCGATGGAGGCCGGATCCCGATCGTCAACGTCGACCGCGAGCTCTCCACGCCGTTCGCGGCACGGCCACCGACCTTGGTGACAACTACGGCATGGGTGTCTCCGCCGGGACCTGCACGCCTGCAACTGATCAAGGAGAAGGGCACCAAGAACGCGGTCGTCGCGAGATCGCCGGCAAGCATCGACTCCCTGCCGCTGACGCAGGACCGCTCGAAGGGCTTCAAGGACGCCCTGAAGACGTGTGGCGAGAACGTCGACAACCGGATCGCCGCGGAGTTCACCGTGGAGTCCGGCCGAGAGGGCTGCCTCGAACCTGCTGCAGGCTGCTCCGAAGATCGACGGTCATCCGGAACGACGACGACGACCAAGGCGTCGGCGTGAAGGCGGCCTTCGACAACGCGAACCGCGACGAGTCGCGTTCACGGCGGCGCCGGAACGCACGACGCCATGGACTCGATCAAGAAGGGTGAGATGGAAGCGACTGTCCATCTACCCGCCCACCCAGGCCGCGGACGGCATCAAGCTCGCCCCACTGATCGCCGAGGACAAGGGCATGTCCGACCTCGTCCAGAACGAGGTGCCGAACCCGGACGGTGCTCAACGCGCCCGTGGTCAACAAGGACAACGTCGACGAGTACAAGGACCTCTGCTTCAAGTCCTGAGCCGCGACGGGGCCGACCGGGCCAGCTGGCCCGGTCGGGTCCCTCGGGATGACCGCGAGACCATCCGCACACGCTCGACCAAAGGACACCCGCATGGACCCGATCGCCCAGACCTCGGCGTCGGCATGGTCGGCTACGCCTTCATGGGTGCGGCCGACTCCCAGGCTGGCGCACCGCCCCGACGTTCTTCGACCTGCCGCTACGACCCGAGATGCGGGTGCTCCGGGGCGTGATCCGGTCCGCGTGACCGAGGCCGCCGAACGGGTGGGCTGGCAGGAGACCGAGACCGAACTCCGGCCAGGTCTGCTCGACCGTAACGGACGTCGACCTGGTCGACATCTGCACCCCGGGACACCCACGCCGAGATCGCGGTCGCGGCCCTCGACGCCGGCAAGCACGTGCTGTGCGAGAAGCCGTTGGCGAACACGGTGGCCGAGGCCCAGTCGATGGCGGCGGCTGCACGGCGAGCGGCCGAGCACGGCGTGCTGGCCATGGTCGGTTCACCTACGGGCGCGTCCCGGCCATCGCCGCTTGCCAAACAGCGTGGCCGAGGGACGGTTCGGGGAGATCCGGCACGTGCGGGCGAGTACCTGCCAGGGCGACTGGATCGCGACCCCGCTCGCGCCGATGAGCTCGGCAACTGCAGAAGGAGCGGGCCGGCTCCGGTGCGCTCGGGGACATCGGTGCGCACATCGTCGACCTCACCGAGCACATCACCGGTGAGCTGGTCGAGAACGTCAACGGCCTGATGCAGCACGTTCGTGACCGAGCGTCCGGTCGTCGAGGGGCCCAGCGGCACGCTGCTCGGCGGGGAGGCGGTGGTCGGCGGTGCCACCGCACCCGTGACCGTCGACGACGCTGCCACGTTCCTCGCGCGCTTCAGCGGCGGAGCGATCCGGGGTCTTCGAGGCGACCCGCTACCGCGACCGGTCGCAAGCAACGCCATCCGGATCGAGATCAACGGGTCGAAGGGCAGTCTCGCCTTCGACTTCGAGGACATGAACGTCCTCCGAGTTCTTCGACGTGGGGGAGCCTGGGCCGCACCGCCGGCTTCCGCAGGATCCTGGTACGACCGAGTCTGATCACCCGTACGTCGGTCGGTGGTGGCCCCCGGGGCACGGCCTCGGGTACGAGCACGGGTTCACCCACCAGGTGGTGGACCTGTGACCGCCATCGCGGAGGGCCGGCAGCCGCTGCCGTCGTTCGCGGACGGCCTGCAGGTGCAGTGTGCGCTGGCGGCCGTCGAGCGCAGCGCCGTACACGGTTCGTGGGAGTCGACCGCGATCCCGGCCGCCGCCGCGTGACCAACGAGAGGACGACACCATGACCCGACCGACCACCCTCTTCACCGGCCAGTGGGCCGACCTGCCGTTCCAGGAGGTCTGCCGGCTCGCCTCCGGCTCGGGCTACGACGGGCTCGAGATCGCCTGGTGGGCGACCACCTCGACGTCTGGCAGGCCGTCGAGGACGACGTCTACCTGGTGGAACAGCGGGAAGTGCTCGACAGGTACGGCCTCCAGGGTGGACCATCTCCAACCACCTCAAGGGCCAGGCAGTCTGCGACGACCCCATCGACGACGCACCAGGCGATCCTGTTCAGCCGCATCTGGGGCGACGGAGGACGCGGGGGGGTGCGCAGCGGGCTGCCGAGGAGATGAAGATGACCGCGCCGAGCCGCGCGTCGCCTGGGCGTTGACACCGTCGTCGGGTTCACCGGCTCCTCGATCTCGAAGTACGTCGCCATGTTCCGCCGGCGACGCAGGCGATGGTCGACGTCGGCTACGAGGACTTCGCCAACCGGTGGACCCCCATCCTCGACGTCTTCGACGACGAAGGCGTCCGCTTCGCCCACGAGGTGCACCCCTCCGAGATCGCCTACGAGCTGCTGGACGACGGTGCAGACCCTTGAGGCGATCGGACACCGTGAGGCGTTCGGGCTGAACTGGAACCGTCCCACTTCGTCGGCAGGACCTCGACCCTGTGAGCTTCCTGCGGCGCTTCCGCGACCAGATCTACCACGTGGACTGCAAGGACACGAAGCTCCAGGTCGGCAACGGCCGCAACGGCCGGCTCGGCTCGCACCTCGCCTGGGCTGACCCCGCCGTGGCTGGGACTTCGTCTCGACCGGTCCGCGGGACGTCCCGTGGGAGCGCTCCTTCAGGATGCTCAACACCATCGGCTACGAGGGGCCAGTCTCCGTCGAGTGGGAGGACGCCGGCATGGACCGCCTCCGCGGCGCCCCCGAGGCCCTGGAGTTTCGTCCGGTCCCTGACCTTCGACCCGCCCGCAAGCGCGTTCGACGCTGCCTTGCACCGACAACTGACCCTGGCCGCCTCTGCGCATGGTCCCGACAGCGTATGCGCCGACCCGCGGCGGTAGGGCGCAGCATAGAGCAGGACCGTGGCGACCTGCCTGACCCTTTCATGACCGACCTCGCCATGTGGGGTGCTCCGTCGGGGAAGTGCGGCGTCTGCCCGAGGCCGTCGGTTGTGCGATGCGACGCGCGCATCGGCGAATCGCAGAGTCTGACGCGCATCCGGGAGTCGCCCCCGGTGCCTGCAACAACACGTCGAGGGCTGGAGAGGTCATCGAGCTGCTCAACTGAGACTACGACTCTGAGCCGAGAAAACATGTGCCGTGAGGGCTCGGCGACAGCCGTCGACATATCCGCTGGTCAGCGTGGCGGAGGATAGGGGTAATTTGAACCCTGAGGGCTATTAACCCGAACCCGCTCTTCCAAGTGAGCGCCATAGGCCACAGGCGAATCCTCCGCGGCAGAGGCTACCGTGTGGCGACTCGTCCTCGCGAAACGAGACCTTCTACACTCGCTCGCAACCCCCGTGCGGCGGTAACTCACCGAACCCCCAGGGCCGGAAGGCAGCAAGGGCGAATGGGCTTCTCCGGGTGCACGGGAGCCTTCGTTGCCCGAACGACGCCGACCTCGAGGTACGCAGTGCTCAATCCACCCGATCACGAAGCTGACGCGCTGGCGGGCGCCGGTCTTCGCCAGCAGCCGGGCCACGAACTCCTCGACGGTGCGCGGGGCTGATGAACAGGGTGGTCGGCGTATCGGCGTCGTCGAGCCTGCGGATCAGCGCCAGGACCTGGCGCTCGCGGGTCGTCGAGCTGCTCGACCTCGGTCATGTCGGCAGCGTAGGGAAGGATCAGCCCGCGGTCAGGAAGTTGTCGCAACTGGCTAGTTCAGGTGGGCCGGTGGAGCCGAACCTCGCGCTGTACCGCCGCTACCGGCCGGAGACCTTCGCCGAGGTGATCGGACAGGACCACGTCACCGAGCCGCTGCGCTCGGCGCTGGCCAACAACCGGGGTCAACCACGCCTACCTCTCTCCGGTCCGCGGGGTGCGGCAAGACCACCAGCGCCCGGATCCTGGCCCGGACGCTGAACTGTGAGAAGGCGCCGGTGGCCGATCCTTGTGGCGAGTGCCGGTCCTGCGTCGATCTGGCCCGCGGCGGCACCGGCTCCATCGACGTCATTGAGATCGACGCCGCCAGTCACGGGGGTGTCGACGACGCCCGAGACCTGCGCGAGCGCGCGTTTCTTCGCGCCGGTGGCCAGCGCGCTACAAGGTCTACATCATCGACGAGGCCCACATGGTCAGCACGCAGGGCTTCAACGCCCTGCTCAAGCTCGTGGAGGAGCCGCCGAGCGCCTGCGGTTCATCTTCGCCACGACCGAGCCGGAGAAGGTCATCCCGACGATCCGCTGGCGCACCCACCACTACCCCTTCCGGCTGATCCCGCCGCGCGGTGCTGTCCGACGACCTCGCCGAGATCTGCGACCGCGAGGGCGTGAAGATCGACCCTGCCGCGCTGCCGCTCGTCGTCCGCGCCGTGCCGAATCCGGCGCGCGACTCGCTGTCCGTGTCTCGACCAGCTCATCGGCGGCGCCGGCACCGACGGCGTGACCTACGACGTCGCCACCGCCCTGCGCGGCTACACCCCCGACAACCTGCTGGATGAGGTCGTCGACGAGTTCGCCGCGCACGACGGGTCCGGTGTCTTCGGGGTGGTCGACAAGGTTATCGAGACCGGCCAGGACCCCGCGGTTCACCGAGGACGTGCTGCGCCGGCTGCGGCGATCTCGTCATCGTCGCCGCCGTGCCCGACGCGCCCGCGACCGGTCTCATCGACGCGCCCGAGGCCCCGGCCGAGCGGTTGGTCGCGCAGGCCGCCCGGTTCGGCAAGGCCGAGCTGGTCCGGGCCGCCGACATCGTGGCGGCCGGCCTCACCGAGATGCGCGGCGCCACGACTCCGCGGCTGCTGCTCGAGCCCGTCTGCGCCCGCGTGCCGCTGCCGGGTGCCTCCCGCGACGCGCTCGGCCTCGAGGCGCGGGTGGGGGGGGATCCACGGAGCGCCGGGCGGCCCTGGGCGGCGCCCCCGCCCGGCCGCGCGCCCCACGGCCGGTGCTGTCCAGCCAGAGCCGCCGCCCCAGCCGTGCCGGTCGAAGCCGGTGCCCGGTCCAGCCGACGGCGGTGGCACCTGAGGCCGCGGCCCCTGAGGCTGCCCCACCTGATCCTGAACCGCCCGACGCCGTCGGCGCCGGTCGCGGCGAGCGAGGGCGGGCTGTCGCTGGCCGACGTACGACGGATCTGGCCCGACCTGCTCGAGCAGGCTCAAGAAGATGCGGCGCTTCACCTGGAACCTGCTCAGCCAGAACGCCGAGGTGATCGGCGTCGACGCCGACACCCTGACCGTGGGCTTCGAGAACGCCGGCGCGCGCGACCGTTCCTCGGCGCGTTGACGGAGATCTTGCGCCAG
>CAVOST010000018.1:0-52341 GCA_963698945.1 uncultured Actinomycetota bacterium | reverse complement strand
ATGCCGTAGACCGCGTCGCGGTCCAGCGAGTGGGCGTCGCTCGGCGTCGGTGCATCGCGTAGAGCGGACTCGTGCCGATGTCGCCGAACACCACGCCCAGGGCTGCGAGCAGCGTGACCGCGGCAGAGCGGTCCGCGGTGCTCGCCATGTCCCCTCGTACCCCGCTCAGGCCAGCGTGAGCAGCAGGTCGGCGAAAGTCCTTCGGCCGGTTGTTGGCCACCATGTGGTTCGTCGCGATCTCGTGGAGCTGCCAGCGTGGTGAGTCCGCAGCGTGTCGAGCGGCGGCGTCGAAGGCGGTGGCACCCGGCGCGTCCGGGCGATCCGCCGTGGCCCGGACGTAGGTCAGTCCGACGTCGTACTCCTCCAGGGGTCGCGCGAGCCGGACTGCCTCCGTGAACGTCGCCAACGGCTGGCCGACGCGGCGCGAGGTGCTGAACGCCTCCTCGCCCGGGTCGTCGAACTCGCGCGGCACCGGGGGATGAGCCAGTCCGCGCCGAGGGCGTGCGGCGGAGTGGGCAGCCCGATGAGGGAGAGGGTGGAGTCGCCGTCCGCAAGGCCTAAGAAGGCGTCGACGTACACCAGGTGACGGACCCGGTCCGCGAGGTGCTCGAGGGCGGCGGTGATGACCATGCCGCCGTAGGAGTGCCCAGCAGGACGACGTCGCGGTGGTCCTCGAACAGGACGTGGTTGACGACGTCGTCGACGTGGGTGCTGAGCCGCACCTGGGGACCGGTCAGGTGCACTCGCTCGCCGATGCCGGTGAGGCTCGGCGTGTGGCAGGCATGACCCGCGGCCTGCAGCAGCCGTCGTACGTGCCGGAAGCTGTGGGCGCCGCTCCAGCCGCCGTGAGACCAGCACGTAGGTCGCCATGGCGGCATCATCGCGGGCACCCCGGGGCGGCGCCACCCGAGGCGCCGACCCGTGGGCGCTTCACAGCAGTGAGCCCGGCGAGCTGCCCGCCGCGTACGGGGGGATGCGGCGGGCAAGCTGGTCCTGGTTGGGCACGAACCATCGGAAGCCGAGTTGGTGCGCCGGGACACGAGGTCGACTGGTGGTGGTGTTCAGCGCGGATCCAGCGCCGGATCGCGGTCGGTCTCTCCGCTCCCGGGGTGCGTTGCCACCACCGACACCAGCCGGTCTAGTCGCCCACCGACAGGGCTCCGACGGCAGCGCGCCGGGCCTCTCGCGAGTCTTGCCCCGCGGGCGAGGTGGAGAGCCGCCCGCGGTCGTGAAGTGGAGGGCGACTGCGGGCGGCCACAGGCCCTCGGGACGTATGAGTTTGGGACCCGAGAGCCACTCCGCGCGCATGATCACCGCCAGAGGCCCCCGACCGCCAGTCTGGACCTCGTGTGGTCTATCCCACGTATGGAAATGAAGGGACCATCCGATGTCGCTGATCCACACCGCGGGCCATGCACTTGTGCCGCCACGCTGGAGGGCAGGTAGAACATCTCCGTGAAGTCTCGGACCCTCGCCGCGCTAGGGCCTAAAAGCGTCCGCTCGGCTTGCCGGCGGACGAGCCGGGCCTCGACCTCGGCGCGGTCGAGGGCGGCTCCTCGACGGTGTTGGGAGTGCAGTTCGCCCCTGCGCACCACCTTCGAGCACTTGGAGTTTGCTCACGTGGCAGGCGAGGATCTCGGCGGCCTCGGCGTAGCTGATCCTGATGGACACGCGCGTAAGTGATCCCGAGGCTGGACCGTCCAAAACCGTCGGGTCCACTTCCGCCCTCAACGGCCGTTGCGGTTGTCCCACCACACAGCGAAGGCCAGGAACGCAACGGCGAGCCCGACGATGATCGCGACCCCACCCTCAACCTCCGTCATGGAGAAATAGTGGCTCACGACCGAGCCGATTCGGCTCGATCGTCCCCACATCAGGCACGCAAGCCGGCCGCCCCGGCACTACGGGTGCCGGTGCACCGGGGTGCAGACTGGCCTTGAGTCCGGCAGGAACCTAGGCATGCGCTTGTGCCCCCAGCGCGGGGGTGGTTGCGTGCCGAGTAGTCGCTCCGCCACGGAGACGGGGCCAGCCGCCGGAGTCGTTATGTCGGTCCGTCGAACCTTGTGCATCACCGCCGCCGCGTGTGCTTCCCTCCTTATCGCCTCCGAGGTCGGTGCGTACGCCGCCACCGGGCAGCCGTTGCTGCTCGGCAAGATCAACAATGCCAACGCCACCACGTCGGTCGTGGGCACCGTCAGGGCCGGCGCTGAGGTTGGACCCCAGGCGGGGCAGCGCCCCTGCGGGTCGACTCCCGTGGGCGGGTGGCGAACCTCCACGCCGACCTGCTTGACGGCTACGACGCTTCGGCTCTCCGCACCAAGGTCTACCGCTTCACCGAGGACAAGGTAGACCAGCCGCTGGACGCCTGGTCACTGTGGAACCTCGGCGGCATCCCCGACGGCACCTACCTGATGTCGTGGGACGTCAACGTCCTTCCCTTCGAGCCTCAGTTCAAGGTCGAGTGCGGTCTGACCCGCAACGACTACAACCGGCAGTGGGGCAATGACACCGCTGACGGCACGGGGGAGAAGATCGCGGTCTGGCTCTCGGGTGCCGCCGTGGTGAACCTTGACGCCGACAGCCAGCACTTCTACTGCCAGACCAATGCCGCCGAGCTCGGGTTCAAACAGCCGTTGTCTGTCGCCTTCCAGCCGGTGGACCGAGTGATCGAGCGGGACCTGGCACCGAGGCCCAAGCCCTGAGGTGCACGTCGCACGTCTGAGAGCACCGCGGCATCGTGGGCTCGGCGGGGGGTTGAGCTGCTGGAACCGGTCCATCGCTTCTGAGCCACTCCCACTTCGTCGACAACGATGAACCCTCCCCGTTCGAGGAAGAGCCGTGCGAGCGTTCGCATCTCCGGGTCGTCGTCCACGACGAGGACGCTCGGTGCCTGCGCTGCTTGGTCGGCGGCTGTTCATGGGGGGTCACCCTGAGTCACCAGGTGAGACACCCGGTGACGCACTCGCACTTGCCTCGTTGGCTTCCTTGAGGGCTGCTCCGCGGACGGGTCTGGGCGGACACGGGCGATGCGGAGCAGCCCCGCTCGGCTTCCCCAGAATGCGTGACGCCGCCCGGGGAACGGGGGTTACCCCGGACGGCGTCTGTGCCACCTCGGGAGCCTTGGGAGTTCTCCCGCGGTGACCTGCTCGCCATGCTGGCCGCATTGTTAGGTCGGCGCCATAGCCCGCCGGGACTAGGTCGAGATCGCGTTGCCGGAGAACGGAGAGCCGCCCGCGGCATAAAGGGAGGGGGCCGCGGGCGGCGTGAGGACATCGGGGAAGCAGACTTTGGGAGCATCCCGAGAGCCCTCCGAAACCCATCGTCCCCGGGACAGAGAACCAGCGGCAAGACTGGTCCCGTTCCTTGGTCCACAGGCCCCTGTGGACGACGCTCAGGTCCGGACGAGACCCCAGGCTTCAGATGCGAGACGGGCGCCGCCGGGGGCCCTTGCCCGTGATCCGCCGGGCGGCGCCGCGTCGCAGCAAGACGTGGATCACGCGTCGACTCAGATTGGGTTCCCCTCCGGCGGCTCGTGAAACCGGCGCCGTCAGTTGAGGTCGGGCCAATCGGGGCAGGCCGGCATCCGCTCGGCGGTCGCCTCGTCGAGCAGGACGATGCTCACGGTCATCGCGCCAGTGCTGACCTGCTCGCTCCCGGCAGCGTTCTGGTCCATGCCCACCTCAACGGGGTCGCTCGCTATTGAGTCACGCAGCCTGTTCGCATCCTGGGCCGAAATGTCTCACTCCTACGTCGGCGGCCGGCGCAACAGTTGGTGCCGTGGCAGCCGAGGAACTCGGCGGCCTCGGCGTAGCTGACCCTCGTCGGCACGCGACCTAGCCTGCCCGAATCGAAGCGGGGAGAAACGAGGTCAGTTCAGAATCGCCACCTGTTCGGTCGGCGATTGTCTGACAGGGTTCGAGGTCGGTGCACTCGATGGTCCAGTTGTCGCCCGAAACGATCGGATCGCCACCGCCCACCGCGTCAGCCATCTGGTTGTAGTTGTCCTTGGCTTTCTCGCTGCTGAACCACGAGACGGTGACCTCGGACCCGTCCACGGTGCAGGTCCCACCGTCGGCGGCGAACATCATCGTGTCGGAGCCGGAGTCCTTGTAGGAGTCGGAGCATTTCGCCAGCGTCGCCGCGTCCTTCGCGGACTCGACGGAGTCGCCTCCACCTCCGAGGGGCGCTGCGCAGCCTCACAAGCAGTGGCAGGAGTGGGCCAAGGCGAGGCGTCGCATGCTGGTCAATCTGACATGGCGAGAATGGCAGTGGGATCCACTCGATCGTTGGTTGAGACGGTCAGCGCCGGCGAGACAACGCGACCGCCCCGGCATCCGTGGTGCGGGGGCGGTCGTCTTGTGCTCTAGCGGTGAATGCTCGACGTTGTCGGCCCTGAGGGAGTCCGCAATTTCGTGGTGCGACACGGTTGATGACGTTGTCGTTCTGGCAACTGACCTCATACAGCAGCCGCTGGTTGGCCAGCATGCTGCTGTACCGACGCCCAGGCGATCCCCCGCGAGCCAGTCGTCTACCTCCGTGAACGGTTGGTCGTTGCGCGTTTCATCCTCCGGAACCTGCGGTAAGGCTTTATAGAAGAACGTGGGGGGCGGGTCTCGTAGCTCACGATTCACAACTATCGGGGGTAATCGATGAGCATGACGAAGACGATGTCGCGAGCGAGCATTGCTGCGGCCAGCGGCGCTGCGTTGCTGTCCTTCGGACTTATGGCGCCTGCACAGGCGGCACCAACCAACGGAGCCAACAGTGGCTGCGGGGCCTCTGCCCCAGCGGTGTCGGCGAGCCGTCGGGCAACGGGAACGCGACCAACCAGCCCGCTGCTGGCACCAAGGGTGAGGCCAACTCCAACCCTCCGGGACAGGCTCCTGACGGTTCGGACGCCAACAATGGCTATGAGTGCGATGGCAACCAGGGCGTTGGTAGGACCAACCCCGCCCACAGCGGTTGCGGGACGACGTACCCGCCGCCCAGCCCAGTCGCCGTAGAACAAGCAACCAAGCAACACACGACCGCCCCGGCCGACGGACGCCGGGGCGGTCGCTCTCATGGTTGACTGCATCGCGGCCACCCCGCGTGAACTGGCCTCAACCGTCCGTGGGGTCGCCGCATCTGCCGGTCGTCGGGCTAGCGGATGCTCGAGACGTTCTCGCGGTCCTCGCGCAGCACGGCGGCCAGTTTCGACGCCGTCCGCTCCGCGGCGGAATCGGTGAGGTTGGTGACGTCGTACAGCAACCGCTGGCTTGCGTACTCGACGACCGCCCAGCAGGTCATGACCACCGCCGCGCCGATGGTCAGGATCTCGGCTGGCGTGAGCGCCGGCACGAAGCTGGCCGTGATGGCGAGGAAGACTGCGGCCGTCCAGAGCGCCGCGGCCGCGCAGACGCGCACCATGGTCGCGACTTCGCGGGTCACTTGTCGTCTCTCGTCTCCGCCTCCACGAGTCCGGCGCGCTGTGCCTCGACGCCGAGCTCGTAGGCGTTCCGTTCGGCGCTGCGCACTTCAGGTGCGGACCGCATGACCTCGAGCTGGTCACGGATGATTTCCAAGGTTCCGATCGCTTCCTCGACGACGCCCCAGGCGCCCTCGCCGCCGTACTTGCTGGCGTAGAAGTCGACGACGACCTCGTCGCAGTCGTTTCCGTCGATGCCGAGCTGGAGCAGGACGACGGCACGGCGGTCTCCGCTGCCGAACAGGTCGCGGCGCGCCTTGGCGAGGAGATCGTGGTCGCGCCGAAAGTGGCGAGTGGCCTCGCGGCCGTCATACAGGCTGAACTCCTCGACGTCGAGCGAAGAGAAGGTGTTCGACGATGGGTTGTTGGTCATTTCGGGCTCCTCTGGAGCGAGGCCGTCCGACACGTATCCGACACGCGGCGAAATGGAAACGGCCCCTGTTCCTGCTCCGTTGCAGGTCAGAGGCCGTATACTGCTGGTGGGCGATACTGGGTTTGAACCAGTGACCTCTTCCGTGTCAAGGAAGCGCGCTACCGCTGCGCCAATCGCCCCGGGTGTTGCTGGGTGTTTCTGGGTGCTGCTGTTTCGTGCGGTGGAGGTGGGTACGGGATTTGAACCCGTGTAGACGGATTTGCAGTCCGTTGCCTCGCCTCTCGGCCAACCCACCGTGGAGGCCCTGGACTTGACCCGGCTTCACTCCGAGCGGACGACGAGGCTCGAACTCGCGACCTCAACCTTGGCAAGGTTGCGCTCTACCAACTGAGCTACGTCCGCTTGCGACCACGAGTCGCCCCGTGTGCGGACGTAACCATAGCCGACATGTCGGCCGCCACAAACTTGGGTACGACGCGTGGCGCGACCCCTCTCAGGGAGCCTTTCGAGGTCGGAATCGCCGCCCGAAAAGGGCTAGTGTCGGCGCATGCAGACCTGGGTCAACGGGCAGCTGCTGAGCGATCCCGACGCGCCGGCGGTCGTGGTCTCCGACCACGGGCTGACGGTCGGTGACGGGGTCTTCGAGGCGATCAAGGTGGTGGACGGGAAGCCGTTCGCACTGACCCGCCACCTCGAGCGCCTGGCTCGTTCCGCCGCCTCGCTCGGGCTCCCGGACCCCGATCTCCCTGCGTTCTCCGCGGCGGTCGAGGAGGTGCTCGCAGCCGAGCACCTCTCGCTCGGCCGCGTCAGGATCACCTACACCGGTGGGCCCGCGCCGCTCGGCTCGGGCAGGGGAGACGCCGGCCCGACGTGCGTCGTGGCGGCCTCGGCGATGGAGCGGGCGTCCGAGTCGACCGACGTCGTACTCGTGCCGTGGCCGCGCAACGAACGCGGTGCACTGGCCGGCGTCAAGTCCACGTCGTACGCCGAGAACGTCGTCGCCCTGGCCGAGGCCGCCCGGCTGGGTGCGACCGAGGCGTTGTTCGCCAATCTGGCCGGCCACGTGTGCGAGGGCACCGGCTCCAACGTCGGCTACGTCGTCGGGGGAGAGGTACGTACGCCGACCCTGGCTGTGGGGTGCCTGGCGGGGATCACCAGGGCGCTGCTCCTCGAGTGGACGGACGTCAAGGAGATCGACGAACCGATCGAGGTGCTGGACGAGGCGGACGAGATCTTCCTGATGTCGACCACGCGCGACATCCAGGGCGTGCGGCGCTACGGGAGCAGGGAGCTGGCGGCGCCGGGACCGGTCACGCGCGAGCTGCAGGAGCTGTGGTCACGCAAGGAGCCCGAGGACCTCGACCCCTGAGGGGTCACAGGGCAGTGGCTCAGCTGGCGAAGAGGCTGGCGAGCTCGTTGTCGAAGTCGACGTAGGAGCTCTCGTGGCCGCTGGGAACCGACTCGAGCATCGCGGTGACGAAGCCGGTGACCTTGCGGGAGCCGGCCTGCACGAGCAGCTCGCCGTCGGGGGAGCACAGCTCGATGATGACCACGGCGGCGCCGTTGGAGCTCAGGCAGGGCCAGACGTGCACGTCACCGTCGCCGGTGGGCTCGTAGACACCCTCGACGAGCAGTTCCCGGCCGAACGTCCAGAGAACCTCCTGCGCGCCGGTGCGGAACACCATGGTCACGGCGTACGGGTCGGCCGGGTCGAAGACCAGGTCGGCGTCGATGGTGGTCGCGTCCCCCTGCGGGTCCACGAACTCCAGCTCGACACTCTCGGTGATGACCTGAGCGGTCTTCGTCTGCTTCATCGTTGCTCCCCTTAGTTCCCCTCCGAGACTTCCCTCCAGAAGCCCCGCCACGCCCTCCAACGCGGTGATTGAAGTGTGTGCAACTTTCCCGAGTGGGGATAGTCGAACGCTTGCTTTGTCCGTTTTATCCCCTCACTGGTCTACCTATCTACGGAGGGTGGTCTATTTTGAATGCCCGCTGGTCTAGTCACGAACGACGACACGAAGACTGGTTCTGGGGGTTTTCGACACTGGTGTGATAGGTGCTCGGATCGGTACGAACGGGACAGGTCGGCGGCCGATTCTGAGCCGCCAGAGCGCTGCGCTAAGGTTTCGCTCGCACCAGATGCCGACCCGCGACGGCATCGCCAGCGGGCGATTGGCGCAGTGGTAGCGCGCTTCGTTCACACCGAAGAGGTCACTGGTTCGAACCCAGTATCGCCCACCCCGCCGGCCCCTGTGGCGCAAACCTGCGTCGCGCCGAGGTCAACGGTCAGCCTTGGGCGGTGCTACGCGTTGCGCACCAGACGTTGGCTCGTTGTGCTGGCGCTGGTGCCCGCGCTGACGTCGTGCTCGTCGAAGGATCCGGCTCCGCCGGCGCGTCCTCCCGCACCCGAGGTGCTGGTCATGAGCGGAGCTGCCGCGACGATCTTCACGGTGAAGGCCGACGGCACGCAGCGGCGCGTGCTGGCCCCACGTGGGGTCACGCCGTCGTGGACGCCGGACGGTCGGATCATCTACGTGTCGCAACCAGGCCACCAGGTCTCGGTGATGGACGCTGACGGGAGCGACGCACACCAGATCGGCGACCTGCACCTGGTCGGCGGCAACGCGATCGTCAAGCCGCAGATGGCACGCAGCGGGCTGATCGCGTTCAGCAACATGCAGGGACGCCCCTCCCGGACTGCGGACAACCCTGGCCCGCAGAACGGGACCTGGCTGATGCAGCGCGACGGATCGGGAGTGCGGATGCTTGTCCGGCACTGCACTGCCGCGTCCCTGGCCCTCTCGGGCACGTGGGTGGCGTGCACCAAGGAGATCGACGGGCACCGGGAGATCTGGCGCATCAACACCGACGGCACCGGCCTGCGTCAGCTCACCTTCCCCACCGACCCCGACTACCCGGACGGGAACGCGGCGAGCATCGCGCCGGACGAGCAAACGATCGCGTTCTTCTCCGGCAAGGAGTCCGACCCGGGAACGGCCGGCTTCACGCAGTCCGTGCTCACGTGGGGGCATCGCAACGTCGCCGTCATCGCTGCTACGGGCGGGGACCGCAGGACCGTCACGACGTGCACCCCCGCAGCCACGGAGGTGCAGGTTCGGCAGATGCCTCCCGGCTCATGCCTGGCGGCCGACAACCCTGCGTGGGCACCCGACGGCCGGCGACTCGTCTATGACCGTGGCTCCCCGCGGAGCGCGGACAGCGGGACGTGGGAGGTGGATGTGAGCGGAGGAAACAACCAGCGTCTGTGGCCAGTCACCCGCGGTGCCGGCAACGTCCCGCTGAAGTAGCGCCGCTCGCCTCCAAGCTGCGGGAATCCGGTTAGGGGCGGCCACTGCCCGTCGATACGATCAAGCGGTTCGCCGTTCCCCAGCGCAGGAGTATTCGTGCCCGACATCCAGGTCGTCCTCGTCCGTGGCCTTGCGGCCGGTGAGCGCGAGGAGCAGACCGTCGCGACGGGCACGAAGGCGTGGGAGCTGTTCCGCGAGGAGCCCGAGGTGATCGCGGCGCGGGTGGCGGACTCCGTGCGCGACCTGGCCCACGAGCTCGCCGACGGCGACGTCGTCGAGGGGATCACGATCGACAGTCCCGAGGGCCACGACATCCTGCGCCACTCGACGGCCCACGTGATGGCCCAGGCGGTGCAGGACCTGTTCCCCGACGCGAAGCTCGGCATCGGCCCGCCGATCGAGGACGGCTTCTACTACGACTTCGACGTCGAGACCCCGTTCGTGCCCGAGGACCTCGAGAAGATCGAGTCGCGGATGCGCAAGATCATCAAGGAGAACCAGCGCTTCTCACGGCGGGCGGTGAGCGACGACGACGCTCGCACCGAGCTGGCCGCCGAGCCGTACAAGCTCGAGCTCATCGGCCTGAAGGGTTCCGCCGCCGAGGCCGCGGAGGGGGCCGGCGCCGAGGTCGGGGCCGGCGAGCTCACGATCTACGACAACCTCGACCGCAACGGCGAGCTGGCGTGGAAGGACCTGTGTCGTGGCCCGCACCTGCCGACCACGAAGCGGATCCCGGCGTTCAAGCTGATGAGGTCGGCGGCGGCGTACTGGCGCGGCAGCGAGGAGAACAAGCAGCTGCAGCGGATCTACGGCACCGCCTGGGAGAGCAAGGAGGCGCTCGAGGCCCACCTGCACCGGATCGAGGAGGCCGAGCGCCGCGACCACCGGAGGCTCGGGCGCGAGCTCGACCTGTTCAGCTTCCCCGACGAGATCGGTTCGGGCCTGCCCGTCTTCCACCCCAAGGGCGGGGTGATCAAGCGGGAGATGGAGGACTACGTCCGCCGCCGGCACATCGAGGAGGGGTTCGACTACGTCGGCACCCCGCACATCTCGAAGGAAGGGACCTTCCACCTCTCCGGCCACCTGCCCTACTACGCCGACTCGATGTTCCCGCCGATGGAGTTCGAGGGGGCGAACTACTACCTCAAGGCCATGAACTGCCCGATGCACAACCTGATCTTCAGGTCGCGCGGTCGGTCCTACCGTGAGCTGCCGCTGCGGCTCTTCGAGTTCGGGCACGTCTACCGCTACGAGAAGTCGGGCGTGATCCACGGCCTGACCCGCGTCAGGGGTTTCGCCCAGGACGACTCCCACTCCTACGTGACGCCCGAGCAGGCGCCCGCGGAGATCAAGCACCTCCTCGACTTCTGCCTGGGTCTCTTCCGCGACTTCGGGCTCGACGACTACTACCTCGAGATCTCGACCCGCGATGACAAGAAGAAGGACAAGTTCGTCGGCAACGACGAGGAGTGGGCCGAGGCGACCGCTGTCCTGGAGCGGGTGGCGACCGAGTCGGGGCTCGACCTCGTGCTGGACCCGGGCGGCGCGGCGTACTACGGGCCCAAGATCTCGGTCCAGGCCCGCGACGCCATCGGCCGCACCTGGCAGATGTCGACCATCCAGTACGACTTCAACCAGCCCCGTGGCTTCGACCTGGAGTACCAGGCCGCCGACGGCACCCGGCAGCGACCGGTGATGATCCACTCGGCCAAGTTCGGCTCCATCGAGCGGTTCGTGGGGGTGCTCACCGAGCACTACGCAGGGGCGTTCCCGCCCTGGCTCTCGCCCGTGCAGGTCACCGCGATCCCGATCGCCGAGCGGCACAACGACTACCTGTGGGACATCGCCGGACGGATGAAGGCGCAGGGCCTGCGGGTCGAGGTGGACGACTCCGACGACCGGATGCAGAAGAAGATCCGCAACGCCCAGGTCCACAAGGTGCCGTTCATGGTCATCGCGGGGGACAAGGACGTCGATGCCGGCGCCGTCAGCTTCCGCTACCGCGACGGGCGCCAGGACAACGGCGTGCCGGTGGAGGAGGCGATCGCCCGGGTCGCCGAGGCGGTCGCGTCGAGGGTCCAGGTGTGACCGGCCGATGAGCGAGGAGACGAGCAGCAGCGGGCGCATGGGCTTCGAGGGCTTCGACCGGCTCTGGACCCCGCACCGGCTGGCCTACATCAGGCCGACCCAGCCGCGGCGGGCAGGGCTGTCCCTTCTGCGCGATGGAGCAGCTGCCGCCGGAGGAGAGCCTGGTGGTCACGGCGGGCGAGCACTGCTTCGTGGTGCTCAACCTGCACCCCTACAACCCCGGTCACCTGATGGTGGTGCCGCACCGGCACGTCGCCGAGCTCGAGGAGCTCGACGACGACGAGGCGGTGGAGCTGACGCACATGACGCAGAAGGCGATCCGCGTCCTCAAGAGCGTGAGCGGACCGCACGCGTTCAACGTCGGGCTGAACCTCGGTGGCATAGCCGGTGGTTCGCTCGCCGACCACCTGCACCAGCACGTCGTACCGCGGTGGTCGGGCGATGCCAACTTCATCACCGTGGTCGGCGGCACCAAGATGCTGCCGCAGCTCCTGGGCGACACCCGGGACCTCCTGGCGGAGGCCTGGTCCTGACGCGAGCCCAGACCGGCTAGCGTTCGCCTCGTCATGTTGGACCGGTTCAAGAGCTTCTGGCAGAACGTCATGCTGAGGCCGTTCGTGCGCCTCTTCCTGAGGCTCGGCATCAGCCCCGACGCCGTCACCCTCGTCGGGACGATCGGCGTGTGCGTCGGCGCGCTCGTCTTCTTCCCGCGCGGACAGCTGCTGGCCGGCGTCCTGTTCATCACCGTCTTCATCTTCAGCGACCTGATCGACGGGGCGATGGCGCGCGAGTCGGGCCGCAGCTCCACGTTCGGCGCCTTCTTCGACTCCACCCTCGACCGCATCGGCGACGGCGCGATCTTCGGCGGCCTGGTGCTGTACTTCGCCGGGCCGGGTGACAGCTACCTCTACCTCTGCCTCTCGTTGTACTGCCTGGTGATGGGCTCGGTGACCTCCTACGCCCGGGCACGCGCGGAGTCGCTCGGCATGGATGCCCGCGGCGGCATCGCCGAACGTGCGGACCGGACGGTCGCGATCCTCGTCGCGGCCGGCGTCAGCGACTGGTGGAACCTGCCGATCCTGCTCTACATCACCCTCTGGGCGCTGGCCCTGGCCAACACCCAGACCGTCCTGCTGCGCGTGCTGAAGGTACGGCGTCAGGCGACCGGATCCCCGGACGTACGATCGCCCCATGGCTGAGATCGACTCCCGGCAGCGCCGTCGCGCCCGAGCACGGCACCACCCGGGTCAAGCGCGGCATGGCCGAGATGCTCAAGGGCGGCGTGATCATGGACGTGGTCACCCCCGAGCAGGCCAAGATCGCCGAGGACGCCGGCGCGGTGGCCGTGATGGCACTCGAGCGGGTGCCCGCCGACATCCGCGCCCAGGGCGGCGTGGCCCGGATGAGCGACCCGGACATGGTCGACGGGATCATCTCCGCGGTCTCCATCCCGGTGATGGCCAAGGCGCGCATCGGCCACTTCGCCGAGGCCCAGGTGCTGCAGAGCCTCGGTGTGGACTACGTCGACGAGTCAGAGGTCCTCACCCCGGCCGACTACGCGCACCACATCGACAAGTGGGCCTTCACGGTGCCGTTCGTGTGCGGGGCCACCAACCTCGGTGAGGCGCTGCGCCGGATCACCGAGGGCGCGGCGATGATCCGGTCCAAGGGCGAGGCCGGCACGGGGGACGTCAGCAACGCCGTGACCCACATGCGCACGATCCGCCAGGAGATCCGGCGGCTGAGCGTGCTCTCGCCCGATGAGCTCTACGTCGCCGCGAAGGAGCTGCAGGCGCCGTACGACCTGGTGGCCGAAGTGGCCAGCGCCGGCAGGCTGCCGGTCGTGCTGTTCACGGCAGGCGGCATCGCGACGCCGGCGGATGCCGCGATGATGATGCAGCTCGGGGCCGAGGGTGTCTTCGTCGGATCCGGCATCTTCAAGTCCGGGAACCCGGCCCAGCGGGCCGAGGCGATCGTCCAGGCCACCACCTTCGCCGACGACCCGGACGTCGTCGCGAAGGTCTCCCGTGGCCTGGGGGAGGCCATGGTCGGGATCAACGTCGAGGACGTCCCCGAGCCCCACCGGCTGGCCTCGCGCGGCTGGTAGTTATCAACTGATCTAGACCATTTACGGTTTCTGTCCGGATTTGCCCCCTTCTCGGGCGGGGCTACGCCACCATTGCGTTATCGCAACCGCGACAACCCACACCAGTCCTGATGGGGTGCCACCGCGGGGGAGGCACCCCATCAGGACGTGTTGGCATGTCCGCACGTGCCTCGGAGGCACGCTCCGTCGAGGACGTGTTGGCATGCTCGGCCGATCGGCCCGGTTGCAGGCCCCTTCAGGCCACGCCGTGCTCGCGTTGCCACTCCTCGAGGCGGCTGTAGTCGGGCAGCTCCTGCAGCGTCCAGCCGTTGCCGTCCGGGTCGGTGAACCGCACGAACCGGCCCCACGCCTGGTTGTCCACGCCGTCGGCCGAAACGCCGCGGCCGGTGAGGTCGGCCAGCGCGTCGTCGGCGGAGGCGATCACGGCCTGGATGGCCTGCAGCGACCCGGGCTCCATCTCGGAGACACCCTTGCCGAAGGCGATCGAGCAGGCCGACCCCGGCGGGGTCACCTGCACGAAGCGGATGTCCTCGTTGACGGTCTGGTCGTGGTCGACCGGCCAGCCGAGGGTGTCGGCGTAGAACGCGCGGGCGCGGTCCACGTCGCTGACGGGGACCGCGATGAGCTCGATGCGAACGTCCATGTGCTTGCTCCTTCTCCTGGGTTCGATGACTCGACCGTAGGAGCCCATCAGGCCAGGTTCGTTCCTGATGGTGCGGGTGATGAGGTCGCTCCTAGGATCGGTACGTGCCTCTCCCCACTATCGGCGTGCTCGCCCTCCAGGGCGACGTGCGCGAGCACCTCGCAGCCCTGGGTGGGCTGGGCGTCGCTGCGCTCGCCGTACGACGCCCTGCCGAGCTCGAGGCCTGCGACGCCCTGGTCATCCCGGGCGGGGAGTCGACCACGATGGCCAAGCTGGTCCGCAGGTTCGAGCTGTTCGAGCCGGTGCGCAAGCGGATCGACGCCGGGATGCCGGTCTTCGGCACCTGCGCCGGGATGATCATGCTCGCGAACCGGGTGGAGGACGGGACGGCCGACCAGGAGACGCTCGGCGGGCTCGACATCACGGTGCGCCGCAACGCCTTCGGCCGGCAGGTGGACTCCTTCGAGGGCGAGATCGACTTCGTCGGGCTCGCGCAGCCCGTGCACGGCGTCTTCATCCGGGCGCCCTGGGTCGAGGCGGTCGGCCCCGGCGTCGAGGTGCTCGCCCGCGTGGGCACCGGCGAGGCCGCAGGTAGGATCGTCGCGGTCCAGCAGGGGCCATTGCTGGCCACGTCGTTCCACCCGGAGGTCGGCCAGCGCCGGGGACACGAGACCGACGACGTGCGCATCCATCAGCTCTTCCTCGAGCTGGTGCAGCAGCACCGTCGCAGCAAGTAAGGGGAACCGCATGTCCGGCCACTCCAAGTGGGCCACGACCAAGCACAAGAAGGCCGTGATCGACGCGCGCCGCGGCAAGATGTTCGCCAAGCTGATCAAGAACATCGAGGTGGCTGCCCGCATGGGCGGGGGCGACCTGGCCGGCAACCCGACGCTCTACGACGCGATCCAGAAGGCCAAGAAGTCCTCGGTCCCCAACGACAACATCGACCGCGCGGTGAAGCGTGGCTCGGGTGCCGAGGCAGGTGGCGCGGAGTACAGCACGATCATGTACGAGGGCTACGGCCCTGGCGGCGTCGCGTTCCTGATCGAGTGCCTGACGGACAACAAGAACCGGGCGGCCATGGAGGTGCGCACCGCGATGAACCGCAACGGCGGCTCGCTCGCGGACCCCGGGTCGGTCTCCTACATGTTCAACCGCAAGGGCGTGGTCGTCGTCCCGGTCGACCAGGAGGGCAAGCAGGTCACCGAGGACGACGTGCTCGAGGCGACGCTCGAGGCCGGCGCGGAGGACGTCAACGACCTCGGCGAGGCCTTCGAGGTGGTCACCGAGGCCGGCGACCTGGTCGCCGTGCGCACGGCGCTGCAGTCGGCCGGCGTCGACTACGACTCCGCGGAGGCGTCCTTCCTGCCCAGCATGCAGGTCGAGCTCGACCACGACGGCGCCGGCAAGGTCTTCCGGCTGCTGGAGGCGCTGGAGGACCTCGACGACGTCCAGAACGTCTTCGCCAACTACGACGTCCCCGACGAGGTCATGGGCGCTCGACGTCTGAGGATCTGATACGTCGATGACGTCCAGGCTCTGCCAATAGCCAACTACGACGTGCCCGACGAGGTCATGGAGTCGCTCGACGTCTGAGGTCAGACGCTGGTCCGGGCCCCTCGAGGCGGGTCCGCGCACCTCCTCCAGGGGCCCGGCGCTCCCGGCGCGTCGCACCGGCCTCGTTCGGCGTCACGCGGTTAGCGTGGTGCGAACAGGTGTTCGGACGACGGGCGGAGGCTGGGATGCGGGTGCTCGGGGTGGACCCCGGCCTGACGAGGTGCGGGATCGGCGTCGTCGAGGGCGCCGTGGGCCGGCCCCTGTCGCTCGTCGCCACCGGCGTGGTCCGCACCGCCTCCGACCTGCCCATCGAGCAGCGGTTGTGCCTGATCGAGCAGGGCATCGAGGAGTGGATCGCCACCACGCGGCCCGACGCCGTCGCGGTCGAGCGGGTCTTCAGCCAGCACAACGTGCGCACCGTCATGGGCACGGCCCAGGCCAGCGGCATCGCCCTCCTGGTCGCGGCCCGGCTCGGCATCCCGGTCGCACTCCACACCCCGAGCGAGGTCAAGGCCGCCGTCACGGGCAGCGGGCGAGCCGACAAGGCGCAGGTCGGGGCCATGGTGGCCCGGCTGCTGCGGCTCGACGAGGTGCCGAAGCCCGCTGACTCTGCCGACGCGCTGGCCCTGGCGGTCTGTCACATCTGGCGCGGTGGCGCCGTACGCCGACTCGAGGCGGCCGTGGCCACCCACACGTCCCGAGGAGGCGCTAGATGATCGCCTTCGTCCGGGGACGCGTGGCCGGGGTCAGCCTCACCTCCGCGGTGCTGGAGGTCGGGGGAGTCGGGCTGGAGCTGCACTGCACACCCGACACGCTCGCCTCCCTGCGCGCCGGCGCCGAGGCCACGCTGCCGACCAGCATGGTGGTGCGGGAGGACTCGCTGACGCTGTTCGGCTTCGCCGACGACGACGAGAAGCAGATGTTCGAGCTCGTGCAGACCGCCAGCGGGGTCGGACCCAAGCTGGCCCAGGCGATGCTCGCCTGCCACAGCCCCGAGGCGTTGCGACGCGCGGTGAGCACCGACGACGTCAAGACGCTGACCATCGTGCCGGGCATCGGGCAGAAGGGTGCCCAGCGGATCATCCTCGAGCTGCGCGACCGCATCGGCTCGCCCGGATCCGTCGCCTCGCAGCCCAACCGGGCCCCGGTCGCGACACAGGCCTGGCAGGCGCAGGTGCAGGCCGGCCTGGTCGGGCTCGGCTGGTCGGCCAAGGAGGCCGACCGCGCGATCGAAGAGGTCGCCGGCGGATCTGACGGAGCGGGCGCCACGCCGGAGCCAGACGTGGCCACGCTGCTCCGAGCCGCCCTCCGCACGCTGAGCAAGGCGTGAGGCGGGCCCGGCGGTGACGAGGGACGTGGACGTGGACCCGGACGAGTCGGAGCTCGAGGCCGCCGAGCTGGCCTACCTGACCGCGCGCCCGGCGATGTCGCTGACCGACGCCGACGCCGACGGCGACGAGCGGGTCGTCGAGGCGGCGCTGCGGCCGCGGACACTCGAGGAGGTCGTCGGACAGGACCGCGTCTGCGAGCAGCTGTCGCTGCTCCTCGAGGCCGCGCGCACCCGGCAGGGCGTTCCCGACCACGTCCTGCTGAGCGGCCCACCGGGACTCGGCAAGACGACGCTGGCGATGATCATCTCCGCCGAGATGTCGGCCCCGCTGCGCCTCACCAGTGGGCCGGCGATCACCCACGCCGGCGACCTCGCCGCGATCCTCTCGGGCCTCAACGAGGGCGACGTCCTGTTCGTCGACGAGATCCACCGGATGTCGCGTCCCGCCGAGGAGATGCTCTACATGGCGATGGAGGACTTCCGGGTCGACGTCGTCATCGGCAAGGGTCCCGGCGCCACCGCCATCCCCCTCGACATCCCGCCGTTCACGATGGTGGGCGCCACCACGCGGGCGGGACTGCTGCCCGGCCCGCTGCGTGACCGGTTCGGCTTCACCGCCCACCTCGAGTTCTACGAGCCGGAGGACCTCGAGCGGATCGTGCGGCGATCCGCCCGGCTCCTCGAGATCGACGTCCTGGAGGACGCCGGCATCGAGGTCGCCTCACGCTCACGCGGCACGCCGCGCGTCGCCAACCGGTTGCTGCGCCGGGTGCGCGACTACGCCCAGGTGCGCGCCGACGGCATCGTGACCCGTGAGCTGGCGCGGGCGGCGCTCGAGCTGTTCGAGGTCGACGAGTCGGGTCTCGACCGGCTCGACCGCGCGGTGCTGGACGCACTGTGCCGGCGCTTCGGTGGCGGACCGGTCGGGATCAGCACCCTGGCCGTCGCCGTGGGGGAGGAGCGGGAGACCGTCGAGGAGGTGGCCGAGCCGTTCCTGGTGCGCAGTGGGCTGCTCGCGAGGACCCCGCGTGGGCGCGTCGCCACCCGGACGGCGTGGGAGCATCTCGGTCTGCCTGTACCGACCGCGACCGACGCGACCCTGTTCGACGCCGACGAGCAGTAGCGCCCGTTACACTTCACCCTCGGTGCCGCTCGCGGCGCACTGCCTGACGCTGTGCGAGTGAGCCCGCGCGCCAGACCGGGCGCCCAGAGGGCGCCGCCACCGATCCCTCTCCCTGGAGTTGTCCGCATGCCCCCCGTGGCACAGCTGCTCGTCATCCTGCTCGTCTTCGTCCTGTTCTGGTTCGTCCTGATGCGACCCGCGCGCAACCAGCAGCGCCGGGTGCAGGACCTCCAGCAGAGCCTGGAGGTGGGCGACGAGGTCGTGCTCTCGTCGGGGATTTTCGGGACGATCCGTTCGTTGGACGACGGACGGGTGCTGCTCGAGGTCGCCCCGGGCACCGAGCTCACGGTGGCCCGCCAGGCCGTCGTACGGCACGCGGAGCCGCTCGAGGACCCCGAGCCGGAGTCAGACCCCGAGACACGCGACGAGAGCGAACCGGCCCCCGACGACGGCCCCGAGCGGGCCGGAGACCAGGCCGGAGACCAGGAGAGAGACTGACGTGGCGAAGCGAACGCCCCGACCCGGACGCACCCTCCTGATCTTCTTCATCTCGATCGGGGTGCTGTACGGGCTGGCCGCGCTCGGCGGGACCTGGAAGCCCCGGCTCGGACTCGACCTCGAGGGCGGCACCCGGATCACGCTCTCCGCCAACGAGCAGGGCAACGAGATCACCCCGACCAAGCTCAAGCAGGCCGCGAGCATCGTCGACCGACGCGTCAACGGCAGCGGTGTCTCCGAGGCCGAGGTCTCCACCCAGGGCAGCCGCAACATCATCGTCGAGATCCCCGGCAGGAATGCCTCGAACCTCGTCGACGCCGTCAAGCGGACCGCCCAGCTGCGCTTCCGCCTCGTGGCGGGATCGCCGCAGCCGGGCACCGCCCAGGCCCAGGCGCCCAGCGGTTCCCCGTCCCCGAGCCCGTCCGGCAAGGCCTCGCCCTCGGCGAAGGTGACCCCCAAGGCCGGCAAGAGCTCGGCGAGTGCCAAACCCCGGCCCGCCCCGTTCGCCGCCGACACCGCCACCACCCCCAAGCCGTCCCCCAGCCCGGCGGCCCCGAGCCCGAGCGCCGCTCCGCAGGACAGCTCCCAGGGGACCACCACCCCACAGGGCGCTCCCATCGACGACCCGGTGGCCTGGGCCCAGAATCCCGGCAACGAGTGGCTCGCCAAGTTCGCGGCCTACACCTGCCCGGACACCAAGGAGGGCGCGGCCGCGCCGGTCAACGACCAGCCCGACCAGCCGCTGATCACCTGTGACGACAAGGGCCAGAAGTTCCTGCTCTCCGTGGCCGCCATCGAGGGCACGTCGCTGAAGTCGGCCTCCTACGGCACTCCGCCGCAAGGTGTGGGCTGGGCGGTGAACCTCGGCCTCAAGGGTGACGCCCGCAAGACCTTCGGAGACATCTCCACCAAGCTCAACGCCAGCGGCGGCACCTTCGCGATCGTGCTCGACGGGCAGGTGATCTCCTACGCCGGCTTCAACGAGCCGATCCTCGACGGCAACGCTCAGATCACCGGCGACTTCAAGGAGTCCGAGGCCCGCTCGCTGGCCAACTCGCTGAAGTACGGCGCACTGCCGCTGAAGTTCGACTCCACCGTCGAGACCGTGGGGCCGTCCCTGGCGGGCAACCAGCTCGCGGCGGGCATCCTGGCGGGCATCATCGGCCTGCTCATCGTGATGCTCTACTGCCTCTTCTACTACCGGGGCCTGGGTCTGGTGGTGATCGCGTCACTGCTCATCGCGGGTGTGATCACCTATGGCGTCGTACTCGTGCTGGCCAAGTCGGCCGGCTTCACCCTCACGCTGCCCGGGATCGCGGGTCTGATCGTCGCTGTCGGCATCACGGCCGACTCCTTCATCGTCTACTTCGAGCGAATACGCGACGAGATGCGTGACGGCCGCTCGATGCGGGTGGCCGTGGAGACCGGCTGGGCCCGCGCCCGGAACACCTGCCTGGCCGCCGACGGCGTCTCGATCCTGGCTGCGGTGGTGCTCTACATCTTCGCCATCGGCGTGGTGCGCGGCTTCGCCTTCGCCCTGGGCATCAGCACCATCATCGACATCCTGGTCTTCTTCTTCTTCACCAAGCCGATGATGACGCTGCTCGCTCGCCTGAAGTTCTTCAACGGCGGCGGCAAGCTGTCCGGGCTCTCACCCGAGACCCTCGGGATCGACGAGCCGCGACCGACGCACGACCTCGTGGGAGGGAGGGCCTGATGGGACGCATGAGCCGGCTCGGCAACGCCCTCTACGAGGGTGACGTCTCGATCGACTTCGTCGGTCGCAAGTGGCTGTGGTACTCCATCTCCGGGCTGATCGTGGTCCTGGCGGTGCTCGGCCTCTACTTCAAGGGCCTCAACTTCGGCATCGAGTTCAAGGGCGGCGTCGAGTACACCGTCAGCCTGCCGACCAGTGAGGTCACCCAGGGCAACGTCGACAAGATCCGCTCCGCCGTCGCCGACACCGGGATCGACGGCGCGTCGTCGCCGATCGTGAACACCTCCGGCGAGTCGATCCGCGTGCAGACCGAGGTGCTGAGCAACCGCGAGGCCCTCGAGGTCACGAATGCGATCGCCGAGTCCGTCGACGTGAATGCCAGCGACGACATCTCGGCCCAGGACGTCGGCGCCAGCTGGGGCTCCCAGGTGGCGAAGCGCGCGCTCACGGGCCTGGTCGTCTTCCTGTTCCTCGTGGTGCTGTTCATCTGGGCCTACTTCCGAGAATGGAAGATGTCCGCGGCCGCCATCGTGGCCCTGATCCACGACATCGTGATCACCATCGGGGTCTACGCCCTGTCCGGCTTCGAGGTCACCCCCGCCACCGTGACCGGCCTGCTGACGATCCTCGGGTTCTCCCTCTACGACACCGTGGTGGTCTTCGACAAGGTGCGGGAGAACACCAAGAACCTGCGCCAGAGCCGCAAGACCTACGCCGAGCTCGCCAACCTCGCCGTGAACCAGACCCTCGTGCGCTCGATCAACACCTCCATCGTGGCGCTGCTGCCGGTGGGCGCGATCCTGTACGTCAGCGTCACGACCCTCGGCTCCGGATCGCTCAAGGACCTCTCGCTGGCGCTGTTCGTCGGCATGGCCGCCGGGGCCTACTCGTCGATCTTCATCGCCACGCCGCTCGCGGTGCAGCTGAAGTCGGGCGAGAAGGAGATCACCCAGCAGGACGCCCGGGCCAGGGCGCGGGCCAGGCGCGACGCCGACCGCTACGCCGACGTGCCGGTGTTCACCGACGACATGCCGGTGCCGGACGAGACCGGACGCCCCGACCTGCAGGACCCCGAGGCGCTCGGAGAGGAGGACCAGCGCGGTGCCCCGGTCCAGGCGCCGCCGCGGCGTCCCGAGGCCTCCGGCTCCGGGCGCGTCGTACCCCAGTCCAAGCGGCCCACGTCCGAGGGCGGCTCCGCGCGCCGGACCCAGCCCACGCGCCAGCCGCGCTCCAAGCGCGGCCGCTGACGCCCTCACCAGGAGAGACGCCGTGGTCGACGCCGCCCTGAGCCACCTGATCGAGACCTTGGTCCGTGACGTGCCCGACTTCCCCAAGAAGGGCGTCACGTTCAAGGACATCACCCCGCTGCTGGACGACCACGCCGCCTTCCAGGCCGTCGTCCAGGGCCTGGCCGACGCCGGACGCGACTCGTCCGGCAACACCGAGATCGACAAGGTCGTCGGCATCGAGGCGCGTGGCTTCATCCTCGCGGCACCGGTGGCCCTCGCCCTCGGCGTCGGCTTCGTGCCGGTGCGCAAGCCCGGCAAGCTGCCGTCGGAGACCCGGGCGGTCAGCTACGAGCTCGAGTACGGCGAGGAGACCCTCGAGATGCACCTCGACGCCCTGCTGCCCGACGAACGGGTGCTGGTCGTCGACGACGTGCTGGCCACCGGCGGCACCGCCAGGGCCACCGCGACCCTGGTCGAGCAGTCGGGCGCCATGCGTCCACGGCCTGGCGATGCTGCTGGAGCTCAGCTTCCTGCCCGGCCGCGAGGCGATCGGCGACATCCCCCTCTCGGTGCTGCACACGGTCTGACTGACCGGCAACAGGCCTGCGTCGACCTAGACTGGTCCACGTTGCGGCGAGTGCCGAAGGGACCGCATGGCTGAAGAGCGTTTGGTGGCCGACGCCGGTGAGGAATCCCTCGCCGACGCGCCCGACCACGCGCCCAGCACGACGGCCGAGTCGCCGCCCGAACCTGATCCTGCGCCCGAGCCCGCACCGGTCGAGCGCCAGCCGACGCTCAGCGGCAGGGGGGTCAGGGCCCGGCTGGCCCGCATCGGCACCAGCAAGCAGACCGGCAACCCGGTGCTCGACCCGCTGTTCCGCACGGTGCGGGCCAACCACCCCAAGGCCGACCTGGCGCTGATCGAGCGCGCCTACAACACCGCCGAGAAGTACCACCGCGGCCAGGTCCGCAAGAGCGGCGACCCCTACATCACCCATCCGCTGGCCGTGACCACCATCCTGGCCGACATCGGCATGACCGAGCCGACGCTCGTCGCCGCCCTGCTGCACGACACGATCGAGGACACGGAGTACACCCTCGCCGAGCTGCGCAGCGACTTCGGCGACGAGGTCGCGCTGCTGGTCGACGGCGTCACCAAGCTCGACAAGGTCAAGTACGGCGAGACGGCCCAGGCCGAGACCATCCGCAAGATGATCGTCGCGATGAGCAAGGACATCCGGGTCCTCGTCATCAAGCTCGCCGACCGGCTCCACAACATGCGCACGCTGCGCTACGTCAAGCAGCAGACCCAGGAGAGCAAGAGCCGCGAGACGCTCGAGATCTACGCGCCGCTGGCCCACCGGCTCGGCATGAACACGCTGAAGTGGGAGCTCGAGGACCTCGCCTTCGCCACGACGCACCCCCGGATCTACGACGAGATCGTGCGCCTCGTCGCCGAGCGGGCGCCGTCGCGCGACCAGTACCTCGCCGAGGTGATCAACCAGGTCGACAAGGACCTCAAGACCTCCAAGATCACCGCGAGGGTCACCGGCCGCCCCAAGCACTACTACTCGATCTACCAGAAGATGATCCACGGCAGCCGCGAGTTCACCGACATCTACGACCTCGTCGGCATCCGCATCCTCGTCGACAGCGACCCCGACTGCTACGGCGTCCTCGGCGTCCTCCACAACCGCTGGAACCCGCTGCCGGGGCGGTTCAAGGACTACGTGGCGATGCCCAAGTTCAACATGTACCAGTCCCTGCACACGACCGTGATCGGTCCGCAGGGCAAGCCGGTGGAGATGCAGATCCGGACGGTGGCCATGCACCGCCGGGCGGAGTACGGCGTCGCGGCCCACTGGAAGTACAAGGAGAACGTCCGCAACGGTGCCGACAAGGCCCCCGACAAGACCACCGACTCCGACATGCAGTGGCTGCGCCAGCTGCTCGACTGGCAGCACGAGGTCGAGGACCCGGGGGAGTTCCTCGACTCGCTGCGCTTCGAGATCAACTCCTCCGAGGTGTTCGTCTTCACCCCGCGCGGCGACGTCATCGGTCTCCCGGCCGGGTCGACCCCGGTCGACTTCGCCTACTCCATCCACACCGAGGTCGGCCACCACACGATCGGCGCCCGCGTCAACGGCCGGCTGGTCCCCCTCGAGTCGGTCCTCGAGCACGGCGACGTGGTCGAGGTCTTCACCTCGAAGTCGCCGAACGCCGGACCCTCCCGCGACTGGCTGACCTTCGTGAAGTCGCCGCGGGCGCGCAACAAGATCCGCCACTGGTTCACCAAGGAGCGCCGCGAGGAGGCGATCGAGCAGGGCAAGGAGCAGATCGGCCGGCTGCTGCGCAAGGAGGGCCTGCCCCTCAAGCGCGTGATGACCCACGAGTCACTGACGCAGGTGGCCAACGACCTGCGGCTGACCGACGTCTCGGCGCTCTACGCGGCCGTCGGTGAGGGCCACCTCGGCGCCCAGGCCGTCGTACGCAAGGTCGTCGAGGTCTCCGGCGGCACCGACGGCGCGGCCGAGGACCAGGCCGAGGCCGTCACCATCACCCGGCCGAGCCGCCGCGGGACGGCCGGCGGCGACTCGGGCGTGGTGGTCAAGGGCGCGACGGAGGTGCTGGTCAAGCTGGCCCGATGTTGCACGCCCGTCCCCGGCGACGAGATCCTCGGCTTCGTCACCCGCGGCGACGGGATCTCGGTGCACCGGCGCGACTGCACCAACGCCCAGCACCTGATGAGCCAGCCCGAGCGCCTCGCCGAGGTCGAGTGGGCGCCGACCGCGCAGTCGACCTTCCTGGTCCAGATCATGGTCGAGGCCCTCGACCGGGCCCGGCTGCTCTCCGACATCACGCTGGCGCTCTCCGACCAGCACGTGAACATCCTCTCCGCGAGCCTCACCACCAACCGTGACCGTGTCGCCCGCAGCAGGTTCGCCTTCGAGATGGGCGACCCCAAGCACCTCGGCGCCCTGCTCAAGGCCGTGCGCCAGGTCCCCGGCGTCTTCGACGCCTACCGCGTCACCCACTAGCCACGGGCGTCACAGGATTCACCTGATATCAGGTGATTCTCTCCCTTTGTGCGGGATGAAACCCTCACACAGCGCAGGTTTCACCTGATATCAGGTGAAACTGCAGCGGCGCTCAGGAGAACTCGGAGGCGGCCTTCTGGGCCATCTCCAGGAACTGACGCCGGGAGGCGAGGTTGTCCTCGAGGTCCTTGATGCGCCGGTCGTCGCCGGCGGCGCGGGCCTGGTCGAGGTCGGCCTCGAGACCGGCGATGGCGCGCTCGAGCTGGCCCAGCATGTCGTCGGCCCGGGCGGACTTCTCGGGGTCGCTGCGGCGCCACTTGTCGTCCTCGACCGACCGGATCGCCTGCTCCACCTTGCGGATCCGCGACTCCAGCGACTTCATCTGCTCGCGGGGGACCTTGCCGGCGGCGTCCCAGCGCTCCGCGATGCTGCGGAAGGCGCGCTTGGCCGCGTCGAGGTCGGTCACCGGGAGGAGGGCCTCCGCCTCGACCAGGAGCTCCTTCTTCTTCTCGGCGTTGGCCGCGAACTCCTTGTCCTGCTCGGCGCTGGCGCTGTCACGTGCCTGGAAGAACGCATCCTGGGCGGCCCGGAAGCGCTGCCACAGGTCCTCCTCGACGTCACGGGGCGCGGCACCCGCGGCCTTCCAGTCCTGCATCAGCGCCCGGTAGCGGCCCGACGTGGGCCCCCACTCCGTGGAGTCGCTGAGCGACTCCGCCTCCTTGAGCAGTCGCTCCTTGACCACGCGCGACTCCTCGCGCTTCTCGTTGAGCTCCGAGAAGTGCGTCTTGCGACGCCGGGTGTACGACGTCCGGGCGGTCGAGAACCGGTGCCAGAGCTCGTCGTCGCTCTTCTTGTCGAGCCGGGGGAGCGCCTTCCACTCCTCGAGCAGGTCGCGCAGCCGGTTCACGCCGTTGCGCCAGTCCTTGCCCTGGGAGATCTTCTCGGCCTCGGCCACGATCTCGAGCTTGCGGGCCCGTGACTCCTCGAGGCGGCGCGCCTTCTCCTCGCGGCGCTGCCCGCGCTGCATCCCGATGAGGGGGCCGAGGGCGTCGAGCCGGGCGCTGAGCCCGACGATGTCGCCGACCGCGTTGGGCTCGACGAGCTGTGCCGACACCTTGCGGATGGACTCCATCGCCTCGTCGGGCGAGAGCGCGCCCGCGTGCACCCGCTGCTCGAGGAGCTGCACCTCGAAGGCCAGCGCGTCGAACCGCCGGGTGAAGAAGGCGAGGGCCTCCTCGGGCGACCCCTCGGGGTACTGGCCCACGGCGCGTTCACCGTCGGGGGTACGCACGTAGACGGTCCCGTCCGGCGCGACCCGTCCCCAGTCGTTGGTCGCGTCCTGAACGGAGCCTTCAGGCGCAACTTGTCCCGGCTCGTTGCTTGACACGGCTTCATCGTACGCATGCGTAAGGTGCCACTTGGGTCGGCGCCAGGGCCAGTAGGCTGGCACCTCAGCGAGGGCCGGACCGGCCGTGCGCACCTTCCCAAGTCGACCACCCTTTGCAGGAGACGAACACGTGCTGATCGCAGGCTTCCCGGCCGGGCCGTGGGGGACGAACTGCTACGTCGCCGCCACCGGCCCGGGCACCGAGTGCGTCGTCATCGACCCCGGCAAGGACGCGTCGGAGGGCGTGGCGCAGGTCGTCCGGGAGCAACGGCTCAAGCCGGTCGCCGTGCTGGTCACGCACGGCCACATCGACCACATGTGGTGCGTGGCGCCCGTGTCCGGGACCTACGACGCGACCGCCTGGATCCACCCTGCGGACCGGCACCTGCTGACCGACCCGATGGCGGGCATGAGCCCGGAGACCTCGGCGATGCTGCTCGGCGGCAAGTACGAGTTCGCCGAGCCCGACAACGTCGAGGAGCTCACCGACGCCCAGGCCCTGGAGCTGGCCGGGCTGCGCTTCGTGGTGGACCACACCCCGGGCCACACCGAGGGCTCGGTCACCTTCCGCACGCCGTACGACGCCGCGGCAAGCCGAGGTCAGCGAGGTGATGTTCAGCGGTGACCTGCTGTTCGCCGGCTCGATCGGCCGCACCGACCTGCCCGGCGGCGACCACCCGACCATGCTGCGCAGCCTGCGCGAGAAGGTGCTGACGCTGCCCGACGACATCGTGGTGCTGCCCGGCCACGGGGAACAGACCAGCATCGCCCGCGAGCGGGCCACGAACCCGTTCCTGCTCGAGCTGCAGGACGACGACCCGTCCGCCCAGCCCGTCTCGCGCGTCACCAGGGGACTGTGAGCAGCAGATGAGCCGGCCCACGCCCCTGAGCGGGTTCCCCGAGTTCCTGCCCGCCCAGCGACAGGTGGAGCAGCAGGTCCTGGAGCGGCTGGCGCGCACCTTCGAGCTGCACGGGTACGCCAGCGTCGAGACCCGCGCGGTGGAGCCGCTGGACCGGCTGCTGCACGCCGGGGAGACCTCGAAGGAGGTCTACGTGCTGCGGCGGCTGCACGACGAGTCGGGCGATGCCGGGCTCGGCCTGCACTTCGACCTGACCGTTCCCTTCGCGCGCTTCGTGCTCGAGAACGCCGGGCACCTGGAGTTCCCGTTCCGCCGCTACCAGATCCAGAAGGTGTGGCGAGGCGAGCGGCCGCAGGAGGGCCGCTTCCGGGAGTTCACCCAGGCCGACATCGACGTCATCGGCCGCGACACGCTCCCGTTCCACCACGACGTGGAGGTCGCGCGCGTCATGGTCGACGCGATGCGGCAGCTCGACTTCCTGCCGGGCTTCACGCTCCAGGTGAACAACCGCAAGCTGATCCAGGGCTTCTACGCCGGCCTCGGTGCCCAGGACATCCCGGCCGTGATGCGTGCCGTGGACAAGCTCGACAAGCTGCCCGCGGCGGAGGTGCACGGCCTGCTCGACCGGCGATGCCGGGCTCACCGCGACCCAGGCCGACCAGTGCCTCGCGCTCGCGGGGATCACCGGTGCGGACACCGGCTTCGTCGAGGAGGTCCGTGCGCTCGGCGTACGCCACGACCTGCTGGACGAGGGCCTGGAGGAGCTGGCGGCCGTCGTCACGGGATGCCTGCCCTTCGCCTCGGAGCGGGTCCGGGTCGTGGCCGACCTCCGGATCGCCCGCGGCCTCGACTACTACACGGGGACGGTCTTCGAGACGCGCCTCGACGGGTACGAGGGGCTCGGCTCGATCTGCTCCGGGGGACGGTACGACGCCCTGGCCAGCGACGGCCGCACGAGCTACCCGGGCGTCGGCATCTCCTTCGGGGTCAGCCGCGTGCTCGTGCCCCTGGTCAACCGTGGCGTTCTGGACGCCGACCGCGCGGTGCCCAGCGCGGTGCTCGTGGCCGTGGTCGACGAGGAGAGCCGCGCGACCAGCGACGCGCTCGCCGAGAAGCTCCGGCGCAACGGCATCCCCTGCGAGGTCGTCGCGACCGCCGCCAAGTTCGGCCGCCAGATCCGTTATGCCGAACGCCGCGGCATCCCGTACGTTCTGTTCCCCGGCCCGGACGGCGCCGCCGAGGTGAAGGACATCCGAAGCGGCGAGCAGCAGCCCGTCGACATCGAGACCTGGAGCCCGCCCGCCGAGGACCTTCGGCCCCGGGTCCGCCTCAAGCCCTAGCTAGGAGTCACGTGATCCGCACCCACGACGCCGGCAGCCTCCGACCGGAGGACGTCGACACCGTCGTCACCCTCGCCGGCTGGGTGGCCCGCCGGCGCGACCACGGGGGAGTCGCCTTCATCGACCTGCGCGAGGCCAGCGGGGTGGTGCAGGTGGTCATCCGCGACGAGTCGGTCGCGCACCAGCTCCGCAGCGAGTACTGCCTCAAGGTGACCGGCACCGTCTCGCTGCGCCCCGAGGGCAACCAGAACGAGCAGCTGCCGACGGGCCAGGTCGAGGTCATCGCCACGGACGTGGAGGTGCTCAGCGCGGCCGCTCCGTTGCCGTTCCCGATCGACGAACACGTGGAGGTGGGGGAGGAGGCCAGGCTGCGCCACCGCTACCTCGACCTGCGCCGCAGTGGTCCCAACGCCGCCCTTCGGCTCCGCAGCAAGGTGAACCGGGCCGCCCGCGACGTGCTCGACGCCCACGGCTTCGTCGAGATCGAGACACCCACCCTGACCCGGTCGACGCCCGAGGGTGCCCGCGACTTCCTGGTGCCGGCGCGGCTGCAGCCCGGCAGCTGGTACGCGCTGCCCCAGAGCCCCCAGCTGTTCAAGCAGCTGCTGATGGTGGCCGGGATGGAGCGGTACTACCAGATCGCTCGCTGCTACCGCGACGAGGACTTCCGCGCCGACCGCCAGCCCGAGTTCACCCAGCTCGACGTCGAGATGAGCTTCGTCGAGCAGGACGACGTCATCGCGCTGACCGAGCAGATCCTGGAGGCGCTCTGGGGTCTCATCGGCGTCGAGGTGCCGACGCCGCTGCCGCGACTGACCTACGCCGAGGCGATGGCCCGGTTCGGCACCGACAAGCCCGACCTCCGGATGGGACAGGAGCTCGTCGACTGCACGGCGTTCTTCGCCGACACCCCGTTCCGCGTGTTCCAGGCGCCGTACGTCGGAGCAGTGGTGATGCCGGGGGGCGCTGCCCAGCCGCGCAAGCAGCTCGACGCCTGGCAGGAGTGGGCCAAGCAGCGGGGCGCCCGGGGGCTCGCGTACCTGCTCGTGAAGGAGGACGGCGAGCTGGCCGGTCCGGTGGCCAAGAACATCAGCGACGAGGAGCGGGCGGGGATCGCGGCCCACGTCGGCGCGCAGCCGGGTGACTGCATCTTCTTCGGTGCCGGCCCGGTCAAGAGCAGCCGCGCCCTCCTCGGCGCCGCGCGGCTCGAGATCGGTCGGCGCGGCGGGCTCATCGACGAGGAGGCCTGGAGCTTCCTCTGGGTGGTCGACGCCCCGCTGCTGGAGCCGGCCGCCGAGGCGACCGCAGCAGGGGACGTCGCAGTCGGTGCGGGGCAGTGGACGGCCGTGCACCACGCCTTCACCAGCCCCCAGGACCCGGACACCTTCGACCAGGACCCTGCCAACGCGCTGGCCTGGGCCTACGACGTGGTCTGCAACGGCAACGAGATCGGCGGTGGCTCCATCAGGATCCACCGCAGCGACGTCCAGAAGCGTGTCTTCGCGCTCATGGGACTCGACGAGGAGGCCGCCCAGGAGAAGTTCGGCTTCCTGCTCGACGCCTTCGCCTTCGGCCCACCGCCCCACGGTGGCATCGCCCTGGGCTGGGACCGGATCTGTGCCCTGCTGAGCGGGGCCGACTCGATCCGGGAGGTGATCGCGTTCCCGAAGAGCGGCGGCGGCTTCGACCCGTTGACCGGGGCGCCGGCGCCCATCTCGGCGCAGCAGCGGAAGGAGTCCGGCGTCGACGCTCCGCCAGAGGTGGTCGGCGCGGAACCGCAGGATTCCGGCACTAATTGATCGCACCTTGGTAACAATCCGGCGCAGATTCCCCCAGAGGGGCTGTCTTCGTCCTGTGGGGTGCCTAATGTCTGGCTGTCCGTCGTGGTCCGGAAATGGCCCCGCAGTGTCGGTAGCGCCCTCGGGGCGCCCAAGGAGGAATTTCGTGAGAAGTAGTCGAGTGATCGCCGCGGTGTCGGTGGTCGCAAGCTTCAGCCTGGCGCTGAGTGCTTGCGGTGGGACGTCCAACAAGGACGAGGAGCAATCGAGTGACGCGGCCAAGTCGCTCAACGTGGGGTGGAACCAGCCGTTCTACTCCTACAACGACAACTCGTCGACCGGTAACAACGTCACCAACGCCAACATCCGTTACCTGACCTCGAGCAGCTTCTACTACGAGGACGACAAGTCCGAGCTGAAGACGGACAAGACCTTCGGCAGCTACTCCAAGGTGAGCGACAACCCGCTCACCGTGAAGTACACCGTGAACGCTGACCAGAAGTGGTCCGACGGCACGCCGTACGACGCCGCCGACCTGCTGCTCTACTGGGCCATCGCCAGCGGCAACGTCAACACCGTCACCGGTGACAAGGTCAAGGTCGACAAGGCCACCGGTGCCGCCAAGCCCGAGGGCAACCAGGTCTACTTCGACTACGCCGGCCTCTCCGAGGGCCAGAGCCTGAACCTGGTCAAGGCCACCCCCGCGCTCAGCGACGACAACCGCACGCTGACGCTGGTCTACAGCAAGCCCTACTCCGACTGGCAGTTCGACATGGGCCCCTGGGCCGCGGACCTGCCGGCCCACGTCCTCGGGCAGCAAGCCCTGGGCATCGAGGACGCCACCGAGGCCAAGGCCGCGGTCGTGAAGGCGATCCAGGACAAGGACGACGCCGCGCTGGCAAAGGTGGCCAGGTTCTGGAACACCGGGTTCGACTACACCTCGCTGCCGAGCGAGAAGGGGCTCTACGCCTCCTTCGGTCCCTACGTGATCAGCGACGTCAAGAAGGACCAGTACGTCACGCTCAAGAAGAACCCCGAGTACAAGGGTGAGCGCAAGCCGGTCTACGACACGCTGACCGTGCGCTTCAACCCGGACGCCAACTCGCAGCTCCAGCAGCTCGGCAACAAGGAAGTCTCGCTGATGGACCCGCAGGTCACCACCGACCTGGTCGCAGCGGCCGAGAAGCTCGACAACGTGACCATCCACAAGGGCTACGAGAGCACCTTCGAGCACATGGACCTCGTGCAGAACAACGGCGGCCCGTTCGACCCGAAGAGCTACGGCGGTGACGCCAAGAAGGCGCTGCTCGTGCGCCAGGCGTTCCTGCACGGCGTGCCGCGCAACGAGATCAACGACAAGCTGATCAAGCCGATCGTTCCGGATGCCGAGGTGCGCAACTCCTTCCTCCGCGTTCCTGACTCCCCCGGGTACGAGGACATCGTGTCCACCAACGGCTCCTCGGAGTACGCCGACACTGACCCGGAGCTGTCGAAGAAGCTGCTCCAGCAGGCAGGCGTCAAGACGCCCGTCGACGTGCGGCTGATGTACGACAAGACCAACCCGCGTCGTGCCTCCGAGTTCGCCATCGAGAAGCCCGCGCTGGCCAAGGCCGGGTTCAACCTGATCGACAACGGCAACGCCAAGTGGAGCGAGAAGCTCGGCGACGGCACGTACGACGCCGTGTTCTTCGGGTGGCAGGCGCTGACCACGGGTGTGGCAGCAGACGCCGGGATCTACACCGCCGGCGCCGGCAGCAACTTCGTCGGCTACGACAGCCCGGCGGTCGACGACCTGTACGGCCAGCTGTCCGCCACCGTGGACACCAACGAGCAGCTGGAGATCCAGAAGAAGATCGAGCAGCAGATGTGGAAGGACGCCATCGGCATCCCGATCTTCCAGTTCCCGGCCGCCGTCATGTGGGACAAGACGACGCTGGATGGCGTGAAGCCGTCCGTCCTGTCGCCCACGATGTTCTACAGCTACTGGACCTGGAAGCCAGTCTCGAAGTGAGGCTGAACGAGACCGGATCCGGCAGGTAATCAACGCCGATTGAACGGGGTGCCCCGACCTGGTCGGGGCACCCCTTCATCGGTGTAGCGTGTCGGGAACCCTGCAAACCGAGGTCGGGAAAATCTGTCGATGGTCACATTTTTCGTCCGCCGATTCCTGACGTCACTGCTGGTCGTGCTGATCTCGACCTTCGTGATGTACATCCTGGTCGCGGCGTCGATCGATCCGCTGGCAGACCTCCGTACGAGCCGGTCGCCCAACAAGGCGAACCTGATCCGGAACCGGATCGCACAGCTCGACCTCGACCAACCGGTCGTCGAGCGCTACTTCTCGTGGCTCAAGGGTGTCGCGGGGTGCGCCGTCGGCAACTGCGACCTCGGCGTCGACTGGGGGATCAACCAGACGGTGACGAGTGAGCTGCAGGGCGCCATCGTCACGACCCTGCAGCTGGTCACCGTGGCCACGATCCTGGCGATCTTCGTCGGCGTGGCCGTCGGCCTGGTCAGTGCCCTGCGCCAGTACTCCGGGTTCGACTACTCCATCACCTTCATGTCCTTCCTGCTCTACTCCCTGCCCGTCTTCTGGGTGGCGGTCCTGGCCAAGACGTTCCTGGCCATCGACCTCAACAACTTCCTGGCCGATCCACACCTCTCTCCAGGACTGATCGCTGTGATGGCGCTGGTCGCGGGAGGGCTCGTGGCCGCCGCCGTGGGGGGCGACTGGCGAAGACGGCTGAAATTCTTCGCGATCGTGGGCGGCGTCGTGGTCCTGTTCGCGATCTACGTCAACGCCACGGACTGGTTCACCACGCCCAGCAAGGGCAACTTCGTCAACCTGCTGCTCGTCACCGTGAGCGGCGTGGGCTGGGCCTTCGTGATCACCCTGCTGAGCACCGGGCTGCGCAACCGGCGGGCCCTGGGCGCGGCGCTGACGATGGTGGCCCTCGGGGCAGTGCTCTACTTCCCGATGCTGGCCTTCTGGGACGCCGTCTTCGACTCCACCAGCTGGCTGCTCGTGCTGGGACTCGGCCTGCTCGCCGTCGTGGTGGGCGTCGTGGTCGGACGGCTGTGGGGCGGACCCGACTGGCGGGCGTCGTCACGCACGGCCGCGCTGACGGCCGTCCCGGTCTCGATCATGCTGTTCGTGGACCGGGCTCTGCAGAGCTGGGAGGCCTACGTGAACAACCCGGCGGTCGGTGGTCGTCCGTTCGCCACCACCGACTCCTCCACGCCCAACCTCGAGGGCAGCTTCTGGATCCACACGCTGGACGGGTTCTCCCACCTGCTGCTGCCGACGATCTCGCTGATCCTGATCTCCTTCGCCTCCTACACGCGTTACACGCGTGCCTCGATGCTGGAGGTGATGAACCAGGACTACATCCGCACGGCCAGGTCCAAGGGCCTCACGGAGCGCACCGTGATCATGCGCCACGCCTTCCGCAACGCGCTGATGCCACTCGCGTCCATCGTCCCGGTGGACATCATCACCCTCATCGGAGGTGCGATCATCACCGAGACGGTCTTCAACTGGTCGGGGATGGGTCACCTGTTCGTCGACTCGCTGACCCGCAACCAACAGGATCCGGTCATGGCCTACATCACCATCGTCGCCATCCTGGCCGTGGTGGCGAACTTCGTGGCCGACCTGCTCTACGCCGTACTTGACCCCCGGATCCGGGTGGCGGGATGACAACTCCTCCAGTCGGGCCTCCGGGAGACCTCGAGACCCTCGCCACGGAGACCGTCGAGAACGCCATCGAGCTGCGAGAGGTCGAGGGCCTCTCCCAGAGCCAGATCGTGCGGCGCCGGTTCTTCCGTCACCGCGGCGCCATCGTCGGACTCGATCGTCCTGGTGTTCATCGTCCTTCTCGCCTACACCTCCATCGGCGTCTTCGGCCTCCACGGGTGGTGGAAGTGGGACCCCAACGACCAGCCCACGCTGACCAACGCCGGTGGCAAGCCGACGCTCAGCCTCCCGAGCTGGCTCGGTGGCACCGGGTTCGCCATCGGCGAGCACCCCTTCGGCCAGGACGAGCTGGGCCAGGACACGTTCGCGCGCACCATGAAGGGCACGCAGACCTCGCTCGACGTCATGTTCGTGATCGGCTTCGTGGCGGCCCTGCTGGGCATGATCGTGGGCGCCCTGGCCGGGTACTACCGCGGTTGGCTCGACCAGGTGCTCATGCGGATGACCGACCTCGTCATCACCTTCCCGATCATCGTCGTCGGAGCGGTCCTCGGTAAGGCAGTGAGCCACAGCAGCCCGTGGCTCCTCGCGCTCTGCCTCGGCGCCATCACGTGGACGACACTGGCCAGGCTGGTCCGCGGCGAGTTCCTCTCCCTCCGGGAGAGGGAGTTCGTGGACGCGGCCAAGGTCGCCGGAGCCAGCGACTTCCGGATCATGGGCAAGCACATGCTGCCCAACTCCATGGGCGTGATCATCGTCAACACCACGTTGTTGATGTCGACTGCCGTGCTGCTCGAGACGGCGCTGAGCTATCTCGGCTTCGGAGTGCAGAGTCCGAACGTGTCGCTCGGCAAGATGATCGACGACTACCAGACCGCCTTCGCCACCCGACCGTGGCTGTTCTGGTGGCCGGGCATCTTCATCATCCTCATCGCCCTGTCGGTCAACTTCATCGGCGACGGCCTGCGCGACGCCTTCGACCCCCGGCAGAAGCGGGTCCCGTCGCCCAGACAGATGAACCGGGCGGCGGAACGGCAGGAGCGCCTCCGCGACGCCGTGTCGGCGTCTCGCGACGAGCACCGGCCGGAGAAGCCGTGAGCGCCGCCGGCTCAGGCCAGGAACGGCAGCGTCACGCTGGCCACGGAGAGGGCGGCGGTGGCGCAGATCAGCGGCACGTGCCACTCGGCGTGGGCGTGGGGCTGCTCGAGGCGAGGGTTCTCCAGCCAGCCGGCTTCGCGGAGCGCGTCGAGTCGTTCCTGGACCGTGACGGCGGCGGCGCTGGGTCGCGCCTGCCTGCGGTCGGAGCCGGTGGGCGCGCTGACACCCCAGGCGGTGAACGCGCCGTACGCCGTCCTCAGCTGCAGCCCGTAGCGACCGTCGACACCCTCCACCGCCGGCCACGGGACCTGGATCGTGCGGAAGATGTTCACCACGAGCACGCCGCCGTCGGACACCTCGACCCGCGGCGCCCAGAACGCCGCCCAGCCCAGCAGGCCGAGCAGCAGGAACGGGCCGCCGTAGCGTGCCAGCGTCCCGAGACCGCCGGTGACGGCCAGGAGCAGACCCGCCACGGCAACCGCGCCGAGGGTCACGCCCACGACCTGCATCGATCGCGACCGGAGCACAACCGTGTTGCCGTCTGGCCGTGCCATGACGACACCCTGACACACGCCCGAACCCCCACTGCCCTCTCCGTGAAAGGTCTCTGGTGAGCACAGTCGACGGCCAGTCTCCGTCCACCCCCGGCCGCCACTCGCGCCCGGTCGAGGACGACGGACCCGTGCTCGAGGTGCGAGAACCTCAACGTGTCGTTCTGGGTCGACGGCGAGTGGTTCCCCGCTGCCCGCGACGTCAGCTACCACGTCGACGCCGGTGAGGTCCTCGCCATCGTCGGTGAGTCCGGTTCGGGCAAGACGCAGTCGTCGATGTCGCTGATCGGGCTGCTGCCGCCCAACGGCCGCGCCACAGGAAGCGCCAAGCTCAACGGCGAACAGCTCATCGGCCTCAAGGGAGCGGCGCTGCGACGGGTGCGGGGCAAGGAGATCGCGGTGATCTTCCAGGAGCCCATGACCGCCATGAACCCCGTCTACACGATCGGCTTCCAGATCGTCGAGACACTGCGCTCGCACTTCATCATGTCGCCGAACGACGCGAAGGCCCGCGCCATAGAGCTGCTGACGCTGGTCGAGATCCCGGAGCCCGAGCGCCGCTTCGACGCCTTCCCCCACCAGCTGTCAGGAGGGCAACGGCAGCGGGCGATGATCGCCCAGGCGCTGGCGTGCGAGCCCAAGCTGCTGATCGCCGACGAGCCGACCACCGCCCTCGACGTGACCGTCCAGGCCGAGATCCTCAAGCTGATGCGCGACCTGCGAGAGCGCGTCGAACGCCGGCATCGTGCTGATCACCCACGACATGGGCGTGGTCGCCGACATGGCCGACCGCATCGTGGTGATGCAGAACGGCCAGGTGGTCGAGACGGGCACGGCGGACCAGATCTTCAACTCACCGCAGCATCCCTACACCCAACAGCTCCTCGGCTCGGTCCCCCACTTCGGCAGCTTCACCGCGGAGCAGCGCGAGGAACGCGAGACCGAAACGGCGGGGGAGTCGAAGCGGGTGATGACGGCCGAGAACATCGTGATCGAGTACCCCAAGCGCGGCAACCAGCCGGTGTTCCGGGCGGTCGACGACGTCTCGCTGACGCTGGACGCCGGGGAGGTGCTCGGCCTGGTCGGTGAGAGCGGTTCGGGGAAGACCACGATCGGGCGAGCCGTCGTGGGGCTCCTGCCGATCGCGGAAGGACGTCTCGAGGTCGCCGGCCTCGACATGAAGGGCGCCAGCTCGAAGACCCTCCGTCCGCTGCGCGAAAAGGTCGGCATCGTCTTCCAGGACCCGGGGTCCTCCCTCAACCCGCGCTTTCCTGTCGGCGAGTCGATCGGTGAGTCGCTGTACCTGCACCGCAAGCTGCGGGGCAAGGAGCTCAACAAGCGGATCGAGGAGCTGCTCGACAGCGTGCACCTCGAGCGCGGCTTCCGGAACCGCTACCCGCACGAGCTCTCCGGCGGTCAGCGGCAACGGGTCGGCATCGCCCGCGCCCTCGCCCTGGAGCCCATGCTGCTCGTCGCCGACGAGCCCACGTCGGCGCTCGACGTCTCGGTGCAGGCGCGCGTGCTCGACCTCTTCCAGGAGCTCCAGCGCGAGCACGGGTTCGCCTGCCTGTTCATCAGCCACGACCTGGGAGTCGTGGAGATGCTGGCCGACCGCATCGCGGTGATGCACTACGGCAAGATCGTCGAGCTCGGGCCCGCAGAGCAGGTCGTCCGCAACCCCCAGGACGCCTACACCCGCCGACTGGTCTCCGCCGTACCAGTGCCGGACCCCGCGGAGCAGCGCCGACGCCGCGAGGCGCGCGACGCCCTGATCGCCGAGGCCGGCGTCTCCTGACACCAGGCTCCGTCACTACGCTCGTCTAGGCTCCAGGCGTGGACGGCCTCTTCGTGTACGACGGACCGGACACCCCTCCTCCCGGGTCCGGCACGCTCGCCGGCAACACCCACGAGTCGGCGCCGCTCGCCGTGCGGATGCGCCCGCGGACCCTGGACGACCTCCTCGGGCAGGACCACCTGCTGGCTCAAGGCGCCCCGCTGCGCCGGCTCGTCGAGGGCGACCAGCCGATGTCGCTGCTGCTGTGGGGACCGCCCGGCACCGGCAAGACCACGATCGCCGCGATCGTGTCGGCCCAGACGGACCGCCACTTCGTCGAGGTCTCAGCGGTGGCCGCCGGGGTGAAGGAGGTGCGCGCCGCGATCGACGGGGCCCGCGCCCGGCTGGCCCGCTCGGGACAGGAGACGGTGCTGTTCGTCGACGAGGTGCACCGCTTCAGCAAGGCGCAGCAGGACGCCTTGCTGCCCGGGGTGGAGAACCGCTGGGTGACCCTGGTGGCAGCGACCACCGAGAACCCGTTCTTCTCGGTGATCTCGCCGCTGCTGTCGCGCTCGCTGCTGCTGACCCTGGAGCCGCTGACCGACGACGACATCCGCGGCGTGCTCGAACGTGCGCTCGTCGACCCGCGCGGCCTCGACGACCAGGTCTCGCTGGAACCCGACGCGCTCGACCACCTCGTACGCCTGGCCGGAGGCGACGCCCGTCGCGCCCTGACCTACCTCGAGGCGGCGGCCGGCGCGACGCTGGCGAAGGGGCAGGCCAAGATCGATGTCGCGACCACCGAGACCGCCGTCGACCGCGCGGCGGTCCGCTACGACCGGCAGGGCGACCAGCACTACGACGTCATCAGCGCCTTCATCAAGTCCATCCGCGGCTCCGACGCCGACGCGGCGCTGCACTACCTGGCGCGGATGGTCGAGGCGGGGGAGGACCCGCGCTTCATCGCGCGACGGCTGGTGATCCTGGCCAGCGAGGACGTCGGGCTCGCCGACCCGACGGCGCTGCCCACCGCGGTCGCGGCAGCCCAGGCGGTGCAGCTGATCGGCATGCCGGAGGCGCGGCTCAACCTGGCCCAGGCCGTGATCCACCTAGCCCTGGCCCCGAAGTCCAACGCCGTCATCAAGGCGATCGACGCCGCCAGCGCGGACGTGCGGGCCGGCAAGATCGGGGCGGTCCCGGCCCACCTGCGCGACGCCCACTACCCGGGTTCGAAGAAGGTCGGTCACGGCGACGGCTACCAGTACTCCCACGACGCCCCCTTCGGCATCGCCGAGCAGCAGTACGCGCCCGACGAGGTGGCGGACGAGACCTACTACCGACCCACCAACCTCGGTGCCGAGGCGGCGCTGCGGGAGCGGTGGGAGCGCGTCCGCAGGCTGATCCGCGGCAGGTAGGGTCGTGGCCCATGGACGTGGCCCTGCTGATCACCGCAGCCGTGCTGGCGCTGCTGCTGGTCGGCACGTTGCTCGTCGTACGCCGGGATCGCGCGCGGATGCGCCGGGAGCTCGCCGTGGCTCGCGTCCAGGCAGAGGAGCTTCGTGCTCGGTTGGAGACCTACGAGCGGGACCTCAGTGAGCTCACCAGGACGGTCACCGAGAACCACAGCTCCTACCTGATCACCGACGCCGGTCTGGAGAAGGCCCAGGACCGGGCACAGCCCAACGTGCCCGACCGGCTGGTGCTCAGCGCCACCCTCGGCGAGCCGCTGGTCAAGGTGGTCTCCCTCGGCCACGGCGTCGCCCGGGCGTTGTCCGCCGAGTCGCGCAACCGGATCTGGTTCGAGATGAGGCGCGAGGTGCGCCGCGCCCGCAAGCAGCGTCGCCGGGAGATGAAGGAGGCCTGGCGGCAGATGCGAGCCGAGGAGCGAAGCGCAGCGTGATGCGGAGCTTCTGGTTCGTCGCCGGGGCTGGGGTCGGCGTCTACGCGGTGATCAAGGCACGCCGGGCAGCAGAGGCGTTGACGCCCGAGGGCGTCCAGGACCGGCTGGCGGCCCTCTCCGTCGGCGCCCACCTGTTCGCCGAGGAGGTGCGTGCCGGGTCGGCCGAGAAGGAAACCGAGTTGCGCGACCGCCTGGGGCTCGCGCTTGATGGACCCAAGGCGCTGGAGACCGGCGCACCGTACGAGCTGGAGGTTGACTGACCGTGGACACCGCCGAGATCCGACGCCGCTTCGTCGCGCACTTCGAAGCCGCCGGTCACCAGGCCGTGCCCTCGGCATCCCTCCTCGTGCCGGACCCGACCCTGCTCTTCGTGAACGCGGGGATGGTGCCCTTCAAGCCCTACTTCCTGGGCGAGGAGACGCCACCGTGGCCGCGGGCGACCAGCGTCCAGAAGTGCATCCGCACCCCCGACATCGAGGACGTCGGCAAGACGACCCGGCACGGCACCTTCTTCGAGATGTGCGGCAACTTCAGCTTCGGCGACTACTTCAAGGAAGGCGCCATCGAGCTGGCGTGGGACCTGGTCACCAAGCCCCTCGCAGACGGCGGCTGGGGCCTCGAGGAGAGCCGGCTGTGGCCCTCGGTGCTCCACGGTGACGACGAGGCGCTCCAGCTGTGGATGAAGGTGACCGGTCTCCCGGAGAACCGCATCGTCAAGCTCGGCCCCAAGGAGAACTACTGGTCCATGGGTGTGCCCGGGCCGGGAGGACCGTGCTCGGAGATCCTCTACGACCGCGGCCCGGAGTACGGCCCGGACGCTGACTGGGAGGCGATGGGCACCGCGATGGCGCCCGAGCTCGAGGACCGCTACCTCGAGATCTGGAACCTGGTGTTCATGCAGGACGAGCTCAGCGCCGTCCGCTCGAAGGAGGACTTCGACATCGTCGGCTCCCTCCCCAAGCGCAACATCGACACCGGCATGGGCCTCGAGCGCGTCGCGTACCTCCTGCAGGGCAGGGAGAACATGTACGAGATCGACGTGATGTTCCCCGTCATCGAGAAGGCGCAGGAGCTCACCGGCCGCAAGTACGGCGCCGGCGGCGACCAGGGGCATGCCGACGACGTCCGCTTCCGGGTCGTGGCGGACCACGTGCGCAGCTGCCTGATGCTCATCGGTGACGGCGTCACTCCCGGCAACGAGGGTCGTGGCTACGTGCTGCGGCGGCTGCTGCGGCGCGCCGTACGCTCCATGCGGCTGCTCGGATACGAGGACAGGGCGATGCCCGAGCTGCTGCCGGTCAGCCGCGACAAGATGGGCGAGACCTACAGCGAGCTCCTCCGCGACTGGGAGCGCATCAGCACGGTGGCGTACGCCGAGGAGGACGCGTTCCGCCAGACGCTGCGCACCGGCACCACCATCTTCGACACGGCTGCCTCGCAGGTGCGCTCCAGCGGCAGCACGGTGCTGCCCGGCGACCAGGCCTTCGCGCTTCATGACACCTACGGCTTCCCGATCGACCTGACCCTCGAGATGGCCCAGGAGAAGGGGCTCTCGGTGGACGAGGAGGGCTTCCGCCGGCTGATGACCGAGCAGCGCGAGCGGGCGCGTGCCGACTCGCGCGCGAAGAAGGGCCAGCAGAGCAACGCGGGCTCCTACCGCGAGATCGCCGACACCCTCGGCCGGCCCGTGGAGTTCACGGGCTACGACGAGATCGTCAGCGAGGGTGAGGTGCGCGGCCTGGTCGGCCCCGAGGGCCGTGTCGAGGCGGCCGGCGAGGGCGACGAGGTCGAGCTGGTCCTCGACCGCACCGCGTTCTACGCCGAGGGTGGCGGTCAGCTCGCGGACCAGGGCGTGCTCGAGCTCGACACGGGCGCGCGGCTCGAGGTCTACGACGTGCAGGCGCCGATCAAGGGCCTGATCGTGCACAAGGTGCGGGTGCTGGCCGGCGAGGTCAGTGTCGGTGCGCACGCGCAGGGACTGGTCGACATCGAGCGGCGCGCGTCGATCAGCCGCTCGCACACCGCGACCCACATGGTGCACAAGGCCTTCCGTGAGGCGCTCGGCGAGACCGCGACCCAGGCGGGCTCGGAGAACTCGCCGGGCCGGTTCCGCTTCGACTTCTCCGCCGCCGGCGCGATCCCGCAGTCGTCCATGCAGGACGTGGAGGCGCGGGTCAACGACCTGGTGATGGCGGACCTCCAGGTCTATGCCGAGACGATGACCCAGGACGAGGCGGTCAGGTCCGGGGCGATGGCACTGTTCGGTGAGAAGTACGGCGACGAGGTGCGGGTGGTCTCCGTCGGGGACTGGGCTCGCGAGCTGTGCGGTGGCACCCACGCCCACAGCTCCGGCCAGCTCGGGGTGGTCAAGCTGCTGGGGGAGAGCTCCATCGGCTCCGGCGTACGCCGTGTGGAGGCGCTCGTCGGAGGTGACGCCTACCGGTTCCTGGCGCGCGAGCACCTGCTCGTGGCGCAGCTGACCGAGGCCCTCAAGGTGCGTCCCGAGGAGCTTCCCGAGCGGATCAACGACCTCGTGGACCGGTTGCGCGCCGCCGAGAAGGAGATCGAGCAGGTCCGGCTGCAACAGCTGCTCGCCGGTGCTGCGGAGCTCGCGGCCGGCGCCCAGGACGTCGACGGCGTCTCGTTCGTGGGCCACGTGGCGAGCGGCGCCGGCGGGGGCGACGTACGCTCCCTCGCGCTCGACCTACGGGGCAAGCTGCCCGCCGAGCGGCCCGGAGTGGCGGCGATCATCGGCTCGGCGAACGGCAAGCCGTCCGTCGTGGTCGCGGTCAACGAGGCCGGGCGCGCTGCGGGGCTCTCGGCCAACACGCTCGTGCGCGCCGCTTCGGAGGTCCTCGGTGGCAAGGGCGGCGGGAAGGACGACCTCGCCCAGGGAGGTGGCTCCGACGCGAGCCTGGCCCAGGAGGCGCTGGCCGCGATCCGGCGCGTGCTCGTCGAGAGCCGGGGCAGCTCGGTCCAGTGAACGAGGTGCTGCGCGGTGTGCGCCTCGGGATCGATCCTGGCGACGCCCGCATCGGGGTGGCCGCCAGCGACCCGGACGGCATCCTCGCCTCGCCGGTGGAGACCGTCGCGCGCGGAACCGGTGACCTGGCGCGCCTCGCGGCGCTCGTCGAGGAGTACTCCGCGACCTGGGTCTACGTCGGGCTGCCGCGCTCGATGTCCGGGGGTGAGGGCCCTGCGGCCGGTAAGGTGCGAGCGTTCGCCGACGAGCTGGCCCAGCGGCTCCTGCCGGTCCGGGTCAGTCTCTGCGACGAGCGCCTGAGCACCGTGACCGCCGAGGGGCAGCTGCGGGATCAGGGCCGCAAGGGCAGGAAGCGCCGGGCGGTGGTCGACCAGGCCGCCGCGGTGGTGATCCTGCAGGGAGCCCTCGAGCGCGAGCGGCAGACCGGTCTGCGGGCCGGGGAGCCGGTAGCGCCGGGTGGCACGGACCAGGGACGGACTCACGCGTGACCTACGTCGAGGACGAGCAGGACCCAGTCGAGATGGAGGAGCACGACGACGAGCCCCGTCGACGTCGCCTCGGTGGCTGTCTTCCCGTGCTCGTGGCCCTGGCCGTCATCGCCGCAGCCGTGTTCTTCGGCGGACGCTTCGTGGTCGACGAGATCGGCTCGCGGCTGGGTTCCGCGCCCGACTACCCCGGGCCCGGGAGCGGCTCCGTGGTCTACGAGGTCCAGGAGGGAGCCACCTCGACCCAGATCGGCCGAGAGCTGAAGGCGAAGGGCGTGGTCAAGAGCGTCGACGCGTTCACCTCGGCGGCCCGCAACAACGACAAGGCCCGCAACATCCAGGTCGGCTACTACCAGCTGAAGAAGCAGATGAAGGCCTCGGACGCCCTCGACGTCCTCGTCGACCCCGGCAACCTGATGCAGGACGTCGTGGTGGTGCCCGAGGGCGCGCGGGTGCGCAACATCGTCAAGACCATCGTGGCCAAGACCGACATCAGCAAGCGTGCGGTGACCAGGGCGCTGGCCGACCCCGCCTCGATCGGGCTGCCTGCTGAGGCCAACGGTGACCCGGAGGGCTACCTCTACCCGGCGACCTACTCGGTGCCGCCGAAGCAGACGGCCGTCGGGCTGCTGAGCCAGATGGTCGACAAGACGCTGCAGAGCGAGAAGCAGCTCGACCTCAAGGCCAAGGCGGCCAAGCTGGGGTACACGCCGGAGCAGATCCGCACGGTGGCCAGCATCCTGGAGTACGAGGCCAACCGCGGGGAGGACTATCCCAAGGTCGCGCGCGTGCTCTACAACCGGCTCGACCAGGGCATCCCGCTGCAGCTCGACTCGACCGTCGCCTACATCAGCGGGCGCTCGGGTGACGTGTGGACCACGGCCGACGAGCGCTCCAACAACTCGGCCTACAACACCTACGCCCACACGGGGCTGCCGCCGGGTCCGATCGGCTCGCCGGGCGAGGAGACCGTCAAGGCGGCCCTGAACCCCGCGGACGGGAAGTGGCTGTACTTCCTGCCCGACTTCGAGAACGGCACGACGCTCTACTACGAGAAGGACGGCCCGAAGCGGCAGGCGGACCTGCAGCGGATCAAGGACTACTGCGTCCGGACGCAGAAGTGCTGACGTCGTGCGGCAGGGCGTGACGATGCGCTGCGCCGTGGTCGGTTCGCCGATCGAGCACTCGTTGTCCCCGGTGATGCACCGCGCCGCGTACGACGAGATCGGGCTGCACTGGACCTACGAGGCCGTCGAGGTGTCCCCGGAACGGCTGGGCGAGTTCCTCGACGGGCTCGACGACACCTGGCGCGGCCTGTCCCTGACGATGCCGCTCAAGCGGACCGTCGTACCCCTGCTGGACCAGTACGACGAGCACGCGAGTCGCTCCGGCGCCGCCAACACCGTCGTGCTCGACGCAGGGCTGCGCACGGGCTTCAACACCGACATCCCCGGAGCCGCAGCGGCGTTGCTCGAGCGGCGCGACGAGCCGGTGCGATCGGCGGTCGTGCTCGGGGGCGGGGCCACCGCCGCGTCGGTGCTGCTGGCGCTGGCCGACCAGGGGTGCACGACGGCCCGGCTGCTCGTCCGTGACGCGGCCCGCGCCCTGGAGACGGTCACGGTCGCGAGCCGTCACCCCGCCGCCCCGGTGATCGACGTGGGTCGCCTCGACGAGGCCGAGGCGCTCGACGCCGACCTGGTGGTCTCGACGATCCCCGCGGAGGCCCAGACGGCCCAGCTGGTCGCGTCGTGCGCCGCCGTACCGGCCGTCTTCGACGTGATCTACGACCCGTGGCCCACCCCGTTGGCACAGGCCGCGGAGGACGCCGGCCGCACGCTGGTGAGCGGCCTCGACCTGCTGGCCCACCAGGCCGTCCTGCAGGTCCAGCTGATGACCGGGAGCCGGGTGTCCGTCGACGTCCTGCGGGACGCCGGCCGCAAGGAGCTGGCGCGGCGGGCTGTGGAGAACGGCACGCGACGGCGCGTGGTCTCCTAACCTGCGGGCGTGGACTCCTCCCAGCTGGCCGCCGGCCTCCTCTGCCTCGTGCTGTGCGGCGCGCTGGGCTGGTTCGTCCCCGTCCTGATCGCGAGGATCCCGGAGCCGGCGGTCGAGGAGCCGGCGGAGGCGCAGGAGGCGGACGCACCGGACGACGAGCGACGGCTGTTCTCCAGCGAGCTCCCGCCGGCGCCGCCCAAGGAGCTGTACGCCGACATCGCCGCCCAGCCGGGACTGGCCGCCTGGTCGGCGCTGGCCGCAGCGGTTGCCGGGGCGGGCGTCGGCGCGGCGGTCGGCTGGTCCGGCGCGCTGGTCTACCTGGTGCCGTTCGTCCCGGTGGCGGTGGCGCTGTTCGTGGTCGACCGGCGCACCACGCTGCTGCCGAGCTGGGTGATCAAACCGGCCTACCCGGTGCTGGTGGCGCTGATCCTCGTCGCTGCCCTGATCGACCGCGACCTCGAGGCGCTGAAGGGCGCCGGGTGGGGCTGGCTGGTCGTCGGCGGCTGGTTCCTGGCGTTCTGGTTCCTCACCGGCGGCGGCGGCTGGGGGTACGGCGACGTCCGTCTCTCCGGGCTGCTCGGCCTCGCCCTCGGCTACCTCGGCTGGCCCGAGACGATCAGTGGGCTGCTGCTCATCTTCATCTGCGGCGCGGTGGGAGCGATCATGCAGGCGGTGCGGCGCAAGTCCCTGAAGGGACGGTTGCCCTACGGGCCCTACATGCTCATCGGCGCCTGGCTGGGCGTCGTGCTCGGGCCGTGGTTGGCCTCGGGGGTCGGGTACTAGGGCCGGGCCGGGCCGGGCGGCAGTTTCCCATGGTAGGAACCCAATTTGCCCGCGCCGGCGAACCGCGCACAGCTTCTTGCCGCGTACCACAGGTTGTTTCCTGTGCGAGGAGGCAATTACCCCTCCTACCATGGGAAACCGCCGAACCGGCCTACCGCGAAACCGCCGACAGCCGATCTGGGAGACTGGCGCCCATGCTGCGATGGCTCACGGCGGGGAGTCCCACGGCCCCCTGCTCACCGCGATCCTCGAGGGCCTGCCTGCCCACGTGCAGGTGACGACGCAGGACCTCGTCGACGCTCTGGCCCGCCGCAGGCTCGGCTACGGCCGCGGCGCCCGGATGAAGTTCGAGGAGGACCAGGTCCGGTTCACCGGCGGGGTCCGACACGGCCGGACCCAGGGCGGACCCATCTCGATCGAGATCGGCAACACCGAGTGGCCCAAGTGGGAGCAGGTGATGAGCGCCGACCCGGTCGACCCGGCGGAGCTCGAGGGGATGGCGCGCAACGAGGCGCTGACCCGGCCGCGCCCCGGACATGCCGACCTGGTCGGGATGCAGAAGTACGCCTTCGGCGAGGCCCGTCCCGTCCTCGAACGCGCCTCGGCCCGCGAGACGGCGGCCCGCGTGGCGCTCGGTCGCGTCGCGTCTGCCTTCCTCGAGCAGGCCACCGGTGCCCGGCTCGTCGCCCACGTCGTCGAGCTCGGTGGGGTGCCGGCGCCGGCCGGGTCGGTGCCCTCGGCCGACGACGCCGCTCGGCTCGACGACGACCCGGTGCGCTGCCTCGACGCCGACGCCTCCAAGCTGATGGTCGAGCGCATCGACGAGGCCCGCAAGGACGGCGACACGCTCGGCGGCGTGGTCGAGGTGGTCGCACACGGTCTGCCGCCCGGTCTCGGCTCGCACGTCCACTGGGACCGCCGGCTCGACTCCCGCCTGGCCGGTGCGCTCATGGGCATCCAGGCCATCAAGGGCGTCGAGGTCGGCGACGGCTTCGGGCTGGCCGCCACCCCCGGCTCGCTGGCGCACGACGAGATCGTCTCCGAGGACGGCGCGATCCGTCGTACGACGGGGAGGTCGGGCGGCACGGAAGGCGGCATGTCCACCGGCGAGGTGCTCCGAGTCCGCGCGGCGATGAAGCCGATCGCGACCGTGCCGCGAGCGCTCCGCACCATCGACGTGGCGACCGGCGAGGCCGCCGTCGCCCACCACCAGCGGTCCGACGTGTGCGCCGTGCCGGCCGCCGGGGTCGTGGCCGAGGCCATGGTGGCGCTGGTGCTCGCCGATGCCGTCCTGGAGAAGTTCGGTGGCGACTCCGTGTCCGAGACACGGCGCAACGTGGAGAGCTACCTGGACACGTTGAGGTTCCGCTAGTGGCCCCGCGGGTCGTCCTCGTCGGCACGATGGGGGCGGGGAAGACGAGCGTGGGCCGACGTCTCGCTGACGAGTGGCAGGTCCCGTTCCGCGACACCGATGCCGACATCGAGGCGTCGGAGGGACGCTCGGTCAGCGACATCTTCGTGGACTCCGGGGAAGCGCACTTCCGCGCGCTGGAGCGAGCGGCCGTCGGCGAGGCGCTGCGCTCGCACGACGGCGTGCTCGCGCTGGGCGGCGGTGCCGTGCTCGACCCCGACACTCGCTCGGAGCTGGCCGGTCACCGGGTCGTGTTCCTGCGCGTCGGCCTCGCGGCGGCCGCCGACCGGGTGGGGCTGGGGGTGTCGCGGCCGCTGCTCCTCGGCAACGTGCGCGGGCGGATCAAGCAGCTGATCGACGAGCGCACTCCGCTCTACGAGTCGGTGGCGGTGCACACCGTCGACACCGACGGGATCGGCGTGGACGACGTGGTCACGCAGGTGCGCGAGGCGGTCGAGGTGTCCCATGGCTGACGCCGCCGCCCCCACGCGGCTCCACGTCGCCGGCGCCGCGCCGTACGACGTCGTCGTCGGCCACGACGTCCTCGGGGAGCTGCCGACCATGCTCGGTGAGGGCGTACGACGGGTCGCGGTCTGCCACGCCGGCGCGCTCGCGGACCTCGCCGAACGTGTGGTGGCCGGACTGCCCGACACCGTCGAGGTGCTCTTCCTCGCCCTGCCCGACGGCGAGGACGCCAAGACCGCGCAGGTGGCCGTGGACGCCTGGGACGCGCTCGGTGAGGCCGGGTTCACCCGCTCCGATGCCGTCGTCACCGTGGGCGGAGGCGCGGTGACCGACATGGGCGGGTTCATTGCCGCCACCTGGTTGCGAGGTGTTCGGGTCGTGCACGTCCCGACCACGCTGCTGGCGATGGTCGACGCGGCGGTCGGCGGCAAGACCGGGATGAACACCGACGCAGGCAAGAACCTCGTCGGGTCTTTCCACGAGCCCGCAGGCGTGATCTGCGACCTCGACGTCCTGGCGACGCTGCCGCGGGCCGAGCTGGTCTCCGGGCTGGGTGAGGTGATCAAGTGCGGGTTCATCGCCGACCCGGAGATCCTGGCGCTCAGTGACTGCGAGGGCGATGCGGCCATCACGCCCGGCTCGCCGGCCTTTCGCGAGCTCGTCGAACGCGCGATCCGCGTCAAGATCGACGTCGTCGTCGGCGACCTCAAGGAGACGGGCGGCACCGGTGGCCACCCTGGTCGTGAGGTGCTCAACTACGGGCACCCATGGCCCACGCGATCGAGAAGGCGACGGACTACCAGGTGCGCCACGGCGAGGCCGTCGCCCTGGGCATGGTCTACGTCGCCGAGCTGGCCCGGCTGGCGGGGCGGCTCGACGAGTCCGCGGCAGCGCTGCACGCTGCCAAGCTGGGCCACGTCGGGCTGCCCACCCGGTGGGACGGTGCCCCGTTCGAGGAGCTGCTCGCCACGATGCGGGTGGACAAGAAGTCACGTGGTGACACGCTCCGCTTCGTCGTGCTCGACGGCATCGGTCGGCCCGGTCTCCTCGAGGGCCCCGACGAGTCGCTGTTGCGGGCGGCCTACGCCCACCTGAGCGGGGCCGAGGAGGGGGAGGAGTCGTGAAGGTGCTCGTGCTCAACGGCCCCAACCTCGGTCGGCTCGGACGGCGTCAGCCCGAGGTCTACGGCACCACCACCCACGCGGAGCTGGCCGAGATGTGCCAGGAGTGGGCCGCTCGCTGGGGCTCGAGGTCGACGTACGCCAGACCAACCACGAGGGCGAGATGCTCGACTGGCTGAACCAGGCCGCCGACGACGAGACTCCAGTCGTGCTGAACGCGGCAGCGTGGACGCACTACTCCTACGCGCTGTTCGACGCCTGCGCGCAGCTGACGGCGCCGCTGGTGGAGCTGCACATCAGCGACCCGAAGGCGCGCCCCGAGGAGTTCCGCCACCACTCCGTGGTCACGCCGTACGCCGCGAAGGAGATCGTCGGGCGGGGGATCGACGGTTATCGGCAGGCGCTGGAGTTCCTCGCCGCGTCGTGACTCCCCGTTAACCCACCCGTAACCCGTTCCGGGTGGGGACAAAGGGGCTCCAGGCCTGCCAGAATCCGGAGCCGTGAGCGATCACGAGCCGGGTGTCCTGGGCCGCGTGGCCGGGCGGCTGACGGGGCGCGCGCTGGACATCGTCGACCCGCAGATCGTGCTGGACCACGTCGACATCGAACGCATGCTCGAACGGATCGACATCAACAAGGTCCTCGACCGCATCGACGCGAACCGCCTCCTGGACCGCGTGGACCTCGAGCGGGTGCTGGCACGCGTGGACATGAACGAGGTGCTGGCGGGGGTCGATCTCGAGGCGCTGGTGCGGCGCTCCGGCATTCCGGACATCGTCGCGGAGAGCACCAGCCAGATGGCCGGCTCGGCACTGGACGTCGCGCGCCGGCAGCTGGCCGGTCTCGACACGCTCGTCGACCGGCTCATCGACAGGTTGCTACGCCGGGACTCGGGAACGCGGCCGATCACCCCGCCGCTGCTGGAAGACAGCGCGCCGTGAGCACCGTCGAGCGGCGCACCGTCACCGGGCACTACGCCGGCGCCGCCAGCCGGGCTGTCGCCGGACTGCTGGACGTCGCTGCGGTCATGGGCCTCTACACCCTGGGTTACTCGGGGCTGCTGTTCCTCGACAAGACCTTCTTCGGCGACCGCTTCGACCTCAGCAAATCCAGCCTGCTCGGCGTGATCACGCTCGTGCTGTGGGCCTTCCTCTACTTCTACGTGTCGCTGGCCGTGGCCGGCCGGACGGTGGGCAAGGGCGTGGTCGGACTCCGGGTGCTGACGACGAGCGGCGGCGTGATCAGCGGCCGCAGCGCGTTCGTGCGCACCCTGGCCCTGGGACTGAGCTTCCTCATCCTGTTCCTCGGATTCCTGGGGATCGTGTTCGGGCGTCGGCACCGAGCCCTGCACGACGTCATCGCCCACACCTGCGTGGTCTACGACTGGGGCGAGCGGAGTGCCGAGCTGCCCGGACCGCTGTCGGACTTCCTGACCCGGCACGGGGCCTGACTCCCAGGATCAGCCTGAGGTGAGGGTGCGGCGGAAGAAGGCGAGCACCTGGTCGACCCCTTCCTGCTGGCGATGCTCCGTGAGGGTGGCGTGCTTGCGCCCGGGGAACTCGACCCTGATGAAGGCGTCCCCGAGCTCCTCGGTGAGCCGCTCGAACCGCCTGCCCACCGCGGCGTCCTTCTCGTAGCGGAGCCCTAGCACCTGGCACCCACCCGCGGCACGCTGCTTGACCGCATCGAGGTCGGCCGCGCTCAGGTTGAGGTCGCGGGAGCGCTTCGGGCTCACGGCGAAGGGCGAGGAGGGCTGGGCCAGGACCGGTGCGGCGACGGCGGTGTCGACCATCATGGCCAGCGCGAAGCCGCCGGTGAAGCACATGCCGAGGGCGCCGACCCCAGGACCGCCCAGCTCGCCGTGCAGCTCGCGCGCCAGGCTGCGCAGCCAGCCGGCCAGGGGGGCGGTGACACCTGTCGCGAGCTTGGTGAACTCGTTGCTGACGCAGACCCGGGCGATCGTCTCCGCGACGTAGACCACGCCGTTCTTGCGCTCCGGCGTGCCGAACAGGCTCGGCATCACGACCGTGAACCCCGCCCGGACGACCTCCTCGGCGAAGCCGATCACCTCGGGAGTCATGCCCGGGATCTCGTGGATGATCACCACGCCGGGACCTTCGCCCTTGCGGTAGGTGGGATGTGTCGTCCCGTCGTGGGTGTGCGCGCCCAGGGTCCAGGTGTCCAGCGTCATGGTCGCGGATCCTTTCAGGCGAGCGCGAGCTGGCAGTCGGCGAGGACCGGCGCCTGGTCACGGTCGGGGTCGCCGGGTGCGGCGATGGTGGCCGAGGCGACGATGCCCTGGTCGGTGCGCCAGCCGCGGACGCGGATGGTCTCCCCGGGAAAGACGACGCCGGCGAAGCGCGCGCCGAAGCCGGCCACCGCTGTGGTGTCGCCGTCGAGCAGCTCGTCGGTGAGGGTCCGCTGCACGATGCCCCAGGTGCACAGGCCGTGCAGGATGGGCGCCGGGAAGCCGGCCCGCTTGGCGAACTCCGGGTCGGCGTGCAGCGGGTTGCGGTCGCCGCAGAGCCGGTAGAGCAGGGCCTGCTGCGGCGTCACGTCGTACGACGCGTCGCAGTCGGGTTCGGTGTCGGGGATCTCCACCTTCTCCGAGACCCGCGGTCACCGCCCCAGCCGCCCTCGTCGCGCACGAAGATCGACGACCTCACGGTCCAGAGCGGGTCCCCGTCGGCGGCGACCGCCCGGCCCTCCTGCCAGATCACGGCGGCCTTGCCCTTGTCCCAGATGTCGGTGATCCGGGTGTGCACCGTTGCCGAGCCGTACGACGGGATCGGGCCGTTCACCCGCACCGACTGGCTGCCGTGGACCACCTGGGCCAGGTCGATCTTGCACCCCGGCAGGTCGAGCGGCGGGGGATCGGTGTCGTGGAAGGTCGGCGCGACCACGCCGAAGCCGGGCAGCACCTGCAGGTCGTCGTCGTCCAGCGTGTAGCGAAGCTGCGCGGGGTCCAGCGCGCGCCCGGACGCGAACCCGCACCGATCGCCAGGTGGTAGAGCAGCACGTCGAGCTCTCCCACGAGAACGTCCGGTCGGGGAGCTGGGCACCGATGGCCACGTCCGGGTCGATCGGCATCAGGTCGCCCTTCTCGCGATGTCCTCTGCGGCCAGGTAGCCGAAGACGAGGGCGGGGCCGATGGTGGCGCCCGGCCCCGCGTAGGTGCGGCCCATCACGGCCGCGGAGCGTTGCCCGCCGCGTACAGGCCCTCGATCACCGAGCCGTCGGGTCGCAGCACGCGCGCCTGCTCGTCGGTCACCAGGCCGCCCTTGGTGCCGAGGTCGCCCGGCACGATCTTGACGGCGTAGAACGGCGGCGCTCGTCGATCGCGTGCGAGGCACGGGTTCGGCTTGACCGTCGGGTCGCGAGTAGTAGCTGGTCGTAGCGCGCTCTCGCCGCGGTGGAAGTCCGCGTCGACGCCGGTGAGGGCGAAGCCGTTGAAGCGGTCGACGGTCTCCCGGAGCGACTCGGGCGGCACGCCGATCTCGGCGGCCAGCTCGTCCAGCGACTCGGCCTTCTTGACGGTGCCGTGCTGTACCAGCGTCCCGGGAACGGCTGCCGCGGCGACAGTCCGGCGAACAGGTAGCGGTTGCGGTAGCGCTGGTCGGCGATCAGCCAGGACGGCACGTGCGGGACGCCGGTCGCCTCGCCCGCGTAGATCGCGTGGGTGGCCTCGACGTACGGCAGCGCCTCGTTCATGAACCGACGGCCGGCACCGTTGACGATGATCGAGCCGGGCAGGTTGCGCTCGGCCAGCGCGAACCACGGCCCGCCGGGGAGCGGGATGGTCGGACCCCACCAGGCGTCGTCCATCAGCGCGGTGTCGGCGCCGACGGCCATGCCGGCGAGGTGGCCCGCGCCGGTGTTCGACGCCGCCCCGGTCGTCCACTCGGTGCTCGTGGGCTTCGGCTGGAACCGCTCGCGGAGCTCGAGTTCTTCTCGAAGCCGCCGCTGCCCAGGATCACGCCCCGCCTTGCGCGGATCGTCTCCTCGGCGCCGTCCCGGAGCACGGTGAGGCCGACCACGCGGCCGTCCTCGACCAGGAGGTCGCGCAGCTCGGTGCCGTACGACACCGGCACGCCCGCCTCGACCAGCCCCTGCCGCAGCCCGATCGCCAGCGCGTTGCCCATCGCGTACATCTTGCGACCGCGCAGGCTGTTGAGGATGCGGCTCAGGACCACCTTGATCATGGTGATCGGACCCCTGATCGTGCGGAGCCCGAG
>CAVOST010000017.1:0-121079 GCA_963698945.1 uncultured Actinomycetota bacterium | reverse complement strand
TCAGGCGGCGCTCAGCGCTTGAGGAGCGGGTCCAGCGCGACGGCGACGAAGAGCAGCGAGAGGTACATGTTGGACATGTGGAACAGCCGCATCGGCCGCACCACCGTGAGCTCGTTGCTCCCCCGGGCCCGCTGCCACATCAGGTGGGCCTCCAGCAGGAAGACCGCCCCCAGGACCGCGGCGGCGACCGGGTAGACCAGCCCGGTGTCGGCCACCGGCCACAGGACCAGCGAGGTCGCCACCATCACCCAGGCGTAGGCGACGATCTGGCGCGCGACACCCTCGGCGTCCTTGACCACCGGCAGCATGGGCACGTCGACACGGGCGTAGTCCTCGCGGTAGCGCATCGCCAGCGCCCAGGTGTGCGGCGGCGTCCAGAAGAACACCACCAGGAACAGCACGACCGGCGGCCACGCGAGGCTGCCGGTGACGGCGGTCCACCCGATCAGGGTCGGGAAGCAGCCGGCCAGGCCGCCCCACACGATGTTCTGCGTCGTACGACGCTTGAGCACCATCGTGTAGCCGAACAGGTAGAACGCGCTCGCTGCGAGGGCCAGGAGCGAGGAGAGCCAGTTGACCAGGAACCCGAGGACCAGCGTCGAGACGACCATCAGGACCAGCCCGAAGACCAGCGCGGCCCGCGGCGTGACGATGTGGCGCGGCAGCGCCCGGCGCCGGGTGCGGCGCATCTGCTCGTCGATGTCGCGGTCGTAGACGCAGTTGAGGGCGTTGGCGCTGCCCGCCGAGAGCGTCCCGCCGACCACGGTCCACACCACCAGCATCAGGGGCGGTACGCCGGCCTGGGCGAAGAACATCACCGGCACGGTCGTGAGGAGCAGCAGCTCGATGACCCGCGGCTTGGTCAGCCCGACGTAGGCACCGGCGACGTCGCGCCAAGTGGCGCTGCCACCCGCCTCCGGAACCCGTCCACCGACGGACACCCCGGAGTCGAGAGCGGTCATGAGGAGGTGTCCAGCTTTCAGCGATGGGTATTGGACCGGGTGAGTCTATCGCCGCATCGGCGGAGGGCCGGCATTGCCGGGCGTGACCTGCGTCCGCGCTGCGGTCTAGGCTCGAACAAGTCGTCACACGACCGAAGCGCTCCCCCCGGAAGGACCCACGTGGCCATCAAGCGGAACCTCGACTGGAACGAGATCGACGACCAGGCGGTGGACACCATCCGGGTGCTCGCGATGGACGCGGTGCAGAAGGTCGGCAACGGCCACCCCGGAACGGCCATGAGCCTGGCGCCGGCCGCCTACCTGCTGTTCCAGAAGGTGATGCGGCACAACCCCGCCGACCCCCACTGGCCGGGTCGCGACCGGTTCGTGCTGTCCTGCGGCCACTCCAGCCTGACGCTCTACATCCAGCTGTTCCTCGGGGGCTGGGGGCTCGAGCTCGAGGACCTCAAGGCGCTGCGCACGTGGGGCAGCAAGACCCCCGGCCACCCGGAGTACGGCCACACGGCGGGCGTCGAGACGACCACCGGCCCGCTCGGCCAGGGCATCGGCAACGCCGTCGGCATGGCCATGGCCGCGCGGCGCGAGCACGGCCTGCTCGACCCCAACGTCGCCGAGGGCGAGTCGCTGTTCGACCACCAGATCTACGCGCTCGCCAGTGACGGCGACATCGAGGAGGGCGTGAGCTCGGAGGCCTCCTCGCTCGCCGGCACGCAGAAGCTCGGCAACCTGACCCTGATCTACGACATGAACCAGATCTCCATCGAGGACGACACCGACGTCGCCCTCTCCGAGGACACCGCGAAGCGCTACGAGGCCTACGGCTGGCACGTGCAGGTCGTCGACTGGCGGGCGGGCTCGTCGTACAAGGAGGACGTGCCGGCGCTCTACAAGGCGCTGCAGGCCGCGGAACGCGCCACCGACCAGCCCAGCCTCATCGTGCTGCGCACGATCATCGCCTGGCCGGCTCCGAACGCGCAGAACACCGGCAAGGCCCACGGGTCGGCGCTCGGCGACGACGAGGTGGCGGCCACCAAGCGCGTGCTGGGCTGGGACCCCGACAGGACCTTCGAGGTCCCCGAGGCCGTGCTGGAGCACACCCGCCAGCTCGTCGAGCGCGGCAAGAAGGAGCAGGCCGAGTGGGAGGGCCAGCTCGAGGTGTGGTCGCACAAGCCGTCCGCCGACCTCGCGCTGTACGAGCGGCTGCAGACCCGCACCCTGCCCGAGGGCTGGGACGGTGACCTGCCGACGTGGCCGGCCGACGACAAGGGCGTGGCCACGAGGAAGGCGTCCGGGGCGGTCATCAACGCGCTCGCCTCGCGGATCCCCGAGCTGTGGGGCGGTTCCGCCGACCTCGCCGAGTCCAACAACTCCACCATCGAGGACGCCCCGTCGTTCATCCCCAAGGACCGCGCCACCAAGATGTGGAAGGCCGACCCGCTCGCCGGCAGGGTGCTGCACTTCGGCATCCGGGAGCACGCCATGGGCTCGATCCTCAACGGCGTCGCCGCGCACGGCGGCACGCGCGTGTTCGGGGCGACGTTCCTGACGTTCTCCGACTACATGCGGCCCGCGGTGCGGCTGGCGGCGCTGATGAAGCTGCCGGTGACCTACGTGTGGACCCACGACTCGATCGGGCTCGGCGAGGACGGACCGACGCACCAGCCGGTCGAGCACCTCGCCGCACTGCGCGCGATCCCCGGCCTGGACGTCGTACGCCCGGCCGACGCCAACGAGACCGCCGCCGCCTGGCGGGCGGTGCTGACCAAGAACGACCGGCCCGGCCGGCATGATCCTCACCCGCCAGAACGTGCCCACCTTCCCGCGCGGCGAGGAGGGCTTCAGCGACACCAGCAACGTCCACCGGGGCGGCTACGTGCTGGCCGACACCGAGGGTGGGCTGCCCGACGTCGTGCTCGTGGGCACCGGCTCGGAGGTGCAGCTGGCCGTCCGCGCCCGCGAGATCCTGGCCGAGCAGGGCGTCCGCGCCCGCGTGGTGTCGATGCCGTGCCGCGAGTGGTTCGACGAGCAGGAGGACTCCTACAAGGAGACCGTCATCCCGCCGACCGTGAAGGCCCGGGTCTCGGTCGAGGCCGGGATCGCCCAGGGTTGGCGCGAGGTCGTGGGCGACCACGGCCGGATCGTCTCGCTGGAGCACTACGGCGCTTCGGCCGAGTTCGAGCGGATCTACCGCGAGTTCGGGATCACCGCCGAGGCAGTGGCCGCGGCGGCCGAGGACAGCATCCGGGTGGCGACGGGTTGAAACCAGGCTCCGCCGTCCGACTCACATCCATCTATGCAGGAGGAACCAATGACTGACCACCTGGAGGAGCTGTCGGGGGCTGGAGTCTCCATCTGGCTCGACGACCTTTCCCGCGAGCGCATCGAGAGCGGCAACCTCGCCGACCTCATCAAGAACGACCACGTCGTGGGCGTCACGACCAACCCCTCGATCTTCGCCGCCGCCCTGGCCGACGGGGAGCGGTACGACGAGCAGGTGCGCAGGCTCGCCGCGGAGGGTGCCGACGTCGACAAGACCGTCTTCGCACTCACCACGACCGACGTCCGCGACGCCTGCGACGTCCTCAAGCCCGTCTTCGACGCCACCAACGGGGTCGACGGCCGCGTCTCCATCGAGGTCGCCCCTGACCTGGCGCACGACGCCGAGGCCACGTTCGCCTCCGCCAAGGAGCTGTGGGCCGAGGTGGACCGGGAGAACCTGTTCATCAAGATCCCGGCCACCACCGAGGGCGGCGAGGCCATCTCCGACACCCTCGCCGAGGGCATCAGCGTCAACGTGACGCTGATCTTCGGCCTCGACCGCTACACGCTCGGTGATGGACGCCTATCTCACCGGCCTCGAGCGGGCCCTCGACGAACGGTCACGACCTCTCGAAGATCCACTCGGTCGCCTCCTTCTTCGTCAGCCGGGTCGACACCGAGATCGACAACCGCCTGAACAAGACGGGCGCCTCCGACGACCTCAAGGGCAAGGCCGGCGTGGCCAACGCCCGACTGGCCTACGAGCTCTACGAGCAGTTCTTCAGCGGCGAGCGGTGGGAGAAGCTCCGAGAGGCAGGCGCCAACACGCAGCGACCGTTGTGGGCCTCGACGGGCGTGAAGAACCCCGACTACAAGGACACGATGTACGTCGACGACCTGGTCGTGGAGAACACCGTCAACACCATGCCGGAGAAGACGCTCGACGCCGTCCGCGACCACGCAGAGATCACGGGTGACCAGGTCGCGACCCAACTACGACGACGCCCGCCAGGTGATGAAGGACCTCGCTGAAGCAGGCATCGACTACGACGACGTGATCGAGGTGCTCGAGCGGGAGGGTGTCGAGAAGTTCGAGAAGTCCTGGAACGAGCTGCTCGAGACCGTGGAGAAGAACCTCGGCGCCGCCCAGGAAGCCGGACAGCAGTGAGCACCGAGGCCGGAGGAGACGCCGACCTGGCGACTTACGTCGGCGACGAGCCCGCCTTCCTCGAGGCACTCGACTCGCTCGTCGCCGACAAGGTGGCTTCCGGCATCGCCGGTCGCGAGAACACCCTGTGGGGCAAGGACGCCGAGTCCGAGGCCGGGAAGCGGCTGGCGTGGGTCGGCCTGGCCCAGGAGTCGCGGGACCTGGTCGACGAGATCACCGGCCTGCGCGACCTGCTGGCCGACCGCGGCATGACCCACGTCGTGCTGTGCGGCATGGGCGGCTCGTCGCTGGCTCCCGAGGTCATCTGCGCCACCCACGGCGTGGAGCTCACCGTGCTGGACTCCTCCGATCCCGACTACGTCCGCCGCGCACTGGGTGACCGCCTCGAGAGCGCCATCGTCGTGGTCTCGAGCAAGTCCGGCGGCACCGTGGAGACCGACAGCCAGAAGCGCGCCTTCGAGAAGGCCTTCGCCGACGCCGACTGCTATGCGCCCGACCACATCGTGGTGGTCACCGACCCGGGCTCCCCGCTGGACGAGTCGGCGCAGGAAGCCGGGTTCCGCATCTTCCACGCCGACCCCGAGGTCGGTGGGCGCTACTCGGCGCTGACCGCGTTCGGGCTGGTGCCGAGCGGCCTGGCCGGCGCCGACATCTCCAAGCTGCTCGACGAGGCAGCCGCGATCCAGCCCGCGCTGGAGTCCGACGACCCCGACAACCCCGGCGCTGCGGCTCGGTGCGCTCCTCGGCGTGGCCAACGCGGCGGGCGCGGACAAGGTGGTCTTCGCGGACAACGGGTCCGGCATCCCGGGGTTCGGCGACTGGGCCGAGCAGCTCATCGCCGAGTCGACGGGCAAGAACGGCAAGGGCATCCTGCCGGTCGTCGTACCTTCCCTGGAGGCGCCGAACTTCGCGCCCAGCACTGCCGACGAGGTGCTCGTGACACTCGGTCCCGGGCTCTACGAGGACGAGCGGCCGGCCTCGGGCTGGGGCGCCGGGGTCCATGCGCCGCTGGGTGCCCAGATGCTGCTGTGGGAGTACGCCACCGTGGTGGCCGGGTCGGCTGATCGGGATCAACCCGTTCGACCAGCCCGACGTCGAGAGTGCCAAGCAGGCGGCGCGCGACATGCTCGAGGGCGGTTCGGAGACTCCGGAGCCGGTCTTCAGCGACGGCGCGGTGCAGGTGTTCGCCACCGACGGACTGCTCGCCGGCGAGACCTCGGTGACCGACGCCGTGGCCGCACTCCTGGGCCAGGTCGACCCCGAGCACGGCTACCTCGCCGTGATGGCCTACCTCGACCGCGAGGGCGAGAAGGACCTCGCCGAGGTGCGCGAGTCGCTGGCGCGTCGTACCGGTCGGCCGACCACGTTCGGCTGGGGGCCCCGGTTCCTGCACTCCACCGGCCAGTACCACAAGGGCGGACCACCGACCGGTGTCTACCTGCAGATCACCGCCGAGCCCGCTCGAGGACCTCGAGATCCCCGGCCGGCCGTTCACCTTCGGCGGCTTCATCAGCGCCCAGGCGGTCGGCGACGGACGGGTCCTCGCCGACCACGACCGGCCGGTGCTGCGGCTGCACGTGACCGACAAGGACGGCCTCTCGACGGTGCGCGAGGCGCTGAGTTGAGTCCATCGCCGGCCGGCGGCAACCCGCTCCGGGACCCAGCAGACCGGCGACTCCCCCGCATCGCCGGACCGTGCGGGCTGGTGCTGTTCGGCGTCACCGGCGACCTGTCGCGCAAGAAGGTGATGCCGGCGATCTACGACCTCGCGAACCGGGGGCTGCTGCCGCCCGGCTTCAGCCTGGTCGGTTACGCCCGCCGCGACTGGGCCGACGAGGACTTCGCGCAGATCGTGCACGACGCGGTCAAGGAGCACGCGCGCACGGAGTTCCGCGAGGAGGTGTGGCGCCAGCTGGCCGAGGGGTTCCGATTCGTCCAGGGCGACTTCGGCGACGACGTGCAGTTCGGCAAGCTCCGGCGAACGATCGAGGAGCCTCGACGACGTCCGCGGTACCCAGGGCAACCACGCCTTCTACCTCTCCATCCCGCCCAAGTTCTTCGGCGACGTGATCAGCCAGCTCCAGGAGCACGGGCTCACCGATGGTGGCGGCGGCACCTGGCGGCGGGTGGTCGTCGAGAAGCCGTTCGGGCACGACCTGGAGTCCGCGCGCGAGCTCAACGCCACGATCAACGAGGTGTTCCCGCCCGAGTCGGTGTTCCGGATCGACCACTACCTCGGCAAGGAGACGGTGCAGAACATCCTTGCGATGCGCTTCGCCAACAACCTGTTCGAGCCGATCTGGAACGGCAACTACGTCGACCACGTGCAGATCACCATGGCCGAGGACATCGGGATCGGCGGCCGGGCGAGCTACTACGACGGCATCGGTGCCGCCCGTGACGTCATCCAGAACCACCTGCTCCAGCTGCTGGCGCTGGTCGCCATGGAGGAGCCGCTCAACTTCGAGGCCGCCAACCTGCGTGCGGAGAAGGAGAAGGTCCTGGCCTCGGTCACGCTCCCCCGGCGCCTCGACCTGCACACGGCGCGGGGCCAGTACGCCGCCGGCTGGGCGGGTGGGGAGAAGGTGATCGGCTACCTCGACGAGGAGGACATCGAGAAGTCCTCGACGACCGAGACGTTCGCCGCCATCCGGCTCGAGGTCGAGACCCGCCGCTGGGCCGGGGTGCCGTTCTACCTCCGGACCGGCAAGCGCCTGGGCCGACGCGTCACCGAGGTGGCCGTGGTGTTCAAGCGGGCGCCGCACCTGCCCTTCGCCGAGACGGCCACCGAGGACCTCACCCACAACGCGATCGTCTTCCGGATCCAGCCCGACGAGGGCGCCACCATCCGGTTCGGCTCCAAGGTGCCCGGCAGTGCCATGGAGATCCGTGACGTGAACATGGACTTCGCCTACGGCGGCTCCTTCACCGAGAACAGTCCGGAGGCCTACGAGCGCCTCATCCTCGACGTGCTGCTCGGTGACCCGCCGCTGTTCCCGCAGAACGCGGAGGTCGAGCTGTGCTGGAAGATCCTCGACCCGATCCTCGAGCACTGGGCGGACAAGGACGCGAAGAGCAGCGCCAGGATCGACCAGTACGCACCCGGCAACTGGGGTCCGGAGTCCGCGCACGCGATGTTGGCCCGCGAGGGCCGCCAGTGGAGGCGACCGTAGTGATCGAGCTGACTGACACCAACGCGTCCGCTATCGCGGTCGCCCTGATGCAGGCGCGCAAGCGAGCCGGTTCCTCCGCGATGGGGATGGTGATGACCCTGGTCGTGGTCGTCGACGAGGACGACGTGGAGGACGCGATGGAAGCCGCTCGCGCTGCCTCCCAGGAGCACCCGGCGCGAGTGCTCGGCGTGATCCTCGGTGACGCCCGCGGCAAGGGCGCCATCCACGCCCAGGTGGGTATCGGCTCCGGCTGGAGTGGGGAGCACGTGCTGATCTGGCTCAAGGGCGAGGCCGTGAAGCACGCCGAGTCGGTGGTGCTTCCCCTGCTCCTGCCCGACTCCCCCGTCGCCTGCTGGTGGCCCGCGGATGCTCCGGGGGACCCAGTGAACGACCCGTTGGGCGCCCTGGCACAGCGGCGGATCACCGACGCCGCAGCTGCCCGACGCGCCAAGAGCCGCGCATTGCACCAGCAGTGCTCGACGTACGCCACCGGCAACACCGACCTGGCCTGGACCCGGCTGACGCCGTGGCGGGCGCTGCTCGCCGCCGCGCTCGACCAGCACCCGCAGAAGGTGCGATCGGCCTCCGTCACCGCCGAGCGGGTCAGCCCGAGCGCCGACCTGCTGGTGGCCTGGCTCGCCGACCGGCTGCGGGTCCCCGTGGAGCGTCGTACGTCCAAGGGCCCCGGGATCACCGAGGTGGTGATGACGCAGAAGGCCGGAGACATCACGATCGCCCGTCCCGACGGGAGGCTGGCCTCGTTCAGCTCCCCCGGCCAGCCGGATCGGCCGGTCGCGCTGAAGCGGCGCGACATCCCCGAGCTGCTCGCCGAGGAGCTGCGCCGGCTCGACGAGGACGACGTCTACGCCGCGGTGACGAAGAAGCTGGCCAAGGCGAAGGCCTCGTGACCACGATCGAGGAGTTCGAGGACTCCGCCGAGCTGGCGCAGTTCGTGGCCGCGAGGTTCGTGTCGCGGCTCGCGGAGGTGCAGGCATCCGGGCGGGTGCCGGCCGTGGCACTGACCGGCGGCACCATCGCCGACGTGATCTACCGCGCCGTGGCCGCCGGAGACTCCTCGACGGTGGACTGGAAGCGGGTCGACTTCTTCTGGGGCGACGAGCGGTACGTCCCCGCGGACTCCAGCGACCGCAACGACCGCTCGGTAGGCCACGAGCTCCTCGACGTCGTCGTGGCCGACCCGGCGCGGGTGCACGCCATGCCGGCCTCCGACGAGGTCCACGCCTCGCTCGAGGAGGCCGCCCTGGCCTACGAGGAGCTGGTGCGCAGCACCGGTTCCGGGCAGTTCGACCTGGTGCTGCTGGGCATGGGCCCCGACGGCCATGTCGCCTCGCTGTTCCCGGGCTTCCCCCAGCTCGACGTGGCCGACCGGATCGCCGTACCCGTCACCGGCTCGCCCAAGCCGCCGCCCGAACGGATCAGCCTGACCTTCCCCGCGCTGAACCGGACCCGCGAGGTGTGGTTCCTGGTCTCCGGCGAGGGCAAGGCCGAAGCCGTGGCCCGCGCCCTCGCGCCCGAGGGCACCGTCCACGAGACCCCCGCCCGCGGCATCACCGTGGAGAACGCCACCTGGTTCCTCGACGTCCCCGCCGCCTCCCACCTCTAATTTCCCGCCGAGCGGGGGTTTTGGTTGCTACGCCAGGACGCGCCAGCGGGGGTTTCATGTTCGGCGGACGGGCTCGTCCGTCGGCGTCCACAGCGACTTGCGGCGGCCTCCGTGTAGCCCGCCGACCAGCCCCGGCACGATGCCGGGTCGCGCTGAAGACCGGTCCTTGCGTGAACGGGTCGATCTTCCATCCTCGCTCGTCGCGAGCACCACTCACGTCGCTCCGCGTCGTGCTCGCGGTCCTCCTCGACGGTGTGGTACTCCTCGCCGTCGTACTCCGCGGCGTAGCGCGAGCTCCGGATCCGCGATGTCGATGCGATACAGCGGAGTTCCGTCGTCGGCGTACACCCACCACTGCAGCTCTGGACGGCCAAGGCCGGCGTCGTACCAGTGCAGCCGCAAGGCGGACTCCCCTCGACTCGGCTCGACCGTCGCCGATCGACACGAGATAGCGCAGCTGGCGCACTCCGCGATAGCCCCGGAACCGGGCCATCTCGTCGAGCATCACGTCGCGCGGCACGCCGGTGCGGAGGAAGCCGTCGATGACCCGAGTCCGTCGTACCTCCACAGCAGGCGACCACAGGTCGATGCGCGGTTCGCAAGCCCGTGGTGACCGGATGCCGTGCACCTCGTGATGTCCGCTGGGCACGAGGCCGCGTCGACCCGCCGTCACCCCTGCGCGCTCCATGCGTGTGTCCGTGATGTGAACGACGTGCAGGGGTGGCGGCGCGTGGACCGAGCTCCGGCGCAGCGCATCGACGCCGTGCAGCCACGCGGCGGTCCGATCCACCACGACCGCGTCAGGGGGCAGGATCGAGCGCCAGTGCGGCCGCGCGCGTGAGCGGTGTCGTTGGGAGCCTGGCTCGCGGCGTAGACGCCACGCAGCCACAGCGGAGCACGACCGAGGCGAGCAACCTCGGAAGGGTCGGACGCGAGACACCCCACGCGCGTGCCTGGGCCGACGTGAACGGCCGTCGAGCGGAAGTGGGCAACCCGGACCGAGGAGCCTCGCCCGATCGGGTCCAACCACGACGCATCCATGCGCGCAGGATGGACGAACGTCCTGCCCGATCCCGCTGGCGTCATCCACAGGCGTCACCAGTCGGCCTACCGGAACCCCCCGGTCAGTGCGCTGGGCCTGCACCAATCCCCCGGTCGGCGGTTTTAGAAGATGAGGTCGCCGGACTTGCGGCGGCGGCGGAGGGTCTGGAGGGCTTCCTCCAGGATGTCCTTGGCCTCGGCGTCGGAACGCCGCTCCTTCACGTACGCCAGGTGGGTCTTGTAGGGCTCGATCTTGGGAGCCGGGGGCGGGTTGTCGGAGTCCATGCTCGCCGGGAGGCCGCAGGTCGGGCAGTCCCAGGTGTCGGGCACGACCGCCTCGACCGCGAACGCGACCAGCGTGCGGTGCTCGTGCGAGCAGAAGTAGGTGATGTTCTGGCGGGGAGCTGCTTCGCCCCGCTCCGCCTCGCCCATGGGGCCTGCGCCCACCCGGCTGCCCCGGATGGCGTTTCCGCCGCCTGCCACGGTGGTCTCCTTAGGTCTCGTACGTCGAGTTCAGTTGGCGGTCTTGAGCAACAGTCCGAGCCCGACCACGCACGCGATCCACACCAGCCCGATGCCGATGGTGATGCGGTCCAGGTTGCGCTCGGCCACGGACGATCCGCCCAGGCCGCTCGAGACGCCGCCACCGAACATGTCGGAGAGTCCGCCGCCGCGCCCCTTGTGGAGGAGCACCAACAGAATCATCAGCAGGCTCGCGATCACGAGCACGACCTCGAAGACGATAACCACGGCGCAGAGCCTAACCGATCAGGCGCGCTGTTCAGAGCACGGGCATGTCGTAGAAACGGCAGATGCCGCCGAACTCGTCGGCCTTGAGGCTGGCACCACCGACCAGGCAGCCGTCCACGTCGGCCTGCTGCATGATGCCGGCGACGTTGGCTGCCTTCACCGAACCGCCGTACAGGATGCGCAGCCCGTCGGCGGCGTCCTGCCCGGCGGTCTCGCCCACCCGCGCCCGGATCGCGCCGCAGACCTCCTGGGCGTCGTCGGGGGTGGCCACCTCGCCGGTGCCGATCGCCCACACCGGCTCGTAGGCGACCACGAGGCCGGCCAGCTGCTGCGGGGTGAACCCGGCCAGCGAGCCGTCGACCTGCCCCAGCGTGTGCTCGACGTGGCGGCCCGCCTGCCGCACCTCGAGCCCCTCGCCGACGCACACGATCGGCGTCATCCCGGCGTCGAGGGCCTTGTGGGCCTTGGCGTTGACCAGGTGCGTCGTCCTCGCTCGTGGTGCTCGCGCCGCTCGCTGTGCCCGACGACGACGAACGAGCAGCCCAGCTTGGCCAGCATCCCGGCGGAGATCTCGCCGGTGTAGGCGCCGTCGTCGTGGACGGAGACGTCCTGGGCGCCGTAGGCGATCTGGAGCCGGTCGCCGTCGACCAGGGTCTGCACGCTGCGCAGGTCGGTGTACGGCGGCACGACGACCACCTCGACCTTGGCGTAGTCGTGCGACTTGTCGGCCAGCGTCCACGCCAGCTTCTGCACCAGGACCACGGCCTCCTGGTGGTTCAGGTTCATCTTCCAGTTGCCCGCCATCAGCGGGGTGCGAGACGTCTTTGCCATCAGTCCTCCAGGACCGTGATGCCGGGTAGGTCCTTGCCCTCGAGGTACTCCAGGCTGGCGCCGCCCCCGGTCGAGATGTGCCCGAAGGCGTCCTCGGCGAACCCGAGCTTGCGTACGGCGGCAGCGGAGTCGCCACCGCCCACGACGGACAACCCGTCGATCTTCGTCAGTGCCTCGGCGACCGCACGGGTGCCCTCGGCGAACGCGTCGAACTCGAAGACGCCCATGGGCCCGTTCCAGAACACGGTCCGCGCGTCGCTGATCGCCTCGGCGAAGGATCGACCCGAGTCCGGGCCGATGTCGAGACCGATCTGGTCGTCCGGGATGGCGTCGACGGCGACCACCGACGGCTGGGGGTCCGAGCCCTCGCTCGGGAACTCGGGGGCCACGACCACGTCGGTGGGCAGCACGATCTCGACCCCGGTGTCCTCGGCGCGCGCGAGGTAGTCACGACAGGTCTCCACCTGGTCCTGCTCCAGCAGGCTCTGGCCGACCTCGTGCCCCTGCGCCTTGAGGAAGGTGAAGACCATGCCGCCGCCGATCAGCAGCTTGTCGGCCTTGCCGAGCAGGTTGTCGATCACGGCCAGCTTGTCGCTGACCTTCGAGCCACCCAGCACCACGACGTAGGGCCGCTCCGGGTCCTCGGTCAGCCTGCGCAGCACCTCGACCTCGGCCCGGACCAGGCCGCCCATGGCGTGCGGCAGCCGCTGGGGCACGTCGTACACGCTGGCCTGCTTGCGGTGCACGACGCCGAACCCGTCGCTGACGAAGGCGTCGCCGAGCTCGACCAGCTGGTCGGCGAAGGCTCCCCGCTCGGACTCGTCCTTGCTGGTCTCCCCCGGGTTGAACCGGACGTTCTCCAGCAGCGCGACGTCACCGTCGCCGAGCGCCGTCCACCACCTGCGTGGGCGGAGTCGCCGACCGTGTCGGTGGCGAAGGCCACGTCACGGCCGAGGAGCTCGGAGAGGCGGGTCGCCACGGGACGCAGCGAGTACCTGTCCTCGGGGGCGCCCTTGGGACGGCCCAGGTGTGCCATCACCACCACCTTGGCGCCGGCGTCGGCGAGCGCGTCGAGCGTCGGCACGCTGGCGCGGATCCGGCCGTCGTCGGTGATCCTGGTGCCCTCGAGGGGCACGTTCAGGTCCGAGCGGACCAGGACCCGCTTGCCGCTGACGTCGCCCAGGTCGTCGTACTCCCCCACGTTCAGAGGGTCGAACCGACGTGCGTGATCAGGTCCGCGAGGCGGTTGGAGTAGCCCCACTCGTTGTCGTACCAGCCGACGACCTTGACCTGGTTGCCGATCACCTTGGTCAGCGGCGCGTCGAAGATGCACGACGCGGGGTCGGTGACGATGTCGGAGGAGACGAGCGGGTCGGTGGAGTAGCGCAGGAACCGGCCGTCGGCGGCCTTCTCCACGGCCTCGTTGACCTCGGCGACCGAGGTCTCTCGGCCGGCCTCGAACGTCAGGTCGGTGGCCGAACCCGTGGGCACCGGCACCCGCAGGGCGTACCCGTCGAGCTTGCCCTTGAGCTCCGGCAGCACCAGGCCGATGGCCTTGGCCGCTCCGGTCGAGGTGGGCACCACGTTGATCGCGGCCGCACGGGCGCGCCGCGGGTCCTTGTGGATGTTGTCCAGCAGGTTCTGGTCGGCGGTGTAGGCGTGAACCGTCGTCATCAGGCCCTTGACGATGCCGAACTCGTCGTTGAGCGCCTTGGCCATCGGCGCGAGGCAGTTGGTGGTGCACGACGCGTTGGAGATGACGGTGTGCTGCTCGGGGTCGTAGTCCTCGTGGTTGACGCCCATCACGACGGTGATGTCCTCGTTGGAGGCGGGCGCGGAGATGATGACCTTCTTGGCGCCGGCGTCGACGTGAGCCCGCGCCTTGGTGGCGTCGGTGAAGAAGCCGGTGGACTCCACGACGATGTCCGCGCCGACGTCGCTCCACTTCAGGGCGGACGGGTCGCGCTCGGCGAAGGCGGTGACCTCCTGGTCGCCGACCTTGATCGCGGTGTCGCTGGAGCCCACGCGTACGTCGAGCCGGCCCAGGATCGAGTCGAACATGAGCAGGCGCGCCAGCGTCTCGTTGTCGGTGAGGTCGTTGACGGCGACGATCTCGATGTCGGACTCCCCCGCCAGGGCCTGCGCGCGGACGGCGCGGAAGAAGTTGCGGCCGATGCGGCCGAAGCCGTTGATGCCAACGCGAACGGTCACAGCAATGTTCTCCTGATCGGTACGGGTGCAAGGAGCAGGCAACGACCCTACCCCGGAATTGGATCGATCCAGAAGAGCGGGGTCACGCCTCTTCGGCGAGCATCTCCGGGGTCAGCGACGCCTCGGTGTTCGGTACGCCGAGGTCCTCGGCCCGCTTGTCGGCCATGGCGAGCAGCCGACGGATCCGGCCGGCGATGGCGTCCTTGGTCAGCACCGGCTCGCTGAGCTGGCCCAGCTCCTCGAGGGAGGCCTGCTTGTGCTCGAGCCGGAGCTGCCCGGCCTGGCGGAGGTGGTCGGGGATGTCCTCGTCGAGGATCTCCAGGGCGCGTTCGACCCGGGCGCCGGCGGCCACCGCGGCGCGTGCGGAGCGGCGCAGGTTGGCGTCGTCGAAGTTGGCGAGCCGGTTGGCCGTGGCCCGGACCTCGCGGCGCATCCGGCGCTCCTCCCAGGCCAGCAGCGACTCGTGGGCGCCGAGGCGGGTGAGCAGCTGGCCGATGGCGTCACCGTCGCGGATCACCACGCGGTCGACCCCACGGACCTCGCGCGCCTTGGCCGAGATGCCGAGGCGGCGGGCGGAGCCGACCAGTGCCAGCGCGGCCTCGGGACCCGGGCAGGTGACCTCCAGGGAGCTGGAACGCCCCGGCTCGGTCAGCGACCCGTGGGCCAGGAAGGCGCCGCGCCAGGCGGCGACGGCGTCGCACCCGGAGCCGTTGACGACGACCGGCGGGAGGCCCGCGCACGGGTCTGTTGCGGGTGTCGATGAGGCCGGTCTGGCGGGCCAGGGACTCCCCCTCGCGGGAGACCCGGACGATGTAGCGCGAGCCGCGGCGGATGCCGCTGCCCTTGAGCATCACCACCTCGGGGTGGTGCCCGAACACCTCGGTGATGTCGCGTCGCATCCGCCGGGCGGCGGCGCCCGTATCGAGCTCGGCCTCGACCACGATGCCGCCGTTGACGAGGTGGAGGGCGTCGGCGAACCGCAGCATCGAGGAGACCTCGGCCTTCCGGCAGCAGGTCTTGGTGACCTGTGTGCTCGCGAGCTCTGCCTTGACCTGTGCCGTCATCGCCATGCCTGCACCCTAAGTCTTCTCGAACAACCGCGCGTACGCAGAACCGAGTTTTTGCGGATCATGCACGCCCGGGGTGCTCGAGGCGACCTCCGAGACCACCAAACGGGCACCGCACCTGTCCGCGACGCGGGCCAGCCGGTCGCGGTCCCGCACCGCCGACGGGTCGACGAGAGCGGCGTGGACCGACAGGTCGGGGGCGTGCCGCAGCAGCACCTCGAGGTGGTCGGCGAGGTCGTAGCCGCGGGTCTCCTCGGTGTGCGGCTCGAGGTTCATCGAGACCACCACCCGGGCCGTCGTACGGCACAGCGCGTCACGGAGACCCGGCACCAGCAGGTGGGGCAGCACGCTGGTGTACCAGGAGCCCGGCCCGATCACGACCCAGTCGGCCTCGCCGATCGCGGTCACGGCCTCGGGGCAGGCCGCCGCGTCGGCGGGCTGGAGGGCGACCGAGAGCACCTCACCGGGGGTGGTCGCCACCTCGACCTGTCCCCGGACCGTGGTGACGGAGTCGTCGGCACCGTCGGCGCCCCGGACCTCCGCGGTGATGTCCAGGGGCTGGTTGGCCATCGGGAGCACCCGGCCGCGGGCCCCGAGCAGGCCGGCCACCCAGTCCAGCCCGTCGACGTGGTCGTGCAGCAGGTCCCAGAGCGCGACGATGAGCAGGTTGCCCATCGAGTGCCCGTCCATCTCCCCCTCGGACTCGAAGCGGTGCTGCAGCACCCTGGCCCAGGTCTGTCCCCAGCGGTCGTCGCCGCACAGTGCCGCGAGCGCCATCCGGAGGTCACCGGGCGGCAGCACCCCGAACTCCTGACGCAGCCGTCCCGACGACCCGCCGTTGTCGGCGACCGTCACGACCGCCGTGAGGTCCGTGGTCAGCGCCCGTAGCGCGGTCAGCGAGGCGGCCAGGCCGTGACCACCCCCGAGTGCGACGACCGAGGGCTCCGTGGACCACTTCATGCCCGCATGATGCCCGGCGTCACTTCGTCCAGTCATTCGGCGCGTTCACTCCCGGCCGAGGTCGCGGTGGGAGGTCTCGGCCACCAGACCCGACTTCCGCAGCCGGGCGGCGATCTCCTCCGACATCGCCACGCTGCGGTGCTTGCCGCCCGTGCAGCCGATCGCCACGGTCATGAACCGCTTGCCCTCGCGCAGGTAGCCGTCGCCGACGGTCTCGATGACCGGCACGTAGCGCTCCAGGAACTCCTGGGCGTCGGGCCGGTCCTTGACGTACGACGCCACGTCGGGGTCCTCCCCCGTCAGGTCGCGCAGCTCGGGCACCCAGAACGGGTTGGGCAGGAAGCGCATGTCGGCCAACAGGTCGGCGTCGACGGGGACGCCGTACTTGAAGCCGAAGCTGACCACGGTGATGCGCAGCAGCACGTTCTCGGGCGTGCCGAAGGCCCGCGCCACCTTGTCCTTGAGCTGGTGCACGTTGAGCGGGGTCGTGTCGATGACCAGGTCGGCGTCGCCGCGCAGGTCACCGAGCACCGAGCGCTCGCGGGTGATCCCCACGAGCAGCCGGCCCGAGCCCTGGAGCGGGTGCGGCCGGCGCGCCGCCTCCTGGCGGCGGACCAGGATGTCGTCGGCGGCGTCGAGGAACAGCAGCGTCGTGCGTCGTGAGGGGAGCGCGCGGGCCATCTCCTCGCGCAGGGTGTCGAAGAAGACCCCGGTGCGGACGTCGACGACCACGGCCACGGGCTGGTGCACGCCCTGCTTCTCGTCGACCAGCCGCACGACGGCGCTGACCAGCTCGGGCGGGATGTTGTCGACCACGTAGTAGCCGAGGTCCTCGAGCTCCTTGGCGGCCGTGCTCCGGCCGGCACCGGTCATGCCGGTGACCACCACGAGCTCGCCCTGTTCCTCTGTCACGGCTCCGGACTCATCTGTGCTGCCTACTCCTGGATCTCGCCGGTCGCGGTGTTGACCGACACCGGCGTCGGGGACGCGGCCACGGCCTCGGCGATCGCGGTCGCCGTGCGGCGGCCGATGCCCGGCACCTCCGCGATCTCCTCGATGGTGGCAGCCCGAAGCTTCTTGAGTGAGCCGAAATGCTTGATCAGGGTCTTGCGGCGCACCTCGCCCAGCCCCGGGACGTCGTCCAGGAGGCTCTCCACCATCGACCGGGAGCGACGTGAGCGGTGGTGGGTGATGGCGAAGCGGTGGGCCTCGTCGCGGATCCGCTGGAGCAGGTAGAGGCCTTCGCTGGAGCGCGGCAGGATCACCGGGTGCGGCTCGCCCGGCAGCCACACCTCCTCGAGCCGCTTGGCCAGCCCGCAGACGGGGATGTCGTCGATGCCGAGCTCGTCGAGCGCCCGCTGGGCCGCCGCCACCTGCGGCGGGCCGCCGTCGACGACGACCAGTCCCGGCGTGTAGGCGAACTTCTTCGGCCGGCCGGTGTCCGGGTCCACCAGCAACGGGCCCGCGGGGTCGTCCGGATTGACCTCGCCGCCGGTGAGGTCCGGCTTCTCGATGCGTTCGTCGAGCAGCCGCCGGAACCGGCGGGTGATCACCTCGTGCATCGAGGCGACGTCGTTCTGCCCCTCGACGCCGCGTACGACGAACCGGCGGTACTCGCTCTTGCGGGCCAGCCCGTCCTCGAAGACCACCATCGAGCCGACCACCTCGGTGCCCTGCAGGTTGGAGATGTCGTAGCACTCGATGCGCAGCGGCGCGTCCGGGAGGTCGAGGGCCACCTGGATCTCCTCCAGCGCCTGGCTCCTCACGGTGAGGTCGCTGGCGCGCCGTGTCTTGTGCAGCGCCAGCGACTGGGCGGCGTTGCGCGCCACGGTCTCCTGCAGCGTGCGCTTGTCGCCGCGCTGCGGCACCCGGATGGTCACCCGGGCTCCCCGCGTCTCCTCCAGGAGCTGCTCGAAGGTGTCGGCGTCCTCGGGCATCGCCGGCACGAGCACCTCCCGCGGGATGGCATCGGGGTCCTCGCCGGCGTAGAGCTGCAGCAGGAACTCCCCGACCAGCCCGCCGGTGTCGAGGTCCTCGACCCGGTCGGCCACCCAGCCGCGCTGGCCCCGGATCCGGCCGGCGCGCACGTGGAAGATCTGCACCGCCACCTCGAGCGGGTCCTCCGCGAGCGCGATCACGTCGGCGTCGGTGCCGTCGCCGAAGACGACCGCCTGCTTCTCCAGCGCCTTGTGGAGCGCGCCGAGGTCGTCGCGGAGCATCGCCGCCTTCTCGTAGTCCTGGGCCTGCGAGGCGGCGTACATCTCGCGCTGGATGCGCTTGACGAACTGGTCGGTGCGCCCGCCCATGAAGTCGGCGAAGTCCTGCGCGATCGCGCGGTGCTCGTCGGCATCGACCCGGCCCACGCAGGGAGCGGCGCACTTGTCGATGTAGCCGAGCAGGCACGGCCGGCCGATCTGTCCGGAGCGCTTGAACACCCCGTTGCTGCACGAGCGCATCGGGAAGACCCGCAGCAGCGTGTCGACCGTGTCGCGGATGGCCCAGGCGTGGCTGTAGGGCCCGTAGTACTTCACCCCACGCTTCTTGGCGCCCCGCCCCACCATGACCCGGGGGAACTCCTCGTTCATCGTGATGGCCAGCCACGGGTAGGACTTGTCGTCGCGGTACTTGACGTTGAAGCGCGGGTCGAACTCCTTGATCCAGGAGTACTCCAGCTGGAGCGCCTCGACCTCGGTGCCCACGACTGTCCACTCCACCGAGGCGGCGGTCGTCACCATCGTGGCGGTGCGGACGTGCAGGTGGGCGATGTCCTGGAAGTACGACGACAGCCGGGCACGCAGGCTCTTGGCCTTGCCGACGTAGATGACGCGGCCGTCCTTGTCGCGGAACCGGTAGACGCCCGGCTGGGTAGGAATCGACCCCGGTTCCGGTCGGTACGTCGCGGGGTCTGCCACGTCACCAACCCTACGGGCGAGGACCGACCAATCGACCCCGACAGGGGTTGCGCGACGAGACTGGGGGCACTAGACCTGAGTTGGCTCGACTCGGGAGGTGGCGTGACGCAAGGTCAGCGTGGACGCGGGCTCCGGACCGCCGCCGTGGCGGCTCTCGTCGGCTTCTGCGCGGTGCTGTCGAGCTGCGGCGGAAACGGCGACAAGACCGGCGTCTCCCTGATCATCAAGACGCAGACCAACCCCTACTTCGTCTCGATGAAGCGGGCCGCCCAGGCGGAGGCGAAGAAGACCGGAGCCCACCTGTCCGTGGCCTCGGGGCAGGCCGACGGTGACACCCAGTCCCAGATCAACGCCATCGACACCGCGATCGCGCGGGGCGACAAGGGCATCATGATCACCTCCAACGGTCCGGCGGTGAACGCCGCACTTCGCCAGGCGAAGGCCTACGGCCTGTTCGTGATCGCGCTCGACACCCCGCTGGACCCGGCGAAGACGGCCGACGTCACCTACGCGACCAACAACTTCGAGGCCGGCAAGCTGATCGGCACCTACGCCGCGAAGCGGCTCAACGGAAAGCCCGCGGTCATCGCGATGCTCGACCTCTACGACGACCAGGTCGTCTCTGTCGACATCGACCGCGACCACGGCTTCCTCACCGGGATGGGCATCGACCCGGGCAGCAAGACCCTCAACGCCAAGGAAGCCAGGTCGGGCAAGTACACCGGCGGCAAGGGTGGCAGCTACACGATCGCCTGTCACCAGGCGACCCAGGGAGCCGTCGACGGCGGGCGCAAGGCGATGGAGCAGTGCCTGTCGCGCAACCCCGACATCAACGTCGTCTACACGATCAACGAGCCGGCGGGTGAGGGTGCGTACGCAGCACTGAAGGCCGACAACCACGAGGACAAGACGTTCATCGTCTCGATCGACGGCAGCTGCCAGGGGATGCAGGACGTCGAGAACGGCATCTTCGCCGCTGACGCCACGCAGTACCCCGGGAAGATGGCCAAGCTCGGTGTGGACGCCGTCGCGAAGATCGGGCAGGGCGAGGACCCCCCGTCGCTCCCACCGGGCGAGGACTACCTCGACACCGGCACCAAGCTCGTCACTGCCAAGCCCCTGCCCGGCATCAAGAGCCAGACGCCGGACGAGGGCAAGAAGGCTTGTTGGGGCACGGCAGGTGGATGACCGGGTGAGAGACCGAACGGCTGGACGAGCAGAGGAGCAGACCGTGAGCGACGCGTCCAGACCGCCGAGACACCCGCCTCGGCAGAAGACCTGGTGCCAACACGGCACACCCCCGCCCAACGCCTCCAGCACATCCTGCACGGCAACCCGGCGCTCAGCCCGCTGATCGTGCTGATCGTGGCGCTGATCGTCTTCGGCATCTTCGCCGACAACTTCCTGCGGCCCCAGGCGCTGTCCCTGCTGGTGCAGCAGGTGGCCGTCGTCGGTGCGCTCGCCGTCGGTCAGACCGTCATCATCCTGACGGCCGGCATCGACCTCTCCATCGGGATGGCGATGGTGCTGTCGTCGCTGGTGATGGTCAAGCTCAACAGCGACCAGGGCGTCCCGGGGCTGATCGCGTTGCTGATCGGCATCGGCGTCGGTCTGCTGACCGGGCTGCTCAACGGTGTCCTGGTGACCCGGCTGAACCTGCCGCCCTTCATCGTCACGCTCGGCACGTTCTCGATCTTCACCGCCGTCTCGCTGCTGTACGCCGGCGGGCAGACGATCGCGCTCGACCCGGACGCACTGCTCGTGTGGACCGGCAAGACCATCAGCATCGGCAGCGTCAGCATCACCTGGGGAGTGATCCTGATGCTGCTGCTCTACCTGGTGGTCGGGTTCGCGCTGCGCAACACCGCCTGGGGGCGACATCTGTATGCCACCGGCGATGACCGCGAGGCCTCCCAGCTCGCCGGTATCAGCACCGACCGGGTGCTGCTGAGCGCCTACGTCGTCGCGGGCGCCACCGTCGGGGTGGCGGCCTGGATCGTCTGCGGCCGCGTCGGTGGCGCCGACCCCAATGCCGGCCTCAACTACAACCTGCAGAGCATCACTGCGGTGGTGATCGGCGGCACCAGCCTCTTCGGCGGCCGTGGCCTGGTGATCGGCAGCCTGATCGGCGCGCTGATCGTCCAGGTCTTCAACAGCGGGCTGGCGCTCGCAGGTGTCGACCCCAACTACCAGGTGCTCGCCACCGGGATCCTGGTGATCCTGGCGGTCTCCGTCGACCAGTGGATCAGGAGGGTCAAGGCATGAGCGAGACCGACACCGCCACCAGCGAGCGCTCGGTCCGGACTACGAGCAGCAGCCCATCCTCGAGGCCGAGGGGATGGTCAAGCTCTTCGGCCGGGTCGTCGGCCTGCGCGGCGTCGACCTGCGGTTGTTCCCCGGCGAGGTGCTGGCCGTGATCGGTGACAACGGCGCCGGCAAGTCCACCCTGATCAAGTGCCTGTCCGGCGCGATGATCCCCGATCGGGGCAGCATGAAGGTCGGCGGCCAACCGGTCAGCTTCAAGTCGACCGCCGAGGCCCGGGTCGCCGGGATCGAGACGGTCTACCAGACCCTCGCGGTCGCGCCGGCCCTCGACATCGCCAGCAACCTCTACCTCGCCCGCGAGATCCGCCGGCCCGGCTTCGCCGGTTCGGTGCTGCGGATGCTGGACACCAAGGCCATGCGCGACCACGCCTCGGAGCACATCAAGAGCCTCGGCATCTCGACGCTGCAGAACATCAACCAGTCGGTCGAGACGCTCTCGGGTGGGCAGCGCCAGATCGTGGCGGTGGCTCGCACCGGTGCGTTCGGGAGCAAGGTGGCGATCCTCGACGAGCCCACCGCTGCGCTCGGCGTCCGCGAGACCGCGCAGGTGCTCCGGCTGGTGCGGGACCTGCGCGACCAGGGCCTCGGGGTCATCCTGATCAGCCACAACATGCCGAACGTGTTCGAGACCGCCGACCGGATCCACGTGCAGCGGCTCGGTGGCCGTGCCGCCGTGATCACCCCGCAGTCGCACTCGATGCAGGACGCCGTCGCGATCATGACCGGCGCGATGACGGTGCCCGAGGAGGAGCAGGCGCTGCCCTGAGCCAACGGTCTCAGGTGCTGACGCTGATCTCGTCGCCCTTGACCGTCGCGGTCAGCTTCTCCAGCGGCTTGGTGGCCGGGCCGTTCACGACCGAGCCGTCCTTGATCGAGAACTTGGATGCCGTGGCAGGAGCAGTCGATGTTCTCGCCCTTGATCTCGGCGACGACGCAGCCCTGATGGGTGCAGACGGCGCTGAAGGCCTTGAAGTCGCCCTCGGTCGGCTGGGTGACGACCACCTTGTCGGCCGCGAAGATCTTGCCGCTGCCGACCGGGACCTCGGAGGTCTTCCCGATCGCCCCCGACGTGTCGGAGCTGCCTGCCGCTGTCGCCGCCGCCCGAGCCGCAGGCCGCGAGCAACGGCGTACGCCGACGCCGAGCCCGACGATGCCGCCGACCAACGTGCGTCGCGTGGTCGCTGCGCTCCCGAGTCCGTCATCGCGACCTCCAGGTCCGTCGCCCGTGGTTGTGTGCGTCAACCGTATGGAGTCATCGTGTCCCGGCGCCGCTGTACATCGGTGCTACGACCGCTGAGACTTCCCTGTGAATACGGAGCCGGAGCCCGGAGGTTCAGCGCGTGAGCAACGGCGCGAGGAACTCGCCGGTGAAGCTGTCGGCGTGGCCGGCGACCTCCTCGGGCGTGCCCGTCGGCCACGACGGTGCCGCCGCGGTTGCCGCCGGACGGCCCCATGTCGACGATCCAGTCGGCGGTCTTGATGACGTCGAGGTTGTGCTCGATGACCAGCACCGTGTTGCCCTTGTCGACCAGGCTGGAGAGCACGCCGAGGAGCTTGCGGATGTCCTCGAAGTGCAGCCCGGTGGTCGGCTCGTCGAGCACGTAGACGGTGCTGCCGGTCGAGCGCTTCTGCAGCTCGCTGGCCAGCTTGACCCGCTGGGCCTCGCCGCCGGACAGCGTGGTGGCGGGCTGGCCGAGCCGGACGTAGCCGAGGCCGACCTCCATGAGCGTGGTCAGGTGGCGCGAGATCGCCGGGATCGCGGCGAAGAAGTCGACCGCCTCCTCGATCGGCATGTCGAGCACGTCGGCGATCGTCTTGCCCTTGTAGTGCACCTCGAGCGTCTCGCGGTTGTAGCGCGCGCCGTGGCAGACCTCGCACGGCACGTAGACGTCGGGCAGGAAGTTCATCTCGATCTTGATCGTGCCGTCGCCGGAGCACGCCTCGCAGCGACCGCCCTTGACGTTGAAGGAGAACCGGCCCTGCAGGTAGCCGCGCATCTTGGCCTCCGGCGTCGAGGCGAACAGCTTGCGGACGTGGTCGAAGACGCCGGTGTAGGTCGCCGGGTTGGACCGCGGGCGTGCGTCCGATGGGCGACTGGTCGACGTGGATCACCTTGTCGACGTGGTCGACGCCGGTGATCTTGCGGTGCCGTCCCGGCACCGTGCGGGCGTTGTAGATCTGCTTGGCCAGCGCGGTGTAGAGGATGTCGTTGACCAGCGTCGACTTGCCCGACCCCGAGACGCCGGTCACCGCCACGAAGCAGCCGAGCGGGAAGCTGACGTCGATGTCCTTGAGGTTGTTCTCGCGGGCTCCGTGGACGGTGAGCATCGCGGCTCTTGGTCGGGGGACGGCGTACGACGGGGACCGGGATCGACTTGCGGCCGGAGAGGTAGAGGCCGGTCTCGGAGTCGCGGTGCTTCAGCAGCTGCTTGACCGTGCCGGAGTGGACCACCTGGCCGCCGTGCTCGCCGGCGCCCGGGCCGATGTCGACCACCCAGTCGGCGGTCTTGATCGTCTCCTCGTCGTGCTCGACCACGATCAGGGTGTTGCCGAGGTTCTTGAGCCGCACCAGGGTCTCGATCAGCCGCTTGTTGTCGCGCTGGTGCAGGCCGATGCTCGGCTCGTCGAGCACGTAGAGCACCCCGACGAGGCCGGCGCCGATCTGGGTGGCCAGCCGGATGCGCTGGGCCTCGCCGCCGGACAGCGTGGCCGAGGGCCGGTCGAGCGAGAGGTAGTCGAGGCCCACGTCGAGCAGGAACCGCAGCCGCTCCTGGATCTCCTTGAGCACCCGCTCGGCGATCTGGCGCTCGCGCGTGGACAGCTCGAGGTCGGCGAGGTAGTCCGACGCCTCGTTGATCGGGAGGGCACAGACCTCCGCGATGTTCTTGCCCCGCACGCCGGCGCGGCCCTTGAGCGGACCGCCGAGGGTGACGGCCCTCGAGACGGGCTTGAGGCGGGTGCCCCCGCAGGTCGGGCAGGGCACCTCGCGCATGAACCCCTCGAACCGCTCGCGGCTGGTGTCGCTCTCGGCCTCGCCGTGCCGGCGCTCGATGTAGGGGATGACGCCCTCGAAGTTGGTCCAGTAGGACCGTTCGCGGCCGTAGCGGTTGGTGTGGCGGACGTGGACCTTGGTCGGGTGGCCCTGCAGGATCGCGGTGCGGCCCTTCGCGGGGAGCTTCTCCCAGGGCGTGTTCAGGTCGAAGCCGAGCTCGTCGCCCAGCGCCCCGAGCAACCGGATGAAGTAGTCGCTCACGTGGGCGCCCGACCAGGGCAGGATGACGCCCTCGCCGAGCGTGCCCCCGGGGTCGGTGACGACCAGCTCGTGGTCGACCTCCATCCGGGTGCCGAGGCCGTGGCACTCCGGGCAGGCGCCGAACGGGGAGTTGAACGAGAAGGACCGGGGCTCGAGCTCGTCGGTGTCGATGTCGTGCTCGTTGGGGCACGACATCTTCTCGGAGAACCGCAGCTCCTGGTGGGGGTCCTTGGCGTCGGCGTCGACCAGGTCGATGATGACGAGCCCCGAGGCGAGGTTGAGGGCGGTCTCCACCGAGTCGGTCAGCCGGCGCTTGGCCGACGCCTTGGCCGCCAGCCGGTCGATGACGACCTCGATCGTGTGCTTCTTCTGCTTCTCGAGCTTGGGCGGGTCGGCCAGCTGGATCGTCTCGCCGTTGACCCGGGCCCGGCTGAACCCCTGGGACTGCAGGCCGCGGAACAGCTCGACGTACTCCCCCTTGCGCCCGCGGATGACCGGCGCGAGGACCTGGAACCGGGTGCCCTCGTCGAGCTGGAGGACCCGGTCGACGATCTGCTGCGGCGTCTGGCGCTCGATGGGCGAGCCGCAGGTCGGGCAGTGGGGCCGGCCGGCGCGCGCGTAGAGCAGCCGCAGGTAGTCGTAGACCTCGGTGATGGTGCCGACGGTGGAGCGGGGGTTCTTGGAGGTCGACTTCTGGTCGATGGAGACGGCCGGGCTCAGCCCCTCGATGAAGTCGACGTCGGGCTTGTCCATCTGACCGAGGAACTGGCGCGCGTAGGCCGAGAGCGACTCGACGTAGCGCCGCTGGCCCTCGGCGAAGATCGTGTCGAACGCGAGGCTGGACTTGCCCGATCCGGAGAGACCGGTGAAGACGATGAGCGAGTCGCGCGGCAGGTCGAGGGACACGTCCTTGAGGTTGTGCTCGCGTGCGCCCCGGATGACGAGCTGGTCAGCCACAGATCAAGTCTCCTTCGAACAGGTGTTCGTCACTCTAACCCGAACCGTCGCGCGCCACGCGGACCGTCCCGCCGCGAAACACCTCCGGACCGTATGGTGTTCCCCCGTGCCCGCACTCACCCGACGCACTCGCGTGCGTCTCGATCCGGCCGCCGCGCCGGTGGCCGCGATCGGTGCCGTCCCGGCCCTGCTCGCAGCTCTGGTGGGACACCGTCGCACCGCCATGTCGCTGCTCGCCCTTCCCGCCGCGATCGTCGCGTTCTTCCGCGATCCTGACCGTACGCCCGACCACCGACAAGCCGATCCTGACGTCGTGGTCGCGCCCGCCGACGGCCGGGTGATGCACGCCGGGCCGGCCCAGGAGGGCGTCGCTCCCGACGGGGACTGGCAGCAGCTGAGCATCTTCCTCTCCCTGTTCGACGTCCACGTCAACCGCACGCCGTACGCCGGACGGGTCGAGTCCGTCTCCTACCGCCCCGGCCGCTGGCACGCGGCCTACCGCTTCGAGAGCGCGACCGAGAACGAGCGATCCGAGATCGCCCTGCTCCGCGACGTGGCCGGCGAGCAGCGTCGCGTCGTGTTCCGCCAGGTGGTGGGGCTCGTGGCGCGCCGGGTCGTGACGCGTGTCGCCGCCGGCGACGTGCTCGACACCGGCCAGCGCATCGGCGTGATGAAGTTCGGCTCACGCATGGACGTCTTCGTGCCGGCCCACGTCGAGCTGCTCGCGCAGGTGGGCGACCGGACCGTGGCCGGGGAGACCGTCGTGGCTCGCTGGCCGGGAGGCGCAGCGTGACTGCCGACCCGGGGGACCTCGCAGCGCCGGCCGGTCGCAGGCGCTTCGACCGGTGGCGGCTGCAGTCGCCGTCGGGCGCCGAGGTCGTCTCGCTGCGCCAGCTCAGCCCCCGCGAGCGGCTGCGGGTCGTGGCACCCAGCATCTTCACCACCGGCAACATGGCCTGCGGCTTCTCCGCCATCCTGCTCGCCTTCGGCGACCAGTTCGCCTGGGCCGCGGCGATGCTGGCGCTCTCGATCGCCCTCGACATCGCCGACGGCGCCGTCGCCCGGCTCGTCGGGGCGACGTCCCCCTTCGGTCTCCAGCTCGACTCGCTCGCGGACCTCGTCTCCTTCGGACTCGCGCCCGCCGTGCTCGTGCACACCTGGGCGCTGCCGGAGAACCCCGTCCTGGCCTGGCTGTCGGCCTTCTTCTGGCTGGCCTGTGCGGCGTTCCGCCTCGCCCGGTTCAACGTCACCGTCGACCCGCTCGCCGACAAGAAGTACTTCGTCGGCCTCCCCAGCCCCGGCGCCACCCTCGTCGTGATCGCCACCCTGCTCGCCCTGCGAACCCCGGAGCACGGGCCGGGGATGCTCGTGCCGGTCGGAGTCAGCATCGTGCCGGCCATGCTCATGGTGAGCTCGATCAGGTTCCGGTCCTTCCGTGGCGTGCTCTCCCCCCAGACACCCGCGGCCCGCGCCACGACCACGGTGCTGGCCGTGCTGCTGCTGGTCGGTGTGGTGCTGGACGCCTCGGCCACCGGGCTCGTCGTCGCCTGCGCCTACCTGCTGACCGCCCCGCTCGGCGTGCTCACCGCTCCGCTGCGCGAGCGGGTCTTCGGCGCCCAGTCCGTGGCGCCGCCCCGCCGGCGGATGCAGTCGGTGTTCCTGCCGGCCACTGGCGGCGACTAGCGTCGGCCGCATGCGCATCGACCTCTCGGGCCTCGAGGCCTCGGCCACCTCGCTGAACCGGACCGTCGACGCCCTCGGCGCCGACGAGCTGGCCGCCCCCTCGCTGCTTCCCGGCTGGAGCCGGGCCCACGTCGTGGCCCACCTGGCCCTCAACGGGGTGGCCCTCGCGGGCGTGCTGGACGCCGTCCTGCGGGGTGAGCCGGTGGCCATGTACGAGTCCGACGAGAGCCGGGACGCCGACATCGAGGAGCTGGCCGGGGCAGAGCAGGCCGACCTCCTCGACCGGCTGCTCGCCGCGACCACGCAGTTCGCGGACGCGGTCGAGGACATGGACGAGGAGGCGTGGCACGGCACCTTCAGCCGTACGCCGGGCGCGCAGTCGCTCCCCGTCGCCACGGTGCCGCAGATGCGGCGTCGCGAGCTCGAGATCCACCACGCCGACCTGGGGGCGGTCTACGACCGCTCGGACTGGCCCCGGGACTTCGTGGTCGAGCTCCTCGACGTCGTCACGGTCGACCACGCCGACTCGGGCCCGTTCTCCGTCCATGCCACCGACCTCGACCGCACGTGGGACGTCGGTCCTTCAGGAGGTGCGGTGGTGGCCGGACGTGGCGCCGACCTCGGCTGGTGGCTCAGCGGGCGGGGCGACGGCGACGGGCTCACCCCGGATGGCGGAGTACTGCCTAGGCTGGGGCCATGGCGACGAGCAACGGCGAAGGGCCCTACTCCGGGGAAGTGACGCCGGGCGGCCCACCCGACGTCCGCGAGCTGGCCGGGCTGGTCATCACCAAGGTGGCCGTCGACCCGGACATGTCCAACAACTGCTACCTGCTGCGCTGCCGTGCCACCGACGAGCAGGTGCTGATCGACGCGGCCGCCGAGGCGCCCAAGCTGATCGAGGTGGTCGGCTCCTCCGGCCTGACCCGCGTGATCACCACCCACCAGCACTGGGACCACCACCGGGCGCTGGCCGACGTGGTGGGTGCGACCGGGGCCGTGGTCGTGGCCGGTGCCGACGATGCCGCCGCGATCACCGAGCAGACCGGGGTCGGCGTCGACGACGAGGTGCAGGACGGGGACACGGTCGAGTTCGGCGACGTACGCCTCGACGTGATCCACCTCGTCGGCCACACCCCCGGCTCGATCGCGCTGCTGTACGACGACCCGGAGGGGACTCCCCACCTGTTCACGGGCGACAGCCTGTTCCCGGGAGGGGTGGGCAACACCTTCGGCGACGCCGACGCCTTCCGCACGCTGATCGCCGACGTCAGCGGCAAGGTCTTCGACCGGCTGCCCGACGAGACCTGGTTCTACCCGGGGCACGGCAACGACTCCGTCCTCGGGCGCGAGCGGCCGCATCTCGACGAATGGCGAGAACGAGGCTGGTGAGCCGATGGTGCGCGGCGGGCGTGGCTTCCTCGGGATGCTGGCGCTCGTCCTCGCACTCGTCCTCGCTCTGGGCACGGTCGCAGGGTGCGCCCGCGAGAAGACACCGCCGGCGCCACGCCTCGACGCAGCTGCGCTGACCGCCCACATCGACGACGTGGTCGGTCTCAACCCTGCCCGCGAACAGCTCCGCGCCATCGTCGTGCTGCACCGGGGACGGCTGGTCTACGAGCACTACCAACGGGCCACGCGCGAGGACTACTGGAACACCGACGCGATCACCACGACCGTGCTGTCGACCCTGGTGGGGATCGCCATCGACGAGGGCCGGATCCCCGGCCTCGGCAGCACGCTCGCCGAGCTGCTGCCCGCGCGGGCGAAGACGATGCCCGCGAGCGTCGCCCGCACCAACCTGCGCCAGCTGCTGACGATGACCGCCGGGTTCGACGTACCGGCGAACAACCGGACGGACGTCTTCACCAGCGAGCCCGACCCGACGGCCACCATCCTGCAGTCGCAGCACAACCCACCCGGCCGCTACTTCGACTACTCCGACGAAGGGGCCCACCTGCTGAGCGCGATCATCCAGCACGCGACCGGGATGTCCGCGCTGGGCTACGCGCGGTTGCGCCTGTTCGACCCGCTCGGGATCGAGACCCGTCCCGCCGACGAGCCGCTGGGCACCGCCCGCGCGCTCTCCTCCGGCGGTCCGCGCTTCGCCTGGGCGGTCGACCGCGGCGGCCTGCAGGACGGCTGGAACGGGCTGCGGCTGCGACCACGGGACCTGGCCCGCCTGGGGCAGGTCTACCTCGACCAGGGCCTGTGGCACGGTCGTCAGGTCGTTCCCGAGAACTGGTCGCAGGTCGCCACCCTCACCCAGGTCTCGACGGGCTACGAGGTCGCGCCCGGCTACGGCTACGGGTGGTGGGTCGACGAACGCAACGGCGAGACCGCGTACTACGGCTGGGGGTACGGCGGTCAGCTGCTCGAGGTGCTGCCTCGCGAACAGATCGTCGTGGCCATCCAGACGCAGCAGAACCCGACGTACCTCCTGCGGGGGTTCTTCGCCGCCGAGCTCACCTTCCTCGTCGAGCACGCGATCCTGCCGGCCGTGACCGACGAGTGAGCGTCAGGCAGGCGCGTAGCGGAGCAGCAGGACACCGGTGGGCAGCGCGCGGCTCTCCGTCAGCTGCAGCGGCACCGTGCCGGTGTCCTCGAACAGTCGCTGGCCCTTCGCCACCGCGATCGGGTGCATCAGCAGGGCCAGCTCGTCGAGCAGCCCCTCCTTGATCAGCCAACGCACCGTCGTGGCACAGCCCGACATGGAGATGTCGCCGTCGACCTCCTCCTTCAGGCGTCGTACCGCCGCGGCGTGGTCGTCGGTGATGACGGTCGTCGCGTTCCACACCTCGCCCTCGACCGGGCGGTGGGTGAGGACGTACTTCGGCAGGTTGTTGATGTGCGAGGCGAACGGCACGTCGTCGGCCTGGGCCGGCCAGTACTCCGACCACTCGTCGTAGAGCCGTCGCCCGAGCAGCATCGCGTCGGTGCTCTCCATGCCGGAGCCGACGACGGCGCCCATCTCGTCGTCGAAGTACGGGAAGTGCCACTCGTTCGGCGCCTCCACGACGCCGTCGAGGGAGATGAAGAAGTTGGCAACGATGCGTCCCACGGCGAGCTCCTCAGGTCGGTCTCACTCCATCTGACCAGACCCCGCAAGGCAACTCATCGGTCGGGAAGCTCACCCGCTGTAGCTGATCTTCAGCTTCTCGCTGGCGGGGAGGGACTGGCAGACCAGGCGGATGCCGTCTGCCAGGTCCTCCTGGTCGAGGACCTCGTTGTGCTTGAGGGTCACCTCGCCCTCGAGCACGACGCAGGCGCAGGCGCTGCACTGGCCCTCGCGGCACGAGAACGGCGCGTCGAGACCCTTCTCCTCGAGGAACTCGAGCAGCACCTTGTCGCCCTGCCAGTCGTCGAAGGAGTACTCCTCGCCGTCGAGCTCGACCTCGACCGCGATCGGGCCCTCGATGCGGGGGGTGTCGTCGGCGGTGTCGTCTTCCCCAGAATCGTCCTCAGGCTCGTGGTCGTCCGCGTCGCGCAGCGTGTCCGCGGCCGCCTTCATCTCCTCGACGTCGCCGAAGGGGTTGCCGCCCAGGGAAACGAACTTCTCGACGTGGCGCCGCTCGCGGGGGAAGCCGAGCTCCTTGAGCGCGTCGGTCACGGCCTTCATGTACGGCGCCGGCCCGCACGTGAACGCGGTGAACCCGTCGAAGTACGACGCGAACAGCTGGAGGTGCTGTTGCGTGGGGAGACCCTGCACCGACTCCAGCCAGTGCACCAGCGTGAACCGGTCGGCGTACTCCTTCGCGAGCTCGCCGAGCTCCCCGGCGAAGATCACCGACCGCTCGTCGCGGTTGGCGTACAGCAGCACGACGCGGCCCGAGCCCTTCTCGAGCGCGGTCCGCACGATCGACATCACCGGCGTGATGCCGGAACCGCCGGCGAAGAGCAGCAGGTCGGCGTCGAAGTCCTTGGGGGTGAAGATGCCGCTCGGTGGCAGCACCCGCAGCGTGTCACCGACCTGGAGGTTGTCGTTGATCCAGTTGGAGGCGTAGCCGTCGGCGGTGCGCTTGACGGTGATCTGGTGGCTGCCCGAGTGGGGCGCCGAGGACAGCGAGTAGCACCGCGCGGCCAGTCCGGTCTCGTCGCTGGGCACGGCCACGGTCAGGAACTGGCCCGGGGTGTAGGTGAACTCCTCGGCCAGCTCGTCAGGCACCTCGAAGACGACCGAGCTCGCGTCGTCGGTCTCCGCGATCACCTCGAGCACGTTGAGGACGTAGGACTCAGTAGCCATCGAGGGCCCCGATCTCGACCTGGCCCTCGGCGACGGCGCGATCGATGGACGCGCGAAGCCGCGGGCAGCCCGCGTAGACCTGCCGGCCGCCGGGCTCGCTCGCCATCCGGGCGAACTCGGCGCACGCGCCCAGCGACTCTGCGTCCCACTGGATCGAGGTGTGGTGGTCGCTGTTCTTCTTCACCCGAACGCGCGCGAGGCAGTCCAGGCAGGCCACCTCGGTCAGGCGTGCCTGCGTGTAGAGACGCTGATCCTCCAGCGTCTCGTCGCTGGTCGGGGAGAACGAGGCCATGGCCGCTCAGACACCGCCGGCGGCCGTCGGGGACGGCACGTCTGCGTCGCCGAGAGGAGTCGCCGGACGCGTCCTCCGCTGCCTTCCGCGCGAGGTTCTCCTCCACCTCCGCGTGCCAGTACTCGTTGGCCTTGGTGGTGTCGACCTCGAACTCGAACCGCTCGGTCATCTCCGGCTTCACGTCGGCGACGTCGACGTAGAACTGCTCGTACCAGCGACGCAGCTGGTAGACCGGGCCGTCCTCCTCGCAGAGGAGCGGGTTCTGCACCGGCGCCTTGTTCAGCCAGATGTGCACGTCCTGCAGGAAGCCGTCGCCGAACATCTCGGTGTAGCGCTTGCCGATGTACTCGGTGGTCTTCTCGTCGGTGCCCTCGGGCTTGAGCACCTTCAGGCCGTACATCAGCTTGAAGGAGTTCGAGCTGGTGGGCACGTGGCAGTTGATCAGCACGACGTCGGTGACGAAGCCCTTGTAGTCGTTCTTGATCCAGTTGATCATGAACGACGGCCCGTAGTAGGTGGCCTCCGACTTCAGCACGAGGTCCTCGTCGCCGTATCCCTCGCCCGCCATGTCGGGGCGGCCGGTCGACTCCATGAACTGCGTCGCCATGTGCCCCTCGAAGACGTTGCGGAAGCTCGTCGGGAAGGCGAAGTGGATGTAGAAGAAGTGCGCCATGTCCACGACGTTGTCGATGATCTCGCGACAGTGAGCCGTGGGGACGTCGAGGACGTTCCAGCTCCAGTCGGTGTAGACGTCAGGGTCCAGGATGTTCTCGAGCTCGGGGGGCAGGACGTCGTGGTCGGCCGGGCTGCCCTCGGGGTCGTGCCAGACCATCAGCAGCCCGTTGCGCTCGACCGTCTCGTACTTCTGGGTGCGCGCGCGCAGCGGGATTCGCCGTGCGTAGGGGATCGCCTTGCACTTGCCGTCGCCGCCCCAGCGCCAGTCGTGGAACGGGCAGGCGATCTCGTCACCCTTGACGGTCCCCTGGGTGAGGTCGCCGCCCATGTGCCGGCAGTAGCCGTCGAGCACGTTGAGCTGGCCGTCGGCACCCTGCCAGACCACGAGCTTGCCGCCGAAGCCCTCGACGCCGTGTGGCTTGCCGTCGCCGAACTGGCTCACCGGGCCGAGGCAGTGCCAGCCACGGGCGAAGCGCTCCGGCGCGGTGCCGCGGTCGAGGGAGCGCGCGGCACCAGAATCACGTCCGGGCGCAGGAGTCGAACTAGGCGCTTTGCTGGTCGCCGTGCTGTTCGTCATGGGATCCTCCATAGTGCTGTCCGCCGGACAGGTGTGGTCATGGGTCGTGGCCCAAAACAAGAACAGGTTATAGTTTTGCGCGGGAGAAAGACAGTCTTGCGCGCATCCGAGTGATCACCAGGAGTCCCTTTTGCACATCGCACTGACCCGGGATCAGGAGCGGTTGCGGGACGAGTTGCGCGAGTACTTCGAGCAGCTCGTCACACCCGAGCGCCGCGCTGCGCTGCAGGCATCCTCCGGTGAGTTCGGCGAGGCCGGCGCCTACAAGGACGTGATCCGTGAGATCGGTCACGACGGGTGGCTCGGTATCGGCTGGCCCGAGGAGTACGGCGGCCAGAACCGCTCGATGATGGACCAGCTGATCTTCACCGACCAGGCCGCCGTCGCCGGCGTCCCGATCCCCTACCTGACGCTGAACACCGTCGGACCCACGATCATGCGCTTCGGCACCGACGCCCAGAAGGAGGAGATCCTCCCCAAGATCCTCAAGGGCGAGATGCACTTCTCCATCGGCTACTCCGAACCGGGTTCGGGCACCGACCTGGCCAGCCTGAAGACGAAGGCGCGCCTCGAGGGCGACGAGTGGGTCATCAACGGCCAGAAGATGTGGACCTCGCTGATCCAGTACGCCGACTACATCTGGCTGGCCTGCCGCACCGATCCCGAGCTGCCGCGGCACAAGGGTCTCTCGATGATCCTGGTGCCGGCCGACGCCGAGGGCTTCTCCTACACGCCGGTGCACACCGTGGCCGGTGTCGGCACCAGCGCGACCTACTACGACGACGTCCGCGTGCCCAAGGACAACCTGGTCGGCGAGCTCAACGGGGGCTGGGCGCTGATGACCAACCAGCTCAACCACGAGCGGGTGGCGCTGACCTCAGCCGCGCCGGTGACCCACTCGATCAAGCTGGTGCGCGAGTGGGCCCAGCTGACCCGCAACCCCGACGGGTCGCGCGTGATCGACTCCGAGTGGGTCCAGGTGCTGCTCGGCCGGGCCCACGCCCGGGCCGACATGCTCAAGCTGCTCAACTGGCAGCTCGCCTCCGCCGTCGAGGACCTCTCCCCCGCCGACGCCTCGGCCACGAAGGTCTACGGCTCGGAGATGGCGACGGAGGTCTACCGCTCGCTCATGGAGATCGTCGGCCCCAAGGCACTCGTGACCGCGGCCTCCTCCGGCGCCGTCCTGCGCGGCCGACTCGAGCGGTTCTTCCGCTCCTCGCTGGTGATGACGTTCGGCGGCGGCACCAACGAGATCCAGCGCGACATCATCGGCTACGTCGGGCTCGGCCTGCCGGCAGCGAAGCGATAGGGAACGACATGGACTTCGAGCAGACCCCCGAGGGGCGGGCTGCCGCCGAGCTCGCGGCCTCGATCCTCGAGAAGCACGCCAGCCCGGAGCGGCTGCGCATCGTGGACAAGTTCGCGATCCGGTTCGACTACCAGCTGTGGCGCCAGTTCGCCGACTCCCAGCTGATCTCGCTGGCCCTGCCGGAGGACCAGGGCGGCAGCGCCCTCGGCATCCTCGAGGCCTGCAGCGTCCTGATCGAGGTCGGCCGGACGGTGGCCCCGATACCGCTCGCCACCCACCTCGTCACGGGCATGACCATCACCGAGTTCGGCTCCGAGCCCCAGAAGGCCCGCTGGCTGCGCGAGGGCGGCGAGGGTGAGCTGATGCTGACGCCCGCACTGTCCGAGGACCGGGCGTGGAACCCGCTCCGCCCGGCCACCAGGGCCGAGAACGACGGCTCGCGGTGGCTGCTGACGGGCAGCAAGACCGTGGTCCCGGTCGGGCCGCTGGCCGACCTGTTCGTCGTACCCGCCACGACGGCCGACGGCGTCACCGTCTTCCTCGTCCATGCCGACGACCCCGGCGTGGTGGTCACCAACCAGGAGTTCAGCGGCGGCGAGCTCGGCGCCCGCATCGACTTCGACCGCGCCGCCATGCCCCTGGACCGCGTGCTCGGTGTGGTGGGAGACGGCGAGGACATCGTGCGCTGGCTCGGTGCCCGCCTCACCGTGGCCCTGTGTGCCCAGCAGCTCGGCACCCTCGAGGGAGCGCTCAAGCTCACCTCGGAGTACGCCAAGACCCGCGAGCAGTTCGGCCGCCCCATCGGCAGCTTCCAGGCCGTCTCGCAGCGCCTCGCCGACGGCTACATCGACGTGCTCGGCGCCAGGCTCACGATGTGGCAGGCCGCCTGGCAGCTCAGCATGGGCCTGCCTGCCGCCGAGGCGGTCGCCATCGCCAAGATGTGGGCCGCCGACGCCGGCCACCGACTCGCGCACACCACCGTGCACGTCCACGGCGGCGTCGGCATCGACCTCGACGGCGAGGCGCACCGCTACTTCACCGGCGCCAAGCGGCTGGAGTTCTTCATGGGCGGCAGCACCGACCAGGCACGGCTGCTGGGCGAGATGCTGGCGCGGCAGGCGGGCTGACCCGGCTCCATGACGTCCGTCCGCGAGGTGCTCCTCGCCCGAGCGGACGGCTCGGGTCCGGCCCTGCTCGCGGGCGCACGGCGTTGGTCGTGGCAGGAGTACGTCACGGAGTGCTGCCGCCGCGCACACGCGTTGCGTGCCCTGCTCGACCCTGACCGGCCGCCGCACGTCGGGCTGCTGATGGACAACGTCCCCGAGATGGTGCTCGCACTCGGGGCAGCCGGGCTGGGCGACCTCGTGGTGGTCGGCCTGAACACCACTCGCCGTGGCGAGGCCCTGGCCGCCGACGTGCGCAAGGCCGACTGCCAGCTCGTGCTGGCCGACCCACGGCTGGCGCCGTTGCTGGAGGGGCTCGACGGCGTCCCCGTCGTGGTCCACGACTCCCCTGCCTGGCTGTCGGCAGTCGCGGACGCGGCTCACACCCCGCCACCGGCATCACCGGCGGACGACTCGCTGTTCATGCTGATCTTCACCTCCGGCACCAGCGGCGAGCCCAAGGCGGTCCGCATCACCCACGAGAAGGTGACCTTCCCGGGCGTGATGCTGGCCGATCGCTTCGGGCTCGGTCCCGAGGACGTGCTCTACGTGTCGATGCCGCTGTTCCACTCCAATGCGGTGATGGCCGGCTGGGCGCCCGCGCTCGCCAGCGGGGGTGCGGTCGCGCTGGCCGAGAGGTTCTCGGCCAGCGGCCTGCTCGACGACGTACGTCGCTACGGAGCGACGTACCTGAACTACGTCGGCAAGCCGCTGTCCTACGTGCTCGCGACCCCCGCGCGTCCCGACGACGCCGACAACCCGCTGCGGGTCGCCTTCGGCAACGAGGCCGGTGACCGCGACATCGAGGCGTTCGCGCAGCGCTTCGGCTGCGAGGTCGTCGACGGCTTCGGGTCGACCGAGAACGCCGTGGTGATCACGAGGGTCCCCGGGACACCGGCCGGCTCCCTCGGCCAGCCACTGGAGGGGGTCGCGGTGCTCGACCCCGCCACGGGCGAGGAGTGCCCGCGCGCGGTCTTCGGCGCCACGGGCAGCGTGGCCAACCTCGACGAGGCGACCGGGGAGCTCGTCAACACCACCGGCACCGGCCAGTTCGCCGGCTACTACAACGACGAGGCGGCGACCGCCGAGCGGATGCGTGGCGGCATGTACTGGAGCGGCGACCTGGCCTATCGCGACGAGGCCGGCTTCATCTACTACGCCGGCCGCACCGCCGACTGGCTCCGCGTCGACGGCGAGAACCTCGCCGCTGCCCCCGTCGAGCGCATCCTGCTGCGGCACCCCTCGATCGGCGAGGCGGCCGTGTACGCCGTCCCGGACGCGTCCTCCGGCGACCAGCTCGTCGCCGCGCTGGTCCTCGTCGGCCCGCTCACTCCCGAGGACCTGGAGGTCTTCCTCGACGGGCAGGCCGACCTCGGCACGAAGTCTCGGCCACGGTTCGTGCGGGTCCTGCCCACGCTCCCCCGCACCGCCACCAACAAGGTGCTCAAGCGCGAGCTCACGTCCGCGGGAGTAACCGGCGCGGTGTGGGTGCGTGACGAGCGCGGGACGTCGTACGGCGAGGAGCACCGATGAGGGCCGCCGTCTACACGGCGGTGTTCTTCTTCCTCGCGCCCGGTGCGAACGCCGTGCTGGTGCCCTGGCTGCTGACCGGCTGGGACCATCCGGCGTCCTTCGGCGTCCTCGACGCGCTCGGCTCCCTGATCGTCGTGGCCGGCCTCGCTGTCGTGGTGGCGTGCTTCGCGCGGTTCGTGACCGAGGGGCACGGGACCCCTGCGCCGCCGGCGCCCACCGACACGCTGGTCGTCGGCGGGATCTACCGCCACGTGCGCAACCCGATGTACGTCGGCGTCGCGGCCATGATCGGCGGGCAGGCGCTGCTGTTCAGGAGCGGGTCGACCTTGGTCTGGATGCTGGTCTTCCTCGCCGCGGTGTGGTCGTTCGTGCGCTTCTACGAGGAGCCCACGCTGGAGCAGCAGTTCGGGGCGTCGTACGAGGACTACCGGGCGGCCGTGCCGGGCTGGTGGCCGCGACTGACGCCGTACCGCCCGGTCCCGACTGACTCAGAACAGGTTCTGCAGGCCGTTCGTGAGCTTGACGACGTAGAACCCGGAGTTGCCGTCGGAGTACCACACCGAGTCGTGCGCGGCGTCCCAGGCGGGCTGCGACATGGCGAACGCGCCGCCGTTGCCCGGCACGGCGGGGTTGTCGCCCAGGTTGACCGGCTTGTTGAAGTAGCCGATCTCCTTGGGGTGGGCCACGTCGCGGATGTCGAACAGGCGCAGGCCCGAGAGGATCATCGAGCAGGCGACGATGTTGGGGTTCGTGCGGGTGGGCGCGGAGCAGTAGTGGGCGGCGTACCCCTGCACCGGGCTGTTGGCGCCGGGGTCGTTCTGCTGCGCGCCGGCACGAGCCGTGGGCTGGTGCACGGCCAGGCGGATGTTCGAGACCACCCGCGGGTGCTTGTCGTCGTCGATGTTGATGATGCGCGCCGCGCCGACCGGTGAGCTGGTCTGGGTGGCGCCGCCCTCGACCGAGTAGTTGGCGAACTCGTCGAACTCCAGCAGGTACTTGTGCCCGTTGCGGGTGAACGGCTCGTTCGCCTGCGGGATCGAGTGCTCGGGCCAGGTCAGCGAGGAGCGGACGCTCACTTGGGGGTTGGAGACGCGGTTCTGGATCTGGCTGACGTCCAGCACCTGCAGGCCGCCGCTGGCGAAGGTGCCGCTGCCGGAGTTGCCGATGTTGGCGACGTAGAGCCGCTTGCCGTCGTCGCTGACCCGGACGCCGTGGTAGTTCACGCCGTACTGCGTGAACAGCACCTTGGGCTTGCGTCGGGTCGCTGACGTCGACCGCCTGGAAGGTGTTGCCGGCGGTGCCGGTGATGTAGAAGGTCCGGCCGTCCGGCGCGAAGCCGCTCTCGTGCCCGAAGCCGCCGGTGGGGGTGCTCGACAGCTGCTTCGGGTGGCGGCAGTCGGTCTTGACGTCGTAGAGGTCGAGGATGGAGACGTTGGCCGCCGGGTTGCCCAGCTCGGCGCCGAGCAGCCCCCGCTTGGCGTTGAGCAGGAGGGACTCGTGCGGGCTCAGCATCGCGGGCGAGGTGAGCTGCGCCGTCTTGACCGGCGCTGTGGGGTTGGACATGTCGAGCACGACGACGCCCAGGCCCGTCGTCGCCTGCATCAGCGTGTCCTTGGGGAACAGCAGCGTCGAGTCGTAGAAGGCGCACACGTGGCCGGCGCCGTCGACGTACCGCTCGACCTTGAAGCCTCCCGTCGCACCCTGGTGAGCCACCTGCGCGGTGTTGCAGCGATAGCCCTGCTTGTAGCGGCCGCTCGAGTAGTCCGACGACGGCACCCGCCCGTCGATGCTGGTCTCCTTGAGCGCTCCGGGACCACAGCTCGGCGCAGCCAGCGCCGCGGGGAAGGTCGTGGTCGACGCCATCGAGGGCCACAGGCTGACTGCCCCCGCGGCGAGCGCCACCAGGGCGGCGACCACTCCGAGGCGGATCGTGGCGGACCGGCGGGCTGACGTGCGCATGGGGCTCCCTCGTCGACTGATGGTTCCAACGAGTCAGGGCTGTCGGCGTTACCCGGCCCGGGAGAGAGCCGCCCACCTAGGGTGGCGCGCATGCCACTGTTCGAGTTCGAGGGCGTCAGCCCGACCGTCCACCCGACCGCCTTCGTCGCCCCGACCGCCAGCATCATCGGTGACGTCACCATCGAGGAGAACGCCTCGGTCTGGTACGGCGCGGTGCTGCGGGGCGACTTCGGCCCGATCGTGGTCCGCGCAGGCGCCAACGTGCAGGACGGCTCGGTGCTGCACACCCCGGGCGGCATCACCTGCGAGGTGGGTGAGGGCGCCACCATCGGGCACGCGTGCGTGGTGCACGGAGCCACGATCGGGACCGAGGCCCTGATCGGCAACGGCTCGACGGTCCTCGACGGCGCGAGCGTGGGCGCCCGCAGCCTGGTGGCCGCAGGGTCGGTCGTCAGCGGCGAGATCCCCGACGGCGTGCTGGCGCTCGGGACCCCGGCGCGCGTGAAGGGCCCCATCGCCGGCAGCAGTGCCGAGGTGTGGGTCGAGCACAACCCGCAGGTCTACCGCGACCTCGCGCAGCGTCACCGCGCGGGCGTCCGCGAGCTGTAGGGCGGGTACCTTCGTCGGATGACGACGCCGGAGGCGGAGCCATCGTCCGACGGCCTCCCCGAGCAGACCATCAACCGGAACTGGACCGAGCTCGTGCAGGAGCTCCGGTCCACGCAGACCGGCGTCCAGGTGCTGACGGGGTTCCTCCTCGCCGTGCCGTTCACCGACAAGTTCGACCAGCTCGACCACGTCGAGACGACCGCGTACCTGGTGGTGCTGAGCGCCGCGGTCGGCGCCTCGATGGCCGTGCTCGCGCCGATCGCCTACCACCGCATCCTGTTCCGCCGTGGCCGGCGTCCCTGGCTGGTCGAGACGGCCAACCAGATCGCCCGGGCCGGACTGGTGCTGGCCGCGCTCACCATGTGTGGCGTCGTCTTCCTGGCCTTCGACCTGGCCATCAGCCGCACCGCCGGCGTCGTGGCGGCCGTCGTCGCGTTCTCGGCGTACGTCGTGCTCTGGGGCGTCGTCCCCATGCGGGCTCGCCCACCCGCGGGCTGACCCTGAGCGACTCACTGACCCCGGAAGTAGAGGCATTCGCCCCAAGCGGCGACTCGCGTGGCCTTCGTAGCGTCGCGGTGTCCCGGGCGCCCGCCCGGGCAGGGACTCCAGGAGGACGCCATGGCAACCACGGCACCGGACACGATCGAACGAGTCAACTACGGCCCGGTAGAGGTGGGCGAGGCCGAGCTGGACGGCTACTCGGTCTCGTTCCTGCACGTCATCGGCGAGGTGGACATGACCGCGATGTTGCGCGGGTTGCCGGGCGACGTCTGCCCGTGCCCACACTGGGGCGTGGTGACCGACGGAGAGATGCGGTCCGGTACGCCGACCACGAGGAGGTCGTCGGCGCCGGCGACGTCTTCTACATGCCGCCGAACCACGTGCCGGTGTACCAGCCCGGCACGAGGCTGATCCTGTTCAGCCCGACCGAGGAGATGAAGCCGGTGAACGAGGCGATCATGCGCAACCAGCAGGAGCTCCAGACCGTCCTGATCGTCGTACGATCGCGCAGGTCCGCACTCAGGGTGGGGGTGAGCCGGTGACGGCCACGCCGGAAACGTCCTCGGGATCTTCAGGCACCTCCGACACTGCCGGAGTGCGGCTCGCCGAGCTCATCGCCGCGCTATCGCTCGGCGTCGACCTCGGCTTCGACCAGCCGATGGAGCACGTGCTGCGGCAGACCGTCATCGCGCTGCGGATCGCGGACCGGCTGGGTCTCGCCGACGTCGACCGACTGACGGTCTACTACGCGGCTCTGCTGGTCAATGTCGGCTGCCATGCGGATGCCCACGAGCAGGCGAAGTGGTTCGGCGACGACATCGCGCTCCGGTCGACCAAGTACCGGCACGACGCCCACAGCGTGCAGGGGGCACTTGCCGGGCTTCGGCTGGTCGGGCTCGGGCCACCCGCCGCTGCACCGGCTGCGTGTCGCGGTGGAGTTCGCGATGGGCGGGTACCGCGAGGTCGACTCCATGATCAGCGGTCATGCCGCGCTCGCCACCCGCTTCGCGAGCATGCTCGGGCTCGACGCGTCCGTACAGGACGCGGTCGGCTCGTCGTACGAGCGCTGGGACGGCCGCGGCTGGCCCGGAAGGGCTCGAGCGGCGAGCGACATCCCGCTGGCGTCACGGATCTGCCAGTTCGCCGAGCACGTCGAGGTGGCGCACCGGCTGGGCGGCGTGGACGCGGCCGCGGCCTGGCGAGGGAACGGTCGGGCGGCAGTTCGACCCCGCCCTGGCGACGCTCGTCGAGCACGACGGCGCCGACGCTGTTCCCGGACGTCGACTCGCCGCGTACCTGGCAGACCGTCATCGCTGCCGAGCCCGTGCTCGCGGCGCCCCTCCAGGGGAAGGATCTCGACGCGGCGTTCGGGGCGATCGCCGACTTCGTCGACCTCAAGTCGCCGTACACGCTCGGTCACTCGCGAGCAGTCGCCGAGCTGTCGGCGGCTGCCGGGCAGACGGCTGGGGATGTCCGGCGCCGACGTCGACGCTGCTGTACCGCGCCGGGCTCGTCCACGACCTGGGTCGGCTCGGCGTGTCCAACGGGATCTGGGACAAGACCGGTCAGCTGGGCGCCGGGGAGCGGGAGCGGATCCGGCTCTACCCCTACCTGACCGAGCGGATCCTGAGCCAGGCGCCGACGCTGGCCCGGCTCGGAGCGCTCGCGGTGCAGCACCGGGAACGCCTCGACGGGTCCGGTTACCCGCGCGGCCTCACGGCCGGTTCGATGTCCGTCGCGGCCCGCACGCTGGCGGCCGCGGATGCCTACCAGTCGCTGCGCGAGCCACGGCCCCACCGAGCCGCGCTGGGCGCCGACGCTGCCTCGTCACGGCTCCGCCACGAGGTGCGCGACGGACGCCTCGACACCGATGCCGTGGAGGCGGTGCTCGCGGCCGCGGGACACCCGTCGGTCACGACGGCACAGCCGGCCCTCGGGGCTCTCGCCCCGTGAGATCGAGGTCCTCCGGTTGATCGCACGCGGGCTGTCGAGCCGGGAGATCGCCGAAGCGCTGACCCTCTCCCCCAAGACCGTGCGCAACCACACCGAGCACATCTACGCCAAGACCGGGACCGGCAACCGGGTCACGGCCAGCCTCTTTGCCGTCGAGCACGGCCTGCTCGCGGTCGACGCCTGACGCGCGGCGCCAGGCAGAGGCCGCCGGGCTCGTCTCACCTCGCCAGGACCGGGGCCTTCCGGCTGTGCGGACGGGTGCTCACCAGCTCAAGCTGGACGGCCTCTGACGGTCCGGCCGGTACGCAGCACGACAGGTCGGTGCAGCAGGTCTCCATCGGCGGGGAGGCCTCGAGCGTGGCCCGTACGTCCTCGAGCTGGGCAGCGAAGCCCTTGAGCTCGGCGATCCGGGTGGCGATCTCGGCCTGCTTGTCGTCGATCAGCCGACTGACGCGCTGGCCGGCGGCGGCGCAGTTGGTCCCGTCCCAGACCGGGAGCAGCACGGCGATCTGGTCGCAGGTGAGACCGAGGCGCCGTGCCCGCGTCACGAACAGCAGCCGGGTGGCCGCCTCCTCGTCGTAGGTCCGGTAACCCGAACCGGTGCGATCAGGGGCCCCGATCAGCCCGATGCGCTCGTAGTACCGCACGGTCGAGGTTGGCACCCCGACCCGATCGGCAAGCTCGGAGATCCGCATCCACTCACGGTAGACCTTGCACCCGGGTTCAAGGTCAAGACTTGACCTCGAACCCGAGTGCAAGGTCTAGCTTCGCGACACGGACGCCTCAGTGCGTGCCGGTCCAGGGCGTGCGCAAGCGGTGCTCGGCCGCCGGCACGGTCTCCATGTGCGGCGCCGCGTCCGACGGGTGTGCCTGGTACCAGCGGACGTAGCGCTGGGTCAGCGGCCCCGCGGAGAGTCCGTGGGCCAGGACCGAGAGTGCGACCGTGACCACGACGGCGTACAGGAGCATCGACTGGTGCGGCAGGTTCGCGTCGTCGAGCAGGATCACCCCGAAGACGATCGAGGCAAGCCCGCGCGGCCCGAACCAGCCCAGGAACCCGAGCGTGGGCGACCGGGCGCCGGTGCCGAGCATCGCCACCCCGACGGGAAGCACCCGCACGACCGTGAGACTGAGCAGTGCGTAGACGACCAGCTCCCAGGACAGGTTCTGCAACGTCGGGCCGAGGATCACCGCGCCGAAGATGATGAAGGTGACGCCGTTGAGGAGCTCGCCGGTCTCGTCGACGAGCTCGGTGACGTCCGGGCCGTCCTCGGGGCGTACGACGCCGAACACGAACCCGGCCGTGAAGGCCGCGATGAAGATGCTCCCGCCGAGCCCGGTCGCGATCCCGGCTGCCAGCGCGGCCGAGGCGACCGGCAACACCTGTCCCCAGTACGGCTCGACCGTGTCGTGACGCGCGGCCAGGCGCAGCGCCAGGCCGCCGACCACGCCCGCGACGACGCCGCCGACGAGCCCGTACCCGATCTGCTCCAGCACCAGCGTGACGGCATGGTGGACCGAGGTGGCGTCCTCCTCGGCCTCGGCGAGGGCGACGGCGATGAAGAACAGCGGCACGCACAACCCGTCGTTGAGTCCGCTCTCCACGTTCAGGCCCTGCCTGATGCGCGAGGGCACGCGTCGGTCGGTGACCACGGCCTGACCCAGCGCGGCGTCGGTGCACGCGAGCATGATCGCGAGCACGAGTGCCTCGACGAGGCTGACGCCGGGGAGGACCGCGACCCCGACGAGCGACCCCGCGACGATCGTGAGCGGGAGTCCGACACCGAGCAGCCGCAGCGGCACGGTGTACTCGCTGCGCAGGGCGCGCACCGAGATGCGCGAGGCATCCGCGAACAGCACCAGCGTCAGGGTCGCCTCCGCGACCAGCTTCACCTCCTCGCCACCGATCGAGAGATCGAGCAGCCCCGTTGCCGGGCCGGCGAGCAGTCCTGCGGCCGTGAAGAACATCGCCGCCGTGACGTTGTACGACTTGAGGCGGCGAGACAGCGCGGCCCACACGATGAGCAGCGCCGCGATCGTGGCCAGGGCCCAGGTCATGTAGGTGCCGGTCCACGCCGGTGGTCGATCATCAGGAACCCTTCCCCAGCCGCCCCGCGCGCCTCAGCCCGCCGCCCGTGCTCGAACTCTGCCTGTCGGTCGAGGCCCTGTCGAGCACAAGGATGCTCACGTCCGCCGGTGGAAGCTGACCTTGCCGTCGGGTTGGTGGATGCGGCGGTGGTGGGGGCCGCACAACAGTCGGCCAGAGGAGACGTTCGTGTGGCCGCCGGCCGACCAGGCGATGTCGTGGTGGGCGTGGCACATCGAGGCCGGCTTGTCGCAGCCCTCTGCCGAGCAACCGCCGTCGCGCACACCCATCGCCAGGCGCATGGCCTCGGTGTGGAAGCGGCGCTTGCGGCCGACGTCGAGGGGCTGGGACTTGCCGCCCAGCACCATCGGGATGATCCCGGCGGAGCAGGCGAGGCGTCGGGCTTCGGCGGCGGAGATGCGGCCGCCGGTGTCCAGGGTGCACACGCCTGCGGCGTCGAGCTTCGCCATCAGCTGTTCGAGGGTCATGGTGACCACGACCGTGGCGCCGACACCGCCGTGCCTGGGCAACCACGTCGCCGGGATCGCTTCGAGGAGGCTGGTGAACGCCAACCCGTTTCGCACCTCGGAAGGCAGGTCCGGGTCGATCGCGCTGTCCTCGGGTCGAGCTGGGTTGGTGAAGGCCTGCATCGCCTTGGTGAGGATCTGACCGTGCAGGTGCGGGACCCGGAACTGGCCGTGGCAGATGCCTTCAGTGTCTTCCCACATCGAGAAGGAGACCTTGCGCAGCGCCTTGGCCTCTTGTGCTTCGAGCACCCGGCCCTCGAGGTCCTCGGCCAGGTCCGGGGCGATGACTTCGAGCAGGTGCAGTCCGAGGATCTTGAGTGTGTCGGCGTCGAAGTACGCCGCCTGGGCGACGAGGTGCTGCTCGGCCTCGCGGCGCTGCTCGCCGGAGACTGCGAACTCGCCCTTGTCGGGGAGCCGGTCCAGCGCGGTGACGATCACCCGCGCCTGCGCGGTGTTCACTCCGCCGGACTCCAATGCCTGCCCCAGGACGGCATAGGTCTCGAGCCGTTGGGCGAGCTTGAGGTCCGAGCGCGCCGCCCGCCGGGTCTGCTGGGTCTCGACCGCGACCCAGTCCGCCGCCGTCCCGGCGCTCTGCTCCGCGGTGGCGCCGGAGCGGTCTGCCTCGGCCAGCACCTGCAGCTTCAACGCGGCGACCTGGTTCTCCAAGACGCTCAGGTCCAGCAGCGTCTCCCGCTGCTCGGCCGGGGTCATCGACCACACCGGCGATCCGAGTTCGCCTGCCCGCAGCCGGGCACGGGCAGCGAAGTCGCGCACCGGATGCACCCGGATCAGGGTGTCGGTCGGGGTGCTGGACATGGATCAATTCCAGCACTGACCACCGACAGTTCTGGCCCCTGACCTGCAGGTTTAGCGAATCTGTGGAGAAATTCTCAAAGAAATTCTCGACGCCTGCGAACCGACGGTCGGCAGGCGAACCCAGCCACCCAAAGACCCCTCCCTTTGCTGCGCTTTCCCCGACCACAAGCAATCCGGCAGCCCGGTGAACGGGGATTCGACAAGCTCAACCGGCGTGTGGTCCCGACACCCTAGCTGCGGATCTTCTCCAGCCGGGCGACGGCTTCGTCGTACTCGCGTAGCAGGTCGGCCATCACGTCGGCAACGGGCCGGACCTCGTTCATCCGGCCGACGATCTGGCCGACGGGCATGGAGATCACGTCGGGGTCGCCGTGCTGGTTCATCCGATTGTGGGCGTCGGCGACGAGCAGGTTCTGCAGCGGCATCGGCAGCGGGTCGGGGGCGCCCTCCTCGGCCCAGGCCTCGGTCCACTTCGTCTTCAGCAGGCGCGCGGGCTTCCCGGTGTAGACGCGGGTACGGACGGTGTCGGAGCTCTCGGCGCGCAGGAACGCGTCGGTCATGCCCTTGTTGGTGTTGAGGTTCTGGTACTCCTCGGTGGTCAGCCACACCGAGCCGGTCCACACACCCTGGGCGCCCAGCGCGAGCGAGGCCGCGACCTGGCGTCCGGAGCCGATGCCGCCGGCACCGAGCACGGGCACGTCGGGACCGACGGCGTCCACGACCTCCGGGGTCAGCACCATGCTGGCGATCTCGCCGGTGTGGCCGCCTGCCTCGTAGCCCTGGGCCACGATGACGTCGACGCCGTTCTTCACGTGCGAGAGCGCGTGCTTGGCGGCACCGGCCAGCGCTGCCACCTGCACGCCGGCCGCGTGGGCCTGCTCGATGACGTCCACGGGCGGTGAGCCCAGGGCGTTGGCGATGAGGACGGGTCGGTGGTTCAGCGCGATGTCGACGTGGGCACGGGCGACGGAGTGCAGCCAGCCGAGCACGCCCTCGCGGCCCTCGCCCTCCGGGAGCGGCGGGACGCCCAGCTTCTGCAGGGTCTGCTCCACGAAGGTGACATGGGCCTCGGGGATCATCGCCTTCAGGTCGACCGACTTGCCCTCGGTGGGGATCTTCATCGGCATCACGACGTCGACGCCGTAGGGCTTCCCGTCGGTGTTGTCGTCGAGCCAGCTCAGCGTCTGCTCGAGCTCGTCGGGCTCGTTGAACCGCACGCAGCCGAGGACCCCGAGGCCACCGGCGCGCGAGACCGCGGCCGCGACGTGCTCGGAGGGGGTGAAGGCGAAGATCGGGTACTCGATCCCGAACCGGTCGCACAGCTCGGTGCGCATGGCTCAGGCCCCCGCGGGTGAGGTCGGGACCTTGGCGGCGAAGGAGGCCAGTGCCAGCTCCTTGGCTCGCGGGTACTGCGCCTTGCCGGTCGCGTTGCGCGGGATCTCGGCCACCAGCGTGATCGCGCGCGGCAGCTTGTAGCCGGAGAGGTGCTGGCGCAGGTAGGTGCGCAGGTCCTCGAGCTCGACGTCTGCTCCTTCGCGGGCCTGGATCACGGCGGTCACGGACTGGCCGTAGCGCTCGTCGGGGACGCCGACGACGAGGACGTCGTAGACGCTGGGGTGGCCCTTGATGGCCATCTCGACCTCTTCGGGGAAGACCTTCTCGCCGCCGGTGTTGATGCAGTTGGACCCACGCCCCAGCAGCGTCACCTTGCCGTCGGTCTCGATGCGCGCGAAGTCGCCGGGCACGGAGTAGCGCTGGCCGTCGATCTCGAGGAAGGTCCGCGCCGACTTCTCCGGGTCCCGGTAGTAGCCCACCGGCACCGAGCCACCACGCCCCAGCCGACCCACCTGGCCGACGTCCTTGCTGACGTCGAGGATCCGGTTGTCGTCGTCGATGACCACGCTGTTGGGACCGAGCGCCACCACGGGGCCGTCGGCGCTGATCTGGTCCTTGTCCTGCAGCCCCATCCCCTGGAACCCCGTCTCCGAGGCGCCGACCGAGTCGGTGAAGACGGCGTTCGGGAACGCCTCCATCCACCGCTTCTTCACCGGCGGGCTGAAGATCGCGGCGCTGCTGGAGATGGCGAACAGGCTGGTCCCGTCGTACGGCGAACCCGTGCCGGCCTGGCGGTCGAACTCCTCGATGAGCGGCCGCGCCATCGCGTCGCCGGTCATGAAGATCAGCTGCACCTTCTCGCGGTCGATGATCTCCCACGTGCGCTTCGGGTCGAACTTCGGCTCGAGGATCGTCAGGTGACCGGCGAACAGGTGCATCAGCAAGCCCGGCCTGGGCGCCGCCGTGCATCAACGGGCTCAGCGGGAAGGTGACCATCCGCGGGTCGTTGGCCTGCTTCGACTGGTCGTACTCCTCCAGCGGCTCACCGGTGTAGAAGTCGATGCCGCCGCCGAGCACGCGCCAGAAGTCCTCGTGCCGCCACATCACGCCCTTGGGGAAGCCGGTCGTGCCGCCGGTGTAGATGATGTGCAGGTCGTCGGCGCTGCGCTCGGGGAAGTCGCGCTCGGTGCTCTGGCCGGCCAACGCCTCCTCGAGGGTGACGCCACCGAACGCCGAGATGTCGGCGTCGTTGTCGGGGTCGGTCATGTCGGGGATGGCCACGAACGTGGTGAGGTCCGGGTGCTGGGGCGCACAGTTCGCCACGATCGGCGCGTAGGGCCGCTCGAAGATCAGTGCCTTCACGTCGGCGTTGTCGAACAGGTAGTTCAGCTCGCCCTCGACGTAGCGGTAGTTCACGTTGATGCTGACAGCCCGGATCTTCACGATGGCCAGGACGGCGATCACGTGCTCGATGCTGTTCTTGGCGTAGACGCCGATGTGGTCGCCTGATCCGAGCCCCTGGGAGGCCAGGTAGTGGGCCAGCTTGTTGGCCTCGATCTCGAGCTGCGAGTAGGTGATGTCGCGGTCCTCGACCAGCAGCGCCCGGTTGTCCGGGGCGGCATCGACGGCGTGCTCGAACAAGTCGGCGATGTTCAGGGCCATGAGCGTCAGACTAGAACACGTTCTTGTTTCTGACTAGCATCGCCCCATGACCGAAGCCCCTGCTGCACCGCACTGCCTGGTCGAGCTGGAGGGCCACACCCTCGTCGTCACCATGAACCGGCCAGAGGCCCGCAACGCCCTCTCCGGCGAGATGCTCGGCATCATGGAGGAGGCCTGGGAACGGGCCAACACCGACGCCGACGTGCGGGTGGTGATCCTCACCGGCGCCGGCGGCTACTTCTGCGCGGGGGCCGACCTCAAGGCGATGTCCACCAGCTCACCCTCGGACCGGTTCGAGAGCGGCGAGTTCGACCCGTCCGTGATCAAGTCGCTGTTGAAGGGCTACCGCGTCGAGAAGCCGCTCATCGCCGCCGTCGAGGGCCCGGCCATCGCGGGCGGGACCGAGATCCTGCAGGCCACTGACATCCGGGTGGCGGGCGAGTCCGCTCGGTTCGGGGTCTCCGAGCCGCGGTGGGGGCTCTACCCGCTCGGTGGTTCCGCCGTACGACTCCCCCGGCAGCTGCCGTACACCGTGGCCGCCGACCTGCTCCTCACCGGTCGTCACATCAAGGCACCGGAAGCCAAGGAGATCGGGCTGATCGGGCACGTCGTGCCCGACGGTCAGGCGCTGGAGAAGGCGCACGAGATCGCCGGCCTGATCGCAGCCAACGGCCCGCTGGCCGTCCAGGCGGTGCTGCGGACGATCCGGAACTCCGAGGGCAAGCACGAGAACGACTGCTGGCAGGACGACGCCGCGACCGGCGCCGCCGTCTTCGCCTCCGACGACGCCAAGGAAGGGCCGAGAGCCTTCGCCGAGAAGCGGACGCCGAACTTCACCGGCAGCTGATCAGCGCCCGTCCGGTCAGCAGAGCGGGAGGGACGTGATCGAGCGGGCCGGGCTCCACCGACCGGTGCCGTTCACCGTCTTCACCCGCATCTGGATGGTGGCGGCCTCGAGGATTCGACGCCCACCACGTTCCTGCTCGGCTAGCGTCGACACGGTGACGCCCACTCGCCTGGTGCCACTGGGGCCCGAACATCTCGCGGCCCTGCGCGACGCCATGAGCGACGCCGACATCCTGCGGTTCACGCGCACGCCCGACCCGATGCCGGAGGGCTGGCTCGAGGAGTGGCTGGCCACGTTCGACCACGAGGACCGGTTCGCATGGGCCATCGTCGACGAGGCCGACGAGTTCCTCGGCTACGTCGTCACCGGGCCGTTGGACCGCGAGGACCTGGAGGTCGAGCTCGGGTACGCCGTCTCCCCCGCCGCGCGCGGACGTGGCGTGGCGACCGCAGTCGCTCCGCGAGCTGACCCAGTGGGCGCTCGACCAGGGCATGCAGCGCGTCACCGCGCTGGTCTCGACCGACAACCCGGCCTCGAGCCGCGTCGCCGAGAAGGTGGGGTACACCTTCGAGGGCGTGCTGCGATCGGTCCACCACATCAACGGGCGCCGGGGTGACCTGCAGTCCTGGTCGATCCTGCCCGGGGAGCTGGTGGATCCAGCGTCCTAGGCTGGTGAAATGCCGGGCACGATCTGGGAGCGCTTCGAGAACGACCCGAGGCGACCTGAGAACGCCCGCCTGCGGGCGTCGGACCGTGAGCGGGACCTGGTCCACGACCTCCTCGGCACGGCGTACGCCGAGGGCCGGCTGACGCGCGAGGAGCTCGACGAACGGGCCGAGCGGGTCTCCCGGGCCAAGACCCTCGGTGAGCTGCCCCCGCTGGTGAGCGACCTGGTCGCCACTGCCACCGGGTCACGGCTGCCCATGTCGACCTCGGAACGCCGCTCGGCGGCGGAGCAGCGGTACCGCCGGATGCGGCAGCAGGCGCTGGCCGGCTTCCTGACCCCGTCGCTGATCTGCTGGGCCATCTGGGCCGCCACGATGTTCGGCGGCTTCGCCTGGCCGGTGTTCGTGATGATCGGGACCGGTATCCGGTGGGTGCAGCTGGTCACCAGCCACCAGGACACCGTGGCCTCCATCGAGCGCGACATGGAGAAGCGGGAGCGGCGTCGACTGCGCCAGCGTGACCGGCGCAACCCCTGGGCGAACCCTGGGTGAACAGTGGCAGTGTGACGGGCCCGACCCATGACGCCTGCCCGGCCGGCTCGTTTGTGAGGCATGCCCACGCCCTTCCTGCACGGTGTCGCGTCCGGAGACCCCGGACCGACGTCCGTCGTGATCTGGACCCGCGTCACGCCCACCTCGGCCAGCACGCCCGGTTCCGGAACCGGTCCGACGGTCACCGTCCATTGGCAGGTCGCCTCGGACAGCGCCTTCACCACCGTCGTACGCCAGGGGGACTTCTCCACCGGGCCCTCGCGCGACCACACCGTGCAAGGTCGACGTCACCGGCCTGGTCGCTGACCGGGTCTACTACTACCGCTTCAGCCTGGCCGGCTCGCGCAGCGCGACGGCGCGCACCCGGACGGCACCCGCCCCGACGGCGTCACCGGCGCACGTGCGCTTCGGCGTCGTCTCGTGCGCCAACCTCCAGGCGGGCTGGTTCAGTGCCTACCGGCACCTGGCGGACCGCGACGACCTCCACGCGGTGCTGCACCTGGGCGACTACATCTACGAGTACGGCCCGGGCGAGTACGGCTACGGCCAGGGCGACCGCGACATCCGCCCGCACGACCCCCCGCACGAGATCCTCACCCTCGCCGACTACCGGCGCCGTCATGCGCAGTACAAGCGTGATGCCGACCTGCAGCGCCTGCACGCCAAGTACGCCGTCATCGCCACCTGGGACGACCACGAGGTCGCCGACGACTCGTGGAACGGCGGCGCGGTCAACCACGACGCGACGGAGGGCAGCTACCTCACGCGCCGGGCCGCGGCCTTCAAGGCCTACGACGAGTGGATGCCAGTCCGGCTGAGCGGGACCGCCACCCTGGGTGACGGCACCCAGATCTATCGCCGGCTCCAGTTCGGCGACCTGGTCGAGCTGAGCCTGCTCGACCTTCGCCAGTACCGCGACAAGCAGGTGGCTGCCCAGGTGGACCCGACGACGGCCGACCCCGACCGCACCATCAGCGGCCAGGCGCAGCTCGGCTGGCTCAAGGACTCGCTGGTCCGCCAGAGCTCGCAGTGGAAGCTCGTCGGCAACCCGGTGATGATCGCCCCGGTCAGCTTCGCCGGCGTCCCCACCGAGCTGGTCAAGCCCGTGAACGACACCACGCACCTCATCCCGACCGACGGCGAGCCCTACAACGTCGACCAGTGGGACGGCTACACGGACGACCGGCGCGAGGTGTTCCAGCACCTGCGTGACAACGGCGTCACCGACACCGTCTTCGTCACCGGCGACATCCACTCCGGCTGGGCCTGCGACCTCCCTGCGGACAAGACGACCTACACCACGACACGGAACTCGGTGGGCGTGGAGTTCGTGGCCACGTCGGTCACGTCGAACAACCTCTGCGACATCACGGGCACTCCGCCGCACACGACGAGCGTCGCCGTGGAAGAGGGGCTCAGGGCCAACAACCCGCACATCAAGTACATCAACTTCGACGACCACGGCTTCTCGGTCCTCGACATCACAGCGAAGCGGGCCCAGATGGACTGGTTCGTCATCGGCGACCGCGCCGACCGCGGCGCGGGGATCAGCTGGACACAGTCGTGGGCCACCACCGCCGGCACCCAGGTCGTCCACTCCGTCAACAAGCCGGTGGGTGCGTGATGGCGGCGCCGCGGCCGCTCGGCCGGCGTACCTTCCTCAAGGTCGCCGGTGTCTCCGGCGCGACGCTCGCCTTCTCCAGCGCCACGGGCGTCGCCGCCGCAGCCACGACCACGAAGCGCGCCTACGTGGTCGTCATCGACGGGTGCCGACCGGGTGAGGTCGACGCGATGCCGGCGGTCGCCGCGCTCCGCGACGGCGGGACCTGGTACCCCGCCGCCAGGTCGCTCCCCGTGATGGAGACGATCCCCAACCACGTGATGATGATGACCGGCTGCCGTCCTGCCCGGAACGGCGTGCCCGCCAACAGCATCTACGACCGCACCGAGCAGGCCGTCCGCGACTGCTCCCGGCCCAACGACATCCGCGTGACGACGATCATCGACCAGCTCAACGCCTCCGGCCGTACGACGGGCACGGTGCTGTCGAAGGAGTACCTCTACTCGGTGTTCGGCGCCCGGGCGACCCACCGCTGGGAACCGTTTCCGGTGATCCCTGTCTCCGGCCACTCACCGGACCTGGCGACCATGGACGCTGCTCTTGCGATGGTCGACGAGTTCGACCCCGCGATGGTCTTCGTCAACCTCGGCGACGTGGACCGGGTCGGTCACTCCGACCTGACCGGGACCACCCTCAAGGCCGCTCGCACGGCCGCGCTGCAGACGACCAACGCCCAGGTCGGTCGGTTCGTGGACATGCTGAAGAGCTCTGGCCGGTGGGCCTCGTCCATGGTGATCGTGCTCGCCGACCACTCCATGGACTGGTCGCTGCCCCAGAACACGGTCAGCCTCGCCAGCTCTTCGACGCCGATGCCTCCCTGAAGGGGCAGTACCAGATCGCGCAGAACGGTGGCGCCGACCTCGTGTACTGGACCGGCTCCTCCTCCGCCCGCTCCGCGGCGCTGGCGAAGATGACGTCCCTCGCGCGGGCCGCCGAAGGGGTCTTCCAGGTCCACCGGATCGACCAGGAGCCCGCGCTCCGGCTCGACGCCAAGGCCGGGGACCTGCTCGTCTACTGCCGCGCAGGTTGGCGCTTCAGCGATCCCGGACCGACCAGCAACCCGATCCCCGGCAACCACGGGCACCCTGCGACCGAGCCGATCCCGTTCCTCGTCTCCGGGGGTTCACCGCTGGTCAAGAAGGGCATCGCCCGCTCGGCGAGAGCGCACACCATGGATGTCGCCCCGACGCTGGGGGCCTACTTCGGCGTGAAGGCCCCGAGCACCGGCTGGGAAGGCCTCTCGCGCCTGTGAGGCATGGCCACTAACGTGCCCATGTGGACGTGAGGGACCTGGTCAGACAGCACTACGGCGGGGGCGACCTGAGCGGCGCCATCATGCGAGCGCTCGAGGACACCGGTGTCGCGACCGACCGCCTCGGCCCGGCGGACCTCATCGCGCTCGACCAGCTCCACGCCGGCGGCGGTTCGGCCACCAAGTACCTGCTCGACTCCCTGGACCTCTCCCCCGGCCAGCGCCTGTTGGACGTCGGGTGTGGCATCGGCGGGCCGACGCGGCTGGCGGCCATGACCGGCGTGGCGGCCACGGGTGTCGACCTCACCCCCGAGTTCGTGGAGACCGCCCGAATCCTCACCGAGCGGGTCGGGCTCGGCGACCGGGCCACGTTCACGACGACGGCCGCGGAGGAGCTGCCGTTCGAGGACGACAGCTTCGACGCGGCGATGATGGTGCACGTCGGCATGAACGTGCCCGACAAGGAGGCGGTCTTCGCCGAGGTGCGCCGGGTGCTGGTGCCGGGCGGGACCTTCGGTCTCTACGAGCAGATGCGGACGGGCGAGGGCGAGCTGCCCTACCCACTGCCGTGGGCGGAGGACGAGCAGTCGTCGTTCGTGGAGTCCGTCGAGGACTACCGACGGCACCTCGAGTCTGCCGGCTTCACCGTCGTCGACGTCCAGGACCGCACCGCCTCCACGAGCGGGGCGCCACCCCCGGGGCCGGTCACGAACGCCGTGGTCTTCGGCCCGGCGTTCGTGGAGCGCATCGGCCACAACATCGCGGCCACGAAGGCCGGTCTCCTCGGTGCGATGGTGGTGCTCGCCCGGGCCTGATCGTTCCGCGAGCAGGACCAGACCAGGGAAGAAGAGGCCCGCCCGGTACTTCCCTCGCGGCGTGCCGGCCCTAAAGTGAGATCGTGCAGCTCCTCGAGCGCGAGACCTTCCTTGCGGCTCTTGGTGACTACGCCAAGGACGCCGCCTCGGGCCACGGCAGGTTGGTCGTCGTCACCGGCGAGCCGGGAATCGGCAAGACGTCCCTGGTCGACGCCTTCCGTGAGTCGCGCCCCGACATCCGCTGGCTCTGGGGTGCCTGCGACGGCAGCTTCACCCCGCGCCCCCTGGGCCCGTTGCGTGAGGTCGTCGATCAGTTCGGCGGCAGTCTTCGACCACTCATGCAGTCGGACGGGGACCGTCACGACCTGTTCGCACAATTCGTCGGCGAGCTCGAGTCGAGCCCCGAGGCCGTCGGAGTCGTCGTCGAGGACCTGCACTGGGCCGACGAGGCCACGCTGGACTGGCTGCGCTTCCTGGCACGGCGCGTCGAGCGCACCCGCACCTTGGTCGTCGTGACGCTTCGAGACGCCGACGAGGGGCTCGAGCCCGCGCACCAGCAGACGCTGGCCCAGCTCGTGACGCATCGGTCGACCAGAAGATTGTCGCTGCCCCCGCTTTCACCCGTTGCCGTCCGCGCTCTGGCCGGGACTGGGTCAGCCGAGGCGGAACGCGTCTTCGATCTCACCGGGGGCAATCCCTTCTACGTCGTCGAGACCTTGGCGGCGTCGGGCGACGAGGTTCCACGCTCGGTGGCAGACGTCGTTGCCGCCCGGCTACAGGGACTCTCGTCCGAGCGCGCAACGCCTGCTGCAGACCGCCGCGATCCTCGTGCGACCGCAGTCCGTCGAGGTGCTGTCGGCGGTGAGCGGGTGCCCGGCGAATGTGATCGACGAGTGCCTCGTCTCCGGCACGCTGATCGCCGACGGAACCTCCATCCGGTTCCGCCACGAGCTCACTCGGCGAGCCGTGGAGGATTCCATTCCGGCGGTCCTACGTGGAGAGCTTCACCGCCTCGCCCTGGGCGCCCTCGAACGCGACGGGGTCGACGTCGCGCAGCTCGCCCACCACGCCGCCGGAGCCGGATACGACGGCCAAGCGCTGCGGTACGGGACGGCGGCCGGCGACGAAGCCGCCGCGGTCTCGTCGCACCAGGAAGCGGCCGTTCAGTACTCCAGGGCCCTGGACCATGCGGGTTCCGCCGACACGGAGACGCGCGCGGAGCTCCACGAGAAGCTGGCCGCGACACACTCTCTCCGTGACCACTGGGATGAGTCCCTGGTCCATCGCGAGGCGGCTCTGGCCCTTCGCCGCGACCAAGGCGTACCCGAGCGGATCAGCGAGAACCTTCGCGCCCTGTCCATCTGCCTGTGGCGGCTCTGCCACGGACAGGACTCGCTCTCAGCGATCAACGAGTCGTTCGCCATGATGCGCGACGCCCCCGACTGCGCGGAACGGGGTTGGTCAATTGCCCTCTACACCTCCTTCGATGCCGAGCCCGAACAGGCCGGACGCCTCCTGCGCGAGGCGGTCTCGATCGCCGAGCGGTTCGGAGACCCGGCCCTCGGTGCGTACGCGCAGATGGGGCTGGGAGCGGACGCCTACCTCACTGGTGGGGACGGCAGGTCGTACATCGAGAAGGCCCTCGCCACTTTCCTGGAGATCAGCGACACCCAGCGCGCAGCAGGGGCCTACACCAACCTCTACGAGTTCGGCGTTGACAGCCTGCGGCTCGAGGAGACGGAGTCGGTGTACGAGGAGGCCATGCCGTACGTCGTCGACCACGACATCGCCACGTACACGTTCTGCCTCCGAGCCACCCACGGTGAGGCCCTGATGAGGCGGGCACGCCACCAGGAGGCGATCGCCCTGCTGGAGGACATGCGGAACGAGACCATGTCACCGATCAACCGCTGCCACATGCTCATCCCGCTCGGAATCTCGCGCCTCCGCCTTGGCGACCGCGCCGGCCTCGATGACCTACGTGCCGCCTGGGACCTGGCTGCCTTGGCGGACGACCCGGACTGGATGGTCAAAGCGGCCATCGGCATGGCCCAGGCTGCGTGGATCCTCGACCAGCCATCGCTCCTCGACCAGACCATGCAAGCGGCGATCAGCCGGCCGGACTTCTTCTACGCGTACGGCCGGGCGGAGTATGCGCTGTGGCTCGCCAGGTTGGGGCTGCTCACGGTGGATGTCCCGAACGCGCCCGAGCCGTGGTCACTGGAGCTCGCCGGGGAACACCGCCGTGCAGCAACGGAGTGGGAGGCGCGCGGCTGTCGCTTCGACGCAGCCGTCGCGCTCGCGACGTCAGGCGATCCGGAGGCGTGCCGTGAGGCGGTCGACCGCTTCACCGAGCTGGGCTCGGACGTCGCCGCCGACCGGGCCAGGGGAATCCTCCGGGCCGCGGGTCAGCAGGTCCCCCCGCGGCCTCGGATCCGTCGTACGACGAGGGAGCACCCCGCCGGCCTGACTGCGCGTGAGTCGGAGGTCCTGGAACTGCTCGCGGAAGGCCTCACCAACGCCCAGATCGCGAGCCGCCTGTTCCTGTCGACACGGACCGTCGACCACCACGTGTCATCGGTGCTCGCCAAGCTCGGCGTCGCCTCACGCAGCGAGGCGGTCGCCCATGCCGGCGCGCTCACCACATAGGCAGGTCCAGTCAGAACCTGGGCAGCGTTCACCGATCTGCCGGCTCCCGGAAGTTCCTAGCGTCATGTCATCCCTCCACATCGAAGGAGATCGACATGAACACCACTCGTCCCATCCTCAAGACAGCGGCAGCCACCATGTGCGCGGCGACGTTGGCGCTCGGCCTCGCGGCCTGCGGGTCGGCCCCTGCGGACACCGTCTCGACCGTGAGCACCAAGCCGGCTCCCGCGCTCACCAAGGACGCACCGCCGGCCTCGCACGACTTCTCGCACGAGCCGAGGTGCTTCCCCGCGCTGCCGTGCAGCCGCTGACGACCGATCACCAACCGTCGCAACCAACAACAAGGAGAAACTGATGGCTCTGTTCATGGATGTGCACACGATCGAAGGCGGCGTCACCCTCGACGACGTGATCGGCGCCCACAAGGCCGACCTGGAGACGCAGTCGGGCACCGACGTCAGCTACCTGAAGTACTGGGTCAGCGAGAGCGACGGCAAGATCTTCTGCCTCGTCGACGCACCGGACGCAGAGGCGGCCAACACCGTGCACCGGGAGGCGCACGGACTCGTGGCCGACGAGATCTACCCGGTCACCGAGGGCGACTGACCGACCGGTCCGCAGAGCGCTACTTGCTGCCCCAGATCCGCTCCTGCAGGGCGGTGTCACCGGCGCTCTGGAACCGGACCACCTTGCCGTCGCGGAACCTCAGCACGTCGGCCTGGTCGGACGACTCACCATCGGCACTGATGTTGGTGAGCACGACGACCAGGTCGTCGTCGCCGAGGAAGTGCTCCGGCGTCGTCGTGAACCCCTTCTCGGCCAGCTTGATCCAGAAGCCGATCACCTCGTCCTTGCCGCGGTAGGTGCCACTGATCGTGCTGTTCCCCGGCACGATCCACTCGACCTCGTCGTCGAGGTTGGCACTCGCCGTGTCGATGTCCGCCTCGGCGAACGCGGCATACGCCTTCTTGGTCTTCTCGATGTTCTCCTGGGCCGACATGGCCACCTCCCAGTGGGCCCGGACGGACCCTCCTGGCCACGCTAACCCCGACTAGCCGATTCCGCGCGCCTGGCCGTCCCAGTACTGCGCCCGGAGGGCCTTCTTGTCGGGCTTGCCGAGCCCGGTCAGCGGCAGCGCGTCCGTGGCGATCACCTGCTTGGGCGACTGCACCCCGCCCTTGCGGTCCTTGACCATCTGCTGGATCTCCGCGACGACCTCGTCGCTGAGCTCCGCTCCCTCACGCAGTACGACGATCGCGGTGACCGCCTCGCCCCAACGCTCGTCGGGCACGCCGATGACACCGACCTGGGCCACCGCGGGGTGCTCGGCCACGACGTCCTCGACCTCGCGGGGGTACACGTTGAAGCCGCCGGTGACGATCATGTCCTTGGTGCGGTCGACGATGTACCAGAAGCCGTCCTCGTCCTCCCGCGCCACGTCACCGGTGTGCATCCAGCCGTCGTCGCGGAAGGTCTCGGCCGTCTCGTCGGGCAGCTTCCAGTAGCCGCCCGCGAGCAGCGGCCCCGCCACGCAGATCTCCCCCGGCTCGCCAGGGGCCACGGGCTTGCCGTCCTCGTCGAGGAGTGCCGTGCGCAGGAACGCCGACGGCCGGCCGCACGAGGCGAGCCGCTCGCCGGAGTGGTCACCCTTGGCCAGGTAGCTGATCGCCATGGGCGCCTCGGACTGGCCGTAGTACTGGGCGAAGATCGGCCCGAACCGCTCGATCGCCTCGGCCAGCCGCACCGGGTTGATGGCCGAGGCCCCGTAGTAGACGGTCTCCAGCGACGACAGGTCGCGCGTGTGCGAGTCGGGGTGGTCCATCAACGCGTAGAGCATCGAGGGCACCAGCATCGTCGCGGTGATCTTCTGCTCCTCGATCGTGCGCAGCACCTCGGCCGGGTCGAAGCGCGCCAGCACGTACAGGGACCCGCCCTTGATCACGGTCGGCACGAAGAAGGCGGCGCCGGCGTGCGACAGCGGCGTGCACATCAGGAACCGCGGCTCGTCGGGCCACTCCCACTCCGAGAGCTGGAGCTGGGTCATCGTGTTCATCGCACCGGCCGTGCCGATGACGCCCTTCGGCTTGCCCGTCGTGCCGCCCGTGTAGGCGATGGAGACGATGTGGTCGGGCGCGAGCAGCGCCGCCTCGAGCGGCTGCGGCTCGAAGGTGGCGGCGGTCGCGGCCAGGTCGGTGCCGACGGCGGCGAGCTCGTCCGGCACCGGGCCGATCGTCAGCACCTGCTTCAGCCCGGGGACCTTGTCGAGCAGCCCGACCGCGCGCTCCACGAACATCGGGACCGGGTCGATGATCAGGCTGGTGATCTCCGCGTCGTTCAGCACGTAGGCGTGGTCGTCGAGCGAGCCCAGCGGGTGCAGCGACGTACGCCGGTACCCCTGGGTCTGGCCGGCGCCGAGGATGAACAGCACCTCCGGCCGGTTCAGGGCCAGCAGCGCGGCCGGCGTGCCCTTGCCGGCCCCGAGTGCCTCGAAGGCCTGGACGTACTGGCTGATCCGGGCCGCGGTCTCGCGACCGGTCAGGGTCGTGTCGCCGAGGAACATGACCGGCTTGTCGGCGTGGCGCTTCAGCGCCGCGACCATCAGGTGTCCGTTGTGGGTCCCGGTCGCAGTCCGACACTCGATTCCGTCATGCCCGCGAGACTAGAACGTGTTACAGAAACCGGCAATCGCCCCCGCGTGAAGGTCGCTGGTCGCAGCACCCGGTCGCGGTAGTCTCCGTCGAGGCATGATGTGGGGAGCGGACATGTCGATCCAAGACGCGCGGGCGAGCCGGGTGGGGCTCGGTGCAGCTTCAGAGCGAGCCCGCGTGTCGGCAGGGGGTCGACGCCCAGCCCGGACTTGGGGAACCCTGCTGGTTCTTGGCGTCGTGATGTCGGCGATCGCAGCGATGTGTGCCTCCGTGGCGGCCCAGGCGCCGGCTCCGGGTTCGACGACACAGGTCTCCCGGCCGGGGAACGGCGCCGCGGGGAAGGACGGGACGAGCGGAGCCGCGTCGATCTCTGCGACCGGACGGTACGTCGCGTTCTGGTCCGAGGCCTCCAACCTGGTGGCCGGTGACACCAACCGCGTGGGGGACGTGTTCGTCCGTGACTTGGTGACCGGGTCGACGGTGCGCGCGTCGGTGAGTAGCACCGAGGTCCAGGGGAACCGGGCCAGCGGGGCGGAGCGACTCGACATCTCCGCGGACGGCCGGTTCGTGGCGTTCACCTCCCGCGCCACGAACCTGGTGGCGCGCGACACCAACCGGTCCCTCGACATCTTCGTTCGTGACGTGGTCGCAGGCACGACCCGACGCGTCTCGGTCAGCAGCACGGAGCGACAGGCACGCGGGTCCAGTCAGGACGCGTCCATCTCCGGCGACGGTCGGTATGTCGCGTTCATGTCCGAGGCAGCCAACCGGCGATGTCTTCGACGACCACGACCATCTACCTGATCCGTCCGGACGGCACCACGCTGCGTCCGTGACCAACGGCACGCCGAGCGACGCGTTCCGAGCTTCGTCCCCCGTGACTGAAGACGTCGCCTCTACGCGGTGCCAGGGCTCGGGCGAGTGTCCGTCCGTCGTCATCGGCGAGCGGCCGTCGGCAGCGACCCGCAACGGGTCCCGGCCGGCTGCGACGCCGCCCAGGCGTCGTGGTCGCCAACCGGACGTCGACTCCTGGTGCAGAAGTACGACCGGCACGGTGTCGACGTCCTCTGGAGGATGGCCCTGGACGAGTCCCAGCGCCACCTCGTCGCCCTGGAGCAGACGACGACACCGACGCGTTCGTGCCCGCCGTCCATCTCCCGGGCGATCAGGCGACGCGCTTGCGCAGCCTGCCCCGGGCCGTCGACTCCTCCGACAGCGGGACCAGCTCGGTGGCCTTGCCCAGGCCGCGGGGCGGCATGTTGCCGTAGATCGCCTCGTACTCCCCGTCGCGGACGAGGAAGGTCTCGTGCCAGATGCCCGACCGCGCGGTGCGTCCCACCCGCTTCCAGTACTTCTGGAGCGCCGGCTTGTGCGGCTGCTTCGGGTTGGCGGCCCACCGCTCGAGGTCGTCGAAGCTGCGCCAGTACTGCACGTTGACCAGCCCCATCGACTGGTAGCCGAGCATGCCCTGCTCGGGGTCCTTCTGCAGCTCGGCGAGCATGTGCGGCATCCCGCGGATCCCACCGACGTCGCGGAACCACCGGACCGGATGACGCCAGTCCAGCCTGCGTCCCGATGATGAAGACGACGAAGTCGCCCTCGATGTGCGCAGCCCACCGGCCCTGCTTCACCTCAGCCATACCGGCAGCGTCTCGCTCGCGTGCCGCCTCGGCAAGGCGTCCGGACGAGTTTCTAGCGGTAGCGGAACCCGTCCCTGAACCGACGGAAGAGCCCGCCCTTGATGGGCAGCGCCTCCGTCGGCTCCGGCGCGGTGGCGCGCTGCGTGGCGATCGGCTTGTCGTAGTCGGTGCGCACGATCGTGTCGATGATCTGTTCCTCGGTGTAGGTGTCCGAGCCCTCGATCTCCGGGACGAAGCCCACCAGGACGCCGTTGCGCATCACCTGTGCCTCCAGGGTGGCGGTGTCGTCGGAGTCCCACGTCGCCTCGCGCCCGTCGGGCAGCGTGATCCTCACGCCGAACTGGTGCACTCCCACACGGGCCAGGTCGGCATTGGTCCCCCGCTCGCGCAGCGCATCCACGACCCGGCGTGCCTTGTTCTCCTCCATGCCGTGCGAGCGTACCCACTCGCCCGCGACGTCAGGGGGTCTCGTCGAGGCCGCTCGGGTCGGCGGGCACGTCGACGGCGTACGCCTGCAGGACCTCGAGCGGCACCAGCTCCAGCACGGCGGCGTTCGTCGCGGCCAGCACGACCGGGGCCGCGACGCCGTCGTTGTGCGCACGCGCCCAGTTGGCGGCGGTGACGCACCAGCGGTCACCGGGACGAAGGCCCGGGAACCCGTACGCCGGGTGGGGCGTCGACAGGTCGTTGCCGATCCCCCGCTGGTGATCGAGGAACTCGGCGGTGACCACCGCGCAGATCGTGTGGCTGCCCAGGTCCTCGGGACCGCTCGTGCAGCAGCCGTCCCGGTAGAAGCCGGTGAGGGGATCGGCGCCGCAGGGATCCAGGTCTGCGCCGAGCACGTTCAGCTGGGGAGGCGGGGTCGACTGCGACACGTTCAGGTCCGCGACAGCTCGACGAGGCGATCGAGCAGCTCCTCGGGCGAGACGATGTGGCCGCCGGTCTCGTCGACGACGACCCGGGCTCCCGGCACGTGCCGGCCGAGCCACTCACCGTGCCCCGCGGGTACCAGCACGTCCTCGAGGCCGTAGCGCAGGACCACAGGTACGGCGATCTCGTCGAGGTCGAAGCCCCAGGCGTCGATCAGGGCGAGGTCGTCGTCGACCCACCCCCACACCCCGTTGCGGAACGCCTCCACCAGCATCTCGTTCATGGTGCGCTGCACGTCCTCGCGCTGGAGCAGCTCACGGTCGGCCTCCTCCAGGTCGAAGGCGCCCAGGAGCTCCCCGTTGGCCGCGAGCCGCGCCAGCATCCCGGCGGCCTCACGCGTCAGCTCCGAGTGCAGGCGATCCTCGCCGTCGAGGGCCCAGCCGAACTCCTGCACGTTCTCAGGGTCCATGGCGGCGAACCAGTCGAGGTCGATCGCGTCGCGTGGCGCCGGGCTGACCATGCAGTCGACCCCTCCCACACGCTCGGAAAGCCGCGCTGCCAGGGCCAGCGCGTGCGGCCCCCCGCCCGAGCCGCCGGCCACGTGGAACCGGTCCAGCCCCAGGTCGTCGGCGATGGCCGCGACGTCGGCGACGCAGTCGACCACGCGACGGCCGGCGTGCCGGTCGGAGGCGCCGTACCCCGGCCGGTCGTAGGTGATCACCCGCAGCCCCGCCTCACGGATGGCCTGTTCGTCCGGCGGGCGTCGCAGCCGCGATCCGGGTGTGCCGTGCAGGAAGAAGACCGGCTTGCCGTCGGGGTCACCCCACTCGGCGACGCCGAGCTCTCGCGACCCCGGCGCCTGGACCGTGCGCAGGACGTGCGTCCCCAACACCCCCGTCAGCCGATCGTCTCGGCGATGAGCCGGACTTCGTCCGGTGAGCTGAGGCTGAGCAGCAGGGTGGTCACACCCGTCTCTTCCCAGGCGGCCACTCGCTCCTTGACCTGACCCGCGTCGCCCACGATGTGCATCTCCTCGACGAGGTCGTCGGGGATCAGGGCGATGGCCTCGTCGCGCTTGCCCTCGAGGAACAGATCCTGGACCTGGCCGGTGATGGCCTCGTAGCCCATGCGGTCGAAGACGTTCTTGTGGAAGTTCTGCTCCTTGGCGCCCATCCCGCCCATGTAGAGCGCGACGTAGGGCTTGAGCCCGTCGACGACGGCCCGCCGCTCGTCCTCGCTCGTGGTGATCTGCAGGTGGCAGGTGGCGGCGATCTCGAAGTCCTCGCGGGTACGACGTGCGCCTGGCCGGGCGAACCCCTCGTCCAGCCACGGCTGGTACATCCCCGCCGACTTCGGGGTGTAGAAGATCGGGATCCAGCCGTCCGCGATCTCGGCGGTCTGGGCGACGTTCTTGGGCCCCTCGGCACCGAGCCAGATCGGGATGTCCGCCCGCAGCGGGTGCACGATCGGCTTCAGCGGCTTGCCGAGCCCGACCGAGCCCTCGCCGCCGTACGGGAGCGGGTAGTGGGGTCCGTCGTTGGTCACCGGCGCCTCGCGCGCGAGCACCTGGCGGACGATGTCGACCACCTCACGGGTGCGGGCGAGCGGCTTCGAGAACGGCTGGCCGTACCAGCCCTCGACGACCTGGGGCCCGCTGACGCCCATCCCGAGGACGACCCGCCCGCCGGAGAGGTGGTCGAGGGTGAGCGCGTGCATGGCGATGCTGGTCGGGGTGCGACCGGACATCTGCACGATCGAGGTGCCGAGCCGCAACCGGGTGGTCTGCTGACCCCACCAGGCCAGTGGCGTGAACGCGTCGGAGCCCCAGGCCTCGGCAGTGAAGAGCGCGTCGAAGCCGGCCTCTTCGGCCGCGGCAACCAGCTCGCCCACTCCCTCGGGCGGTTGCGCGCCCCAGTAACCGAGCTGCAGTCCCAGTTTCACGGCGTTTCTCCTTCGCGCGGACAGGTTGTGTCTTGTCGGAATAGTAGAACGTGTTCTACTTTGCAGACCATGACTTCCACATTGTCGGCACCGGTCACCGTAGCCTTCGACTACACCCGGTCCACCGGGCCGGTCATCGGCCGCTTCCTCACCGGGTTGCGCGACGCGCCAGGTCGTGGGCGGTCGTACGTCGGACGGCAAGGTCGTCGTACCCCCGCCCGAGTTCGACCCGGTGACCCATGAGCCGGTGACCGACTTCGTCGACGTGGCGCCGGTCGGCACGGTCACCTCGTGGACGTGGGTCTCCGAGCCGGTGAAGGCGCAGCCGCTGGACCGGCCGTTCGCGTTCGTGCTCGTCACCCTCGACGGCGCCGACACTCCCCTGCTGCACGCCCTCGACGTCTCCTCCCCCGACGACGTCTCGACCGGCATGCGGGTGCAGGTCCGCTGGGCCGACGAGCGCGTCGGCGCGATCACCGACATCGCGTGTTTCGAGCCGCGGGCGAAGGTCGACGTGGTCTCGACCGGCGTGGCAAACCAGCGGCGGTGGCGACCCGGTCACGGCGTCGTCACGCCCGTCTCGCTCGACTACCTCTACGCGGCCTCGCCCGAGGAGTCGGCGTTCTACCGCGGCCTGGCCGAGGGTCGGCTGCTCGGGCAGCGCTGCCCGAGCTGCGGGAAGGTCTACGTCCCGCCGCGCTCGGCGTGCCCGACGGACGGGAACCCCACGACCGACGAGGTCGAGCTGCCCGACGTCGGCACGGTCACGACGTTCTGCATCGTCAACGTGCCGTTCATGGGACAGCGGATCACGCCGCCGTACGTGTCGGCCTACATCCTGCTCGACGGCGCCGACATCGCCTTCCTCCACCTGATCCTCGACATCCCGGCCGAGGAGGTCCGGATGGGGATGCGGGTCAAGGCGGTCTGGAAGCCGCGCGAGGAGTGGGGCACCACGATCGAGAACATCAGCCACTTCGCGCCGACCGGCGAGCCGGACGCGGAGTACGAGACCTACAAGCAGCACCTGTGAGGGCGGGGAACGATGAGAGACGTCGCTGTCGTCGGGTTCGCCCAGCAGCAGATGGAGGAGTTCGGCGGGTCGCCCACGTGCGTGGAGCTGCTCGTGCCGCTGTTCGCCGAGTGCTACGAGCAGACCGGCTGGACCCGTCGCGACATCGGGTTCTGGTGCTCCGGCTCCTCGGACTACCTGGCCGGGCGCTCGTTCTCGTTCGTGCGGCCGTCGACGCCATCGGCGTGATCCCGCCGATCAACGAGTCGCACGTCGAGATGGACGCCGCGTGGGCGCTGTTCGAGGCGTGGCTGAAGATCCAGACCGGCGAGGTCGACACCGCGCTGGTCTACGGCTTCGGCAAGAGCTCGGCGGGCGTGCTGCGTCGGACGCTCGCGCTGCAGCTCGACCCCTACACGGTGACGCCGCTGTGGCCCGACACCGTGTCCCTCGCCGGCCTGCAGGCACGCGCCGGCATCGACGCCGGGCTCGTGGGACGAGCGGGCCATGGCCGAGGTGGTCGCAGCGCTCGCTGACCGACGCCGAGACGAACGAGCACGCCGTCCGCAAGGGCGGCTCGTCGGTCGAGGAGCTGCTGGCCAGGCCGATGTACGCCGACCCGCTGCGCAAGCACGACTGCGCCCCGGTCACCGACGGCGCCGCGGCCGTGGTGCTGGCCGCCGACGACCGCGCCCGCGAGGTGCGCGAGCGACCGGCATGGATCACCGGCCTGTCGACGTACGTCGACCCGATCAGCCTGGGGACGCGCGACCTCACCCGGTCGGTGTCGACGGCCAACGCCGCTGCGAACGTCGGATCTCGACGGGGTGGAGGTGGCCGAGCTGCACGCGCCGTTCAGCCACCAGGAGCTGATCCTGCGCACGCGAGCTCGGCCTCGGCGACGACGTGAGCGATCAACCCGTCCGGCGGGGCGCTCGCGGGCAACCCGATGTTCTCCGCCGGCCTCAACCGCATCGGCGAGGCTGCCGCGCGGGTCCTGGTCCGGGGACAGCACGAAGGTGCTCGGGCACGCGACGAGCGGCCCGGCGCTGCAACAGAACCTCGTGTGCACGATGGAAGGACGCGATGGGCAAGCAGCCGGCAGCCGTGGTCGGGATCGGCCAGACGCACCACCGCGCCAAGCGCGAGGACGTCTCCATCGCCGGCCTGTGCCGCGAGGCGATCGACCGCGCGCTGGCCGACGCCGGGATCGGCTTCGACGACATCGACGCCGTCGTGGTCGGCAAGGCGCCGGACCTGTTCGAGGGCGTGATGATGCCCGAGCTGTTCCTGGCCGACGCGCTGGGCGCGGCCGGCAAGCCGCTGCTGCGCGTGCACACGGCCGGCTCGGTCGGCGGCTCGACCGCGATCGTGGCCACCTCGCTCGTCCAGGCGGGCGTGCACCAGCGCGTGCTCACCGTCGCCTTCGAGAAGCAGTCGGAGTCCAACGCGATGTGGGCGCTGTCGATCCCGCTGCCGTTCAACATGCCGGTGGACGCCGGCGCGGGCGGCTACTTCGCGCCGCACGTGCGCTCCTACATCCGCCGCTCGGGCGCGCCCGACGCACATCGGCGCGATCGTCGCGGCGAAGGACCGGCGAACGCGCTCAAGAACCCGTACGCCCACCTGCGCAACCCCGACATCACCGTCGAGTCGGTGCTGGCCTCGCAGATGCTCTGGGACCCGATCCGCTACGACGAGACCTGCCCCTCCTCCGACGGCGCCTGCGCGCTCGTCATCGGCGACGAGGACACCGCGCGCGCCGTCGCCCAACCCCGCCTGGATCCACGGCACCGTGATGCGCACGGAGGCGACCACGGTCGCCGAGCGCGACCAGGTGAACCCGCAGGCCGTCGCGCGACGCGGCGGCGGCGATCTGGAAGCAGGCCGGGATCACCGACCCGCTCGAGGAGATCGACATCGCCGAGATCTACGTGCCGTTCTCCTGGTTCGAGCCGATGTGGCTGGAGAACCTCGGCTTCGCCGACGCAGGGCGACGGCTGGAAGCTCACCGAGTCCGGCGAGCACGGCGATCGGACGGGCAGCTCCCGGTCAACTCCTCGGGCGGCGTGCTCTCCTCCAACCCGATCGGCGCCTCGGGCATGCTGCGCTTCGCCGAGGCGGCGCTGCAGGTGATGGGGCGCGGCCGGCGAGCACCAGGTCGACGGCGCCCGCCGCGCCCTCGGCCACGCCTACGGCGGCGGCTCGCAGTTCTTCGCGATGTGGGTCGTCGGCTCCGAGCAGCCCGAGAATTCAGACCGCAGCGAGCTAGACCATCAGGTCGTAGGTGAGCCAGTCGGTGCGGCTGGCCACGTCGTCGTAGAGCCGCTGGGCCGTGACGTTGTCCGGGGCGGTGACCCAGCGGACCTTGGCGGCTCCCTGCTCGCGCGCGATCTCGCTCAGCCGGGCGATCAGGGCGCGCCCGACGCCGCGGCCGCGCACCTCCGCGTCGGTGAACAGGTCGTCGAGGAAGAGCCCGGTCTCGCCCTCGCACGGGCGGCAGTACATCCGGTGGTGGGCGAAGCCGACCACCTTGTCGTCGGCCACCGCGACCAGCCCGTGGAGCTCGTGGGCCGTCGTCGTGCAACCAGCCCCAGACCCGGTCGAGCACGTCGTCGGACGGCTCGCACTCGTAGAACTCCCGGTAGCCGGCGAACAACCGCCGCCACGCCTCCCGGTCGCCGGGCTCCAGCGCACGCACCACGACATCAGCTCATGGGCTCATGATGCCGCTCCGCCCCTTGACTGGGGCGCGCTCCCATTACTAACGTCAACAGTCTTAGGTTTTAGAAGGGTGGCCGCATGTCCGAGCGCATCGTGGTGGTGGGTGGCGGCCTGGCGGCCGGCACCGTGGTCGGCGCACTGCGCGACGGCGGGTACGACGGCCCGGTGACCGTCCTCGCCGACGAGCCGCGGGCGCCGTACGAACGACCTCCGCTGTCCAAGGACGTGCTGCTCGGCAAGAGCAAGGTCGAGGACGCGTTCGTCCAGGACGAGGGCTGGTACGCCGAGCACGACGTCGACCTCAGGACCGGCACCCGCGTCACCGCGATCGACCTCGCCGGCCAAGGAGGTCACCGCCGGGGACGACCGGGTCGGCTACGACCAGCTGGTGCTCGCCACCGGGTCGCGTCCGCGACGGCTCCCCATGGCGGACGACAGCGGCGCGCCGGTGACCTACCTGCGCACCATGGACGACTCGCTCGCCCTCAAGCAACGGCTCATCGACGGCGCCCGCATCGGCATCATCGGCGGCGGCTGGATCGGTCTCGAGGTGGCCGCGGCGGCCCGCTCCAACGGCGCCGCGGTGACCCTCCTCGAGGCGCTCGACCAGCCGCTCGAGCGCGTGCTGGGCGCCGAGGTCGGGGCGATCTTCGCCGACCTGCACCGCGAGCACGGCGTCGACCTGCGCACGTCCGCGACGGTGACCGGGATCGAGAGCGCCGGCGACGGCGCGCTCGTCCTCCTCGGCGACGGCAAGCGCGTGGAGTGCGACCTGCTGGTCGTCGGCGTGGGCGTGGAGCCGGTCGTGGAGACGCGCCGACGCCGCCGGGCTGAGGATCGACAACGGCATCCGCACCGACGCCCACCTCCGCACCAGTGACCCGTCGGTCTTCGCTGCCGGCGACGTGGCCAACGCCGACCACCCGGTCCTCGGGCGGCCGCTCCGCGTCGAGCACTGGGACACCGCGATCAAGCACGGCAAGGTCGTGGCCGCCAACCTGCTCGGGGACAGGACACGGTGCACGACGCCCTGCCGTACTTCTTCACCGACCAGTACGACCTCGGCATGGAGTACGTCGGCAACCCCGGGCCGGACGGGTTCGACCGTGTCGTCGTCCGGGGCGACCCCAGCGGCCTGGACTTCACCGCCTGGTGGCTGCGTGGCGACCTGGTCGTCGCAGGCATGCACGTCAACGACTGGGACGCCATCGACGACGTACGCCGCATCGTCGGCCGGCGAGTCGACGTCGACCGACTCGCCAACGAGTCGGTGGGGCTCTCCGACCTCGGCGCGTAGGCTCCGCGGCATGGGAGATGTGATCGCGTTCCCGCCTCGTGAGCACCCGGGCGAGCCGACCCCGGAGCCGCTGTGGCGCGAGGCCGTGGGCCAGGAGCTCCGCGACGAACGAGCCCGTCAGGACCGCACCCTCGCGGACGTGGCGGAGGAGGCCGGCGTCTCGACGCAGTACCTCTCGGAGGTCGAGCGGGGCCGCAAGGAGCCCAGCTCGGAGATCCTCGGCGCGGTCTCCGGCGCGCTCGGGCTGCGACTGGTCGACCTCACCTCGCGCGTGGCCCGCACGCTGATGAGCCGGCCGCAGGGCCCGCTCGCGCTGGCGCTCGCTGCGCTCAGTAGCCGGGGAAGACCCTGCGCAGGTCGTCGAGCGTGACGTTGCCGCTCACGGTGACCTCGTCGGCCGTGTAGCCGGGCTTCAGCCGTCCGGCGACCAGCCGGAGGGCGGCCTCGTGCGGGCCGTGGAAGCGTGGCCGTCGGCTGCTCGGGCGAGCCGGCCGTCAGGCTGACGCCGTCGTCGATCGGTGAGCGTGTAGCCGTCGAGGTCGACGACCGTCGCCTCGTCGAGCTGGTCGGCCTTGCCGATGAACCCCAGCACGTAGGCGGCGACCCGGAGAGCTGCTCGAGCATCAGGTCGGCCGCCTCGGCGTCGACGACCGCCGTCGGGTCCAGCCCGGCGCAGCACGTCCCAGGCGTGCAGCGCGACTCTCGTTGAGCCGCATCCCGACGGCCTGCAGCAGCGGCACCGGCTCGGGCATGAAGCCGAGGTCGATCCTCAGCCGTGCGCCGCTGCTCGGGGACTCGGCTCCTCGAGCAGGCGCACGAACCGCTCGTCGTGCTCGAGGAAGCCGGCGGCCTGCTCCTCCGGGCTGCTGGCGTTCCACCGGTCCCAGATCGCCTGGTTGTCCTGCTCCGGTGCGGGCCTCCCCGGCGACGGCCGGCGGCGTAGCGGCCGCAGCCAGATCTCGGCACCGCTGCCGAGGTGCGAGAGCACCTGCGCGATCGACCACTCGGTTGCCGCGCTGGGCTCCTTCAGCTGCTCGGGCGTCAGGTCGGCGACCACCTCCGCCAACCGGTCGTGGTGGGTGCGCAGGACCGCGATCGCGCGGTCGATGAAGTCAGCCATGTGAGCGGCAACCGGTGCGCTCGACGCGTTGTTCCCTCAGGCGGCGTCTGACTTCCGGCTGACCAGCACCTCGTCCACCAGCCCGTACGCGACCGCCTCCTCGGCGTCGAACACCTGGTCGCGGTCCATGTCCGCGCGCAGCGTTCGGCGCTGCTGGCCGGTGTGCCGGGCCAGGATCTCCTCCATCTCGGCGCGGATCCGCACCATCTCCTTGGCCTGCAGGGCGAGGTCGGGCAGCGTGCCCTGCGCCGCCGCTGGACGGCTGGTGCAGCAGACCCGCGCGTGCGGCAGCACGACCGCCTGCCCGGCGCCCCGCCGGCGAGCAGCACGGCCGCCGCTGGAGGCCGCCTGCCCGACGCAGAACGTCGCGACTCGGAGCCGACGAACTGCATCGTGTCGTAGATCGCCATCAGCGCGGTGAACGAGCCGCCCGGGCGAGTTGATGTAGAGCGCGATCTCCGTGCTCCGGGCGCCGGACTCCAGATGCAGCAGCTGCGCGATCACGACGTTGGCGACGCCGTCGTCGATCTCGGTGCCGAGGAAGATGATCCGCTCGGACAGCAGCCGGCTGTAGATGTCGAAGGCGCGCTCGCCGTGCGGGGTCCGCTCGACGACGGTCGGAATCGTGTACGGTGCTCATGTCGACAGCCCCATCCGTCGCTCGGGCGGCCGAGCCGGCGTCGACGGCGCGACGTCGGTAGCGATCTGGTCGACCATGCCGTACTCCTTGGCCTCCTCGGCGGTGAACCAGCGGTCGCGGTCGCGCGTCGCGCTCGATCGTCTCCACGCGGCTGGCCGGTGTGCTCGGCGATCAGCCGCATCATCACGTTCTTGGTGTGCTCCAGGTTCTCGGCCTGGATCTCGATGTCGGCGGCGGTGCCGCCGATGCCCGGCCGAGCCCTGGTGCATCAGGATCCGCGCGTTCGGCAGCGCGAACCGCTTGCCGGGCGTGCCGGCGGAGAGCAGGAACTGGCCCATGCTCGCGGCGAGTCCCATGGCGAGCGTGCGACACGTCGTTGGGGATCAGCCGCATCGTGTCGTAGATGGCGAGGCCCGCGCTCACCGAGCCGCCCGGGCGAGTTGATGTAGAGGCTGATGTCGCGTGCGCGGGTCCTCGGCGGACAGCAGCAGCAGCTGGGCGCAGAGCCGGTTGGCGACGCGTCGTCGACCTGCGTGCCGAGCACGATGATCCGCTGGTGCAGCAGTCGGGCGGCCAGCTGGTCGTCGAGCGACCCGCCCGCGAGGGGAGCGGCAGTGGATGTCATGGCGCCCAGCGTCGTCGGCGTACGACGCCTGCTCCAGCGGTTCTGCTCACAGCGGTGCTGCCCTCGGCAGATCGCCCTTGTCCGCAGCGCGCGCGCGGCGCATGATTACTTCATTACACGCTTTCAGGAGGGGTCATGACCGATCAAGCGCAGGTGTCGGGCTGGTTGCAGGGAAGGCTGCCGGACGAGTGGTTCACCGGTCCGGTGGAGGTGAGCGTCGACCGCGAGGAGATCGTCGTGGTCGGGACGCTGGCCGCGCCCGAGGGCATCGAGGGCGAGCAGGACGGGCCGGAGGCGGTCGAGGCCGCCGAGGGTCGCATCTCGCGGTTCCGGGAGGACACCCGCGACCAACGCATCGCGATCGCCCGTGAGGCCGAGCACCGGTTCGGCAAGAAGGTGGCCTGGGGCGCGGAGTGCGGGCCGGCGCGGACGATGTTCACCCACCTCGCCGTGCCGGTGATGACGCGACTGCGTCAGCCCGAGCGACGCGTCCTCGACACCCTCGTCGAGGCGGGGGTGGCCCGCAGCCGGGCGCACGCCCTGGCGTGGTGCGTGAGGCTCGTCGGTCAGCACACCGAGGAGTGGCTCGAGCAGCTGCAGGAGGCGCTGACCAGCGTCCAGAAGCTGCGCGACGAGGGCCCGCCCACCGGCCTGACCGTTCCGAGCAGCCAGGGCGACCGTGGTTGTCTGGTGCGGTGCACCTGGCCCGCTCCCCCCGCCTCGCCGGCCTGGCGCTGGTGGTGACGTGGAGCTCCGGCTTCGTGGGCGCCGAGCTGTCCAGCCGAGCGGGGGCTGCCCCGGCGGACCTGCTCGGGTGGCGGTTCACGATCCTGGCGGTGCTGTCGTTCGCGGTCTGCGCCGTGCTGGGGGTGCGCTGGCCCTCCGCCGCCGCGTGGCGACGGCAGGCGTTCATCGGCGTGCTCTGCCAGCCGGCGTACCTGCTGTGCATCTTCGAGGGAGTCCGCCACGGCGTCCCGGGAGGGACGGCGGCCCTGATCGCGGCGCTCCAGCCGCTGCTCGTGGCGACCGTGGCGGGCCGCCTCCTGGGCGACCCCACGACGCGGATGATGTGGGTCGGGACCGTCCTCGGGCTGGTTGGTGTCGCCGTCGTGGTCTCCGGCGACCTGGGGACGACCGGCACGGCGTGGTGGGCCTATCTGCTACCCGTCGCCGGGATGCTGTGCCTGGCCAGCGGCACGGTGCTCGAGCGACGGATCCGGCCACCCGAGAGCGTGCTGGAGACGATCACCATGCAGATGGTGGTCGCCGCCGTCGTGCTCGACGTCATCGCGGTGACCACGGGCCAGGCGACCCTGCCGACCACCTGGGAGTACTGGCGCGCGGTGCTGTGGCTGATCGTGCTGGCCAGTCTCGGGGGCTACGTGATGTACGTCTTCGTGATGCGCACGCAGGGCGCGACCGTGGTGAGCACGCTGCTCTACCTGACGCCACCGACCGCGATGCTCTGGGTCTACCTGATGTTCGGGGTGCCCGTGCACCTGGCCGGGTTCATCGGCCTGGCGATCAGTGCGGTCGGGGTCTGGCTGGTGCTGCACGGCCGCCGGAGGAAGCCCTCAGGCGTAGGTGACCGGGACGTGCTTCACGCCGTTGATCCACCCGTGTCGTAGGCGGATCGGGTCACCGGTGCGCTTGATGTCGGGCATCTTGTCGGCGATCACGTTGAACATGACCTCGACCTCGAGGCGGGCCAGGTTGGCGCCGATGCAGTAGTGCGCGCCGTGACCGCCGAAGCTCAGGTGCGGGTTCGGGTTGCGCATGATGTCGAAGTCGTTGGGGTTCTCGAAGACGGACTCGTCGTGGTTGCCGCTGGCGTAGAAGATGCCGACGCGCTCACCCTTCTTGACCTCCTGGCCGCCCACCATCACGTCGTTGAGGGCGGTGCGCTGGAAGACGGTCACGGGCGTGGCCCAGCGGATGATCTCGTCGGTGGCGGTCTTCGGGCGCTCCTTCTTGTACAGCTCCCACTGGTCGGGGTGGTCGAAGAAGGCGTTCATGCCGTGGGTGATGGCGTTGCGGGTGGTCTCGTTGCCGGCGACGGCCAGCATGATGACGAAGTAGCCGAACTCGTCGTCGTCGAGCGCGTTGCCGTCGACGTCGGCGTTGATCAGCTTGGTGATGATGTCGTCGCGCGGGTTCTGGCGACGGTCCTCGGCCATGCCCATCGCGTACATCAGGATCTCGGCGGCGGCGACGTCCGGCTGTCCGCCGTACTCCGGGTCGTCCTGCGCCAGCATCTGGTTGGACCAGTCGAAGAGCTTGAGGCGGTCCTCGTGCGGTACGCCGAGCAGGTCGGCGATCGCCTGCAGGGGCAGCTCGGCGGCCACCTCGGTGACGAAGTCGCCGTCGCCCTTGGCCAGGGCGTCGGCGACGATCTTCTCGGCCCGCTCGACGAGGATGTCGTGCATCGCGCCGATCGAGCGCGGCGTGAAGCCACGGCTGATGATCTGGCGGGTCTTGGTGTGCTCGGGCGGGTCCTGGTTGATCAGCATGATCCGCTGCAGCTCGACCTGGTCGCGCTCCATGTCGGGGCCGAACCGGATGATCGCGCCGTTCTCCTCGGAGGAGAAGTCCTTGCTGTTCTTGGACACCGCGGCGACGTCCTCGTGACGGCTGACCGCCCAGTAGCCGGTGTCCAGGAAGCCCGCGCTCGCCCCCGGCGTCTGCTCGACCCACCACACCGGCGCGGTCTGCCGCAGCTCGAGGAACTGGTCCAGCGGGATCGCCGCCTGGCACAGGTCCGGGTCCGTCGGGTCGAACCCGGTCGGCAGGGCGGGCTGTGTTGCGGTCACGGTCGAACCTCCACCATCTGTGCTGCGGCATTTCTGAAACGTGTTCTAGTCGAGGATCGTGACATACCAACGGTTTGATGGGAAGAGTGACCCACCGGTAACACGCACGTCACACCGCGGTTTCGTTGCCTCGAACCAGAACGTGTTCTAGTTTCTAGGCATGGGCAACCCCGTGATCATCGACGCCGTCCGCACGCCCCTCGGCAAGCGTGGAGGTGGGCTCGCGGGGGTGCACCCGGGTGAGCTGCTCGGCTTCGTCCAGCGCGAGGTGCTCAAGCGCTCGGGTGTCGACCCCGCACTGGTCGAGCAGGTCATCGGCGGCGTGGTCTCGCAGGCCGGTGAGCAGTCCAACGACATGGTGCGCCGGGCGTGGCTGCACGCGGGTCTCCCCCAGCCCACCGGAGCGACGACGATCGACGCCCAGTGCGGATCGGGACAGCAGTCGGCGCACCTCGTCAACGACCTGATCAAGGCCGACACCATCAAGGTCGGCATCGCCTGCGGCGTGGAGTCGATGAGCCGGATCCCGCTCGGTGCCAACGTCCCCGAGGGCATGGGCGACCCGCGACCCGAGTCGTGGACGATCGACATGCCCAACCAGTTCCTGGGCTGCCGACCGCATCGCGCGCAACCGCGGCCTCGGCCGGTCCGACCTGGAGGCGTTCGGCGCCGAGTCGCAGCGCCGCGCCCGCATCGCCGTCGACGAGGGGCGCTTCGAGCGCGAGATCGCGCCGCTGGAGGCGCCCGGTGGTGGACAAGCAGACGCGTGCGCCGACCGGCGACGATGCGCCTCGTCGCGGCCGACGAGGGCCTGCGCGACACCACGCTCGAGGGACTCGCCGCGCTGCGGCCGGTGCTCCCGGACGGGCTGCACACCGCGGGCACCTCGTCCCAGATCAGCGACGGCGCCTCGGCCGTGCTGCTGATGGACTCCGACGTCGCCGCCTCGCTGGGCCTCACCCCCCGGGCCCGGATCGTCGACCACGCCCTGGTCGGGTCCGACCCCTACTACCACCTCGACGGGCCCATCGACGCGACCCGTCGCCTGCTCGACCGGACCGGGATGTCGCTCGACGACTTCGACCTGTTCGAGGTCAACGAGGCGTTCGCGGCCGTCGTACTCTCCTGGGCGCAGCAGACCGGTGCACCCCTCGACCGGACCAACGTCAACGGCGGCGCCATCGCCCTGGGCCACCCCGTCGGCTCCACAGGCACGCGCCTGATCACCACGGCCCTGCACGAGCTCGAGCGCACCGACGGGACCCGCGCCCTGATCTCCATGTGTGCCGGCGGTGCCATGGCCACCGGGACGGTCATCGAGCGCGTCTAGCCGGGGTCCCCTCGACGTCAGCCGGTGCGGCTGAGCTCCTGCGCGGCACGTCGTGCCAGCCGGCCCAGCGCATTGCACCGCGCGAGGTCGCCACGGTTGTCCGGCCCCCACAGGCACAGCACGGCGACGGGTTCGCCGTGCGCACCGATCACCGGCGACGCCACGCCCCAGGACCCCTCTTCGAGCTCACCCCGACAGACGGCGTAGCCCTGCAGCCGTGTCTGCGCGAGCTCCGCGTGGAGCCGGGTCAGCTCGGTGATGGTGGAATCGGTGTAGCGCGACATGCTCTCGCCGACGATGGCGTCGACCCGCGACTCCTCGATGAAGGCCAGGAACGCCTTGCCCATGGACGAGGCGTGCAGGTGCACCCGCTGGCCGAGCCATGACTCCTCGTCGATGATCGCGGGGATCACCTCAGCGACGTACTCCACGAGGTCTCCTCGAATGACCCCGAGGCAGGCGGTCTCGCCGGTCTCGAGGCTCAACCGCTCCAGCACTGGCTGTGCCTGCTCGGCGAGGTCCTGTCGCCGGAATCCGGGCTGGAGCTCGGAGATGGTGGGACCCAGGCTGAACAACCCGCTGGCCGGATCGCGGACGACCATGCTCTGTTGTTCCAGCGTGACCAGCAGGCGGTAGGCCGTCGCCCGGTTGAGGCCGCACCGATGAGCCAGTGCCGGGGCGCTCGCGGTGCCGCCGCTCGCGGCCAGTGCTCTCAGCAGCGCGATCGCCCGGTCGACGGACTGGACGTAGCTGGACTTGCTGGGGCCGATTGCCGCGGCGACTCCCTCCGCCTCGACTGCTCCCACCCGGCCAACTCTAGTCGTCGGCGCTGCCAGGACCTGTCACGAATGCCGGACGCACGACCGGCGACCGACGGCGGCCCACCAGGTGGGCAGAACTAGACCGCCACGGGACTCCACTCGCCGTAACGCCCCGACATCCCCACAATGAGCGCACTTCGCAGGCGACCCGAGACGCTCTGCGGAGTATGCCGCCCGGTTTGGCCCCACCCGCCTGCCGGGCGGCTTTCAATTCCCGTTCGTGTCGTGCCCACGGCGAGGGCCCCGCTGACCGACAATGGGCGCAGGTCACTTCGGGTTCGACCTCACCTGTCCCGCCCCGAGAGGGCCTAGGCGTCGTCCGAGGTCTCCCCCGTCCTCGGGCGGCGCCCTATGCGTTCGGTAGGCGGACTACTCGGAAGTAGCAGCTCTCACGTACGCCGGTGGAAGGTGACCTCGCCGTCGGGTTGGTGGAGGCGACGGTGGTGACGGCCGCACAACAGCCTGCCTGTCTTCACGTTGGTGCTGCCGCCGGCCGACCAGGCGATGTCGTGATGGCTGTGGCACATCGAGGCGGGTTTGTCGCAGCCCTCGGCGGTGCAGCCACCGTCGCGCACACCCATCGCCACCCGCATGGCCTCGGTGTGGAAGCGGCGCTTCCGGCCGACGTCGAGCGGCTGAGACTTCCCGCCCAGCACCATCGGGATGATCCCCGCGGAGCAGGCAAGGCGGCGGGCCTCGGCGGCCGTGATCCGGCCGCCGGTGTCCAGGGTGCACACCCCCGCGGCGTCGAGCTTCCCCAGGAGCTGGTCGAGGGTCATCGTGACCACGACGGTGGCGCCGACCCCGCCGTGCTTCGGTAGCCATGTCGCCGGGATCGCCTCGAGGAGCCTCGTGAACGCCAACCCGTTGCGCACCTCGCTCGGCAGGTCCGGGTCGATCGCACTGTCCTCGGGTCGGGCGGGGTTGGTGAAGCGCCTGCAGCGCCTTGGTGAGGATCTGGCCGTGCAGCTGCGGCACCCGGAACTGGCCGTGGCAGATGCCCTCGGCGTCCTCCCACATCGAGAAGCGAGACCTTGCGCAGCGCCTTGGCCTCTTGGGCTTCCAGCACCCGACCCTCGAGGTTCTCGGCCAGGTCGGGGGCGATGACCTCGAAGAGCCGGTGGCCGAGGATCTTGAGCCTGTCGGCGTCGAAGTGCGCCGCCTGCTCAACGAGGTGCTCCTCGGCCTGCTGCCTCTGCTCCAACGGAGACCGCGAACTCGCCCTTGTCGGGGAGCCGGTCCAGCGCCGCTGACGATCACCCGCGCCTGGGCGGTGTTCACGTCACCGGCCTCCAACGCACCTGCCAGCACCTGGTAGGTCTCGAGCCGCTGGGCGAGCTTCAGGTCCGAGCGTGCTGCCCGTCGGGTCTGCCGGGTCTCGACCGCCAGCCAGTCCGCCGCCGTACCGGCACCCTGCTCAGCGGTGGCACCGGATCGCTCTGCCTCGGCCAGCACCTGCAGCTGGAGCGAGGCGACCTGGCTCTGCACCCGACGCCAGTGTCACCAGCGCCTGGCGGTGCTCCGACGCAGTCATCGACCACACCGGCACCGATGCCAGCTCGTCGAGCCGGGCAGACGCTCGGGCCGCGAAATCAGCGACCGGATGTACCCGGGTCAGCGTGTCGGTCGGGGTGCTGGACATGACTCAATTCCAGCACCCACCACCGACAGTTCTCGCCTCTGACCTGCAGGTTTAGCGAATCTGTGGAGAAATTCTCGAAGAAAGTCTCGACACCCGCGAACCGACGGCCGGCAGGCGACCCAGCCAACCCAAAGACCCCTCCTGTTGCTGCGCTTTCCCCGACCACAAGGAAACCGGCAGCCCGGAGAGGGGTTTCGACAAGCTCAACCGGCGTGTGGTCCGGACTGCCCACCACCAACGTGTGATCTCCACAACACGCCTTCCGTACCAACACCGCGAGCGGGCGGCCGCTCCACCGGGTGCTGACCTGCGCCTTCCGTACCACGGCCCACCGCCGTCGTAAGCCCTGCGCGGCCGCGCGCCACCTCCGCCGCACCTACGATGGACGGCTGAATGCTTCCCACCCGAAAGGCACGCGTGATCGCAGGACGGTACTCGCTCGACCGTGAGGTCGGGCGCGGCGGCATGAGCGCGGTGTGGCTGGGACGAGACGAGGTTCTCGGACGGCACGTCGCGCTCAAACGGATCGGGCTCCTACCCGGAGCCGACCGCACCGACCTCGCACGCGCCGAGCGCGAGGCCCGCGTCAGCGCACGGCTGCACCACCCTCACGTGGTGGCGGTCTTCGACGCCGTGGTCGACGGGGACGACGAGGCCTGGTGGCTGGTGATGGAGTACGTCGACGGTGTCGACCTCGGTCGGCTGATCCGCGATGAGGGCCCGCTCTCCCCCGACGACGCGGCCCCGCTCCTGGCCCAGGCGGCGGACGGCCTGGCCGCGGCCCACGGCGCCGGGATCGTGCACCGTGACGTCAAGCCGTCGAACATCCTGGTCGACGCCCACCGGCAGGTGAAGCTCACCGACTTCGGCATCGCCCGGATCGCGACGGACCCTGCGCTGACGCAGACCGGGCTGGTCACCGGGTCCCCGGCGTACCTCGCTCCCGAGGTGGCGGGCGGCGGACCGCGGTGGGGAGCCCGCTGACGTGTGGTCGCTCGGCGCCACCGCCTTTCACGTCCTCTCGGGTCGGCCGCCGTACGACGTGCGCGACAACGTCATGGGCGCGCTCTACCGCCTGGTGAACGAAGAGCCCCCACGCATCGACGCCGGCTGGCTGACCCCGATGCTCGAGGGCACGATGGAGCGCGATCCGTCACGGCGCTGGACGATGTCCCAGGTCCGCGACTTCCTCGTCCGCGCCGACCGGACAGCACCCTTGGTCACCTCGCCCGTCGAGTACGACGAACCGACCGTCGACGAGCCGCTCGACCGCCACCAGTGTTCGGTTCCGTCACCCCGACCGTCGCCCCGACTCCTCCGCCGCCCGACCGCACCCGACGTCGACCCCCGGGGAGGGCGCTGGTCGCGCTCGGCGTCGTGCTGTTGCTCGTCCTCGGTGGCGTGGGCCTGTGGGCCGCGCTCTCCGACGACGAGCCCGGCTCCAAGGGGACCGCTGCCCAGCCGACCAAGAGTCCCTCCCCGTCAGCGGCCGCGAAGCCCACGGCCAAGGGCATGGAGACCTTCATCCGCGACTACGTCACGACCGTCGCCGACGACCCGAGCAAGTCCTGGATGATGCTGACCCCGAAGTTCCAGGAGGAGAGCGGTGGGTTCAAGAAGTACCGCAGCTTCTGGGACAAGGCCAGCAACGGCGAGGTGCTGAGCATCTCCACGAACCCCGAGGACCTGGCCGTCAGCTACCAGGTCCACTTCGACGACTTCGACAACGGGCCCGGCCCGACCGTGCTCGACCTGAAGTTCGAGGACGGCAAGTACCTCATCGACGGCGAGCGGACACAGGGCTTCCAGCCTTCGTCCTGACTGAGACGCGGGTTTCTCAGCGCAGCTCGAGCAGGTCCTTGAGGCGACGCAGAGCCAGACTCGCACCGGCCCGGACGACCGCCGGGGCGTGCAGCTCGTCGAGCACGGGCGCGCGCATCCGGGTCCAGGCGGCGTCGCCCGGCAGCGGGGCCTCGGGCACGGTGCCCTCGGGCTCGAAGCACCTGGCCATGGCTTCGCTGACACCCATCAGGGGTTGTCCGTCCTTCGGCACCCACGTGGCCTCGGGGCGGCAGACCATGTCGTAGCGCAGGCTCTCGATGAGGGCGATCACCGTCCAGAACGGTGCGGCGACGAGCGCGGCGGCGCCGAGCCCCACGAGAGCGCCGGGGACGGAGATCACGGGGATGCGCAGACGCAGCAGGCCGGACGCGCGCGAGCACTCGGCGAGGAGCTTCGAGTACCGCACCACGTTCGGCCCGCCGATGTCGACCGGCCCACTGAGGTGCTCGTCGGCGAACGACTCGACCACCGCGCGGAGCACGTCGGAGATCGCGACCGGCTGCACCTTGTGCTCCAACCAGTGCGGGATCGGCTGCACCAGCAGGAGAGTCGAGAGCTGTCGGACCACCTCGAAAGAGGTCGACCCCGCCCCGAGGACCACCCCGGCACGTAGCGAGACGACCGAGGTGGTCTGCGACTCCGCCTGCGACAGCACCCGCTCCACCTCCTGCCGCGAGCGGATGTGCCTGGACAGCTGGTCCTGGGGCTTGTCCGGGACGAGGCCGGAGAGGTAGACGATCCGTCGTACGCCGCTGGCGGGTACGGCGTCGCGCACGATCTCCGCACCGCGGCGGTCACGCTCGACGAAGCTGCGCGAGCTCAGCGAGTGCACCAGGTAGCAGACGCCCTCGACGTCGGCCATCGCCTCGGCCACTGCCTTCTCGTCCATGACGTCGGTGCGCCGCCACTCGACGTCCTCACCCCAGGAGAACCGCTCGGGCGCAGCCACCGACGAGGAGGCGGCGACGACCTCGTGGCCGGCCTCCAGCAGGGCGGGTACGACGCGCGAGCCGACGTAGCCGGTGGCGCCCAGGACGAGGATCCTCATCGCTCGCCCAGGTGCTTGAGCAGGTTGCGTGCGAAGACTCTGCCCATGCCGGCCATGACGGTCCGGATCGCGCCCTCGACCGGACGCCGCATCGCCTTCGGGAACGGCAGCTCCACGTCGACCTCGATGTCGATCGAGACACGGGTGCCGGCCTGGCGGTCCTCGAGGTGGTACTCCCCCCGGACCTCGGTCTGCTCGTCCTTCTTCTCCGGGTCGTGCTGGAAGCAGATGCGCGTCTTCGGATCGAGCGTCATCACCTCGGTGAACGTCGACCCGATGGACTTGCCCAGCATCGGCACCTTCGCGACGTGCCAGGTCCAGCGGTCACCGTCGGCGTCGATGCGGTGCAGGTAGGGCGTCAGCTTCGGGAGCAGTGTCGGGTCGGTCAACGCTGCCCAGATGTCCTCACGTGAGGACTTCAGCGTCGCGGCTGACTGGTTGCTCGCACTGAAGCGCGTCATCGGTCTCCTGGTATCGGCGGGGGACTTGCATTCGTACCCGTTCGTACCCCGTGACCAAACCCGCTGACGCCTCAGGCGGCATGTCCTTCGTCACGGTCCGGAGCTGCTCCGATCAACCAGTGGTGCCGTAGACCGGGTCGGGAACGGCTGCCTCGGCCACGAGCCGCCGGACGGCGTCGCCGACCTCCGCGGCCTCCCAGCGACGACCGAGGTCCTCGCGCGGACCGTGGCGCCAGCCCTCCTCGACGCAGATCTGGCCGCCCTCGATCTCGATCACGCGCCCGGTGACGTCGCAGTCGGCGGAGGCGAGCCACGCCACCACCGGCGAGTTGTTCGCGGGGTCCATGGCGTCGAAGGCGTCCTCGCTCTCGGCCATCATCTCGGGGAAGGCACCCTCGGTCATCCGGGTGCGGGCGACGGGGGCGATGGCGTTGACGTTGACGCCGTAGCGACCCAGCTCGGCGGCAGCCACGAGCGTCATCCCGGCGATGCCCGCCTTGGCCGCGGAGTACGTCGTCTGGCCGATCGAGCCCTGCATGCCTGCGCCCGAGCTGGTGTTGATCACGCGCGCCACGGGCTGACGGCCCTCCTTGGACTCGGCCCGCCACCACGCACCGGCGTGACGCAGGGGCGCGAAGTGGCCCTTGAGGTGCACCCGGATGACGGCGTCCCACTCCTCCTCGGAGGTGTTCACCAGCATCCGGTCACGCACGAAGCCCGCGTTGTTGACCAGGATGTCGAGCCCGCCGAAGCTGTCGATGGCCTGCCGGACCATGGCCTCGGCCTGAGCGAAGTCGGCCACGTCGGCGCCGTTGGCCACGGCCTGGCCGCCCAGTGCCTCGATCTCGGCCACGACCTGGTGAGCGGGCTCCGAGGCCGAGCCTTCTCCGGCACCCGACGTGCCGAGGTCGTTGACGAGCACCTTGGCTCCCTGGCGGGCGAGCTCGAGCGCGTGGGCGCGGCCGATGCCGCGACCGGCTCCGGTGACGATGGCGACGCGACCGTCGAGCAGAGTCATGAGTTCTCCTGTGAGTTGGCACGCAGTACGTGCAGGCTCTGGCAATCAAGAGGCCGGGGGTTCGCCGCCGCCGTGGCACGCGACGCACGCGCCCGAGACGTAGCTGGCCAGGTCCGAGGCCAGGAAGGCCACCACCCGGCCGATCTCGGCGGGGTCGGCCATCCGGCCGAGCGGGATCGTCTGCTCGATGGCCGCGACGGTCTCGTCACCGCCGTAGTGGTCGGCCGTCTGCTCGGTGCGGCACAGGCCGACGTCGACGCTGTTGATCCGCACCGCAGGGCCCCACTCGACAGCCAGCGAGCGCGTCAGGGAGTCCAGGCCGGCCTTGGCCGCGCCGTACGCCGCCGTGCCGGGTGAGGGGCGCAGCGCCGAGACCGACGAGATGTTGACGATCGTGCCGCTGCCCTGCTGCTGCATGACGGCGTTGGCGGCCTGGGCGACGTGCAGCGCCGCCGTCAGGTTCAGCCCGAGCACCTTCTCGGAGAATCGCGGGGACGCAGTCGCGGCTTCGGCGTACGGCGCTCCCCCGGCGTTGTTGACCACGATGTCGAGCCGACCGTGCTCGGCCACGATCCCCTCGATCATCGATGTCACGGCGTCCGGGTCGCGCACGTCGCACTGCACGTGGGTGGTGCCGCGAAGCGGGTGCTCCACCGCGGAGCGCGCGCAGGTGACCACCGTCGCGCCGGCCTCCACCAGCACCCGCGCAATGCCCGCACCGATGCCCTGGCTGCCGCCCGTGACGAGGGCGACACGTCCGGTCAGGTCCACGGAGAGCGGCATCCGTGTAGGCTACCAAGCAAATGCTTGGTTGATTCAATTCCGGGCCGCTGTGGAGGTCGCGCATGGGCATCTCGTCGGAGCTCGACGCCGCCGGCGTCCGCGTCCTGACCATGGACTTCCCGCCGGTCAACGCGCTGCCGGTGCAGGGGTGGTTCGACCTCGCAGCGGCGCTCGACGAGGCCAGCGCAGACCTCGAGACCCACGTCGTGGTGCTGCGGGCCGAGGGCAAGGGCTTCAACGCCGGCGTCGACATCAAGGAGATGCAGACGACCGAGGGCTTCGACGCCCTGATCGGCGCCAACCGCGGCTGCTTCGCCGCGTTCCGCGCCGTCTACGAGTGCAGCGTCCCGGTGATCGCCGCGGTCAACGGCTTCTGCCTCGGCGGAGGCGTCGGGCTGGTCGGGAACGCCGACTGCATCGTGGCCAGTGACGACGCGTACTTCGGCATCCCGGAGGTCGACCGCGGCGCCCTGGGCGCGGCCACCCACCTGGCCCGGATGGTGCCGCCCCACCTGATGCGCACGCTCTACTTCACCGCCCGCACGATCACAGCCGCGGACCTGGTGCCGCACGGCTCGGTGCTCGAGGTGGTCCCCCGTGCCGACCTCGACGCCGCCGCACTCGCGGTCGCCGGCGAGATCGCGGCCAAGGACACCCGCGTGATCCGGATGGCCAAGGAGGCGATCAACGGGATCGATCCCGTCGACGTCAACCGCAGCTACCGCTTCGAGCAGGGCTTCACGATGGAGCTCAACCTCGCCGGCGTCTCCGATGAGCACCGCGATGCCTTCGCAGGCACCGAGAAGGGGAAGCGCCAGTGAGCATGCCCAGCAAGGTGATGACGGCCGAGGACGTCATCGCGCGGATCGAGAACGGCATGACCGTGGGGATCGGCGGCTGGGGGTCGCGGCGCAAGCCCATGGCCCTGGTGCGGGCGATCCTGCGCAGTGACCTCACCGACCTGCGGATCGTGTCGTACGCCGGGCCGGACGTCGGCCTGCTGCTCCAGGCCGGCAAGGCGAGCCACGTGACCTACGCCTTCGCCACCCTGGACTCGATCCCCCTGGAACCGCTGTTCTCGCGCGCCCGGCAGGAGGCGACGGCCTCGTTCCGCGAGTGGGACGAGGGCATGTTCCAGACCGGCCTGCGTGCCGCCGCCCAGCGGGTGCCGTTCCTCCCGACGCGCGCCGGCCTCGGCTCGGCGGTGCTGGACAACGACCCCACGCTGCGGACCGTCACGAGTCCCTACCCTCCGTCATCGGGAGGGGGCGCGGAGGAGCTGGTCGCCGTACCCGCTCTGGAGCTCGACGTCGCCCTGGTCCACATGAACCGGGCCGACCAGTGGGGCAACGCGCAGTACCTCGGGCCCGATCCCTACTTCGACGACCTGTTCTGCATGGCGGCGCGGGAGGCCTACGTGTCGACGGAGCAGGTCATCGACACGGCCGGCATGACGGTCGACGCCGCGCTGCAGACGATGCTGATCAACCGCACGATGGTGGCGGGCGTGGTGGAGACACCGCGAGGCGCCCACTTCACCACGTGCACGCCGACGTACGAGCGCGACGAGAAGTTCCAGAAGGCCTACGCCACCGCGGCCAAGGACCCCGACGCGTGGGCCGGCTTCGAGCAGCGCTTCCTCGCCGGGAGCGAGCAGGACTACCAGGACGCGGTGGCCGCGTTCGCCGAGGAGGCGGAATGAGCGAGGTCACCCGCAGCGAGTACTGCGCCGTCGCCATCGCCGACTGCTTCGCCGACGACGGTGAGGTCATGGCCAGCCCCATGGGCCTGCTGCCCACGCTCGGCGTCAGGCTGGCCAAGCTGACCAGCAACCCGCTGCTGATGATCACCGACGGGGAGGCGCGGATCCTGCAGGGGTCTCCCCCGCTCGGCGTGACCCAGGACGTCGTCGAGGGGTGGATGCCGTTCCGGCTCGTGCTCGAGGCCGTCGTCCCGTTCGGCAAGCGGCACGTGATGATGGGCGCCACCCAGATCGACCGCGAGGGCAACCAGAACATCTCGGCGATCGGCCCCTGGCAACAGCCGAAACGTCAGCTGCTGGGCGTCCGCGGCGCTCCCGGCAACACCGTGAACAACAAGACGTCGTACTGGGTGCCGAAGCACTCCGCGCGCGTCTTCGTCGAGCAGGTCGACATCGTCTCCGGCGTGGGACGGACGCGCGCCGAGGCAGCCGGCCCGGCCGCCACGAGGTTCCACGGCGTCCACCGGGTCGTCAGCAACCTCGGCGTCTTCGACTTCGACGGTCCGGACCACACGATGCGGCTCGTCTCGGTGCACCCGGGTGTGACGGTCGAGGACGTGCAGGAGGCGTCGGCGTTCGAGATCGAGGCCTCGGGCGAGGTGCCGGAGACCCGCGCGCCCTCCCCCGGCGAGCTGATGCTCATCCGCGAGATGCTCGACCCGAAGAAGCTGCGCGAGCGCGAGGTGCCCCAAGAAACGGCACAGCGGTGATCGAGCAGCTGCTGAGGACGCCGCTGACCGAGCTGGTCGGCGTACGCCACCCGGTCGTGCAGACCGGCATGGGCTGGGTGGCCGGCCCGAGGCTGGTGACCGGCACCGCCAACGCCGGTGGCCTGGGCATCCTCGCCTCCGCGACGATGACCTACGACGAGCTCGACCACGCGATCGTCGAGGTGAAGAGCCGCACCGACAAGCCCTTCGGCGTCAACCTGCGTGCGGACGCCGGGGACGCTCCCCAGCGCGTCGACCTGCTGATCAAGCACGGCGTGAAGGTGGCCTCGTTCGCCCTCGCCCCGAAGCAGGAGCTGATCGCGAAGCTCAAGGACCACGGCATCGTGGTGATGCCCAGCGTGGGCGCAGCGCGCCACGCGGAGAAGGTTGCCGCCTGGGGCGCCGACGCGGTGATGATCCAGGGCGGCGAGGGCGGCGGCCACACCGGCACCGTGCCCACGACGCTGCTGCTGCCGACCGTCCTGGACGCCGTCGAGATCCCGGTCGTCGCGGCCGGCGGGTTCTTCGACGGCCGCGGCCTCGCCGCCGCGCTGTCCTACGGAGCGGCCGGCGTCGGCATGGGTACCCGCTTCCTGCTCACGCAGGACTCGACCGTTCCCGACGCGGTGAAGCAGCGCTACCTCGCCGCCGACCTCAACGGCACGGTGGTCACGGCCAAGGTGGACGGCATGCCCCACCGGATGCTGCGCACCGATCTCGTCGAGCAGGTCGAGGAGAGCAGCACCCTGAAGCGGCTCGCCCCGACGGCTCGGCGGACGGTGGAGTTCAAGCGGATGAGCGGCCTGTCCTGGCCCGCCCTCGCCGCTGACGGCTACCGGATGCGCCGGGAGCAGGGGCGCTCCCTGGGCCAGATGGCGCTGGCGGCCAACACGCCGATGATGCTCCGGGCCGGCCTCGTCGAGGGCGACACCTCCGCAGGCGTGCTGGCCAGCGGACAGGTCGTGGGCGTCATCGACGACCTGCCGACCTGCGAGGAGCTGCTCGACCGGGTCGTCACCGAGGCGGCCGAGTGTCTGCGTCGTACGACGGGCTACCTGCTGCCCGGGACGACCAACCCTGACTCGTAGGCCAGCACGGCCAGCTGCACCCGGTCGCGCAGGTCGAAGCGGGCGAGCAGCCGCGAGACGTAGGTCTTCACGGTGGCCTCGGACAGGAACAGCTCGCGCCGCGATCTCCGCGTTGGAGGCGCCGGTCGCCACCTCCTCGAGCACCTCGAGCTCGCGTGCCGGCAGGCCGGCCAGCTCGGCGGGAGCCCACCGGGTGGACGGCGCGCTGGCGAACCGCTCCAGCAGCCTGCGCGTCAGCGCGGGGGCCAGCAGCGCGTCGCCCGCGGGCCACCACCTCGACGGCGTGCACCAGGTCGGACGGCTTGACGTCCTTGAGCAGGAACCCGCTGGCGCCGGCCCGGACCGCCGCGTAGACGTACTCGTCGAGGTCGAAGGTCGTCAGCGCCAGCACCTTCGGTCCCGAGCCCTTCGCCAGCAGCCGGCGCGTCGCCTCGATGCCGTCGAGCCGAGGCATGCGGACGTCCATCAGCACGACGTCCGGCTGGCACGTCTGCGCGACCTCGAGCGCCTCCAGCCCGTCGCCCGCCTCGCCCACGACCTCGATGCCCGCTCGCTCGAGGATCAGCCGGAACCCGGCCCGCACCAGCTCCTGGTCGTCCACCAGCAGCACGCGTGTCACGCGGCGACCGCCAGCTGGACGCACAGCCGGAAGCCGCCGTGGCCGTCCGGCCCGGCCGACACCGTGCCGCCGTACAACGCGGCTCGTTCGCGCACGCCGACGAGCCCGTGGCCACCGCGGTCGCGGCGCGTGCGCCACACCCGGGCCGTCGTCGTGCACCTCGACGCTGAGCTGCTCGGTGGCGAACTCCACGCGCACTCGGGCACGACGTGGCGCTGGAGTGCCGGCGCACGTTCGTCAGGCCTTCCTGCACGATGCGGTAGGTCGCGAGGTCGAGCCCCGCGGGCAGTGGCCGCACGTCGCCGGTGACGGAGAGGTCGACGTCGAGTCCCGACGCCCGCATGGCCTCGACCAGTCCGGGCAGGGCCGCCAGTCCCGGCTGCGGCTCCAGCGGGCCGGCGGAGTCGTCACGGAGCACCGTCACCAGCCGCCTCATGTCCGCCAGCGCTGCCGCTCCCGTGGAGCGGATGGTCTCCAGGGACTCCCGGGTGCGGGCGGGATCGGCCTCGACGACCTGCTCCGCAGCACCGGCCTGTACGACGATCGTGCTCACCGCATGCGCCACGATGTCGTGCAGCTCGCGGGCGATGCGGGCGCGTTCCTCCACCACGGCAGCCATGGCCCGCTCGGCCGCAGCAACCTCTGCCTCGACCGCACGGCGCTGGGACTCGCGAGCGCGCTGGCTCATCACGCGCAGGCTGAACCCGGCCCCTGCCACCAAGACCGCCACCGACCAGTGGAAGACGATCTCGTTGGCCTCCTGCAGCGCGGGAACGGTGAGGTCGGCCCCCACGAGCACGAGCGCCGTCGCAGCCACGCCCGCCAGGGCCTGTCGGAGGGGGGCATAGCGCGCCACCGAGTAGAGCGCGACGGCGATCATCACCGCCTGTCCGTAGAACAGCACGTAGGTGCCGCCCAAAAGGACGCCCAGCGGGAGGGTGGCCAGGACGACCAGGTTGGTGGCGAGCGGATGCCGTCGGCGCTGCGTCAGGGCCGCGCCGCGGAGCACCACGGCGACGCACGACACCAGTTCGGAACCGTCACCCTGGCGCGACGAGAACGGGACCAGCACCTCCGCCACCCCGGCGGCGGTGAGCGCGAACGCCAGCCCGACGTCGAAGAGCTGGGACGCGTCGAGCGCCGACCGGGGGCGGGTCACGCGGCGAGGGTAGTGCGCCGGGTCGCCACGCGTCGTCATCCCGTGGTTGACGGAGCTGTCGACTCGGGAGGACACCGGCGAGACGTCGCGACTGATGACCCGGAGCGGGCTCAGCCGGTGCGATGGACACCTGCCCATCGAGGGCCAACCGAAGGGACTGCCATGACCGACCGCCCCCACGACGGCGCGAGCTTCCGCCGCGACATCGCCGCGACCGCTCTCGTCGTCTCCGCCTTGCTGGGTCTGCTCTCCGTCGCCCTGCAGCCGGACTTCCCCGCTGACCATGCCCGACGACTCGCGGCCCTCGACGCCGCCGGTGCCGGTGCGGCCGTGTCCGCCGTGGCCTTCCTCCTCCAACAGCTGCCGTTCGCCGTCGCGGTCCTCGGCCTGGGCCACCTGCTGCGCCAGCGGGCACCCCGACTGTCGACGACTGGCGTGGTGCTGGGGGTTCTCGGTGCCTTCGGGCACACCGTCTTCGGGGGCCTGTCCATGGCCTACCTGCTGATGGCGGGAGACCCGTCCCGTCGTACGGCGTACGCCGCGCTGTACGAGCGCATCGAGTCCAGCCCGGTCATGCTGTTCGCCATCGCCGGTCTGGCCGGCACCGTGCTAGGACTGCTCCTGCTGACCATCGCACTGTTCCGCACGGCGCTGGTGCCCCGCTGGGTCCCGAGCCTGCTGGTGGCGTTCCTGGTGCTGGAGTTCGCCGGCTCCGCGGTCAGTGCCTACGCGTCCGAGGTCGCCGGCGCCTGTGCCCTCATCGCGTTCACCGCACTGGCGCTGCGGATCCACCGGATGCCGGTCGCGGCCTGGCGAGCCGTCACGAGGCCGGGGAGCCGGTTGCCATCGCCGCGCCCGCCTGATGCTCACTCGTCCCGGAGCCCGAGGGTCTCGGCGAGGATCCCCAGCTGCCGCTCGAACAGGTCGGCCGGGTCGCTGAAGGTGTCCGGGCCGTACTGGCCGAAGAGCTCGAAGCTGACGCACCCGAACATCGCCGCCCAGGCGAGGACCCCGCGCACGACGAGGTCGTCGGGGATGTCGGCGCCGGTCTCGGCGCGGACCACGGCGAAGTCGGCGGCCAGCCGCTTGCGAGACGGGTGGCGCCGAGGTGGGGGGCGTGAGCGCCCCGGCCTCGTGGGCGGCGTCGTAGATCCCGACGAGAGCGCCGATCACCCGCGTGCCGGGACCGGTCGTCCTCTCGGCGGGCGCGTGGTAGCCGGGCACCGGGCTGCCGAACAGCAGCGCATAGGTCGCCGGTTCGGCCAGGGCCCACGACCTCACGGCCCGGCCGACCGTGACGAACCGGCTCCGGTGGGCGACGCGGTCCACCTTCGCCAGGGCAGTGTCGACGGCGTCGCCCAGCTCGTCGTACCCGTCGACCACGAGCAGGGTGAGCAGGTCGTCGCGGCTGCGCACGTAGCGGTAGATGGCCGAGGAGACCACGCCGAGGTCGCGTGCCACGGCCCGCACGGACAGCGCCGCTGCGCCGTCGGTGGCGAGGTGCTCGCGGCCGATGCGGGTGATGTCCTCGAGCGTCTGGGCCCGCGCACGGGCCCGGGGGTGTCGGCAGGCATGGCCCGATCATGCCAGAAACAAGAGCGCCGCACACATATGTGAGCACTGCTCTTGACATTGGCTCCAAGGCGACGCATGCTGGGTGAAACAGAGAGCACCGCTCTCATTTCGCGAGGAGCGCCCCATGACCACCACCCCCACCCCCCACGTCGTCACCGGAGCCGGCCCTGTCGGCTCCACGGTCGCCCTGCAGCTGGCCGGCCGCGGGATCCCGGTACGGCTGCTCACCCGCTCCGGCAGCGGTCCGGAGCACGAGCTCATCGACCGCCGTCGCGTCGACGTCTCGGACAGGGAGCAGCTGGCGCCGCACGTCGCGGGTGCAGCGGCCGTGCACCACTGCATCCACGGCTCGCAGTACCGCGCCAGCACCTGGCGCGAGGAGCTGCCAGGCCGCCGAGCAGGTCGTGCTCGAGCTGGCCGCTGAGGCCGGCGCGGTCGTCGTCTTCCCGGAGAGCCTGTACTCCTACGGTCCGGTCGACGGCGTGATCGACGAGGACACCCCACGCACGGCGAGTGGCGGCAAGCTCGGCGTGCGGGCCGACCTGCTGCGGGCGCGCGCGGCATCCCCCGCCCGGACCGTGAGCGTGGTCGCGTCCGACTTCTTCGGTCCGGCCGTCCGGATGTCCCACGCAGGCGAGCGACTGGTGCCGAAGATCCTCGCCGGCAAGACGGTCAACGTCGTCGGGAGCCTGGACCAGCCGCACTCGTTCACGTACGTCCCCGACCTGGCGCGAGCGATGGTGACGGCGTCGTTGGACCCTGAGCTCTGGAACAGCGTGCTCCACGCCCCCACGGTCACCGCTGGCACCCAGCGTGACCTGGTGCAGGCGATCGCCGCGGCCGCCGGCGTCGCGACGCCGCGGGCCTGGGCGGTCCCGTCCTGGGTCTTCAAGGCCGTCGGCGTCTTCGCCGTCGACATCCGGGAGCTCGCCGAGACGTCGTACCAGTTCGACCGCCCGTTCGAGATGAGCTCCCACCGCAGCGAGGAGCGCCTGGGTCTCGCGCCGACGCCGTTCGAGCAGCAGGTCAAGGAGACCGTCGCCTGGTGGCAGGACCAGGAGGCCTCCCAGGCCGGCTGAGTAGCCTGCGCGCCATGAGCTCCCTCGGCCGCGGCGTGCTGATCGCGATGATCCCGGTCAACCTCGTGATGCTGTGCTGGGTCTGGTTCGGCCGGCTGTTCTTCGGGGCCGGAGGCTGGTTCCTGCTGATCCTGCTCTACGTGCTGCCGTTCGTGTTCCTGGCACTCCTCCTCACCACGCTCCTCGGCTTCCTCGGCACCTCGGCGCCGCGCGCGCTGACCCGGAGCCAGGCGGTGGCGCAGCTCGTCCTGTGGGGCGGCATGTGGGGCGTGGGCTTCTTCCTCGTCGACTTCGGCGACATGGAGGACAGCGACCTCTCCGCCTTCACCCAGGTGGTCGGCCGCAACGACACCACGCTCGCGATCAGCTGGAGCCTGGCCACCGCGAGCGTGGTCGTCACGGTCGTGGCGTGGGTGGTCCTGCTCGTCCTGCTGATCGCCCAGAAGCGTGGCGTCCGTACGCCGACCTACGGCGCGGTCGAGTCGGCCTAGAGGACCCGCTGGAACTCCAGCTGGCGGCTCGTCACCCGGTAGCAGAGGCGCTCGTTCACCTCGATCATGTGGTCGTTGCCCTCGTCGTTCCAGGTGTCGATGCGCTCCACCTGCGGCTCGACCTCCCGGAGCCAGAGCAGCATCTCTGCCTTGAGCAGCAGTCCGAGGCGGTGTCCCCTGTGCTCGCGGAGCACCGAGGTGTCGTGCTGGTCGCCGTACTGCGGCTCCTCGGCCGACACCGCCATGATCGTGTGGCCCGCAAGCCTGCCCGTGGACTTCTCACGCGCCACCAGCCGGTGCAGGCGGTTGCCACGCGTCAGCTGGGTGCGCTCGTAGCCCAGGATGCGCTCGGCGGGGAAGTTCTCGGGCTCGAGGTCCAGCTCACCGATCGGGGCGTCGTTGATGGCGGCGGTCAGCTCGGCCAGCGCGGGCATCAACTCGGCCGGACTGGGCGCATCCAGCCGGATCAGCTCGTAGTCCTTCGCGTGCGGGAGCGCCTCGTCACGTACCTCCTCGACCAGCCCCGCCGGGAGCTGGCCCAGGTGCTGCACGCGGTGCACGACGCGGTTGCCGCGCCGGAACCCGTGCCGCCCGGCGAACTCCTCGACCCCTGGCAGCTCCCACCCGTCCATGCCGAAGGACCGGCTGCCTCGCTCGCGCGCGAGCTGCATCAGGTGAGCCAGCAGGTCACTGCCGTGGCCCTGACGACGGTGGTCGGGGTGGACGAACACGTTGGCCCACGCCAGCTCCGTGTTGTCCCACTCGCCGAACTCGAGGGCCGCCTCCCCGACGACGTCGCCGTCGAGCCGGCCCAGGAAGTGTCGCTCGGGGGTTCCGTCCCAGCCGTGTTTCACATCCATCACACGCCGGTGTGCGGTCATCGGAGGCAGCCACGGGGTCTCACGAGCGCGGATGGCGTTGATGACCAGCCTCCCGGCCTCGATCGCCTCCGGGTCGGCAGCGTCGTACTCCGTGAAGCGGAGCGCACCCTGCACCTGCATGTTCACAGGGTGCGCCGGACCGGACCGGGTGTCGATTCCTTTTGTCGAGTGGTGCCGGAACCTCGGCCACCGGGGCTGGGCGATGGATCGATGATCGGGGTCCGGCACACCCGGAAGCGTCTATGGTCACGGCATGGGAGGCGCCGATCCGTTGTTCGCGTCCGAGGGCGAGATGGCGCGACTGATGGCGGCGAAGGACTGGACCTCCACGCCGCTCGGCCCGAGCGCGGAATGGCCGCAGAGCCTGCGCACCTCGGTCGCGATCATGCTGCGCAGCCGGTACCCGATGATCCTGACCTGGGGCGAGCAGCTCGTGATGCTCTACAACGACGCGTTCACCCCGACCCTCGGGGCCAAGCACCCTCGCGCGCTGGGCGGCCTGCTGAGCGACGAGTTCGCCGAGGTCTGGGACGACGTCGGGCCGATGCAACGCTCCGTGCTGGCTGGGGGACCTGCTGTCTGGGCGGAGGACCTCCCGCTCACGATCGAGCGTGGCGCCGGTCCGGAGCAGGCCTACTTCACGTTCAGCTACAGCCACGTGCCCGACGAGAGCGGTCCGGGCGGCGTGCTGGCCGTGCTCGGGATGACGACCGACAAGGTGGTGGCAGCACGGCGCCTCTCGGTCCTCAACGCGCTGGCGGTCGCAGCCAACCAGGCAGCCGATCCCGACGACGCCGTCCTCCTCGTGATGCAGGCCCTCGGTGACGCGGTCGAGGAGGTCCGTGGTGGCGCGCTGTACCGACCGGCAGACGACGATGCGGCCACGCCGCTGGTGCGTACGGGCGCGTGCGGGCCACCCTGCGACGAGGCGCTCCCCGAGGCGGTGGCAGCCGCTGACCACCCGGTGATTCGGGCCTGGTCCGGTGGACAGACTGTCGCCGAACGGCACACCTGCACGGACGACGGCGAGGAGCTGCTGCACGTGTCGCTTCCCGTGCGCATCCACGGCGAGCCGGGAGCAGTCCTCGTGCTGTCCCCGCACCCGCTCCGCCCGTACGACGACGACCACGAGCGGTTTGCCGGCCTGGTGGCCGACCAGGTGGGCCAGATCCTCGCTGTCGCCACCGACCGAGCTCGCGAGCAGTCCCGCCTCGAGGCACTTGCCGCCCTGGACGCAGCCAAGACGGCGTTCCTGTCCAACGTCAGCCATGAGTTCCGTACGCCGCTGACCCTGTTGCTGGGTCCCCTCGATGACGTCCTCACCGGACGCACGGACGGGATTGACACCGTCGACGTCCAGGAGATGCACGCCAGTGCGCACCGCCTCCTGCGCATGGTCAACGGCCTGCTCGACGTCGCCCGCATCGAGGCGGACGGACTCCATGCCTCCCCGGAGCCCACGGACCTCGCCGAGCTCACGCGTGACCTGCTCCAGCCGTTCGGATCCGCCGCCGCCCGAGCGGGGGTCGCCCTCGAGACCGAGCTCGACCCCGGACTCGGCATCGTGCAGGTCGACCCCGAGCTGTGGGAGAAGATCGTGCTGAACCTGGTGGCCAACGCGGTCAAGTTCACTCGGGAAGGATCGGTCGAGGTCCGACTCGGTCGGGTGGCCGACTCGATCGTGCTCGGCGTGGCGGACACCGGCGTCGGAATCCCCGAGTCCGAGGTCGATCTCGTCTTCGACCGGTTCCACCGCGTCGACAACAGTGGTGCGCGGAGCATCGAGGGGACCGGGATCGGCCTGTCCATCGTGGCGGAGGCAGCGCGTGCCATGCACGGCACCGTGACCGCCAGCTCCCGCCTGGGAAGCGGCTCCACGTTCGAGGTCACGCTCCCCCTCGTCGCCGTGTCAGACCTCGCCGCTGACCGGTGGACCCCGGATGTCGCCGCTGGGGAGGCACTGGCGAGGGATGCCGCTGCCGAGACCTTCCGGCCGGCTCCCGCTGGTCGCATGACGACGTCCGAGCCGGGCGCGTCGATCCTGGTGGCGGAGGACAACGCTGCAATGAGGTCCCGCCTCGCCCGGATCCTTGCCGAGCTGGGAACCGTGACGACTGCCCCTGACGGCCGAGCCGCGCTGGACCTCCTGCGAGAACGGCACGTGGACCTCGTGGTCACCGACGTGATGATGCCCAACCTGGACGGCCTCGGACTCCTGAAGGAGATCCGCGCCGACGCCCTGCTGCGGAGCACACCGGTGGTGGTGCTCTCCGCGCGTGCCGGCCCCGAGGCAGCTGCAGGCGCCATCGAGGCGGGCGCGGACGACTACGTGGTGAAGCCGTTCACGACCGGCGAGCTGCTCGCGCGGTGCCGCACCAGCCTCGAGCTCGCCGAGTACCGGGCGACCCAGGCAGCTGACCTCAGCCGGAGCGCGCTGCTCGCCGGTGTCAGTCACGACATGCAGACTCCCTTGGCCGTCATCAGCTCGACCCTCGAGCTGCTCAGTGAGGGGGGCGTGACGACGGAGTCGGCCAAGGAGCTGGCCGCGCGCGCCCGCATCCGGACGTCTCAGCTGACCCAGCTCGTGACGCAGTTCCTGGACTGGTCGCGGCTCAACATGAACGAGCCCCTTCCGATCCGCATCACCAACGCCGACCTGCGCGACGTGGCCGAGAACGTGGCGTCCGACTACGAGCGGGTGTTGGTGAGCGGCGCCATGCGACCGCTGCCGGTCACCTGCGACGTCCAGCGCACGGAGCAGATCCTGCACAACCTGGTGGACAACGCGGAGAGGTCGGCCCGTACCTCGGTTGAGATCCGCCTCGACGCGGGCGACGACGTACTGCTGGCACGAGTCGTGGACGACGGACCCGGCGTCAGCCCGGAGGTCCTCCCTCGCCTCTTCGAGGCGTTCGGCCCGACAGCCAACCAGCTCGGCAACGGCCTGGGACTGCACGTCTCCCGCGAAGCAGCCCGGGCGCAAGGCGGTGACCTGGTGCTCGAGTCCACGGGGCCTGACGGATGTGTCTTCACGCTCGCCGTCCCGAAAGACGTGCCGTGAACGTGCTCGTGGCCGACGACGACCGGGACATCCGCGAGGTCACCGCACACCTCTTCGGCCGGCGCGGCTGGGACGTCACCGCCGTGACGAACGGCGAGGAGGCGATCGCCGCGTTGGAGGCGGAGTCCTTCGACGTGGCGGTGCTCGACCAGAACATGCCGCCCGGCAGCGGTCTCGAGGCGGCCGCCGCCCGCCGGCTCTCCGGCGACACGGTGCCCATCATCCTGTGGACCGGCTGGGGCGGCCTGATCGACCAGGCCGAGGCCGAGCGGCTCGACGTGCACGTCGTGAACAAGGCCGAGGTCGCCCACCTCGCCACGATCGTCGCGGAGATCGTCGGGCACGACTGACCGCAGCGGTCAGCGGAAAACCAGTTGCCCAGCTGCCGTGCGGTGGCCCACGATCGAAAGGACGCACCAGCGCGCCCTCATCGGGCGCCGTGAGAGAGGAGGCGTGGCATGTCCACCACTGTCCGTGGCCTGTCCGCAGACCACCTCTTCTCTCACACCTGGAGCACCCATGCACGCCTGGCAGGACCTTCCTGCACCTGAGCCCGAGCTCGAGGCCGCACTCGATCCCGGCTTCGTCTTCGACTTCCGCTCCTACGACGAGCCCGACGGCGCGAACCAGCGCTGGACCACGTGGTACGACGCCGACCCGCTGTGTCGTGGACCCGAACCCCGGCCCGACTGGGTGATCACCGAGCGCGCAGCCGTCGACACCGAGCTGGGCGTCCTCAAGACCGGCAAGGAGGCCGACGTCTTCCTCCTCGAACGCGCGGTGGAGGACGGGCCGGCCGTCGTGATGGCCGCGAAGCGGTACCGCGACCCCGAGCACCGCAACTTCCACCGCAAGGCCGTCTACACCGAGGGCCGACGTGGCCGTGACAGCCGGGAGACACGAGCCGTGGCCCGAGGGACGGCGTTCGGGCGCACGGTCGCGGCCGGCCAGTGGGCCGACGCCGAGTGGGTGGCCATGAAGACCTGCTGGCTCCTTGGCATCCCGGTCCCCTACCCGGTGCAGCTCGTGGGCACCGAGCTGCTCATGGAGTGGGTCACGCACGACGGCGAGACCGCCCCGCGTCTGGCCCAGACCCGGCCGGAACCCGACCTGCTGCACCACTACTTCGAGCAGCTGCGCGAGGTCCTCGCGACGATGGCGCAGCACGGGATCGTGCACGGCGACCTGTCGGCGTACAACATCCTCGCAGCCGGCGAGCGCCTCGTGGTCATCGACCTACCGCAGGTGGTCGACCTCGTCGGGAATCCCCAGGGCACGGACTTCCTGCTCCGCGACTGCGCGAACGTCTGCGCCTGGTTCCGCAGCCGCGGCCTCTCCCCCGACCTCGCCGACGAGCACGCGCTCCTGGCCGACCTGCTCGCCACCGCCTTCTGAAGCGGCGGAGAGTCAGAGGCGCTCGATGACGGTGACGTTGGCCTGGCCGCCGCCCTCGCACATGGTCTGCAGGCCGTAGCGGCCGCCGGTGCGCTCGAGCTCGTTGAGCAGCGTGGCCATGATGCGGGTGCCGGTCGCCCCGATCGGGTGGCCCAGCGCGATGCCGCCGCCGTTGACGTTGACCTTGTCCAGCGGGATGTCCAGCTCCTGCGACCAGGCGAGCACGACGGAGGCGAACGCCTCGTTGCACTCGAACAGGTCGATGTCCCCGACCGAGAGGCCGGTCTTCTCGAGGGCGTGGCGGGTCGCTCGGATCGGCCCGGTGAGCATCCACACCGGGTCGTCACCACGGACGGAGAGATGGTGGACACGGGCGCGGGGGCGCAGGCCGTGCGTCTCCGACCGCCTGCTCCGAGGCGATGAGCAGCGCGGAGGCGGCGTCGCAGATCTGCGAGGCCACGGCCGCGGTGATCCGGCCCCCTTCGGCGAGCGGCCTGAGCGCGGCCATCTTCTCCAGCGAGGTCTCGCGCGGGCACTCGTCGGTGTCGAGAGTCTGCCCATCGGGAAGAGCGACCGGGACGACCTCGTCCTTGAACCGGCCCTCGTCGATGGCCGCGCGGGCGCGGGTGTGCGAGGCGAGCGCGAACTCCTCCATGTCCGACCGGCTGATGTCCCACTTCTCGGCGATCATCTCGGCGGAGCGGAACTGGGAGACCTCCTGGTCGCCGTACCGCGCCTGCCAGCCGGGCGACTCGGCGAACGGTGTCGTGAAGCCGTACTGCTGGCCCACCAGCATCGCCGCCGAGATCGGGATCGCCGACATGTTCTGCACCCCGCCGGCGACGACGAGGTCCTGGGTGCCCGACATCACGCCCTGCGCGGCGAAGTGGACGGCCTGCTGGGAGGAGCCGCACTGCCGGTCGATCGTCACGCCGGGCACGTGGTCGGGCAGCCCGGCGACCAGCCATGCCGTGCGGGCCACGTCACCGGCCTGTGAGCCGATCGTGTCGCAGCAGCCAATGATCACGTCGTCGACAGCACCGGGGTCGATGCCGGTGCGCTCGACCAGCGCCTTGAGCACGTGGCCACCCAGGTCGGCGGAGTGCACGCCCGCGAGCGAGCCGCCGCGCTTGCCGACCGGCGTACGGACGGCGTCGACGATGTAGGCCTCAGGTCTCTGCTCGGTCATTGGGAGATCCCTTCCAGCAGGATGGTGAGGTACTGGTCGGCGACCTGCTCTGCGGAGAGTGCGCCGCCGGGGCGGTACCAGGTGACCGCCACCCAGACGGTGTCGCGCAGGAACCGGTAGACGAGGTCGACGTCGAGGTCGTGCCGCAGCTCCCCCGCCGCCATCCCCTCGCGGAGCAGGTCCAGCCACAGTGCTTCGAACCGGGCGTTCCGCTCGGTCAGGTAGGCGAACCTCTCGAAGCCGGCGAGATAGGCGGCATCGTTCTGGAAGATCGCGACCTCGCTGTGGTGCTGGTCGATCGCCTCGAAGGACACCCGCACCACGGCCTCGAGCTTCTGCCGCGGCGTGCGGTCGCTGGCGACGATCTCGTCGTACGTCGTGAACAGCTGCTTCTGGAAGCTGTCGAGCAGCTCGTCGACCATCGCCTCCTTGGAGTCGAAGTGGTGGTAGAGCGACCCGGAGAGAATCCCGGCGGCGTCGGCGATGTCGCGCACGGTGGTGTTGCGGAAGCCGCGCTCGGCGAACAGCGTCGCGGCGATCTCGAGGAGCTCGTCGCGGCGCGTCTGGCCCCCGACGGTGGTCGAGCTTGTCGAGACCTCAGGCATGTTGGCTGCTCACGGAGATGACCTCACCGGTGAGGTACGACGAGTAGTCGCTGGCCAGGAAGACCATCACGTTGGCCACCTCCCAGGGCTCGGCGGCGCGACCGAAGGCCTCCCGCTGCTTCAGCTCGGCCAGCAGCTCGTCGGAGGTGACCTTGGCCAGGAACGGGTGCATCGCCAGGCTCGGCGAGACCGCGTTGACACGGATCCCGTGGGCGGCGACGTCGAGGGCGGCGCAGCGCGTCAGCGCCATGACGCCGGCCTTGGCGGCGGCGTAGTGGGCCTGCCCCTCCTGCGCCCGCCAGCCGATCACCGACGCGTTGTTGACGATCACCCCGCGCGTTCCGCCGGCGATCATCTTGTTGGACGCAGCCCGGATGCAGCGGAAGGTCCCGGTGAGGGTGATGTCGATGACCTTCGACCACTGCTCGTCGGTCATCTCGGTGATCGCGGCCGTGCCGCCGAGCCCGGCGTTGTTGACCATCACGTCGAGACCGCCGAACTCGTCGGCGGCATCGACGATCTGCTGCACCTGGGACTCGTCGGTGACGTCGCAGACCAGCGACCGCACCCGGTCGGCGCCGAACTCCTCGGCCAGCGACTCCCGTGCCTCGGCGAGCCGGCGCTCGTGCGTGTCGCCGAGCACGACGGCGCGAGCCCCCTCCTCCAGCACGCGGCGTACGACGGCCGCGCCGATCCCGGCGCCGGCGGCCGCCGTCACGACGACGACCTTGTCGCGCAGCAGGTCGTGGGGCGGCACGTAGTCGGGCGCGGGCTGCTCGGGTCGGGCTCGTCGTGTCATCGTCGCGTCTCCCACCGGTTCGCGCGGCAGACCGAGCACGCGCTCGGCGAGCACGTTGCGCTGGATCTCGTCGGAACCGCCGTAGATCGTGTCGGCCCGGGTGAACAGGAACAGCCGCTGCCACTCGTCGAGGTCGTGGTCAGGGCCGGTGGTCAGCGACTCGCGGCCGCGCACCAGCATGGCCAGCTCACCCAGCGTGCGGTGCCAGCCGGCCCACAGCAGCTTGGCGATGCTCGCCTGCTGCGGCGCCTGGTCCTCGCTCAGCGTCCGCAGCGCGTTGAGCCGGATCACCTCGAGGTCGACCTGCGCCTTCGCCAGCCGGTCGCGGATCACCGGGTCGTCGTAGCTGCCGTTGGCGCGGGCCACGTCGAGCAGGGCGTCGAGCTCACGCTGGAAGCCGACCTGCTGGCCGATCGTGGAGATGCCGCGCTCGAACCCGAGCGTGCCCATGGCCACCTTCCAGCCCTCGCCCTCGCTCGCCGACGATGTTGGCGGCGTCGGTGGTGGCGCCGGAGAAGAACACCTCGTTGAACTCCGACGTGCCGGTCAGCTGGTTGATCGGGCGTACGTCGACCCCGGGCTGGTCCATCGGCACGAGCAGGTAGGACAGCCCGGCATGGCGCTTCGAGCCGGGCTCGGTGCGGGCGACGACGAAGCACCAGTCGGCCACGTGGGCGAGCGAGGTCCAGACCTTCTGCCCGTCGACCACCCAGGCGTCGCCGTCGAGCCGCGCCTTCGTCGCCACGTTGGCGAGGTCGGAGCCGGCGCCGGGCTCGGAGTACCCCTGGCACCACAGCTCCTCGACCGCGACGATCTTGCGGCAGGAAGCGCCGCTGCTGCTCCTCGCTGCCGAAGGCGATCAGCGTCGGCCCCAGCAGCTCCTCGCCGAAGTGGTTCACGCGGGCCGGGGCGTTGGCCCGGGCGTACTCCTCGTGGAAGATCACCTGGCGGAAGAGCGGCAGCCCGCGGCCACCGTGCTCACGCGGCCAGCCGATGCAGGTCCAGCCGTTCCGGGCGAGGTGGCGGTCCCAGGCGAGTCGCTCGTCGTGGGCCTCGTGCTCACGGCCGGGGCCGCCGAGCCCCCGCAGGCCCGCGAACTCGCCGACGAGGTTGTCCTCCAGCCACGAACGGACCTCGGCGCGGAACGCCTCGTCCTCCGGGCCGTAGGTCAGGTCCATGCCCATAGGGTAACCTACCAAGCACTTGCTTGGTTCTGTCACCGTGGAGTCAGATGCCCGCCTCATCGCACACCGTCCCCGGTGTCCTGCGCGCGGCGGCGCAGGCGCACGGCGACCGACCGGCCTTCGTCGCCGAGGGCCGCACGCTCTCCTTCGCCGGGCTGCTCGACGAGGTCCGGGCGACGGCCGCCGGCTACCGGGAGCGTGGCTTCGCGGCCGGTGACCGCCTCGTGCTCTGGGCCCCCAACAGCATCGACTGGGTGGTGGCGGCGCTCGCGGTCTCCTACGCCGGCGGCACCCTCGTGCCGGCCAACAGCCGCTACACCGGCCACGAGGTGGCTGACCTCGTCGACCGCACGCGGGCAACCCTGGTGGTGCTCGCCGACGGGTTCCTCGGGCGCACGCAGCGCGCCGACCTGCGGGCGGCCAGCGATCTCGCGTCCGTGCGCGAGGTCATCGACCTGGCCCGGCTCGACGACGTCCGGCGCTGAAGCCGGCGACATCGACGACGTGGCGGACGCGGTCGGGCCCGACGACGTCGCGGACATCCTGTTCACCTCCGGCACGACCGGCCGTCCCAAGGGCGCGATGTCGGCGCACCGCCAGACGGTCGGCGTGGCCAGGGCGTGGGGCGAGCTCGGCGGGCTCACCGGCGACGACCGCTACCTCGTGGTCAACCCCTTCTTCCACTCCTTCGGCTACAAGGCCGGGATCATGGTCGGGCTCACCACTGGTGCCACCCTCTATCCCGTGGCCACCTTCGACCTCGCAGAGACGATGCGGGTGATCCAGGACGAGCGCATCACGGTGCTGCCCGGCGCGCCGACGATCTACCAGTCGCTGCTCACCGCCCCCGAGCGCTCGTCGTACGACCTCTCCTCGCTGCGGCTGGCGGTGACCGGTGCGGCCGTCGTGCCGGTCGTGCTCATCGAGCGGATGCGCGCCGCAGAGCCGGAGGGGCTCGCCATCGACCAGGTCGTCACCGCGTTCGGGATGACCGAGGCCGTGGTGGCGACGATGTGCCGCCAGGGCGACAGCGCCGAGGTGGTGGCCAACACCTGCGGGCGGGCCATCCCCGGCATGGAGGCACGCGATCGGCGAGGAGGGCGAGCTCCTGCTCCGCGGTGAGTTCGTGATGCTCGGCTACCTCGACGACCCCGAGGCCACCCGCGAGGCGATCGACGAGGACGGCTGGCTGCACACCGGCGACGTCGGGACCCTCGACGAGCAGGGCAACCTGAGCATCACCGACCGGCTCAAGGACATGTACATCGCCGGCGGCTTCAACGTCTACCCGGCCGAGGTCGAGCAGGCCCTGATGCGGCTGGACGGCGTGAACGACGTCGCCGTGGTCGGGGTGCCCGACGAGCGGCTGGGCGAGGTGGGCCGGGCGTACGTCGTACGCGGCTCCGACGACCTCTCCGCCGACGACGTCATCGCCTTCGCCAAGGAGCGGCTCGCCAACTTCAAGGTCCCGCGCGAGGTCGAGTTCCTCGAGGTGCTTCCTCGCAACCTGGGCGGCAAGGTACTGAAGACGGCCCTTCGACAGGCTCAGAACCGGACGGGACATGAACCTCGACCTCTCTCCCGACGAGCTCGCCTTCCAGCAGGAGGCGCGGTCCTGGCTGGCCGAGCACGTGCCGGCCGAGCCCCTGCCCTCCATGGACACCGAGGAGGGCTTCCGCGCCCACCAGGCATGGGAGAAGCAGCTCGCCGAGGCGAGGTGGTCGGTGGTCAGCTGGCCCGAGGAGTACCACGGACGTGGCGCGTCCCTCGTCGAGTGGGTCATCTTCGAGGAGGAGTACTACCGCGCCGGTGCCCCGGGCCGGGTCAGCCAGAACGGCATCTTCCTGCTCTCCCCCACCATCTTCGAGAGCGGCACCCAGGAGCAGCAGGACCGCTGGCTCCCGTCGATGGCCACCGGCGAGACGATCTGGGCCCAGGCCTGGTCGGAGCCCGAGGCCGGATCGGACCTCGCGTCGCTGCGCTCGCGGGCCGAGCGGGACGACGACCGCGGCGGGTGGGTGCTCAACGGCCAGAAGACCTGGTCCTCGCGGGCGGCGTACGCCCACTGGGGCTTCGGGCTGTTCCGCAGCGACCCGGAGTCGCAGCGCCACCACGGCCTGACCTACCTGTGCTTCCCGCTCGACGCCGACGGCGTGACGGTGCGACCGATCGCGCAGCTCGACGGCGAACCGGGCTTCGCGGAGCTGTTCTTCGACGACGTCTTCGTGCCGGACTCCGACGTGCTCGGTGATCCCGGGCAGGGCTGGGGCGTCGCCATGAGCACGGCGGGCAACGAGCGCGGCCTCTCGCTGCGCTCGCCCGGCCGGTTCTGCGCCACCGCCGAGCGGCTCGTGACGCTGTGGCGCGAGCAGGGTGCACCCGAGGTGTTCCGCGACCGCGTGGTCGACGCGTGGGTGGGGGCCGAGGCCTACCGGCTCTACACGTGGAACACCGTGTCGCGGCTCGTCGACGGTGGCCAGATCGGGTACGCCGGCTCGGTGAACAAGGTGTTCTGGTCCCAGCTCGACGTCGCGATGCACGAGACGGCGCTCGACCTCCTCGGGCCCGCCGGCGAGCTGCGCGGACCGTGGGTCGACGGGTACCTGTTCTCGCTGTCCGGCCCGATCTACGCCGGCACCAACGAGGTCCAGCGCAACGTGATCGCCGAGCGGATCCTGGGACTGCCGCGGGAGGCTCGAGGCTGATGGACTTCCGACTCACTCCCGAGCAGACCGGTTTCGCGCAGTCGCTGTCGGAGCTGATGGCGAGGGCCGACTCGGTGGCCGCGGCTCGCGCCTGGGCGGCTGGCGACCACGAGCCCGGGATCGCCCTCTGGAAGCGGCTCGCCGACCAGGGCGTGACCGCGCTGGTGATCCCCGAGGACGACGGCGGCCTGGGCGGCACGGCCGTCGACCTGGTCGTGGCGTTCGAGGTCCTCGGCCGGGAGCTGGCCGTCGGGCCGTGGATCGAGTCGGCGGCACTGGCGCCGCAGGCCGAGGGCGGCGATGGTCACCGCTGCCGTCGCGCCCGCTCACGCCCTTCGCCCTGGACGCCGACGTCGCCGCGCTGCTCCAGGGCTCCGCAGGTGACCTGGTGCCGTCGGTGGACACCACCCGGCGGCTGTTCTCGGTGGACGAGCCCGGCACGTTCGAAGAGTCGGCACTGGACCTGGCCATGCTCGCGTGCGCCGCCGAGCTCCTCGGCTGCGGCGAACGGCTGCTGACGGACTCGGTCGACTACGTGCAGCAGCGCAAGCAGTTCGGCCGCGCCATCGGCTCGTTCCAGACGATCAAGCACGCGCTCGCCGACGTCCGGATCGCCCTCGACTTCGCGCGACCGCTGGTGCACGGCGCGGCCCTGGTTTCGACAGGCTCGACCGACGGTGGTCGCGCGGTCTCGGCCGCCAAGGTCGCCGCCGGCGACGCGGCCCACCTCGCCGCGCGCACGGCCCTGCAGGTGCACGGCGCGATCGGCTACACCGCCGAGTTCGACCTCGGCCTCTGGATCAACCGGGTCCGCGCCCTGGTCGGGGCCTGGGGCGACGCGTCGTACCACCGCGCGCGGATCGCCGCCTCCCTCGGGAGCGCATGATGCACTTCGCACGTTCCGAGGAGCAGGACGAGCTGGCCACGATCGTGCGGGCGATGCTCGACAAGCGCAGCGGCAGCGAGGCCGTGCGTGCTGCGATGGACTCCGACGCGGGGTACGACGTGGCGTTGTGGCAGGCCATGTGCGAGCAGGTCGGTGTGGCCGCGCTGCCCGTGCCGGAGGAGTACGACGGCTTCGGCGCCTCGCTCGTCGAGACCGCGATCGTGCTCGAGGAGCTCGGTCGCAGCCTCGCGCCATCGCCCCTGCTCGCCACCGCGATCGCCACCGCGGCGGTGCTCGTCGCACGCCGACAAGATGTCGCGCCACGACCTGCTGCCCGCCATCTGCGGCGGTGAGACGGCAACGCTGGCGCTGGGCGACCTGGTGCTCGACCCGGACGCGCGACTCGTGCTCCGGGTGGACGGCGACGCGTTGGAGCGGGTGGACGACGCCCGCGTTGAGAACCTCGGTTCGGTGGACCAGACGCTGCGCCTGGGGCGCGTCGAGGGTGCGGGGACGCGGATCGGGACGGTGACGGACGACAGGGCCCTCGTCGACGTGGCCTGGGCGCTCACCTCCGCCCTGCAGGTGGGGACGGCCCAGCGAGGCCTGGAGATGACCGTGGCCTACAGCAAGGAGCGGGTGCAGTTCGGCCGTCCCATCGGCTCCTTCCAGGCGCTCAAGCACCGGATGGCCGACCTGCTCGTCCTCGTCGAGGCGTCGCGCTCGGCGTCCTGGGCGGCAACGACCGCAGCGGCGGCCTACGTGCAGGACCCCGGAGTGGCGACCGCCGCGGCACTGCGTCGCTACGCCGTCGTCGCGCGCTCCTACTGCTCCGACGCGCTCGACCGGGTCGCCTCAGAGACCGTGCAGCTCCACGGGGGCATCGCGATCACCTGGGAGCACGACGCCCAGCTGGTGTTCAAGCGGGCCCACGCCCTCAGCCGGCTCTGGGACGCGGCGCACGTGGCGCGGGCCTCAGCACTGGATCCCCGGCTCACGCACGACTGAGCAGCAGCTCGAGCGGGCGCGGGATCGTGTCGAGGTCGAGCGCCTCGACCAGCGCCCGCGCGTAGAGGCTCTTGCGGCCCGAACGGGTGCTGATGAAGCGGCGGAGCTGCCGGTGCTGGGTCCACGAACGCTGCACCGGCTGGCGCTGGAGGATCCGGAACGACGCCAGCTCCCCCTCTGCGTCGATGACCTCGAGGACGCGGCGTTCGCCGAGGGCCCGGATCAGCTCGTCCTCGAGGTCGGTGACGCACGCGAAGAAGCCCAGCTGCTCCAGCCGGCCGCGATCAGTGACCGGGCCCAGACCCGCGCGCTCGAGCCCCCGGGCGAAGAACCGCTCCTCTGCCTCGTCGTACAGCCCGGCGAGGCGAAGCCCGCGGCGGCTCCCGAGGAGCTCCACGAGCACCCTCCCGATGTTGGTGGCACCGCCGAGCTCGACGACGTCGACATCCTCACGCGGAAGGTCGCGTCCCAGCCGGGCGGCGAGCGTCTCGACGGCCACCCGGTCGCTGGCACCCTCGACCATGATCACGGTGCCCCGCGACGTGGCCACCATGGTCAGTCGGCGAGCCCGTGCGCGGCGATGTAGCCCTCGAGCCGGCGGTCGGGCACGAGCCAGATCACGGCGACGACCACGTACGGGACGATGCCGAGCAGCGGGTCGACGAAGCACAGCAGGATGCCGAGCAGGTAGATCAGCGGTGAGACCTTCCCCTTGAGGTCGCGCCCGATCGCCTGGCGCAGCAGCGAGTCCTCGCCCTCGGCCCGGATGATCGTCTGCTGCAGCACGTAGTAGGCGATGGCAGCCAGCAGCAGGTTGACGCCGTAGACCACCACCGGGGTGCGGGCGAGGTCGGTCTCGTCCATCCACCTGGTGGTGAACGGGTAGAGCGAGAGCCAGAACAGCAGGTTCAGGTTGGCCCACAGCACGGCGCCGTTGACGCGGTTGCAGAGCTGGAACATGTGGTGGTGGTTGTTCCAGTAGATGCCGATGTAGACGAAGCTCAACAGGTAGGTGAGCAGGCCGGTCAGCGACTCGCTCAGCGCGTGCAGGGTGGGCTCGGACGGTGTCTCCAGCTCGAGCACCATGATCGTGATGATGATCGCGAGGACCCCGTCGCTGAAGGCCTCGAGGCGTCCGGTCCGCATGACCCCGAAGGGTAGTGCCGGTGGGGGCGACCTGCCTCGAACCGGGCGAGCCGATCGGACCGTGGTTTTAGTCATACGCGGACCCCGGAGGCGCTGCTAGCGTCCGCCACATGCGCAGCGCCAAGGACTTCTTCGCCCCGCTCGCGGTCGGCGCCCCCGATCCGGTCCGCGAGATCCCGGCCCGGCCCAGCCGGGCGATCCACTTCTTCGACCCCAGCAACGAGAAGATGGCCTCGAAGATCCCGGACATGGTCGGCAAGGTCGACGTGCTCCTGGGCAACCTCGAGGACGCCATCAAGGCCGACAACAAGGTCGCCGCGCGCGAGGGCCTGGTCAAGATCGCGAACTCGACGGCCAATCTTGGAGGGCAGAGCGGCCCCACCCAGCTCTGGACGCGCGTCAACGCGCTCGACTCGCCGTGGGGTCTCGACGACCTGACGACGCTGGTCACCGAGATCGGCGACAAGCTCGACGTGGTGATGATCCCGAAGGTGCAGGGCGCCGAGGACATCCACTTCGTCGACCGCCTGCTCGCGCAGCTCGAGGCCAAGGCCGGGCTGGAGCGCCCGATCCTGGTGCACGCCATCCTCGAGACCGCCCGCGGCATGGTGAACATCGAGGAGATCTGCGGTGCCTCGCCCCGGATGCAGGGTCTCTCACTCGGCCCGGCCGACCTGGCCGCCGACCGCCGGATGAAGACGACCCGCGTGGGTGGCGGGCACCCCGGCTATCTCGTACGTCAGGACCCGGCGTCCTCGTCCGAGGAGGACATCGCCGCTGACCGCTCGGTCTTCCAGCAGGACCTCTGGCACTACACGATCGCGCGGATGGTGGACGCGTGCGCGATGCACGGGATCTACCCGTACTACGGCCCGTTCGGCGACATCACCGACGTGGTCGCCTGCGAGGACCAGTTCCGCAACGCCTTCCTGCTCGGCTGCGTGGGCGCCTGGTCGCTGCACCCCAAGCAGATCGCCATCGCCAACAAGGTCTTCAGCCCGTCCCCCTCGGATGTCGCGCACGCGCGCCGCGTGGTCGAGGCGATGGGCGACGGCACCGGCGCGGTGATGCTCGACGGCAAGATGGAGGACGACGCCTCGCTCAAGCAGTGCCTGGTGATGGTGGAGCTCGCCGAGCAGCTGGCGGAGATCGACCCGGAGCTGAAGAAGCAGTACGACGAGGCGGGGGCCTGATGTCAGAGGACTCCTTCCGCCCCCGGCGGTCGGTGCTGTACATGCCGTCGTCCAACGAACGCGCGCTGGAGAAGGCGAAGTCGATCCCGTGCGACGGGTTGATCCTCGACCTCGAGGACGCGGTGGCACCCGACGCCAAGCCATCGGCACGTGACGCGGCGTGCGCTGCGGCCGCCTCGGGCGAGTACGGGGCGCGCGAGGTGACCATCCGCATCAACGGCGCCGACACCGAGTGGCACTCCGCCGACCTCGAGGCTGCGTGCGCGGCCGGCCCGGATGCGATCGTCGTACCGAAGGTGGACTCGGCCGACGCCGTGCTCCACCTCGTCGAGGCCATGGCCGGCCACGACGCACCTGCGCACACGAAGCTGTGGGCGATGGTCGAGACGCCGTACGCCATGCTGCACGCCGAGGAGATCGCCAGCGCCTCCGAGCGGCTCACCGTGCTGGTCATGGGCACCAACGACCTGGCCAAGGAGCTGTTCGCGTCGCACGTCCCCGGCCGCCAGCCGCTGCTGACCGGGCTCGGGCTGTGCCTGCTCGCCGCGCGGGCGACCGGCAAGGCGATCCTCGACGGCGTCTACAACGACGTGAAGAACACCGACGGCTTCCTCGACGAGTGCCGCCAGGGCCGCGAGATGGGCTTCGACGGCAAGACCCTGATCCACCCCGGCCAGGTCGAGGGCGCCAACTCTGCCTTCGCGCCGTCGTCGGAAGCGGTCGAGGAGGCTCGCGGCATCCTGCAGGCCTGGGAGGACGGCGCCGGCAGCGGCGTGGTCACCTACAACGGCCGGATGATCGAGAACCTGCACGTCGAGTCCGCCCGCCGCACGCTGTCGATGCACGAGGCGATCCAGCAACTCGGATAGTCGAGGACGAATTCGTCGTACCGCCGAAGGCCTGACGACAAGTTCGTCCTGGACTATCGGCCTGGGGGTGGGGTCAATGTCCAGCGTCGGTGCTCGGGCAATGCGAAGCGAGCGCGGCTGCGGGTGCTGTGCATCCGACGGACGACCTTGTTCCGGTCGCGGATGTCGCCCCCGACCACGGTGAAGTACTCCAGCCCGTGGTCGCGGTAGCGCGCCTCCCGCTCGACGTCCCTTCGGTGGCGCTCCCGGTCCTTGTGGTCCACGCCGTCGTACTCCCCCACGGTGCCTGACACCACATCGAACAGGTCGGGATAGCCGAGGAGCCGACCGTCAACGATCGAACAGGGGCTGGTTGCACAGCGGTGGCGCGAGCTGCGCGTCCAGGACCCAGATCAGGCGCATCAGCGTCTCCATCGGGGAGCGGCTGTCGTCGATCGCCAGCGCAAGTGCTTTGCGCACGAGAGGCACGCCGGTGTAGGCAGGGCGCCCCTCGACGTACGACACCATCTGGCGGACCGAGATCAGCCGGGCCGCGGCAGTCATGTCCATCATGACGACGGCGTCCCGGACGCCGCGTGCGCGCCGCATCACGTCGTACAGAGCGCGTGGCAGCGTCGTGCACCAGATGCCCGCTACCTGCACACGCTCGGCGACGGACAGTCCCGCTTGGTCGATCGTCACCCGGTCGTCCGACCGAAGGGTGTGCCCACACGTAACCATGTGCACCGGTACGACGCCCCCGCGTCGGTCCGTGCCGTCGAAGTACGCCGCGCCGTACCACCGCAGGGCCGACCACCCTCCCACCGCACCGTGCTTCTTGATGCGGTGCGCCTGTTCGTAGATGCGTTGCTCTACCACCCGCTCGGAGACCTCCACAGGCACGAAGAGACCTGCGGAGGTCTGCCGCCATCTCGGCCCTCGCGCTCGGCCGGGAGTGGGTCCGCTCAGGCCTTCCGGATCGATGGGGACTGGCGCCACAAGATCCGCCGGTCGCTCGCATCGCGGACTCCACTTCCGATAGTCGAGGACGCTTCCGTCGTCTCCCGCGTGGTGCAACAACGGAAATGTCCTCAACTATCGAGCTCAGCCGGCTTCGACCTGGGCGAGCAGGTGCTGGTGGTACTCGCGCTCGAGGTGCTTGGTGAGGGTGAGGGGTTCGACGGAGAGCACCCGCTTCTCCGGGAGTACGACGATCCACCAACCCGCACCCTCCAGGGCGACGAGATCGTCGGCCTCCACGTGGCCGGCGAGGACGGCGCCGAAGCTGCGGTGCTCGGTGCCGATTGCCAGGCGTACGACGCGGCCGCCGGCGACCACGGTCATCGCCGGGATCGCGGTCGGCAGGCGCGCGGCGTTCCAGTGGAACCGGAGCACCGACTCGGCGGCGCAGCATGCTCGACCGTCGACCTGCACCGCGAGCTGCCGCAGCTGGCCGATCCCCGGCAGTCCTGCCATCCGCGGCAGCTCGGCCAACAGCTCGGTGTGGGAGAAGGATCCACGCGCCACGAGCCGGTCCATCGCCGCCAGCGCCGAGGCGGGCGGGAGCAGTCGACCGAGGTCGAGCGCCGTGCGGAGCGGAGTGGTCACCCGCGCGCCCTCGAGACACTCGATGTCCCGGGCGGACAGAGCACGCATGACCCCGCGACCTCGACGCCGGGTCCGCGCCAGCTCCAGCGGCGGCAGCTCCGAGGTCGAGCCCGGCAGCGAGATGCCGTGCACCCAGGCAGCGGTCCGGTCGACGGCCACTGCCTCGCCACCGACCGCGAGGGCCAGCGACTGCGCGCGGAACGTGGTGCCGTCGCGCACGCTCGAGGCGGCGTAGACCCCGTGGAGCACGCGGGTGACCTGACCGGCCCGCACCATCCGCTCCAGCCCCGACCGGGGCACTCCCGCCGCCACCGCCTGCCGCGGCGTGAACGGACGGTCGAGCGGGAGCCTGCCGACGAGCGGGTCGAGCTGCAGCTGCGGGTCAGGCGGGGAGTCCGGGGAGTCCATGGCGCCAGCGTCACGCCGAGCGGCAGATCCGTCGAACGGCTATCCACAGGAACGGCGACAGCCCCCAGGATCCACAGGACAGCTCACCACGGAACGGACACCAGCTCCTGGCGGCAGCTGCACGAAGCCTCCGCCGGTGTCCCTGACAGCGCCGCCCGCAGCGGTGGCGCCATCAGCGGCACCAGGTCGTCGATGTCCATCGAAGCCACCGGCTCGACGGCCAGGACGTAGCGCAGCATCGCCAGCCCGATCAGCTGGGCGCCGACCAGCTCCACGCGCACCGCCGAGGTCTCGACACCGAGACTGCGCGCGACCGGGTTCAGCACCGCACGGTTCACCAGCGCGTAGAACCGGCGACCGGCCCGCGCGTTGCCGACGCTCCCCTGCACCAGCGCCAGCGCCCGGCGCCGCGTGCGGGGGTTCTCGCACAGCAGCAGGAAGCGCCGCAGCAGGCGTTCGGTGAGGTCGGGGCGTGACGGCCGGGGAAGGCACCTTCCCAGACTGGCAGAGCGCTACTCCGGTCGGGTGTAGGCGCCGCGGTGGAACAGCAACGGCGTGTCGGACCCGGGGCCGTCCGGGGAGCCGTCGCCGAAGGACAGCTCCTGCACCCGCCCGAGGACGATGTAGTGGTCGCCCGCCTCGTGCACCCGGTCGATGACGCAGTCGACGTACCCGAGGACCCCGTCGATCAGCGGTGCGCCCGTCGAGGCGGCCTTCCAGCCGACGCCGTGGAACTTCTCGGTGCCCTTGGTGGCCATGTCGTTGGAGATGTGGGTCTGGTCCGCCGAGAGGAAGTTGACGCAGAAGAAGCCGGCCTGCCGCATCAGCGGCCACGCACGCGAGGTCTTCGCCGGGCAGAACATCACCAGGGGAGGTTCGAGGGAGACGCTGGAGAACGACTGGCAGGTCATCCCGACCGGCTGGTCCCCCGACATCGAGGTCACCACGGTGACGCCGGTGGCGAAGATGCCGAGCACGTCGCGGAACTGCCGCGCCCGCGACGCCGCCTCGGGGTCGTCGACGGCGATCGGGGTGTGCTCGCCGAGGCGCAGCTCGAAGTCGAAGCCGGTGCCGAGGAACGACTCGATCAGCTCCTGGCTCGGCCAGGTCTCGCGCGCGTCGGGGCTCATCCCCTCCGGGATCTCCCGACTGATGTCTCGGCCGCTCACGGCGCCCATTCTCCCGACCTCTCCGAGCCGTCGGTCACGGTCCTATCCCTGGCCGCCGAAGACGTGGCCCCAGTACGACACCGCCGTACTCTCGCGAGCCACCCAGCGCGCGTCGTCGACCTGCAGGCCCTCGGTGCCGAACTCGACGTCGAAGCCGCCCGGCGACTTGACGTAGAACGAGACCATCTGGTCGTTCATGTGACGCCCCAGGGTCGCGGACAGCGGCGCCTTGTGCTTGCGCACCCGCTCGAGCGCCCGCCCCACGTCGTCGAGCTTGTCGACCTCGAACATGACGTGCACGCACTTGCTGGGGTTGGGCATCGGCAGGAACGCCAGGCTGTGGTGCCGCGGGTTGACCCCGAGGAACCGCAGCCACACCTTCGAGCCCGGCTCCTTGCCGACGAACTCCCCCGGCATGCTCATCGAGTCGCGCAGCCGGAAGCCGAGGACGTCGCGGTAGAAGTGCAGCGCCTCGACGTCGTCGGCCACGGGGATGACGACGTGGCCCATGCCCTGGTCACCGGTCACGAAGGAGGCGGCGTACGGCGTGACGACCGGTCGCGACTCGTAGGTGATGCCGTGGAACAGCTCGAAGACGTTGTCGAACGGATCGCGGAACCGGACCAGCTCCTGCACCCGCCGTTCGGCGAGCTCCTCCTCGGTGCCCTCCTCGAACTCCACGCCCGCCTTCGCCAGGTGCTCGCGCGCGTCCTGCAGCGCCGGGTGGTCGGCGAGCTCCCAGCCGACGCAGGACAGCTCGTCCTTGTCCGACGGGAACACCACCAGCCGCGCCGAGACCTCGTCGATGCGGAAGTACAGGTTCTCCGGGTCGGGACCGCGGCCCTCACCGAGGCCGAGCACCTTGCCGGCGAAGGTCTTCCACGCCTCGAGGTCGGTGCTGGCGACCCGGGCATAGCCCATGGACTTGATGTCGATGGTCATGAACGCTCCCGGTGGCGTGCGAGGAAGGCCGTGGTGATCTCGCGGAACTCTTCGGCCGCCTCGATCTGCGCCCAGTGCCCGCAGTTGGGGAAGACGTGCAGCTGCGCCTTCCTGATCGTCTTGAGCGCCACGAAGGCGCCGTCGATGGGGTTCACGCGGTCCTCACGACCCCAGGTGAGCAGCGTGTGCTGGCGCAGCTTGTGCGCGTCGCGCCACAGCAGGCCGTCCTCGAAGGTGTCGGGGTTCCAGAAGGACATCCCCATCGAGGCCATCGCCTGCTGCGCTCCGGGCGCGGTCGCATCCGCGAAACGCTCCTCCACGAGCTCGTCGGTGACCAGGTCCTGGTTGACCACCATGGTGGAGATGAAGGCCCGGAGCCGTTCGCGGGTCGGGTCGCCGGCGAAGTCCATCAACCGCTGCACGCCCTCGGTCGGGTCGGCGTGGAACAGGTTCAGCGACGCGCCGCCCGGGCCCATCAGCACGAGCCGTCCGACCCGCTCGGGGTAGGTCAGCGCGAAGCGCATCGCGGTGCCGCCGCCGAGGCTGTTGCCGAGCAGGTGGATCCGCTCGATGCCCAGCTCGTCGAGCAGTGCGGCGACGTGGTCGGCAGCGAAGCGGTAGTAGTTGCCGACGACCTCGGGCTTGTCGGAGCCCCCGAATCCCGGCTGGTCGACGAGCAGGGTGCGGAAGGACGCCGCGAAACCGGGCAACGCCGAGCCGAAGTTGCTCCACGAGGAGGCACCCGGTCCGCCGCCGTGGAGCATGACCAGCGGAAGCCCGCCGCCCACCTCCGAGCCGGAGCCGGCCTCGTAGTAGTTGAGCGTGATGCCGGCCGCCTTAGCGGACCGTTGCACGTCCGCCTTGAGCATCAGTACATCCCGGGGTCGATCTTGTGGCCGAACTCGTGGGCGCCGTACATCTGCAGGGCGCGCTCGGGGTCGTTGGCCGCGTGCACCCGACCGGCGTGGGCGTCGCGCCAGGCGCGCTGCAGGTAGGTCCCGTTGGCGAGCGCCCGACCGCCGGAGGCCTCGAACAACGAGTCGATCGCGTCGATCGCCCGCTGCGACCCGAGCACCTGGTCGCGCCGGACCTTCAGGCGGGTCTTGAGCGGGATCTTCTCGCCCTTGGCGACGAAGTCCTGCTCCTCGCGGATGTTGTTGACCAGCAGCGCCCACGCGGCGTCGATCTCGCTGGAGGCTCGCGCGATGCGGACGGCGGCGTAGGGGTCCAGCGATGCCTTCTCCCCGGCGTACGCCGCGCGCACCCGCTTCTGCTGCATCTGGACGTGCTCCTCGTAGGCGCCCGTCGCCATGCCGATGATCGGAGTCGTGATCGTGCCGGTGAAGATCGAGTGGAACGGCAGCTTGTAGAGGTCGGAGGTGTTCTGCTCCTGACCGGGACCGAAGCAACGGCCGGTGTCGCTCATCGACAGCGTGAACGCCTCGGGCACGAACGCCTCGTTGACCACGATGTCGTTGGAGCCGGTGCCGCGCAGGCCCACCATGTCCCAGACGTCGATGATCTCGTAGTTCTCGCGCGGGACCATGAAGGTCCGGAAGTCGACGACCTGGCCTTCGGTGTTGAACACCAGGCCGCCCAGCAGCACCCAGGTGCAGTGGTCGCAGCCGCTGGAGAAGCTCCACTTGCCCGACAGCGTGAAGCCGCCCTCGGTCTGCACGGCCTTGCCGGTCGGGGCGTACGACGAGCTCAGGCGCGTGCTCGTGTCGCTGCCCCACACCGCCTGCTGGGCGTCGTCGTCGAACAGGGCGACCTGCCACGGGTGCACGCCCACGACGCTGGAGACCCACCCCGTCGAGCCACAGGCGCTGGCGATGTCGCGGACCGCCTTGTAGAAGTCGATCGGGTCGGACTCGAGGCCGTCGAACCGCTTGGGCTGCAGCAGCCGGAAGAAGCCGGTCTCCTCGAGCTCCTTGATGGAGGCCTCCGGCACGACGCGCAGCCGCTCGGCCTCGTCGGCACGCTCGCGGAACGTCGGCAGCAGGTCGCGGACGCCGTCGAGAACTGCCTGGCTCATGCGAGTCTCCATTCCCTTGGCTCTCTCCCGCACCAATACTAGAACACGTTCTAGGTTTACGTCCATGACAGGGCGATCAAGTCACTGATGATGGCCGCGACGGGACGCCCCGCCGCGCTGGCCGACCTGGGCGGACCGGGCGTCGAGGAGCTCCGCGAGCGCTGAGCCTCAGACTGAGGACGTCGCGCTGCGCCGTACCAGCCGTACGACGCCCCAGCCTGCGCACGCGAGGAGCACCATCACCACGGTGAGCACGGCGTGGAAGACCGCGTCCTCCTGGTTGACCAGGACGTCGGAGACCAACATGCCGATCCCGGCGACCGTCCAGCAGACGGCGACCGGGCGCCACCCCACCCCCCTGGTCGCCGCCACCGCCCCCGTGATCGGCGGACCGGCAAGGACGAGCGGGATGAACAGGGGGTCGATCCAGGCGAGTCCGGAGATGACGAAGCCGGCCGCAACGGCGAGAAGGTAGTTGTTTCGCATGTCGCCGAGTCTGCCGACGTCGCCGGGGCCGGCGCCTCCACCTGCGGCATGGATCGTCTCCCCCTGGAAGTGGAGGCATGCTCACGGCCCCACGAGTACGGTCCCTCCATGCGGCTCAGCCACGGCCGTCGTCCCCAACCTCCGGTCGACGTCATCGATGTCGTCCTCGCCGTAGGTCTGACGATCGCGATGCAGGCCGAGACCTGGGCCCCGGGGTGGCTCGGGGTCGACAGCCACCTGACGCAGCGGCCACTGCTGGGTCTGACCGGCCTTGTCATCACCGCGTCCCTCGTCTGGCGGCGCCGGACCCCGTGGGTCGTCGCGATCCTCGCCTTCGGCGCCCTGGTCTTCCAGTCGTTCCTGGCCACCCCGCCCGACGGCATCGCCGGCCTCGCGGCGCTGCTGCTGGTGTCGTACTCGCTCGGTCGCTGGACCCGTCCACCGGTGGCCTACGCCGGCAGCGCCCTGATCAGCGTCACGGCACTCACCACCGGTGACGACGCGGCCGACGCCGTCTTCGCCCTGCTGGTGCTCGGCGCCGCCTGGGTGGCCGGCCTGGTGTTCCGCCGCCGGGCCGACGACCTCGACGCCCTGGCGCTCGCTCGGCTCGCTGCGCAGCGGGAGGGTGCCGAGGAGGAGCGGCTGCGGATCGCGCGGGAGCTGCACGACGTCGTCGCCCACCGCGTGTCGATGATGGTGGTGCAGAGCCAGCTGGCCGACACCGTGCTCGACAACGACCCAGCAGCCGCCAGGCGGGCCGTCCAGGCGGTCGAGGCGGCGGGGCGGGACGCCCTCGAGGAGCTGCGCAGCGTGCTCGGGCTCCTGCACGACGAGCACCCCGGCGACCGCCAGCCCGAGGGCACCGACCTGACCCGGCTCTCCTCCCTCGTGGAGGCGGCCCGGAGCGGCGGCGTCCCGGCCACCCTCGTCGTCACCGGCACCGAGCGGCGGGTCTCGCCGATGGTCGCGCTGGCCACGTTCCGCATCGTGCAGGAGTCGCTGACGAACGTGGTCAAGCACGCCGCCGGTGCGGCCTCCCGTGTGGAGCTCTCCTACCGGCCGGCGCACGTGCTGGTGCAGGTCTCCAACGACGGCGCCCGGGTCCGCACGCCGCTGCCCGGGCACGGCCTGGCCGGCATGGCGGAGCGCGCCGCGTTCGTGGGAGGCACGTTCGACGCACACCCTCGTGAGGACGGTGGCTTCACCGTCCGCGCCGTGCTGCCCACCCCGGAGCTGCAGGCGTGATCCGCGTCCTCGTCGTGGACGACCAGGCCATGGTGCGCGAAGGACTGGCCGCGATCCTCGACGCCAGCCCCGACTTCGATGTCGTCGGCACGGCGGGGGACGGGGAGGAGGCCCTGGCGCGGACGCGCGAGCACTCCCCTGACGTCGTCGTGATGGACGTGCGCATGCCGGGCATGGACGGCATCGAGGCCACCCGACGCATCGTCGCGGGCGGTCATGCCCGGTGCCTCGTCCTCACCACCTTCGACCTCGACGAGTACGTGTACGACGCCGTCCAGGCCGGCGCCTCGGGCTTCCTGCTCAAGGACGCGCCGCGAGAGCGCCTCGCCGACGCGATCCGCACGGTGGCGCGGGGCGACATGCTGGTCGACCCGGTCGTCACCCGGCGCCTGGTGGAGCGCTTCGCCGTCAGCCGTCTGCCCGCGGACGACCGCCTTGACGCCCTGACCGGACGCGAGCGCGACGTACTCGTCGAGGTCGGCCGCGGGTTGTCGAACTCCGAGGTCGCGGGCCGGCTGTTCATCGGTGAGGCCACCGTCAAGACGCACCTGGCCTCACTGCTCCGCAAGCTCGGCCTCCGCGACCGCGTGCAGGCAGTCGTGCTCGCCCATGAACTGGGGTTGGTCGGGCCCGAGCGCTGAGCGGGTCAGGCGGCGTCCTGCTCCCCCGGGCGGTCGCTGCTGAGGAACCGGTCGGGCGTCCCTGCGGCCTCGACCCCCGAGTCGAGCCACGCGCGGAAGCCCTGGGGGTCGCGCCGCTCCATCTCGTCGAGGTAGATCTGGCGCAGGATGACCAGCCCCAGACGTGCCTTGGGGGCCCGTACGTCCGCGAGGGCCAGGTAGCTGCGTCGCCAGGCCCAGCAGAGCCCGGCGAGGTCGAGGCCGCGCACGCTGGCCGCAGCACGAACCAGCAGCCGGTCGTCGGACGCCTCGAGAGCGGCCGTCGGCGAGTCGACCGGTGTCGGGCTCGATTGCCGTCGCCAGCGGCGTACGGCGTACGGCGAGGTCAGTGCTGCCGCAGCCACCACCAGGAGTGCGAGGTAGCCGCTCAGGTACCCCAGTGCCGCCACGGCCTCCAGCCACAGGGCCGTCCGGAGCGACCAGCGGAGCACGAAGTGCCACCGGGCGCGCAGCACCTCACGCGAGGCACCCCGGTCGCGCGGCAGCAGGCCCGCGGAGACCGAGCCACCTGCGGCGCACCCCACGAGGAGCAGGAAACCGACGATCCCCAGGTGCAGGAACACCAGCGAGGCACAGGCCACCATCGCAGCGACAACGGTCCACACGCGCAGCCACCGTCGCTTCCTGAGATCGGCGTCCCGCATGAGCACTCCCACAACGTCGGCAATGTGTGGGGTTGTACCCGCTTGAGGGGGTACCTAAGCGTCGGCGTCCTGCTTGGCCTTCAGCTCGAGGGCGATGTCGATGAGCTGGTCCTCCTGGCCGCCGATGAGCTTGCGCTCCCCGGCCACCTGGAGGATCTGCGCGCCGGAGACGCCGTAGCGCTCCGCCGCGTTGCCCGCGTGCTTGAGGAAGCTGGAGTAGACGCCCGCGTAGCCCATCATCATCGTCATCCGGTCCAGCCGGCACTCCTCGGGCATGGCCGGTCGTACGACGTCCTCGGAGGCGTCGATGATCTTCATGAAGTCGACGCCGGTGCGCCAGCCGAGCTTGTCGCACACCCCGACGAACGCGTCGAGCGGCGTGTTGCCGGCGCCGGCACCGAAGCGCCTGACCGACCCGTCGATCTGGGTGGCACCTGCGCGCACCGCCATCACGGTGTTGGCGCAGCCGAGGTCGAGGTTCTCGTGGCCGTGGAAACCGACCGTGGCCTCCGACCCGACCTCGCTCACGATCGCCGAGACGCGGTCCGCCACGCCCTCCATGATCAGCGCACCCGCGGAGTCGACGACGTAGACGCACTGACAACCGGCATCCACCATGATCCTGGCCTGCCTGGCCAGCACCTCGGGCGGCTGGGTGTGGCTCATCATCAGGAAGCCCACCGTCTCGAGCCCGAGCTCACGCGCGAGCGTGAAGTGCTGCTCGGAGACGTCGGCCTCGGTGCAGTGGGTGGCGATCCGGCAGATCGCGCCGCCGTTGTCCTGCGCCTCGCGGATGTCGTCCTTGGTGCCGACGCCCGGCAGCATCAGGAAGGCGATCCGCGCCTGCTTCGCCGTCTCGGCGGCGATCTTGATCAGCTCCTGCTCGGGGGTGCGCGAGAAGCCGTAGTTGAAGCTCGAGCCGCCGAGGCCGTCGCCGTGGGTCACCTCGAGGACCGGAACGCCAGCCTCGTCGAGGGCCGCTATGACCGAGCGCACCTCCTCGCCGGTGAACTGGTGGCGCTTGTGGTGCGAACCGTCGCGCAGGCAGGTGTCGGTCAGCCGGATGTCGAGGTCATCGCTCCAGGTGCGTGACAGCTCGTTGAGCGCAGGGTCTCCGAAGACGGTCATGAGTGTCGCGCCATCCCTTCTCCCGCGCGCGTCGCCGCGGCGGTCATGATGTCGAGGTTCCCGGAGTACGGCGGCAGGAAGTCGCCGGCCCCCTCGACCTCGAGGAAGATGCTGACCTTGGTCTGACCGCGCGTGTAGTCGGTCGGCGGGTCGAACTGGGGGTCCTGCAGCAACCGGTAGCCGGGGACGTACTCCTGCACGGCGGCCACCATCTGGTGGACCGACTCGGCCACCGCGTCCTGGCCCTCGTCGTACACCTCAGGGCCCACGGCGCAGAAGATCGTGTCGCGCATGATCATGGGCGGCTCGGCCGGGTTGAGGATGATGATCGCCTTGCCGGTCTCGGCCCCGCCGATCGTTTCGACGCCGCGGGCCGTCGTACGCGTGAACTCGTCGATGTTCTGGCGCGTGCCGGGACCTGCGGAGAGGGAGGCCACCGAGGCGACGATCTCGGCGTAGGAGACCGGCGTCGCGCGCGAGACGGCGGCGACCATCGGGATCGTGGCCTGACCGCCGCAGGTGATCATGTTGACGTTGTCGGCGCCCGCGTGCTCGTCACCGTTCACCGCGGGGATGACGGCGGGCCCCACGGCGGCAGGCGTCAGGTCGACGGCGCGGATCCCCGCCTCGGCGTAGCGGGGGGCGTACTCGCGGTGGATGTAGGCACTGGTGGCCTCGAAGATCAGGTCGGGGAGCTCGTCCTGCTTCAGCAGCCAGTCGACGCCCTCGTGGCTGGCCTCGAGCCCCTTGTCGCGGGCGCGACCGAGGCCGGGACTGTCCGGGTCGACGCCGATCATCCATCGGGGCTCGATCAGCTCCGAGCGGAGGAGCTTGTACATCAGGTCGGTGCCGATGTTGCCGGGCCCGACGATGGCGGCGGTGGCTGACACTTCGCTACTCCTGGAACTCGACGACAAGGGGGGCGAACCCACTGATGGACGCCTCGACGCGGTCGCCCGCGGCGAACGGCACGAACGGGCCGAGCGCTCCGGACAGCACGACCTGCCCGGCACGCAACGGGTCGCCGAACCGATGGCACTGCACGGCCAGCCAGCGCAGCGCCTCGAGCGGGTCGCCGAGGCAGGCGGCGCCGTTGCCGGACGACCTGATCTCGCCGTTGATCGCAAGCGTCATGTCGACGTCGCGCGGCTCGAGGTCGTCCAGGGAGCTCGCCCTCGCGGCCCACGACGTAGAGCCCGCTGGAGGCGTTGTCGGCGACCGTGTCGGTGAACCCGATGTCCCAGTCGGCGATCCGCGAGTCGACGATCTCCAGGGCCGGCAGCGCGACCTCGACCGCCTCGCGCACCGACTCCGTGGTGATGGCGTCCTCGGACGACGGCGCGACGTCGCGGGCCAGCACGAAGGCCACCTCCGCCTCCACACGGGGCTGCACGAGGGTGCGCATCGAGATCGGATCGTCCGCGCTGACGTCCATGTCGCTCAGCAGGTAGCCGAAGTCGGGCTGGTCGACCCCCAGCTGGTCCTGGACCGCCTTGGACGTCGCGCCGATCTTGCGGCCGACGACCTCCACACCGCTCTCGAGCCGCCCCCGGACCAGCCCCTGCTGGACCGCGTAGGCCGCGCCGAGGTCGTCGGTGCCGATCAGGTCGCGCACGGGTGCGCACGGCACTCGGGTCCTCTGGGCCTGGGCGAGCCGCTCGACCGCAGCCGAGATCGCGTCGTCGGAGGTCACGCCACCAGAGTAGAACCTGTTACAGTTTTCCGCCATGAGCCGTCCTCTTCCTGCCGAGGTCGACGTCGTCGTGGTCGGGGCAGGTGGGGCCGGGATGGCAGCGGCCCTGGCCGCCGCGCACCAGGGCCTCGACACGCTCCTGGTGGAGAAGAGCCAGTACTTCGGCGGCTCGACGGCGCGCTCCGGCGGCGGCGTCTGGATCCCCGGCAACTACGCCCTTCGCAAGGCCGGACAGGTCGACGCCGATGACGTGGCGACCTCGAAGCTCTACCTCGAGTCGATCGTCGGCCGCGTGGTGCCACGAGCCCGCCGGGACACCTTCATCGACCGCGGCCCGGAGGTGATGGACTTCCTGCGCGAGCACACCCCGGTGCGGTTCGCGTGGGTCCCGGAGTACTCCGACTACCTGCCCGAGCAGCCGGGTGGCCGGGTGCGAGGGCGCAGCGTCGAGCCGGTGCCGATGGACGCCAGGTTCCTCGGCGACGAGCTGGCCCACCTGCACCCGCCGTACACCAAGGCCCCGGCGAACCTGATCGTCACGCAGGCCGACTTCCGCAAGATCAGCCTCGGAG
>CAVOST010000016.1:0-30304 GCA_963698945.1 uncultured Actinomycetota bacterium | reverse complement strand
CGACCGCGCTGGTCGTGGTCGACAAGAGCTCGAGGGGACATCCACCAGATCTCTCGCCAACCCGGGCCCGACCTGCCCTCGGACCCGAGGTCTCCCGGTCCGAGAAGCTCATCAACGTGCTGATCATGGGCTCCGACGACCGGAAGGGCACCAACATCGGGGGCCAGACCCCGGGGCTGTCGGACACCACGAACCTGTTGCACCTCTCGGTGGACTGGAAGCGGCGTACGGCGTCAGCATCCCGCGTGACCTGATGGTCGACGCCCACCTGCTACGCCAAGAACGGCAAGGCGAAGCTCCCCGGTGGCCTGCGGCAGTTCAACGCCGCTTTCGCCGTGGGTGGCCCGGCCTGCACGGTGCGGACCGTCGAGCACATGGCGAACGTGCGCATCCACCACTTCATCGTGGTGAACTTCGCCGGCTTCAAGGACATGGTCAACGCTGTCCACGGCGTCACCGTCTGCGTGCCGGAGGAGGTCAACGACGACATCGGTCACATCCACCTGCCGGCCGGCACCTACAAGGTCAACGGCAACCAGGCCCTCGACTACGTGCGCGTGCGCCACGGCCTCGGTGCACCCAACGGTGACCTCGGCCGCATGAAGCGGCAGCAGGCCTTCATCTCCGCGATGATCGCCAAGGTCTACTCGGCGGGGACGATCGCGAACCCGGTGCGTCTCTACAAGTTCCTCAACGCCGCCACCAGCCGCTCTCGACCGACTCCGCCTTCGCCAACCTCAAGGAGCTCGCCTCGCTCGGCAGCTCGCTGAAGAACATCGGCTTGGACAAGATCCAGTTCATCACCGTCCCCAACCAGCCCTGGACGCAGGACCCCAACCGGCTCGAGCTCGCCCCGGGGTCCGACGCGCTGTGGCGCAAGATCCGCTTCGACCAGCCGCTCGGCAGGCTAGGCGCCGACGCCGTCTCGCCGGGCAACGACCAGCCCGGTAAGCAGCCGGAAGAGAGCGCCAGCGCCTCGCCCAGCCCCTCGTCCAGCCCCTCGGCCAGCCCGTCGAGCACCCCGAACCAGCAGGCGCAGGAAGCGGCGCGCAAGGAGTCGGCCCGCGAGGCCGGCCTCTGCGCGTGATCAGCGCCTGACCAGCGCCTGACCAGCCCGACGCGGGTCCGCAGCTCGCCGACACGCTCGGAGCGCCACTGGTTGCTCCCACCGATCGGGTGACGGAGTATGGCGACGTGAGAGCCGCACTGACCGGGGGCACCGGTGTCATCGGCTGCGGCGCCGTGATCGCTCTCCGCGAGGCGGGCCACGAGGTCGTGGTCCTGGTCCGCTCGCCCGAGAGCGCGGACGTGGCCGCGAGCCTCGGCGCCATCCCGGTGCTCGGCGACGTGATGGACGCCGAGACCCTGGACACCGCGTTCGCGGGCGCCGACGCAGTGGTCAGCCTCGCCACCAGCGTGCCGATCGGGCGCAGCGCCCTCCTGCCCGGGGCCTGGCGGCGCGACGACCGCCTCCGGACCACCGGCGTCGGCCACGTCGTCGAGGCCGCCCGACGGGCCGGCGTACGTCGACTCGTCCAGGCCAGTGCCAGCTTCCTCTACGCCGACCAAGGGCAGGAGTGGATCACCGAGAACAGCCCTGTCGCCATCACCCGCATGAACGAGCCGACCGCAGTGGCGGAGTCGCTGGTGCAGGACTACGCCTGCGAGTCCCGCGCCGGCGTCGTGCTGCGGTTCGGGGGGATCGTGGGCGACGACCCGCAGACCCGCCACCTGCTCAGGGCGGCTGCCACCGGCAGGCGCACCGGGACCGGGAGGCCCGACGGCTGGGCGCACGTGGTCCACACCGACGACCTCGGATCCGCCGTGCTCTCGTCCCTGCTGGCACCGAGCGGGGTGTACAACGTCGGCGCCCTGCCCGTACGACGACACACCCTTGCCGAGGCCTACGCCACGATGGCGGCCGTCGACGGCCCACCGGCAAGGACGGTGTCGAGGCGCCGCTGGGCCGGACGCCTCGAGCCGCTCGGCCGCTCGTTGCGGGTCTGCTCCGACCACTTCTCAGCCCAGACCGGCTGGCGGCCCGCCCGGCCGGACTTCGACCCGAGCTGGCTCGAACCGGGGCTGGCCGCCCGCCCCACCGATGTCACCGTCTGAGCGGCCCGCTCCCGAGGAGCCCGGCGTCGACCCCAGCTCCGCAGAAGAGCGACGACGCCGTCGCCGGCTCGCGGAGATCTTCGGCGACGTGCTGCCGGGACAGACCTCGGACGACCTCGACCCGGCTGGTGACGAGTCCGAGGCCGACCGCGCCGACTGGCTGCGACGCCAGGTGCCGCCGCACCACGGGTAGGCGCGGGCGCCTAGAGCGAGCTGCTGCTCGAGGTCCCTGCACCCCCGGCCTGGGCCTTGAGCAGGTCGCGGATCTCCTCGAGCAGGGCCACGTCGGCCGGCGTGCCCGACGGGTCCTCGGGGAAGTAGCGCTCCTTGGCCTTGGCGTAGGGCGTGACGATCACGAAGTAGACCGCCGCCGAGAGGATGACGAATGCGACGACGGCCGTGAGCCACGCTCCGATCGGGATCCCGCCCGGGGAGATGCCGTTGAAGTCGGGCCGCCCCCCGATCTTGCCGATGATCGACATGAGCACGTCGACGGTCGCCGTGACGACCGATGCGAAGGCAAGGCCCATGACGAAGGCGACGGCGAGCTCGACGACGTTGCCGCGGAGGATGAAGTTCTTGAAACCACTCATGTGCCCGGACGCTAGCGGCTCCACACCGGGATGAGAATGCCGGCGGCCGCGCGTGCGGCGACGTCGACGGCCTCCGAACGCGGCACCGCGACGACCACCAGTCGCCCGGGGGTGGTGTCGGAGACCGGGCCGCGGTCGGGCCGTGGGATCGCCACCACCGGCACGTCCTCGACGAGGTCCTGCGGAGCCTGGCGACCGTCCGGGTCGGCGACGACGATGCTGATCTCGTCACCGACACGGAGCAGGTCGACCGCGTCGCCGTCGGTGATCCGCAGCGGCACCGCCGCGGTCCCCGGGTAGCCCCGCAGCAGGCCGGGTCCGACCGTGCGCAGGCGTGTCAGGGGCTCTCCCCGTGACACCGGCCCGGCGAGCGTGCGGCCGACGACCTCGCGGGGATCGCGGATCACCCCGGCCGGCACGCTGTCGGGCGTGAAGGCGACCCGCAGCAGGTCGTCGGGGTGCAGGACCTCACCGGCTGACAGGTCTCTCGACGCTGTCCAGACGGCGACGGACGGTGGTGGCGGGGGAGCGGCGGCCTGGATACCGAGAAAGACGGCCGAGCCCGCAGCGAGCGCGGCGAGCAGTCGTCGGTGCAGCAGCAGCCGGCGGCGCAAGCGACCGAGCGCACGCCGCGCGGGTTGGAGGGCGGACCACATGGCGCCCGAACCTAGGCGCTGGTGGCGCCTTCCCGCTCCGGCAATCCACAGGCCGCCTCGCGAGGTGGGTCAGGCCTTGCTCGACTCCGGCTTCTTGCTGCCCGAGGTCGACGAGGAGTCGCTCTTCGCGCCCGACCCGTTGCCCGAGGACCCGTTGCTCGACGACCCGGAGTCGGATCCCCCGTTCGCGGACGAGGTCGAGGTGCCGGAGCCCGTCGTGGAGGAGGACGACTCGGCCGACTGCTTGCCGCGGCTGTCGGTGCGGTAGAAGCCCGAGCCCTTGAACACCACGCCGACCGCGTTGAAGACCTTGCGCAGCCGGCCACTGCACTCGGGGCACACCGTCAGCGAGTCGTCGGAGAAGGACTGCACGATGTCGAAGGCGTGACCGCACTCGGTGCAGGCGTACTGGTAGGTCGGCACGGAAGCTCCCGGCGAAGGTCTGGCCTGGTCTGGCACTCGTGGCTTACGAGTGCCAATGCTACGTGAACCTAGAAGCGCGTGACGCCGAGTTCCGTCGCGACGGCGCTCACCGGGCGGTCGTGCCCGGCCGCGGGGACGTGGTCGAGGACCTCCTCGCTGTTCAGCAGCACGCAGGTGAAGGTGCCCGTGGGGACCCGTCCCAGTGCCCGGTCGTAGCACCCGGCGCCCTTGCCGAGCCGGGCGCCGTCTCGTGACACCGCTAGGCCGGGCACGAGGACGGCATCGGCGGTGGCGATCGCGTCGACCCCGAGCGGCGGGCCCTCGGGCTCGAGGAGCCCGCGTCGCGCCGTGAGCGGGCCAGCTGCGTCGTACTCGCCCCAGTCGAGGTCGAAGTCGGGCATCACCAGCGGGAGGATCACCCGCTTGCCCGCGGCCCGCAGCGCGTCGAGCAGCGGCCCGGTCCCGGGCTCGGTCGAGACCGAGACGTACGCGGCCACCGTCGAGGCCCGTCGTACCTCGGGTGCCGCCAGCAGGTGCTCGCACCTGCTGCGGGCGCGTTCGCCCAGCGCCGCCAGCCCGAGGTGCCTCCGTCCGGCGAGGATCTGGTCGCGCAGGGCGAGCTTCGCGGCCGCCGTTAACTCCTCCACAGGAATCAGCCTACGATCGAGGTATGAAGTCCAAGGGGCTGATCGAGGCCCGCGAGAAGATGCAGGCCGCAGGGGTCGACGCGGTCGCGATCGACGTCTTCTCCCACTACTACCGCCAGCTCGAGCACGGTGAGACAGGACTGATCCCGGAGAGCAGCATCGAGCCCCTCGACATGGACTCGATCGACGACACGGTGGTCGGCGAGGAGGCCGCCTCCGACGCCATCGGCGCCACCGTCGTGATCAAGCTCAACGGCGGTCTCGGTACCTCCATGGGCATGGCCCGGGCCAAGTCGCTCCTCTGCGTGCGTCGCGGACTCTCCTTCCTCGACGTGATCGCCCGGCAGGTGCAGCACCTCCGTCGGGAGTACGGCGCGACGCTGCCGTTGATGTTCATGAACAGCTTCCGCACCTCCGCCGACACGCTGGCGGCGCTGGCGCGCTACGACGACCTCGCGGTCCACGGGCTGCCGCTGGAGTTCCTGCAGAACAAGGAGCCCAAGCTCAAGGTCAAGGACCTGCGTCCCATCAGCTGGCCGCGCGAGCCGTCACTGGAGTGGTGTCCGCCCGGACACGGGGACCTCTACACGGCCCTCATGGCCAACGACCTCTTCGACAAGCTCATCGACGCCGGCTACCGCTACGCGTTCGTCTCGAACTCCGACAACCTCGGGGCCGTTCCCGACGCCCAGGTGGCCGGTTGGTTCGCCGAGTCCGGGGCGCCGTTCGCGATCGAAGCAGTGCGTCGTACCCCCTCCGACCGCAAGGGCGGCCACTTCGCCCGCCGCAAGGCTGACGGCCGGATCGTCCTGCGCGAGACCGCGCAGACCTCCGACGCCGACCAGGCGGCGCTGCAGGACCTCGAGCGGCACAAGTACTGCTCGACCAACAACCTCTGGTTCGACCTGGTCCGCATGCGCGACGAGATCACCCGACGCGACGGCATCCTCGGGCTGCCGATGATCCGCAACGAGAAGAACGTCGACCCCGCCGACAAGCGGAGCCCCGAGGTGATCCAGGTGGAGACGGCGATGGGCGCTGCCATCGAGGTCTTCCCCGACTCGCGCACCATCGAGGTCGGCCGGGAGCGCTTCGTGCCGGTGAAGACGACCAACGACCTGCTGGTGCTGCGCTCCGACGCCTACGACCTCGGCAAGGACTTCGTGCTCGACCAGGTTGCCGTCGACCTGCCCTTCATCGACCTCGACGAGCACTACAAGGCGGTCGAGGAGTTCGACAAGCGGTTCCCGGCGGGCGTCCCCTCGCTCAAGGAGGCCGAGTCCCTGGTCGTCAGGGGCGACTGGACGTTCGGCGCCAAGGTGAAGGTCAAGGGCGAGGCGAAGCTCGAGGGTGACCACGGGCGCGTCGAGGAGGGCGCGGTCATCGGAGAGGGCTCCAGCGCCCAATAGGGTCTGGGACATGCCCGCGGAGCCGACCGGACCCATCTCCGTCGAGGAGTACTTGCAGCGGATCCTCGCGCGCGTCCGTCCGATGGAGCCCTTCGAGCACTCCCTGATGGACGCATTGGGGCTGCCGGTCGCGCAGGACGTCCACTCCGAGGTGTCGCTGCCGCTCTTCGACAACTCCGGCATGGACGGGTACGCCGTCTCCTTCCGCGACGTCGCCGACGCGACCGAGGACCGGCCCGCGCACCTGCCGGTGACGGGCGAGATCGCTGCCGGCCAGACGACCATCCACGAGCTCACACCCGGGACAGCGGTGCGGATCATGACCGGGGCGCTCATCCCGAGCGGGTGCACCGCGGTGGTCCCGTTCGAGTGGACCGAGGAGGACGACCGCGAGGTCGTCGTACGACGTGCGCCGGAGGAGGGGCAGCACATCCGCCGCGCCGGGGAGGAGGTCACCAAGGGTGACCTGCTGATGCGGGCCGGCGAGGTGATCGGCCCGCGGCAGCTGGGGCTCCTCGCCGCGGTGGGCCTGGGCCGAGTGCCCACCGCCCCTCGTCCGCGCGTGGTGGTGATGTCGACGGGCGCCGAGCTCGTCGAGCCCGGCCGGCCACTGGGGCCGGACAGCATCTACGACTCCAACAGCTACCTGATCGCGGCGGCGGTGCGTGCGCACGGCGGGCTGCCCTACCGGGTCACGGCGACGAGCGACGACCCCGCCGACTTCAGCGACGCCCTCAGTGACCAGCTGGTGCGCGCCGACGTCGTCGTCACCAGTGGCGGCGTCAGCAAGGGCACCCACGACGTCGTCAAGGAGGTGCTGAGCGAGCTGGGCACCGTGGACTTCCTCGAGGTGGCGATGCAGCCCGGCAAGCCGCAGGGCTTCGGCGTCGTGGGGGAGGACGAGACTCCGATCTTCACGCTGCCCGGCAACCCCGTCTCCGCCTACGTCTCGTTCGAGATGTTCGTGGTGCCGGCGCTGCACCGGCTGGTCGGCCGCGAGTCGGGTGCGCGCACGCTGACGACGGCCCGGCTCACCGAGCCGGTGCGCTCGATGCGGGGCCGGTCCCAGCTGCTGCGCGCCCGTGTCGACCTCGACGCCGACGGCCTGCGGGCCACACCGGTCGGTGGCGCCGGGTCGCACCTCATCGCCGGCCTGGCCCGCTCCGACGCCCTGATCGTCCTGGCCGAGGACGTCACCCGCGCCGACATCGGCGAACAGGTGCCCGTGCTCCTCCTGGACGTGCCCTCATGAGCGAGTTCACCCACCTCGACGAGAGCGGCGCCGCCCGGATGGTCGACGTGTCGGGCAAGGACGTCACCGCCCGATCGGCCACGGCCTCGGGCCGCGTGCTCGTCTCGGCCGAGGTCGTCAGCCTGCTGCGTGGGGAGGGCGTACCCAAGGGGGACGCGCTGGCCGTGTCACGGGTCGCAGGGATCATGGCCGCCAAGCGCACGCCCGAGCTGGTGCCGCTGTGCCACCCGTTGGCGATCTCCTCGGTGGCGGTGGACCTGAGCATCGAGGAGGACGCTGTGGCCATCACCGCCACGGTGCGCACGACCGACCGCACCGGTGTCGAGATGGAGGCCCTCACCGCGGTCTCGGTCGCGGCACTCACGATGGTCGACATGGTGAAGTCCGTCGACAAGGCCGCGGTCATCACCGACGTCCGCGTGGAGGAGAAGACCGGCGGCAAGAGCGGGACCTACCGCAGATGAGCCAGCGGTCGGAGGTCGGGCTCAGGGCCGCGGTGGTGGTCGCGTCGAACCGCGCGGCCGCCGGCGTGTACGACGACACCACCGGCCCCGTCATCGTCGAGGCGCTCCGGGCCGAGGGCTGGCAGGTCGACGCGCCTGTCGTCGTACCGGACGGACAAGCAGTGGCGGACGCCATCCGCGAGGCCGTGACAGACGGCGCCCGGGCCGTGTTGACGACCGGAGGCACCGGCCTGACGCCGACCGACCTCACGCCCGAGGTCACCCGCGGCCTGCTCGACCGCGAGGTGCCGGGCATCGCGGAGGCGATCCGGGCCTACGGCGTGGGCCAGGGGGTCGCGACGGCAGCGCTGTCGCGCGGGGTCGCCGGCACGGTCGGTGACGCGCTCGTGGTGAACCTGCCGGGCTCGCGGGGCGGGGTGAAGGACGGGCTGGCGGTCGTCGTACCGCTGCTCCGCCACGCCGTCGAGCAGATCGTCGGGAGCGACCACTGACCGCGGGGTGGCCGACCGTCCTGGAGTCGCGAGGAGTGCGGCTCCGGCCGATCACGCGCCACGACGGGCAGGCCTGGCAACGGGTACGCCGCGCCAACGTCAACTGGCTGGCCCGGTGGGACGCGACCGCCCCCAGCCGGACGGCGAGGGAGACGCCCGCGCAACCTCGCAGCTACTCCTCGATGGTGCGCACGATGCTGCGCGAGGCCCGTGCCGGTCGGCAGCTGCCGTTCGTCGTGGAGTACGAAGGCCGCTTCGTCGGTCAGCTCACGGTGAGCAACGTGGTGCGGGGCTCCGCGCAGTTCGCCTCGATCGGCTACTGGATCGACGAGCGCTACGCCGGACGCGGCATCATCACCCGGGCGGTGGCGATGGCGGTCGACCACTGCTTCGGGCCGGTCGGCCTGCACCGCATCGAGATCGCGATCCGGCCCGAGAACACCTCGTCGCTGCGCGTGGTCGAGAAGCTCGGCATCCAGCAGGTGGGGTTCGCGCCGAAGTTCCTGCACATCGACGGCGACTGGCGCGACCACCGGCTCTTCGCGATCACCCGCGAGGAGGTACCGCTGGGTCTCGTGCACCGTCTGGACGCCCGATCGGCGCCTCAGGATTCACAACAGTCACAGTAGTCATCTCACGACACACCGGAATTGGTCCAAACTGCAAGGGAATTCCGCTCGTATCGTCAGCGTCGTGGACCTGTCAGCAGTCATCTTCGTGGTGCTCGCGCTCGCGTGGGCCGTCTACCTGATCCCCAAGGCGCTCAAGCACCACGACGAGATGGCGAGCGACCGGTTGGTCGAGAGCCACTCCGACCGGGTGCGCATCCTGCGTCGCAAGTCCGGGTCCACCGAGACGGTCGAGGTCGAGACCGAGGTCAAGACGGAGGTCAGGACCGAGGCCAAGGCGGAGGCCCCGCCGGAGGTCGCCCGACCGGCGCGATCCGCCGCCCGGCGTCGTCGCCGTGTCCTCGCTGCCCTCCTGCTTGTCCTGGCCGTCGTCTCCGGCCTGGCCTGGTACGCCGTGGTGCCGGTGTGGGCACCGGCCGTGCCCGGCGCCCTGATCGTCGTGTTCCTCGTGATCGCCCGGTTCTCGGTCCGCAAGGCGAAGCGCTCTTCCCTTGCGCAGCGCCGACCGGTCCGCACCCCCGTGCGCGAGGAGCAGGTCGTGTTCGCGCAGGTCCCCGGTCCTGCGTCGGACACTCGTGTCGAGGAGCCCGTGGACGTTGCCCTGCACGAGCCCGAGCTGGCCGCCGAGGTGCTCGCCGACGACGGCGCCCTCTGGGACCCGCTGCCGATGACGCTGCCGACCTACGTCAACAAGGCCCGGGCCCGTCGTACCGTCCGCACGATCGAGCTCACCGGCCTGCACAGCTCCGGCCACGACCAGGACGACTCGGCCCTGGCCCGCGGCGCCGACGACACCCCCGAGACGGCCGCCGACGACGCCCACCGCCGGGTCGCCGGCGCCTGACGCCCGATTCGGGAGCGACCACCGCCCGGTGGTAACTTCTTCCTCGCGCTCGACCCGGTTGATCAGGCGAGCGCCCAGGGGCTGTGGCGCAGTTGGTAGCGCGTCTCGTTCGCAATGAGAAGGTCAGGGGTTCGAATCCCCTCAGCTCCACCCGTCTGATGTCTCGCGACGCCGTTGCAGGTGTCGCGAGACATCGTTGCACCTTCAGGTCCTCTTCCTGTCCTGGTGTGCAGTGCAGGGGCCGGCAGTCGAGAGTGAGTTCGCGTAGGAGTTCGCCGGTCTCGGCGTCGACGAAGCGGATGTGGAGGTCGGCGATCAGGGCCAGGACGCGTTTGCCGTGGTGTTCGCGGCCCAGGCCGACCGTTGGGGCGTCGCCGCCGAGTCGACCAGGCGTTGTTCGCGATGATCATGGAGGCCTACCTGCACGGCGTCTCGACCAGGAAGGTCGATGACCTGGTCAGGGCGGCGGGGCGCCGAGACCGGGATCAGCGAGTCGGAGGTCTCCTGGATCGGCGGTGACCTCGACGAGGAGATGGGCCGCGGCCTGACCCGCATCCAACTGGTGATCTCTGAGCCCACAGCGGCCTGACGGCAGCGATCGAATCGGTTCTGATCGGTGCGATGTGGGCACGCTGCCGAGTCCACATCATGTCAACGTCCTGACGGTGGTGCCCAGGGCAACGCCGAGATGGCCGCTCAGCGATCCGCACGATTGCCCAGCCTGAAGCGTCCCACGTGGCCGAGCAGCACGAGGTTGTCGCGACCATGCTTGGCCCGGACGGACTCTTACCTCAGAGTGCACGATGTGGACCAGCCTCAGCGCGGGCGCTTGGACCTCGAGCCCGCCACCGAGAGCCCGGCGCACGAAACTGAAAAGGATCTTGACGTCGGCTCGCACCGTGCGGTTCACCAGCGCGATCAGGCCGAAGTAGAGCAGCGCGGCACTGACCCCGAGGACCAACTGGCCGATCGGCTCGAATGGCAGCCGGGTGGCGGCGAACGCGAGCACCCCCGCGGGGAGGCTGACCACCAGCACGGGCAGCATCGCGTTGCGGATCAGCGACCTGCTGTCCACGCCGGTGACGCGGCCGACGTGGATCGTCGAGACGAGCCAGAACAGGAAGTAGGCCACGCTGTGACCGACCGCTACGCCCAACGGCCCCCACGGCAGGCCCGCCAGGATGATCGCGATCATGATCGGGCGCGTCACCATGACCATGTGCAACTGGGCGGCGGTCTTGCCGCGGGCCAGGTACGTCCAGAAGGCGATCTGCTGGATGGAGCGGAACACCCCGCCCACGCCGTCCCGGGCCCGAGGAGGGCCGGCAGGGCAACACAGTCGGGGCCCTGAGCGGGGCCGGCGAGGCCACAGCTCCTGGTCCCTGAGGAGGGCCGGCCCGGCCACGATTCCGGGTCCCTGAGGAGGGCCGGCAAGGCCCGTCTCGAAGGGCCCGGCTCCGGTCATCCGGCCGCTTCGCGGTAGCGCCCTCTGCCGTTGGCAATGAGAAGGTCAGGGGTTCGAATCCCCAGCTCCACCAACACCGTCCCGGGCCCGAGGAGGGGCCCGTCTCGAAGGGCCCGGCTCCGGTCATCCGGCCGCTTCGCGGTAGCGCCCTCTGCCGTTGGCAATGAGAAGGTCAGGGGTTCGAATCCCCTCAGCGCCACCAGCACCGTCGGGGCCCTGAGCGGGGCCGGCAGGGCAACACAGTCGGGGCCCTGAGCGGGGCCGGCGAGGCCACAATTCCGGGTCCCTGAGGAGGGCCGGCAAGGCCCGTCTCGAAGGGCGCCCCCGGTCACGCGGTCGTCGCGGCGCGGTCCGGGCCGCGGTACCAGAAGAGCACCGGCACCAGCGCGAGTGCGAGGAAGCCGCCGGCCAGCGACAAGGTCGCGAAGCTGGTGGACGCCACGACGAGGCCGGACAGCGCTCCGCCACCGGCGCCGGAGAGGGCGATCAGGACATCGACGGTGCCCTGGGTGCGCGCCCGCGTGGCCGGTGGGGTGGAGTCCACCAGGAGCGTCGTCCCGCTGATCAGGCCGAGGTTCCAGCCCAGTCCGAGGAGGACGAGGGCGATGGTCAGCAGGAACATGGAGTCGGCGGGAGCCAGTGCGGCGACGACGCCGGCGCACAGCAGCGTGACACCGGAGGCGGCGGCCATGGGCAGCCGCCCGACCCGGTCGACGAGAGGTCCGGTCACCAGCGAGGGCAGGAACATGGCGGCGATGTGCATGCTGATGACGAACCCGACCTGACTCAGGCTGTGGTGGTGCTCGCGCATGTGCACCGGGGTCATGGTCATGATCGCCACCATCGCGACCTGGGTCAGCACCATGATCGTCGCGGCCACCGCGACGCCCCGGCTCGAGGGCGTCGAGTCGACCTCCGTCCACGCGTCAGCCGGTACGACGGCTTCCTCGATGGGAGCCTGCGTGGTCCGCTGCCGGCGCGGCGTCGTGGCTGGCGAGCGCCTGGGCGACGAGCAGGGGATCGGGCCTCAGGAACAGCACGTGCACCAGGCCCGCCAGCGCGAACGCGACCGCGGCGAGCAGGAAAGGTCCCGCGAGTGCCGGGATGCCCAGGGAAATGGCGAGCCTGCCGAGCTGGTCGACGACGTTGGGTCCGACGACGGCCCCGAACGTGGTGGCGACCAGTGCGATGGAGACCGCGGTTCCGCGCGAGTGCACCGGCGCCAGGTCGGTCGCGGCGTAGCGCGCCTGCAGGTTGGTGGCGGTGCCGGAGCCGTAGACGAACAGCGACAGGAACAGCAGGGGTGGGCTGTCGATGACCGCGGCCACGACTATGCCGGTGGCTCCGAGGGAGCCGGCGAAGAAGCCGGCGGCCAGGCCGACGCGACGTCCCGACCGTTGGGAAACGCGTCCGATGGTGAAGGCGGCCAGTGCGGAGCCCAGCGTGAACAGTGCGGCCGGCAGCCCGGCGACGCCTTCGCCGCCCAGCATCTGCTGGGCGAGCAGGGCGCCCACCGTGACTCCGGCGGCAAGGCCGGCTCCGCCGAAGACCTGGGAGATCACCACGACCGTGAGCGAACGGCGGTAGAGCGCCTGGCGTTGCGCGGTGGTGAGTGCGGCGTACTGAACCGCGTGGCCGGAGCTCATGTCCTCGAAGGCTGCCACAGCTGAACGTAGGCTGTGGCCCGTGGCACGGATCGAGGACCACCGCTTCTACCCGGTACTACCGGACGTCGTCTTCCTCGCGCTGCAGGCCGCCATCGCGACGTGTGGCGGGAAGACCGAGCGGATCCTCGAGTACTCGAAGTCCGTGAAGTTCACGACCCGTCGCGGACTCGCGTGGCGTGGCCGCTACCTCGCCGAGGTGCTACAGCGCCAAGGGGGCAGCATCGTGCGCGTCGAGGGCACGAGCCTGTCCTCCTCGGCCAGGGCGCGCAACGCGGAGTCCGACACCATCTCGCGCATCCTCGACTCCACCGCGGCCGAGGTGCAGCAGCGTCTTTGACTGCGCGTCGTACCTGCGCCGGGGCGCGCCCGTTGTCGGCCGCGGTTTCGGGTACTCGTCCAGAGGCAACGACTCGGGACCGAGGAGCACACGTGAGCGAGACTTCCCCACCGCCGGACGAGGCAGCGGCACCGCCGGTTGGCCAGGAGACCGAACAGTCGACCGGCAAGGATCCGCTGCGCGGCTCACGAACCAGCGGGTTCTGGACCGCGGTGATCGTGCTCATCGTGCTGTTGCTGCTCCTGGCGATCTTCATCCTGCAGAACACCCAGTCCGTGCAGATCTCGTTCCTGGGTTGGCAGGGAAACGCTCCGCTGGCCGCCTCCCTCCTGATCGCCGCTGTGGCCGGCGCGCTGGTCGTTGCCGCCGCGGGCGCGCTTCGCATCCTGCAGCTGCGACGGCGGGTGAAGCGGGAACGGAAGCGGTAGCCGGGCTAGGTCCGCCGCGCGAGTCGGAGAGTGTTGGTGACCTCGCGCTCAACAAGCACTGGGACGAATTCCCTGATCGGGCGCCCGTCGTACTCGTGGTGGACCTGCTCCACGATCATGCGAACCTTCTCGGGCTCGGCGTCGGGGAATCGCGCCCGAACCCGCTCGATGACGCTGCCCATTGCTCGAGCCTCGTCGGTTGTCGTCGACATGTCGTCCATGGGAGCACGTGAACGCCTGGCTGGGAAGTGGCCGCGGCGTGTGATCGGAGCGTCCCTGTGAGGTGTGGGTGACACGCAAGTCGGCGTCTCCGAGCAGCCGGGGGTCAGCACCAGGACGAGGTTGTCGACCCTCTGGGGCGTGATGGTGCTGTTCTACCTGTACGCCGACGTGCTGTCGCTGTTCCGGCCGGGCCAGCTCGAGGACATCACCCAGGGCCACATGGGACCTGCGGACGTGACCCAGGCGACGCTGCTGGTGGCGTCGGTGGTCGTGATCGTGCCTGCGCTGATGGTGTTCCTGACGCTGGTCCTGCCTGCTCCGGCCAGCCGCTGGACGAACATCGTCCTGGGTGCCCTCTACACCGGCGTGAACATCAGCAACCTGATCGGTGAGAGCTGGGCCTACTACCTGCTCTTCGGCGTGCTGGAGATCGCGAGCACTCTCCTGATCGTCTGGTACGCCTGGCGCTGGCGACCCGAGCGCTGACGCGTACGTCGACCACGGGAAGATTGGCTCAGGACCTGAGCGTGCTGATGTCCACGCCGGCGAGCAGCTCGGCGATGCGCTCGTGGCCGAGCTCGTTCGGGTGCACGTAGTCGGCCTCGCTGACGTACTTGCCCAACGACTGTCGACCGTCGGCGCCGTTGAAGGCGTGGTAGATGTCGGCTACCGCAAAGCCATGGGACCGCGCCACCTGCGAGTCCATGGCAAACCAGCCGTCGATCGCGTACTTCATGTTGGCAGTGGCCAACGGCAGGTCGGCGAGCACGGCGGCGGGTGCATCGCCTGACCACACGGCCGGCAGGGTGCCGTCGCCGCCGGGGTTCCCCTCCAGGTTGTTGAAGGCACCCAGGTCGATGCGCACCTGGTGCCGGGTACCGGCGAGCTGCTCCACCGCGGCGCCGATGGCGTTAAGCGCTTTCCGCTGCTCGCTCAGTGTCTTGTCGATGCAGGCATGGGTCAGGTCGTGGAGCACCTTGATCAGCTCGATGTCCTGGGTCGTGGCTGGGGGGTGGCAGGGCGCCTGAGGGGTCCATGGGGGACCGTCGTTGTAGCCGATGGAGACGACCACGACGTCCGCATCCGCGACTAGCTTCCGTACTTCCTGGTCGTCCTCGAGCTGCTGCAGCAGGTCAGCCATCTGCGCGTCGGGCTGTGCCCGGTTCTCGAGGGTGACGGTCCGGCCGGTGACGTCGTGGAGGTGATCTGCGTAGAGCCGATCGGCCGCGGTGCAGTCGGTGCACCCCATGCCCGGGATGACGATCGAGTCGCCGAGCACGACCAGGTGAAGATCCGGGGCAGCCGCGGTGTGCGCGGGCTGCTTGCCGGGGCTTCCCCCACACGCGCTGCAGGCGGCGAGGAGGAGTGCGGAGATCAAGGCGGCAGTTCTGTGAGCCACGCGCCGGCACCTCCCTCCGGGGAGCACCACCCTTCTCCACGCGGGGGACCGGAGCAATGGCCGAGGGTTCCGCGCCTAGACCGGCGTACGAAGGCTTGACGACGCCATTCCGTTAGTATCTACTAATGGTTAGTGAACACTGACCGAGCAGAACCTGGCTGGGCCGCGATGGCGGACGGGACTCGCCGCGCCATCGTGGCGGCGCTGAGCGAACGCCCGCGCGCCGTGGGGGAGCTGGCGGCGGACCTCCCCGTCACCCGGTCGGCGGTCTCCCAGCACCTCAAGATCCTCAAGGACGCCGGTCTCGTCACCGAGCGCGCGGAGGGCACCCGGCGCATCTACCGGCTCGACGCGGTGGCGCTGCTGGCGCTGCGCGACCAGCTCGACACGTTCTGGCGCCGGGCCCTGGACAACTACGCAGACCTTGTCGCCGAGCAGACCCGCCACCGTCCCGAGGAGGACCAATGACCGAAGTGACCACGAGCGTGAACCGGCACGTCGTCGTACCCGCGCCCATCGACCGCGCGTTCGCGGTCTTCACCGAGCGCATCGGCGACTTCAAGCCCCCGGAGCACAACCTCCTGGGGGCGCCGATCGTGGAGACGGTCTTCGAGCCGCGGGTCGGCGGTCACATCATCGACCGGGCGCCCGACGGCACCGAGTGCCGTTGGGCGCGCGTGCTGGCCTACGAGCCACCCGACCGCGTGGTGTTCAGCTGGGACATCAGTCCGCGGTGGAGCCTCGAGACCGACCCTGACCGGACGAGCGAGGTCGAGGTGCGGTTCGTGGCCGAGACCGACGAGAGCACCCGCGTGGAGCTCGAGCACCGCCACCTCGACCGGCACGGCCCCGGCTGGGAGGACGTGCTCGAGGGCGTCGACGGCGACGAGGGCTGGCCGCTGTACCTGGCGCGCTACGCGGCGCTGTGTGACGTCGCCGTGGGGTAGGCCTGGCCCCGGGAGCGGAGCGCTCAGTTCAGGTCGGGCCACTCCGGGCAGGGGGGCAGCAGCGCTGACAGGGCAGGGGAGTCCAGCAGGTCGTGCTGCTCGCCCTCGATCCGCTCGACGGACCACGGCTCCATGACAACCTCCCTCGGTACGCCGGCCGCGCCGGCATCTCCTCAACGGATCGGGCAGGGGTCAGTTACGCACTGGTCCAGTGCTGGTCCAGTCCCGTGTCGCGCCGGGTTCTGGGCGGTGCGAGCGAGATGATGTGGGGCATGCGACCGGCCGTGTTGCACGCGCCACCGGGACTCACACCCGGCGGGGTCCGGCCGTCGCCACGAGGCGCCCGCGGTCAACTGGGCCGCCCAGTTGACAAATTCTCGGGGCAGTCTGCCCGTTTTCGATGCTTTGACTTACTCTTGTTGCAGGGAGAGGGCTAGACCGGGGAGGGTCGCCATGTTGACAGTCGCACCGATGTCTGTGCTGCTGCTGGCAGTTGTTGGTCTGGCGGTGATCATCGCGTCTGTTGCGCGCATGGTCGTCCTGGAGCACCACAACCACGACACCGCGTTCCTCGTCGACCCGGGCCAGCAGGAGCGTCCCCGCGTCGCTGCCTGACCGGGCTGGTGGCTAGATCCACCGCTTGAACCACATCCTGCTCAGCCACTCGCTGTTCGTGATCAGCTGATCGCTCAGGATCGGCCAGAAGAACGCGAAGCTGGCGATCGCGAGAACCACGACGCTGCCCGCTACGGCAGCGCCCACCGCGCGGCGGGTCACCGTTGCGTCGGCCGGTCCGAGCAGCTCGCCGAGGACCATCACGGCGCCGAGGATCAGGAACGGCAGCGTCGCGATCGCGTAGTAGCTGAAGATCGGGCGGTCGTCGTACCGCAGCCACGGCAGCCAGGTCACCAGCACGCCGATCGTCACGAGGCCGTAGCGCCAGTCCCGCTTGCCGATCCACGCCACGGCCGACCAGATGGCGGCGACACAGCCGAACCACCACACGACCGGGTTGCCCAGCAGCAGCACCTGGCGCAGGCACGTCGAGCCCGCGGCGGCGGCACAGCCCTGGTCGCCCGGCTTGATGCCGACCTGGGCGTCGACGCCCACCGGACGGTTGAGCAGCAGCCAGCCCCAGGGATCGGACTGGTAGATGTGCGTGCTGCTGTTCAGGAAGCCGGTGTGGAACTCGTAGACGTCGTGGTGGTAGTGCCACAGCGACCGCAGTGACTGCACCAGCTCGGGGAAGAAGCCGCTGGCGTCGTGCTTGAGGTAGCTGCCCCAGTAGGGGCCGTACTGGGTGTCGGAGAGGGACCGCTCGTAGACGCCCGCGTGCATCAGCCACCCCGTCCAGGTCGCGACGTAGATGAGCAACGGCAGCAGCACCACGTAGACCACGGCCGGAGCTGCGTCGATGACCGCGGACTTCCACAGGGCGCGGCGTACGCCGAAGGACCGGCGGGCACCGGCGTCCCAGAACCACATCAGCAGGCCGAACGCCGCCAACGGGAACAGCGCGGTCCACTTCGTGCCGATGGCCAGGCCCCAGAACACCCCGGTCGCGAGCCGCCAGGGCCGCCACAGCATCAGCGGGCCCCACGAGGAGGGGGCCAGCATGGATCCCGGCGGCACGACACGGGCCAGCCGCTCGCGGCCCCAGTCGCGGTCGGCCACCATGCAGCTCACCGCGCAGAGCATGAAGAAGCCGACGTAGATGTCGAGCAGGGCCAGCCGCGAGAGCACGAAGTGCAGCCCGTCGAAGGTCATCAGCAGGCCGGCGGTGAGGCCGAGCAGCGTGGAGCGGGTGACCCGGCGCGCCAGGCGGATCATCACCATCACCATCAGCGCGCCGACGACGGCCGAGGACACCCGCCAGCCGAACGGCGTCATCCCGAACAGCTGCTCGCCGATGGCGATGATCCACTTGCCGACCTCCGGGTGGACCACCATCTCCGGGGTGCCCTTCCAGAGGCCGGTGGTGTGCCCCGCGAGGATCTCGTCGTTGGCCTTGTCGACGTAGTTCTGCGCGTAGCCGAAGTGGAGCAGGGACCACGCGTCCTTGGCGTAGTAGGTCTCGTCGAACAGCAGGCTGCGCGGGCGACCGAGGTGCCACAGCTGCAGGAAGGCGGCCAGCAGCGTGATCGCGGCCGTCCCGATCCAGGCGAGCGAGCGGGTCCCGGTCGGTCGCCCGGAGCCGGGCGCGCTGCGCCGCACTCGGGACGAGGAGCCCCGTCGCGGTCCGCGAGAGCCCCACGGTGCGCCCGGTCGCCGCCTGGCCGCTGCCCGGACGTACGGCGGAGGGAAGGCTCACGGGCGCCAGCGTACGGCTGCGATGATCGGTTCCATGTCCGATCCGGGGTCAGGTCGCACCGGTGTGCTCGTGCTGGCGGCCACGCCGATCGGACGCGTCGACGACGCCTCCGCGCGGCTGGCGGCCGAGCTCGCGGGAGCCGACGTCGTGGCGGCGGAGGACACCCGGCGACTGCGCCGGCTGGCCGCCGATCTCGGCGTCGAGCTGAGCGGCAGGGTGGTCTCCTACTTCGAGGGCAACGAGCGGGCGCGGACCGAGTCGCTGCTCGAGTCGCTGGCCGCCGGCGATCGGGTCGTCCTCGTCACCGACGCCGGGATGCCGAGCGTCTCCGACCCCGGCTACCGCCTGGTGGCCGCGGCTCTCGAGCGTGAGGTCGCCGTGACCAGCGTGCCGGGACCCTCGGCCGTGCTGGCGGCGCTGGCCGTCTCCGGCCTGCCCGTGGACCGGTTCTGCTTCGAGGGGTTCCTGCCCCGCAAGGCGGGGGAGCGCTCGCGCAGGCTGGCGGACCTGGCCGCCGAGCAGCGCACGATGGTCTTCTTCGAGGCGCCGCACCGCACCGCCGCCGCGCTGGGCGCCATGGCCGCGGCGTTCGGCGAGCAGCGACGGGCGGCGGTGTGCCGTGAGCTGACCAAGACCCACGAGGAGGTACGACGAGCCGGGCTGGCCGAGCTCGCCGCGTGGGCCGAGGCGGGCGTGCGCGGCGAGGTGACCGTGGTGGTCGAGGGTGCCGGCGAGCCGGAGGTCGTCGACGACCCGGCCACGCTCGCTGCACTGGTCGCCGCCGACGAGGCCGAGGGCGTCACCCGCAAGGAGGCGATCCAGGACGTCGCCAGGAGGTCGGGCGTCCCCAAGCGGGTCGTCTACGACGCCGTGCACAAGGGGGGACCGAGGTGAGCGGCCCGACCCGTTCCCGTCACGGCGGTGAGCGGGACCGCCGCCGTCCCGAGCTCCCGGAGCCGCTGCCGCACCCGGTGATCGACAACCACTGCCACCTCGACATCGCCGACGGGCCCGACGGCGCGTGGCTGGCCACCGAGGAGGCGCTGCGCCTGGCCGCTGACGTCGGTGTCACCCGGATCGTGCAGATCGGCTGCGACCTCCCCGGAGCCCGCTGGGCCGTCGACGCCGCAGCGCAGCACCCGGCGATCGTGGCCGGCGTGGCGCTGCACCCCAACGAGGCCCCGCGGCTGCACGAGGAGGGCCGGCTCGAGGAGGCCCTCGGCGAGATCGAGCGGCTCGCTCGCAGCAGCGACCGGGTGCGCGCGGTCGGCGAGACCGGCCTGGACTACTACCGCACCGGGGAGGAGGGCCGTCCGGCCCAGCACGAGTCCTTCCGCGCCCACATCGCCCTGGCGAAGGCGCTGGACAAGACCCTGGTCATCCACGATCGCGACGCCCACGACGACGTGATCAGGATCGTCGACGAGGTCGGTGCGCCCGAGCGCTGGGTGATGCACTGCTTCTCCGGCGACGCGCTGTTCGCGCGGGCCTGCCTCGACCGCGGCGCCTACCTCTCCTTCGCCGGGACCGTCACCTTCAAGAACGCCGAGCCGTTGCGCGGGGCACTGCGGATGGCACCGCTCGACCGGATCCTCGTCGAGACCGACGCGCCCTACCTGACGCCGATGCCGCACCGCGGCCGACCCAACGCCTCCTACCTCGTGCCGCTCACGGTGCGCTCGATGGCGGCGACCCGGGACGTGGACCTGGTGACGCTGTGCGAGGCGCTCGAGGCCAACACCGAGGCCGCTTTCGGGGGCGTCTGGGGTTGATCTGGGGCTGATCCATTACTGGTCGGGACCGCCGTCCTGTGAATCGGAACACCAGATGTGGCCGACACGCCATGCATGTGGCACAGATCTTCGGCGTGTCGTATTGGGCCTCTTGCAACATGTGCCCCTTTTGCCTACGGTCGTAGTTCGTTGGCCGGGAGTGGGTTTGCTCGACTTGTCCCGGTGAGTGCCATTCGGGGGAATGTGGCTCTGTCGACCAGTCGGTCGTCAGTTGCCCGGCGCCCACCGACCCGCGGCCCGGGGACTGCAACCCAGGAAGACCCGTGCGCGCCTTCACGCACCGCCCCCCGCGGCGGACCCTCCTGATCGGTATCGGTCTGGCTCTCGCCCTTGCTGCCGGTGGTCTCGCGACCGCCTACGCGAGCCTGTCCCGGACGGTCACCATCTCCGTGGACGGCAAGGCCCGGCAGGTCCACACCTTCGACGACAGCGTCGCCGGCGTCCTCGAGGGCCAGGGCATCAAGCCCGGCGCCCACGACGACGTCGTGCCCTCGCTGGACGCCCCGGTCGCGGACGGCACCCGGATCGCCGTACGCCTCGGGCGGCCGCTGAAGCTCAGCGTCGACGGGGCCACCCAGACCATGTGGACCACCGCGACGACCGTGGCCGCAGCCTTCGACCAGCTCGGCGTGCGAGTCGCCGACGCCACCCTCTCGGTGAGCCGCAGCGCCACCATCGACCGCGCCGGCATCTCCGTCGCGGTGGTCACCCCCAAGCTGGCCACGGTGAAGATCGCCGACGGCCGTGCCGTGCGCCGCAACGTGGCCGCGACGACCGTGGGCGACTACCTGGAGGCGATGAACGCCCGCGTCGACGGCAACGACCTCGTCCGCCCGTCGCGGGGCGCGATCGTCCGCGACGGCGCCCGGATCGTCGTCACCAAGATCGGCGTGCGCACCAAGCACGTCCCCCGCGAGGTCGTGCCCGCTCCGGTCACCGAGCAGAAGGACGGCTCGATGATGACCGGTGAGACCCGGACCGTCCGCGAGGGCAGGTCAGGCGTCCGTGACGTGACCTACAAGATCCGGTTCCGCAACGGCCACCTCGTCAAGAAGTCGGTCGTCAGCCAGCGGGTGCTGCGTCAGGCCACTCCCACCGTCGTCGCCGTCGGCACCAAGACGGTCGACACCGGGAAGTGGGACCGCATCGCGGCCTGCGAGTCCGGCGGCAACTGGGCCGCCAACACCGGCAACGGCTACTACGGCGGGCTGCAGTTCAACCTCGGCACCTGGGCGGCGTACGGCGGCAGCGGGCGTCCGGACCAGAACAGCCGTGAGCAGCAGATTGCCGTGGCCGAACGGGTCCGTCAGGCCGAGGGCGGCTACGGCGCCTGGCCGGTCTGCGGCTCCCGATAGCCCACGGCGTCGGGACGGCGCCGCAGCGTTCCCCTAGGCTCCGGCGGGTGGTGAGCCTGCTGGGTCCGGCGGAGGTGCGGTCGCTTGCCGCTGCCCTGGACCTGAGGCCCACCAAGCAGCGCGGCCAGAACTTCGTCATCGACCCGAACACCGTGCGTCGGGTCGTCCGGAACTCGGGTGTGACCGGCGACGACGTGGTCCTGGAGGTCGGTCCGGGGCTGGGCTCCCTCACGCTCGCGCTGCTCGAGGTCGCCGCCCGCGTCGTCGCGATCGAGGTCGATCCCGCTCTGGCGGGGGCACTGCCGGCCACCGTGGCCGACCGCGCCCCCGAGGCCGCCGACCGCCTCGAGGTGGTGGCGGCGGACGCCCTGCGCATCACCGAGGTGCCCGGCCCGCCACCGACCGCGCTCGTCGCCAACCTGCCCTACAACGTGGCGGTACCGGTGCTGCTCCACCTGCTGGCCCTGCTCCCCTCGCTGGAGCGCGGGCTGGTGATGGTGCAGTCGGAGGTGGCGGACCGGCTGGCCGCCGCGCCCGGCTCGAAGGTGTACGGCATCCCGTCGGTCAAGGCCGCCTGGTTCGCCGAGGTGCGGAGGGCCGGCGCGGTGAGCCGGCAGGTGTTCTGGCCGGCGCCGAACGTCGACTCGGGGCTGGTCGCGCTGACCCGGCGGGAGCCGCCCGCGACGAGCGCCACCCGGGCGCAGGTGTTCGCGGTCGTCGACGCTGCGTTCTCCCAGCGGCGCAAGGCGCTGCGCTCCGCGCTCGGCTCGCTCGCCGGTTCCGTCCAGGCCTCCGAGTCCGCACTACGCCGAGCCGGCATCGACCCGATGACGCGCGGTGAGCAGCTGCGGCTCGACCAGTTCGTGGCGATCGCCGAAGCGCTCGAGGGAGTGGACGGATGAGCGTCACCGTCCGCGCACCGGCGAAGGTCAACCTGGTGCTGATCGTCGGCCGACCGACCGATGACGGCTACCACCCGCTCAACACCGTCTACCAGGCGATCAGCCTGTACGACGACGTGCACGTCTCCGATGCCGCCGCGTGGAGCGTGGGCGTCGACCCGATCGGCGACGTCGACTGCTCCGGCGTACCCCTCGACGAGACCAACATCGTGATCCGCGCTGGACGTCTGCTCGCGGCTCACCACGGGCTGGACCGTGCCGCGCACGTCGAGATCCAGAAGGGGATCCCGGTGGCCGGGGGGCTCGCCGGCGGCAGCGCCGACGGGGCGGCCACGCTGGTCGCCCTCGACCGGCTCTGGGACCTGCAGACCTCCGACGAGGACCTGCTGGGGCTCGCCGCCCAGCTCGGGAGCGACGTGCCCTTCGCGCTGATCGGGGGCACCGCCCACGGCACCGGGCACGGCGAGCTGGTCGAGCAGGTCGCGGACGCAGGCTCGTACTGGTGGGTCGTCGTACCCAGTGACGAGGGCCTGTCGACCCCGGCGGTCTACCGCGAGTTCGACCGGCTCCACCCCGACCGCCCGGCCGGTGCCCACGTGAGCGACCCGGTCGGGGTGCTGACCGCTGCCAGGTTCGGCGACGCCGACCGGCTGGCGGCAGGGATGCGCAACGACCTGGAGGAAGCCGCGCTGTCGCTTCGACCCGAGCTCCGCGAGCGGCTCGACCTGGTGCGCGAGCATCGCGACAACACCGTGATGCTGTCGGGGTCCGGACCGACCATCATCGGCATCGCCAAGTCCCAGGAGGCCGCGCAGGAGACGCGGGCGGCGCTCCTCGATGCCGGTCTCCCGACGGTCCACGTGGCGACCGGCCCCGTGGCCGGTGCGCACGTGGTCGACCTGGCATGAGCCCCGGATGAGCAACCTGGTCAACCTGGAGCGGGTCAGCAAGTCCTACGGCGTGCGCATCCTGCTCGACGAGGTGAGCCTCGGCGTGGGGGAGGGCGAGCGCATCGGTGTCGTCGGCCGCAACGGCGACGGCAAGACCACGCTGCTCAACCTGATGGCCGGGCGCGAGGTCCCCGACACCGGCCGGGTCTCGACCAGCCGCGGGTTGCGCATCGGGTACCTCGACCAGCGCGACCTGCTCGACGACACCCACACCGTCCGCGAGGTGGTGCTGGCCGGACGCGCGGACCACGAGTGGGCCGCCGACTCCCGCATGCGCGAGGTCGTGGAGGTGCTGCTCTCCGGGATCGGGCTCGACCGGACCGTGCACGGCCTCTCGGGCGGAGAGCGGCGCCGCTGCTCCTTGGCCCGGTTGCTCCTGGCCGACGACGACCTGCTGATCCTCGACGAGCCGACCAACCACCTCGACGTCGAGGCGGTGGCCTGGCTCGCCGACCACCTCAACGAGCAGCACCTCCGACGCCGCGCCTGGGCGCTCATCGTGGTCACCCACGACCGCTGGTTCCTCGATGCCGTCTGCGACCGCACGTGGGAGGTGCACCCGGCCGCCAACGGTGCCGGCGTGGTGGACTCCTACGACGGCGGGTACGCCGCCTTCGTGCTGGCGAAGGCCGAGCGGATGCGACAGGCCTCCGCCTCCGAGCAGCGCCGGCAGAACCTGGCCCGCAAGGAGCTGGCCTGGCTGCGACGCGGCCCTCCCGCGCGCACGTCGAAGCCGCAGTTCCGGATCGATGCGGCCACCGCCCTGATCGAGGACGTGCCGCCGCCGCGCGACCGGATGGAGCTGCAGCGCTTCGCCACCCAGCGGCTGGGCAAGGACGTCGTCGACATCGAGGACGTCGACCTGACCCGGGGCGAGCGGCCGCTGCTCTCGCACGCCACCTGGCGTCTCGGTCCGGGCGACCGCGTCGGGATCGTCGGGGTCAACGGGGCCGGCAAGAGCTCGGTGCTCCAGCTCCTCTCGGGCGCGCTCGAGCCGGACGTCGGCCGGGTGAAGCGGGGCCGGACGGTCGCGTTGGCCCACCTGACCCAGCACGTGCCGGCGGAGGACCCGGACGCGCGGGTGCTCGCGACCGTGGAGGGCATCCGCCGCATCACGCGCACCGCGACCGGCCAGGACGTCTCTGCCTCGGCGATGCTGGAGCGGTTCGGCTTCACGGGCGACAAGCTGACCGCGCGCGTCGGCGACCTCTCGGGTGGCGAACGCCGGCGCTTCCAGCTGCTACGGCTGCTGCTCGAGGAGCCGAACGTGCTCCTGCTCGACGAGCCCACCAACGACCTCGACATCGACACCCTGAACGTGGTCGAGGACTTCCTGGACACCTGGCCGGGAACCCTGGTCGTCGTCTCGCACGACCGCTACTTCCTCGAGCGCGTCACCGACTCGGTCTGGGCCCTGATGGGCGACGGGCAGATCGCCATGCTCCCGGGGGGCGTCGACCAGTACCTGGAGCAGCGCAGGCAGCGGGCCGCCAGCGCGCCGGCCGGACAACGGCCGGCCGAGGCACCGGGAGGGCAGCGGAGCGTGGCGGCCGAGAGGCAGGCGAAGAAGGCCCTGACCCGCATCGAGAAGCAGCTGGCGCGGGTCGACGATCGCGAGGGTGAGCTGCACGAGCAGATGGCCGCTGCTGCGTCGGACCACGCCCGGTTGACCGAGCTCAGCGCGGAGCTCGACGCGGTCACCCAGGAGAAGCACGCCCTGGAACACGAGTGGCTCGAGGTCGCGGCCGTCCTGGAGTGACCCGTCTCAGCCGAGCGGCACCATCAGCCGCTTCAGCAGCACCGCGAGGCGTTGCCGGTCGGCCTCGCCCAGCTGGGCCAGCAGTCCGCGCTCCCGTTCGATGAGGGTCTCGAAGGCGCCGTCGACGGTCCGCTTCCCCGAGGCCGTCAGCCGCACCAGCACCCCGCGGCGATCGTCGGGGTCGGCCTCACGCTCGACGAGCCCACGGGCAGTGAGCCGGTCCACGCGGTTGGTCATGGTGCCGCTCGTGACCATCGTCTGCCGGACGAGCGCTCCGGGGGAGAGCTGGTAGGGCGCCCCTGCACGCCGGAGCGCGGCGAGCACGTCGAACTCCCACGACTCGATGCCGTGGGCACTGAACGCCGCTCGCCGGGCCAGGTCGAGGAGCCGGGCGAGCCTCGTGATCCGGCTGAACACCTCGACGGGGGCCAGGTCCAGGTCGGACCGCTCGCGGTGCCACGCCTCGACGAGCTCGTCGACCTCGTCCCGCCCCGACTCCACGCTCATGCGCAAACCCTAACGTGGCAAGATTCTTGACATCGAGATATTTTGGCGTCGTGCCTGTCGCCTGGGACCCGGACCGCTACCTCGCCCACGCGGACGAGCGGGCCCGGCCCTTCGTCGAGCTGCTGGCACGCGTCGACGCGCAGGACCCGGGGCTCGTGGTCGACCTCGGTTGCGGTGCCGGCAACCTGACCGGGCTGCTCGCGCGTCGCTGGCCCGAGCGCCGAGGTGGTCGGTGTCGACTCGAGCCCGGAGATGGTGGCGAGGGCCGAGCAGCAGGCGGGTGTGGCCTTCGAGGTGGGCGACGTCCGCGACTGGTCGCCCGACCGGCCCGTCGACGTCCTCGTCTCCAACGCCACGTTGCAGTGGGTGCCGGGACACCTCGAGCTGCTGCCGCGCCTGGTGGCCGCGCTCGCGCCCGGCGGCTGGTTCGCCTTCTCGGTCCCGGGCAACTTCGACGAGCCGAGCCACACGCTGCGACGTGAGCTCGCCGCGCAGGCGCCGTACGACGCACACACGAGGGGGGTCGACGAGCCGGACGCGCACGACGCGGCGACGTACCTCGAGGCGCTGAGCGGCCTGGGCTGCGAGGTGGACGCGTGGGAGACCACCTACCTGCACGTCCTCACCGGCGAGGACCCCGTCTACTCGTGGATCAGCGGCACCAGTCTGCGTCCGACCCTGCAGGCGCTGCCCGACGACCTGCGCCCCGGTTTCGAGCGTGAGCTGAGGTCTCGGCTGCGCGCGGCGTACCCGGCTCGCGACGGCTACGTGACCCTGCCGTTCCGCCGCGTGTTCGCGGTCGCCACAATCCCGGCATGACCTTCTCGTTCTTCACCCCCGACCCCGACGACGCCGAGGTCCTGGTGCCGGCGGACCTCGCCCGGAGCCTGTGGGGGAAGGACCAGATGCACGGCGTCGCGCTCAGCGGGATGCTCGCTCGCGCCCTCGAGCGCACCGTCGCCGACCTCGGGCGCGACGACCTGCGGGCCGCGCGCTACACCGTGGACCTGTTCAAGGCGGCCCGGATGCAGCCGTGCCGTACGACGACGCGGGTCGTCCGGGAGGGCAACCGGATCTGCCTGGTCGACGCCACCGTGGAGCAGGACGGCGTGCCCGTCGCCCGTGCCAGCGGACTGTTCCTCAAGGTGGGGGAGCAGGCACCGGGTGAGGTGTGGGAGCCCGACGAGTCGCCGCAGCCGCCGCCGCCGGACGTGGCGCCGCCGACCGACGACCCCCACGTGCCGCTGTTCGCGAGCGACGGCGGTGGGTGGTCGGACTCGTTCGCGCGAGCACCAGAACGCCGGCCACAAGACGACGTGGCAGGTCGCCGTACCCGTGGTCCCCGGCGAACGGCCCTCCGGTTTCGTCGCCGCCGCCAGCGTGGCCGACGCCACCAGCATGGTCACCAACTGGGGCAGCAACGGCGTCGAGCACATCAACACCGACATCACGCTGACGCTGGCCCGAGCTCCCGAGGGCGTCGAGATCGGCCTCGCCGCCTCCGACCGCGTCTCGGCCGACGGCATCGCGGTCGGCACGGCCACGGTCTTCGACCGCGCCGGCCGCTTCGGTACGACGGTGACCACCTCGATCGCCAACGTCCGCCGCGGCATCGACTTCGAGGTCGACCACTTCGCCGAGGACCCGCGGAAGCGGTGATCGGTGGTCGCCGGGCCGGTTTCCCAGGGTAGGTGGGGATTCTGCCTCCTAGCACAGGTTGCAACCTGTGCTGAAGAGGCAAGAAACGTTCCTACCCTGGGAAACTGCCCAGGCGGGCTCGGTGTCAGTAGCCTCTCATCGGGACATTCCCCGGTTGGTCTGCCGGGCTGAACTGCCCCGCCGGTCAGTAACCTTCATCGGGACTATCCCCGGTTGGTCTGCCGGACTGAACTGTCCCGCCGGTGTCAGTAACCTTCATCGGGACTATCCCCGGTTGGTCTGCCGGCAGGGCCCGCCTGACTTTGAATCAGGACTAGCGACGTAGGTTCGACTCCTACCCGGGGAGCAAAGCCAAAGAAACATCAGGTCAGCGGCCTCTCAGGCCTGGCGCCTGCTGTTGCCGAGATCAGTGCACGGGTCTATTACTTCGGGGGTGTTTCGAGGGCCTGCCTGACGAGGGCGTCGACCATCCATTGTTGGAGGGCGCTGACTTCTGCGGGGGCGAGCCCGGCGACGTCGCTCAGCCAGACGCGGGTCTCGATGCCACATGCGGCGCGGAGTGCCAACGCAAGCCGGCGGACGCCCTCTTCGCCGATCGACTCGGCCATTGGCTCGAGCGCCTCGATGAACCACGGAATGGCGCGGCCCTGGCGGAGCGGCAGCTCGTGCGGCACTTCTCCCAGCGAGAGGCGCAGCATCGCACGTTGCTGCGGCTCACTCTCCTGCACGCGGCTGATGACGAACCCGGCAACGGCGGCCACGCGTTCGTCCACGGCTTCCGGCGGCGGGTCGGGAAGGGCGGACGCGGCTCCTGTCTCCGGGTATGCCGCGGCGAGAAGTTCGGCCTGTGAGGCGAAGTAGCGGTAGGCGGTGGGGCGAGAGATCCCGGCAGCCTCCGCGACCTGCTCGACACGGGGCGTGTCGCCGGCGGTGATCAGCTCGCGCGCCGCGGCGATCAGCTGGTCGCGGGTCCGTTGCTTCTGCCGCGTGCGACCCGACGCGAGGTAGTCCGTTGACATGGCCTTCATGATATGTCAATCTCGTTACAAGACTCAAGTCTCATGAAAGATCGGAGTGTCAGATGACTGAAAGGACGACGCTCGCGCCGGTGATCCGACGGGCAGGCGAGGGCGAGAAGCGATGGTTCTTCGGCGGTGGAGTCTTCACCTGGAAGCTCAGCAGTGCCGACGAGGACATCAGCCTGTGGGAGGTCGACATGGTCGAGGGCAAGTGGACCCCGATCCACACGCACCCGGTTTCGGAGTCGATGTGGGTGCTCGACGGACAGATTCAGTACCGCATCGATGACGATGAACACGAGCTCGGTGCCGGCGACTTCGTCATGGTGCCCGCGGGTGTGCCTCACGCCTTCGTCGTCAAGAGCGCAACGGCCAAGGTGCTCGGCATCCAGCCAACCTGCGAGTGCGAACCCTTCTACCTCGGCGCCAGCGAGCCCTTCGAAGGATCCGCGTGCGTCGTGGACTTCGCCAGGATCGCGAAGAGCGCCCAGGAGAACGGCGGCATCGAGATCGTCGGACCCCCACCCTTCTAGAGAAGGGCGCACTCATCTGCCGCTGTCCGGTACCCGCTGATGCCGGTGGGGGAGGTCCAAGCTCCGCCACACAGGACTCTGGCTGCGTGCCTACGGCCTGGGTTCTGTCCGGCGCACTGACCCGACCTGTGACGCGCGGAGTGGGGTCGGGTACGACGCGAGGAGCGCCGCAGCGGCTTCCCGGGCTGCCATCGCGACGCCAGCGGCTCTTGCGTCGGTCTCGAACGCGACCTGGACTGCTGTCGCCTGGGCCTGGTGCTCGACTGCCTGCGCGGCCACACTGACGTCGTCGGCGATCGAGTCCTCAGCCATGGCGACCATCTGCGCCACGTGCGAGGCGGCCGCTGCTACTGCATTTGCCACGGCAGCAGCGGCGCGCAGTGTGTCCCGTGCGGTCTCGTCCGCCGCAGCCTGAACCGTCATGGCGACGTCGGCCGCCACCTCCAAGGAATTGAGCTCCGTGCCGTCGTGGTGGGAGCGGACAAGCTCCTCGGCCGCCAGCTCGGCTGCCTGCCGGACCTGCAGAGCGGCAACGTCGGCTCGGATGTGAACACGGGTTGCGGTCCGCTCGGCGTCACGGGCCACGCTCTGGGCAGCGGCCGTAGCGGCGAACTCGCGCGCCCCTCTCGCGCTCTGCGCTGCATCGGCGGCACGCCGTGCTGCCTGGCTCACGGCAGCCGCCGTGTTGACCACGTCTTCGGCGGCCTCGGCTGCCACCGACTCGAGTGCGACGGCTACGGCTTCGGCCACCACCGCTGCGGCAGCAGCCTGACTGTCGAGGCTCTCGGAAGGATGAAGCGCTGGCGAGCCTTGGGTTGGAACCTTCGTCGCCCTCGGCGCGTGATCGATTGCTTTCCGCGCTTGGCGTTGGTTGGTGTGGAGACCCGCCATGATGGCGAGCACATCGGACTTCAGGTACCGGCGGTGACCACCGGGGGTGCGGAGCGAACGCAACTTGCCCGAGACCGCCCACCTCGTGACCGTCTTCGGGTCCACGAACAGCAGCGCCGCCACGCCCCCTGGCGTCAGCAGTTCTTCCTCTGGTCGCACTGGCAACACCATGACGGCGCCTCTCGCGGGCTCGCACCCATAGCCAGAGCCTTCTGAGATTCGAGGCGTCCATTCGGGTGCTTGAAACCGCTCCTCGAGGATAGGCGCGCACAGCACCCTTTGACCCGACGTGCGCCGCAAACCGGGAAAGTAGTCGTGTCTGGGGGCATTCCCCTTGTCGCTGGGGATGAGCGACGAAGATTCGACTCCTACCCGGGGGGCGAGAGCAGGGCCGAGGTCCGACCTCAGCTGTCGGTGGCGAAGGCGGCGTCGAACGAGGCCGTGGGCGGGTCGAAGGCCAGGGACCGGACGAACTCGAGGGCCTCGGGGGCGCCGCGGAGGCGGTCCATGCCGGCGTCCTCCCACTCGACCGAGATCGGCCCGTCGTAGCCGATGGTGTTGAGCATCCTGAAGGAGCGCTCCCACGGGACGTCCCCGTGACCGGTCGAGACGAAGTCCCAGCCACGACGGGGGTCCG
>CAVOST010000015.1:0-110227 GCA_963698945.1 uncultured Actinomycetota bacterium | reverse complement strand
GTGCTCCTCGAGCGGACCACGCCGTCCTCGGAGCGGATCGAGGTCGAGTTCACCCAGACGACCACGTTGTCGCCCTTGTCCTCGCTGGCCTTGACATCGCCGACGGTGCGCGACTGCACAGCCAGGTCGGTCGTCAGCGGTTTGAGCGTGGCGGCGTCGAAAATCTCGGCACCCGTCGCCTGCAGCTTGGTCACGCTGTCCTGGTCGATCGGCGCGACCGCCACCCGCGGATAGGCGTAGAACTTCAGAAGCAGCCCTGCCACGAGCAGGAATGCACCCAGCCCGAACAGCAACGGGCCAATGAATCGGCGCATGCGAGTATTTGGTCTCCCTCTCCCTGACCAAGCTTGCGCCTGACCTCCCAAACCCGCGCTCTCCCTGCGCGGCGGGGCGAGGCTAGCAGCCCACCCCGCCAACCTCGAAGCCCGGCGCGCGAACCCTCCATCCCGGGGTGGTCGACGCGGCTGCCATAACATCCACCCCCTACCATCACTGCGTGTTTCCGACACCAGCGTCGCGCCTCCGACATGTGCTCGCGACGAGGTCGAGCGCGTTGGTGGTGGCAGCCCGACAAGTGGGAACGCCTCTCAACGATCGTCCGGCTGGCCTAGGCGCCGACGGGTGCGAGCGTCGCAGACATCGGCGGACGTGGACAGGAGCTCCGTGGGTTGATGGCCGGCTGCCAGGTGGTCGTCGGTGAACGTCGAGTAGCCTTGTGACCTGCTGGTGACACCGGGCGCAAGCCCTTCCCTTCGAGCGACCACACCTTTCACGTGGTGCTCAGCACCGACGTCGCTCGAGCACATGCCGGAGTCCCTGCGAGCGGCGCACGTGGAGACCTGCTGCGCATAGCCCGCGATCGTGTCGTGCTCTGCTTTCCGGTCGGCACCGCGCAGAAGTCGGCCTCCGAGAGCAGGATCCGGGTGCGCCTCGAGCAGGACTACGGCGTGAGGCTCCCCTTCCTCGACGATCATGTCGAGCTCGGCCTGCCGCGCATCGAAAACGTCGTGGCAGCCGTCGGCAGGTCCGCGCCGTGGTGCGCCAATCGAGGTGCTGTACTCCGACGGCGTCGCCGATTCGGAGGACCTGATCCTCGACGCCTTCCGCGCGGTCAAGGGTCACGACCTCGCGGCCGCTCTTCGATCCTCGCGGGCATGGCTGCTGCGTCGGCGCCGCGTCCTCACCTCCGCGGAGTCGGCGGACAACAGTCGTGCCTTCGTCGTCATCGACCTCGTGCGGTGAGCTCCTGGTCGACGACGGCCACGACCGCGTCGTGCATGCTCTTCCAGCTGAACTGGTCAGCCCAGTCACGGCAACGCCGGGCCAGCTCCACGCGTTCGTGCGGGTCATCCATCTGGTGGACGCCTCACGCATGCCGGAGACGAGCGCATTGACCACGCCGGCGTCGTCCTGGCCCCGTGTGTCGACGAGCCAGCCGTGTGCGTCCGTCGTGGATCGAGTCGCGCAGACCCGGCACGTCACGAGCCACGGTGGGCAGGCCGTAGGCGGCGGCCTCGATCACCACTTACCCCAACCCTCCGCGTCCGAGGCACACACGTGGAACGACGCCGAACCGAGCACCCCTCTCTTGTCGTCCTCCTCGAGGAAGCCGTGCACGGTGACCCGGGCGCCCAGACCGAGATCGGACACGAGACCACGCAGCCGTGGCTCCTCCGGGCCCTGCCCCACGATGTCCAGACGCAACCCCGGTCGTTCGTCGGCCAGTCGCCCGACGGCCCGTACCACTAGGTCGATGCGCTTGTGCGTGGCCAGGCGCCCGAGCACGACGATGCGTTCCGGTTGCGCGCTCGACCCCGACGTGGGACGGGGTGTCGGCCCCGTTGTGGACGACCTGCACCGCCGTCGCCAACCCAGCTGACGACGCATCTCGTGCACCGTCGACAACGACACGGCGACGACGCGTGCACGGTGATAGAGGCGCGGCATCAGCCAGGCCTCGAGCCAGCAGCCGAGGGTGGCCAGTGGTGCGGAGAAGTACGTGCGGAACTGGTCCTGGTGCACATGGTGCATCACGAGTACGACAGCGGAGCGGCGCGGCAGCAGGGGAGGTGTGAACGCCGGGATGCCGTTCTCGGCGTCGATCACCACATCAGGTGCGCGTCGGAGCAGCCGCCAGGCAGGCCAACCGCCACCAGACCCATGGGTAGAAGCCCATCTGCGACCCACCACGACGTATCCGGATGCCCCGCGCAGGTCCTTGCCCGTCTGGTGACGGTCCCGGGCCGTGAGGAAGTCAACCGTGGCACCCACCTCCAGCAGCGCCAGGGCGCACTCCCAGGCGTAGCGCTCCGAGCCACCTGCCAGGGAGTGCCAGGGATCGCGCCAGTTGATGACCGCGACCCTGACGCCGCGCAGGCCGCGGCCAGACTCAGATCTCAGCAGCTGCCTCATCGGCCACGGCCGGGACGGCCCACCTGTTCTCTGCAAGGATCACGGGAGTCTCGAGCGTGGCTGGGGCCGCGAGTCCCGTCGCGTCGAGCAGACGCAGGCGCCACGCAATGCTGCCGAGCTCGAGGAACGAGGCGAACCCGTGCCGCGCCGGGACGAAGGTGGAACCGGGCTTGTCGACCCACACCACCGGGAACTCCTCGACCCTGGCCCCGAACCGCTGGAACCGGCCGACGACCTCGACGTCGAACGAGAAGCCCTGGCAGCGAACGGCCGCGAAGACCTCGCGAGCCAGGTCCCCGCTCATCATCTTGAAACCGCACTGGGTGTCCGAGATCCCCCTGGCGACCCGGCGGGTGAGGTCTCGGTAGGCCGAAGCGCCGGCGGCGCGGACCTTGCTGTGACGCTCGAAGGTGACGGAGTCGTCGAGCGCCCGCGAACCGATCGCCAGGTCGACTCCGTCGTCAAGGAGCCGTTCAGCGCAGACGAGTGCATCGAGATGCGTCGCCCCGTCGGCATCCATGAAGGCGACCCGGTCGCCGGTCGTGGCAGCGATCCCCGCCTTCACTGCGGCACCCTTGCCGCGAGCCGCGCAGTGGACGACACGCACCGGCATGGCGGGCGAGTCGAACCGGCGGGCCACGTCCCGGGTGCGGTCGGTGCTGGCGTTGTCGACGACGATGACGTCCACGGCACTCGCGCCCTCGCGGGCCGCCAACACATAGGAGCGTAGTGCTCGAAGCGTGGCGGGTAGTCGGCGCTCCTCGTTGAGCGCCGGAATGACCAATTGCATGAACTGACGACCTCCCCATCCGTCATGCCCGCGTCCCCTCTCCCAAGGACGGTCACGGCGGACGAGTCAGCTGTCGGAGTACTTGTACAGGTTGCTCTGCGAGACGCCGTCCGGGCTGCCGTTGTAGGCAGCGGTCCCTCCGACGACTCCGAAGACGGCCAGCACGACGCCGACCGCAGCTCCGATAAGGATGTTCATGGTCTCCCTCCCGTATCACTATCTGGGCGCACCCTACACGGGGACCCGACTGGGCCTCGTGCCCGCCGCACTGCGGCCAGCCCACCGGCCGACAGGACGACGGCGAGCACCGCCAGGTCGACGATGACGACGAGGCGTTGTCGGGCGAGCGGGGGTCGTCCCGCCGGCCGCACAGGGACCCGTCCGAGGTCGATGAGGGTCAGACCAGCTCCGTCGTGGACCACGTGACCACGAAGAACAGGTGACGCCCCGACACTGCCACCCTTCTCCTCCAGCACGCTGCGAACACCGAGGGCCTGCAGCTGCTTGGTCGGGTCGTTGGAGTCCAGTGCTCGTCGTATCCCGAGCAACAACGGATCCTCCGAGTCGAGCACCCGGTCGTCGACCAGCAGGCGATCGTCGATCAACACGTCGCCGGGGAAGTACCGCGGCGCCGGATCGAGGCCCGCATGTCGCTCGTTCCAGGTGAACCCGCGGTAACCCCCAGTCCAGGGCAGCACCACCATCCGACCCGGCGGCGCGAGGTCGCGAACGGCCTTCCACTCCGCGGGGTAGTCGACGGGCTGCCACGACCCGCCCAGGCCCCAGGCCAGGGAGGGCAACGCGATCAGGGGTGTGACGACCACCATCAAAGCGACCCCTCGCAGGGCGTCGCGTCGCCGGGCGCCGAGCTCCCACAGCCCCTCGACGGTCTCGGCCAACCCGACCGCCAGCGCCAGCGCGACCGGTCCCAGGTAGCGGTGGGAGTCCCGCACGATCCCGACCGCCGGCACTCGGCCTGCCACCTCGTCGAGCGCAGATGCGAGCGCCGGCACAGCGGTGAGCAGGGCAAGGGCGAGCGCCAAGAGCGCCGCCACGCCGAGCCCGATCGCCCGTGCCCGGTCCGAGCGCGCGACCCGCCACAGCCCCGCGAGCCCGAGGGCCGTGAGCAGCAGGGAGAACCCGACGACCAGGCCTACCGTGCGCTCGCCCGGCACGATGCTCGCCTTCCAGATGCCCCCCAGGGAGAGCACGCTGCCGACCGGACCCAGAGCCGACTCGGCCCGGACGCCGAACGCCGCGAACTGTCCGCTCGGGACATGCACGGCCGACGCCGTCAGCAACGCCGGCGCCACCCACGGCAGGTTCACCACGAGACCCGCCGCCGCCGCACCCGCGAGACGCCACACGTGGGGGCGCGCCGCCAGCACACCGAGTGCGACGCCCATCGCCACCAGACCCGAAGCGGGCGAGAAGACGGCGGCGAGCCCCAACCAGGCCACGAGCGCCGCCCATCCCCGCCGGTCGCCGTCCCGCACTCGTTCTGCAGCCAGCACGGTCCAGGGCAGCAGGGCATAGCCCACCACCACACCCCACTGTCCGATGGCCAGCCGTTCGTAGATCCACGGGTTCCACAGGAAGAAGGTGATCGCTGCGGCTCGCGCGACCCCACCGTGGTGAACCACGAGTCGCCCGACGCCGCACCCGCCCACGAGGAAGACGACAACGAGGACGACCTTCTGGACGAGGTCCCCCGGCAGCAGCGAGCCGGCGGCGGCGAGGAACGCGTCCCCCGGCACGAAGCGCGGCACTCGGCCGTCCAAGCCCGAGCCACGCCGCCTTCCATGGCTGGTCAGGGACGAAGACCATGTCGCCGCGCAGGACGTACCCACGCCGGACAAGGACCGGCGCCAGCACGATGGCGGCGATACCGGCCGAGACGAGGAGGTCTGCGCCGGCGCCGGATCGCCTGCTCCTCATGGTTCTCGGCGGACTCGGGGCATGCGGGCAGGCCGCGGCACCAGTGAGGCCACCACCAGAACGAACCCGGTGCCGGCCAGGAAGTCGGCGGCGTCGACGCGCAGGTGTGGCGAGTCACGCAAGGCCCAGGCTGCCACCGCGTACGCCGCCACGAGGACGCTGCCCCCGCGATCCTGGCCGAGCCGCCGTCGCCCGAGGAGTACAGCGGACGCGCCAATCGCCACGCCCAGGAGCGCAGGCAGACCACCGAGCACCCAGGAGACCGGCAGCGCAACGATCGCGACGAGAACCCAGCTCCGCAAGGAGGGCGCAGGCCTCACGAGGTCGGGCACCTGACGCGCAGGTCGCAGCCGGGTGCGGAGCAGGAGCACCAGGGCACCGACCAGGAGGAAGGCGGCCACCGCGAGACCGCCGTACAGGCTGACCAGGTAGGACAGCTGCGGCCCGTAGGTGATCTCCAGCCGCCCCCCGTCCCCAGCCGGGAGCCGCCACGCCTGGGCCCAGCCGTCGGAGATCATGGGCCGGAGCGGCTTTCCGTCGAGCGTCGCCTTCCATCCTGCGTTGAGGTTCCGGGTGGTGGACAGCATCGAGGCCGGACCCGCGCCTACGCTCATCAGCTGGTGTGTGACCGGACCCCGGACTCCCGAGAGCGCTCGCCCGGCAGACGTCGGGGAGCTCGGCCGGCGAGCGCAGCAGAACAGTCACAGGCTGGAACTGCTCGGTGGAGTCCAGCCGCAATCGATGGGTGCCCGCCGCGAGCCTGACGGGTCCGGAGCAGGACTCGAAGTGGAGCGGCCCTGCGGACACGACATCGCCGATGAGGCCGCGCACCGCCGTCTCGAACCGATGTCCGTCGACGTGCAGCACCGGCCCGAAGCCACACACCGCACCCGTGACGTCGTCGCCCTTCAGTGGCGTCGCGACCTGCGCCGGCGGCAGGTACAGCTCACTGATCCCGATGGGCGACAGGCCCCGATGGGGTTGGCGAAGGTGATGGTCAGGTGGTTGGTCCGCAACGGCGGGAAACTGGCCGAACTCTCCGAGCTCGACGCGGCGGGTGGCATCGCGTGTCCTGATCACCGCGAGGTCGGGGTGATCGCAGGCGCTCGCGGGCGAAGAGACCGTCGATGCCGGTCGATGCGTTGCGGCCGGTCGAAGTCGACCGTCAGGGTCGGCGTCGGCGTCGCGAGGGTCGGCGATCCACGACGTGGTCGTCGCCCCGTCGTAGGCCAGACGCACCGAGAGCGCCGGGTCCGAGAGCCACTGCGACGACGAGTGCAGGACCACGTGGCTGCCCAGCGGGTTCAGCAGTGAGACCGTTCCCGGGGTCGAGCGAGCCATCGCCGTGCCGCTGAGCGTCCACGTGCCCGAGCGTGCTCGACATGGACCGTGCGGTCGATGCCGATGCTCTCCTCGGACGCGTCCTTGCGGTCCTGGGAGCAGTCGGGGCCGAGCAGGGTGGAGATGCAGGCCCGCGTCTCCGGTTGCGCGGTGAAGACGAAGCCCGGTTCGGCCGAGCCACCGTCACCGCGGGAAGCGCCAGCGTGCGCTGGTACGGCGTGACGTCGGAGGTGACCTCGAGGACCGAGACGGCCTGCCCCATGGTCCCGGTCTGATGCCGTCGACGGCGATGCGAAGGTGATCGGAGTGGACGCCGCGCAGGTCTGCGGTGGCAATGCCGAGGAACGGGTCGACCTTGGCCTTGACGGATTTCCCACCCGCCGTGACCCGCCACCGGCTTGACGTCGGCGGACTCGCCGTCACCGACCGGCGTCCTGATCCGGACGCGGCCGATCTCGTGGCTGCTAGGGCCACCGCGCCTCCACCACTGGTCCTCGGGCCGTTGGAAGAACGCCGAGCGCCACCCTGTCGCCAGGTCGTCGTCGACGGCGGCGTACGGCGCCGACTGCGGCTCCACCCTGCCCAGACCGTGGGTCCAGCCCTGGGAGGAGGAGGCGGTGGCGAAGGCCCCGTCCTCGAACTGCGCGCGCACAGGTCGAGACGCCTCGTTGCCGGGTAGTCGGGCACCACCCGGTTGCCGGAGAAGGGCTCCCCCCGGACCCTGACCGGTCCCTCGCCGTAGTGGACACGACCGAAGTTGCGTTCCCGATCGCGGTAGGTGTCGCCGACGACGTCCGCGGGGTGATCCCATCCGTCGTCGCCCTGCACGACCGCTGGTTGGCGGCGAGACACGAGTCCCTCGGTCACCGCGCTCACGACGTCGGAGGAAGCACTCGCGACGGTGACAGCGTCGTCGAGGGGCGCGCACCTCTAGCTCCGGCGCGACATCGCTCGAGGTGACCCGGTACAGCTCGATGGCCGGCCCCAGGTCCACCGCGCCGAACGTGGCGACCCGCTCGATCCCGCGCGAGCGGGCAAGCGCTATGGCGACCAGGTTCGAAGTCGTCTCGGAAGCCTGCTCGTCGAGGTCATGACGCAGGAGCACGTAGCCGATGCCCAGGCGCCCCAGGGCGGGTCCGAGGTTCGGCGAGCCCGAACCCGAGTCGAGGAACCGTTCCAGCGAGGAAAGGGTGCGGATGGTCTGGGGAGGCGTGAGTGGCACCTGGGACCGCGACACCCAGGGCGTCTTCGCCACTGCCTGGAAGGGTTCGTCCATCGTCCAGCCCCAGGTCTGCAGCCCGAAGCCGGTGCCGGGTACCACCCATGCCCGCTTCTCGCCCGGTGCCTTGTCGAGGTAGTCCGCGACCTGGGACCAGTAGTCGGGCATCGTCCTCCACCCCGGCGTCCGCAGCTTCATCGCCACGGCAGGCTGGGCCAAGCCGAGCAGCAGGGCCACGAGTGCGGTGACCAGGATCCCGGTCGGCACCCGCCGCTTGCGTACATGAAGCCGCCGCGGCAGCGCCCCCAGACGCGTGTAGACCGCCCCGATCCCCAGGCACAGGGGCAGCCGGAGCATCAGGTCTGCCTTGCTGACGTTGCGCAGCAGCGCGAAGTCCGCCGTCCAACAGGTAGTGGACGCCTGGCGCGAGGGGACTCTGGAACCAGGACGGTGTCCGACCGTGATGCAGAAGAGGCCCAGACAAGCCGTGACGACGAGCGGCGCGCGCCACGGCTTGGACAGCCACACGAGTCCGACCACCCCGAGGGCAGCGAGCACCCCGCTGGCGAGCACCATCACGGTTGGTAGGAGTACTCGTAGCCGGCCGGCCAGTTCGGCCGGCTGCCGAGGTAGGTGTAGTTGACCCAGTTGCTCATCCCCGACGGATGGCCGGCGAGTAGCCCGCTGTCTCCGTGGTGGCGTTGGCATCCTCCACGTAGTCGAAGAACGGCGGGGAAAAGATGCTCAGACGCAGCAACGAGCTGGCCCACCAGAAGCTGCTGACGCCACCGCCAGGCTCCACCAGCCCAGCGTGGACCAGGGGATCAGACGCCGACGAGCTCCCCAGACGATCAGCACCACCACGAGCGGAAGTCCAGCGACCGTGGCCGTGCCGTTGACGGCACCGCCGAACATGAAGGCCGCGGCCGAGAACAACGCGGCGCGCCTGGGAGCGAGTCGTCCGGTGAGCGCCAGCACGATCGGCAGCACTACCCACGGGAGCACGGCCGTGGGCAACACCTCGGCGCTGCGCACAGCCACCTGGGACAGGATGCGCGGGGACAGGCCGTAGGCCATCCCGGCCATCCAGGCGGCCCAGGGGTTCATTCCCATCGCCCGCGCGACGAGACGCAGGCCCTCGGCCGCCACGACCACCACCAGCACCGACCAGATGCGCTCAGCCACCCAGGGCGGCATGCCTGCCGCGTGGCTGAGCAGGAAGAACGGCCCCTGTGGGAAGAGATAGCCGTAGGCCTGGTTCTGCAGCTCCCCGAAGTTGGTGAGGGGGTTCCACAAGGTCAGAGCCTGGTGCAGGAAGATGCTCGGCTGCTCGATGAGCGGCGTCTTCGTGTCGTTGGTGGTGCGACCGAACTGCTCGAAGAGCGCGACCGCGAGGAGCACGACGTAGACGAGGATCGAGGCTCCGGTCGTGGAGTCCATCCGTGGTCTGCGCATGTCGCGGACGAACGTAGCCGATGGCTGTTAGGCGTCGTGATGCGCGGAGGTCACCCGAACCGGTCTGGGAGACTGCGCTCGTGGGAAGCGGCACGCAGCGGGCTCGGTCGTGGGCAGCCGGCGGACTCACGATCGCGGTGGCCATCGGTGTGATGAACGTGGCGACGTACGCCTCGACCGTGCTGGCGGCGCGGCTGCTCGGCCCCCGGGCCTACGGCGGGTTCGCGGCCGTCATCGGCCTGCTGCTGGTGGTCGGCGTGCTCATGCTCGGGCTGCAGACGACCGGCGCCCGGCGAGTGGCCGCAAGCCCGGGCGACGTCGGTGAGATCGAGCGGGCGCTGATGTGGGTCACCTACCGGGCGGCGTGGGTGCTGGCCGGCGTGTGCCTGCTGCTGACGCCGGTCTTCGACTCGGTGCTGCACCTGCAGAGCATGGTCACCGCAGCCCTCGTGGCGCTCGTCGTGTGGCCGATGACGACGGTGGGCGGCGCAGCCGGCATCCTGCAGGGAGAACGGCGCTGGTACCCCCTCGCCGCGGTCTACCTGTCCATGGGCACGGCACGGCTGGCCGGCACCCTGCTGCTGGTCTGGTGGCCGGTGGAAGCCGTCGCGGCCCTCAGCATGGCGATCGGCTTCGCGGCGCCGGCGCTGGTCGGCTGGTGGTCGCTGCGCCGGTTCGCGCACCTCCGCAGCCAGGACGCCACCGGGCACCACGACGCGCCCGCCATCCTGCGGGAGCTCGGCGCGAATTCCCATGCCCTGCTGGCGTTCTTCGCGCTCTCCAACGCGGACGTGATCCTGAGCCGCTTCGTGCTCGACCCACACTCCTCCGGCCTCTACGCCGGTGGTCTCATCGTCGTCAAGAGCCTGCTCTTCCTGCCGCAGTTCGTGATCGTGCTGGCCTTCCCGTCCATGGCGACCGAGGCGGCGCGGCGGACGACGCTCGTGCGCAGCGTGGCCTTCATCGTCGCTCTCGGCGCAATCGTCACGGTGGGCGTGTGGGCGATGAGCGACTTCGCGCTGGTCTTCGTCGGCGGCGAGGAGTACGCCGCCATCCAGGACCAGCTCTGGATCTTCGCCGTCCTCGGCACGGTGCTCTCGGTGATCCAGCTGCTCGTCTACAGCGTCGTGGCCCGGCAGTCGCGACGCACCGTGTACCTCGTCTGGGCGGCGCTGGTGGTGCTCGCGCTGGCGGTCGGGACCGCCCACACGGCGACGGAGCTGGTCGTGACCGTGACCGTGGTGGACAGCGCCTTGATGGTCCTCCTGCTCGCCGTCAGCTGGTGGCGGTTGCGCGGGGACGACCCCGAGGCGGCCATGGCGAACGCACGGGACCACCGCACCTCGTCGTAGGGCTCAGTGGGCAGCCGCGTGCCAGCTCAGGCCGGTGCCGACGGAGACGTCGAGGTCGACGGTGAGGTCGGCGGCTGATGCCATCTCGCGGCGTACGAGCGCCTCCAGCCGATCGTGCTCGTCGTCGGCGACCTCGAAGACCAGCTCGTCGTGGACCTGGAGCAGCATGCGCGAGGCCAGCCCCTCCTGGCGCAGGCCCCGGTCCACGTTGAGCATCGCCACCTTGATGATGTCGGCGGCGGAGCCCTGGATGGGCGCGTTGAGGGCCATCCGCTCGGCCATCTCCCGGCGCTGTCGGTTGTCGCTGGTCAGGTCGGGCAGGTAGCGACGGCGGCCCAGGATGGTCTCGGTGAAGCCGGTGCGGCGGGCCTCGTCGACCACTCCGTCGAGGTAGTCGCGCACGCCGCCGAAGGTCTCGAAGTACTCGTCCATCAGCCCGCGGGCCTCGCCGGTGTCGATGCGCAGCTGCTGGGAGAGCCCGAAGGCCGAGAGCCCGTAGGCCAGGCCGTAGTTCATCGCCTTGATCTTGGCGCGCATCTCGGTGTTCACCGCGTCGGCCTCGACACCGAAGACGCGGGCGGCGGTCACCGAGTGGAAGTCGCGACCGGACCGGAACGCCTCGATCAACCCGGCGTCCTCGGAGAGGTGGGCCATGATCCGCATCTCGATCTGGGAGTAGTCGGCTGTCATCAGCTCGGAGTAGCCCTTGCCGACGACGAAGCCCTCCCGGATCCGGCGACCGGCCTCGGTGCGGATCGGGATGTTCTGCAGGTTGGGATCGGTGCTGGAGAGGCGTCCGGTCGCCGCGATCAGCTGGTTGAAGGTGGTGTGGATGCGGCCGTCCTCGGCCACGGTCTTGAGCAGCCCCTCGACGGTCTGGCGCAGCCGGATCACGTCGCGGTGGCGCAGGAGGTGGGCCAGGAACGGGTGCTCGGTCTTCTCGAAGAGCCCCTGCAGTGCATCGGCGTCGGTGGTGTAGCCGGTCTTGGTGCGCTTGGTCTTGGGCATGCCGAGCTCGTCGAACAGCACCACCTGCAGCTGCTTGGGTGACCCGAGGTTGATCTCGCGCCCGAGCACGGCGTAGGCCGCCTCGTGCCTCGCGGCGGACGCCGTCGTCGAACTCCGACTCCAGCCCGCTCAGCAGGTCGTCGTCGACAGCGATGCCGACCTGCTCCATCCGGGCCAGCACGTCGATCAGCGGCAGCTCGACGTCGGCCAGCAGGCCGGTGCCGCCGCGGTCGGCCAGCTCGTCGTCGAGGGCGCCCGCCAGGTCGAGCACCGCACTGGCGTGCAGCATCGCCGTCTCGCTGGCGGCGTCACCCTCGCCGCTGTCGAGCCCGAGGCTGAGCTGGCCGTCGTCGGCCTCCTCCTGCTTCAGCTCGCGCTTGAGGTAGCGCACCGTCAGGTCGGCGAGGTCGTAGGAGCGCTGGTCGGGCCGCGCGAGGTAGGCCGACAGCGCGGTGTCCCGCTCCAGCCCGGTCAGCGGCCACCCGCGCGCAGCGAGGGCGAGCATCGGTCCCTTGGCGTCGTGGAGCACCTTGGGCTCCGCGGGGTCGCCGAACCAGCTGACGATGGCCGCGTCGTCCTCCGGGGTGATCTGGTCGACGCTCACGTGGGCGGCGGTGCCCTCGGTGGTGGCGAGCGCGACGGCGCGCACGTCACCGGTGCCGGAGCGCCACGAGCCCTCGACGTGTACGCCGACCCGCTGGCCGGAGCCCGTGTGGGTCGGCCAGCCACTCCGCGACCTCGCCCGGCTCGAGCCGGGTCATGTCGAGCGCGAAGCCGGAGTCGTCGATGTCCTCCTCCGACGTCAGCGTCTCGAAGAGCCGGTCGCGGAGCACGCGGAACTCCAGCCCGTCGAACAGCGTGTGCACCTCCTGTCGGTCCCACGGCTGCACGGCGAGGTCGTCGGGACGAAGCGGGAGGTCGAGGTCGTTCACCAGGGCGTTGAGCTGGCGGTTGCGCATCACGTCGCCGAGGTGCTCGCGCAGCGCCTCACCCTTCTTGCCGGTGATCTCGTCGGCGCGGGCGACGACGTTGTCGAGGCCGTCGTAGGTGTTGATCCACTTCGCCGCGTAGCCCTGGCCCACGCCGGGGACGCCCGGCAGGTTGTCGGAGGTCTCACCGACGAGCGCGGCGAGCTCGGGGTAGCGCGCCGGGCGGGACGCCGTAGCGCTCCTCGACGGCCGCCGGCGTCATCCGCTTCATCTCCGAGACACCGCGCATCGGGTAGATGACGGTGGTGCGCTCGTTGACGAGCTGGAACGAGTCGCGGTCGCCGCTGCAGATCAGCACGTCGAAGTCGCCCTGCATGGCCTGCGTCGCCAGCGTGCCGATGATGTCGTCGGCCTCGAAGCCGGGCTTCTCCACGAACGGGACCCGCAGCGCCTGCAGCACCTCCTTGATCAGGGCGACCTGACCGTGGAACTCCTCGGGCGACTTGGAGCGGTTGGCCTTGTAGTCGGCGTACTGCTCGCTGCGGAAGGTCTGCCGCGACACGTCGAAGGCGACCGCGAGGTGGGTCGGCTGCTCGTCGCGCAGCACGTTGATGAGCATCGCGGTGAAGCCGTAGACCGCGTTGGTGTGCTGGCCCGTCGTGGTGGAGAAGTTCTCCACCGGCAGGGCGTAGAAGGCGCGGTAGGCCAGCGAGTGACCGTCGAGCAGGAGGAGCCGTGGACGCGATGTCGTCGGCGGGGCAACAGGGGACTCAGGCACGAGTCGACCCTAACGGGTGCCACCGACAGCCGAAGCGGCCGTCCTCACCCCGGATCGCAGGTTCAGGAGCCGGTCTGGCGCCGCCGCATCGAGCGGCGCTGGGCGAGCACCTCGACGAGGTGGCGGTTGCCGCCGACGGCGATGCGGCTGCGCTCGGCGGAGAGCTTCTTGCGCAGCGCGGCGAGTGTGCGCGTGCCGCACGTTGCCGAGCGTGGCCAAGCCCGAGGCGGGCGAAGAACCGGTTGGTGTCGCGGTTGCCGTCGGTGACGACGGTGATCTGGGTGATGTCCTTCTCCTCGGCCCAGCCGAGGGCGGCCTCCATCAGCGCGTGGCCGTAGCCGTGGCGGCGGTAGCTGGGGGCAGCACCAGCAGGAACGAGGTGTGCACGGCCTGCGTCGACGGAGCCAGCGGCCACACCGGCCACGGCTGAGCTTCATCGCGGCGACGATGCGGTCCTCGTGCTCGGCGACGAGCAGCCGCTGGTCGGGGTCGAGCGCGATGGTGGCCAGCGCCTGCTCGGCGTCGCCGGGCCTGCGGTCGGCGAGCGGCGTGGTCGCCGAGGCCGGAGACGGCGGCCCAGAGGTCGAGCAGCTCCGCAGGCGTCCTCGGGCGCGGCGTCGCGGATGCGCGGTAGCCTGACGTGGCATGAAACCCTCCTGCCCGCAGGCCCTGCGACACAGATCGGCGGTGAGACACTGTCCCGCCGCAGTCGTTCAAATATAAAGGAGATCGGGTGATCCCCGGAATCGGTACCTGCCGTGAACGTCGTCACGGTGCTCGTCGGCACCTCGATCGGCGTCCTGGTCGGACACCGGCTTCCCGAGCGTACGCGCAAGCGTCGTCACCGACGGCCTCGGCCTGGTCACGCTGCTGATCGCCGCGCTCTCCGCCGCCCACGTGAGCGACGCCGCGCTCTCGGACGCGGTCGGCACGTCGGCGCCCGATGCTGATCGTGCTGGGCTCGGTGCTGATCGGCGGGATCGTCGGTTCGCTGCTGCGCATCGAGGACCGGCTCGAGGACTTCGGCGGGGTGCTGCAGCGGGCCGCCGTACGCCGCTTCGGGGCGGGTGCCGACGCACGAGGCACGCGCACGCTTCATCCAGGGCTTCGTCACCAGCTCGCTGGTGTTCTGCGTCGGACCGCTGACCATCCTCGGCTCGATCAACGAGGGCCTCGGCAACGGCGCCGACCAGCTGCTGCTGAAGTCGGCGCTCGACGGGTTCGCCTCGATCGCGTTCGCGGCGTCGTTCGGCTGGGGCGTCGGCTTCAGCGTGATCTCGCTGGTCGTGATCCAGGGCGGCCTGACCGTCGCTGGGCGCGGCGCTCGGGCAGCTTCGTGCCCGACGCGCACCTCAGCGCGCTCACCGCCACCGGGCGGCCTGGTGCTGCTCGGCGTCGCGTTCCGGCTGCTCGACCTCAAGCAGGTGAAGGTCGCCGACTTCCTGCCGGCGCTGCTCGTCGCGCCGCTGCTGACCGAGCTGGTGATCCAGCTCCGCTGAGCGGCTCAGCTGTCGCCGGCTCCGTCGCCGATGCCGGGGCCGTGCGCGACCACGCCCTCGGCCACCTGCCGCATCGAGAGGCGCAGGTCCATCGCGGTCTTCTGGATCCACCGGAACGAGTCGGGCTCGCTGAGGCCGAGGCGCTGCTGCAGGATCCCCTTGGCCCGGTCGACCAGCTTGCGCGTCTCGAGCCGCTCGGTGAGGTCCTCGACCTCGGACTCGAGCTGGCGCAGCTCGGTGAACCGGCTGACGGCCATCTCGATCGCCGGCACCAGGTCGGTCTGGTCGAACGGCTTGACCAGGTAGGCCATCGCGCCGGCGTCGCGCGCCCGCTCGACGAGGTCGCGCTGGCTGAACGCGGTCAGGATCACGACCGGCGCGATCCGCTGCGCCGGCGATCTGCTCGGCGGCGGCGATCCCGTCGAGCCGCGGCATCTTGACGTCGAGGATGACCAGGTCGGGCCGGTGCTCCAGGACGAGCTCGACCGCCTTCTCCCCGTCCTCGGCCTGCCCCACGACGTCGTACCCCTCCTCGACGAGCATCTCGGCGAGGTCGAGCCGGATCAGCGCCTCGTCCTCGGCGATCACGACGCGGCGGCGCGAGGCGCGCGCTGGGTCCGGTGTGGCAGTCACAACCGGGAAGGTTATCGGTCGATCGGCTCGGGTAGCCTGTGCCGCTCCCCCAGCCGGGTTGGCGGAATGGCAGACGCTGCGGTCTCAAACAGCCGCTGTCCGAAAGGACGTGTGGGTTCGAATCCCACACCCGGCACCTCGTCTCGGGCCACCGTGAGCGCTCGCTCAGGCGGCTCACGACGCGAGCCGTCCGCGACTCACGGGCGGTCGATGCGAAGCCTGCCAGACCACCGGACAACTGGGCCAGACCAGTGGAACGAATGTTTCGACTCGGATACGACCGGCCCGGACGCTTGACTCTGCCCCACCTGCGACAACTGTGCGTGCAGCGGTCTCGTCCGAGACCCTTTTACGCGTGGCCCTGATGGGCCCCGGCAACGGAGGAATTGCATGCGGACTCGCCCATTGGCGAAGCTGGCTGCGGTCGGAGTCATCGGCGCTCTCGCGCTCACCGGTTGTGGCAGCTCGAACGACAAGGAGACGGCGGCGGCCTGAGCGGCGGCGGCGGCAGCAACGACAGCGGCACAGACCTACACGATCGCGTTCGAGGGCCCGCTGTCCGGTGACAACCAGCAGCTCGGCATCAACGAGGTCAACGGCGTGCGAGCTGGCCATCGAGCAGGCCAACAAGGACAGCAGCCTCGGCTTCAAGCTGAAGCTGCTCAAGGCCGACGACGGCGGCGTCCCCGAGAAGGCTCCGGCGGCCGCGGCGCAGGTCCTGCAGGACAGCACCGTCATGGGCGTCGTCGGCCCGTCGTTCTCCGGCGCCTCGCAGGCGGTCGGCAAGAAGTACGGCGACGCCGGCTCGCGATCGTGAACCCGTCGGCCTCCAACGGCGAGCTGCAGGACCAGGGCTTCACGACCTGGCACCGCGTCATGCCGAACGACTACGTCGAGGGCCCCGCGGCCGCCGACTGGCTCGCCAAGAAGGCCAAGAAGGTCATCGTGGTCAGCGACAAGACCGCCTACGGCGACGGTGTCGCCGACGCGGTCGCCAAGCGAGCTCGAAGGCCAAGGGCGTCGACGGTCATCGAGCAGGCTGCCGACGACCACGACCAAGGACTACGGCCCGATCGCGCAGACGGTCAAGCAGTCCGGTGCCGAGGCGCATGTTCTACGGCGGCTACGACGCCCAGGGCGCCCAGTTCGCCAAGGCGCTGAAGTCGGTCGGCTACAACGGCATCCGGATGTCCGGCAACGGCGTGAAGTCGCTCGGTGTTCCCCGACGGCGCCAAGGCCGACGGCGAGGGCTGGTACCTCTCCTGCGGTTGCCAGGACGCCACCGTGGCCCCGGCGGCGAAGGACTTCACCGCGGCCTACCAGGCGATGTTCAACACCCCGCCGTCGACGTACTCCCCGGAGGCCTACGACGCCACGAACATCGTGCATCCAGGCGATCAAGACGGCCAAGGACGCCGGCGACGGTCACCCGTCAGGCGGTCGAACGACGCGGTCAACAAGACTCGACTACAAGGGCATCACCGCGCGAGATCAAGTTCGCCGCCAACGGTGACCTGCCCGCGGGTGACAGGAACGGTCAACCTGTTCCAGGTCAAGGGCGGCAAGATCGTCAGCCTCGGCGACATCACCCAGGCGCCCTGACGGAGTCACGTTCTGTCGAGACGCGTGACCAGTAGCAGCGGCGCCGCTGCCACCATTCGCGGTGGCAGCGGCGCCTTGCACGTTCTCGTGCGCTTACGATTCCGCTCGAACGGCTGCCCCGAGGCTGGTCCTCAGAGAGGATGCACCCCGTGCAAGACTTCCTGAACTTCCTGATCCTCGGGCTCACCCGCGGTTCGCTGTACGCCCTGATCGCCCTCGGCTACACGCTCGTCTACGGCGTGCTGCAGCTGATCAACTTCGCGCACAGCGAGGTGTTCATGTCCGGCGCCTTCGGCAGCTACCTCGTCGTCAACTGCGTGGTCGGCGACGGCGCGCATCCCGCCGTGGTACGGCGTGCTCCGGTCGTCCTCCTGCTGGGCCTGGTCTCCGGCGGCGTCGGTCGGAGCCGGCGTCGCCTGGGCGCTCGAACGGGTGGCCTACCGACCGCTGCGACGACGAGGGGCACCCAAGCTGGCGTTCCTGATCAGCGCGATCGGCGCCTCGTTCTTCCTCTCCCAGCTCGCCGGCAAGCTGTTCAACCGGCTGAACAACAACAACTTCCCGACGTACTTCGACCAGAACAAGCACGTCGTCCACGATCGGCGGTGTCTACATCACGCTGATGCAGGCGATCATCATCGGTCTCCGCGCTGGTGATGATGCTCTTCCTGGACCCCCTGGTCTCCGCGCACCAAGCTCGGCCGCAGCATCCGCGGCGTCGCCGAGGACGCGCCGACCGCGGCCCTGATGGGCGTCAACATCGACAAGACCATCTCGCGCACCTTCGTCATCGGCGGTGCCCTCGGCGGCGCCGCCGGCTTCCTCTACGGCAGCGCGCTTCGTGCTTCTCCAACACCATGGGCTTCATCCCCGGCGTCAAGGCGTTCGCCGCCGCGGTCCTCGGCGGTATCGGCAACATCCGCGGCGCCATGCTCGGTGGTCTGCTGCTCGGCGTCGTCGAGGCGACCTGGTGCCGACAGCGCCCTGGTACAAACCCGGGTGGATCGGCGTCGAGTGGACCGACGTGGTCGCGTTCCTCGTCCTGGTCCTGGTCCTGGTCGTTCCGGCCCACCGGTCATCCTCGGCGAGCGTCTGGGGCGTGCGGCATGAAGCGCCGTTCCGATCGAGGCCGAGACCCGGATCGACAACGCCAAGCGCTGCGTGGCCTGCCTGGCCGGCGGCTTCGTGCTGGCCCTGATGGTCGGCACCGCAGGAGGGCACCCAGCAGGACTTCGGCTACGCCTTCCGCGCAGGCCGTCGTCGTCCCGCGGATCTTCGTCTTCCTGGGCATCGGCGTGCTGCTCTACCTCGCCATCACCTTCGGCCCGCGCGTCAAGCCCTACCTGACCAGGCCGGGCCTGCGCCCGCTCGGCGCCGGCGTCGCTGACCGTCGTGGTCTCGCTCACGCTGCTGAAGTGGACCGACAGCCCGCAGATCGACACCGGCAAGTTCCGGCCGCTGGCCAACGCGGCCGCGCCGACACCGGGGCCTCGACGCGCTCGCCCGGCTGTTCTTCGGCTCGGCGTGCTCGCTGGACGCCTGGGTGCTGCTGATCATCGTGACGGTGCTCGGCCGGCGTCGGCGATCATCCTGCGCAGCTGCGCTGGCTCGCTGGGCGTCGCCGCGATCGCTGGCCGTCGTCGTCGGCATCTGGGCGCGAGTACGCCTCACGCCGACGGTCGAGCAGCTTCCTGGCACTACCCGACCACGCCACCGGCGGCGCCGTGGCGATGCTCGGCTACCTCACGATCGCGGTCGCCTCGCTGGTCGTCGGTCGCGCAGCGCAGGCCGAGGTCGCCGACACCGACGGCGTTCGTCGACCAGGGTGCTGGGCTGGCGCCCGGGCTTGCCGCTGGTCGGTCCTCGGGCTCGTCGTCGGCCTGCGTCGGCGTCGTTCAACGCGACCTGGTTCTCCCCCGGCGACAGCGAACGCCACCCTCGGCGACCACCGGCTCGACTGTTCGCGGCGAGCGGACCTCAACGGCCTGGCCACGGCCTACCTCGGCTGGCTCGGCTGCGTGCTGTTCTTCGGTCATCGCTCGTGCTCGGCGCTGCGGCGTCGCTACCTGCGCCACACGCGTCGCTGGGTTGGCGCCGCGATCGTGCTCGGCGCTGGTCTCGACTGGTGCTCACCCTCGTGGTCGTGCACGACTTCTCCGCGCTCGGCGGCCGGCAGGGCTTCGACGGCGCCACCGGCGCCTGGGAGAACCTCGGCACCGGCGGCTGGATGACCTGCGCGGCGCTCTCGCTGTTCGCCGGCGCCGGCTTCCTCGTCGTCGAGGACCTCGCGCGTCGAGGCCGAGGCGCGTCGGCGACCGTCGCCGACATCCGTCGGCAGCGGCGTCGGCCAGGAGGCTGCGCGCGCCAGGTGGTCCAGCCGCGACCATGCTCGTCGTCATCGTCGCGGCGCTGTTCTACCCGCCGACGGCGACCGAGTTCTGGCAGACGGTGCTGGTCTCCGAGATCGGCATCTACGTGCTGCTCGCCATCGGCCTCAACGTCGTCGTCGGCTGGGCCGGTCTGCTCGACCTCGGTTTCATCGCGTTCTACGCGATCGGCTCCTACACCACGGCCTACTTCACCGGCTCGCTGCCGGTGAAGCCGCCGGACTGGCTGCTCCTGCAGCCCGCTGCGTGGCATCCCGTTCGCGATCGCGGTCTGCCTGATCGCCGGCGTCGCGCTGGGATTCCCGACGCTGCGGCTGCGCGGCGACTACCTGGCCATCGTCACGCTCGGCTTCGGTGAGATCATCCGGATCATCGCCAACAACGCCGACGGCTTCACCAACGGCCCCCGCGGTGCGTTCAACATCCCGCACCCGGTGATCCACCTCGGGCCGTCCAATCCACGTGGGGCGGCAACGCCGCTGCAGTACTGGTACCTGCTGCTGGTGCTGATCGTCGATCATCGTGATCCTGTTCAACCGGCTGGAGAACTCCCGGCTCGGCCGCGCCTGGGCGGCCATCCGCGAGGACGAGGTCGCCGCGCAGGCCACCGGCATCAACACCACGCAGGGTCAAGCTGCTCGCCTTCGCGATCGGCGCCTCCACCTCCGGTGTCGCCGGTGTCTTCTTCGCCAGCCAGGTCGGCGTCGTTCACCCCGGAGAACTTCATCCTGAACAACTCGATCCTGGTCGTCGCCTACGTCGTCTTCGGCGGCATGGGCTCGCTGCCCGGCGCGATGGCCGGTGCCGCCGTGCTCACCTGGCTGCCGGAGTTCCTCAAGGACCAGGTGCCGGCCGAGGACCGCCAGATGTGGATCGGCGCGCTGATCCTGCTGATGATGATCTTCCGGCCGGCCGGGCCTGATCCCGGCCAGACGACGGCAAGGCCGAGCTGCACCGGGCTGGACGGACCGGCCAGTCGGCCGAGACACGAGCCGTGCCTGCCGAGCGAGGGGATGTGACGACGATGACCGCCACCGCACCCGAGCACGACGCCGCGACCCGCGAGGTCGTCTACGACGTCAACGGACGTGACCCTGCGCTTCGGCGGCGTCACCTCCCTGAACAACGTCTCGCTGCAGATGCACCGCGGCGAGATCCTGGCCGTCATCGGTCCCAACGGTGCCGGCAAGACCTCGCTGTTCAACTCCCTCACCGGCGTCTACACGCCGCAGGAGGGCACGATCACGCTGGCCGCCCGCAAGGGCGACACGCCGCAGTCGCGTGCTGGGCAAGAAGACCCACGTGATCAACCAGCTGGGCGTGGCCCGCACGTTCCAGAACATCCGGCTGTTCCCCGCGCTGACCGCGCTGGAGAACGTCAAGGTCGGCGTCGAGACCCGGCAGAAGTCCGGCCCGATCGCCGCCGATGCTCGGCATGCCCTGGCAGCGCCGCGAGGAGCGGGAGTCGCACCGAGAAGGCCTACGAGCTGCTGCGCGTTCGTCGGGCTGACCCGCCGGGCCAACGACCTCGCCGGCTCGCTGGCCTACGGCGAGCAGCGGCGCCTCGAGATCGCCCGCGCCCTCGGCACCGACCCGGGCGTGATCCTGCTCGACGAGCCGGCCGCCGGCACCAACCCGGTCGAGAAGCAGGAGCTGGCCGCGCTGATCCGCAAGATCAACGTCGAGGACGACATCTCGGTGCTGCTGATCGAGCACGACATGAAGCTGGTGATGTCGGTCGCCGCACCGGCTGGTGGTGCTCAACTTCGGCGAGAAGATCGCCGAGGGCACCCCGGAGCAGATCCAGCGGGACCCGGCCGTGATCGCGGCCTACCTCGGCACCTCGGAGGACGAGGCCCAGGCGATGACCGAGGGCCTCGAGGTGCACGACGATCGACGTCCAGGAGGGCGCTCCTGGACGAACCCAGGCCGACGGCGCCGACCGACGACGAAGGAGGCCAGTCATGAGCCTGCTCGAGGTCGACGACATCGAGGTCCGCTACGGCGCCATCCGGGCGCTCAAGGGCGTCAGCTTCCACGTCGAGGAGGGCGAGGTCGTCGCGCTGCTCGGCGCCAACGGTGCCGGCAAGACCACCACCCAGAAGACGGTCTCGGGCATGATGCGCCCGGCGCTGGGCGAGATCCGGTACGACGGGGAGCGCATCGACGGCCTCCCGGCCCACGACCTGATCCACCTCGGCATCTGCCACGTGCCCGAGGGCCGGCGGGTCTTCCCGCGGATGACCGTCGCGGAGAACCTCGAGATGGGCGCCTTCCGCTTCAAGCGGCCCGACCAGGAGCGTGCTCGACCGCGTGCTTCGAGCTGTTCCCGCGGCTCGAGGAGCGCGACGAGCCAGTACGCCGGCACGCTCTCCGGCGGCGAGCAGCAGATGCTGGCCATCGCGCGGGCGCTGATGGGCAAGCCGCGGCTGCTGCTGCTCGACGAGCCGTCGATGGGCCTGGCGCCGCTGATCGTGCGAGCAGATCTTCGACATCGTCCGGGAGATCAACTCCACGGGCGTCACCGTGCTGATCGTCGAGCAGAACGCCGCGCAGGCGCTCGCGCCTGGCCAACCGCGGCTACGTGCTCGAGACCGGCGAGATCGTGCTCTCCGGCACCGGCGAGGAGCTGCTCGCCGACGACCGCATCCGCGCGGCCTACCTCGGCGAGGAGATCACCACCTGAGCTCGCCAGCCTGCGGTAGGCCGGGGCGACCTCGTTGATCGCGTCGCCCATGCGGTGGATCCGCAGCGCGTTGGTCGAGCCCGGGATGCCGGGCGGGCTGCCGGCGATGATCACCACGAGGTCGCCCTCCTTGACCCGGCCGATCGTCGAGCAGCTGCTCGTCGACCTGGCGCACCATCTCGTCGGTGTGCTCGACCGAGTCGGTCAGGAACGTCTCGACGCCCCAGGTCAGCGACAGCTGCGAGCGCACGATGGGCTCGGGGGTGAAGGCCAGCACCGGGATCGGGCCGCGGTAGCGGGCCAGCCGCGTGGCCGAGTCGCCGCTCTGGGTGAAGGCGACGAGGTACTTCGCGCCGACCCGCTCGGCGACCTCGGCCGCGGCCTTGGCGATCACGCCGCCACGGGTGCGCGGCTGCCAGTCGATGGCGGCCATGTGGTGCAGCTCGTGGTCCTCGGTGGAGCTGATGATGCGCGCCATCGTGCGGACCGTCTCGATGGGGTACTCCCCCACGCTCGTCTCGCCGGACAGCATCACGGCGTCGGCGCCGTCGAGGACGGCGTTGGCCACGTCGGAGGCCTCGGCCCGCGTCGGCGCGGGGTTGCTGATCATCGACTCGAGCATCTGGGTGGCGACGATGACCGGCTTGGCGTTGCGGCGGGCCTTCTCGACCACGCGCTTCTGCAGGAACGGCACGTCCTCGAGCGGGCACTCCACGCCGAGGTCGCCGCGGGCCACCATGAAGCCGTCGAAGGCCTTCACGATCTCGTCGAGGTTGTCGATCGCCTGCGGCTTCTCGATCTTCGCGATCACCGGGAGCAGGACGCCCTCCTCGCGCATCATGCGTCGTACGTCCTCGACGTCCTTGGCCGACCGGACGAAGGACAGCGCGATGAAGTCGACGGTCAGGTGCAGGCCCCAGCGGAGGTCCTCGATGTCCTTCTCCGACATCGCCGGGACGCTGACGGGCACGCCGGGCAGGTTGATGCCCTTGTGGTCGCTGATCCGGCCGCCGGTGACGACGACCTGGTGTGCACGTCGCGTCGCCGTCGACCTCGGTGACCCGCAGCCGCACCTTGCCGTCGTCGATCAGGATCTGGTCGCCGGGCCCGACGTCGCCGGGCAGGCCCTGGTAGGTCGTCGAGGCGATCTCGTTGTTGCCCGCGAGCTCGCGGGTGGTGATCGTGAAGGCCTGGCCGGTCTGGATCCGGCGTCGAGCCCTCCTTGAACTTGCCCGAGCCGGATCTTGGGGCCCTGGAGGTCGACGAAGATCCCGACCCCGTGGCCGGTCTCGTCGGCGGCCTCACGCACCCGGCGGTAGATCTGCTCGTGGTCGGCGTACGAGCCGTGGCTCAGGTTGAGGCGCGCGACGTCCATGCCGGCGTCGACCAGCTCCCGGATCCGCTCCGTCGGCTGGCCGTCGCCGGCCCGAGCGTGCACACGATCTTTGCTCTCCGCACCGGGCGAGCCTATCCAGAAGACCTTGAACGATCCAATTGTCATTGGCGCCGAGCCGACGCGGCGGATGTCACCTCAGGCAGTCAGGGGCCGCTCGGTCGGCGGGATCGGGGCAGGCAGGTTGGTGGAGCCGCTGAGCCAGGTGTCGACGGCGGCGGCGGCGGCGCGGCCCTCGGCGATCGCCCAGACGATCAGCGACTGGCCGCGGCCGACGTCGCCGGCCACGAAGACGCCGTCGACCGAGGACATGTAGCCGTCGTCGCGGGCGACGTTGCCGCGCTCGTCGAGCTCGACGCCGAGCTGCTCGATCAGGCCTTCCTTCTCCGGACCGGTGAAGCCCATCGCGAGCAGCACCAGCTCGGCGGGGATCTCGCGCTCGGTGCCCTCGACCTCCTCGAACTTCCCGTCCTCGAAGCTCACCTCGACCAGCTTCAGGGCGCGCACGTTGCCGTCGTCGTCGGCGAGGAACTCCTGGGTGGAGACCGAGTAGACCCGGTCGCCGCCCTCCTCGTGGGCCGAGGAGACCCGGAAGACCATCGGGTACGTCGGCCACGGCTGGTTGGCGGGACGCTCCTCGCCGGGGCGCTCCATGATCTCGAGCTGGGTGATCGATCTTGGCCTGCTGGCGGATCGCCGTACCGAGGCAGTCGGCGCCGGTGTCGCCGCCGCCGATGATGACGACGTTCTTGCCGTCGGCACGGATCTGGCCCCTCGACCTCGTTCGCCGAGCGAGACCCGGTTGGACTGCGGCAGGTACTCCATCGCCTGGTGGATGCCGCCGAGCTCGCGCCCGGTGGCCGGCAGGTCGCGGGCCTCGGTGGCTCCCATGGCGAGCACGATCGCGTCGTAGCGGTCGCGGAGCTGGTCACCGGTGAGGCTGGCCCCGACGTTCACGCCGGCCCGGAAGACGGTGCCCTCGCGCCGCATCTGGTCGAGGCGCTTGTCGAGGACCTTCTTCTCCATCTTGAACTCGGGGATGCCGTAGCGCAGCAGGCCACCGATCTTGTCGGCCCGCTCGTAGACCGCCACGGTGTGCCCGGCCCGGGTGAGCTGCTGGGCCGCGGCCAGGCCGGCGGGACCGGAGCCGATCACGGCGACGGTCTTGCCCGAGAGCCACTCCGGCGGCTGCGGGCGTACGGCGCCGGACTCCCACGCGCGGTCGATGATGGAGACCTCGACGTTCTTGATCGTCACGGGGTCCTGGTTGATGCCGAGGACGCACGCGGTCTCGCACGGCGCCGGGCAGAGCCGCCCGGTGAACTCCGGGAAGTTGTTGGTGGCGTGCAGCCGCTCGATGGCGCCGTCCCAGTCGTCGCGCCAGACCAGGTCGTTCCACTCCGGGATGATGTTGCCCAGCGGGCAGCCCTGGTGGCAGAACGGGATGCCGCAGTCCATGCACCGGCCGGCCTGGGTCTTGATGATCGGCAGCAGCGCACGCCCGGGGCCGCCGGGGTAGACCTCGTTCCAGTCGTGGGTGCGCTCCTCGATCGGCCGGCGCTCGGCGAGCTCGCGGCCGTCCTTGAGGAATCCTCGGGGTCAGCCATGGCGAGCCCTCCTCGTCGTGGTGCCAGAGCAGGCCTGCGCGGAGCTCGGTCTTAGCCATGCACGCCTCCATCATCGGTGGCGATCTCGCTTCGTCCAGCCCGTCGGCCTCGGCCTTCGCCTTGGCGTCCATCACGATCCGGAAGTCGCGCGGGATCACCTCGGTGAACCGGGTCAGCGACGTCCTCCCAGTCCTCGAGCAGCGCCGCGGCGACGGTGCTGCCGGTCTCCTCGGCGTGGGCGCGCACCAGCTCCTCCAGCTCGGCCGCGGCCTCGTCGGTGACCGGCGCCAGGTCGACCAGCTCGGTGTTGACGCGGTGGTGCTTGAGGTCGAGCACCCACGCGACGCCGCCCGACATGCCGGCCGCGAAGTTGCGCCCGGTGCGGCCGAGCACGACGGCCCGGCCACCGGTCATGTACTCGCAGCCGTGGTCGCCGACGCCCTCGGTCACCAGCCGCGCTCCGGAGTTGCGTACGGCGAACCGCTCGCCCACTCCCCCGCGGATGAAGATGTCACCCGCCGTGGCGCCGTAGGCGATCGTGTTGCCGGCGATGATGTGCGCGTCGGCCTCGAAGGTGGCAGCGCGGTCGGGCCGGACCACGATCCGGCCGCCGGAGAGGCCCTTGCCGACGTAGTCGTTGGCGTCACCCTCGAGCCGCAGCGTGATGCCGCTGCGGCAGGAACGCCCCGAAGGACTGGCCGGCCGAGCCGATCAGGGTGAGGTCGATGGTGCCGTCGGGCAGCCCCTCGCCGCGGTAGCGCTTGGTCACCTCGTGACCGAGCATCGTGCCGACGGTGCGGTTGACGTTGCGCACCTTGACCTGCGCGCGCACCGGCTCACCCTTCTCGAGGGCGTCGGCCGAGAGCCGGATCAGCTCGTTGTCCAGCGCCTTGTCGAGGCCGTGGTCCTGCTTGCGCACGCAGTGGCGCGAGGTGTCCTCGTGGAGCTCGGGCACGTGGAAGATCGGCGAGATGTCGAGGCCGACGGCCTTCCAGTGGTTGACCGCCTCGGTCGAGTCGAGCACGTCGGCGTGGCCGATCGCCTCGTCGAGCGTCCGGAACCCGAGCTCGGCGAGGATCTCGCGCACCTCCTGGGCGATGTACTCGAAGAACGTCACGACGTACTCGGCCTTGCCGGTGTAGCGCTCGCGCAGCACCGGGTTCTGGGTGGCCACCCCCACCGGGCAGGTGTCGAGGTGGCAGACGCGCATCATGATGCAGCCGGAGACGACGAGCGGCGCGCTGGCGAAGCCGTACTCCTCGGCACCGAGCAGGGCCGCCACGACCACGTCACGACCGGTCTTGAGCTGGCCGTCGGTCTGGACGACGATCCGGTCGCGCAGGCCGTTGAGCACCAGCGTCTGCTGGGTCTCGGCCAGGCCGAGCTCCCAGGGTCCACCGGCGTGCTTGAGCGAGGTCAGCGGCGCCGCGCCGGTGCCACCGTCGTGGCCGGAGATCAGCACCACGTCGGCGTGCGCCTTGGACACGCCGGCCGCGACCGTGCCGACCCCCACCTCGGCCACGAGCTTGACGTGGACCCGGGCGGAGGGGTTGGCGTTCTTCAGGTCGTGGATGAGCTGGGCGAGGTCCTCGATCGAGTAGATGTCGTGGTGCGGCGGCGGGGAGATCAGGCCCACGCCGGGCGTGCTGTGCCGCGTCCTCGCCACCCACGGATAGACCTTGTTGCCGGGCAGCTGCCCACCCTCGCCGGGCTTGGCCCCCTGCGCCATCTTGATCTGGATGTCGTCGGCGTTGGTGAGGTACTCCGAGGTCACCCCGAACCGGCCGGAGGCCACCTGCTTGATGGCCGAGCGCCGCTCGGGGTCGTGGAGCCGGTCGGGGTCCTCGCCGCCCTCGCCGGTGTTGGACTTGCCGCCGAGGCGGTTCATCGCGATCGCGAGCGTCTCGTGGGCCTCCTTGGAGATCGACCCGTAGGACATCGCGCCGGTGGAGAACCGCTTGACGATCTCGGAGACCGGCTCGACCTCGTCGATGTCGATCGGCTCGCGCCCGGTGACCGAGCCGTCCTTGAAGCGCATCAGGCCGCGCAGCGTCATCAACCGCTCGGACTGGTCGTTCACGCGCCCGGTGTACTGCTTGAAGACGTCGTACTTCCCGGCTCGCGTCGAGTGCTGCAGCCGGAACACGGTCTCGGGGTCGAACAGGTGCAGCTCGCCCTCGCGGCGCCACTGGTACTCGCCGCCGACGTCGAGCTCGCGGTGCGCCGGCGCGATGCCGCCGACCGGGTAGGCCACCCGGTGACGCTTGGCGACCTCCTCGGAGATGACGTCGAGGCCGATGCCGCCGAGCTTGGAGGTGGTGCCGGTGAAGTACTTGTCGACCGTCTCCTGGGACAGGCCGAGCGCCTCGAAGATCTGCGCCCCGGTGTACGACGCCACGGTGCTGACGCCCATCTTGGACATCACCTTGAGCACGCCCTTGCCGAGCGACTTCACCAGGTTGGCGACCGCCTTCTCCGGCTCGATCCGGACGTAGTAGCCGTCCCGGGCGAGGTCCTCGACGGTCTCCATGGCGAGGTAGGGGTTGACCGCGGCGGCGCCGTAGCCGATCAGCAGCGCGACGTGGTGCACCTCGCGCACGTCACCGGCCTCGACGATCAGGCCGACCTTGGTGCGGGTCTTCTCGCGGACCAGGTGGTGGTGGACAGCCGCCGTCATCAGCAGCGACGGGATCGGCGCCAGGCTGGCGTCGGAGTGGCGGTCGGAGAGCACGATGACGCGGGCACCCTGCTCGATGGCGTCGCTGACCTCGCGGCAGATCTCGTCGAGCCGGGCAGCCAGTGCGTCGCCGCCGCCCGCGACGTCGTACAGGCCGCGCGAGACGTGGGTGATGAAGCCGGGCATGTCGCCGTCGTGGTTGATGTGGCGGATCTTCACCAGCTCGTCGTTGGTGATCACCGGGAACGGCAGCACCACCTGGCGACACGAGGCCGGCGAGGGGTCCAGCAGGTTGGCCTCGGGCCCGATGGTGCCGTTGAGGCTGGTCACCAGCTCCTCGCGGATCGCGTCGAGCGGCGGGTTCGTGACCTGGGCGAACAGCTGGGCGAAGTAGTCGAAGAGCAGCCGCGGTCGGTCGCTGAGCACGGCCACGGGGGTGTCGGTGCCCATGGAGCCGAGCGGCTCGACGGCGGTGTTCGCCATCGGCGTGAGGATGATGCGCAGCTCCTCCTCGGTGTAGCCGAAGATCTGCTGCCGGCGGGTGACGGAGGCGTGCGAGTGGATCACGTGCTCGCGGTCGGCGACGTCGGCCAGCTTGATCAGGCCGGCGTGCAGCCACTCGTCGTAGGGGTGCTCGGTGGCGAGCTCCTCCTTGATCTCGCCGTCCTCGATGATGCGGTGCTCCTCGATGTCGACGAGGAACATCCGGCCGGGCTGCAGCCGGCCCTTGCGGACGATCTTCTCCGGGGCGATGTCGAGGACGCCGACCTCGCTCGCCAGCACCACGAGGTCGTCGTCGGTGACCCAGTAGCGCGAGGGCCGCAGGCCGTTGCGGTCGAGCACGGCGCCGACCTGGTTGCCGTCGGTGAAGACCACGCAGGCCGGCCCGTCCCAGGGCTCCATCAGGGCCGAGTGGAACTCGTAGAACGCCCGGCGCTTGGGGTCCATCTCGTTGTGGTTCTCCCAGGCCTCCGGGATCATCATCAGCACCGCGTGGGGCAGGCTGCGCCCGCCCATGTGCAGGATCTCGAGCACCTGGTCGAACGAGGCCGAGTCGCTGGCGCCCGGGGTGCAGATCGGGAAGATCCGCTCGAGGTCGCCCGGGATGAGGTCGGAACGGAGCAGTGCCTCGCGCGCCCGCATCCAGTTGCGGTTGCCCATCACGGTGTTGATCTCGCCGTTGTGGGCGATGAACCGGAAGGGGTGCGAGAGCGGCCAGCTCGGGAAGGTGTTGGTCGAGAAGCGGGAGTGCACGACCGCGATGGCGCTCTCGACGCGCTCGTCGACGAGGTCGGGGAAGACCTGGTCGAGCTGGTCGGTGGTCAGCATGCCCTTGTAGGCGATGGTGCGGCTGGACAGCGAGGGGAAGTAGACGTCGGTCTCGCGCTCCGCGCGCATGCGCAGCACGTAGGCGAGGCGCTCCAGCGCCATGCCGAGCACGCGGCTGCCCGATGCGGCCACGAACAGCTGGACGAACGAGGGCATGCAGTCGAGCGCGGTCTTGCCCAGGGACGAGGAGTCGGTCGGCACCTCGCGCCAGCCGAGCACGGCCAGCCCCTCCTCGGCGGCGATCTCCTCGATGCGGCGCCGGGTCTTGGTGACCTGCTCGTCGTCACCCGGGACGAAGGCGGTACCGACGGCGTACGCGTGCTTGCCCGGGAGATCGAAGTCGACCACGTCGCGGAAGAAGCGGTCGGGGACCTGCATCAGGATCCCGGCGCCGTCCCCGGAGTTCGGCTCGGCGCCGGCCGCACCACGGTGCTCGAGGTTGCGGAGGGCGGTCAGTGCCTGCTTCACGATGGCGTGGCTGGGCACGCCCGTCATCGTGGCCACGAACGCGACGCCGCACGCGTCGTGCTCGTGGGCCCCGTCGTACAGGCCCTGCGGCGGGTGAGCGAGGGGCGGGGGATATGCCGGCATGTGCACTCTCCCGTCGTCGGTCGGCGCGATGAGGAACCGGCGGTGAGTCCGGTCGAGCTGCACCGATTATGAGCATGCTGGTGCTGGGACGACATTGGCCCATGCGGAGCGGTCAGCCTACAACAGCGGCTCGGTCACCCTGACTGCCATCCGTGAGACGAATTCCTCAGCCGTTTCGGGTTTCAGCGGCTCACCCGGAGCAGCAGCCTGTTGTCGTACGCCGTCGTCCACACCGAGCCGTCGGTGAGCAGCACGCTGCCCCCGCTCAGCAAGGGGTCGGCGGTGATCTGGTCGGTGATCGCGCCGCTCCTCGGGTCGATGCGGTAGAGGAACTTCCCCTTCACCCGGACCCAGACCTCGTCGTCGGTGGCGAGAACGTCATCGGCGTTCTGCCCGCTCAGGATCTTGTAGGTCGTCTTCGGCGCGAGCGTCTCGGCGTCCATCCGCACCAGACCCTCGGTGGTGGCCACCCACGCGTCCGACTTCGTCGCCGAGACTGCCGTGGGTCGGCTCACCGTGGCCTTGTTCAGGAGCTTTCCGGTCTCCGCGTCGATCCTCGAGACAGTGTCGTCGAGCGTGCTCGTCACGAGAAGCGCGCCACCGCTGCCCGTCACCTGGGCGCCGACGAGCTCCAGCTGCAGGTTCTTCACGTCCCCGCCCGGGCGGAGGCCGGTCAGGGTGTGCCCGGCGTTGGTCAGCACCCAGATGCGGCCCGAGGCGTAGGGCAGCCAGAGCTGGTCGTAGTGCTTGTCCACGGCGAACTTCTCGACAACCTTGCCCGTGGCGGGGTCGATCCGCACGATCGGAGCGGTCTTCGCGTTCATGGCGCAGGTCCACAGCGACTCCCCGTCGGTCCCGAGGCCTTGGCAGTGACGCCTGAAGTCCAGGCCCGGCTCATCCAGGCGGATCCGGCCCACGACCTTGTTGGTGCGCGGGTCGACGCGGACCACGAAGCCGTTCTCCATCTTGACCCAGATCGAGTCCGCCCACTTCCTCGACGTCGTCGCCGTCCCCGGGCGGCACCGTGATCCGGGCCTGAAGCCTTTGACCGAGCGGTGTCACGCGGTCGGCCTCCGCCGGTCCGGTCGCAGGCGCGGACGGGGACGACGAAGCGCGACCGGACCCACTGTCTGTCCGTCGGAGCTGCCGCACGCGGTGAGCAACCCCACCACGGCCACCGTGATGATCCTTCGCATGTCGGCCTCCTCGACGACGTGCTCCGGTTCTACGGGTCGAGCGTCCGGCAATCGTTACGGTGTCGCCGGCGGGGCCTCGCTGTCCGCGTCGACGGTGTGCTTCTCGGCGTACGGCGTCTCCTCGCGTCCCGGCCGCAGCCGTGCGGAGACGACGAAGTACACCGCCGCGAGGACGAAGAGCACGATCGACATCCACACGCCCCAGCGCAGGCCGAGCACGTCGTTGAGCTCGATGGTGTCGATGCGCAGCGACTCGATCCAGCCGCGGCCCGCGGTGTAGGCCATCACGTAGAGGGCGAAGACCCGCCCGTGGCCGAGCCGGAAGCGCCGGTCGGCCCAGACGATCAAGCCGATCGCCGCGAGGTTCCACAGCGCCTCGTACAGGAACGTCGGGTGGAAGGTGGCGAAGTGCTCGAAGCCCGCCGGGCGGTGGGCGGCGTCGATCTCGAGGCCCCACGGCAGCTTCGTCGGCCGGCCGAACAGCTCCTGGTTGAAGTAGTTGCCGAAGCGGCCGATGATCTGCGCCAGCAGCAGACCGGGAGCGAGCGCGTCGGCCAGGGGCGGGAGCAGGATGCCGCGCCACCTGCAGTAGACCCAGGCGCCGAGCAGGCCGCCCATGATCGCCCCCCAGATGCCCAGGCCGCCGTGCCAGATCTCCAGGGCCCCGATCGCGCTCTTCCCCGGACCGAAGTAGAGGTCGTGGTCGGTGGCGACGTGGTAGAGCCGGGCGCCGATGAGACCCGCCGGGACGGCCCAGAGCGCGATGTCGGCGACCTCGCCGTGACGGCCGCCGCGAGCGACCCAGCGCTTGTCCCCGACCCAGACGGCGGCAACGACGCCGAGGATGATCGCGAGGGCGTAGGCGCGGATCGGCAGCGGGCCGAGGTGCCACACCCCCTGCGAGGGACTCGGGATGAACAGCGGGTGGCTCATGCGTCCGCCTTCAGGACCTTGCGGAGGTCGATGGCCAGGTCGGACGGCGACGTGCTGGCCGTCCAGACGAGGTCGGCCTTGCCGCCGTGGACCGCGGTGACGTTGGTGGTGTGGGTGACCTCGTAGCCCCCGTCGGGAAGCTTCTGGCCCTTCTTGATCTCGATGCCCATGGTGCGGCCGAGCGCGTCGATCCGGTCGATGGACCCGGTGAGGCCGACGAACTCGGGGTTGAACCGGTCGAGGTAGCGGCGCAGCACCGACTCGGTGTCACGAGCCGGGTCCGTCGTCACGAACGCCACCTTCACCCGGTCCTGCTCGCTCGGCGGCAGCTTCACGAGCGCGGAGGCGAGGGTGCTCATCACGACCTGGCAGATGTCGGGACAGTTCGTGTAGCCGAAGAAGACCAGCGTCCGTTCGTCCTGCCGGGCCAGGTCGAACGGGTGGCCGGCGGTGTCGGTGAGGCTCACGTGGGGCAGCGCATAGGGATGGTCCAGCTTGATGCCGCGGTAGCCGTCGTCGTCGGAGACGGTGACGCCCGTGACCGCGGCCCCCTCATCACCTGAGGAGCCGCAGCCGGCGAGCACGAGGAGCAGGCCGGCGAGGCCGGCGGCGAGCAGTCGTCCTAGCCACGCCGCACACCGGACGCCAGGTCCTGGGTGAGCTCGCCGAGCGCCTTGAGACCGGCCGAGGAGTCCGGGGAGTCGAGCAGCGCGCGGACGAAGGCGGACCCCACGATCACCCCGTCGGCGTACGACGCCACCTCCGCGGCCTGGTCGCCGTCGGAGACGCCGAGCCCGACCCCCACGGGGAGATCGGTCACCGCGCGGGTGCGCTTCACGAGCGGTCCCGCCAGCGCCGACGTCGACGTGCGGGCGCCGGTGACACCCATGACGGCCGTGGCGTAGACGAAGCCGCGGCAGGCGGCCGTCGTGTAGCGCAGCCGTTCGTCGGTGGAGGACGGTGCCACCAGGAAGACCTTGTCGAGGTCGTGCGCGTCGGCGGCAGCCACCCACTCGTCGGCGGAGTCCGGGGTCAGGTCGGGCGTGATCAGCCCCGATCCCCCGGCCCCCGCGAGGTCGGCGGCGAACCGCGCCACCCCGTAGCGCTCCACGGGGTTCCAGTAGGTCATCACGACGGTGGGCGTGCCGGTCGCGGCGATCGCCTCGACGGTGCGCAGCACGTCGGCGGTGCGCACGCCGCCGTCCAGCGCGCGCTGGGCCGCGGCCTGGATGGTGGGGCCGTCCATCACGGGGTCGCTGTAGGGCAGTCCGACCTCGATGACGTCGCAGCCGGACTCGACCATCACCTTGAGCGCGTCGACCGCACCCGGCACGTCGGGAAAACCGGCGGGCAGGTAGCCCACGAGCGCCGCCCGGCCGTCCGCCCTCGCCTTCTCGAACGCGGTGCTGGTCGAGGTCATCGAGCGCCCTCGGCGATCTGCTCCTCGGTCGCAGGCTCGGGGGTGCCGTCCGCGTCTGCCTGTCCGAGGCCGAACCACTCGATGGCCGTGCCCATGTCCTTGTCGCCGCGTCCCGACAGGTTGACCAGGATCGTCCGGCCCTGCCGCTCCTTGGCCAGCGTGAGCGCGCCGGCGAGCGCGTGGGCCGACTCGATGGCCGGGATGATGCCCTCGGTGCGCGCCAGCAGCGCCATCGCGTCCATGGCCTCGGCGTCCGTGACCGGCAGGTACGTCGCCCGGCCGGTCTCGGCGAGATGGGCGTGCTGGGGCCCGACACCGGGATAGTCGAGCCCGGCCGAGATCGAGTGCGACTCGACGGTCTGGCCGTCCTCGTCCTGGAGGACGTAGGTGCGGGCGCCGTGGAGCACGCCCACCTCGCCGGCCCAGATGGTGGCCGCGTGGCGCGGGGTGTCCACGCCGTCGCCGCCGGCCTCGAAGCCGAAGATCTCGACGTCCGCGTCGTCGAGGAACGCCGTGAACAGCCCGATGGCGTTGGAGCCGCCACCGACGCAGGCCGCGATCGTGTCCGGCAGGGCGCCGGTCAGCTCCAGGCACTGGGCGCGGGCCTCGTCGCCGATCCCGCGGCAGAAGTCGCGCACCATGGCCGGGAACGGGTGCGGGCCGGCGGCCGTGCCGAAGCAGTAGGCCGTGTGCTCGACGCTGGCCACCCAGTCGCGGATCGCCTCGTTGATGGCGTCCTTGAGCGTCTGCGAGCCGGACGTCACCGGGATCACCTCGGCGCCGAGCAGCTGCATGCGGGCGACGTTGAGCGCCTGCCGCTGCGTGTCGACCTCGCCCATGTAGACGGTGCAGTCGAGACCGAGGTACGCCGCGGCGGTGGCCGTGGCCACGCCGTGCTGGCCGGCGCCGGTCTCGGCGATCATCCGCGTCTTGCCCATGCGCCGGGTGAGCAGGGCCTGGCCCAGCACGTTGCGGATCTTGTGGGCGCCGGTGTGGTTGAGGTCCTCGCGCTTGAGCAGGATGCGCGCACCGACCTGCTCGCCCAGCTTGGTGGCGTCGTACAGCGGGCTGGGGACGCCGGCGTACTCGCGCAGCATCCGGTGGAACTCGTCGGTGAACGAGGTGTCGGCCATCGCGTCCTGCCAGGCCGCGGTGAGCTCGTCGAGGGCGGCCATCAGCGCCTCGGGCATGAAGCGGCCGCCGAAGCTGCCGAAGCGCCCCTTGTCGTCGGGACCCGCGGCCGTCATGGGCGGACCTGCTTCATCCGGGCGACTGCCCCTCGAGGGTCGCCGTCGCGCACCAGCGCCTCGCCGACCAGGACGACGTCGGCTCCTTCGTCGGCGTACCGCGCCGCGTCCTCGGGGCCGGCGATCCCGGACTCCGCCACCTTGACGACGTCGGCGGGCAGCCGCACGGCGAGCCGCCCGAACGTGCCGGGGTCGACCTCGAGCGTCCTCAGGTCGCGGGCGTTCACGCCGACGAGCGTGGCACCCACCGACAGTGCCCGTTCGACCTCCGCCTCGTCGTGCACCTCGGTGAGCACGGTGAGGCCGAGCTCGCGGGCCTGGTCGTGGAGGTCCTTCAGGAGGGCGTCGTCGAGGGCGGCCACGATCAGCAGCACCAGGTCGGCGCCCGCCGCGCGGGCCTCGAGGAGCTGGTAGCCGGTGACCACGAAGTCCTTGCGCAGCAAGGGAGTGTCGACCGCCTCCCGGACGGTGCGCAGGTCCTCGAGGCTGCCGCCGAAGCGGCGTTCCTCGGTCAGCACCGAGATCGCGTCGGCCCCGCCCGCGGCGTAGGCCCGCGCGAGCGCGGCCGGGTCGGGGATGGCCGCGAGGTCGCCCTTGCTGGGCGAGCGCCGCTTGACCTCGGCGATCACCGAGAGCCCCGGGGCGCTGAAGCGTGGCATCGGGTCGCGCGGGGCTGGCAGCTGCGCCACCTGCGCGCTGAGCTGGGCCTCGTCGAGCGTGGCTCGGCGCGCCGCGAGGTCGTCCCGCACGCCGGCGACGATGTCGTCGAGCACGGACATGCCACGAAGCCTCTCACAGGCCCCATGGGCCTCCCGGCGGTGAGGGGGCGATGGCCATAGGGTGCCGTCATGTCCCAGCCGCCTCCACCGGGGTACGGCGCCCCCGTCGCGTTCGGCAGGCCGGCGAGGACCTCGCCGCTCGCCACCACCTCGCTGGTGCTGGGCATCGTCGGCCTGCTGTGCTGCCCGCTGTTCGCGGTGAGCGCCGCCGCGGTCGTCACCGGGTGGCTCGGGAAGCGCCAGGTGCGCGAGTCCCGCGGCGCGTTCACGGGCGAGGGCCTGGCGAACATCGGCCTGGCCCTCGGGCTGTTGTCGGTCGTGGTGGGTGCGGTGGTGTGGATCCTGTACGCCGCGGGCGTCAGCAGCTTCCGTCTGGAGACCGGCTGACTCAGCTGTGCAGCCAGCTGCCCCACGCGGTGTTGCGCAGCACCGTGAACGCGACCATCACGATCATCGCGGCCGCCCAGATCGCCGTCGTCGTACGCCCGGAGCGGGGGGTGGGACGGGTGTCGTCCCAGCTGCGGCGGAACCAGGCGAGCCACAGCGCGAGGGCCACCGGGATGGCGGCCACGAACAGCAGGTTGCTGCTCGCGGCGCCGGCCAGGTCGCCGTTGGTGAGGTCGTTGACAGCGCGGAGCGCGCCGCACCCGGGACAGTCCAGGCCGGTCAGCAGCTTCCAGGGGCAGTAGCCCCAGCTGCCCGAGTCGTGCGGGTCGCGCAGGTGCAGCGCGATCGTGGCCGCGCCGACGATCCCGGCGAGGACCAGCGGTCCCGCCGTGCGAGCTCGGCGAGAGGTCTGCGGCGGCGCCTCAGTCAGTGACGCCATGTCCCGTCTTCGACATGATCACGCCGGCCAGGATGCCGACGACGCCGATGGCGGCGCCGACCCAGAACCCGGTCCACGACTCCAGCATCAGGGCGATGCCCGCGACGATGAACCCCACGAGCAGCAAGATCACGCCGGTCCATGCGGCCGGGGTGTTGCCGTGGTGTGCCATGGGACTCCTCTGGCGCTCGGGATCTGAGGTCGGCACGAGTGTAGTGGTGAGCCTCGCCCGATCAGGGATCCCGGGTCTGCTCCCCGTGGCCGGTGTCGGCCTCGTCCACGTCGTTGCTCGCGGGCTCGTCGGGCTCCTGGTCGAGGGCAGCGGTCGGGTCACGGCCCTCGTCGAGTGCGCGCCACAGGTCCCGGTCGGAGTCGGGCTCGGGCTCGGTCTGCGCGGCGGCGGCCGGCGCGTCGTACCGGCTGCCCATCTCCGGCCACCTCGGGACGAGCACCACCGCGAGCACGCCGGCGAGCAGGGCCAGCACGGAGGCCACCGCCGTCGTCCAGAACCAGCCGGTCCAGCCGAGGTCGCCGGACGCCCGCCCGAGCGACTCGGCCAGGGAGCCCGACCGGTGCGACTGCAGCGTGCTGTGCCCGGCCACGACGCAGCCCACGAGGGCGGCCGCGGCAATGACGGCGAGCACCGCGAAGACCCGTCGGACCACGCCCCGCGTCACCAGCAGGACACCCCAGACGGCCAACAGGACGAGGCTGACCGCCGAGGCGAGCGGGTACTTCGTCCCCTCCTCGAGCGCCGTCAGCGAGGCGTCCCGGCCGCCGCCGCCGCTCGACCCGGAGCCGATCCACGGCTTGGCGCTGGCGATCGCGGCGAGCGCGGAGGAGCCCAGGCCGAGCAGGACGACCGGCCCGAACCAGGTACGGCGGCCGGTGGCCTCCTCAGGCATCGGTGCGGAGCAGCACGTCGTCGTCGAAGCAGGTGTGTGCGCCGGTGTGGCAGGCGGGTCCGGTCTGGTCGACCTTGAGCAGCACCGTGTCGCCGTCGCAGTCGAGCCGGACCTCCACCACCCGCTGGCCGTGCCCGGAGGTCTCCCCCTTGACCCAGTAGGCCTGCCGCGAGCGGCTCCAGTAGGTGCCCCGACCCGTCGTCAGCGTCCGGTGCAGCGCCTCGTCGTCCATCCAGCCCAGCATCAGCACCTCACCGGTGTCGTGCTGCTGCACCACGGCCGCGACCAGCCCGTCTGCGGTGCGCTTGAGCCGCCCCGCGATCTCCGGGTCGAGGTTGCTTTCCTCCTGCTGCGGTCACGTCCCCAGTATCCGCGAGCGGGGGATTGTGGTTGCTCCCCGGGCCGCCGACAGGGGGATCGTGGTGGCCGGGCCGAACCGAAACCCCCGCTCGCCGGGCGTTGGAGCAACCAAGTCCCCGCTCGGCGATCACTTGGACTGTTGCGCGACCCAGCTGGCGTGGAGGCGGCCGTAGACGCCGCCCTCGGCGACGAGGCGGGCGTGGTGGCCGCGCTGCACCACGCGGCCGCGGTCGAAGACGATCACCTCGTCGGCGTTCTCGGCGGTGCTGAGCCGGTGGGCGATGGTGACGCTGGTGCGTCCCGACATCAGCGCCTCGAGGGCCCGGCCGATGCGCATCTCGAGGGCGGGGTCCACGGCGCTGGTGGCCTCGTCGAGGACCAGCAGGTCGGGGTCGGCGAGGTGGGCGCGCAGGAGCGCGACCAGCTGCCGCTCGCCGGCCGAGAGCAGCTCGCCGCGCTGCCCGACGCGGGTCTCCAGCCCGTAGGGCTGGGCCTCCAGCCAGTCGCCCAGGCCGAGCTGCACGGCGGCCGCACGGACCTGCTCGGGAGTGGCGTCGAGGTCGCCGTAGCGCGCGTTGGCCATCAGCGTCGAGTCGAACAGGAACCCCTCCTGGGGCACCAGCACGACCCGGCGGCGCAGCGAGGCGAACTCGACGTCGCGGACGTCCACGCCGTCGAGCAGCACCGCACCGGTGGTGGGGTCCATCAGCCGCGTGAGCAGCTTGGCGAAGGTCGTCTTGCCCGACCCGGTCTCCCCCACGACGGCGATGCGGGTGCCGGACTCGATGTGCTCGTCGACGTCACGGAGCACGAGCGGGCCGCCGGGGTAGCCGAACGAGACGCCGTCGAAGGCGACGTCCATCGCACCGCGCGGCAGCGAGCTCCCCGCAGGGCCCGGGTCGTCGAGGTCGGCCGGCGTCTCCAGGATGCCGATGACCCGGCGCCAGCTGGCGATCGCGTTCTGGGCGTCGGTGAGCACCTGGGTGCCCATCTGGACGGGGCCGACGAAGAGCGTGACGAGGAAGGCGAAGGCCAGCACCTCGCCTGAGGTGATCTGGTCGGCGAGGCCCAGCCAGATCCCGACGATGATCACGCCCGCGTTGGCCAGCCCCGCCGAGAGGCCGCCGAGCGAGAACGAGAACGCCGTCAGGCCCTGCGCCCTCGTGGAGGCGACCTGGTTGGCCCTGATCGCCTCGTCGATGCGGCCCTGGGTGCGCTGCTCGATCGCGTAGGTACGGACGGTCACGGCACCCACGACGGGCTCGGAGATCGCCGAGAGCATGGTGCCGACCGAACGGCGGACGACGCCGTAGGCCGCGGAGAGACGTCGCTGGAAGAAGCCCAGCGAGAGGAACAGCGGCAGGAAGCACAGCCAGACCAGGAGCGTCAGCTGCCAGGAGTAGAACAGCATCACCACCGTGGCGAGCAGCACCTGTCCCACGCTGATCACCCCGAAGATGCCGCCGAAGACCAGGAACTGCGAGATCTGGTCGACGTCGCTCGTCACCCGCGAGACGAGTGCCCCGCGGCGCTCGGTGCTCTGGGTCAGCAGCGGCAGGTCGTGCACGTGCCGGAAGGCCTTGGTGCGCAGTGTCGCCAGCCCGCGCTCGGCGGCGGTGAACAGCCGCGCGGTCATGAAGAACGACGAGATGGCGGTGACCAGGATCGCCAGCGCCGCCACGACGGCCATCCGGCCCACGAACGCGAGGTCGACGCCGCCGGGTGCGTTGATGCCCTTGTCCAGGGTCTGCTGCACGGCGATGGGTACGACGACCCGGCCGGCCGTGCCCACCAGGGCCAGCACCATCGTGAGCGTGAAGCCCTCGCCGAGCTCGGGAGAGTAGGTCAGCCCGCGCCGGATCGTCTCCATGGCGGGGATCTCCTCGCCGCTGTCGACGTGGGTGAATTGTCGCTGGTCAGTTCCTCGACGGCGATCACTCATGACGCTCTCGTCGCCCTCGGCCTCGTAGGCGTTGACCAGGTGGGCGTAGCCGGGGTTGCGTGAGAGCAGCTCCTCGTGGGTGCCCCGGTCGACGATCCGGCCGCCCTCGAGGAACAGCACCTCGTCGGCCAGCGCGATGGTCGCCTTGCGGTAGGCGATCAGCATCAGGGTGGAGTCACCGCCGGCGTCGTCGTGGCGGCGCCGCATCGCCGCCAGGATCCGGGCCTCCACCTCGGGGTCGACGGCGGAGGTGGCGTCGTCCAGGACGAGCAACCGCGGCCGTCGTACGAGCGCCCGCGCCAGCGAGAGCCGCTGGCGCTGCCCCCCGGAGAGCGTGGTGCCGCGCTCGCCCAGCTGGCTGTCGAGGCCGTGGGGCAACCCCGCCACGAAGCCGTCGGCCTGGGCGGTGCGCAGTGCCTCCCACACCTCCTCGTCGGGCACGTCGAGGCCGAGCGTGACGTTGTCGCGCACGCTGTCGTCGAAGAGGAAGGCGCTCTGTGGCACCAGGGCGACGTGACGCGCCAGCTCGCCGGGCTCGAGATCGCGCAGGTCGTGGCCGTCGAGCAGCACGGCACCCCCGCGTGGGTCGACGAGCCGGGTGACCAGGGAGGTGAGCGTGCTCTTCCCGGAGGCGGTGGCACCCACCACAGCCACGGTGCGGCCGGGCTCGAGGGTGAAGTCGACGCCGTCGAGGAGGCGCCCGCCGGGCTCGTAGGAGTAGTCGAGATGGTCGACGTCGAGCCGCGCGCCCGCGGTGGCGCCCGCCAGCGTCGCCTCGCCGTACGTCGTCTCGTTGACCGTGTCGAGCACCCGGTGCACCCGCCGGAACCCGACCACCGAACGAGGGAACTCCCCCAGCAGCCAGCCGATCGAGCGGATCGGGAAGGCCACGATGGTGAGCAGGTAGGCGATCGTGACGACGTCGCCGGGGTCGGACAGGCCGCTGCCCACCCGCCACACGCCGACGCCGAGGACGGCGAGCACGCCGAGGTTGGGCAGCGCCTCGATGGCCGGGTCGAAGGCCGCCCGCAGCCGACCGGCGCGGATGCCCTCGTCGCGCAGGGCGCGCGCCTTGGCCGCGAACCGCTCTGTCTCCTGGGCCTCGCGGCCGAGGGTCTTGACCACCATCGCTCCGTCGAACGACTCGTGGGCGATCTCGCTGAGCTCGGCGCGCATGGCCTGGATCCGGGTGAAGATCGGCGAGGAGAAGCGCTGGAAGACGACGTTGGCCACCATCACCAGGGGGAACACGAGCAGGCCGACCAGGGCCATCAGCAGGTCGGTCACGAGCATCTGGGCGATCGCGATGACCATCATCGCGAGCGTCCCCACCGCCATCGGCAGCGGCGCGATGGGCGCGAAGGCCGCCTCGACGTCGGCGTTGGCGTTGGAGAGCAGCTGGCCGGTGGGATGCTGCTGGTGCCACGACATGGGCAGCGTGAGGTACTGGCGGGTGACCTCGCGGCGGTAGGCCGCCTGCATCCGGTACTGCATCACGCCGGCCCCCAGCCGTCGCGCCACGATGCCGACGGCACGGAGGATCGCCACGCCGACGAAGAGCGCCAGGACGGCCACGAGGCCTCCCGTGGTCGTGGTGCCCTCGTCGAACGCCGGCAGCACCACGTGGTCGGTCGCCCAGCCGAGCACCCACGCGTCGGCCACGGTCAGGGCGCCGAACAGCAGGCTGCCGACCGTGGAGAGGGTGAAGATCCACGGTTCGCGCTTGATGGCGACCCACAGCACCGCGAAACCGTCGCGCAGGCTGGACCCGGCGTGCGGATCCGCCAGGGACTCGGTCTGCGTCGTCACAACAGCCCAACCCTAGGTGTGGCACCTGACATTCCGCATGTGGAAATCCAGCCCTACGATGCGGCCATGGATCCGCTCTCGCGCACCGAGCGCGCTGCCCTGTGCAACACAGCGCTCGAGATCGGCGAGTCGGCCCCGACCCTGTGCGGCGACTGGACCGTCAAGGACCTCGTCATCCACCTGCTGGTGCGCGAACGTGACCCGCTCGCGGCGCCCGGCATCCTGTTCCCCCCGCTGGAGCGGCTGACCGACCGCGCGGCGCGACGGCTGGGCAAGCAGGACTTCAGCGCGCTGGTCGAGCGGCTGCGAGGCGGTCCACCTGTGTGGTCGCCGACCGCGATCGGCAAGGTCGACGCCGCGCTGAACGGCCTGGAGTACTTCGTCCACCACGAGGACATCCGGCGTGCCCAGTCCGGGTGGCAGCCCCGGGACCTCACCGACCTCGAGCAGCGCCAGGTCTGGAGCCTGGTCGGCCACGCCGGCAAGGGACTGGTGCGTCCCGCGGGCGTCCCCGTCGAGCTGCGGTGGCCCGGAGCGGGTCGCGACGGCGCGGACCGGACGAAGACGCTGCGTCGCGGGGACGACCCGGCCGTGGTCAGCGGAGCGCCCGGCGAGATCGCGATGTTCGTGTTCGGGCGGGCGCGCCACCGCGACCTGGCGTACGACGGCCCGCCAGAGAGCGTCACCGCGCTGAAGAAGGGCCGGCTGGAGCTCTAGTTGATCTTGATGTGCACGTGGTCGTAGTGGTTCGCCGTGGCGGACCCACGATCGGACATCGAGCGGAAGCCCTCGCCCGAGCGCTGGATGGTCCAGATGTGCTGGCTCCAGATGATGTCGAACAGGTCGAGCTCGGCGTGGTGGGCGTAGAGGAAGTCCTTCACGCGCTCGCCGACCGATGAGCTCGGCACCATGAAGTCGATGGCCTCGCCGTTGACGTGCTCGCCGTGGCCGTCCTGGCCGCCGTACGCGGAGAGCTCGGGGAATGCCGCGCACACTGCGCGGTAGACCTTCACCGACTGGGGCTGCAGCGCCGACTCGATGCCCGACCCGTCGGGGCAGGGGGCGTTGCTCAGCGGTCGGTCGGCGGGGTCGACGATCTTCTTCTTCGACAGGTACTCGGCGGTCACCCAGCGGCCGGTGCCGCCGAAGACGATCTCGGCGTACCCGCCCTGGCGGCGGCCCGTCACGGGGACCTGCTTCGTCTCACCGATCAGCCCGACCGTCTTGGTCTTCTCACGGGGCTCCACGCGGACGTCGAGCGGAGCCGTCGTCCACAGCTTGCCCTTGGCGACGGGGCGGGCCAGCGGGGTGCGCTCGGCCGAGGACCGGGACACCGCCTGGGTGCGGTCCGCCACGCGCGACTCGCGCGCGCTGGCGATGTCGGCGGAGATCCGGGTGCTCGCGTCGCTCAGGCTGGCTGACGCCGGCGGTGAAGCGGGCAGCTTCGCTCCGCTCAGCGCGATGCCGAGTCCCACCACGAGCATGGTGGCGACAACGGCGGTCACGCCGAGCCGGAAAAGCCGGCGACGTCGCGGCGATGGGGTCGATTGACTGTGCCGTCCGGGGGGTCGGCGCACGGTGAAACCTCTTCGTCGGGGGCGGGGGACAGATTTGAGCAATCCGACGATGCAACCACGTGCAACCGTCAACTACCCAACCGAGGCTGGGTGAGTCTGCTCACCGGAGTCCCCACGTAAACGTGATCCGCGTCGCGAATTCCGCTACCCGGCGGTATCACCCGCCGGTGGTCTCGGACGCCTCCTCGCGTACGACGCACCCGGTGCCGTCAGTGTCCTCCAGCCACCCCTCAGGCAGGGCGACGCTGCGACGCGGACCCCCCTGGCGCCCGCGCGGCGCACCGAGCTCGTGCACCGGAAACGGGGGCTCCGGGTCGAGCTGGGCCAGGAGCTGGTCCTGCTCGGCGAGGCTGCTCACCAGGGCGAGACCGCGGCGCAGCTCGCTGCCGACGGGGAAGCCCTTGAGGTACCAGCTGACGTGCTTGCGGAACTCCTTGCAGCCCCGCTCCTCCCCCATGTGCTGCACCAGGAGCTCGGTGTGACGGCGCATCATCACCGCGACCTCGCCGAGGGTGGGGAGGTGGGTGCTGGGGTGGCCACCGAACGCGGCGGAGAGGTCGCGGAAGAGCCAGGGACGGCCGAGGCAGCCCCGGCCGACCACGACGCCGGCGGCCCCGGTCTGCTCGACCATGCGCACGGCGTCGGCGGCCTCCCAGATGTCGCCGTTGCCGAGCACCGGGATGTCGACGTGCTCGACGAGCTGGGCGATCGCCTCCCAGTCGGCCTCGCCGGAGTAGCCCTGGATGGCGGTCCGGCCGTGCAGCGCGATCGCCGCCACCCCGGACTCCGCGGCGATGCGGCCCGCGTCGAGGTAGGTCAGGTGGTCGTCGTCGATGCCCTTGCGGGTCTTCATGGTCACCGGCACGCCGTAGGGCGTCGCGGCGGAGACCGCGGACTCGAGGATCTCGCCCAGCAGCGTCCGCTTCCACGGCAGCGCGGCGCCGCCGCCCTTGCGGGTGACCTTGGGCACGGGGCAGCCGAAGTTGAGGTCGACGTGCGCGACGCCGTACTCCGCGCACAGGATCTCCGTCGCCTTGCCGACGTAGGCGGGGTCGGTGCCGTAGAGCTGGACCGAGCGCACCTGCTCCTGGTCGTCGAAGACCAGCATCTGGCGGGTGGTGGCGTCGCCCTCGACCAGCCCGCGGCTGGTGATCATCTCGCAGACGAAGAGGCTGTCGCCGCCCCGGGCCCTTGCCTGCTCGAGGCACAACCGCCGGTAGGCGGCGTTGGTGATGCCGGCCATGGGGGCCAGCACCACCGGGGTCGCTACCTCGAGCGGCCCGAGGCGAAGACTGGTGGGGAGGCTCAGGGCTGCGCCTGCTTCTTCGTGTCGTTCGGCGGCCGCTTCTTCGGCGTGGCGGGCGGGGCGATCGTGCCCTCCCACGTGATCGGCGGGAAGGCCTGCAGCGGCCGGTAGCTGACCTTGGTCATGGTCTGGCCGGGTCGCATCACGTAGACCAGGCAGGTCTTGAGCGACTTGCCGGCGGTGAAGCCCTTCGGGAGCGGCTGGGACGGGCACTTGGCGAAGGTGTTGTTGAACGAGGTCTGCTGGTTCAGCGAGTTGGTGCTGTCGACGCCGTACAGCGGGATCCCGGTGCGGCTCAGGTCACCTGTGCCGACGTTCTTCACCGAGACCTTCACGTAGTAGGGCCGCGACTTCTTCGTCTCGGGGTTCAGCTGGTAGGCGGCGAAGTCGCTGATCTTCCCCTGTTGCACCGAGTCGACGCTGAGCTGGAGCACGGAGCTGCGCTGGGGGTTCGGCTCGTAGGCGACGACCGCGGGCTGCCCGAACGTCAGCGTCTCGCCCGCCTTGGTCAGCGTCACACCGGCCGGGACCGTCACGTTCCCGGTGGGCAGCGACGGCGACGGGGAGGGCGAGGGCGAGGTGCCGCTCGCCGCCTCCTTCTTCTTCTCGAGGCCGCAGCCGCCGAGGACGACCGCCAGGACGGCGATCAGGACGACACCGAGGGCGGCAGGGGGGGTGGGCGGGCGAGTCACGCGGTCATTGTGCCGGTCGGGTGCGCGCAGCGCGGGGATTTGGGTCCCGACAGGCGCACGAGTGGTCGAGGTTCAGCACCCGACCAGGCGCTCGGCCAGCCACGTCCGGACCCCGTCGAGGCTGATGCGCTCCTGCTGCATGGTGTCGCGCTCGCGGACGGTGACGGCACCGTCCTCGAGGGTGTCGAAGTCGACGGTGACGCAGTACGGCGTGCCGATCTCGTCCTGGCGCCGGTAGCGACGCCCGATCGCGCCGGCGTCGTCGAACTCGACGTTCCAGAGGCCCCGAAGCTCGGTGGCGAGGTCGCGCGCCTTCGGGGTCAACGACTCGTTGCGCGACAGCGGCAGCACGGCGACCTTGACCGGGGCGAGCCTCGGGTCGAGCCGCAGCACGGTGCGCTTGTCCACCCCGCCCTTGGTGTTGGGGGCCTCGTCCTCGGTCCAGGCATCCACCAGGAAGGTCATCAGGCTGCGGCTCAGGCCGGCCGCGGGTTCGATGACGTAGGGGACGTAGCGCTCCTCCGAGGCCTGGTCGTAGTAGGAGAGGTCGGTGCCGGAGTGCTCGGCGTGAGTGGTGAGGTCGAAGTCGGTGCGGTTGGCGATGCCCTCGAGCTCACCCCACTCCGAGCCGGCGAACTCGAAGCGGTACTCGATGTCGACGGTGCGCTTCGAGTAGTGGCTCAGCTTCTCCTTGGGGTGCTCGAAGTGGCGCAGGTTCGCCGGGTCGATGCCCAGGTCGACGTACCAGCGGGTGCGCTCGTCGATCCAGTACTGGTGCCACTCCTCGTCCTCACCGGGCTTGACGAAGAACTCCATCTCCATCTGCTCGAACTCACGGGTGCGGAAGATGAAGTTGCCGGGCGTGATCTCGTTGCGGAAGCTCTTGCCGATCTGGGCGATGCCGAACGGGGGCTTGCGACGCGAGCTGGTCACCACGTTGTTGAAGTTCAGGAAGATCCCCTGCGCGGTCTCGGGGCGCAGGTAGTGCAGGCCGCTGTCGTCCTCGACGACGCCCAGCCACGTCTTGAGCAGGCCGGAGAACTGCCGCGGCTCGGTCCACGCGCCGCGGGTGCCGCAGTTGGGGCAGGTCACCTCGGCGAGCTCCACGAGGTCGGGGTTCTCGATGCCCTTCCGCTCCGCGTACTCCTCCTGGAGGTGGTCGGCGCGGAACCGCTTGTGGCAGGACTGGCACTCGGTCAGCGGGTCGGTGAAGGTCGAGACGTGGCCGGAGGCCTCCCAGGTCTGGCGGGGCAGGATCACGCTCGAGTCGAGACCGACCACGTCGTCGCGCATCTGCACCGTCGAGCGCCACCACTGCCGCTTGATGTTGTCCTTCAGCTCCACGCCCAGCGGGCCGTAGTCCCAGGCGGAGCGGGTGCCGCCGTAGATCTCGCCGCACGGGTACACGAATCCCCGCCGCTTGGCGAGCGAGACGACGTGGTCGACGGTCGAGGGAGGGGGCTTCGGCACTGGCTCAGGGTAACGACCGCGTCGACTCCGCATTGAGCACGGTGCCGGGCTCGACCGTCTCGTAGGCCGAGGGCTCGTCGAGCGCGCGGCTCAGCAGCGGGACCGCACCGACCTTGACGTCGTACTGCGAGAGCGCCCGGCGGTAGCTGCCCACGTCGCGCCAGCGCGTCACCATGGTCCACAGGGTGGGGTCGTCGACGTTGCGCCCCAGCCGGCCGTCGTCGTAGCCCCGCTGCTGCGACAGCACCTCGAGCGTGGCCTCCAGGGCCGGCCTGAACTCCGCGGCCTCGGCCTCGGACACCCGGAACCTGTTCACGACCAGCACAGTCGCATGCTACCGGTTGACAATGATTCCCATTCCAGATGAGAATCGTTGTCATGTGGAGGGGAACCGCTCTGGTGCTGGCGATGCTGCTCGCCCTTCCCCTGACCGGCTGCTCCCCTCGGCCGACGGGGTCGGACGTGGTGGTCTCCTTCTACCCCCTGCAGTACGTCGCCGAGCGGATCGTTGGCTCGCGCTACCCGGTCGTCAACCTGGCCAGCCCCGGTGTCGAGCCGCACGACCTCGAGCTGCGCCCGCGGCAGATCGCGAAGATCGCGGCGGCCAAGGTGGCCTTCTACGAGAAGGGGCTGCAACCGTCGGTCGACGACGCGATCGAGCAGAACCGCCCGAAGCACGTCGTCGACGCAGCCGCCGCCGTGCCGCTGCGCTCCGGGGACGGCGGACCGGACCCGCACTTCTGGCTGGACCCGACCCTGCTCGCGCGCGCGGCGGCCGCGTTCACGCGCGAGATGGTGGCGGCCGACCCCGACCACGCCGCCGACTACCGGCGCAACCTCGTCGCCCTGGAGTCCGACCTCGCGGCGCTGGACCGCGAGATCTCCAACGGGCTTGCCCGCTGCCGGGTCCGATCGGTCGTCGTCAGCCACGACGCCTTCGAGTACTTCGGCCGGCGCTACGGGCTCGAGGTCCACGCCGTCGCCGGCCTCTCGCCGGACGCCGAGCCGTCCGCCAAGCGGTTGCGTGAGCTGGCCGACCTGGCCCACCAGGAAGGAGTCACCACTGTGTTCAGCGAGACCCTGGCCAGCCCGAGACTGGCCGACACCGTCGCCGACGAGGCCGGCCTGCGGACCGCGGTCCTCGACCCGATCGAGGGACTGACGTCGAAGGACAAGGGCGCTGACTATCTCTCGCTGATGCGGCAGAACCTGCACGCCCTGCAGCGAGCCGGTGACTGCACATGAGCACTCCCGGGAACAGCGTGGTGCAGGTGCAGGGCGCGGCCGTGTCCCTCGGCGGCCGCCCGATCATCCGCGACGTCGACCTGGACATCGAGCCCGGCGAGGTCGTGGCGCTGCTCGGCGCCAACGGCTCGGGCAAGTCCACGCTGGTGAAGGCGATGGTGGGACTTCACCCGCTGAGCGACGGCCGGATCTCGCTGTTCGGCACCCCCCTGACGCAGTTCCGCGAGTGGGGACGCCTCGGCTACGTCCCACAGCGCTCGACGATCGCGCAGGGGATCCCCTCCACCGTGGCCGAGGTGGTCGGCTCCGGGCGACTGTCGCGGCGGCGGCCGTTCGTGCCCGCAAGCAGGACGGACCGGGTGGCCGTCGAGCACGCCCTGGAGGCCGTCGACCTCGCCGACCGGGCGAGGCACCCGGTGGCGACCCTGTCGGGTGGCCAGCAGCAGCGGGTGCTCATCGCGCGCACCCTGGCCGGTGAGCCCGAGCTGCTCGTCCTGGACGAGCCCAATGCGGGCGTCGACCTCGTCAACCAGCGGGCCATCGCGGGGACGCTCTCCGGTCTTGCCGCTGCCGGAGCCACGATCGTGGTGGTGCTCCACGAGCTGGGCCCGTTCGCGGGGTTGATCCAGCGCACCGTCGTACTTCGTGAGGGGCGGGTGGTCCACGACGGTCCCCCCGACCTCGAGGCCGGTGACGGGCACCTCGGGGACCACCCCCACCACCACGTACCGCGCGTCGCTCCCGTGCTGCGGCCGCAGGTGCGGGCACCGCTGGACGAGCGAGGGGGTGCCTGATGGAGCTGTTGTTCGCGCCGTTCATGATCCGGGCGCTCGTCGCCGCCGCCGTGACCGGCCTGGCGGCGCCGGCGGTCGGCACCTTCCTGGTGCAGCGGCGGCTGTCCCTCATGGGCGACGGCATCGGGCACATCTGCGTCACGGGGGTTGCCCTGGGACTCGTCACCGGCACCTCGCCGACCGCGACCGCCGTGGTCGTCGCCATCGCCGGGGCACTGCTGATCGAGCTGATCCGGGCGACGGGCAAGGCGACCGGTGACGTGGCGCTGGCGCTGCTGTTCTACGGCGGCATCGCCGGCGGCCTGCTGCTCGTCTCGCTGGCGGGCAACGGTGTCTTCGCGCTGCAGCAGTACCTCTTCGGTTCGCTGACCACGATCTCGCGCCCGGCGGTGATCACGAGTGTCGTGCTCGCCGCCGTCGTGCTGGTGCTCGCGTTCACGCTGCTGCCACAGCTGTTCTCGGTGGCCAACGACGAGGACTACGCACGTACGACGGGCCTGCCGGTCGAGGCCTACAACGTGCTCATCTCGGTGCTCGCCGCCGTGACCGTCAGTGTGGCGATGCGCACGGTGGGGCTGCTGCTCGTGAGCGCCCTGATGATCATCCCGGTCGCGACCGCGCAGCAGTTCGCGCGCGGCTTCCGGGTGACCATGGTGGGCGGCATGATCGCGGGGACGTTGGCCTCGCTCATCGGCGTGACGATCTCTGCCGTCGCCGACGTCCAGCCCGGCGCCACGATCGTCCTTGTGGCGCTCGCCGGATTCGCCCTGACCTTCCCCGTCGGGCTACTCGTCCAACGGCGCCGTCGCGCGCTGATGCCGTTCCCGGTCACCGCCGAGCCGGCCGGGCACGACACGGTCGACGAGCCGCACGGGCACCAGCACGGACCGGGCTGCGGGCACCCCGCCGTCGAGCACGGGGACCACGTCGACTACCTGCACGACGGGCACCGTCACGCCGTACACGGAGGCCACTATGACGAGCACTGACACCTCGACGGACGGGGGCGGTCTGCGCCCCACCCGCCAGCGCCGCGCGATCGGTGCAGCGATGGAGACCTTCGAGGACTTCCGCAGTGCCCAGGAGATACATGCCCTGCTCGCCGAGCGTGGCGAACGCGTCGGGCTCTCCACGGTCTACCGCACCCTCCAGACCCTCGCCGACGCCGGCGAGATCGACGCCCTGCGCACCGAGAGCGGCGAGAGCATCTACCGCCGCTGCAGCGCGACCCATCACCACCACCTGGTCTGCCGCCACTGTGGCGCCACGGTCGAGGTCGAGGGCCCGGCGGTGGAGAAGTGGACGCGGACGATCGCCAGCGCCCACGGCTACTCCGACGTCAGCCACACCCTCGAGATCTTCGGCACCTGCGGCTCCTGCGGCTGACCCTGTGGTTCGGCCCGGACGTAGGCTGGCGAGGAGGAGACGGCATGGCTGAGCGCGAGGATCGAGACGCGATCGACTACACGGTGCTGCCTGCGCCGATCCGCCCGGAGGACATGCGCACCTCGCAGGACGTGCGGCCCGTGGGCGACCCGAGGTCGGAGTGGGACCGCGAGACCGACTTCCTGCTGCGGACCGCAGGTCTGCCCTTCTAGGTCTCAGGCAGTGCCGCGGTACTGGTACTGCTGCTGCAGCTGGCGCTGCATCGGCACGCCTGATGGCGGGTCGGTGAGCACGGAGACCGGGAGGCGCACCCGGAACTCACTGCCGCGGCCGGGCTCGCTGCGCACCTCGACCCGCCCGCCGTGCCCGACGACGATCGACTGCACGATGCCCAGCCCGAGGCCGACGCCCTGGATGGCCTGCTCCTCGGCGTAGCGCGAACGGAAGAAGCGCGTGAACAGCCGCTCCCGGTCGCGGGCGTCGATGCCCACACCGGTGTCGGAGACCACGATCTGCACCGCATCCGGATCCTCGACGAGCCTCACCGTGACGCGTCCCTGGATCGTGTACTTCAGCGCGTTGGACAGCAGGTTGTCCACGACCTGCCCGATGCGCTGGCCGTCGACGTGTGCCCACATGTGCGACGGCGCCTCGGCGAGCAGCTCGAGCCCCTCGGACCTCGCCCGTGGACGTGACGTCTCCGCGGCGTCACGGACGAGTGCGGCGAGGTCGGTCGGCGCCCGCGCGATGTGCAACGAACCAGCCTCCACCTGCGCGGTGTGCAGGATGTCGCCCACAAGGCGGTTGAGCCGATCGCCGTTGCGCCACGCGACATCGAGGAACCGACGGTTCTCCTCGTCGAGGGTGTCGCTCTCGAGCACCACGTCGATGTACCCGAGGATCGAGGTCAGCGGAGTCCGCAGCTCGTGGGAGATCGACGCGACGAAGTCGTCCTTGACCCGCAACGCCCGCATGAACTGCGTGACGTCGTGGAAGGCCAGGGTCGATCCGAGCAGACCGTCGTCACCCGGCACGATCCTGGCGGAGACCGAGACCGCCTTGCGGGTAGCGGGATTCTCCCCCACCCACAGCATGAAGTCGTCGAAGTGCTCGCCACGCAGCGCCCGGTTGACGGGCATCTCCTCGGGCGGGCACACGGTCGTGCCGTCGGCGTGGAAGGCGTACGTCGGACCGTCGGGCCCGTCGGGCGCGATCTCCCGCATCAGCTCGCGGTAGGGCCCGTTGGCCGCGAGCGGCACACCGGCGTGGTCCTGCAGCACCACACCGACGTCCACGGCGTCGAGGATCGCCTGCGAGAAGCGCCTGTGGGCCTCGATGATGACGGCCGCCTGGTCGAGCTCCTCGCGTTGGCGTCGTACCTCAGCCCGGTCGTGCTCGACGCGATCGACGCCTTGCACCAACGCGAACCCCAGCGCGGTGACCGCGACCGGGATCAGCACCGACCAGGCGAGCGTGCCGTCCCCCGGACCGAGGACGGCGACGGTCGGGATGCTGAAGAACAGCACGGCGGCGACCCCCGAGCTGACCGCACCGGCGGTGCTGAACTGCCCGGCCAGCCACAGGACGGGAAGGACGAGGAGCGGCGCAATGGCCCATCCGGTCGGGTCGAGCCCGGCCAGGCCGATCAGCGCGATGTCGAGCACCGGGAGCACGGCAGTCGCCCGGGCGGGCAGCCGGTGCCACGGCGTCACCCAGGTGAGCAGCAGGCTGGCCAGGCAGGTGATCGAGGCGCCGCAGCAGGAGAGAACCCCGCGACACGTCGGAGGACCCTGCGGCCAGCAACGCCACGGAGAACAGGTAGACAAGCGTGAAGGCCGACTGCGCGTACCGCGGATCGAGGTGATCGCGGAACGACAGCCACGTTCCCTCCCGAGCAGGGTGCGCCATGGCGCTTCCCCGCATGAACGGCCCTCTCTGCCGGTCAGACCCCCCGATCGTTCGATATTGAATCAGACCTGGAGCACGCTCACGGGGCTTTCACACACACCCGGCGCGGTGCCCGGTTCGACGCCTCGTCGGGCCGTCCACGCCACCCTCTGACGCCTGTGCACTAGGCCGAGCCGTAGCGGCGGTTGCGGCTGGCGTAGGTCTCGATGGCGGCCCAGAGGTGGCGACGGTCGACGTCTGGCCACAGGACGTCACTGAAGACCATCTCGGAGTAGGCCGCCTGCCACAGCATGAAGTTGGACAGCCGCTGCTCCCCCGAGGTGCGCCACACCATGTCGGCATCGGGGAGGTCGGGGACGTAGAGATAGCGCGCGAAGGTGCGCTCGTCGATGCGGGCAGGGTTCAGCCGCCCGTTGGCGACGTCCTTCCCGATCGCCTGCGCGGCGTCGGCCAGCTCGGCCCGGCCGCCGTAGTTCACGCACATCGTCAACGTGAGCACGTCGTTGTCGCGGGTCAGCTCCTCGGCGACCTGGAGCTCCTTGATCACCGAGCGCCACAGTCGTGGCGTGCGTCCCGCCCATCGCACTCGCACGCCCAGTGCGTGCATCTCGTCACGGCGACGTCGGATCACGTCGCGGTTGAAGCCCATCAGGAACTTCACCTCGTCGGGAGAGCGTGACCAGTTCTCCGTGGAGAAGGCGTACGCCGAGACCGCCTGCACGCCGACCTCGATCGCTCCCTCGACCACGTCGAACAGGGAGTGCTCGCCCTGTTCGTGCCCGGCCGTGCGAGGCAGTCCGCGCGACTTTGCCCAACGTCCGTTGCCATCCATGATGATCGCGACGTGGCCAGGCACCTGGTCGCGCGGCAGGTCCGGCGGCCTGGCGCCGGAGGGGTGCGGAGACGGCGCAGACACCTGGTGCCGCGGACGACGGGCCACGTCAGCCCTCTCCGGAGACCGGTTCGACGTACGGCAACGACCGCAGCCCACGCTCGAGGTGCCAGGCCACGAACGCGGCGACCAGCCCGCGGGCCTCGCGGCGGTGTCGCTGCCCGGCCGCGTCGACCACGCCCCAGTCGCCGGCCAGCAACGCCCCCAGCAGCGTCAGCGTCTCCGCTGCCGGCGACGCCGATCCCGGGACCCGGCAGCCGTTGCACAACGACCCTCCGGCGGCGGGGCTGAAGGACCGGTGCGGCCCCTCGAGACCGCAGTTGGCGCAGGCGTCGAACGACGGGGCGTAGCCGGCCACGGCCAGTGAGCGCAGCAGGAAGGAGTCGAGCACGTCTCCGGGACGGTGCTCCCCCGACGCCACGGCGCGGAGTGCGCCGACCAGCAGGAGGTACTGCTGCACCGATGGCTGCCGCTCCTCCGAGACCAGCCGTTCGGCGGTCTCCAGCATCACCGAGGCGGTGGTGTAGCGGTCGTAGTCGGCGCTGATCACCGCGCCGTACGGCGCCCTCGTGTCGGCCTGGGTGATCACGTCGAGGTTGCGGCCGACGGCGAGCTGCAGGTCGACGTGGGTGAACGGCTCCAGCCTCGAGCCGAACTTGGAGCTGGTGCGCCGTACGCCCTTCGCGACCGCCCTGACGATGCCGTGCTGCCGGGTGAGGAGCGTGATGATGCGGTCGGCCTCTGCCAGCTTGTGCGTGCGCAGCACGACTGCTTCGTCGCTGTACAGGGGCATGCGGTCCAGTCTGTCAGCCGGTGCGACTCAGGCAGCGCCGGACGTGGCCGGTGCCACCACCTCGCTGGACCGAGGATCGGGCTGTGAACTGGGCTGTGAACTTGGCTGGGCGCTGGGTAGCTCGCTGAGCGGCAGCCGCACCTCGAAGGTGCTTCCGCGCTCCAGCTCGCTGAACACCGAGATCGAGCCACCGTGCGCGTCGACGATGGTCTTGGTGATCGCCAGCCCCAGGCCGACGCCGGGGATCGCGTCGCCCTGAACGGACGCGCTGCGGAAGAACTTGGTGAAGATCTGCTCGAGGTCGTCCGCCGCGATGCCACGACCTGTGTCGCTCACCAGGACCACGGCCTCGGCCCCCTCGCACCGCACTGCGCCGGTGACGCGCCCTCCTGCCGGGGTGTACTTCACGGCGTTGCTGAACAGGTTGTCGAAGACCTGCGCGAGTCGTTCCGCATCACCCGAGACCATCAGGTCGGCGTCACCGCCTTCGTCCACCAGCACGAGCTCCAGGCCCGCGGCCTCCGCCGCCTTGCCCGCCTCGAGCGCCGAGAGGTGCAGCACGTGGGTGACCGACACCGGCTGCAGGTCGAGCACCGCGGACACCGACTCGAGTGCCGTGGCGAGGAGGTCGTCGACGAGCCGGTGCAGCCGTCTGGCGTTGCGCTGCACGGTGCCGAGGTAGTGACGCACCTCGTCCGACAGACCCTCCGTGTCGTCGAGGAGCACGTCGACGTAGCCGATGATCGAGGTGAGCGGGGTACGCAGCTCGTGGCTGACGGAGGCGACGAACTCCTCCTTGATCCGCGAGGCCATCACGAGGTCGGTGATGTCGTGGTAGGCCAGCACTGCACCCGCGAACCTGCCGGCCTCGGTGAAGTGCGGCGTCGACGACACGGCCAGCGCCCGCCGGGTGGCCGGGTCCCGGCCCACCCAGATCAGGCAGTCGCGCAGCACCTCGCCACGGATGGCGCGGATCGTCGGCATCTCGTCCTCGTTCGTGAGGAGGGTGACTCCGTCGGCGCTGTAGACGTAGCCCGTCTGCCCCGCCCTTCCGGAGTGACCGTCGGGGTACGCCAGGGCCATGAAGTCGCGGTGCCTGGGGTTCATCGAGTCGTAGTTGCCGTTCGCGTCGAGCGCCACGAGCCCCACGTCGACGCTGTCGAAGATGCCCTGGGCGAACCGGCGGTGGTCGGCGGCGTCCTGCAGCGCTCGCTGCAGCCGCTCGGCGTTGGCGTTCGCCTCCGCGGACTTCAGCCGCCACATCTCCGCCGTGCCGGCCACGACGGCCGAGCCGATCGCTGCGAACAGCAGGGTCTGGATGATCCGCGAGAAGCTGTCCACGGTGACGCCGAGCACGAGCGGGGTCGAGGCGGCATAGGTCACCGTCATCGTCAGGACAGTGACGATGACGCCGCGTCGGCCGAACTGGAGACCGAGCCAGATGGCGGGGAAGGCCACGGCGACGCCGAGAGCGGTGCCGGGTGAGAGCCGGTAGACAGCCAGGGCCGCGATGTCGAGGACGGGCAGCCAGATCGTCCAGCGCGCGCCGACCAGGCCACGAGCGATCGCCAAGGCGCCGAGCGTGGGCACCAGCGCCACGAGCGTGCCGAAGACGAAGTAGCGATCCAGCCCCGCACCGCTCAGGACGCGCAGCAGGAGCTCGGCCATGACCGGGACCAGGAAGACGGCCTGGGCGGGTCGCGGGTCGGCGCGCTCACCGGTGAGCAGGCGCTGGATCTCCTCGACGAAGGCAGAGCGGTTGCGCATACCGATGCCTCCTCCCACGGTGAGCACTGGAACCGCGCGGGGCCCCCAAACCCGCCCTGCGCACCCTAGTGCGGGCCACGACGAGGCGAGGCCGGTTTCGCCCGATTGAGACCGTCGGGGCGAGGCGGCCCGGGGTCGTGCCGGGGCGGGTTCTCAGCCCTGGAGCCGGCTCGAGCGAGCCTCACGCTCGAAGCACTCGGTCACGAAGTCGCTGGCGATCTCGTTCAGCCGGGCGGGGCGCACCCGCCACTCCAGGATGTTGTGCGCCTCGACGAACCGTGAGTCGGGCATCTCGTCGGCCAGCATGGCCGCGTCGGCCGCGGGGTGCACCGGGTCGCGAGGGTGGCCGACGACCAGGGCGGGCGCCTCGATCCGCTGCCGCAGCCGCGAGGAGGGCGCGATCCGGCCGAAGAAGATGCCGTGGATGGCGGCGGCCATGGGTCGAGGCCGCTGGTCCATCGTGTCGAGCCCGATCCCGATCCAGAACGGCACCACGCCCCTCGGCACGGCCCGTGTCACTGTCCGCAGCGCCGAGATCGCGACCGGGAGGAACCGGGCGACGAACAGCAGCGGCGCGAAGGCGAGGATCCCGGCCTCCAGGGCGTTGTCGAGCACGGGCATCTCGGCGATCACGCCGCGGACCCGTTCCGGGGCGATGGTCGCCACCTCGAGCGAGACGTTCGCCCCCAGCGACGGACCACCGATGACCGCCTGGGGGATCTCGAGCTCGTCGAGCAGCGCGATCACCTGCTCGCCGAAGGCCGTCATCGAGTAGAGCAGCGGGTCGTCCGGCCGGTCCGACCGACCGTGGCCGAGCAGGTCGAGGGTGATCACGTGGGCGCCGTTCGCGGCCAGGTGCCGCGCCAGCGGCTGGTGCATGCGCCGAGGCATCAGCTGACCGTGGAGCAGCACCACCCAGCGGTCGCCGCCGCCGTACTCGGTGTACTCGAGGCGGTGCCCGTCGCTGAAGAACTGGCCGATGCACTCCGAGACGAGAGGGGGCGCCTGGGAGGGCCCTCGAGATGACTCTGGGCTCATGGGCCACACCTTGGCACGCAGCCTGGCCACGCCTGCGCAACGTCGGCGTTTTCGGAACGCAGGTGTCCTGTTTGCACACGTATCGCGGGTCTGCCCTGACAGACTGCCGCCATGCGTCTCCTCCCCCGGCACCGCAGCCTGCTCTGGGCTGCCGTGATGCTGGGGCTGGTGTACGTCGCTGGGGTGGGCGCCGTCCTGTTCCGCCCGGAGAACAGCCTGGTGGCCGCCTGGTGGCCCGCAGCCGGCGTGGCAGTGGCGCTGGTGGTGGTGGCGCCGCTCCGCGCCCGCCCGGCCCTGGTCGTCGGAATCGTGCTCGTCTCCGGCCTGGCCAACTTCACGGGCGGCCGCTCCGCCGGGCTGTCGCTGCTGTTCGGGCTGTCCAACGCCGCCGAGGCGGTCGTGGTCAGTGCGCTGCTGCGCGGCAACCGTCCCGAACCGGCGAGGCTGGAGGCGCCCGACGACTTCTTCCGGCTGTTGCTCGCCTCGACCCTCGGGGCGCTGGCAGCCGGGCTCGGCATCGGCCTGTCGGTGATGGTGACGGGTGGCGACGGCCTCGCCGCCGCCCGGACGGTGGCGCCGTCACACCTCGCCGCGACCTTGCTGATCCTGCCGCTCGCGCTCGTGTGGCACGAGAGACCGCGGCTGCGACGCCGGCTGCCCGAGCTGGTGGTGCAGTCGGCACTGCTGGGGCTCTCCGTCGTGGTGGTCTTCGGTGGCGGCCAGACGTTGGCGCTCGCCTTCCTGCCGCTGCCGTTGCTGGTGTGGGCCGGCATCAGGTTCGGCGTGCTGGTGACCAGCGTCCAGCTGCTCACGCTCGGCATCATCAGCACGCTCAGCACGGCCCGCGGCGCCGGCCCCTTCGGGGTGGGAGTCGCGTCCGAGGCCATCGACCCCGCGACAGCCATCACGCAGGTGCAGACCTTCCTCATCTGCGCCGCGCTGCTGACCTTCCCGCCGACGCTGGCGATCGCCCAGCGCGCCCAGCTGCTCCGGCGGCTGCGCGACGAGCAACAGCGTGTGACCACCACGCTCGAGACGACCGCCGCGATCATCGTGATGACCAGCGCCGAGGGCACCGTGCTGCGGGTCAACGCCACCACGACGCGGCTCACCGGCTTCGCGGAGGACGAGCTCGTCGGGCGCCCCTTCTGGGACACCCCGATGATCCCCCCTGAGCGCAGGGAGCTCGTGCGGCAGATGTTCGCCGAGCCCGACGGCTCCAACGTGGTGAGCAGCCGCGAGGCCGACGCGATGACCGCCTCCGGCGAGCGGCTGCGCGTGATCTGGAACAACAACCTGGTCCAGGACGCCGACGGCCACGTCGTCAACGTGGTGTGCACCGGCACCGACGTCACCAACGAGCGGAGCACGACGGCGCTGCTGCGCCACCTCCTCGAGGCCCCCGTCGCCACGGCGCTGGTGGGCCTCGACGAGCGCGGGCGCATCGCGGTGTTCAACCAGGGCGCCCAGGAGATGCTGAACCGCCGGCCCAACGAGGTCATGGGCCGGCCACTGTCGGAGATCGTGGTCTCGCCGCAGGCCGAGCTCTACATGGAGCAGACCGAGGAGCTGGCCCGGGAAGGGGCCGCGGGCGGCCTCGGCGCGCAGACCAGCGACTGGACCTGGCGCGGCCTCGGGGGGCGCCACCTGACCGTCTCGACGACGATCAGCGTGGTCGAGAACGCCGTCGGCGCGACCATGGGCTACCTCTGCGTCGGTCGCGACGTCACCGAGCAGCGTCGTACCCAGGAGATCCTGGTGGAGGCCCTGGAGAAGGAACGCCACGGCATGGAGCGGCTGCGGCGCCTCGACGCGGCCAAGAGCGAGTTCGTCTCCACCGTGAGCCACGAGCTCAGGACCCCGACGACCAGCATCGTGGGCTACACCGAGATGCTGCGGGACGGGTCGGCGGGAGAGCCGACCGAGGAGCAGATCCCGATGCTCGACGCGATCGCGCGCAACGGCAAGCGCCTCATCGCGGTGGCCAGCGACCTGCTCACGCTGTCCGAGCTGGAGTCCGGGGACACCTCGCAGTGGGAGCGCTCCCCGGTGGACCTGACGGCGATCGTGGCCCAGGCCGAGGAGGCGATCCGGCCGCTGCTCGCCGGCCGTGACCTGAGCGTGGAGTTCGACGTGCCGGACGACCCGGTCACGGTGGTGGGAGACGCCGCCCACCTCGACCGCGTGCTGATGAACCTGCTGTCCAACGCGGTGAAGTTCACCCCCAACGCCGGCCACATCGGCTGTCGCCTCCAGGCCACCCGCCGCTGGGCCCAGCTCGAGGTCAGCGACACCGGCATCGGGATCCCCGAGGAGGAGCAGGCCGAGCTGTTCAACAAGTTCTTCCGGTCCTCGACGGCCCAGGAACGCGCCATCCAGGGCACCGGCCTGGGGCTGTCGATCGTCGACTCGATCGTGGCCGCCCACGGCGGCGACATCGAGGTGCGGTCCGCCCACCTGCAGGGCACCACCTTCACGGTCAGGCTGCCGACTGCTCGCCCGCCTGCCGGCCTCCCCGGCAGTCGCGCCGTCGAGCGCGGCCGAGGGGTCCGACAACCGCGTCAGGACCGGTTGACCGCCGAGATCACGGCCTTGAGCGAGGCCGTGACGATGTTGGGGTCCAGCCCGACACCCCAGTAGATGTCGTCGCCGACGGCGCACTCGACGTACGCCGCCGCGATGGCGTCTCCACCGGAGGACAGCGCGTGCTCGTGGTAGTCGAGGACCCGGACGTCCCAGCGTTGAACTCCATTGGCCTGCGGGATCCCGTTGATGGCGTCGACGAACGCCGCGATCGGCCCGTTGCCGGTGCCGTGCAAGGTCGTCACCTCGCCCTCGACGTAGACGTTCACCTCGAGCTGGTCCTTCTCGCCGGCCGCCGACGAGGTGTGCACGGAGTTCAGCCGCAGCGGCACCTCGCGCAGGAGGTACTCGCGCTGGAAGGCCTCCCAGATGGCGGCGGGGCTCATCTCGCCGCCCGCGTCGTCGGTCAGGTGCTGCACGGCCCGGCTGAACTCGATCTGCAGCCGCCGCGGCAGGTCGAGCTTGTGCTCGGCCTTCATCACGTAGGCGACGCCGCCCTTGCCGGACTGGCTGTTGACCCGGATGACGGCCTCGTAGGTGCGGCCGACGTCCTTGGGGTCGATGGGCAGGTACGGCGCCTCCCAGGGGTGCTCGTCGACGGGGTGGCCGGCGCGCTCGGCTTCCTCCTCGAGGGCCTCGAGGCCCTTCTTGATCGCGTCCTGGTGGGAGCCGGAGAACGCCGTGTAGACGAGGTCGCCCGCGTAGGGGTGGCGCGGGTGGACCGGCAGCTGCGTGCAGTACTCCACCGTGCGACGGATCTCGTCGATGTCGGAGAAGTCGATCTGCGGGTCGACGCCCTGGCTGAACAGGTTCATGCCCAGCGTCACCAGGCAGACGTTGCCGGTCCGCTCGCCGTGCCCGAACAGGCAGCCCTCGACGCGGTCGGCCCCCGCCATCATGGCGAGCTCGGTCGCCGCGACCGCCGTGCCGCGGTCGTTGTGCGGGTGCAGGCTGATCGTGGTGTGCTCGCGCCGGGTCAGCTGCCGCGAGAACCACTCGATCTGGTCGGCGTAGACGTTCGGCGTGGCCATCTCGACGGTGGCGGGCAGGTTCAGGATGATCTCGCGGCCGTCGTCGGGCTGCCACACGTCGGAGACGGCCTCGCACACCTCGACGCGAGAACGGCAGCTCGGTGCCGGTGAAGATCTCCGGGGAGTACTCGTAGCCGATCACGGTCTGGCCGAGGTTCTGCTCGGCGTACTTCATGAACAGCTCGGTGCCACGTACGGCGATGTCCTTGACCTCGTCGTCGGTGGCCCGGAACACGACGCGGCGGAACAGCGGGGCGAGCGCGTTGTAGAGGTGGATGTTGGCGTGGTGCACGCCGACCAACGACTGGGTGGTGCGCTCGATCAGGTCCTCGCGGGCCTGGGTGAGCACCGAGATGGTGACGTCCTCGGGCACCTTGTCGCGCTCGATGAGCTGGCGGACGAAGGCGAAGTCGGTCTCGCTCGCCGACGGGAAGCCGACCTCGATCTCCTTGTAGCCCATCGAGACCAGCAGGTCGAACATCCGGTGCTTGCGCTCGGGCGACATCGGGTCGATGAGCGCCTGGTTGCCGTCGCGGAGGTCGGTGGAGAGCCACCGCGGCGCCTGCGTGATCTGGCGGTGCGGCCAGGTGCGGTCGGGCAGGTCGATCGGCGGGAACGGGCGGTAGCGATCGATCGGCATGCCGCTCGTGCGCTGCGTGTTGCTGAATCCTGAGTGTTGCAGGGTCATCTCGGTCCTTCGTCGCGAGTGCGGAGGTGCCGGGCGCACGGACTCTCCGCAGCGAGGAGGTCCGGCACGCTTCTAGATCAGCGCTGTGACCTCGCTGCGGCAGCGAAGGAGGAGGCTGCGCGTCATCAGGGTTTCACCGTAGCAGGCGGTCGACGGGTCAGTGCGGGCTGAGCGGGAGCCGCACGGTGAAGGTCGAGCCGCGGCCGACCTCCGAGTCGACGCCGACCGTGCCGCCGTAGGAGTCGACCACCGCGCGCACGAGCGAGAGGCCGAGACCGGTGCCCTGGATCTCGTCCTGGATGGCGAGCGAGGAGCGGAAGAAGCGCGAGAACAGCCGCTCCTGCTCGTCCTCGGGGATCCCGATGCCGGTGTCGGTGACCATCAGCACCGCCATCTGCCGTTGCTGGCTGAGCCGCACCGTGATCCGCCCACCCGGGTGGGTGAACTTGACGGCGTTGTTGAGCAGGTTGGTGATCAGTCGCTCGAAGTCCATGACGTCGCCCGTGACGTCGCCCAGCGTGGGGTCGAGCTCGAGGTCGACGTCCAGCCCGGCGCTCGCGATCGTCGGCCGCATCGACTGCAGGCACTCGACGACGATGGCGGCCAGGTCGACCGGCCGGCCCTCGCGGGGGGCCCGGGTGCCGTCGTACGCCGACAGCGTGAGCAGGTCCTCGACGAGCGAGCGCAGCCGGACGACGTTGCGCTCGATGATCGAGAGTCCGGCGGAGACCTCGGAGCTGAGGTCGCCCATGCCGCCGTCCCCCATCAGCTCGAGGTAGCCGACGATGCTGGTCAGCGGTGTGCGCAGCTCGTGGGAGACGGTGCTGACGAAGGCGTCCTTGGCGGCGTCGAGCTCCTGCAGCCGCCGCACCGACTCGCGCTGCTGCTCGAAGGCCTGCGCCTGGATGAGCGTGCCGACGAGGTCGTGGGAGAGCCCCTCGCAGATCGCGAGCTCGCGGGCCTTCCACTCACGTGGCGAGACCGACTGGAGGACGATCCAGCCGATCAGCTGGTGGGCCACCGCCACGGGCACCGCGGCGATCGCCCGCACGCCCATGAGCCGCGTGACGTCGGCGGCCGCCTCCGGGTCGAGCCGGGAGTCCTCGGCCAGGTCCTCGATCTCCAGCGGGACCACTCGGGAGCCCGCCGGGAAGAGCAGTGCCTTGAGCGTGGCGGGCAGCTCGGCGTAGCTGAGCGGCTCGGGCAGGACGGCAGCGGCCTGGGCGGTCCAGGAGCCGGCAGCGGCCGTGCCGGGCCGGGGGTCGACGAGGACCACGTCGCAGCGGTCGACCGAGATCGTGGTGCCGACCGCCTCGGCAGTCCGGTTCACCAGGCGGCCGGTGTCGTGGTCCTGGCGCAGCGAGCGGGCCAGCTCGTTGACGACGCGAGAGCGGTCGGCCCGCTCGAGCAGCTCCGACTGGGCCGAGCGCAGCTGGCGCACGGACTCGTAGAGGTCGCGGGTCGCCCGCTCGCCGAGGTTCTCCGCCGCCTGTCGTCGGGCCCGCTCCCGCTGCACCTGGCGGCGCAGCAGCCGGACCTCGGCGGCGGGGTCGGTGACGGTGCCCTGGTCGGCCTGACCGGCCGGCTCAGGCTGGGCGGTCTGGCCGGGCTGCTCCGACTTGTCGGTGGCCTGGCTCGAGATCAGATCCATCGCGCGTTCCCCCCTCTCGCCGCTCCGCTGGACGTGGAGGGGAAGGTGCAGCGGTCGTGCCGATGGTTCGGCCACGCCGAACCCGCGAAGTTCACAAGCGCGCCGTACGGCGGCTCCGCCCCCTGCATCGTCCCCGCCGTGAGCGTACAGAGGAGTCGCGGTGACCGGAAGGGCCCCACGCGGTTGAGGATGATGCCTTTCAAACGAAGCTCCCCGAAGACACGACCCCCGCTGCCTGTACGCAAAAATGCTAGTGCGGAATCGAGGTGCTGTTTCCCGTTCAACCAGACGTGGACGTCTTCCGGGGGTCTTTGTCGCCTTTGTCGGAAAACTCCACCCCACACCGCCCATATGGTGAGCCAGTGCCCCGCCTGATCGTCGTCCACCACTCGCCCACCCGAGCGCTGCAGCGGCTCACCGACGCCGCCGTGGCCGGGGCGCACGACGACACGATCGACGGGGTGGACGTGGTCGTCCTCGAGGCCCTCGCCTTCGCCCGCGGCGAGGCCGACCACGAGGACCTGCTGGCCGGGGACGGCTACCTGCTCGGCACGACCGCGAACTTCGGCTACATGTCGGGCGCCCTCAAGCACGTCTTCGACAGCACCTTCCTCCAGATCGGCGGCGCCCTCTCCGACGACGGCTCCGGGGACGCCGCGGCCGCCGGCGGCGCGACGGCCAACCGGCCCTTCGGCCTGCTCGTCCATGGCCGCTACGACACCACCGGCGCGGTGCGGTCGGTGCTGTCGATGACGGGCGCCCTCGGCTGGCGGCAGGGCTACGACGTCCTGGAGGTGATGGGCGACGTCGGCGAGACGGACCTCGAAGCGGCCTACGAGCTCGGCGGTACCATCGCGGCGTTGCTGATCGCCTGACCTCGAACGGAAGCGACCCCTTGCCTCGTCGTACGTCCCGGCGACCGGCCCTGTTGCTCGGCCTTCTCGCCGCGCTCGTGCTGACCTCGGCCTGCTCGGCGCCGCTCAAGCGGGAGTCGGCCGCCGACAAGACGACGCCCCCGAAGCTGGGGGCGTGCTACCGCCTCGCGCCGAAGGACACCGACGAGCCGAGCAGCGCCAAGGCCCCGGTGTCCTGCACGTCGAAGCACACCTCCCAGACCTTCGCCATCGGCACCCTGCCGGCGGAGACCGGCAAGAGCTACGGCTCCAGCGAGCACGGTCGCTGGATCTACCCGCGGTGCGAGCAGGCGTTCGAGAAGTTCCTCTCCGTCGACCAGAGCCTGGCGATGCGCGTGCAGCTCAGCTGGGCGTGGTTCCGGCCATCGCAGCGTGGCTGGGACAAGGGCGCGCGCTGGTACCGCTGCGACCTGGTCGGCGGTCCGGCCCAGGCGTCGTCGTACCGCGACCTGCCCACCACGGCGAAGGGGCTGTTCCGTGCCAAGCCGCCGGAGGAATGGCTGACCTGCGCCCAGGGCCCGACCGTCCTGAAGGCCAAGAAGCTGCCGTGCACCGAGGCACACGACTGGCGTGCCGTCACCACCATCAAGCTCGGCGAGGCCGAGGACCCCTATCCCGGTGATCGGCTGGTGGAGGTACGGTCCCGGGACTTCTGCTCGGACTCCGTAGGAGCGTGGATGAACTATCCGGTGAACTACCAGTTCGGCTACACGTGGTTCCACGAGGCGGAGTGGAAGGCCGGGAACCGCAGGACCGTGTGCTGGGCGAGGACGAACAAGTGAAGCGGGCCGCTCTCCTCCTGCTCCTCGGCGCCCTGACCATCGGCTGCTCGAGCGGCTCGGGCTCGACGCCGCAGGACACCGCCTCCTCGCCCGACCAGACGACCGAGGGGTCGAGCAGCCCGTCCCCCACCCCGCTACCGACACCGGTGGTCGGGGACTGCCACCGGCTGAGCTTCGCCGACGCCGCCGAGCCCGAGGACACCACGAGCCCGGTCCCGTGCCGACGCGGGCACACCTCCGAGACGGTGAAGGTGGGTCAGCTCCCCGCCCTGACCGGCGGCGACACCGACGTGGAGTCGCCTTCGGTGCGCGAGCGGGTGGCGAAGGCCTGCTCGTCGCGGCTGCTGCGGTACGCCGGCGGGGACTCACTCGCACAACGGCTCAGTCGGCTCGAGGTGGTGTGGTTCACGCCCTCGAAGGAGGCCGCCGACGGCGGTGCCACCTGGTTCCGCTGCGACGTGGTCGGCCTGGCGGCGGCCAACCAGCTGATCCGCCTCCCCCGCACCCTCAAGGGCGCCCTGGACCAGCCCGACGCGTCCGACCGCTTCGGCACCTGCGGCACGAAGCAGCCCGGCAAGCCCGGCTTCGCCAGGGTGGTCTGCCGTCGCCATCACGCCTGGCGCGCGGTCGACACCGTGGACCTGGACCGCAACGCCCGCTACCTCGGCAAGAACGCCGCCGCCCAGGGCGACGCGGAGTGCAAGGACGTCGCGTCCGCCCGCGCCAACGGAGCGCTGAAGTACACGTGGAGCTTCGAGTGGCCCACCCGCGACCAGTGGCGCGCCGGGCAGCGGTACGGGTACTGCTGGGTGCCGGGCTGAGCCTGCCGCTTACCTGATAGCGGTGAAACCCGCACTCTGGGGGTTGCCTCCCTCACGCAGTGCGGGTTTCACCTGACATCAGGTGAAACCCGTCACCGCACCGGGTGACCGGCCTCGAGCAGGGCGGTCTTGACCTCGGCGATGCGCAGCGTGCCGAAGTGGAACACCGTGGCGGCGAGGACGGCGTCGGCGCCGGCATCGACCGCGGGCGCGAAGTGCTCGACGGCACCGGCCCCTCCGCTGGCGATGACCGGGATCGAGACCTCGCGGCGCACCAGCCGGATCAGCTCGAGGTCGAAGCCTGCGGTGGTGCCGTCGGCGTCCATCGCGTTCAGCAGGATCTCGCCGGCGCCGAGCTCGGCGCCGCGGGCCGCCCAGGCGAGGGCGTCGAGGCCGGCCGAGGTGCGGCCACCGTGCGTGGTCACCTCGAAGCCGGAGTCCGTGCCGGCAGCTCGCCGGGCATCGACCGAGAGCACGAGCACCTGGTTGCCGAACCGGTCCGCGATCTCGGCGACCAGCTCGGGGCGCCGGATCGCCGCCGTGTTGACGGCGACCTTGTCGGCCCCCGCGCGCAGCAGCCGGTCGACGTCCTCGACGCTGCCCACTCCCCCGCCCACGGTCAGCGGGATGAACACCTGCTCGGCGGTGGCGCTGACGATCTCCATGGTGGTCGCGCGGCCCTCGTGGGAGGCCGAGATGTCGAGGAAGGTCAGCTCGTCGGCCCCCTCGGCGTCGTACACCTTGGCCAGCTCGACCGGGTCACCCGCGTCGCGCAGCTCCTGGAAGTTGACGCCCTTGACCACGCGGCCGGCGTCGACGTCCAGGCACGGGATCACGCGTACGGCGACGCTCATTCGGGGTCCCCGCGGAATCGTGTCGGACGCGAGCGCAGCGAGCCAGGCTCGCGATTTCGTGGGGTGAAGTTCACTCAGTCCCTCGCGTCAGGGCCAGCGCGTCCTCGAGGCTGAACCGGCCCTCGTAGAGCGCGGTCCCGATGATCGCCCCCTCCACGCCGTCGTCGACGAGGCCCTGCAGTGCTCGCAGGTCGTCGAGCGAGGTGATGCCTCCGGAGGCCACGACGGGACGGTCGGTCTGCGCGCACACCGAGCGCAGCAGGTCGAGGTTCGGGCCCTGGAGCATGCCGTCCTTGTTGACGTCGGTGACGACGTAGCGGGCACAGCCCTCGGAGTCGAGGCGCGCCAGCACGTCGTACAGGTCGCCCCCGTCGCGGGTCCAGCCCCGCGCCGCCAGCGTCCGGCCGCGGACGTCGAGCCCGATCGCGATGCGGTCGCCGTGCGTGGCGATGGCCTTCGCGCACCACTTCGGCTCCTCGAGCGCCGCAGTGCCGATGTTGACCCGGCGACATCCGGCGGCCAGGGCCGCCTCGAGGGACTCGTCGTCGCGGATCCCGCCGCTCATCTCGACGTCGAGGTCGAGGGTGCCGACGATGCTCGCCAGCAGCTCGCGGTTGTGGCCGCGGCCGAAGGCGGCGTCGAGGTCGACGAGGTGGATCCAGTCGGCGCCCGCCTCCTGCCAGCGCATCGCCGCGTCGACCGGGTCGCCGAACCGCTTCTCCGAGCCGGCCACGCCCTGCACCAGCTGGACCGCCTGCCCCCCGGAGATGTCGACGGCGGGCAGCAGCTGCAGCCCGGTCCCTGAGCTTGTCGAAGGGCTCATGTCGACCTCTCCAGCTTGGCGACCCAGTTGCGCAGCAGCGCGGCACCGGCGTCACCGGACTTCTCGGGGTGGAACTGGGTGGCGCAGAGCGGCCCGTTCTCGACCGCCGCGACGAACCGGTCTCCTCCGTGCTCGGCCCACGTCACCAGCGGCGCGCGGGTGCGGCCCAGGGTGACGAGATCCCACGAGCGCGCGGCGTAGGAGTGCACGAAGTAGAACCGCTCGCCCTCGATGCCGGCGAACAGGTCCGATCCGCCGGGCACGTCGACGGTGTTCCACCCCATGTGGGGTACGACGGGCGCCTGCAGCCGCTCCACCGTCCCGGGCCACTCGCCGCACCCGGCGCTGGTGACACCGTGCTCGACGCCGTACTCGAACAGGATCTGCATGCCGACGCAGATGCCGAGGACGGGACGCCCACCGGCGAGCCTGGTCCCGATGATCTGGTCACCGTGCACCGCCTCCAGCCCCTGCATGCACGCGGCGAAGGCGCCCACCCCCGGCACGACGAGCCCGTCGGCGGCCATCGCGTCCTCGCGGTCGGCGGACAGCGTCACCGTGGCCCCGGCACGCTCGAGGGCGCGGACGGCCGAGCGCAGGTTGCCGGAGCCGTAGTCGAGGACGGTGACGGAGGGCGAGGCGCTCAGAGCGTTCCCTTGGTCGACGGGATCCCCGTCTCGCGCGGGTCGAACGCCACGGCGTCGCGCAGGGCGCGGGCGACGGCCTTGTACTGCGACTCCACGATGTGGTGCGGGTCGCGGCCCGAGATGACCCGCACGTGCAGCGCGATCTGCGCGTGGTGGGCGATCGTCTCGAAGACGTGCCGGGTCAGCGAGCCGAGGTAGCCCACCTCCGCATCGCCGATCGTGACGAACTCCTGCCCCTCGGGCTCGCCCACGTGCACGCAGTAGGGCCGGCCACTCACGTCGACGGCGCACTGCACCAGTGCCTCGTCGAGCGGGACCAGCGAGTCGCCGAACCGGCGGATGCCCGCCTTGTCGCCCAGCGCCTCGCGCAGCGCATCGCCCAGCACGATCGCGGTGTCCTCGACGGTGTGGTGGGCGTCGATGTGGGTGTCGCCGTCGGTCTGGACGGTGAGGTCGAACAGCGCGTGCCGGCCGAAGGAGGTGAGCATGTGGTCGTAGAAGCCGACGCCGGTGTGCACGTCGGTGCGACCCGACCCGTCCAGGTCGAGCTCCACCAGGACCTTCGACTCCTTGGTCTGGCGCTCGATGCGAGCGGTCCTGCTCATGCCATGACCTCCAATAGGGCGTCCTTGAACGCCGTCATCTCGTCTGCGGTGCCGATCGAGACCCGGAGCCAGCCGTCTGGCCCGGTGACGCGGATCAGCACGCCTCGGTCGAGGAGTCCTTGCCAGAGTGCCTGGCGATCCTCGAACCGACCGAACAATACGAAGTTCGCATCGCTCTCCGCGACTTCGAGTCCCTGCTCGCGCAACCAGGTGACCGTGCGGTCGCGCTCCTCGCGCAGCGTCTGCACCCTGCCGAGCAGCTCGTCCGCGTGCAGGAGGGCGGCGCTCGCGACCGCCTGGGTGACGGCGCTGAGGTGGTAGGGCAGGCGTACGACGCGCAACGCGTCGCACAGCTCCGGAGCGGCCGCGAGGTAGCCCAGCCGGGCACCGGCCAGCGCGAACGCCTTGCTCATCGTGCGCGTCACGACGAGGTTGCGGTGCTGCGGCAGCAGCTCGAGCGCCGACGGCGTGCCCTCGCGGCGGAACTCCGCGTAGGCCTCGTCGATGACGACGATGCCCTGGACCATCTGGCACAGCTCGCCGATCACGTCGTGCGGCAACGCGGTGCCGGTCGGGTTGTTGGGCGACGGCAGCAGCACGACGGACGGACGGTGCTGCTCCAGCACCCGCGCCGCCTCTTCGAGGTCGAAGCCGAAGTCGTCGTGGCGACGACCGGCGACGTAGGTGGTCATCGCGTCGCGGGCGTACTCCGGGTACATCGAGTACGTCGGCGCGAACGACACCACCGTCCGGCCCGGTCCACCGAACGCCTGCAGGATCTGGAGCATCACCTCGTTGGAGCCGTTGGCGGCCCAGATCTGCTCGGGCGTCAGGTCGGCGCCGGACTCCTGGGCGAGGTAGGCGGCCAGGCCCTTGCGGAGCTCGGTGAACTCACGGTCGGGGTAGCGGTTCAGCGATCCAGCGGCCTCGGCCACGGCCGCGGCGATGTCCTCGACGACCGCCGGCGACGGCGGGTAGGGGTTCTCGTTGACGTTCAGCGCGACCGGCACGGGCAGCTGCGGTGCGCCGTACGGCTCGACGCCGCGCAGCTCCTCGCGGAGCGGCGGCCAGTCCTGGGTGCTCACGGCTCTTCGAACCGGACCGTGATCGCGGCGCCGTGACCGGGCAGGTCCTCGGCGTCGGCCAGTGTGGTGACGTGGCCGGCTACCTGCTCGAGCGCCTCGCGGTCGTACTCGACGACGTGCACCGCGCGCAGGAACGAGCGCACGGAGAGGCCCGAGGAGTGGCACGCGCACCCCGCCGTCGGGAGCACGTGGTTGGAGCCGGCGCAGTAGTCGCCCAGCGACACCGGCGCGAACGGGCCCACGAAGACGGCGCCCGCGTTGCGCACCCTGGCTGCGTCGGCGGTCGCGTCCGCGGTCTGGATCTCGGTGTGCTCGGCGGCGTAGGCGTTGATCACCTCGAGGCCCTGCGAGGTGTCGTCGACGAGAACGATGCCGGACTGCTCGCCCGACAGGGCGGTGCGGATCCGCTCGACGTGCCGGGTGACGGCGACCTGCTTGTCCACCTCGGCCTCGACCTCGTCGGCCAGCCGCAGTGAGTCGGTGACCAGCACCGAGGCGGCCATCGGGTCGTGCTCGGCCTGGCTGATCAGGTCGGCGGCGACGTAGGCGGCGTCGGCGGAGTCGTCGGCCAGGATCGCGATCTCGGTCGGTCCGGCCTCGGAGTCGATGCCGACGATGCCCTTGAGCAGCCGCTTGGCCGAGACGGTGTAGATGTTGCCCGGCCCGGTGACCAGGTCGACGCGACGACACGGCCCCGCGCCGTGGGCGAACATGGCGATGGCCTGGGCGCCGCCGACGGCGTACACCTCGTCGATGCCGAGCAGCTCGCAGGCCGCGAGGATCGTCGGGTGCGGCAGGCCGGCGTGGTCACGCTGCGGTGAGCTGGTGAGGGCGATCGAGCCGACACCTGCCACCTGGGCGGGTACGACGTTCATCAGCACGCTCGAGACCAGGGGCGCGACGCCGCCGGGCACGTAGAGGCCGACGCGGTCGACCGGGACCAGTCGCTGCGTGACGCGCGCCCCGGGGCCGAGGTCGGTCACGACGTCCGAGCCGAGCTCGGCCTCGCAGGTCAGCCGCAGCCGGCGGATGGACTCCTCCAGACCGGCGCGCACGTCGGCGTCGAGGGAGGCGAGCGCGTCCTGCAGTGCCGCACGCGGTACGGAGATGTCGGTCTGCTCGACCCCGTCGAAGCGGGCGGAGTACTCCCGGATCGCCTCGACACCGCGGTCGCGCACGTCGTCGCAGATCGGCCGCACCACGTCCAGCGCCGCCTCGACGTCGAAGTCGGCGCGCGGCACCAGGGCGCGGTAGTCGGGAGCTCTCTCCCGGCCGCGCCACCTCGCAGGTCGATCCGCCGCATCACCCGTCAAAGTCTAGGTGTGACGATGGGTCGCGCTGCCACGGTCACCGTGCGTGGACCTGACCGCATCGATCAGGAATCGAGAAGCAGCGATCTCGGCGCTGAGTAGCGTCGACGACACGAACCGTCCCCGTGACGCCAGCCCACCTCGGAGGAGTCAGATGCCAGCCGTCAAGAAGACCAGCGCGAAGAAGAACGCCTCCGGTTTCAGCGACGCCGAGCGCGAGGCGATGAAGGCACGAGCCGAGGAGCTGAGGTCCACCGGGCGCGGTGGCAACAAGAAGGCCGACGAGGCCCAGGCCTGCCTGGACGCGATCGCCGCCATGCCGGACGACGACCGGCTGCTCGCCGAGCGCATCCACGCGATCGTCGCGTCGGTGGCCGGTGACCTCGTTCCGAAGACCTGGTACGGCATGCCGGCGTACGCGAACGAGGACGGCAAGGTGGTCTGCTTCTTCAAGGCCGCCGCCAAGTTCGGCGCGCGCTACGCCACGCTCGGGTTCAACGACGCGGCCCGCCTCGACGACGGCGACGTCTGGCCGACGGAGTACGCCGTCACGAAGCTGCCGGACCCGGAGGTCAAGAAGCTCGAGAAGCTGATCAAGCGTGCGGTGAGCTGAGCCGCTGGCTACACCACTGACGACCAGTGGCAGATCGTCGCGAGCCACAACACATTGGTCGCGGGCTGATGTCCGCGCGTCCGGCCGCCTCGGCGGGCTGCGTGTGCACCGACCGGGCGGTGCCGGTCCGGTGCGTGCTGGCCGGCAACATCCGGTGACCCTCGCGGGTTAGCGTCGGCTCGTGCGCTTCTCGATCTCGATCCCCCAGCTCGACACCGGCACCTTCGACTCCGACGGCGTGAAGGCCTACCTCGCCCGCGCCGAGGAGCTCGGTTTCGAGGGTGGCTGGGTGATGGAGCAGGTCATCGGGCCGACGCCCCAGCTCGCACCCCTGGAGATGCTGGCCTGGGCCGCCGCGTGCACCGAGCGGCTCCGGCTCGGCGTCGCCGTGCTCGTCAGCTCGCTGCACGACCCGTTGCAGCTCGCCGCCTCGGTCACGGCCGTGGACCGCCTCAGCCACGGCCGCCTCGACGTCGGGGTCTCCCCCGGCGGCGGGTTCCGCAAGTTCGAGGCGTTCGGCGTCGACCCCGACACGTTCGTCACCCGGTTCACCGAGGGACTCGAGCTGATGAAGGCGGCGTGGAGCGACGACCCGAAGGTCACCTTCCACGGCCGGTTCCGCGAGCTCGACGGCCTGCCGATCTCGCCCAAGCCGGTGCAGCGCCCGCACCCGCCGATCTGGTTCGGCGGCAGCGCTCCCAAGGCCCTGGCCCGCGCCGTCCGGCACGGCGACCACTTCCTGGGGGCGGGCTCGGTGAGCACGACGAAGTTCGCCGAGCAGGTGCCGGTCCTGCGCCATGAGCTGGAGGAGCAGGGCCGCGACGCTTCGCGGTTCACCATCGGCAAGCGGGTCTACCTCTGCGTCGACGACGACGCCGACCGGGCCCGCGAGCGCGTCCTCGAGGGCCTGCATCGCATCTACGGACGGATGAAGGGCATCGAGGAGGTGCCCGTCTTCGGCACGGTCGAGGACGTGACCGCCGGTCTGCGAGCGATCGTGGATGCCGGTGCCGAGCTGCTCGTGCTGAACCCGATCAACGCCGAGGTCGCCCAGGACCGCGAGCAGATGGAGCGGCTGGCGGCCGAGGTGATCCCCGCCTTCAGCTGAGGCTCAGTCGTCGGTGAGCCTGATCTCCACCATCAGGTCGTCGGCGATCGCCTCGAGCATGGACCGCAGTGCCTCGGTGTCCGCCGTCGGCGGGGCGACCAGCACCGCGTGGGCCTCGAAGAGCGCCCCACCAGCCATGGGCGCGTCGCGCACGTCGGTGCTCAGCTCCTCGATGCTGACGTCGCGGGCGGCCAGGTTGGCCGAGATCTCGGCCACGATCCCGGGGTGGTCGGCCCCGAGCAGCTCGAGGTTGAGCCGGAGCAGCTCGCGCTCGGGGGGCTCGCCCGTCCGCTCGTGGACCACCTGCAGGCCCTCCTCCCGCAGGGCCTCGAGGTCGGCGACCAGTGCGTCGAGCTCCGTCATCGGGCACGGCCACCAGCACGATGCCGGCGAACTTGCCCGCCAGCCGCGACATCTGGCTGCGCTCCCAGCTCGCGCCGTGCTCGTTGATGGGGGTCGAGAGCGCGGACACGAGGCCGGGCCGGTCGTCGCCGATCACCGTGAGGATCAAACTCGCCATTGACGCAGGCTACGAGACATCGGCCATGAGCCGTAATGTCCACAGATGGCGGGCGCACCAGGCGACGTACCCGGCGAAGTTGGAAGGACGCCATGGCATGAGGCTCGAGCCGTTGTACCGGGTCCGCTTCGTCTACGACGAGGGGTGGACGGTCGAGCTGGAAGGCGGCTGGGAGCAGCACCTGCTGTTCGCCGAGGGACGCTGCGAAGGCTCGATCACGGGCCGCTTCCGCGGCGCGAACTACCCGCAGCGACGCACCGACGAGGGACCGTTCGTGCCGGACTTCCGCGCGGTCATCGAGACCGACGACGGCGAGACCATCCTCTGCGAGTGGCACGGCTACGGCCGTGCCTACCCACCCGGGCGACGCCAGATCGTCGGTTCCGTCCGCCACCTCAGCGACAGCGACCGCTACCGCCACCTCAACGACGTCGTCTGCGTCTGCGCCGGTGAGGTCCGCACCCCCGCCGACCCCGACCAGGACAGCCCCGATCTCGTCATGGACGTCGCCGAGCTCGTGTGGGAACCGATCCCCGACTGAGCTCCGTGATGAGTTGTCCCGCCCGAACCCGTCATACCTGCAACATGACGATTCGGAAGGATGACGCGATGAGTGTGGACACGCGACTGGAGGAACTGGGCGTGAGCGGTCTGGGCGAGGTCGACGAGCCGGAGTTCTCGAGGCTGGCGGAGCGGCACCGCCGGGAGCTGCACGTCCACTGCTACCGGATGCTCGCGTCGTTCGAGGACGCCGAGGACACCGTGCAGGAGACGTTCCTCCGTGCCTGGCGTCGGCGCGAGACCTTCGAGGGGCGGTCGACGTTCCGGGCCTGGCTGTACCGCATCGCCACCAACGCCTGCCTGGACCTGCTGGCCAAGCGCCGCCCGGAGGCCGCGACCGGCGGTGAGGTCCTCTGGCTGCAGCCCTACCCGGACCGGCTGCTCGACGAGCTGCCCGCGAACGACGCGGACGAGCCGGAGACCGTCGTCGTCACCCAGGAGACGATCGAGCTGGCGTACCTGGTCGCCGTCCAGCACCTCGCGCCGCGTCCGCGAGCCGCGCTGATCCTGCGGGACGTGGTCGGCTGGCCGGCCAAGGACGTCGCGGAGCTCCTCGGCGACTCCGTCAACTCGGTCAACAGTGCGCTGCAGCGGGCCCGCGCCGGCATGCGGGAGCACCTCCCGGCGGAGCGCCAGGACTGGACCGGCGGCGAGGAGGACGCCGAGACGCGAGAGCTGGTACGTCGGTTCACCGACGCCAGCGTGGCCACGGACATCGACACGCTCGCGGCACTGGTGCGGGACGACGTCCGCTGCTCGATGCCGCCCACTCCGGGCCTGCACGTCGGCCGCGACGCCGTGGTGGAGGACTGGGTCGAGAGCGGCTTCGAGGGGATGACGGGCCTGCGCGCCGTCCTCACCTCCGTGAACCGGCAGCCCGCCGTCGCCTTCTACCACTGGCGAGAGCAGGAGGGCGCATACCTGCCGCTGACGATCGACGTCCTGCGCGTCACCGGCGGGGCGATCACCGAGATCGTCACGTTCCACGACGACCAGTTCCCGCGGCTCGGCCTGCCGGAGCACCTGCCTGCGAACGGCACGGAGGAAACGGCATGAACAGCATGAGTGACGCCGCCGTCGTCGCGGACCCCGCACCGGGCCGGACGGGCTACACCCACCGACTCCGCGGACTCGTCGTCACCGGCCTCGTCGCCGACGCTCGCAGCGATGGTGGCCACCGCCCTCTCGGCTGCGCTGGCCCGGGCCGTGGGCGTCGACTTCGAGGTTCCCGATGGTGGCGAGACGATCCCGTTGCCCGGGTTCGCCGTGGTGACCGGCTTCTTCTCGGTCGTGGGCGTCGTCATTGCCGCCGCCCTGCTTCGCTGGAGCGCCCGCCCGGCCGAGCGATTCGTCTGGACGGCGGTGACGCTGACCGCGATCTCGTTGCTCGCGCCCCTCCTCTCCGGGGCAACTGCTGCCACCATCACCGCCCTGATCGGGCTGCACCTCGTCGCGGCGGCCGTCATGATCCCCACGCTGTCGCGGAGCCTCCAGCACCCCGGCCCGTCCCTGACAACGATCGACCGGATGTATCAGCGTCGAGGCCCTCGGCCCCTTTGAGGTGTGGGCGTCCACCCGGGACACCCAGTCGCAGCGGAGGGGAACATCGTGGAACTCACACAGACAGTTGGACTCGGGATCACGGACCTGTCACAAGCAGCACTCGCAGAGGCGCGACGGTTGATGCGCGAGGCGAAGGGAGACCGACGGGTCGCCACGGGCCTGGCGTTCGATCGACTGCTCGAGCTCGGCTGGATCTCCGCCACCGAGCGAGACGTGCTCCACCGGATGCACGAGGTCGGTGCGGCGTCCTCCGAGCGGCAGAAGGGGGATCAGGACACCCCCCGACCGGTGGCCACGGCCGCCTATCTCGAGGTGCGCGGCATGTACCAGGAGCTGATCGCGAAGGGTGACGCCGGCCCGGTTGCCCTGGCCCTGGGCGCCGGCGCCGTCGGTTCCTACGAGGCGGTTCCGGGCGACGACGGCACCACCGTCGTCTACGCCAAGAGCAACCGGAGCTACCAAGGGATCCTCGGCGGGGCCGGCGCCATCATCGGTGGGGCGCTCGGTGGTGCCCCGGGGGCGGCGATCGGTGGCGCGATCGGTGGCGTGATCGGCACGATCGTCGATGACTGCAAGGACTGACCGACGACCGGCGCCGCTCAGATCGGTGATGGCGACCTTGCCGCGGACGTCCCCGGCGACGAGCTGGCGCATGGCGTCGGGGACCTGCTCGAGCGGGTAGGTGCGATCGAGGGCGGGTGTGACCCGTCCGTCCTCGAGCAGGGGCGTGAGCCGTTCGAGGTCGCGTCGCGTTCTCGTCGCTGGCCACCATCGCGAGCCGCTGGCTGACGAACAACGACACGAGCGGTGCCCGCAACGTCCTGCCGAAGCCGCCGGTCACGCGGCCACGCCCCTGCTCGCCTCCGAGGATGACGGCCGTTCCTCGCGGGGTGAGCGCTCGGCGCAGCCGGGACAACGACGGGTTGCCTGCGACGTCGAGGATCAGGTCGTAGCGCTCCGTCCCCTCCGCGAAGTCCTGACGGGTGTAGTCGAGGACGTGGTCGGCCCCGAGGGACCTGACCAGGTCGAGCTTCGCCGGTGCCGCACACGCCGGTGACCTCTGCCCCGAATGCCTTGGCCAGCTGGACGGCATAGCTGCCGACCCCTCCCGACGCACCGGTGATCAGCACCTTCTGACCGGACTCGAGTCGACCGACGTCGAGCAGGCCGCGCTGGGCGATCAGCGCCGAGACCGGCACGACGGCCGCCTGCTCGAAGCTCAGTCCCCGCGGCTTGAGGGCCAGCTTGTCCTCGAGCGCTGCGGCGTACTCGCCGTACGAGCCACGGGCGACGCCGTACACCTCGTCCCCGACCGCGAACCTGGTCACGGCGGACCCGAGCGCGACGACGGTGCCGGCCACGTCGAGCCCCGGCACCCGGTTCTTCGGCCTGCGGAACCCGAAGCCGATGACCCGCATGAGGTACGGCCGGCCGGTCATCAGGTGCCAGGTCCCCCGGTCGAGGCCCGCCGCGTGAACTCCGAGGAGCACCTCGTCGTCCGCGATCTCCGGGAGTGGGACCTGCTCGAGGCCGCAGCACCTCGATCGGTCCCGTACCGGTCCTGGACGACCGCCCGCATCGTTTCTGGGAGAGCCATGGGCCCCTCCCCTTCCTTCGTCTTCGAGTGGTACGCCGCTGTGCTCATCGTCAGGCTCCGCATCCGGCGAGTCCGCTCGCCTTACTAAGTACGAACACGCTATCGTACAAAGTACGAAGTGGCAATGGCCGCAACGAACCCAGGAGGATCCATGGCCGATCCGGACGTCGCCGCCGCCGAGCCGACCTCACGACGGCCGCTGAGCCGCGAGCGCGTGCTGCGCGCCGCCGTGGCGGTCGCGGACGCCGGAGGAATCTCGGGACTGACGATCCGTTCGCTGGCGCAGGAGCTGGGCGTGAAGCCCATGTCGGTCTACTACCACGTGGCGAACAAGGACGAGATCCTCGACGGGATCGTCGACATCGTCTTCAGCGAGATCGAGCTCCCGACCATCGGCGGGGACTGGCGCTCGGAGATGCGCCGGAGGGCGCGCTCGGCCAGAGCGGTGCTGCGGCGGCATCCCTGGGCGATCGGGCTGCTCGAGTCCCGCACCGCTCCCGGTCCGGCCACCCTCCGTCACCACGACACGGTCCTCGGCACGCTCCTGGCTGCAGGCTTCTCACGCGAGCTGACGGCCCACGCCTATGCGCTGATCGACAGCTACACCTACGGCTTCGCCCTCCAGGAAGCCGGGTTGCCGTTCGACGGCCCCGAGACCGTCACCGAGGTCGCCGGCCCGATCATGGAGCGCTTCGCCACCGGCGAGTACCCCCACATGGTCGACATGGCGACGGAGTACTACTTCCGGCCCGGCTACGACTTCGGCGACGAGTTCGACTTCGGTCTCAGCCTCCTCCTCGACGGCCTGGACTCGCGCAGCCGCTTGGTCTAGAGCGCTGCTCCCCTCTGACGCGACTCCCGTAGCCTGCGAAGACCGGGAGCTACTGCGACCGGGACTCCTTCGCGTGAAGGACGTCAGGAAGACCGCGATGCCCCATGCTTTCCGACTCGACCTTGGGAACCCTCAGCACCTGAGCTCCGATCCTCGGCCCGGAGCAACTGTCAGCAAGTCACCCGACCGACCGGTCGGCGGAGGCTTCGTGGCGCTCTACGCGCTGGCCTACATCGGCACGATTCTTCTCTTCCTGGCGCCACTGCTGGTCAGCCTGTCACTGAAGGTGAACGCACTGGTGGGCACCGATCGCGCGCCCAACAACCTGGCACTCGTCGCGGGCACCGGCGCCTTTCTCGCCATGTTCGCCAACCCGTTCTTCGGCAGGATGAGCGACCGCACCTCCTCACGCTGGGGCATGCGTCGTCCGTGGATGCTGACAGGCCTGGTGGGCGGCTGCGTCGGGATTCTCGTGGTGGCCCTGGCCCCCAGCATCCTGGTGGTCCTGGTCGGGTGGTGCATCGCGCAAGTGTTCTTCAACGCGCTGCTCGCTGCCCTCGTGGCAGTCCTGCCCGACCAGGTCCCGGTCGGGCAACGTGGCCGCGTCGCGGGCGTCCTCGGCATCTGCCTGCCCATCGCTTCGGTCAGTGGCACCTTCGTCGTCCAGCTGTTCACCGGCAACACCCTCGCGGTGTTCCTGGCGCCGTGTGCCATCGGAGGCTTCTTCGTCCTGCTGTTCGTCGCAACCTTGACGGACCGGACGCTGGCCGAGGCAGACAAGCCAACCTGGTCACTGCGGGAGTTCGCCAGCGCGTTCTACGTCAACCCGCGGAAGAACCCCGACTTCGCCTGGGCCTTCGCCAGTCGTTTCATGTTCGTCCTGGCCTATGCGTTCCTCACCACGTACCAGGCCTACTACCTGTTGGAGAAGGTCGGCACCGCCGAGGACGACGTCCCTCGGCAGGTGTTTCTCGGCACCCTCGCCATGTCGACCGTGGTGGTCGTCGCGTCCTTGCTGGGCGGGTGGCTCTCCGACCTGGCGGGCCGTCGCAAGGTCTTCGTCTGTTCGGCATCGATCGTGTTCGGCCTGGCGATGTTCGTCATCGCTGTCGCCAGCAGCTTCAACGGGTTCCTCGTCGGGATGGCCATCGCCTGGTCTCGGCTTCGGCCTCTACATGGCGGTCGACCTTGCTCTCGTCGCGGACGTGCTGCCGGACCCCGCCAGTGCAGCCAAGGATCTTGGCGTGATGAACATTGCCGGGGCACTCCCCTCCTCGGTCGCGCCCGCGGTCGCGCCCGCGATCCTGGCCGTGGGCGGCGGCAGCTACGGCGTGCTGTACGGCGTGGCCGGTGCGTGCGCGCTGGTGGGAGCCGGCGCCGTCCTGCGCGTGAAACGTGTCCGGTGAGCACGGGCCCTGACGGGAAGCCTGCCTTCAGCGCCAGCGGTCTCCGGTGGCGCGCACGTAGTTGCGCCACACGTACCGCCACGGGATGACCGCGAGGATGAGCGACGACCAGAGAGCAGTTGACGACGATGTCGCTGGTAGCGGCGTCAAGGTCCCCGCTGGCGGCCCTGGGGAGGGCGACCAGTGCGAGCCAGAGGATCTTCCAGGCCGACTCGAACAAGCAGCACGGGAAGCAGCTTGACGGGGTAGCGCAGCCCGAGGAAGGCCAGGAGGGACATGGCGGTGAGCAGGCAGAGCGTCACGCCCTCGTAGAGCGGCAGCGTCTGGGCGTCCGGAAGGAGCGGCCACTTCACGAGGACGAGTCCGACGCCCATCAGCAGGTAGCCGGCGCGCATCAGGTGCAGCGCGTGTGAGTGACAGCTCGGTCGTGGCGGCGGAGGTCGCAGTGGTGGTGATGGTCATGGGCTTCTCCTAGTTGGGTGGGACGGGCGGTCCGGATGCGCGCTGTGGTGGCCACGTTCCTCGCGTCGGCGGCGGAGGACCTAGGGATGTTGCTGTTCTCGGGAATCAGCGTCGTGTCGGGGCCGCTCGACCGGTGCGACTGAGATGAGGTTGACGCCGAGGTCGCGGACCTTGGCGAGCAGGCCGTGCAGCTCCGACTGGTCGGTCACGATGCCGCGGAGGGTGGTCGTGCCGTCGTCCTCGTGGGTGAGGGTGAAGCCGTCGAACCAGGTCGACCAGTGCTGGTCGAGGTGACCGCCGAGCCGCAGCTCGTACGACGCGGCCACATCGGGCGATGGCGAGGTCATCGACGCGCCGACCAAGGCAGCACGAGCACGCTTGGCCCGTCGGCGGGCAGGGCGGCGGATGACCCACTCGGCGACGGCGAGGTTGATGGCCCAGGCCGCCGCCATCATCAGGTCGGTGCGGACGACGCCCGTGCCGAAGAGCGCCTCACCGAAGCCGACGGTGAACGCCTGGGTGCCGGCGCCGAGCCCGAGTGCGTACGCGCGAGTCATCCAGGCGCGGTGCCGGGCGATGTCGCGGCTCCGGATGGCGGCCAGCCCGAGGATGAGGCTGACGCCCATCCCCGAGCTGACCAGCAGCCGAGCGGTCCAGAGGATGTCGCCGGTGCCCTCCTTCCGGGGGTAGACCAGCGTCATCCACAGGCCGGAGAACGCGACCGCGAGACCGAGCACCACCAGGAGCCGTCCGGCGCGGCGGTGCCAGCCGGGCCGGCGGCGGCGCAGACGAGCCGAGAACTGGAAGGCGCCGAGCACGGCGTAGACGACGGCCGACACGATGTGCACGACCAGCGGGACCGGTGAGGCGGCGAAGCGCGCGATCGCGTCGGCAGCACCGCGGGTCCTCCCAGCAGCTCGACGAGGCGCCCGGTGCCGCCCACGACCGGGATGAAGGCCAGCGCCAGCAGGCGGGCGGCACCCACCAGCCCGAGCGGGGCCGCGCCCTGCCCGGCACCGGTGCAGCACCGGTGCCGGGCCGGGAGCCCTGCGTCGTCGTGGCCGACGGGGGGTTCATCAGACACCTGCGGTGCTGGGCACGCAGTGGCGTCGACCGCGGTCGGTCGCGTGGTGTCGTCGGCTCGGGCGACCTTCCACAGCGAGTAGCCCAGGGCGATCATGGCGATGCCGTTGGGGAAGGCCAGCAACCGGTAGAAGGCGTCCGGCATCACCACGAGGGCGGCGGAGACGAGGCCGCCGACGGCGAGCAGCGCGGCGGCCCAGCGGGGCAGGACGCGGGCCCGGTACAGCGCGATGCCGAAGAGCAGGCCGCCGACCAGGTAGGCGAAGCCTGTCACCTTGATCACCGTCTCGAGCGCCCCGATGTCGCCGTGCACGGTGCCGCGGCCGGTGTTCGACGGCGATGGCGTCGTTGACGAACCCGGGATTGGAGTTGGCGACCTCCGGCAGCACGTAGGCGGCGGCGAAGGTGACGCACAGGATGCCGAGGTAGCCGACGGCGAACACCACGTAGCCGATGAGTCCGAGGAGCCCGTGCTTGCGGATCTGGTTCAGGTACATGCCGGTGATCCCGACCAGGGCGAGGGTGCACATGAGCACCTTCAGGGAGTCGCGGACGTAGACGTCGGTGGTCTGGATGGACGTCGCGCTCAGCTGCGGGTGGTTGATCTGGACGCCGATGAAGATGGCACCGGCGGCGACGGCCGCGATGCCGGCCCACCGGGTCAGCAGGTTCGGGGTGATGGTCATGTCGGACCCTCTTCAGGTTGGTCCGTGGCGGGTGCCGCGGGGATACCTGGAACCTAGGAAGGAGCGGGGTCGGTCCGCGTCACCACATGATGTGACTGACGATGTGACATCGAGCGCTCGAGCCCGCGGTCTAGATGAGTCCGTGCTCGTGGGCCCGGCGTACGGCGGCGGCGCGGGTCTTGACGTCGAGCTTGGTGAAGATGCGCTTGGTGTGGGTGCGCAGGGTGTTCAGCGAGACGTAGAGCTCGATCGGCGATCTGCGGCCCGGTCAGCTCGGAGTCCAGGAGCCGGAGGACCTCGATCTCGCGCTGGCTCAGCGGATCGGCCAGGGACTGACTGCGCCGCCGACCTCTCCGAGCGGTGACTGGCGCCCGCTCGAGCAGCCGACGAGCCCACGCCCGCACCATCTCGTCCGTCGGTCCCTGGCCGGTCGTCGACCTCCGCGGCGTCGCGCAGCAGGCCCAGCATCGGCAGCGCCCTCGTCGAGGTAGAGCCGCACGTGGCTCTCCGGCTCCGGCGTCATCGGTCAGTGCCTGGCCCAGGACCTCCGAGCGCCGTGTCACGGTCGCCGCCGGCGTGGTGCGCGAGGGCCTGCAGCATCCGGATCTCCAGCAGGCTGCCGTCCCGCCCGGCGTCCGCGGCCGCGTCGTGCAGTCGGTCGAGCAGCGCCGCACGGCTCAGCCGACGTCCGGCTTCGTCGGCTCGATCCGCCGCGCGATGCTCGGCCAGGAGCAGCCGGACCAGCGTCAGGTGCTCGTACTCGTGCAGGTAGTCCGGGTCGTCATCGACGCTGAGGCCTCGTGCTCCTCGAGCCCAGGCACGCTGCCGACTCCAGGTCGCCGGCGGCGATCTGGAGGCGGGCCTTCATCGCCTCGATCGGGCGTACGTCGGGATAGAAGCCGTGCCGGTAGAGCGCCGCGGCCTGGTCGAGCAGCCGCATCGCCGCCTCGTGGTCGCCGCGCGCGGCGCGCACCTGGGCCATGACCAGCGGCCAGCGGTGCCGGTTCTCGGTGATGGAGGCTCGTTCAGCGAGGACCCGCGCCGTCTCCAGGTGCGCCTCGGCGCTGGAGAGGTCGTCGAGCTCGAGGTCGAGCTCGGCCAGGCCGACGTGCAGGTCGGCGGTGGCCCGCGGGTACGGCTCGCCGTTCCCGGTGGCGGTCGCGCAGCGCCTGCTCGTAGAGCCTGCGGGCACGGCTGGGTCGTCCGGCGGCGACCCACATGTCGGCGAGCACGATCGTGGTGTCCAGCTCGTCGACGAGGTTGCCGGCGGCGTGCAGGCTACGGACCGCTTCGGAGAAGGTGGCGACCGCTTCGTCGATGTCTCCAGCGGCCCAGGCGGCCAGACCCGAGGAAGCCGCCGGCCCCACCCCGCACGAAGTGGTCCTCGGGGCCGGCCAGGTCGAGCGCCCGCCGCGCGTGACGCACGGTGCCGGCGACGTCACCGCGGGCCTGGGCCAGCGAGGCGCGGTAGACCAGGATCGTCGCCGGTGCGGTGCGAAGGTCCTCGGTGTCGGCCCACGTGGCCGCCAGTGTCCTGGTCGTGGGCGCCGGCCTCCAGTGCCGCGTCGGCGTCGTCGAGGCGGGCCTCCAGCCCGTCGAGGTCGCCGGTCATCATCTGTGCCCAGCCGGCCACGATGCTCAGCACCGGGCTGCGGCGGACGACCGAGTCCGGCAGTGCCCGGATCCACGCTGAGCAGCAGGTTGTCCTGTCGCGCGCGACGCACGTCGGGCAGCGCTTCCTCCACCAGGTAGGCGGCGCGAGCGAAGTCCTCGGCGGCCAGGGCGTGCCGGACGGCGTCCGCGGCGAGGCCGCGCGACGCGTACCAGTCGCTGGCGCGCCGGTGCAGCTGCGGCACCAGGCCGGGGTCCTCGGTGAGCAGGCGCGCGTGCAGCACGTCGGCGAACAGGTGGTGGTAGCGGTACCAGGAGCGCTCGGTGTCCAGCGGGACGACGAACAGGTTGTCGCGCTCGAGGTCCGCGAGCATCGCGGCGCCGCCGGACTGCCCACTCACCGCGTCGCACAGCGGACCGGTGAGCCGGTCGAGGACGGCCGTTCGCAGCAGGAAGTCGCGCACCTCGGTCGGTTGTCGGGCCAGGACCTCGTCGGCCAGGTAGTCGATGACGAACCGGTTGCTGCCGGTGAACGCCTCGATGAAGTCCGTCGACCTCAGGCCGGGTCGGGATCGCGCGCAACGACAGGGCGGCGAGCTGGAGTCCGGCGATCCAGCCCTCGGTGCGCTCCTCGAGGGCGTCGACGTCGGCGGCGTCGAGGCTCCAGCCCCATCGCCTGGTTGAGGAACTGCTGCGCCTCGTCCCGCGTGAAGCGGAGGTCGGCACCGCGGACCTCGACGAGCTGCCCGCGACTGCGCAGCCGTGCCAGGGGCAGCGGCGGGTCGGCGCGGGTGGCCATCATCAGGTGCAGCTGGTCGGGAAGGTGCTCGACCAGGAAGGTCATGGCCTCGTGCACGTCGGCGCCGTGATGACGTGGTAGTCGTCCAGCACGAGGACCCACTGCACCGCCGGCGCCTGCTCTCCGGCACGGGCCACGGCGTTGACCAGAGTCGTCAGGGCCGTGGTCGCGTCGGCGGGCAGGTGCTCGAGGACCGCTGCCGGCTCGAGCTCCACCCCGACCGTCTGCGAGGGCCGCCACCAGGTGCGTCAGCAGCCGCGCGAGGTCGTTGTCCCCTTCGTCGAGGGACAGCCACGCCGACCTGGACGTGCGGGTGTCGCTCGACCCAGCTGGGCGATCCAGTCGCTGAGCGCCGTCGTCTTGCCGAACCCGGCTGGTGCGGACACCAGCGTCAGGCGATGACCCGGAACGAGCGTGGTGTCGAGCTGCTCGACCAGTCTCGTGCGCGCGACGGCCTGCGGGCGCCGGGCCGGCGCGAACAGCTTCGTCGCGAGCACCGCAGTCGACACCTTCGGATCATAGGAGCCGCGCAGCTCGGGGCAGTGCCGCTCGGCCGCGCCGTGTTCGCGGACGTCATGCGTTCGCCCGGGCGCCCGAAGAGGCTGAGGACCTCGGCGGGCTCGTCGCCGGTGCTGCCGAACCAGTGCGGTACCGTGGTGTCGAACCGCGACCTCGCCAGGCCCAAGGACGACGTCCTGGTCGCCGAGCACGAACCGCATCTGGCCGGAAAGGACGTAGAGCCACTCGTAGCCGTCGTGCGCGCGCGGTTCGGGCGTGGTCTTGTCGGTCGGGATGATGATCTTCCACGCCTGCATGCCGTCGGGTTGACGTGTCAACGGCATCACCGTTCGGCCCTTGACCCGCGACCCGGCTTGAGTCGGACCCGCGGGTCGCCCACCTCGGGCGCCGCACGAGGTCGTCCAGCGGCACCCGGTAGGCCTGCGACAGCGCGAGCAGCAGCTCCAGGGTGGGCCGACGTTGTCCGGTCTCCAGCCGCGACAGCGTGCTCTTCGAGATGCCGGTCGCCTCCGCGACGCCGGTGAGCGTCAGCTGACGGTGAGTGCGGAGCCGCTGAGCCGGGGTCCGACCTGGGCGAGCGTGTCGGCGATGGCCGCCCCTGCTTCGTCCTCCACGTTGATCATCTGACTCCCGATTCCCGAAAACAGCAACGTTCCTAGGCGAACCGAGCGCACCGCTTCAGCCTTGGGGCAGGCATGAACAGATGCGACGTCATGGTCATCGGCTGAGGCGCCGCCGGTCTTTCCGCCGCCATCGCCATCAACGCCGAGCTCGTGGACGACGACGTCCGTCGTGCCGTGCAGGACTTCGACCGCAGCGCGACGCCTGACGGCCGAGCAACGCGAGCTGCCGACTGTTCTAGGCTCGATCACATCGCCCCGACGCCCAGGAGGGGGGCTGTGGTGGCAGGTCCCTTGGTGGAGACCAAGCTCTTCCTCCCGCAGCCTCGCGGTGATCTCGTCGTACGACCTCGGCTGACGGAGCTGCTGCACCGAAGGTCGACCGCCAAGCTCACCCTCGTCTCTGCTCCAGCCGGGTTCGGGAAGACGACGCTGCTCGCCCGGGAGCTCCCAGCGCCTGACGGCGAGGAGCGGTCGGTCGCCTGGCTGTCCCTCGAGGAGGGTGACAGCCAGCCGGCGCGGTTCTGGACCTATCTGGTCACGGCGGTGGAGCGGGCCGTGCCGGGCGTCGGCGACAGCGCTCTGACGCTGCTGCAGACGAGCCAGCCGGCCATCGAAAGCGTCCTCGCCACCCTCATCAACGAGCTGAGCAGTGTGCCGCTCGAGCTGGACCTGGTCCTGGACGACTATCACCTCGTCGACAGCCCGGACCTTCAGGCGGGTCTGACCTTCCTGGTGGAGCACCTACCGCCTCAGGTTCACCTGATCGTCAGCACCCGCGTCGACCCGGCGCTGCCGCTGGCCCGGCTACGTGCCCGTGGCGACCTGGTCGAGATCCGTGCCGCCGACCTGCGCTTCACACCGACCGAGGTCGCGGCGTACCTCAACGGCGTCGCCGCGCTCGAGCTCACTGCTTCCGACATCGCAGCGCTGGAGGCGCGCACCGAAGGCTGGATCGCCGCCTTGCAGCTGGCCGCCCTCTCACTCCGCGGGCGCGTCGATTCCGCCGAGTTCATCGCTTCCTTCGCCGGGGACGACCGCTACATCGTGGACTACCTGGCCGAGGAAGTGCTCAGTCGTCAACCCCCGCAGGTGCGCGACTTCCTGCTCCAGACGTCCATCCTCGACCGGTTGAGCGGGTCACTGTGCGAGGCGGTCACCGGCAACAGCGACAGCCAGCAGATGTTGGAGCACCTGGACCGCGCCAACCTCTTCCTCGTCGCACTGGACGGCACTCGCCGGTGGTATCGCTACCACCACCTCTTCGCCGAGGTCCTCCGGACCCATCTCCTCGACGTGCGGCCCGAGGAGGTGGCCGACCTCCACCGCCGTGCCAGCCAGTGGTACGACGAGGCCGACGAACCCGCACCTGCCGTGCGCCATGCTGTCGCCGCCGGCGACATCGAGCGAGCCGCCGACCTCGCCGAGCTCGCCATACCCCTGCTGTTGAGGGACCGGCGAGAGGCGACGATCGCCGCCTGGACCACGGCCATCCCGGACGAGGTCGTGCAGACGAGACCGGTGCTGGCCCTCGGCCTTGTCGCGGCGCTCATGTCGAGCGGACAGTTCACCGGCGCGGAGGAGCGGCTGCGGGACCTCGAGCAGCACCTGCAGGCACCCGGGCCTGATGGTGAGGCAAGCGGGCCACCTCCTGGAACCGTCGTCATGGACCGAGAGCAATGGGACCGGCTACCGGGAGCCCTCGAGCTCTATCGCGCTGCGCTCTCGCTGGTCCACGGGGACCCGGACGGTGCCATTGCGCATGCGGAGACATGCACCGCCAGGGCCGCGCCGGACGATCACCTGACCCTGGCGGGTGCCGCTGCGGTGGCTGGGTTGGCACGTTGGGGTCAGGGCGACCTGGAGGAGGCGCATCGTGACTACTCCAGGTGCGTCGACGGATTGCAGAGGGCCGGTCACATCTCCGACGTGCTGGGCTGCTCCATCACGCTGGCCGACATCCGTATCACCCAAGGGCGGCTCACCGACGCCCTCAGCACCTACGAGGCCGCGTTGCGCCTCGCCGCGAACCACACGGAGCCGGTCACGCGGGGCACCGCCGACATGCACGTCGGCATCAGCCAGGTTGCGCTCGAACGCAACGACCTGGCCACAGCGGCTCACCATCTGCAGCTGAGCCGAGAGCTCGGCGACGTCGCGGGACTGCCGCAGCACCCGTACCGGCGCCGCGCCGCCGAGGCCGGGCTGGTCGCAGCCCGGGGAGACCTGCGTCAGGCGATGGATCTCCTCAACGGGGCCGAGCAGGTGTACTTCGGTGACTTCGCCCCGAACGTGCGCCCCATCGCCGCAATGCGCGCACGCCTGCAGCTGGCCGGAGGAGATCTCGCCTCCGCGATGTCCTGGGCGCACGCGCACGAGCTGGCCGCCGGTGACGAGCTCACCTACATGCACGAGTTCGAGCACATCACCTTGGCGATGCTGCTGCTGGCCCAACGCCGTGCCGGAGGGTCATCCCCCGCAGCACACGAGGCCGTGCAGCTCCTCGAGCGACTGCTGGCGACCGCGGGAGCGGGTGGCCGCGACGGAAACGTCATCGAGATCCTCGTGCTGCTGGCACTGGCATCCCAGGCCGATGGGCACCGTTCGCGTGCCATGGACCTGCTGCGTCGTGCGCTGGTCCTGGCACAGCCCGAGGGCCACGTCCGGGTCTTCCTCGACGCAGGAACAACCTTCACGGAGCTGCTCCGTGACATCGATCCGGACTCCCCCGGAGGCCGGCACGCACGTGCTGTGCTCGCCGCCGCCGGCGACGGACAGCCCGCGGCGCCGGCCGGCCGCCTTGTCGACCCGCTCAGCGAGCGAGAGCTCGACGTACTCCGACTGCTTGAGGGCGACCTGGACGGCCCGGCCATCGCTCGGGAGCTCAGCGTGTCCGTGAACACGGTGCGCACTCACACCCGCCACATCTACGCCAAGCTCGGCGCCACCAACCGGCGTGAAGCGGTACGCGAGGCCGCACGGCTGGGTCTGCTTCGCCTGCCGGGCCACTGACCACCCGGACGGGCTCAGGAAGTTTCACCAACCAGATCACCAAGTCTGATGACGCCTGCTCACCACATCCGCTCCTAGCGTGCACGCACCGCACCAGAGGAGCACCCATGAATCCGTCGCCTGCTGACCGAGCACCGCACGCCGGTTGGTACCGCGTCCGGATCAAGGGTCACCTCGCATCCAGGTGGGGCACCCGTTTCGACGGGATGACCCTGACCGCCGAGGACGACGGCACCACCCTCATCCAGGGTCCGGTCGTCGACCAGGCAGCGCTGCACGGCCTGCTGCAGCAGGTCCGCGACACCGGGCTTCCGCTCGTGTCAGTCAACCGGGCAGGCGCGGACCAGCCCGACCCCCGCACCACCGAGTCCCGCACCGCCAAGAGGAGATAGTCATGACAACCACAACCCGTCCCACGACCCAGCGCCCGCTCCGCGTTCCGATGGACCCCATGCGAAGGACCGCGCTCGTCGTGGGGGTGCTCTTCGTGATCACCTACATCACGTCGATCGCCGCGAAGTTCTCGTTCTACCCGCCACTTCTCGATCACGCTGACTACATCGTCGGCGACGGTCAGGACACCCGTGTGCTGTGGGGAGCCTTCGCCGAGGTGCTGCTGATCATCGCCAACATCGGCACCGCCGTCGCCCTGTACCCCGTCCTCAAGCGTCGCTTCCCAGCACTCTCTCTCGGCTTCGTCACGGCACGCGTCATGGAGAGCGTCTTCATCGCCGTCGGCATCCTCAGCGTGCTCACCGTCGTGACCATGCGACAGGACTTCTCGGGCGCGGGCGGCGCAGAGGACACCGCCCTCGCGACGGTCGGCAACGCCTTCGTCACCCTCCAGGAGTGGACGTTCAACCTCGGGCCCGGATTCGTCGTCGGCGTCGGCAACGGCATCCTGCTCGGCTACATGATGTATCGCACTGGCCTGGTGCCCCGCGGCCTGGCCATGCTTGGCCTGGTCGGTGGACCCTTGGTCTGCCTGTCGGGAACGGCCGTCATCCTCGGCGTGATCGAGGCCGGCTCATCGGCGCAGACCCTCGCGTGCATGCCGGAGTTCTTCTGGGAGCTCAGCTTCGGTCTCTACCTGATCGTGAAGGGTTTCAGGCCTTCAGCCATCACCACCGAGCTGGTCGCCTGACGGCCCTCACCACCCCTCCGCTGAGGCCCCCGAGACTCGGGGGCCTCAGATCTCGGGGCCGGGTCAGGGCAGCACCTGATGTGCCGGCCCTCCCCCACGACGCACAGTGGAGACATCAACAGCAGACGCTGTGAACTCGACACCGAAGGACGGGCACCACCATGAACGACATCCACCAGAACTTCGCCAACCAAGGCCTGGTCAGGCCGCGGGACGGACGAGTGCTGGGCGGCGTGTGCGCCGGCCTCGCCCAACGCTTCGGACTCGGGGCATGGACGACACGTCTGCTCTTCGTGCTCGTGCTCATGGTGATCCCCGGGAGCCAGCTCCTGATCTACCCGGTGCTGTGGATCCTGATGCCGTCCGAGGATGTAGCACAGGCCCGCAGCACGCAGGTGCCCATGACGGTGACGCCCGAGTCTGCCTGAGGCAGGGGGCACGTCAACCGGCGTGCGCGAGGGCTGTCGTGACGAGGGTGCGGACCCCCCGGCGGGTCTGCTCGGCGAAGAGCCGACCCGCCGGGTCGTTGGCCGTCTGCTCCGCGGCGAGGCCGCTGATGAGACCACGGACGAGCGCGACGTCGGCGGGGTCCGTGACGCCCGCGGCGTCGAGGCGCGCGACCAGCTCGCCGAGAACTCCCAGGGCCACGCGGTGGCTCTCCTCGGTGGGCTGGAAGCCAGGGATCGTGCGCTGGAACAGCAGGTGATACCGCGCCGGGTGCGCCACGCAGTAGTCGACCACCGCGACGGCCAGCTCGACGACCGCCTCGACGCTGTCGTCGTTGTCCGGCAGCTCGTCGAAGACACGCCCCAGGTCCCTGAAGCCGTCGGCGAACAGTGCGTCGAGAAGCCCGTGCTTCGTGGGGAAGTAGTACGTGAGGGACTGCTGCCGCAGCCCGACCGACCGCGCGACCTCGCGAACGCTCACCTCGGCGACACCCTCGCGCTCCATCAGCTCCCAGGCAGCGTCGAGGATCTCGCGCACCACGACGGTACGTCGACTCGATGCCCTCGAGCTCGGTGAATCTGTCATTGACAGATGATTCTGTCAGTGACAGATTAGCGGCGTCAACCCCCGTCACCGCCGGGTCACCCAAGGAGAAGCACCATGAAAGAGCGCAAGGCCCACGACTCCGTCTCCCTCGACATCGCCGCACCACCCGAGCGCGTCTACGAGCTCGTCTCCGACATCACCCGGATGGGCGAGTGGAGCCCCGAGTGCATCCGCTGCACCTGGGCCAAGGGCGCAACCGGTCCGGCAGTGGGAGCCCGCTTCAAGGCCACGAACAAGGGCGGACGTGGGCCTGCGTGGTTCAACACGCCGGTCGTGAAGGTCGCCGAGCCCGGCCGCGAGTTCGCGTTCAACCGCAGCGGCCCCGGCATCGGCTCCTACACCTGGCGCTACGTCTTCGAGCCCACCGCGACCGGAACCAGGGTGACCGAGTCCTTCGACGCCGAACGCCCGTTGGGCAAGGCCATGACGTGGCTGACGATGAAGTGGACCGGCAGCGAGGACCGGGACGCCGACCTTCGGGTCGGGATGACCACGACCCTGACCAGGATCAAGGCTGCTGCCGAGGCGGCATAGCCACCAGCTCAACCGACGACTGGTCCCGACCCCCCGCTGTCTCGTCCCGCTGCGGCCACGGCTACAGCAACAGGGCCGGTACCGCGGCGTACAGCCCGATCACCGGCGAGACCGCCGCGATGGTGGCGTAGGCCAAGGACTCCGGCACGAGCACGGCCCAGACCGTGAGCCCGGCGATCAGGTCCCCCCGGAACCACGACCGCCGGTACCCACGTAACGACGTGAACACCGAGGGGAACCGGCCGGCTGGCGCGGCGGGCGGGCCGGCCAAGTCATCCACTCCCGGAGCTCACTGGCACGAGTGTCGACATGCGGTTCCCCGGGGTCGTCACCCGGATCGGGTGAGCACCTGCCGGTGCCTCCGTTCGACAGTCGAACGGCGCGGACGTCCGTCCGCCTCGGAAGGAGCGGGCTTCATGCCGGACCTGTCAGATCGCACGGACTTCGAGAACGCCGAACGCGGCCTCATCGCGCGCCTGGAACCGGGAGTGATCAAGGCCGCCGACGGCCGCGTGGTGTTCGACCCCGACGTCTTCACCGACGCCCTCCAAGGTGAACTGTCCGGACACGGTGCACCCGAGCCTGTGGCGGCAGAGCCAGCTCACCGCCATCCAGGGCCTGTTCGAGGTCACCGACGGCATCTACCAGGTGCGCGGCCTCGACCTGTCGAACATGACCCTGGTCGAGGGCGACACCGGGGTGATCGTGATCGACCCGCTCGGTCTCGGCCGAGATCGCGGCCGCGGCGATCGCCCTCTACCGCGACGCACCGCGGCGACCGCCGGTGACGGCGGTCATCTACACCCACTCCCACATCGACCACTTCGGCGGGGTGCTCGGCGTCGTCGACGCCGACACCGACGTCCCGATCGTCGCGCCCGAGCACTTCCTCGAGCACGCCGTCTCCGAGAACGTCTACGCGGGCGTCGCGATGCTGCGGCGCGGCATGTACTACACCGGGCATGGGCCTGCCGGTGAGCGCCGACCGGGCGCGTCGGGATCGGGCTGGGGCCCGGCGCCTCCAAGGGGCGGTCGGCCTGCTCGCGCCGACGCTCGACATCACCGCACACCGGCCAGCAGGAGGTGCTCGACGGGGTCCGGATCGTCTTCCAGATCACCCCCGGCACCGAGGCGCCGGCCGAGATGAACTTCCACTTCCCCGACCAGCGCGCGCTGTGCCTGGCCGAGAACGTCACCCACAACCTGCACAACCTGCTGACCCTGCGTGGGGCCGAGGTCCGGGACGCGCGGATCTGGTCGCGCTACATCGACGAGGCGATCGAGCTGTTCGCCGACGACACCGACGTCGCCTTCGCCTCCCACCACTGGCCGACCTGGGGCATCGAGGCGACGTCGTCACGCTGCTGACCGAGCAGCGCGACCTCTACGCGTTCCTGCACGACCAGACCCTGCGCCTGATGAACCAGGGCCTCGTCGGCAGCGAGATCGCCGAGATGATCGAGATGCCGACCGGCCCTGGACGCCGCCTGGCACACCCACGGCTACTACGGCTCGGTCAGCCACAACGTCAAGGCGATCTACCAGCGCTACCTCGGCTGGTACGACGGCAACCCGGCGCACCTGTGGCAGCACCCGCCGGAGGCCGCTGGCCGCCGCTACGTCGAGCTCATCGGTGGCGTCGACGCCACCGTCGCCCGAAGGCCCAGGAGTTCGCCGACGCCGGGGATCTGCGCTTCGCCGCCGAGCTGGCCAGCCACGCCGTCTTCGCCGACCCCGGACGACGCCGACGCCCGCGCGACTGCTCGCCGACGTGTTCACCCGCCTCGGCTACGGGTCCGAGAACGCGCACCTGGCGCAACAGCTTCCTGCACCGGCGCCGACGAGCTCGGCGGCGAGATTCGCCCGACGGCGGTGGTCAGCCTCGGCCGGCATGGCCTCCGCGATGACCATCACCCAGCTGTTCGACAGCCTCGCCATCCGCATCGACGGCCAGCGGCGGGGACGCCACCGTCTCGATCCGCTGGCACCTCACCGACGACGGACGAGACCTACCGGATGGAGCTGTCCAACGGGGTGCTCGTGCACTACCCGACGACCCGACACCGCCCGGCCGACCTCATCGTCACCCTCACCCACCACAGCTGCTCGGCCTGATCGCCGGTGCGAGCCCGGACGGCGTGCAGCTCGACGGTGACCAGGGAGTCATCGCCACCGTCCTGGCCCTGGCCGAGGCGCCGGACCCGAACTTCAACGTCGTCACCCCCTGACGGGCGCTGCGGCCGCGGTCAGCCCGCCCCGCTGAGCTCGGCCAGCCTTGCCACGCCGGGCCCCACGTGTTCCTGCAACCTGCCCACGGCGTCGTCCAGCTCGGGCGACCCGGGGTGCTCGGGTGGGATCCGAGCGGGGTTGAGCGCGACCCTGTCCGAGAACGCCTTGAGGTCGGGCTCGGAACCGAACGACGCCGAGTTCCGCATGCCCTGGACGTTCATCCTCGCCCAGTCGGCGAGCGAGTTCCCGTAGCGCGAAGGCGGACACAGCCGATTCTTCTCGCCGTCGTCCTCCCGGGTCGCCTCGACGTACCCCGAGATGGCCGCCCCGAAGCACGGGAACCCGGCCCTGACCGGTTGCAGCGTGATCGTCTCCGGCCCCCAGATCGGTGTCATCGGACGCCACTTGAGGCCGTCCCCCGCGCAGTTCACGACGAGGGCGTCGTCGGCGACGGCGACCGATCCCTCCGTGAGGTCGATCCTTCCCTGCCTCACGGTCTCGATGTGGCCCTTGCGGACGACGTTCCCGATGGTCCGCAGCAGGTCGAGCTCCCAGGTGCCGAGCGTGGGCGCCTTGGCCATCGTCGCCGTGACCGAGGGGTCGATGCGCAGCATGATGCCGAGCTCCTCCAGCCGGAGGAACAGCTCCGGCAGGGACTTCGCCGCGCCGGCGGCCTGCATCATGTCGGCGACCATGCCGAGGTAGATCACGGGATCCGGCTGGATCAACGCCCGGTTCAGCATCCAGGGTTCGCGCGGCCGCACCCAGCAGATCTTGTCGGGGTCCACCCCCTGCGCCAGTAGCGAGATGCAGGCATCGGTCGCGGTCTTGCCTGATCCCACGATGACGTACTGGCTCGGATCGTCCCCACGCCCCGGGAGATCGTTGACCGGGATCACCCGCGCCCCCTCGGCGACGCCGAACTTGGGCGGCATCTCCGAAGGGATGTCGGGAGCCAGGTAGCGCGCGTCGACCACCCGGCACCGCTCCGGCACCTCGTAATCCTCACCGGACTCGAGCGAGAGGAAGGTGCGGTCCCCGACGTAGTAGCAGCCGGGGAAGAACTCGACCTGGCCCGATCCCACCAGCCGCTCGGTCAACAGGGTGTCGTAGTAGGCGCAGATCGTCGTCTTGTCGGCTCGCTCGTGCAGTCCCGCTTCGGGGCCGTCCTGCTGGATCTTCCCGCCGCCCAGCAGGGTCGACGCGGCACCGTAGAAGGTGGAGGACTGGTGCAGGCGCACGAACGGATAGGCGGCCAGCCAGTGGCCCCCGACACCGTGGCGACGGTCGACCAGGGCGACGCGTACGTCGGCGTTGTCGATCAGCGCGTCGGTGAACCCCATCCCCATGGCCCCGGCCCCGACCACGAGGTAGTCGGCCTCGACTGCGCGCGTCACGGGTGAACCAAAGCACGCACTCGACGCGACGTCCACAGGATCAGGCCTTGACCCGCCGACGAGCCCGACTCAGGCTGACGGTGGGGATCCGACGAGGACGACGGCGGAAAGCATGGCCACTCTGCGCTTCTGCGCCTACCAGTACCAGCACCTTGCGCTCGACGCGCTTCGCCGCCGGTGGCGCGAGGCTGACGAGCTCGGCTTCGACGTGCTGTGGAACGCCGACACGGTCGTGGAGCCGGACCGGCCGCGCCACACGATGTTCGACGCACCGACCACCCTGACGATGATGGCGACGGACACCGAGCGCATCCGCGTCGGGACGCTGGTCTCCAGCCTGTACTTCCGCCACCCGGTGACGCTGGTGAAGGCGGCGACCACCGTCGACCACCTCTCAGGTGGCCGGGTCGAGGTGGCACTCGGCGTCGGCGACCCGTCCGCCGGGAGCGCCGCGGTCGGCGCCACCTGGACGCCTGGCGAGCAGGTGGCCCGGTTCCGGGAGTTCGTCGAGCTCGTCGACCTGCTGCTGCGCCAGGAAGTGACGACGTACAGCGGGAGCTACTTCCGGTGCGAGGAGGCCGAAGTCATCCCGATGCCCGTCCAGCGACCGCGGCCGCCGCTCACGATCGCTGCCCACGGCCCGAAGATGTTGCGGATCGCCGCGCAGTACGCGGACGGGTGGAGCTCATGGGGCGGGTACGACGTGGTGACGGAGGACGACTTCCACCGCGTCACGGCGGAGCGGTGCGCTCGGTTCGACGACGTGGTCGCAGACCTCGGTCGCGACCCCAGGACATCCGGCACTCGCTGGTGTGCTTCCCGCCGCTGACGCCATGGCTGTCAGTCGACTACTTCACCGACATGGTGGGCCGTCTCGGTGACGTCGGGATCGACGAGTTCGTCCTCTACTGGCCCGGGTCGTGGCCCGGCGACAAGGCTCGGGACGAGGTCTTCCGGGAGGTCGCCGAGGACGTCATGCCGAGGTTGCGGTCAACCTCCTGACGTGACGTCACCCGGCCCCCCGAATGTCGCGTCTCAGACGCCGCGGCCCCCGCGCATGCGGCTGACGATGAAGACGACGAGCGCGATGATGGCCAGCACGATGAGAATGGTCCAGAGCGTCACGAGGTACCTCCCGGTTGATGGTCACGCGCCGTGAGCAGGGCCCCGAACGGGTTCCGTGCTCGCAAGCGCGTACTACATCAGTTCCCCGTGAGGCCCGGCCGAAACCGTCCGTCGCATGACGCAGTTGCCCTGGCCCTTGGGCCGGTCGTAGCTGAAGCCGGCCTTCTCGTACGTCGTGCGCGTGGTGTTGTAGAGGAAGGAGGCGTTGACCCTCTTACCCTCCGGCACGTCGTGGGGGTAGCCCTCGACCACTCCGCCGCCCGCTGCGGCGATGAGCGACAGGGCGCCCTCGAGGGCTCGCGCCGCCACCCCCTCCCGTCGATGGTCACGGTCGACGAAGATGCAGGTGATCCGGTAGTCGGGCAGCTCGTCGACGCCCGCGAGGTACTCCTTGCGGTGATGGATGTTGGGCAGCTCTTCCGGGGGGCCGAACTCGGCCCAGGCGATGGCGTCGTCACCGTCGAGGACGAGGGCGGCATGGGCCGTGCCCGCGCGCACCCGCTCCTCCTTGTACGCCCGACCCCGTCCCTTCATCCTGGGCGTCTCCTCGGCGCATCGGTGGAACCACGTGCACCAGCAGCCGCCGAACACGCCGTTGTGCTTCTCAGCCAGGCGCGCGAACGCCTCCCAGGTCGAGGCGTCCAGCGGCCGGGTCTCGTAGTCGTCGCGGTCGGCGGCGGCGGTCACCACGGGACCTGCCAGTCCGAGGGCGGATCCTCTCCCACGCGGCCGTCGACGGCCTCGCGCAGCAGGTCGGCGTGGCCGCAGTGGCGGCCGTACTCCTCGAGCATGTCCGCCACCAGCCGTCCCAGACTCATCCGCACGCCGTAGCGCGTGCCCAGCGCTATCTCCTGCTCGAGCCCACCGTCGCCGAGCCTGGCCTGCAGCGCCTCGCGAGAGCGCGCGACGGCGGCGTCGTAGGCGGCGTAGAGCTCCTCCGGGGAGTCGTCACCGGCCGACTCGAAGTCCCAGTCGGGCTGGGCCTCCCAGTCGTGCGAGCGCCAGGGCTCCGACGGGGCGGAGCCGTCGAGGTCCCAGGTGAAGTGGACGTCCTCGACGCGGGTGAGGTGCTTGAGCAGGCCGCCGATGGTGAGCGACGAGGCGCCGATCCGTTGCGCCAGGGCGTCGGCATCGAGGCCGTCCGCCTTCCAGCGGAAGGTCGCGCGCTGCCGATCGAGCGCCGTCACGAGGTGCTCGGTCGGTGTGGCGAAGAACGGCGGTTCCCATGAGGGCGGTGTGCGGGTCATGGCAAGAGGCTAGGACTGGTTCCGGACGGTCTGCTTCCGGAACACTGACGGCATGAAGCCTGACGGCAGTCCCACGGCACGAGCGTTGCTCACCCTCGAGCTGCTGCAGGACTCCCCCAGGATGCGAGCGGAGGTCTTGGCGAAACATCTGGGGGTGACCGAGCGCGCGGCGAGGCGGTACGTCGGCATCCTGCGCGAGGCCGGGATTCCGGTGGAGTCCGAGCGCGGCCCGTACGGCGGCTACCGGTTGGGACGCGGGCTGCGGCCGCTGGTGTTCAGCTCCACCGAGGCACTGGGGCTGGTGATGGCCGTGCTCGACGGTCACCACGCCGCTGCCGACGTCGACGACCCGGTCGGCCGCGCCCTCGGCAAGCTGATGCGCTCGTTGCCCCAGGAGGTCGCCGATCAGGCGGCCGTCGTACGCCGACACGCCGCCGCGGCGCCGGACCGGGCCGCTGTCCGACCCGACCCGGCGACCACCAGCGCGCTGGTGGGGGCGGTCGCCAGGAGGCACCGCGTGCGGATCGGCTACCGGACCGAGGCCGGATCGGAGTGGAGGACGACGGTGGATCCGTGGGCCGTCGTGGTGCGCTTCGGCCGCTGGTACCTGCTGTGCCACTCGCACGCGGCGGACGCCCTGCGCAGCTACCGCGTTGACCGCGTCCGCGAGGTGGTGGAGCTCGAGGAATCCTTCCAGCGACCCGACGACCTCGACCCGGTGGCGCTGGTGGAAGAGAACCTCGGCAGCGGCTGGGAGTTCGCCACCGATGTCGTGATCGAGGCCCCGTTCGAGAAGCTGCGCTGGCTGCCTCGCGAGCTGGGCCGACTCGAGGCCGTCGGCGAGCACGCTCGGTTGCGCGGTAGCACCAGCAATCCCTACTGGTACGCCGAGCAGCTGGCCAAGCTGCCCGTCCCGTTCCACGTCGACGGCGGTCCCGAGCTGCGGGCGTGCGTGCACCAGCTCGGAGCGCGCCTGCTCGACGCGGCGGGTGGCTGAACTGACCCGAACGGGGCAGGAAGTTCGGCGGCCCGGTCATCGACGGTGGACCGGATCCCCGGTCCCGTTAGGTTGATCCCGTGACCTCGGTGCCGCTGTTCCCCCTGAACGCGGTGGTCTTTCCGGGGATCGTCACTCCGCTGCACATCTTCGAGGAGCGGTACCGCGCACTGATCCGTGAGCTGCTGACCGTCGAGGCGGTCTTCGACCGGGTCTTCGGGATCATCGCCATCCGCGAGGGCTACGAGGTCGGCGAGCACGGCATGCAGTCCGTCCACCGGGTCGGCACGCTCGTGCAGCTCACCGAGGTCGAGGGGTACGACGACGGCCGCTTCGACATCGAGGTCATCGGACGGCAGCGCCTGCGCGTCATCGAGTCGGACAGCTCCGGGCCGTACCTCCGTGGCGAGGTCGAGCTGCTCAGTGACTCCGACGAGCCCAACGGCGCGACCGAGGCCGCTGCCGCGCTGAACACCTTCGAGATCTACCGCGACCTGCTCTCGGACCTGCGGGGCGGTCCGGTGCTGGCGGGCGAGATGCCGAGCGACCCGGCGTACCTCTCCTACGCCCTGGCCAGCACCTGCCTGCTCACCCTCCCCCAACGCCAGAAGCTGCTCGAGGCGGAGACCGCCGTCGAACGGCTGGGCAGCCTGCGGCGGCTGCTCCACGAGGAGATGCGCGCGATGCGGGCGCTGCCCTCGCTGCCTGCGACCGAGGTGGCACGCACGCGCTGGTCCCCGAACTGATGGCGCGGAGGAGTCCTCGTGGTGCCACGCCGGCCACGGTGGCACTCGAGCGCGCGGGGGTCGCGTTCACGCAGCACCCCTATGACCACGACCCCGCTGCGGCTTCGTACGGACTCGAGGCCGCCGCCCAGCTCGGCCTCGACCCGGCGGCGGTGTTCAAGACCCTGCTCGCGGAGGTCGACGGCCGGCTGGTGGTGGGCATCGTGCCGGTCTCGGGGCAGCTCGACCTCAAGGCCCTGGCCGCGGCCGTGGGTGGCAAGCGGGCGGGCATGGCCGACCCGGTGGCGGCCGAGCGCGCGACGGGCTACGTCGTCGGTGGCATCTCCCCGCTCGGGCAGCGGAAGCGGCTGCCCACCGTGCTCGACGCGAGCGCCACGGACCTGCCGACCATCTACGTCAGCGGCGGCAGGCGCGGGCTCGACATCGGCCTGTCACCGGCCGACCTGGTCAGGCTCCTCGACGCCACGGTCGCCGCCATCGGGCGCTGAGGCGCCTACTTCAGGGTGATCCGCAGCAGTCCCTTGGTGGTGGTGTCGCCGTCCTGCCACGCGCTGATCCCGAGCCCCTCGAGGGCCTCGATGTCGTCGGCGATCTCGCGGGACTCCTTGTCGTCGCTCGATCGCGCCTCCTTGGCGAGGGCGTCGGCCCACCCGTTGTCGAGCGAGGCGAAGAACACGAACGGGGAGTCGTCGGCGTGGGGCACGACGTCCTTGAAGACCTCGTTGTCACCGAGCGAGCCGTCGCTCAGCAGGTCGTCGGCGTAGTCGGAGGTGGTGGCCACGACCACCTTGTCGCCCGAGGAGTCGAGGGTCGCCGGAAGGTCGGCGAGCTGGAGGCCGGTGTGCGACTCCACCTTCTCGATGATGGTCTTGATCTTGTCGGCGTCGCCGCGGACCAGCAGTCCGGCCGGGACGTCCTCGAGGCCCTCGACGGACGACAGGTCGTCCGGGGCGTTGCCGCCGACCGAGAGGCTGAAGGAGTCGCCGAGCAAGGTGGCGATGTCGTCGGGGAAGCGCAGGCCGGTCTCCTCCTCGATCAGCTTGCTGATCTCGTCGTCGCCCGAGCCGAAGTTCTTGACGAGCTGGTCGATCGCCTTGCGGTTCACCGCACCGGCGAGCACGAGCGCGGTGTCCTTGGGCAACGCCCCCACGTGGTCCCCGACGCTCTCCTGGTCGGTGACCGGCTCCGTGGTGCCACTGGCGAAGGAGAGGTTGAGGCCGCCGTCGTCGAACTTCAGCGAGGCGGCCGCGCCGCGGAAGTTCTTCAGCCCCTTCTTCAGCGCGTCCTGGGAGTCGTCACCACCACTGAACTCCGCACCGAGGTCCCCGGTGAAGAGCTTCCCGATCGTGTCGGCGGCCTTGGGCGCGACGTAGGCGTTGAGGATGCCGGGCCCACCCGCCTCCTCGGTCCACTTCTGGTACGTCGCGTCCTCGGACAGCGGCGACTTCTTGCCGGCGGCCAGGATCGCCTGCGCGTGAGCAGTGCTGTCGCTGGCCACGGCGTAGTCGTCACCCACGGCGTAGCCGAAGTCCTCGTCGTCGGACTTCTTGGAACAGGCAGCCAGCTTGGTGAGACCGGAGCGGGCCGCCTCGGTGTCGCTGACCTGGAGCACGACTCGCGGGGAGTGGCTTGCCCTTGTCGAGCTCGACGCCGGCAAAGGCCGCGCGCTGACCGATCCACGGCTTGATGTCGTCGGCGTAGCTGATGTCCTTGCACTCGGGGCCGATCGTCTCGTCGTACAGCGCCTTGACCAGGTCGGAGTTCTCGTCGACGTCGGTGTGCTCGCGGAAGCTCGGGAACTTGCGCAGCGTCTTGATGGCCTCGATCTTCTGGCCGCCGGAGGGGTCGAGGTCGACGCTGAGCACCGCCAGGGTCGAGTCGGGCAGCACCTCGGCGGGACGGGGCCCGCCCCCGGCGAAGAAGCGCCAGGCAGCGAAGCCGCCACCGGCGATCAGCAGGACCGCGACGACGGAGGCCACCACGGCGATGATCCCCCAGTGGCCCTTGCTTGCCGGCGGCTCGGCGGGCACGACGGGCAGGGGTGCTGTCTGGTCGCTCATGGTCTCCCCGGGTGATACGCGAATGAACGCGGTCAGCCTACGGAGGATCGCCGACGGCGTCTGGGAAAGACACCACTCATTCGGTCTCCGGCTCCTTGAGCACCCACAGGTACACCAGGGCGCCGAGCGCCGCCGCCACCGGCCACACCCAGAGGACGCCCGGCGCGTGCACCTGCAGGCGCATCAGCGCATGGGCCCCCTCGGACCGGTTGCGCAGAACCTCGACCTCGGACCCCGGCCCCAGCAACTTGCCGAGGCGGACCATCACGAAGGAGGCCAAGCCACCCCCGAGCACCACCAGCACCACCATCAGGAGGGGGTCGCGACGACGCCACGCCAGCAGCGCGATCCCGCTCACCAGGCCGCCCACGCCGGCGATCAGGAAGAACCAGCCGTCGATGTTGACCTCCTTGCCCAGCTGGTCGGCCTCGACCACCACCGACCCTCCCTGACGGGTGGCCTGCGGCAGGTCGACGAGCTGCCACCACGCGATGGCGCCGATCACACCGACCGCGACGAACCACAGCGCGACGATGCCGACGTCGCGCAGCACCTCCGCGGTCGGGAACCGGCGATCGGGCGTGCCGTCCTGGACCTCCGTGCCGTTCTCGGTGCCGTTCTCGGTGCCGTTCTCTGGGGCGCTCATCCAGGGCTCACCCGAGGCAGCCCGGGCCGAGGAGGTGCTTCAGGTCGCCGTAGAGCGCCTGGTTGGCCGTGACGCGAAGCCGGTCGTCGAGCCGGAGCGTCTGCGTGCCGTTGCGGGTGACGAGCTTCAACCGCACCTCGGTCGTGCCCGGGTGGGTGCGCAGCACCTCCTTGAGCTGGTCGACCACGGGCGGCGTGCACCGGGTGGACGGCAGCGTGATCACGACCGGTCCGACGGTGCGGTCGTCGAGGTTGGGCGTCGACACGGTCTTGCCGCGCAGCTCGGGCTGGTCCTTGCTCCGGTCGAGCCGGCCCTGCACGGTCACGACCGTGTCCTCGATCAGCAGCGTGCTGGCGAGCTGGTAGTCGCTGGGGAAGAACAGCACGTCGATGGAGCCCTCGAGGTCCTCGACGGTGACGATCGCCCAGGCGTTGCCGGTCTTGGTGATCTTGCGGGTGACACCGGTGATGAGGCCACAGATGGTGGCCGGCGAGCTGTCCCCGCGCTCCTCGTCGGTGAGCAGCTGGCCGATGCTGCAGTCGGCGGCGCTCGCCAGGACGTGCTCCAGCCCTGTCAGCGGGTGGTCGGAGACGTAGAGCCCGAGCATCTCGCGCTCGTGGCCGAGCAGCGTCTGCTTGTCCCACTCCTCGATGTCGGGCACCACCACGCTGACCCCGAAGCCGGCGTCGTCGCCGTCGAGGCCGCCGAACAGCGAGTCCTGGCCGATGGCCTCGTTGCGCTTGATGTCGACGTACTGGTCGACGGCCTGCTCGTGCACGGCGAGCAGGGCGCGACGTCCGTGGCCCATGTCGTCGAAGGCCCCGGCCTTGACGAGCGACTCGACGAGGCGCTTGTTGCACACCTGGGCCGGGACCTTGCTCATGAAGTCGGCGAAGTCGGCGAACCGGCCCTGCTCGCGGCGGGTCGAGATGATCTGCTCGACGACGTTGTGGCCGACGTTGCGCACCGCGGTGAGGCCGAAGCGGATGTCGGTGCCGACCGAGGTGAAGTTGGACTGCGAGGAGTTGACGTCGGGCGGCAGCACCTTGATCTTCATCCGGCGGCACTCGCCGAGGTAGATCGCCATCTTGTCCTTGTCGTCCTTGACCGAGGTCAGCAACGCGGCCATGTACTCGGCCGGGTAGTTGGCCTTGAGGTAGGCCGTCCAGTAGGACACCAGGCCGTACGCCGCCGAGTGGGCCTTGTTGAAGGCGTAGTCGGCGAACGGCACCAGCGTCTCCCACAGCGCCTTGATCGAACCGGCGGAGAAGCCGCGCTCGACCATGCCCGCTGAGAAGGTCTCGAACTGCTTGTCCAGCTCTGCCTGCTTCTTCTTGCCCATGGCACGGCGTAGCAGGTCCGCCTGACCCAGCGAGTAGCCCGCCAGCTTCTGGGCGATCGCCATGACCTGCTCCTGGTACACGATCAACCCGTAGGTCTCACCCAGGACGTCCTCGAGGGCCTCGGCCAGCTCGGGGTGGAGCGGCTCGACCTTCTCGCGCCCGGTCTTGCGACGGGCGTACTTGTTGTGGGAGTCGGCACCCATCGGCCCGGGCCGGTAGAGCGCACCGACGGCCGAGATGTCCTCGAACGTGTCGGGCTGCATGCTGCGCAGCAGCGCCCGCATCGGGCCGCCGTCGAGCTGGAAGACGCCGAGGGTGTCGCCCTTCTGGAGCAGGGAGTACGTCGCCGGGTCGGTCAGCTCGAGCTCCTCGAGGACGACCTTCTCCCCCCGGTTGTTCTCGATGTTGATCAGCGCGTCGTCGAGGACCGTCAGGTTGCGCAACCCGAGGAAGTCCATCTTGATCAGGCCGAGCTTCTCGCAGGTCGGGTAGTCGAACTGCGTGATGATCGCGCCGTCGGCCGGCCGGCGCATGACGGGGATGACGTCGAGCAGCGGCGCGCTGGACATGATCACGCCGGCGGCGTGGACGCCCCACTGGCGCTTGAGCCCCTCGATGCCGATCGCGGTGTCGACGACGGTGCGGACGTCGCCGTCGCCGTCGTACAGCGCCCGGAAGTCACCGCCCTCGCGGTAGCGCTCGTGCTCCTCGTCGAAGATCGACTTGAGCGGCACGTCCTTGCCCATGACCGCCGCCGGCATCGCCTTGGTGATCCGGTCGCCCATCGCGAACGGGTAGCCGAGGATGCGCGAGGAGTCCTTGACCGCCTGCTTGGCCTTGATGGTGCCGTAGGTGACGATCATCGAGACGCGGTCGTCGCCGTACTTGTCGGAGACGTACTTGATCACCTCGCCGCGACGACGCTCGTCGAAGTCGATGTCGAAGTCGGGCATCGAGACGCGGTCGGGGTTGAGGAACCGCTCGAAGATCAGGCCGTGGACCAGCGGGTCGAGGTCGGTGATGCGCATCGCGTAGGCGCACATCGAGCCGGCGCCGGAGCCACGGCCGGGTCCGACCCGGATGCCGTTGTCCTTGGCCCAGTTGATGAAGTCGGCCACGACGAGGAAGTAGCCGGGGAAGCCCATCCCGGTGATCACGCCGACCTCGAAGTCGGCCTGCTTGCGGACCTCGTCGGGGATGCCGTCGGGGTAGCGGAAGCGCAGGCCCTTCTCGACCTCCTTGACGAACCAGGAGTTCTCGTCCTCGCCCTCGGGCACCGGGAACTGCGGCATGTAGGTGCCGTTGCCCTCGGTGAACTCGACGTCGCAGCGCTCCGCGACCAGCAGGGTGTTGTCACAGGCCTCGGGCAGGCCGTGGCGGTCGGCCCACAGCGCGCGCATCTCCGCGGCGGACTTGATGTAGTAGCCGGTGCCCTCGAAGCGGAACCGCTTGGGGTCGCTCATCACGCTGCCCGAGGAGACGCAGAGGAGGTGCTCCTGGGAGGGAGAGTCCTCCTCGAGCACGTAGTGGGAGTCGTTGGTGGCCAGCAGCGGGATCCCGAGGTCCTTGCTCAGCCGCAGCAGGCCGTCGCGGACCCGGGTCTCGATGGACAGGCCGTGGTCCATCAGCTCGAGGAAGTAGTTGTCCTTGCCGAGGATGTCCTGGAAGTCGGCCGCCGCCTGGCGCGCCTTCTCGTAGTCGCCGATGCGCAGCCACACCTGCACCTCGCCCGACGGGCACCCGGTGGTCCCGATCAGCCCCTCGGCGTACTCGCTGAGCAGCTCGCGGTCGATGCGCGGCTGGTAGAAGAACCCCTCCATCGACGCCCGCGAGGACATCCGGAAGAGGTTGTGCATCCCCTTGGTGGTCTCGGCCAGCAGCGTCATGTGGGTGTAGGCGCCGGAGCCGGAGACGTCGTCGTCGCCCCCGTCGTTCCACCGCACCCGCTTCTTGTCGAAGCGGGAGGTGTTGGGCGTGGCGTAGGCCTCGAGGCCGATGATCGGCTTGATGCCGTGGGCCTTGGCCTTGGACCAGAACTCGTAGGCCCCGAACACGTTGCCGTGGTCGGTCATCGCGATCGAGTCCATGCCCAGCTCGGCGGTGCGGGCGAACATGTCGTCGAGCCGGGCGGCACCGTCGAGCATGGAGTACTCGGTGTGGACGTGCAGGTGGGCGAACCCGTCCCGGCTGGTCGTCATGTGGAGCGGTGCAGCCCTTCGTGCTCGATCTGGGGTCAAGTCAGACAAACCGCCGAGGTCTCGCTCGGTGATTCGGGGGAAGGAGTTCACCCTAGGTCAGGATGCCGGTGGCCCCTGACAGTGACACGGGATCTCGACCCCGTGCCGGGCCGAATCCGCGGAGGTCCCCTCGCCGTCCGACCCGGGGGTCGCAATACTGCTCGTGTGAACGATCCAACCGACGGCACCCCGGACGCCGACCTGCGACGTGACGTCCGGCTGGTCACCTCGATGCTCGGCGAGACGCTGCGCCGGGCCGAGGGCGAGGACCTGCTCGACCTCGTCGAGCAGGTGCGGGCGCTGGCCAAGGACGACACCCTCGAGCGGCTGCCGGAGCTCGACCTCGAGACCACCGCGAAGCTGGCGCGGGCGTTCACGGCGTACTTCCACCTCGCCAACGTCACCGAGCAGGTGCACCGCGGGCGCGCGCTGCTCCGCGCGCGCCGGAGGAGGGCGGTTCGACCGGCTGGGTGCACGACGCCCTGGCCCGCGTCCTCGAGGCGCGGATCGGGGCCGACACCGATCGCCGAGGAGATCGCCGCAGGTGGGCGTGCGCCCGGTGTTCACCGCCCACCCGACCGAGGTCGCGCGACGCTCGACCTCGAGAAGATGCGCGCAGGTCGCCGCCCTGCTCGACCAGCCGGACAGCCCCCGTCGCACCCGTCGGCTCGAGGAGGCCGTCGAGCTGCTGTGGCACACCGACGAGATCCGGGTCGAGCCGCCGGAGCCGATCGACGAGGCGCGCAACGGCATCTACTACCTCGAGGGCCTGGCCGCCGCCGCGCTGCCCGACGTGCTCGAGGAGCTGCGCGACCAGCTGGCCGCCATCGGCGTCGCGCTGCCGCCCGACGCCCGGCCGCTGCGCTTCGGCACCTGGATCGGCGGCGACCGCGACGGCAACCCCAACGTCACCCCCGCGACCACCCGCGAGGTGCTCGAGCTGCAGGCCGTCCACGGCATCCGGCTGCTCTCGCGGCCAGGTCGAACCTGCTGCGCCGCGACCTCTCGGTCAGCGAGCGGCTCTCGAACGTCTCCGAGGAGCTGCGCGACCGGCTCGACGAGCTGCTGCCGAGCGCTGCCGGAGGTCGAGCCGCGCTACCGGCGGCTCAACGCCGAGGAGCCCTACCGGCTCTTCCTCACCTGCGTCCACGTGCGGCTGCAGCTGACCGAGGAGCGGATCACGTCGGGCGCGGCGCACCGCGAGGGGCGCGACTACCGCGACGACACCGAGCTGCTCGAGGACCTGCTGCGTGCTGCACGACTCGGTCGTCGAGCACCAGGGCGAGCTCGTGGCCGGCGGGGAGCTCGAGCGGCTGATCCGCACGGTCGCGGCCACCGGGCTCACCCTGGCCACGCTCGACGTCCGCGAGCACGCCGAGAAGCACCACGAGGCGGTCGGGCAGCTGCTCGACCGGCTCCGGCGGGCTGCGGCCCGACACGCCGTACGCCGACCTCGACCGCGAGGCCCGGCACGAAGGTGCTCAGCGAGGAGCTCGCCGGTGCGCCGGCCGCTCGTCGCTCCAGCCGCTGCCCCTGGACGACGACGGCCACCGTGACCGCCGAGACCTTCGACACCATCCGCTGGGCCCTGGACACGCTGGGCCCGCGGACGGTCGAGAGCTACATCATCTCGATGACCCGCGACGCCGACGACGTGCTCGCCGCCGTCGTGCTGGCGCGCGAGGCGGGCCTGGTCGACCTGCGTCGGAGGTACGGCGCGCGTCGGGTTCGTGCCGCTGCTCGAGACCGTCGAGGAGCTGGAGAAGACCGACGAGATCCTCGAGCGCGCTGTTCGCCGACGAGTCCTACCGGCGGCTGCTCGCGCTGCGCGGCGACGTGCAGGAGGTCATGCTCGGCTACTCCGACTCCAACAAGGCCGGCGGCATCGCGCCGTCGCAGTGGCAGATCCAGCGCGCCCAGCGCCGCGCCCGCGACGTGGCGCGACGCCACGGCGTGCGGCTGCGGTTCTTCCACGGCCGCGGCGGCTCGGTCGGCCGCGGCGGCGGCCCGACGTACGACGCGATCATGGCGCTGCCCTACGGCACCGTCGACGGCGAGGTGAAGATCACCGAGCAGGGCGAGGTGATCAGCGACAAGTACGCCCTGCCCGTGCTGGCCCGGCAGAACCTCGAGCTCACCCTCGCCGCGACGCTCGAGGCCAGCCTGCTGCACCAGAAGGACCGCCGCAGCCCGGAGGACGCCGAGCGCTGGGACGCGCTGATGGACCGGCTCTCCGACAGCGCGCACGAGCGCTACCGCGGGCTGGTCGAGCAGGAGGGGCTGCCGGAGTACTTCCTCGCCTCCACGCCGGTCGACCTGCTCGGCGCGCTGCACATCGGGTCCCGGCCGGCACGACGGCCCGGCGCCGACGGCGGCATCGACGACCTCCGCGCGATCCCGTGGGTCTTCGGCTGGACGCAGTCGCGGCAGATCGTGCCCGGCTGGTACGGCGTGGGCAGCGGGCTGGCCTCGGTCTCCGAGGACGACCGCGCGGTGCTGCGCGAGATGTACGACGGCTGGCCGTTCTTCCGCACCTTCCTCGACAACGTGTCGATGACGCTGGTGAAGACCGACCTCGACATCGCCCAGCGCTACGTCGACGCCCTGGTCCCCGAGGAGCTGCGCCACCTGCTCGACGACATCCGCGAGGAGTTCGAGCTGACCGTCGAGCAGGTGCTCGCCGTCACCGGTGACGACCACCTGCTCGACCGCGACCCGATCCTGCGCACCACCCTCGAGATCCGCGAGAACTACCTCGAGCCGCTGCACCACCTGCAGGTCCAGCTGCTCGCGCAGGATGCGCGACGGCGAGGAGGACCCGCAGCTCGAGCGCGCCCTGCTGCTGACCATCAACGGCATCGCCGCCGGGATGCGCAACACCGGGCTGAGCGCCCTCGTTGGGCCCCGGGTAGCGGGCGGCCGGTTTCCCATGCGACGTGGTCTTTCTGCCTCAAAGCACAGGAAACTTCCTGTGGTCGGCGGCAAAAACCCTTCCTCGCATGGGAAACCGGCACCACCCAGCCCCAGCCGCTCAGACGCCGCGGTCCTCCCAGGCAGCGAGGCTCTCGGCGATCACGGCGTGCATCACGCGAGCGAGGTGGGTGCGGTCCATCCCCGGGACCAGGCTGGCCATCCGGTCCACGATCTCGGCCTCCCGGTCGGGGTCGCGGCCGGCGTGGCCGCCGACCTCCTTGTGGTCCTGCACGGCGGCGGTGAGCGCGACGCGTCGCGCCAGGAGCACGGCCAGCTCGTCGTCGACCTCGTCGATCCGGCGTCGCAGGTAGGCGAGGGGGTCGTCGCCGAGCCAGGCCATCTTCACGTCCGGGGTCAGGTCCGGGTAGTCGCTGCCGTCGGTCGACTCCAGCTCGATGAAGCCGTGGCGCCGGTAGAAGTCCCGGGCACGCGCGTTGGCCACGTGCACCCGCAGCCCGAAACCGTGGGGAAGCAGCGCCTGCACCAGCTCGATCAGCGCCGCGCCGACTCCCCGCGCGGATCGGCCCGGGTGCACGAACAGCAACGGCATCCAGTCATCGCGCACGGTGGCGAAGCCGAGCAGCTCCTCGCCGCGCTCGGCCACCCACAGGCTCTGGCCGGCGTCGACGAGCCCGTCGACCCACGCCCGCACCTCGGGCTCCGGACGCGGCTCCGGGATCCCCGATCCCGCGACGGCGGCGGCGTAGACGTCGTACGCCGCGGGCAGGTCGTCGGCCGAGCCCGGCCGCAGCCGGAACTCCTCCGCCGAGAGCGGCGGCTCAGTGGGACTCACGGATGACCTCGAGCGCATGGGCCAGGTCCGCGGGGTACGGCGACTCGTACTCCACCTGCTCACTCGTGCCGGGATGGGTGAAGCCGAGCCGCACGGCGTGCAACCACTGCCGCTCCAGCCCCACCCGCTTGGCGAGCGTCGGGTCCGCGCCGTAGGTCAGGTCGGCGACGCAGGGATGGCGCAACGCCGCCATGTGCACGCGGATCTGGTGGGTGCGCCCGGTCTCGAGGTGGATCTCCAGCAGGCTCGCGAACCGGTGGGCCTCGAGGGTCTCGTAGTGGGTGACGCTGTGCTTGCCGTCGTCGCGCACCGCGAACTTCCAGTCCGAGCTCGTGTGCCGGCCGATGGGCGCGTCGATGGTGCCCTCGAGCGGGTCGGGATGACCCTGCACGAGCGCGTGGTAGACCTTGTCGACCTGGCGGTGCCGAAAGGCGTCCTTGAGCCGCGAGTACGCCCGCTCGCTCTTGGCGATCACCATCACCCCCGACGTGCCGACGTCGAGCCGCTGGACGATCCCCTGCCGCTCCGGCGCTCCGCCCGTGGCGATGGTGAACCCGGCAGCGCGCAGGTGGCCGACGACGGTGGGCCCGCTCCACCCCATGGACGGGTGTACGGCGACCCCGACAGGCTTGTCGACGACCACGATCTCGGCGTCGTCGTGGATGATGTTGAGACCGTCGACGAGCTCGGCGACGATCTCCATCGGGTCCTGCACCTGCGGGAACACCACGTCGACGACCGAACCCGGGACCAGCCGGTCGGACTTCGCCGGCCGCTCCCCGTCGAGCTGCACGAGGTCCTGCGCCAGGAGCTCGGCGGCACGGGTGCGTGAGATGCCGAACATGCGCGCCAGCCCGACGTCCACGCGCTCGCCGCCCAGGCTCTCGGGGATCTCCTGGACGTGCGGGCCGTCCGGGTCCTCGCTCATGCCTGCTCCTCCTCCGGAGCGGCGGAGTGCTCACCGTCTCGCGGCGACCCGTCGAGATGGGACCCGCGCAGCAGCAGGATGACGAACAGCACGCCCGCGGCGTCGATGCAGATGTCGGCGACGTTGAAGACCGGCCAGTGCGGCAGCGCGAGGAAGTCGACCACGTGACCTCGGAAGGGGCCCGGGGCGCGGAACATCCGGTCGCTCAGGTTGCCGAGGATGCCGGCCAGCAGCAGGCCCAGGGCCACCGCCCAGCCTCGGTGGCGCACCCGGAGGGCGAAGACCACCACCGCCACCGCGGCGGCCAGCGCCACCAGCGTGATCAGCGGCGTCCACGAGGTGCCGGTGCTGAAGGCGGCCCCGGCGTTGCGCAGCAGCCGCAGCTGGAGCCACGAGCCGAGGACGTCGACCGGGGCCTTGCCGGCCAGTCGTTCGACAGCGAGCTGCTTGGTCACCTGGTCGACGACGTAAGCCGTCAGGGCGACCACGAACGCGAGCGCCGTGGCGCGGCCCGGCCTCTTCCCGGCCGCCTGCCGGGAGGATCCCGAGGTCTCGGCCGCGATCAGCGACGCTCCTCGCGCTGCTTGCAGCTCAGGCACAGCGTCGCGCGCGGGAAGGCCATCAGGCGGTTCTTGCCGATCGGGTTGCCGCAGATCTCGCACTTGCCGTAGGTGCCGTCGGCGATCCGCGCGAGCGCGTGCTGGCTCTGCTCCAGCATGTCGCGGGCGTTGTTGACGATCACCATCTCCTGGTCGCGCTCGAACGAGGCCGAGCCGACGTCGGCCTGGTCGTTGCCGGCGCCCTCGCCGGAGTTCTCGATCATGCCCGCGAGGTCCTCCTCCACCTCCGCCAGCTCGCCCGTGAGGCGCTTGACGTCGGCGGTGAGGGTGGCGCGCACCTGGCCGAGCTCGCTCTTGGTCCAGGGCTTCTCCTGCTCGAGGACGACGAGCTTCGACGGGGAGGCCGTTGCCGCCCGCTTCGCCACGGTGGCCTGCTTCGCCGCCGCCTTCTTCGCCGGAGCGGCCTTCGTCGCCGGGGCTGCCTGCTTGGCCGGAGCCTTCTTGGCGACAGCCTTCTTCGCGGGTCGGCCTTCTTGGCCGGTGCCTTCTTCGCGGCAGCCTTCTTCGCGCGCCTTCTTCGCGGTGCGGCCTTCTTGGCCGGTGCCTTCTTCGCAGCAGCCTTCTTGGCCGGTGCGGCCTTCTTGGCCGGTGCCTTCTTCGCGGCAGCCTTCTTGGCCGGTGCGGCCTTCTTGGCCGGTGCCTTCTTCGCAGCAGCCTTCTTCGCCGGAGCGGCCTTCTTGGCAGCCGCCTTCTTCGCCGGAGCCGCCTTCTTCGCCGTCGTCTTCTTGGCGGGAGCAGCCTTCTTCGAGGCTGCCTTCTTCGCGGCGGCCGGGGTACGGGAGACGACCTTGCGGGCCGCTGCGCCGGCGCGGCTCGCCAATGACTTCTTGGTCGCGGTTGCCATGAGTTCCTCGAGCCCCTCACCAGTGGGAGTGTGTCCTCGCGCCACACGGTGGCGCGAGGATATGTGTCGGGTCGATCCCCTTCAACCCGCCATGCCGGGGCTTCGCCCGGCCCAGCCGGAGCACTCTTTCACACCTCGCCCACAAATGGCGCTGGCCACGGTGACTAGACTTTCCCCACCGCAACGGCGTGGACGGGACCAGTACCCGGCGACACGGCCAGGAGCGAGCCGGGGACGGTGGGAGCCCGGTGGCACGGTCGCCGGAGAAGATCAGCCCGGAGCCGCCGGAAGAAACGTGGCCGGGCGGCTGACGACCACGGAGTAGAACCGGCAGCGGTGGACCCCACGGGTCGCCCAGGAAGTGGGCTGACTGCTCAGGCAGCCGGCCAAGAAGGGTGGTACCGCGGGGCACGGCTCCAGCCGCGCCTCGTCCCTTCGGTTTCGACGAAGCACCAGAAATCGAAGGACGAAGGACAGCTGTGACTGGTTACCGATCGGTTCCCCCGCAGGTCGACCTCCCGGCCATGGAGCGCGAGGTGCTGGCCACCTGGCGCGAGCGGGGCATCTTCGAGAAGTCGGTCGAGCGCAACGCCGGCGAGAAGAGCTGGACCTTC
>CAVOST010000014.1:0-424362 GCA_963698945.1 uncultured Actinomycetota bacterium | reverse complement strand
ATGATCGCGGCGCTCCTGCCGCCAGCCGTGAAGTGGAAGCTGTTCTTCCAGCGTCAGGCCCAGAACCCCAAGTACCTCGAGGCCGGCAACGTCGTGGAGCTCGCGATCGGCACCGACGACGGTGCCATCGACCTCGGACGCCAGCGCACGGTGGTCAGGAGCGCCTCATGAGCGACCTGCTCTGGCCGACATACGACGGCCCCCAGGACCTCGCGGCCATCGAGGAGATCCCCCTGGCCGACCGGGGGCTGCCCGCGACGACGTACGAGCTCCTCGCTCGGTGCCGCTCGCCTGTGGCCGGACCGGACAGCCCTGTCCGTCCTGCCGGACGGCGAGCACTGGGACCAGCCGGCGGAGCGCACCTTCGCCGAGCTGCTGGCCGACGTGCACCGCTTCGCCAATGCGTTCCACGCCCTCGGCGTACGCCGCACCGACGGTGTCGCGCTCCTGGCGCCGAACTCGGACGAGTTGATCACCGCCACCCTGGCAGCCGAGCTCGCCGGCATCGCCGCCCCGATGAACAGCGGTCTGTCCTCGCAGCACATCACCGAGCTGCTGCGCCGGTCAGGAGCCCGGGTCCTCGTCACTGCGGGCCCCGAGCTGGCCCCTGAGGTGTGGGACAACGCCCGGGCGATCGCCGCCGCCGCCGGCATCACGACGCTCCTCGCGCTGCGCCCGACCGGCGCCACCGGGGAGAAGGAGCTCCAACCCGCCCCTGGTGTCCGGGTGGCCTACCTGTCCGCGCTGGCGGCAGAGCAATCGCATGAGCGCTTCGTGGGTGAGCCGCCGTCGGCCACGGACCTGGCCGCCCTCTTCCACACCGGCGGGACGACGGGCACCCCCAAGCTCGCGGCCCACACGCACGCCAACGAGGTGACCGACGCCTGGATGATCGCCGCGATCGGGCTGCTGGACGCCGAATCCGTAGCGTTCGCCGCGCTTCCCCTGTTCCACGTCAACGCCCTGGTGGTCACCCTGCTCGCGCCGCTCTACAAAGGCGAGCGGGCGGTGTGGGCGGGACCCCTCGGCTACCGCGACACCCAGCTCTTCGCGAACTTCTGGAAGGTGGTCGAACGCTACCGGGTCACCTTCATGAGCGGGGTCCCGACGATCTACGCCGCCCTCGCCGACCGCCCGGTCGACGCCGACGTGAGCAGCCTACGGTTCGCCCTCGTCGGCGCCTCGCCGATGCCGAAGGCGGTCCGCGACAAGTTCGAGGGCGCGACCGAGGTTCCGCTTCTGGAGGGCTACGGCCTGACCGAGGCGACCTGCGCCAGCGCACGCAGCTTCGTGCACCACCCCGTCCCCGGAGCCGTCGGCCAGCGACTTCCCTACCAGCAGGTCAAGACCATGCGGGCGGCCGCCGATGGCGAGTGGGTCGACGTGCCGACCGGTGAGGTCGGGGTGCTGGCCATCGGCGGACCGCACCGTGTTCCCCGGCTATGTGGTCGACCGGGGCCCCGCCGGGCCGGTACTGGACGGGCTGGGAAAGCTGCGGCAGGGGTGGCTCGACACGGGCGACCTCGCCCGGGTCGACGAGGACGGTTTCGTCCACCTCGTCGGACGGGCAAAGGACCTGATCATCCGGGGCGGTCACAACATCGACCCCGCGGTGATCGAGAACGCGCTGCTGGCGCACCCGGAGGTCACCGCAGCCCAGGCGGTGGGGCGTCCCGACGTCCACGCCGGTGAGGTGCCGGTCGCGTTCGTGACCCTCGCGCCCGGCGCAGCGGCCACTCCCGAGGAACTGGGAGCGTGGGCGGCTCCAGCGCGTGCCCGAGCAAGCCGCGGCTCCCAAGTCCGTCACCGTGCTCGACACGCTCCCCGTCACGCATGTGGGCAAGCCGTTCAAACCGGCTCTGCGCGCCGAGGCCGCCCGCGAGGCCGTCACCCACGCCCTCCGGGGAACGCCGGCGATCACCGGCGTCCGCGGGGAGGTCGAGGACGGCGCGGTCGTCATCGTCGTCGACCTGGAACGCAGCACCGACCAGGCCTCCGTCACGGAGGCACTCGACCGCTTCGCCATCACCTGGAGATTGGAACTGTCATGACCCCTACACCGATTCTCGCCGGCCTCCTGGTCGTCGCCTTCGCGGCTGCCGGCTCGGCCAAGCTCGCCGCCGTGCCTGCCATGCGCGCCAAGGCCGATCACGTCGGCTTCAGCGTCGCGGCCTACCGACGGATCGGCCTCCTCGAGGTCCTGGGCGTCCTCGGGCTGATCGTCGGTGCGTTCGTCCCGGTCATCGGCGCGCTGGCCGCCGCTGGACTCCTGATGCTGCTCGGGGGCGCGTGCGTCGCGCATCTGCGCAACGGCGACGGCCTGCGGGAGCTGACCCCAGCCCTGGTGCTCGGCCTGGTGACCGTGAGCTACCTCCTCCTCGTGCTCGGAGAACTCGGATGAGCCCCGAGGAGCACCCCAGCGCCGAGCCTGTCCCCGTCGTCATCGTGGGGGCCGGCCCAGCCGGGGTCACCGCCGCCACCCTCCTCGGGCAGTACGGTGTCGAGTGCCTCGTCCTGGACCGCTGGGACGGTGTCTACCCCCAGCCGCGGGCGGTGCACCTCGATGACGAGGTCTACCGGATCCTCGTGCGCCTCGGTATTGCTGAGGAGTTCGCGGCGATCTCACGGCCCGCCCGGGGTCTGCAGCTCATCGATCGCAACCACCGGGTGTTCGCGGTGTTCGACCGGGACGGTGACGAAGGTCGCCACGGCCACCCGCGGGCCAACATGTTCGACCAGCCCGACCTCGAGCACCTGCTGCGCACGAACCTCAAGCACCAGACCACAGTCACATTGCGCGGCAACGTCGAGGTCAGCGACGTCGCCCAGGACGGCCAGGGTCGCGTGCGCGTGGACTTCACCGACCGACTCACAGGGGACCACGAGTCCGTTCTCGCCACCTACGTGCTCGGCTGCGACGGAGCCAACAGCGTCGTGCGCACCGCGATCGGTTCGAGGCTGGAGGACCTCAAGTTCGAGCAGCGCTGGCTGGTGATCGACGTGGCCAGCACGGTCGAGCTCGACCGGTGGGAGTACGCGCACCAGCTCTGCGACCCCGAGCGCGCCGGGACCTACATGCGCATCGGGGAGAGCCGCTACCGCTGGGAGTTCCGCCTCCTCGAGGGCGAGACCGCCACCGACTTCGAGTCCATCGACGCGCTGCAGCCCCTCATCGGCCCCTGGGTCCACGGGGTCCCGTGCGAGCAGCTCGAGGTGGTTCGCGTGGCGGAGTACCACTTCCGGGCCCAGCTGGCCGAGCGCTGGCGCGACCACAACGTCTTCCTGCTCGGTGACGCGGCCCACCTGACGCCGCCCTTCATCGGTCAGGGACTGTGCTCCGGACTTCGCGACTCCATGAACCTCAGCTGGAAGCTCGCCGGAGTGCTCCCCGGCGACCTCCCCGAGTCGGTGCTCGACACCTACGAGGTGGAGCGGAAGCCGCACGCCCGGTCGCTCATCAAGCTCGCCAAGGCCGTCGGTGTCGCCATGACCCGGGGCGGCAAGGTGGGCAACCTGCTGCGCAAGGCCATCGCCCCCCGGCTGCACCGAGTGCCGGGTGCGCGCGAACGGCTCCTCGACAGCGAAACGCCTCCGCTGCGCGGCTCCGAGCTCGTGGAGGCGCACGGGCCGCGCCGGTCCCTCCACGGCCGGCTGTGCCCCAACACCGTCGTGGTCGACGGCAGGCGCTACGACGACGTCACCGGCAACGGATTCGTGCTGGTGACCGGCGTACCCCTGTCCCCCCAGCAGCATGCCGTCCTGGCGGACCGCGGCACCGAGGTGCTGCAGGTGAACCCGGGCACCCCGCTCTTCCAGTGGCTCTCCGAGGGCCGGGCCGCCGCCGCGCTCGTGCGGCCGGACTGCACGGTGATGCGGGCCGGTCGGGACGTCGAGCGTATCTGCGAAGCCGCCCCCCGAACGTTCCAGGTGGCCTGAAGCAGCACCACTCTCGGGTCCTAGGAGTCGCCGCCGCGAGGCGGCGGGTGGGTGGGACGGCGTCGCCGGTAAGTGTTCCTCGGTCGCTGCGCTCACCCGGAGCGGACGAGGCGTGCTTCCTCGCGTCGGGCGATGCTCGTGCTCAACCACAAGGAGCACCGATGGCACTACGGGACAGACGTGAGAAGCGCCGAGATGATCGCCAGGACGAGCGCGCCACCTTCGGCCGCGGCGGCGATGCGCAGCGGTACCAGATGCGGCAGAAGCTCGTCGCCATCGGTGACGACTCCTGGATCGAGAACGAGGCCGGCGAGCGCGTCTTCAAGGTCGACGGCAAGGCCATGCGCCTGCGCAACACCCTGGACCTGGAGGACACCCAGGGCAACAAGCTCTGCAAGATCCAGACCCGGGTGCTGCACATCCGCGACTCCATGGCCATCGAGGACCCGGACGGCGAACGCCTGGCGCTGGTCCACAAGGCCCTCGTCTCCCCGCTGAGGGAGCGGTGGAAGGTGGACCTCGCGGGTGACCGCGAGTGGAAGGTGCAGGGCAACATCGTCGACCACGAGTACGAGATCGAGGACGACGGCCGCAAGATCGCCGAGGTCTCCAAGAAGTGGTTCCGGGTCCGTGACACCTACGGCGTCGAGATCGACTCCGACGAGAGTCCGTTCCTCGTGCTGGCCGTCACCGTGGCGGTCGACACGATGGCCCACCCCGGGAAGTGATCGCTGGGTCCCTCACGTACGTCGGTGGAAGCTGACCTTGCCGTTGGGGTGGTGGAGGCGGCGGTGGTGGGGGCCGCACAACAACCGCCGGTGGGACGTTGGTCTGCCGCCGGCCGACCAGGCGATGTCGTGGTGGCTGTGGCACATCGAGGCCGGCTTGTCGCAGCCCTCGGCGGTGCAGCCGCCGTCACGGACTCCCATGGCGAGTCGCATGGCTTCGGTGTGGAAGCGCGCTTGCGGCCGACGTCGAGTGGCTGGGACCTCGCCACCGAGCACCATCGGGATGATCCCCGCGGAACAGGCGAGGCGTCGGGCCTCGGCGGCGGTGATGCGGCCGCCGGTGTCCAGGGTGCACACCCCGGCGGCGTCGAGGTCCGCCAGCAGCTGTTCGAGGGTCATGGTGACCACGACCGTGGCGCCGACGCCGCCGTGCTTCGGTAGCCAGGTCGCCGGGATCGCCTCGAGCAGGCTGGTGAACGCCAACCCGTTGCGCACTTCGCTCGGGAGGTCGGGGTCGATCGCACTGTCGTCAGGTCGGGCGGGGTTGGTGAACGCCTGCAGCGCCTTGGACGAGCATCTGGCCGTGCAGGTGCGGCACCCGGAACTGGCCGTGGCAGATCCCCTCTTGGTCTTCCCACATCGAGAAGGAGACCTTGCGTAGCGCCTTGGCCTCCTGCGGCCTCAGCACCCGGCCCTCGACGCCTCGGCGAGGTCGGGCGCGATGACCTCGAAGACCCGGTAGCCCAGGATCTTGAGCTTGTCGGCGTCGAAGTGGCCGCCTGGGCGACCAGGTGCTCCTCGGCCTGCTGCTTCTGCTCGACGGAGACCGCGAACTCCCCGGACATCGGCAGCGCGTCCAGCGCTGTCACGATCACCCGCGCCTGGGCGGTGTTCACCTCGCCGGACTCCAACGCAGCGGCCAGCACCTGGTAGGTCTCGAGCCGTTGGGCGAGCTTCAGGTCCGAGCGCGCCGCCCGGCGGGTCTGCCTGGTCTCGACCGCCACCCAGTCCGCCGCAGTGCCGGCACCCTGCCCGGCGGTCGCACCCGATCGCTCTGCCTCGGCCAGGACCTGCAGCTTCAACGCCGCGACCTGGCTCTCCAGGACGCTCAGGTCGACCAGCGTCTCGCGCTGCTCGCCGGTGTCATCGACCACACCGGCGAGTCCGAGCTGGCTGGCCCGGGCTCTGGCGCGGGCGGCGAAGTCGCGCACCGGATGCACCCGGATCAGGGTGTCGGTCGGGGTGCTGGACATGAACAATTCCAGCATCCACCACCGACAGTTCTGGCCCCTGACCTGCGTGTCTCGACGAATCTGTGGAGAAATTCTCAAAGAACTTCCGGACAACTCGAACCGACGGCCGGCGCGCGAACCAGCCCCGCGCACCACCTCTCCGTCGCTGCGCTTTCCCCGACCACAAGCAATCCGGCAGCCCGGTGCACGGGGTCTCGACAAGCCCGACCCGGAAGGTCAGGACTCCGCCTCGCTGGTCATGGCCTTGCTGCGCTTGACGGCTCCGAAGATCACCTGGATGCCAAACCCCAGGACCACGAGGTCCAGCAGCATCTGGGTGGTCACTACGAGCCGAGCGGCCTCGGTCTGAGCCGTGATGTCGCCGAAGCCCACGGTGGCGAAGATGGTGACCGTCAGGTAGATCGCGTCCGACCTGCTCAGGTGCTCGGTGAAGGTCGCCGGATCGTCGACGCCCAGGATGAAGTACGTCGCTGCGAAGAGCAGCAGGAACAACGGCGTGATGACGGCGAGGGACTGGACGGCCCGGATCCCGGGGTACTGCGCACGGAGGATGGCCCGCAACCTGCCAGAAGATCACTCCGCTCAGCAGCACCACGCCGATGACGAGCTCCAGGACAACCACCCAGGTGTCGGACCAGCGATCGAGCGGAAGGACGTAGTAGAGCGCGACCACCACGACAGCGGTGGCGAGAGCCCGGAGCAACCCCCGCGCGATCAAGAGGCCCTGTCTCCGGGCCGTCAGGTGTTCCATGACCTCTGATCACACATTTGGTGAGGGCGCGCCGCATCCTCCAGAACGCGTGAACCCGTTCTGGCAGTCGTCCCTCCGGGAGTGCGAGCCGACATCGCTCGAGCGCCCGATGACGTAGGTCTCGGCAACTGGGTCCAGACTGATCCCGACCGGGGCTGGTTCGTCGTACTTCGCTTCTACAGCCCGCTGCAGCCCTTCTTCGACAAGACCTGGCGGGCCGGTGAGATCGAGCTCGTCAGCTAGCCCCGACAACCCGCCCGACCTGAGGAGACCCCCATGAAGCGTGCCATCACGCTCGCCGTGCCGACGCTGATGCTTGCCGGCTCGCTCGCAGCCTGCGGCGAGGACACACCAGCAGTCTGCGGATCGGTCGACGATCTCAAGTCGTCGATCCAGAAGATCAAGGACATCGACCTGACGTCCTCCGGTGCCCTCAGCGACCTCGAGAGCGGTCTGAAGGCGATCAAGAGTGACCTCGACGCCGTCGCGTCCGACGCCAAGGCCCAGTTCTCCACGCAGGTCGACACCGTGGAGGCCAGCTACGGGAAGCTGGAGACCAGCGTCGAGGCAGCCGTGGCCACCCCGGCCGCGGCCACGCTCGCCGCCGCAGGAACCGCGCTGAGCACCTTCGGCACCGACGCCAAGAAGCTCGTCAGCGACGTCCAGTCGACCTGCTGACCGGCCGCACGGCGATCACTGGAGCGCTGCGGTCAGCCGCATCACGTTGTCGGCGTACGCCGACTTGCGCGACCGAGCCAGCCACGTCTCGAGGGTGAGCTCCTTCGACATCTCCCGGTAGGTGTCCTGCACCTTGCGCATCCCGGAGACCACCTCGGGTCCGAGAAGCATGAGCGAGACCTCGTAGTTCAGGCCGAAGGAGCGCATGTCCATGTTGCTCGAGCCGAGGACCGCGACGTCGTCGTCGACGCTGAAGAACTTCGCGTGCAGGATGTACGGCGCCGGGTAGAGGTAGATCCGGACGCCCGCGCGCAGCAGCGCCTCGTAGTAGGAGCGTTGTGCGTGGTAGACCATGAACTGGTCGCCGAGCTCGCTCACGAACAGCTCGACCTCGACGCCGCGCTGGGCCGCGGTGGTGATGGCGTAGAGCAGCGACTCGTCCGGGACGAAGTAGGGGCTCGTGATCGAGAGGCGACGCTGCGCGGAGTACAGCAACGTGGTGAACGCACGGAGGTTGTTCTCGGTGGCGAACCCCGGCCCGCTGGGGATCACCTGGCCCTCGATCTCGCCGACCGTCGGTGGCACCGTGCCGAGCTCCTCGGTGAGCTTGACCCCGGTCTCGCTGTACCAGTCGGTGGCGAACAGCAGGTTGAGCGCGCTCACCGCCGGGCCGTGGATCCGGGCCATCAGCTCGACCCACTCGCGGCCCGCCTCGTGGTTCTTGGGCTTGTTGTAGCCGGGCTCGATCAGGTTCTGGGAGCCGGTGAAGGCGACGGTCCCGTCGACGATGAGGATCTTGCGGTGGTTGCGCAGGTCCGGCCGGCGCCACTCGCCCTTGAGCGGCTGGATCGGCAGCATCGGGTGCCACTCGATCCCGCTCTTGTCGAGCCGCGCCTTGAACTCCTTGTAGCCCGGGATGCCGCGGGAGCCCAGGTGGTCGAACAGCAGGCGCACCGTGACGCCTCGCTCGACGGCGCGAACGAGTGCCTCGTAGAACGGCCCGGTCACGTTGTCCCAGGCCGTGATGTAGAACTCCACGTGCACCCAGGTCGAGGCGTGCTCGACGGCTTCGGTCATCGCGTCGATGCTGTCTCCATAGCCCGGGAACAGGTCGATCCGGTTTCCGGGTGTCACCGGCTGTGCGCCGAGGTTGCGGTTGAGCGTCGCCAGCGACTTCACGTACTCGGGACCCGGGAAGTCCTTTTCGAGAGTGGGGACCGCTGCGGTGCGATCCGCGACGATGGCGTTGACCTCGGCCTGCTTCTCATCACGCTTTCGCCCCACCCGGGTCTGGCCCAGGCACAGGAAGATCACGAAGCCCAGCAACGGGATCAGCATGATCACCAACAGCCAGGCCATGCCGCTCGAGGGGCGCCGGTTCTTGGGCACCACCCCCAGGGCGATCACCTTGATCGTGAGGTCCAGCAGGTACAACGCGGTCGCTATCCATCCAGCCATCCCGCCAGCCTGCCCCGGCCGGACGCAGCGAGCCTCACCCAGTCTGTGTGGAAGCAGTCCGTCCTAGACCAAGGGCCCGAAGTCGACCGCAGGTCACTAGCCTCCGACGCAACGCACGCCAAGGGGGTCGCGATGACCGAGGTGCCGCCCGACGAGTACCTGCCGCAGGAGGCGGGTCGCCTGCAGCTCGTCTGGGGCGACGGCTTCCTGTCTCCCGGGGGTGCCGAGGAGGTCGCGTCGATCCTGGGTGGCCGATCCCTCGAGGGCATGGACGTTCTCGACATCGGCAGCGGACTCGGTGGCGTGGACGAGATCCTGGTCGCGCAGCACGGGGCAGCCAGGGTGACGGGGATCGACGTACAGGCACACCTGGTGGTGTCCGCCACCGAGCGAGCCGAGGCCGCCGGTCTCGGCGACCGCCTCGAGTTCCTCCATGTCCTGCCCGGTCCGCTTCCCTTCAATGACGAGGCCTTCGACGTCGTGTTCAGCAAGGACTCGATCATCCACGTCGAGGACAAGGCGTCGGTCTACGCGGAGGCCTTCCGTGTGCTCCGCCCGGGCGGGGAGCTGCTGGTCTCCGACTGGCTTCGCGGAGCCGGCGACGCGGTCGCACCAGCGGTCGGCACCTGGGTCGAGGAGACCGGCAACCAGTTCACCATGGTGTCCCTGGAGGACCTGGCCGCCATCGCCCAGAGCATCGGCTTCGTCGACATCGAGACCAGCGACCGCGGGGACTGGTACCTCGACGTGGCGCGGCAGGAGCTCGAGTCCTTGCGAGGTGAGCTCGGCCGCGAGATGGCCCAGCGCTTCGGCGACGAGGACCTGCAGGTGGAGCTGGAGTTCTGGGAGCTGCTGGTCGACTCGCTGGAGTCAGGAGGGATGCGTCCCGGACACATCCGTGCCCGGCGCCCGGCGACCCCGTAGGGCCGCCGGGCAGTCGACGGGCTGAGCGGTCAGACCAGCGCCTTGGCCTTCAGGGCCTCGAACTCGCTCTGGTCGATGGTGCCGGAGTCGAGCAGCGCCTTCGCGCTCGCGATCTGCTCGGCCGCTGAGGCCGGGCCGCTGGCGGCGACCTGCTTGATGTACTGGTCCTGCGCCGCCTGCATCTCCTTGGCCTTGCTGATCTGGCGTTCGGTCATGCTGCGGCCACGGGCGATCAGGTAGATCAGCGCGCCCAGCCACGGCACGAAGATCAGCAGGATGGCCCAGCCTGCCTTGCCCCAGCCGCTGAGCGTGTGGTCACCGAACAGGTCGAACAGGCAGCGGAACCACACCATGATCGCGGCGATCCAGATGAAGAACCAGAAGGACCACAGAAGCACTTCCCCGAAGTCGTTGGTCATCGCGTCCATGGCAAGCACTCTTCTCCCTGTCGAATTCGTCAGCTCTCGTCCGAGCCACATCCTCGAGAGCGTCCCAGAAACACGCGGTCGCGCCGGGGAGGTCGCGGCGTGTCGCGCCGGATCGCCTCAGAGGCCGCCGACGCCCTTGCCGACGAGCACGACGCCGATGACCAGCAGCAACACGCACATCACGGTGGCGTTGTTGTGCTGCAGCCACTTCGCCCGGGGTGCCAGCAGCATCGAGGATGGTCGCGATGATCGGGATCGGGCTCACGGCGACACCGACCGCCAGCGGAAGCAGGTCCCCGATGACGCCCGTCATGACGCACACGCTCGGCGGTGCTTCAGGGTTGGTACGTCCCCCGGTCCGGGTGACCCGGCTGTCGAGGCGGTGCGGTGGAGTGGGGTCGCGGTGCAGAGCGCGTCACCGCTGATCCGCCGAAGGAGCACCCGATGTCCACGACCAGCGACCCCGTCACCCGCCCGGCTGACAGACGCACAGCTCGCCGACCTGTTCGCGCTGACCAAGCAGGCCGACAGCGTCGAGCTCAAGCTGACGGTGCCGGACTCCGAGCAGCGCCAGGCGGTGATGGCGCTGGGGATGGACCCGCTGGAGGCCGTGATCCGCCAGGTGATCTTCTTCGACACCCCCGGCCTCGACCTCTACCAGCACGGCGTGGTCGTCCGCGCCCGTCGGACCCAGGGCCGCATGGACGACACGGTGGTCAAGCTGCGGCCCGCCGTCCCGGCGGAGGTCCGTGACGGAGCCGGGCGGCGAGAACCTGGTGTTCGAGGTCGACGTCATGCCGGGTGGCTACGTCTGCTCCGCCTCGCTGAAGGGCGCCCTGGGCCGCACGGACGTCAAGAAGGTGGCCACGGGAACCAGGAGCATCCGCAAGCTGTACTCCAAGGAGCAGCGTGCGTTCTTCGCCGCCCATGCGCCCGCCGGCATCGAGCTCGATGACCTCTCGATCCTCGGTCCGATCAACGTGTTCAAGCTGAAGTTCTCGCACAGGGAGCTCGACAGGCGGCTGGTGGCCGAGCTCTGGCTCTATCCCGACGGCACCCGGATCCTCGAGCTCTCGGCCAAGAGCGCCCCCGCAGAGGCCTTCCAGGCCTCCGCGGAGCTGAGGGCGTTCCTGGTCAAGCACGGCCTCGACCTCTCGGGCGAGCAGCAGACGAAGACCAAGACCGCGCTGGAGTACTTCTCCACGAATCTGCCCGACGCTGCCCCGCCCGCCATGCCGTAGGACCACGGGGCTGCTGGTCCAGCCCGCCGCCGGCCGTCCTTGACCGGCCGGTGCTGGCGCGCGCATAGCTTGCCTAACTATGTTAGGTACGCCGAACGTCGATAGGGTGGCCAGGCGCCGCGAGGGAACCCGCCGCGAGATCCTCGACGCGGCCTGGGCGGTGGTGCGGGAGACCGGCTGGTCCGGGCTCACCCAGCGCGCCGTCGCCGAGCGCGTGGGGATGCGCGCCCCGTCGCTCTACGGCCACTTCGCCTCCAAGCTCGACATGGTCGACGCGATGTACGGGCAGGCCTGGGACGAGTACGACGCCCACGCCGCCATTGCTGCAGGAGGAGCCGGCGAGGACTGCCCGCGAGGCCCTGCAGGTCGTCGCCCGGGAGGTGTTCGACGCCTTCATCGCCGACCACGACCGGTATGCCCTGATGAACGCAGCGCCCCATTCCCGGCTTCACGCCCACCACCGAGGCCTACGTGCCCGCGGTCCGGTCCATGCAGCGGCTGCACACCTTCTTCGACCGGATCGGTGTCGACCGACCCCGACGCTGCCGACCTCTGGACCGCGCTCCTTGCCGGCCTGGTCGAGCCAGCAGATCGCCAACGACCCCGATGGCGACCGGTGGAGCCGGCTGCTGCCCCGCGCCGTCGACATGTTCGCCGACGAGTTCGGCCTCGAAGCAAGGAGGAAGGCCCGATGAGCTTCACCGAGACCAGCCGCTCGAGCACCGCCGCCCGACGTCCCGCGCTCGATCGTGACGTCGCGATGGAGCTGGCGGCGACGGAGTACACCCGTCTCCTCGACCTGGTCGGCGACCTGTCGCCCGAGGACTGGACCCTGCCGACGGAGTGCCCCGGCTGGGACGTCCGCGCGATGGCCGGCACACTGCGTCGGCATGGCCCTGATGGCCACCGGGCTGCGCGAGACGCTGCGCCAGGACCGGGCCGCGCGCCGGCGGCGGCGTACCTATCTCGACACGCTCACGGCACTGCAGGTCGAGGAGCACGCCCACCTCACCGACCGCCGAGCTCGTCGACCGGTTCGCCGAGGTCGGGCCGCGCGCGGCGCGAGGGCGGCGCCGCACGCCGGGGCTCGTGCGCCGGCTGACGATGCCGCGAGCCACAGGTCGTCGGCGACGGCACCGAGCGGTGGACCAACGGGTTCCTCATCGACGTGATCCTGACCCGCGACCCGTGGATGCACCGGATGGACATCGCTCGCGCCATCGGACGCCCGCCGCTGCTGACCGCCGACCACGACGGCGTCCTCGTCGCGGACGTCGTCGCGGAGTGGGCCGAGCGCCACGGCCGGGCGTACGACCTCGTGCCTCGACGGACCCGCCGGCGGCAGCTTCGGCCACGGCAGCGGCGGCCCCGAGATCCGGCTCGACGCCGTCGACTTCTGCCGCGCTGCTCTCCGGGCGTGCGGCCGACCACCCGTCGACCACGCAGAGAACCACGAGCTGCTCGACGTGACCCGTGCCCTTCTGAAAACGCCACCACCAAAGGAGAAACGCCATGGAGACCCACCGGACCGACCAGGACGTCACCGTCCTCAACGACATGGCGGAGATTCCCGGGCTCGGCTTCCTCCCCGTCAACGCGTTCGTCATCCACGCCGAGCAGCCGGTGGTCATCGACACCGGGCTGAGCACCGACGACAAGGACTTCGTGCTCGTGGCTCGAGCGGCGCGATCGACCCGGCCGACGTCCGCTGGATCTGGCTGACGCACCCCGACCGCGACCACACCGGCGGGCTGTTCGACCTGCTCGAGGCGGCGCCGCAGGCGCGCGTGGTCACCACGTTCATCGGGGTCGGCATCCTCAGCTGCGAGCGACCGCTGCCGCTGGACCGGGTCTACCTGCTCAACCGTGGGCCAGCAGCTCGACGTCGGCGACCGGGTGCTCTCCGGCCTGCGCCCGCCGCTGTTCGACAACCCCGCGACCGTCGGCGTGGTCGACCACAAGACCGGCGCGCTCTTCTCGTCCGACTGCTTCGGGGCTCCGCTGCCCACGGCCGAGAGCGCCCTCGGCAGGCGACGTGCGCGACGTCGGGTCCGGACGACCTGCGGGCGGCGCAGCTGCTGTGGGCCGGGCGTGGACAGTCCCTGGGTGCACGAGCGTGCACCCCGACGAGGTTCCGGGCGACGATCGACCCGATCCGCGACCTCGACCCGTCCACCATCTTCAGCACGCACCTGCCCGCCGCGCGCGGGCCTCAACCGACACGCTGCTGGACATGCTGCACGAGACCCCGGACAGCCCGCCGTTCGTCGGGTCCCGACCAGGCCGCGCTCGAGGCGATGCTGGCCACCTTCGAACCCCCGACGCCGGTTGCCGTCAGCTAGGCGGACGCGAGGAGTCGCGCAGCACGCGCGCGGCGTAGAGCAGCAGCGCGACGGCGGCGGTGAGGCCGAGCAGGAGGAACAGGTTGCCGGTGTAGTTGCGCAGCAGGATCGCCTTCACCGGCGGCTGGGTGTCGCGGCGCCCGATGAGCGGCACCGCGATCACGGTGAGGAAGGCGGCCGACGACGAGCGCGCCCTGTGCGTAGCGGCGGGCCCGGGGCGGCACCCGCGTCAGGAGCACGCCGGTCCCCACGGTCAGCGGTGCGATCACGAAGTCGTGGAGAACGACGGCCACCACCATCCAGAGGACGAGCGCGAACAGGTCGCTGGGGTCGAGCCCGGTCACGAGACGGAAGGCGCCGAACCCGAGCAGCAGCACTCCGGCGACGGCCAGGGCGATCCGGTACTTGAGCATCACGTCACCTCCAGCCGGCGCAGCCACTTGGTGTTGAGCACCCCGGCACGGTTGGGCGCGATCAGCCGCAGGGGATAGCCGTGGTCCAGGTCGAGCCGCTCCCCGTTGAGGTGGGTCGCGAGCAGCGCGACAGAGACCTGCGGCCCCTCGAGCGTGCTGTGGTTGTAGGCGCCGTGGGGCTGCAGCGAGAACAGGTCGACCTGCGAGGACGTGTCGCCCCCGGCGCGCCGGACGAGGTCGATCACCGGGATCCCGCGCCAGTCCGCGCCGACGCTCCACCCCTCGACGCAGCTGATCGGGTAGTGCCGCGCCTCGGAGGCCAGCGACTCCACGTCCGCGAGGGTGAGGGTGAAGGGCTTCGGCCCGGCCACCTCCAGCTGCCAGTCGGGTGCCTGCGCCAGCTCGACGACCCCTGCCGAGTGCGCGGTCTTGTTCACCGGCACTCCCTGCGGGCCCTTGGACGCCTGCCTGGTCGCGAGCAGGCCGACGCGCGCCAGCGGCGTCACGGTCTGGCCGATCGTGGTCAGCACGATCGCGCCGATGCCGGACCCGACGACCACGAGCAGGCCACGCCGGTCGAGCGCCGGCATCGCGGGCGGTGGCGACGTCCCCGGCGTTGCTGTGGGCGAGGGGGTTCTCGCTCCAGGGAACCTCGGTCAGCACGTCGGCCTCGGCGAGCCTGGCCTGCAGGCCGTACTTGATGTCGGGCAGCTTGATCGCGATGTGCAGCAGGATCGAGCCGATGACGACGTACGCCAGGTAGCGGTGCGTGGAGGGGAAGGACCACGGCCACGGGTACCAGTTCAGGGTGTTGAGGAACCCGGTCGTGAGCTGCACCAGCGCCGAGGAGACCAGCACGAAGACCGAGAGCCGCTCCAGGGCGTGCCGGGCGGAGCGGATGCTGGGCCACCGGAACAGGTTCGGGTAGACCGACCAGAGCTTGACCAGCAGCAGCGGGATGCTGGCCACGCCGGTGGCCACGTGCAGGCCCTGGGTGACCCGGTAGGCCTGCACCGGTTGCGCCGGCTCCGGCAGCCACGACCAGGGCTGGTACTGGTAGTGGCTGAGCATCCCCGTGACGAAGCACACCGCGAAGCAGATGCCGAGCGCACGGCCGAGCCGTGCCGTGACCGCGGTCGACCGGAGCGGGCTGCTGAAGTGCGGCCACCAGCGCGGGCGGCCGGAGCCCGGCCCAGGCAGTGAACCGTGCTCGGACGGGGCGGCCACGTCCTGATCATGCACGCCCCGGCCTCCTCCCGCTCGCAAGGCGGCCGCCTTCGCGGCCGCCCATGCCCTCCAAGGAGGTTCGTCGGCCTCGCCGGACCGGATGGCCCGCCGGTCAGGTCGGCGCACGGTGAAGCTGGCCGAGCCGACGCTCTGGTACTGGTCGGTGAGCAGGTGGTGGACGACGACGCAGGTAAGACCGACGCCGGTGTACAGGCTCGACTCGGCTGGACCGGCGATGGTTGAGTCGTCCTGTGAAGACCATCGAACACTGGATCGCCGGGCAGCCCAGCGCAGGCGTCTCCGACCGCACGTCTCCCGTGTTCAACCCGGCGACGGGGGAGCAGCAGGCGGAGGTGCTGCTGGCCAGCGACAAGGACGTCGAGGCGGCGGTCGAGGCCGCGAAGGAGGCGTTCGCGGCCTGGTCGCAGACCTCGGTCAGCAAGCGGGCAAAGATCCTGTTCGCGTTCCGCGAGCAGGTCGCGTCGCACGTCGATGAGCTGGCCGAGGCGATCACCGACGAGCACGGCAAGGTGCTCTCCGACGCCCGTGGCGAGGTGCAGCGCGGGCTCGAGGTGGTCGAGTTCGCCTGCGGTGTCCCGCACCTGCTCAAGGGCGACTACTCCGACCAGGTCTCCACCGACATCGACATGTACTCCTTCCGCGAGCCGCTGGGTGTGGTCGCCGGGATCACGCCGTTCAACTTCCCGGCGATGGTGCCGATGTGGATGTTCCCGGTCGCGATCGCGTGCGGGAACACCTTCGTGCTCAAGCCCAGCGAACGCGATCCCTCGGCGTCGCTGCTGCTGGCCGCTCTGTGGCGAGAGGCCGGTCTGCCCGACGGGGTCTTCAACGTGGTGCACGGGGACAAGGTCGCCGTCGACGCGATCCTGGACTCGCCCGACGTGGCCGCGGTCTCCTTCGTGGGCTCGACCCCGATCGCGCGCTACATCCACGAACGCGGTACGGCGAACGGCAAGCGGGTCCAGGCGCTCGGGGGCGCGAAGAACCACGCGGTCGTGCTGCCCGACGCCGACGTGGACTTCGCCGCCGACCACCTCGCGGCGGCGGCCTTCGGGTCGGCCGGGGAACGGTGCATGGCGATCTCGGTCGCCGTGGCCGTGGGAGCGGCCGCCGACCCGGTCGTCGGCGCGGTCAACGACCGGGCGCGGGCGGTCAAGGTCGGGTCCGGCCGGGACGCCGACAGCGAGATGGGCCCCGTCGTCACGAGGCAGGCGCAGGAGCGCATCGTCGGACTGGTCGACACGGGCGAGAGCCAGGGCGCCACCGTCACCGTCGACGGCCGCGGACACGTCGTGCCCGGTCACGAGGAGGGCTTCTGGGTCGGCCCGACCGTGATGGACCGGGTCACCGCGGACATGGACGTCTACCGCGAGGAGATCTTCGGTCCGGTGCTGTCCGTCGTACGGGTCGAGACGGTTGACGAGGCCATCGCCCTGGTGAACGCCAACCCCTACGGCAACGGCACGGCGATCTTCACCAGCAGTGGCGAGGCGGCGCGACGGTTCCAGCGCGGGGTGAACGTCGGGATGATCGGGATCAACGTCCCCGTCCCGGTGCCGATGGCCCACTACTCCTTCGGTGGCTGGAAGGACTCGCTGTTCGGTGACAAGCACGTCCACGGGCCCGAGGGCATCAGCTTCTACACGCGGGCCAAGGTCGTCACCGCCCGCTGGCCGCGAAGCGAGCACGCGAGTGACGCGAGCTTCCACTTCCCGACGTCGTCATGACGCTCGTCGTCGCGGCGGGGAGGTTCGTCGACGTCGTCGGGGGTCAGGTCCTCACCGACCGCCGGATCGTCGTCGACGGCGAGAAGGTGACCGCGGTCCTCGGGCCCGGCGAGGACGGGCCGGCCGATGCCGAGGTCATCGACCTCGGTGACGCCACCGTGCTGCCGGGACTCGTCGACCTGCACACCCACCTCGTGGGTCCGGTGGAGGCGGGCGAACCCGCCGGCATCCTCGACCGCTCGGCGGCGGAAGAGGTGCTCGACGGTGTCGCCAACGCCCGCGCCACCCTGGCGGCCGGCGTCACGACCGTGCGCGACGTCGGCACCTTCCGGGCCTTCGTCGACGTCGACCTGCGCAACGCGATCGAGGCCGGCATCGTCGACGGGCCGCGGATGCACTGCGCGGGTGCCTACATCACCTGCTCCGGGGGCGGCGGCGAGATCACCGGCCTGCCCGACGGGATGGTCGTCCCTCCCGAGATGCGTGTCGGTGTGGTCGACACCGTCGAGGACGTACGACGAGCCGCCCGGCGCATCGTGGCGGGCGGGGCGGACCTGTTGAAGCTCATCGCCACCGGTGCCGTGCTCGCGCCCGGCACCGAGCCCGGCGAGCCCGAGCTGAGCGAGGACCAGATCCGGGCCGCGGTCGAGGTCGCGACGGAGCACGGGCTGTTCGTGGCGGCCCACGCGCACGGCGCCGAGGGGGCCAAGCGCGCGACCCGGGCCGGGGTGCGCTCGATCGAGCACGGGTCGCTGCTCGACGACGAGGCGCTCGACCTGATGGGCGAGCACGGCACCTGGCTGGTGGCCGACGTCTACAACGGCGACCACATCGCCGAGGCCGGTGCGCGCGACGGCTGGCCCGAGGAGCTGATGCGCAAGAACCGCGAGACGACGGAGACCCAGCGCGCCGCCTTCTCCGAGGCCGTGCGGCGCGGCAACCGGATCGCGTTCGGCACCGACGCGGGCGTGTACCCGCACGGCGAGAACGCCCGCCAGCTCGCTGTCATGGTGCGTCTCGGGATGACTCCACTGGGCGCCGTGCAGGCGGCGACGCTGCAGGGCGGCGGAGTGCCTCGGTCGCGACGACATCGGCTCGCTCGAGCCCGGCCGGCTCGCGGACCTGGTCGCCGTTGCGGGCCACGACCTCGGTGACCTCTCGGTGCTGCAGTCACCGTCCCTGGTGATGAAGGGCGGCCAAGTGGTGGCCGACCTCCGGGCGCCGGGGGCCGCTCCCTAGGCTTGCCCCTGGGGAGAGGAGGCGACATGCCTGAGCATGTCCGCCGACGCAGGCAGCGACACCTGATCGACTTCGACGCGCCCATGCCGCGTCCGGCCGCCTCCTCGGGGATGTCGCTGACGCAGGTGCAGCGCTGGGTCATGTCGACCCTGGCCCTGGTCACCGTCGGGCACCTCGCCGGCGGGATCGCGGTCGCCGCGATCTTCACCGACGAGGATCACGCCGCTGCGCGCATCGGGCTCAACGTGATGGCGGCGTTGACCGGCGTCGTCGCGGTGGCACTGGCTCGCGCCATCCACGGCAAGCCGCTGCTCTCGCCCTGGCTGCTGGCCGGCCTGCTGCCGGGTCTGGTGGGGGCCTGGCTCTGCTTCGGCCGCTGACCCCTCGGATCAGTCTGCGCGAGGCTTTGGCGGCGGCTTGATTCCCCGCTAGTCAGTGTTACTATCTACCAGTAGTCAATAACACTGAGTAGCCGAGCCGGAGGAGGTGTTCCATGGGCAAGCAGGTGACCGAGATGCTCAAGGGAACGCTGGAGGGCATCGTCCTGGCGATCCTGGCCGGCCGGTCGGCGTACGGCTACGAGATCACGGCCTGGCTGCGGGAGAAGGGCTTCACCGACATCGCCGAGGGGACCGTCTACGCACTGCTCATCAGGATCGAGCAGCGCGGCCTCGTCGACGTGGAGAAGGTCCCCTCGGAGAAGGGGCCGCCGCGCAAGGTGTACTCCCTCAACGCCGCCGGCCAGGAAAGTCTCGACGAGTTCTGGAGGACCTGGAGCTTCCTCGCAGAACGGCTGGAACAGCTCCGAGAAGGAGGCAAGCTAGACATGGTCATCTCGAGGATGGATCAGCGCACAAGCGGCGCTGGAGGCAGTACAAGGCGCGCACCCGACAGCTTCCGCCGAGCTACCGCACGGCGATCGAAGCGGTGGAGCGCTACCTCATGTACTTCGGACCGGGCAAGGGACGACTCCGCGCTGGGCCTCGATGTTCGAGGACCTGGCCGACCTGTTCGAGCAGAGCGCGGCGAACCAGACCCCGATCCGCGAGATCGTCGGCGAGGACCCCACGGAGTTCGTCGAGGCGTTCGTCCGGCCAACTACCCGGAGGGCTCCTGGATCATCCGGGAGCGGGAACGGCTCAACTCGCGCCATCGACCGTGTCGCCGGGCGAGGACGCCGGGAGCGAGGGGACGTCGCGATGACGACACAATCAGGTCGAGGCGATCCGCGCTCCGGGGCCTCGAGAAGTCCTACGACGAGCTTCGCGTGCTGCGCGGCGTGGACTTCGACGTGGCGCGGGGCAGCATCTTCGCCCTGCTCGGCTCCAACGGTGCGGGCAAGACCACGCTCGTGAAGATCCTGTCCACGCTGCTGAAGCCCCGACGCGGGCACGGCCACGCGTCGACGGCTTCGACGTCGCCGCCGATCCGGCGAGCGTGCGGGAGTCCATCAGCCTCACCGGGCAGTTCGCAGCCGTGGACGAGAGCCTCACCGGGCGCGAGAACCTGGTGCTGGTGGCCCGGTTGCGGCACCTGAAGGACGCCGCGCCGGATCGCGGACGACCTGCTGGCGCGGTTCCAGCTCACCGACGCGGCGCAACGACGCGTGTCGACGTACTCCGGCGGCATGCGTCGCCGTCTGGACATCACGATGAGCCTCATCGGGGACCCGCCGGTGATCTTCCTGGACGAACCGACCACCGGGCTCGACCCCCAGTCCCGCGCCGAGGTGTGGCACAGCGTCAAGGAGCTCGCCCGGCACGGCACGACGGTGCTGCTCACCACGCAGTACCTCGACGAGGCCGAGCAGCTCGCCGACCGGATCGCGATCCTCCACGAGGGACGGATCATCGCCAACGGCACCCTCGCCGAGCTGAAACGGCTGCTCCCACCCACCGAGGTCGAGTACGTCGAGAAGCAGCCGACCCTGGAGGACGATCTTCCTCGCCATCATCGGCGGCGATGCCGACGCGGGCACGTCCGACGCCGAGGCACGCACAAGCAAGGAGCAACGATGAGCACTCAGTTCTTCGAGCGACACCACGGTCCTGCTGGGCCGTTCCATGACGTCACGTCACGCGCAGCGTGGACACCATCATCACGGTCACGATCATGCCGATCGCCCTGATGCTGCTGTTCGTCTACGTCTTCGGCGGCGCGATCGACAGCGGCTCGGAGTCAGTACGTGAACTACCTGCTGCCCGGGATCCTGCTCATCACCATCGTGATGGGGATCTCCTACACAGCCATTCCGGCTGTTCACTGACGTGCAGCAGCGGGATCTTCGAGCGGTTCCAGTCGCTGCCGATCGCACGCTCCAGCGTGCTGTGGGCGCACGTGCTGACCAGCGTGGTCTCCAACCTGCTGTCGCTCGCGCTCGTCGTGCTCGTCGCCCTCCTGATGGGCTTCCGCTCATCGGCGGGAGTGCTGGCGTGGCTCGCCGTCGCCGGGATCCTCGTCCTGTTCACCCTGGCCGTGACCTGGATCGCCGTCATCGCCGGCCTGTCCGCGAAGACGCGTCGACGGGGCGGGCGCCTTCTCCTACCCGATCATCTTCCTGCCGTTCATCAGCTCGGCGTTCGTGCCCACCGACACCATGCCCGGTCCGGTGCGCGCCTTCGCGGAGAACCAACCGGTGACGTCCATCGTCAACTCCATCCGCGACCTGTTCGCACAGCAGCCGGTCAGCAGCGACATCTGGGTCGCCCTCGCCGTGGTGCCTCGGCATCCTCGTCGTCGCGTACGCGCTTCGCGATGGCCACCTACCACCGCAGGATCGCCTGACGACAGCTCTGGACGGCAGCGGTAGCGGCTGCGGTCAGATCAGCCGGAGCTCCCGCCCCACCCGCAGCGCGTCGGCACGACGCTCGACACCGAGCTTGCGGTAGACCGACGCCAGATGGGTCTTGACGGTGTTCTGGCTGACGAAGAGGGCCGACGCGACGTCGACGTAGGAGCCACCGAGCGAGAGCTCGGCGAGCACCTCGAGCTCCCGGCGTGTCAGGGCGTTGGCGGTGCCCACCGAGCTGGTCTGGGTTCCTGCGTCCTCGCGGATTCGCACGCCGCCTCCTGGTTGGCCGAGATCTCAGGCTCCAGTGTCGTGGCTGCGAGCTGCGTCTGGCATGGCCCAAATGTACGATTCTGGCGCCGACCCCCGGCGGCAGTCACTTCCCCCAGGTGCAGGGACCGGGTGCAAGGATGCCGGTGTGAACGAGGAGAACCAGACACCCGTACCCCCGAGCTTCGACGGCGACCTGACCGGTCCGTTCGCGTCGTACATCGGCCTGCAGTTCAGCGAGGTGAGCGGCGATCGTGTCGTCGCCACCTGGGAGGCCAAGGAGGAGCTGCACCAGCCCTACGGCATCCTGCACGGCGGCGTGCACTGCAGCGTGGTGGAGACGCTGGCCAGCGTGGCGGCCGCGACGTGGGTCGACGGGGGACAGGTCGTCGGGGTGAACAACAACACCGACTTCTACCGCGCGGTGAGCTACGGCACCATGACCTCCACGGCCACTCCGATCCACCGCGGCAGGACGCAGCAGGTGTGGGTCGTGGAGACGGTCAACGAGGACGGCGCAGTGCTGGCGCGAGGCCAGGTGCGGCTGCAGAACCTCGAGACCGATCACCCCCGGCGCACGATCGGCAACATCCGCTAGCCGCTCCCTAGGCCAGGAACCGCTCCTCGAGGGCGGCGAAGAACGCCTCGCTCAGCCGGGCGAAGGCGTCGCGGTCCAGGGCGATGCGGTCGCCGGCCGCGAGTCCGGTGACCGAGGTGTCGGCGTCGTACATGACCACGTTGCCGGTGCGGAGCACGCCGTCGTTGTTCATCAGCGACTCGGTGAGGAGCTCGACCTCGTTGAGCGGGTTGTTGTCCTTGCCGGTGACCATCCGCACCCGGTGCACGAAGTCGCGGTCGAGCGCGAGCACCAGGCTGTTGAAGAACAGCGGCTCGAGGGCGTCGAGCGCCTCCTGCGCGCCGGGATCGGTCGTGGCCTTGACGAGGTCGTCCCAGGCGTTGAGCCGTGCTCGCAGGGCGGTGCGGGCGTTGGCGAGCTCGTCTGGCTCGTAGGTCTTGCGGCCGAGCATGACGGTCCTTCCGGTCGGGCTGTCATCTGCATGACGACCCAAGAATGCCGGATGTGGCAGACCGTGTCAGCGGGGGATCAGCAGGCGTCGGCGAAGGTGGTCTGCGCGGCCTGGGGCGCGGTGATCGGCTTCGCGTTCTTGCGGGCCAGCGTGTAGTAGCGCACCCAGTCCATCTGCATCCGGCCCTTGCGCATCGTGGCGCCGGGGGTGGAGACGAGGCGGAACCGGGCGGCGAAGATCTGGCCGGACAGCGCGGCTGGGCGTCGCTCGGTCATGACGACCTTCGTGTCCACGAACCACGAGACGTGGTCGGGCGTGACCTCGATGGCGTAGGTGTGGAACTCGTTGTTCAGCGGAAGCGCCTTGCCGGTGGTGAAGTCGGCGTCCGGGGTGTTGCGCACGTGCATCGCGGCTGTGCCGGTGCCGATCCGGTAGTCGCTGAGCACGATGCTGCGCGCACCGCACCGGTAGTTCCCGTCGTACGGCACGAGCTCCCAGACGGCGCGGTACGACGGGCCGGCGCCCTTGTAGTTGCGGGTGCGCACGCGCGCCTCCCAGCGGCCGTACTGCTTGTTGCGTCCCTTGACCGTGGCCACGACGTCGCCGCTCGTCGGGGTCGAGTCGAGGGTGAGCATGCCGTGCTGGTTGCGCACCAGCGAGGGGTGGTTGACCTGCCACATCGAGGAGGACAGCGGCTTGACGAACTCGTCGTTCCACGACGCGTTGCCCCACCGGAAGATCTTGGCGGCGTTGGTGGGGTAGGTGGTGGCGGCCATCCGGACGTCGCCGGCGACACCTGTGCCGGCAGTGGCCGGCAGCGGCACCGGAACTCGTTGCCGGCTCGGCGCCCGCGGTCGCCGCGAGCGCGACGGTCACGCTGGCCAGGAGACCGGCCAGGGATGCGAGTCGGGGGGAGGGCACCCGTCCACGGTAGGGACGCCGGGACGCGCCGGTAGGAGAACGCAGAATTTCGCCCATATATCCGCGAATCGGACCGCCCTGTGAGACGCTTGCGCCACGGGGAGAGTCGGCATATTCGGGTCGCCTGGAAAGGGAAACACGATGGCCCGCAGCAAGACCGGTCGGGAGCTTCGCGCGCCGGCGGGCCACTACACGTTCGTGGCCCCGGCCCCTTGGCGCACCCTCGTCATGATCACCCTGCTCTTCACCCTGCTCGGCCTGGTGTACGCCGTGTGGCTGTTGACCAACGGCCTCGGTGACAGCGCCATGGTCCTCGCGGTCGTGATGGCCGTTCTCGCCGTCGGCCAGTGGACCCTGCTCCAGGCCCGGATCCCGCAGCGGATCGAGGTCGAGAAGTCGGTGATCACGATCATCAAGAGCGGACACCGGGTCAACTACGACCTCGTCGACCCCGGGGTCGAGCTCCGCGTCCGCGACGGTGAGATCGCCTTCGCCCACTACATGAAGCCGTGGTCCGTCGTACGCGCCAAGGACGTGAACTGGCCGGTCTTCCTCGACATCGTGATGCACTACCAGAACCGCGCCGACCTCAACGCCGAGCTGCGGGACCAGCGCTTCAAGGCCTAGGCCCACCTCCCCGCGCCAGCAGTCGTGTCGTGGCCGCACCCTAGGGTCGAGGTCATGAGCAACCCGCGACGACCACGCGCTTCCGGGGCTCGAGGTCGCCGACGCGGCGTTCGTCACCGGGCAGCTGCTGGTCGGGGGCGACCTGGACACCCGGGACGAGCAGCTGGCCACGCGCCAGCTGCGCGAGCTGGTGGACGCCGGGGTGACCCACATCCTCGACACCCGCATCGAGTGGAGCGACCAGGACTGGGTCGCCGGGCAGGCTCCCGAGGTGGCCTACCTGCACCACGGCATGGACGACGCCGGGCAGGAGGTCCCGGACGAGTGGTTCGATGCCGCGGTCGACTGGACCCAGGAGGCGATCGACGGTGGGGGTGTGGTGCTCACCCACTGCCACATGGGCGTCAACCGCGGGCCCGTCACTCGGCCTGGCCGTGCTCCTGGCGCAGGGCTGGGACCTCACCGACGCCCTCAGCGCGATCCGCGGCGCCCGGCCGGTCGCCTGGATCGCCTACGCCGACGAGGCGTTGCGCTGGCACCACACCCGCAACGGGTCGGAGAACCGGCTCGAGCCCGACCTCGCCCGGGTCACCCGGTGGCGCGAGGACAACGAGCTCGACCTGACGGCAGTGATCCGCGCCAAGCGCCAGGCCGGCTGGTGAGCGGTGCCCGGCGGAACCACGGCTGCCCGTCACTCGGGGTCCTCGTCCGCCGGGTCTTGCGTCCCTGGGGGTCGCTCGGCGAACCAGCCGATGTTGGTCTCTCCCCGTGCCTGGGCAGCACGGAAGCTGCGCTTGAGCTCCGCACCCCAGCGAACCTGCGGCAGATCTGGTCGGGTGGACCACACGAGCTCGTCCTCGTAGAACACGAGGTAGGCCTCCTCGGGGAACAGCTGGTTGAAGTCCTGGGGGTCGTCGGCACCTGGATCGAGCGGGGCTGCGATCGGCGCCCACTCCTCGGGCGTCACGAGGACCGTGAAGGTCGATCCGTCGCTCACGGTGACGACCAGCCGGCCGTCGTCGAGCTGCTGCACCGGGCCGTTGAGCGCCAGACGCTCGAGGAGCCACTGCCACCGCTCGCTGACCTGCTGGGGAGTCAGCGGAGGTGAAGGCGGCTTCGGACTGACCAGCCGGTAGGCGGCGGACTCGACTTCGTCGGCGAGCAGCCGCGCGTAGTCGGACGGCTCCTCGTAGCAGCTCGCATAGCGCCACTCCTCCGCCAGCGGGAAGTACGCGGAGCCGTGCGTCGGACCCTGCCACGAGGAGGGCGGTCCTGCGAGCCGGAAGGTGACCTCGGTACGCGGCCAGGGACGACCACCCGCCGGGCGTACGGCGGTCACCAGGACGTCGTGGTGGACGAGCGCTGTCAGCTGATCCTGAACCAGGGCGAGGAAAGCGGCATCGTCCACCGCCAGAGCCTTGCACGTCAGTGGGGTTCAGCTCACGGCTCAGCCCCGGTGGTCGACGAGGATGCGGCCGGCGACCGGGTCCATCGCCACTCCCAGACGACGCCGACCTCAGGGTCCTGCTGATCGTCGACGTGCACGAAGTCCAGCGAGACGAGTACACCCGTGGAGGGATTGGGGCCGGGCAGAGTGTGCGCGACGACGTGGTCGACCGCTCCGCTGGCGACAGCACGTTCGACGAGCGCCCGAGCCGCCGCGGTACCGAACCCGTGACCACGGAACTCAGGAGCGACCTCGTAGCCGATCTCCACGGTCCGTCCCTTCGGTGGAGCCGCGAAGCCACCAGAGCCGACAAGCTGCCCGTTCGCGTCGTCGACGAAGAACTGCATCGACCACGCACGGTCAGCGTCGGAGGCATTCTGCAGCTGCTCCAGGGTGAAGCCGATGGCCTCGGGGAACTCGGGCCAACCGATCGGGACGGGCGAGCCGATCAGCTCGCTGAACAGGGAAGGGTCATCGCTCAGCGCGTCCAGCAACGGCACGGTCGCTGCGACTAGACGGATCTGCGGGTGAGTTGTCACGGATTCTCCGATCGGGTTGTCGCTCCCTATAGCCGGTCAAGCAGCCATCCCGGGCTGAGCGTCGCCGCGCCCACTGCCTGCACGCGCATCGCGAGCCCCCGGTCCGCGGTGACGACCGTGACGTCGTGGGCCTGCGCGCGCGACGAGGCCTCGAGCACGATCGTGGCATCCCCGTCGCGGGCGGCGTGCACCGTCGTCAGCCCGCCGGCGCTCCCCGCGGGGACGCCGACTCGCGCCTGCCCCTCGAGGACCAGCACGATCTCGGCGTACGACGCGAGGTCGTCGGAGTCCGCCAGCGCCAACCGGGTGTGCAACCTGGCCGCCGCGCCCGCCCGGTCGCGCCACCAGCCGTCCGGGCGTGACCCGACCACGTTGGCACCGTCGACCACGAGGACCCTGCCCACCGGCGTCAGACCGGCTCCACCAGCCAGAGCCGGTGCTCCCCGGGCAGCCCCTTGAGCTCGACTGTGTCTTCTTCGATGAAGTGCAGGTCGCCACGACTGTCCAGGGCATCGGCCACCTCGCCGGTCACCAGGATCTCGCCGCCGTCGGCGAGGGCGGCGACGCGGGCAGCCTTGGCCACGTTGCTGCCGAAGTAGTCGCCGTCGCGTTCGATCGTCGTGCCCACGTGCAGCCCGATGCGCACCCGGATCGGCGTGCGGCGCAGGTGCCGGCTGCGCTGACGCTTGGCGCTCAGCGCCCGCTGGATGTCCAGCGAGGCATCGACGGCCTGGTCCGGGGTGGGGAAGACGACCATGTAGCCGTCACCCTGGCTCTTGACGACTTGGCCGGCGTGCCTGTCGAGGTAGGTGTGCAGCAGCTTGTCGTGCGACTCCAGCAGCCGCACCCACTGCTCGTCGCCGAGGTCGGAGTTCAGCGAGGTGGAGTTCTCGATGTCGGAGAAGAAGATCGTCACGTTGCCGTCGGAGGAGGCGACCCGCGCGATCTCGGAGCGGTGCTCGAGCGCCCAGTCGGTGAAGTCGTCCAACGAGCCGAGCAGGGTGCTGCGCACGCCCTGCTCCCGCAGCCGGCTCGCGGTCTCGACGACCCGGCGCACCGCCACGCCCGCGATGTTGGCCGCCCGCTCGGCCCGTGGGCTCGAGGTGCTGAGCCGCTCGGCGGTCGTGGTCTGCCGTTGGTCGGCCAGCTCCGCGCGGGCCGCCGCGAGCTGCCGGGACAGGTAGAGCGCCGTGCCGGCCGCACCGACCAGGAGCACCGAGAGCACGATGACGAGCGCCGTCACGGAGTGAAGAATCGCACATGGACCCGGGGGTTCCGTACCCACCCCGATGTGCCACAATGAGAACCTGTTCTAGTTTTCGTGCGGGTACGACGAGGTGACAGATGAGCCAGGCGCCGGCGATCGAGGGCTGGTTCACCGACGGGCCCGAGCCCGCGCTGCTCGCATCGCGATGCACCACGTGCTCGTCCGACTTCTTCCCACCCACACAGGGTTTCTGCCGCAATCCGGCCTGTCAGGGTGAGGACTTCGAGACGCTGGAGCTCTCCCGACGGGGCATCGTGTGGTCCTACACCGATGCGCAGTACCAGCCGCCGCCGCCCTACGTGGCCGCCTCCGACCCCTACGTGCCCTTCGCCCTCGCGGCCGTCGAGCTGCCGGAGGGCCTCGTGGTGCTGGGCCAGCTCGCCGACGGCTACGGAGTGGGCGACGTGCGAGTGGGCAGCGAGGTCGAGCTGGTCGTCGAGGTGCTGCACACCGACGAGACCGGCGACCGAACCATCTGGCGTTGGAAGCCCGTGACCCAGCTCGGCGAAGAGGCCGTGCAGTGACCGGGCAGGTGGCCGTCCTCGGCGTCGGCATGCACCCCTGGGGCAAGTGGGGGCACAGCTTCGTCTCCTACGGCGTCCACGCGGCGCGGGCCGCGCTCGCCGACGCGGGCGTCTCCTGGGACGACGTCGAGCTCGTCGTCGGCGGCGAGACCGTGCGCAACGGCTACACCGGCTACGTGGCCGGCACCACCTTCGCCCAGGCCATGGGCTGGAACGGCGCGCGCGTCGCGACGTCCTACGCCGCCTGCGCCACCGGCGCCCAGGCGCTCGACAACGCCCGCGCCCGGATCCTGGCCGGCATGTGCGACGTCGCGCTCGTGGTCGGCGCCGACACCACCCCGAAGGGCTTCCTCGCTCCCAACGAGGGCGAGCGCTGGGAGGACCCCGACTGGCTCCGCTTCCGCCTGCTCGGGATGTCGAACCCGGCGTACTTCGCGATGTACGCCCGCCGGCGCATGGACCTCTACGGCGCCACCGAGGAGGACTTCGCCGCGGTGAAGGTCAAGAACTCCCGGCACGGGCTTGCCAACCCCAACGCTCGCTACCGCAAGGAGGTCGGCGTCGACGACGTGCTCGCCAGCCCCGTGGTGGCCGACCCGCTGCACCTGCTGGACATCTGCGCGACCAGCGACGGCGCGGCCGCGGTGCTGCTCACGTCGATGGAGTACGCCCGCCGCCACGGCATGGGCGAGCCGGTGCGCGTCCGCGCCGTGTCGACGGTGACGCCGACGTTCCCGAACACCATGCTCGACATGCCGATGATCGCGACCGACCCGTCCACGGCCGTCGCGCCGCCCGAGCAGACCTTCAAGCAGTCGATCGGCACCGCGGCGTACGAGGAGGCGGGCATCGAGCCCGCCGACGTCGACCTGGCCGAGGTCTACGACTTGTCCACTGCGCTCGAGCTCGACTGGGTCGAGGACCTCGCCCTGTGCAAGGAGGGTGAGGCCGAGGCGATGCTCCGGGCCGGGGAGACGACGCTCGGTGGCCGCGTCCCGGTGAACCCGAGCGGCGGGCTTGCCTGCTTCGGCGAAGCCGTGCCGGCCCAGGCCCTGGCGCAGGTGTGCGAGCTCACCTGGCAGCTGCGTGGCCAGGCGACGGGTCGTCAGGTCGAGGGCGCGAGGGTCGGCATCACCGCCAACGAAGGGCTGTTCGGCCACGGCTCCGCCGTGGTGCTGAGCACCTGACCGCTCTCGGCCTGGGCGTGACGCACCGGCCGGCGACTCGTTGATCCGGCATGCGACGACGATCCGCCGCCCTCACCCTGCTCGCCCTGCCTGCACTGCTGGTCGCTGGGACCGCGCTTGCTCCCTCCACGGACGCGGCGACGCCTGCGAAGACAGGCCTGCGCGACGTCATGTGGGTCGGGAACAACTGGGCCGGCACCGCCTCCATCGTCGACGCCCGCACGTTCAAGGTGCTCAAGCGCGGCGTCGACCTCGTCCCCGACAAGGCGCAGGAGCTCGCCGACATCCAGGCGGACCCCGAGAAGCTCGCCTTCTACATCGCGATCCAGCAAGGGCCGGGGGAGGGCCACGACCAGTACGTCGACGACATGTTCACCACCAAGGACGGGCGCTTCCTCGCCGTCTCGCGCCCGAGCTTCGCCGATGTCGTCTGGGTCGACGTCGCCAAGGCCGTGGCCGGGCGCACGGACAGCATCGTCCGGGAGCAGCAGATGGACGGGCACCGCACGGACCACATGGGTCTCTCACCCGACGGCCGTCGGCTTCTCGTGAGCGACTCCACCGAGCGCCAGGCGATCGAGTACTCGATGGTGAACGAGACTGTCAACGGCAAGGCGGTGCGCATGGGGGACCGGCTACGCCGCTTCGAGTCCGGCGAGACGCCGCACGAGAGCAACTACACCAAGGACGGCTCGCGGATCTTCCACGCGAGCATCGGCAAGGTGTACACGCCGGGGGACGAGAACGGCTTCGGGCCCGTCAAGATCGGCCCGGCGCACGACGCCCTCAAGGGTGACCGGTGGTTCGAGATCGTGCGCAACTCCGACTTCGCGGTCACCCAGCGCTGGGACATGGGCAAGGAGCTGGCCGAGGCGGGTCACCCCGACATGAGCTCCGCCGTACGGCCGATGGCGATCGCGCCGGACGAGCGGTACGTGTACTACCAGGTCTCCTACTTCCACGGCCTCGTCGAGTTCGACACCCAGGCCAAGGACCTCGACGGCTTGGTCACCTACACGGCCGGCACCATCCCCGAGCCCCGGACTGGCGCCGTACGACGCGTCGTACCGCTTCCCAACCGGGTGCCGACCATGCCGAAGGAGCAGTACGTCAACGACTCGGCACACCACGGCCTCTCCATCAACGGTGCGGGCACGACCCTGTGTGCGGCCGGCACGATGGACGACTACGCCGCGATGATCGACCGGAAGTCGATGACCTACAAGATCTTCGACCAGGCCAGCACGGGCCACTACTACGGCAAGCCCTACTGGACGACCGAGGGCCTGAACAACACCTGCTGGGTCTCGCTCAGCGACGCCGACTCCGTCGCGGTGCTGGACTTCGCGACCAAGAAGGAGCTGGCCTACCTGCCGGTGGGCGACCACCCGCAGCGGATCCGCCACGGTTTCGTGAGCGAGAAGGTGCTCGCCGCTTCCTGAGTCCCTTGCGGGTCGGGCAGACGTTGCGGGCCTCGGTAGCGTGGCAGGGTGACGCCTCCCCGTTCCAGTGCCGTCCCTCCCGCCATCGACACGCTCGGCCAGCTCCGTGCGAGCGGCCACGTGCTGAAGCCGCTGCGCACCGAGCTGCGCGACAACCTGCTCGACGCGCTGCGCGAGGGACGCGACCCCTGGCCCGGGCTGCACGGGTTCGGGAGCACCGTGATCCCGCAGCTGGAGCGCGCCCTGCTGGCCGGCCATGACGTCGTGCTCCTCGGTGAGCGCGGCCAGGGCAAGACGCGACTGCTGCGCACCCTCGTGGGCCTGCTCGACGAGTGGACGCCGGTGATCGCCGGCGCAGAGCTGGGGGAGCACCCGTACGAGCCGATCACGCACGCCTCGCAGCGCCGGGCCGTCGAGCTCGGGGACGACCTGCCGGTCGCGTGGCGGCATCGCGAGGAGCGGTACGCCGAGAAGCTGGCGACGCCCGACACCAGCGTGGCCGACCTGATCGGCGACGTCGACCCGATGAAGGTGGCCGAGGGCCGCAGCCTCGGCGATCCCGAGACGATCCACTTCGGACTGATCCCTCGTTCCCACCGGGGGATCGTCGCCATCAACGAGCTGCCCGACCTCGCCGAGCGGATACAGGTGGCGATGCTCAACGTGATGGAGGAGCGCGACATCCAGATCCGCGGGTACGTGCTGCGCCTCCCGCTCGACACCCTGGTGGTCGCCAGCGCCAACCCCGAGGACTACACCAACCGCGGCCGGATCATCACGCCGTTGAAGGACCGCTTCGGGGCCGAGATCCGCACCCACTACCCGGTCGAGCTCGAGGACGAGGTGGCGGTGATCCGGCAGGAGGCCCACCTGGTGGCCGACGTGCCCGACCACCTGGTCGAGATCCTCGCTCGCTTCACCCGCGCGCTGCGCGAGTCGAGCTCCGTCGACCAGCGCTCGGGCGTCTCGGCGCGGTTCTCCATCGCCGGAGCCGAGACGGTGGCGGCCGCCGCCCTGCACCGGGCCACGGCCAGGGGTGAGGACCACGCGGTGGCGCGGGTCGTCGACCTCGAGACGGCGGTCGACGTGCTCGGCGGCAAGATCGAGTTCGAGACCGGCGAGGAGGGACGCGAGGCGCAGGTGCTCGAGCACCTGCTGCGCAAGGCCACTGCGGAGACGGTGCGGGCGCGGCTCGCCGGCATCGACTTCAGGCTGCTCGTCGCCGCCCTCGAGGAGGGCGCCACCGTCTCTACCGGTGAGCAGGTCACGGCCATCGAGTTCCTCAGCGGCCTCCCGGTGCTCGGGGAGTCCGAGCTCTACGACGACATCTGCGACCGCCTCGAGGCGACCGATGACGGCCAGCGAGCGGGCGCGATCGAGCTCGCGCTCGAGGGGCTGTTCCTCGCCCAGAAGGTCAGCAAGGACTCCGCTGCCGGGGAGACCATCTATGGCTGAGCGCTACCCGGTGTCGGCCGGGGCCGGTTCGCTCTACATCGACGAGGGGTTCGCGCTCTCGCACGCGTGGACAGGGGCCGGTGTCACGGTCGAGGCGTCGTTCACCGGTGCCCACCTGCTGCACCTGGCCGTCGCCGGCTGCGTGCTCAACGACATCTACCGCGAGGCCGAGCGGATCGGCATGCGCGTGGACGGCGTCCGGGTCACGGCCCAGGGTGGGTACGACGAGGAGACGTGGGCCTCGACCGGCGTCGAGTACCTCGTGGCCGTGGACTCGACGGCCGGTGCCGACGCCATCGAGCGGCTGCTCTCGATCGTGGACGAGGTGGCCGAGATCCCGAAGACGCTGCGCGCCGGTCTCGTCGTACGCCGGACCGGTGCGCTGCCCGCGGAGGACGCGTTCCCGTGAGCGATCGCTGGACCGATCGGCGTCGTTCCCGCTACGGCCGCTACGACGGCGGTCCGGACCCGCTCGCGCCGCCGGTCGACCTCGCCGAGGCGCTCGACGCCATCGGCGAGGACGTGATGGCGGGCTACTCGCCCGAGCGCGCGATGCGCGAGTTCCTGCGACGGGGCGGCCAGGACCAGCGAGGCCTCGACGACCTCGCCCGCCAGATCGCCGCGCGGCGCCGCGAGCTGCTCGACCAGCACAACCTGGACGGGACGATGCAGGAGGTGCGCGAGCTGCTCGAGAGCGCCGTGCTGAAGGAGCGCGGCCAGCTCGCGCGCGACGTCGACCTCGACGACGGGGAGCGCGCGTTCCGCGAGGTGCGACTGCAGAACCTGCCCAGCAGCACGGCCGCCGCCGTCTCCGAGCTCGCGGACTACGACTGGGCCAGCGCCGAGGCCCGCGAGGACTACGAGAAGATCAAGGACCTGCTCGGCCGCGAGCTCCTCGACCAGCGCTTCGAGGGCATGAAGCAGTCGCTGGAGAACGCCACCGACGAGGACCGCCAGCGCGTCAACGAGATGCTGCAGGACCTCAACCAGCTGCTCGAGAAGCACCGGCTGGGCGAGGACACCGAGCAGGACTTCGCCGACTTCATGGACAAGCACGGGCAGTTCTTTCCCGAGAACCCGCAGAACATCGACGAGCTGCTCGACGCCCTGGCGCAGCGGTCCGCCGCCGCCCAGCGGATGCTGAACTCGATGTCGCCCGAGCAGCGGCAGCAGCTGATGGAGCTGTCGGCGCAGGCCTTCGGCTCACCGGAGCTGATGCAGTCGCTGAACCAGCTCGACGACAACCTGCGCGCGCTGCGGCCGGGCGAGGACTGGGGCGGGGGCGAGGAGTTCGGCGGCCAGGAGGGACTGGGCCTGGGCGACGGGACCGGCGTGCTGCAGGACCTGGCCGAGCTCGACGACCTCGCCGAGCAGCTCTCGCAGTCCTACGGCGGCGCCCGGATGGACGACGTCGACCTCGACAAGCTCGAGCGCCAGCTCGGCGACCAGGCCGCGGTCGACGCGCGCACCCTGGCCGAGCTCGAGCGCGCCCTCAACGACAGCGGCTACCTCAAGCGCGGGTCCGACGGTGACCTGCGGCTCTCGCCCAAGGCGATGCGCCAGCTCGGCAAGGCACTCCTGAAGGACGTCGCCAACCGGATGACCGGGCGGCAGGGCCAGCGCGAGCTGCGCCAGGCCGGCGCGGCCGGTGAGCTCTCCGGCGCGAGCCGCGAATGGGCCTTCGGCGACACGGAGCCCTGGAACGTGACGCGGACCATCACCAACGCCGTCGTACGCACCGTGAGTGAGGGGGGCGACCCGCGAGCCGGCGTCCGCCTCGACGTCCGCGACATCGAGGTCAACGAGACCGAGGCCCGCACGCAGGCCGCCGTCGCCCTGCTCGTCGACACCTCGTTCTCGATGGCGATGGCCAACCGGTGGGTGCCGATGAAGCGCACCGCCCTGGCGCTGCACCAGCTGATCACCAGCCGCTTCCGCGGCGACCACCTGCAGCTGATCGGCTTCGGCCGCGCGGCGCGGGTCATGGAGATCGAGGAGCTGACCGCGCTGGACGCGATGTGGGACAAGGGCACCAACCTGCACCACGCGCTGCTCCTGGCGAACCGTCACTTCCGCAAGCACCCGAGTGCCCAGCCGGTGCTGCTGATCGTCACCGACGGCGAGCCGACCAGCCACCTCGAGCCCGACGGCGAGGTGTGGTTCTCCTACCCGCCGCACCCGCTCACCGTGGCGTGGTCGGTGCGCGAGCTCGACAACGCCGCCCGGCTGGGTGCGCAGACCACGTTCTTCCGCCTCGGCGAGGACCCCGGACTTGCACGGTTCCTCGACAACCTCGCCAAGCGGGTCGAGGGTCGCGTGGTCAGCCCCGAGCTCGACGACCTCGGCGCCGCCGTCGTCGGCAGCTACCTCGGCAGCCGCCGCGGCCGCAGCACCCTCGGCGGCGACTACGGCCACATGTCCGACTGGTACGGCGGCCGGGGGTTCTGGTTCGACGAGTAGTTCCCGGCTCGCTGGGGACCGGTGGACGGAATCCCATGCGAGGAACCTTTTCTGCCTCGAACCACAGGAAACTTCCTGTGGTTCGAGGCAGTTTTCTGTGCTCGGTTTCGACGACCTGGACAGAAAAGGTACGTCGCATGGGAATTTGCCCCACGCGTTCTGGAGGCCGCCCCTACCGCAGCGGCTGCACGATCTCGTAGTCCCCGAGGTGCTCGGCGAGGTGGGCGGTCTGCTCACGGCCGTCACCGAGCAGGTGGTCGATGGTGGTGAGGCGGGAGGTGTAGTGGCCGACGGCGTACTCCGCCGTCATCCCGATGCCGCCGTGGAGCTGGATCGCCTCCTGGCCGATGTGGCGCCCGGCCCGGCTCACCTGCAGCTTGGCCCGCCGCGCCGCCTCGGTCACCGCCTCCGGCGTCGAGGACTGGTCGGCGATCACCATCGTCGCCCACGAGACGATGCTGCGGGTCAGCTCGAGCGAGGTGTACATGTCGGCCGCGCGGAAGGTCAGCGCCTGGAACCGGTTCAGCGTCATCCCGAACTGCTTGCGCGTGGTGAGGTACTCCGTCGTCATCCGCAGCGCCGAGTCCATCAGGCCGAGGGACTCGTGGCAGTAGGCGATCTTCGTCGCCGCGACCACCCGCTGCAGCGCGGCCTCCACGTCCGTCGAGCCGTCACCCAGTCGGGTCGCCGCCGCGCCGTCGAAGCTGATGCGGGAGGCACGGGTCCCGTCGAGGGTGGTGTACGACGACGCGTCGACCCCGTCTCCCGGCTCGACGAGGAACAGCCCGAGCTCGTCGCCGGCCAAGGCCGAGACGACCAGCAGGTCGGCCCGGGCGCCGCCGGGAACCGGCTCCTTCACGCCGCTGAGCTTCCCGTCGGACTCGGTGACGCCACCCGCGGCGAGGTCCCAGCGCCCGTCGGGCTCGAGCAGCGCGGCGGCCAGCACCTGGTCGCCGGCGGAGAGCGCGCCCAGGACCTCCTTCTTCTGCTCGCTGGTGCCCAGCGCGGCGACGAGTCCGCCGGCGAGGACCACGGACTCGACGTACGGCTCGGGTGCGTTGACGCGACCGATCTCCTCGGCCACCACGGACAGCTCGACGGGCCCGGCGCCCATGCCGCCGTCGTCCTCGGCGAACGGGAGCCCCAGCAGGCCCATCTCGGCGAGGCGGCCCCACATCTGCTCGTCGTACCCGGGGTCCTCCCTGACCACCTCGCGGCGGTGCTCGGCGTCGTAGCCCTTCAACAGGCCGCGGACGGCGTCGCGGAGCGCGGTCTGCTCGGAGTCAAGAGTGAAGTCCATGTGGTCAGAGCCCCAGGATCGTGCCGGCGATGATCTGTCGCTGGATCTCGTTGGACCCGCCGTAGATCGACGCCTTGCGGAGGTTGAGGTAGTTGGGTCCCGATGCCCTCGCCCAGTCGGGGATGTCGGTGCCCTTCTCGGCGTGGGCCGCGAGCGCGAGCGGGCCGGCGACGTCGACGAACAGCTCGCTGACCGCCTGCTGGAGCTCGGTGCCCTTGAGCTTGAGCACCGAGGACGCCGGGTGGGGCTTGCCGTCGGAGGAGTTGGCCACCACCCGGAGGGCGGTGAGCTCGAGGGCGAGCAGCTCGTTCTCGATCTCGACCACCTTGGCGGCGACGAGCGGGTCCTTCAGGAGGTTGCGGCTCGAGGGCCACCTTCTTCAGCTCCGCCAGCGCCCGCTTGGTCGCGCCCACGGGAGCGACGCCGACCCGCTCGTTGCCGAGCAGGAACTTGGCCATCGTCCAGCCCTGGTTCTCCTCGCCGACGAGGTTCTCACCGGGGACCCGGACGTCCTCGAAGAAGACCTCGTTGACCTCGACGCCCCCGTCGATCAGCTCGATCGGGCGCAGCGTGACGCCCTCGGTCTCCATGGGGACGAGGACCATCGAGATGCCCTGCTGCTTCTTCGGGGCATCGGGGTCCGTGCGGACGAGGTTGAAGATCCAGTCGGCGTGCTGGCCGAGCGTGGTCCACGTCTTCTGGCCGTTGATCACCCAGTCGTCGCCGTCCTTGACCGCCTTGGTCGTCAGCGACGCGAGGTCCGAGCCGGCGTTGGGCTCGGAGAAGCCCTGGCACCACCAGATGTCGAGGTTCGCCGTCTTCGGCAGGAACTTCTCCTTCATCTCCTGCGAACCGAAGTTGGCGATCACGGGGCCGATCATGTTGGCGTTGAAGGCCAGCGGCGGCGGGACGCACGCCTCCTGCATCTCCTCGTGCCAGATGTGGCGCTGCAATGGCGTCCAGTCCTTGCCGCCCCACTCCACCGGCCAGTTGGGTACGGCGATCCCTTCCTCGTTCAGGATCTGCTGTGACTGGACGATGCCTTCCTTGCCGACGTGGCGGCCGGCACGGATCGTCTCGCGCAGCTCCTCGGGGATCTTGGTGGTGAAGATGGTCCGCATCTCCTCGCGGAAGGCGGACTCCTCCTCGGTGAGGGCGAGCTGCATGGATGCTCCCGTGGGCGTCAGGTGGCGGTGGCCGCCACGTTACCGCCTGGTACCCGGGCTCCCGGACCGCCTACCGCGGCGGTCCCAGCAGCCTCAGGCGTCGAGCGCGCGCTCGATGTCGCCGGCGATCTTCTCGGGCGTGGTGGTCGAGCCGTAGCGCTTGATCACCTGGCCGTCGCGGCCGATCAGGAACTTGGTGAAGTTCCACTTGATCGCGTCGCCGAGCACCCCGCCCTGCTCCGAGCGCAGCCACTGGTAGAGCGGGTGGGCGTCCTTCCCGTTGACGTCGATCTTCTCGAACATCTGGAAGCTGACGCCGTAGTTGCGCTCGCAGAACGCGCCGATCTCCTCGTTGCTGCCGGGGTCCTGGCTGCCGAACTGGTTGCACGGGAACCCGAGCACCGCGAGGCCCTCGTCGCCGTACTTCTCGTGGAGCAGCTCGAGCCCCTCGAACTGGGGCGTGAAGCCGCACTTGGAGGCCGTGTTGACCACCAGTGTCACCTGTCCGGCGTACTCCTCCAACGGCTTCTGCTCGCCCTCGAGGGTCGTGGCAGTGAAGTCGCTCAGGCTTGGCACAGGGGTCTCCTTCGGGTCGACGAGGACACAGGACGGTCCTTCGTCTTACCCAACGCAGAATGCGCCGATTTGTTCCGCGGTCAGCTGACCTTGGCGCGCAGCGCGTACTTCTGGCCGTAGTCGTAGTAGCCACGACCGGAGCAGGAGTACGCCGGCCCGCCGTCGTAGCCCGCGATCATGCCGCAGTAGACCATCGAGGTGCTGGTGTTGACGGGGATGAGCGCGATGTAGGCGAGGTAGTTGTGGTTGAACCCGAGGCGCGCGTGGCCGTCGCCCTGCGAGTTCAGCGTCAGCAGGCTGTTGCTCACCACGCCGTTCTTGAAGCGGCGCTGCACCAGCAGCGCGCTGCCCCGAGCGGCCGGTGGCAGGTTGGCCTCGACGGTCAGGTGCTTGCCCGGCGCGAGCTTCGCCGCCGGGATCACCTTCAGCGGCCCGCTGCTCAGGTGCGGCAGGTTGATCGAGAGCCAGCCCGTGGACTTGTGCTTCTTGGACAGGGTCGCGGTCTTGAGCCAGCGTGGCGCCGGGTAGCGGGCCGCCTCGGAGTAGCCGTGGGGCTGCCGGGTGTTCCACGCGGCGAACGTGGCCATGAACGAGGTCCATGAGATCCGGCCCGAGACAGCGCTCCTGATCGCCTGCAGTGAGTACCGCGACGAGGTCCCGGAGTCTGCGAGCTGCCACATCTGGCGCACGATGGTGCGCCCGAGCCGCTCGGAGGCGTACTTGAAGAAGATCCACGAGCCGTAGCGGTGGTAGTCGGTCGTCAGGTCGACCGGCGCCGACGGGTAGCGCATCGGCCCGAAGGCCAGGAACTGCACGTTGTCGTTGATCGCGTCGTAGACCTCGTCCTCGATCCACGCCGCCGTGGCCTCCATGAACCACAGGTCCTCGCCGACGTCGTAGTTGAACTGGATGGCGTGGAAGAACTCGTGGGCCGCCGTGACCTGCAGCGCGCTCAGGCGGGGGATGCCGTACCCGTCGTAGTCGTTGTCGAGCACGCAGTAGGCCGAGGTGTGCCTCCCGGACTGCGGGAGCGTGGGCACGCAGTACCCGTAGAGCCCGGCGTCGTTGAGGTCGGCCAGGTAGACGTCGACCTTGGTGTCGGGGTTGTCGACCCCACCCGAGGAGGTGTCATTCATCGGCGTCTTGTAGCCCATCGAGCCGGTCTCGGTGTTCCAGACGTTCGACATCACCGACACGACCTGGTTCTTGTAGCCGTCGGTGGCGTAGTCCTTGTTGCCGGACTGGTTCACCCAGTGCACGCAGACCGGGCCGGTGCAGTCGGTGTCCTGGTTGGCCCTGCCAGCGGTGTTCCACTTGACCGCGTCATCGTTGTTGTCCTGGTTGTCCGAGGGCCGGGCCAGGATCGAGTCGGCCTTCTCGCGCTCTGGTCCCGTCAGCGACGGGCGGGCGAGGTACAGGGTGCGCAGCGTCATGGTGATGTCGGTGCCGATGCCGTTGCCCACGGGCTTGCCCGCCCGCACCCGGCGGGTGTCGGTGCGGACCTGGCGCTGGGCCTTCGCGAGCACCTGTCGTGCCTCGGCGTGGGTGAACGTCGGCTTCGAGCGGTCCGGCCCCGGGGGGACCCGCGAACCGCTGGCGGCGGGCATGCCGGACAGCAGTGACACGGCGACGAGGAGGACGACGGCAGCGGCGCTGACGCTACGTGGGGTGTGAGACACCACGCGAGTGTATGGGGGAGGCGGTCCGGATTCCGGCCTTCGATAGGTTTCGTGCACGATGACCGAAGCGTCCCTCAGCGCTCTGCCTCTGCCGGGGGGAGATCCCGCGGCCGACGCGGTGCGTCGTACCCGCCTCCGCCAGATGAAGGCGGTGGCCCTGGGCCTGCTGCTCTTCGCTGCTGTCGTCTACCTGCTGACCCGCGACCAGGACGGCTTCTGGGGGTTCGTGAACGCCGGTGCCGAGGCGAGCATGGTGGGCGCGATGGCCGACTGGTTCGCGGTCACGGCGCTGTTTCGGCACCCCCTCGGCATCCCCGTCCCGCACACCGCACTGGTGCCGCGACGCAAGGACGAGTTCGGGCGCAGCCTCGAGGAGTTCTTCGCCGAGAACTTCCTCCAGGAGCAGGTGATCCGCGACCGGCTGGCCTCGGCCGATCCCGCCGCCCGGCTGGGCGCCTGGCTGTCCCGACCCGCGCACGCCGCGCGGGTGGTGAAGGAGGCCGCCTCGGTGGCCGCCATCGGGCTGCGCCGGCTCAAGGACGAGGACGTCGCCTCCGTCGTACAGGAGGTGCTGATCCCCAGGTTCATCGCCGAGCCGATCTCGCCGGTCGCAGGAGGCCTGCTGCAGGAGATCGTGGCCGACGACGCCCACCACGGCCTGGTCGACCTGGCGCTGGAGGAGGCGCACCGCTGGCTGGTCCACAACCAGGAGACCTTCACCGACGTCGTCGGCGAGCGGGCTCCGTGGTGGGCGCCCGAGCGACTCAACGACGCGGTGACCAACCGGCTGCACCTCGAGGCGGTTCGGTGGGTCGCGGACATCCGTGCCGACCCGCAGCACCACGCGCGCCAGGCGCTCGACAGCCTCCTCGCCCAGCTTGCGCAGGACCTGCTCCACGACCCGGTGACGCAGGAGCGGATGGAGAGCCTCAAGCGGCGCGTGCTGGAGCAGCCGCAGACCCTGGCCACGGGCATGTCGCTGTGGAGCGCGTTCCGGCGCGCCCTGATCGCGGCGCTTGAGGAGCCCCAGGGACAGCTGCGTGAGCGCGCCACCCGCGAGCTCGCTGCCTTCGGCACCCGGGTGGGTACCGACCAGGCGCTGCGGCAGCGCCTCGACGCGTGGAGCGCCGACTTCGTCGTGTGGGCCGTGGCTCGCTACGGCGAGGAGCTGACCTCCGTCATCACCGCGACCATCGAGCGCTGGGACGGCCAGGAGGCCGCCCGGCGCATCGAGCTGCACGTCGGCCGCGACCTCCAGTTCATCCGGATCAACGGCACCATCGTCGGCGGCCTCGTCGGCGTGGTGATCCACGCCGTCTCACTGGTGCTGTAGGAGGAGGACGCAGTGGACGACATCGAGATCCGGGACGACGTGATCCGGCTGGGGCAGTTCCTCAAGCTGGCCAACTTCATCGACTCGGGCGCGGACGCCAAGGCCCTGCTGGAGCGTGGCCAGGTCACCGTCAACGGCGAGGTCGAGACCCGTCGCGGCCGCCAGCTCCACGTGGGCGACATCGTCTCCCTCGGCACCGCCTCGGCCCGCGTCGCGCACCGACCAATTCCGCGTAGTCCGAGGCTGAAAGGTCGTGAAACGGGCCGGATCACGACCCGTCGACCTCGGAGTACCGAGAATTGGGCTCAGACGACGTCGATCAGGTCGACCACGAAGATGAGGGTCTCGCCGGGCTGGATCACGCCTCCGGCGCCGCGGTCGCCGTAGCCGAGGGCGGGCGGGATCACCAGCTGCCGGCGACCGCCGACCTTCATGCCCTGCACGCCCTGGTCCCAGCCCGGCGATGACCTGGCCGACGCCAAGCCGGAAGTCGAGCGGCGCCCCGCGGTTGTACGACGCGTCGAACTCCTCGCCGGTCGAGTGGGCCACCCCGACGTAGTGGACCGAGACGGTGGCACCGGCCGTCGCCTCCTTGCCGTCGCCCTCGGTGATCTCGGTGACCTGCAGGTCGGCGGGGGGCGGGCCGTCGGGGAAGTCGATCTCGGGCTTGTCAACGCTCATGGACACAGAGCCTTTCACGACCTGTGCCAGGGCGGGAGTGGGTGGTTGACTCGACCGGGTGGAGCACGGGATCAGGCTGAGCACCATCAACCTCAACGCGCCCGACCCGAGCGCACTCGGCGCGTTCTACGCCCGGCTGCTCGGGTGGGAGGTCAAGGTCGACGAGCCGGGATGGGTCGTCGTCGCCGGTGACGAGTACGTCGCCCTCTCCTTCGAGGAGGACGTGAACTTCACTGCACCCGTCTGGCCGAGCGAGCCGGACCGCCCGCCGATCCAGATGCACCTCGACGTGCGGGTGACCGACCTCGAGGGCGGCGTACGGCACGCCCAGGAGTGCGGCGCCGCGCTGCACCCGCACCAGCCGCAGGACGACGTCCGGGTGATGGTCGACCCGGCCGGGCACGTCTTCTGCCTGTGGCTCGACCGGCAGCCCGGACCGTGACCCTGCTCGCGGTCTAGAGCGGCTCCGGCAATCCGGGTCAGTTGTCGATCGACCACCCGATTCCACACTAGTTTCGGAGAAATCCAACCATCTCGGGAGGAGCGACACATGCTCGGGACCTCCGTTCCAGCGAGCCGCAACGCGGGCTCGGTCGCGGTGTGGCCATGACCACCGGCGCCGCCAACGGCACGCCCCACAGCGTCCTGCTCGTGGACGACACCCCTGACGTGCGGTTGCTGGTTCGCCGCGCCCTCGAGCGCAGTGGTGGGCTGCAGGTCGTGGCCGAGGCCGGGGACGGCTCGGCCGGCGTGGAGGCCGCCCGTGAGCACCAGCCCGACGTGGTCCTCCTCGACATCGCGATGCCGGTGATGGACGGCCTCGAGGCGCTGCCGTTGATCCGCGACGCCGTTCCCGATGCCACGGTCATCATGCTCTCCGGCTTCGGGGCCGAGCAGATGGTCGACCGGGCACTCCGGTCGGGAGCGGACGGCTACATCCAGAAGGGCGCGCCGTTGTCCGACCTCGTGCGGCGCGTCTACCAGCTCATGGAGGACGGCTCAGGCCCGCGCATGGGTGGTGCCGGCCGTGGGCCGGTCACGCTGCTGCCGCGGGCCTACGCCTCGTGGCGCCGCCTGGACGGCGACGGCTTCTGGCGGATCGTCTCCGGCATGGTCGGGTTCCGGCCCACGACCGCGGCCTGAGAGGCGCCGGGCCGTCAGGTCTGGTGAAGGTAGGAGTCGAGCTGGTCGCGCTCGAACTCCAGCTGCATGATGCGGCTCTTGACGACGTCGCCGATGCTGACGACCCCGATGAGGTTGCCGTCGTCGATCACCGGCACGTGCCGGATGCGGTGCTCTGTCATCTGCGCCATGAGCTCGTCGACGTCTGCCCCCGGCTGGCAGGTGTGCACGACAGCGGTCATGATCTCCTGCACCGCGGCGTCGAGGATCGCGTCGTTCCCGTCGAGCTTGCGTACGACGTCGCGCTCGCTGACGATCCCGTCGACGGCAGTGCCGTCGCCGCTGACGATGACGGCACCGATGTTGTGCTCGCCGAGCAGGGCCAGCAGGTCCCGGACGCTGGCGTCGGGGTTGATCGTGATGACGCGTTGACCTGCCTTGGCCTTGAGCACGTCGTTGATCTTCATCGAGGGCCCTTCGCAGCTGTCGACGTCACGATGCCTTGACGATAGTGCTCAGCCGCGTCCGACGACAGGGGTCGGGACGGCGCCTCGTGCAGCGCTACTCCTCGGTGTCGCCGTCCGGCTCGCCGCGACGTGCACTGAGGTCGTGGACGGTGCCGCCGCCGGGTCGGTCGTCCTGCTCGGAGAGCGAGCCGAGGAAGGCCAGCGCCTGGTCGTGCAGCTTGCCGTTGGTGGCCAGCGCACTGCCGCCGAGCGGACCGGGCTCACCGTCGAGGGAGGTGAAGACACCCCCTGCCTCGCGCACGATCACGTCGACCGCAGCCATGTCGTGCAGCTCCAGCTGTGGCTCGGTGGCGATGTCCACGGCGCCCTCGGCCACCAGCATGTAGCTCCAGAAGTCGCCGTACGCCCTGGTGCGCCAGCACCGCCGCGAGAGTGAGAGGAAGTCGTCGAGACGACCGCGCTCGTCCCACCCGTGGAGCGAGGAGTAGGACAGCGACGCGTCCTCGATGCGCGAGACGTCGGAGACCTGGCAGGGGGCGGCACGCAGCAGCGACTTGCCGGTCCAGGCGCCGCCGTCCGTCATGGCCCACCAGCGCCGGTTGAGCATCGGCGCCGACACCACGCCGACGACGACCTCGTCCTCGACCATCAGCGAGATCAGGGTGGCCCACACGGGTACGCCGCGTACGAAGTTCTTGGTGCCGTCGATGGGGTCGACCACCCAGCGGCGCTGGCTGTGGCCGCTCGAGCCGGTCTCCTCACCGATGACGGCGTCGCGCGGCCGGGCACGCGAGAGGGTGCGGCGGATGCCCTCCTCCACCGACTGGTCGGCGTCGGTGACCGGCGTCAGGTCGGGCTTGGTCATCACGTGCAGGTCGAGCGCCTTGAACCGCGACTGGGACATGGAGTCGGCGTCGTCGGCCAGGACGTGCGCCAACCTCAGGTCGTCGGTGTGGTCGGAGGGCATGGCGTAAGACTATTGGGCAGGTTCTCCGGGCACGTGGGACGTCAGTACCGTCGCCCCATGGAGATCAACGGCTTGCCGCTTCATGCGCTGGTCGTCCACGCGACCGTGGTGTTCGTGCCGCTCGCCGCGCTGGGCGCGATCCTGTACGACGTGGCCGAAGTGGCGCTGGCTGCTTCGCTGGCCGATGCTGCTGCGTCAACCTGGCCGCCGCTCGTCGCTCGTCCAGGTGTCGGTGCATGAGCGGCGTGGACCTCGAGCACGACCGGCACCTCGAGTCGGCGCAGGTGCACACCCACGAGACGTGGGCCCTGCGTCTCCGGATCGCGGTGTTCGTGCTGACGCTGGTCGTGATCGTGGCCTTCTGGGCCCTGGGCGCCGTCACCCGGCTGGTGGGCGGGACGGACCGCGCCGCCAGGGTGCCCGCGCTCGAGAAGCCGATGATGGTGCTGCTGCCGCTCGCCGGCGTCGCGGTGCTCGTGCTGGTCTTCCTCACCGGTGACGCCGGAGCCCGAGCGGTCTGGGGCTGAGCACACCACTCGCCGGGTCAGTAGGACTCGGCCGCCTCGCGGCTGGCCAGCAGGCGCCGGAACGACGACACCCGATCGGCGTCCGCCCCGGTCGCCTCGTCGAGCCCGCACTCGGGTTCGTCCTCGCCGTGGGTGCAGCCACGCGGGCAGTCGAGGGTCAGCTCGTGCAGGTCGGGGAAGGCCTCGATGAGGTGGTCGGGCTGCACGTGCGCCAGCCCGAAGGACCTGATGCCCGGCGTGTCGACGATCCAGCCGCCGCCGGGCAGCGCGAGCATCAGGGCGCTCGTCGAGGTGTGCCGGCCGCGACCGGTCACCACGTTGACGACGCCGATCTCCCGCCCGGCGTCGGGCACCAGGGCGTTGACCAGCGTCGACTTGCCGACGCCGCTGTGTCCGAGCAGCACGCTCGTGCGGCCCGCGAGACGGCGTGGCCAGGTCGGTGAGGTCGCCGCCACGCTGCGTGACGACGTACGGCACCCCCAGCGGGCGGTAGCTGGCCAGCAGGGGCGCGGGGTCGGCGAGGTCGGCCTTGGTGAGGCACAGCAGCGGGTCCATGCCCGCGTCGTACGCCGCCACGAGCGCCCGGTCGATCAGGCGGGGACGCGGCTCGGGGTCGGCCAGCGCGGTCACCACGACGAGCTGGTCGGCGTTGGCCACGATCACCCGCTCGACCGGGTCGTCGTCGTCGGCGGTACGGCGCAGCACGGTGGTGCGCTCGTCGACCGTCACGATGCGCGCCAGGCTCCCGTCGACTCCCGACGTGTCGCCGACGAGGCGGACGAGGTCGCCGACGACGACCCCCTTGCGACCCAGCGGCCGCGACTTCATCGCGAGGACGACCCTTCCCGCGTCGGCCTCGTCGCTGAGCCGGCACGTGTAGCGGCCGCGGTCGACGGTGACGACGACCGCGCCGACCGCGTCGTCGTAGCTGGGCCGCTCCTTGGTCCGGGGGCGGGTGTGCCGGCGCGGACGCTCGTAGCTCTCGAAGTCGTTCTCGTCGTAGCGGCCACTCATCGGGGCAGGCTCACCGGAACAGCTCGGCCCAGACGTCCGCGAAACCCGGGAACGTCTTCGCAGTGGTGGCCACGTTCTCGACCAGGACGCCGTCGACGGCCGAGCCGATGATGACCGCGGCCTGCGCCATCCGGTGGTCGGCGTAGGTCTTGAACTCACCACCGTGGAGCGGTGCCGGCGTGATGCTCAGGCCGTCGTGGTGCTCCTCCACCAGCGCGCCGAGCCCCTTGAGCTCGACCGCCAGGGCAGTCAGGCGGTCGGTCTCGTGGCCCCGGACGTGGGCGATGCCGCGCAGGTGCGAGCGGCGACTCCGCCAGCGCGGCCAGCGCCGCCACCGCTGGCGCGAGCTCGCCGGCGTCGTGCAGGTCGACGTCGATGCCCGACACCTCGCCCGTGCCGGCGACCGTCAGGCCTTCCTCGTCGAGAGTCACCTCCGCTCCCATCTGCTCGAGGATGCCGCGCAGGGCGTCCCCGGCCTGCGTGGTCCTGCCGTGGCCAGCCCGGCACCTGCACCCGCCCCTTGCTGGTCAGGGCCAGCATCAGGAACGGCGCGGCGTTGGACAGGTCGGGCTCGATGGTGACGTCGGTGGCGGTGACTGCGCCGGGGGCCACCTGCCAGCGGTCCGGCTCGTCGTCGTCGACCTCGACCCCGTGGTCACGCAGGCAGGCCACCGTCATGTCGACGTGGGGGAGGGAGGGCATCGGCGGGCCGTCGTGGCGTACGTCGACCCCGGCGTCGTAGCGCGCTCCGGCCAGGAGCAGTCCCGAGACGAACTGGCTGGAGGCCGAGGCGTCGAGGACCACCGTCCCTCCGGGAAGGTGGCCGGCGCCGCGCACGGTGAAGGGCAGCGTGCCGGTGCCCGCGTCCTCGACCTCCGCGCCGAGCACGCGCAGCGCCTGCAGCACCGGGTCCATCGGCCGGGTCCGGGCGTGGACGTCGCCGTCGAACTCGACCGGTCCCTGCGCCAGCGCCGCGACGGGTGGCACGAACCGCATCACCGTCCCCGCCAGGCCGCAGTCGACCCGGCCGCCGTGCAGTGGTCCCGGCGACACCAGCCAGTCCTCACCGGTGGTGTCGACAGTCGCGCCGAGCGTGCGGAGCGCGACGGCCATGAGCTCGGTGTCGCGTGAGCGCAGGGCCCGTCGTACGACGGACGGTCCGTCGGCCAGGGCGGCCAGCACCAGCGCCCTGTTGGTGAGCGACTTCGAGCCGGGCAGCGAGACGCGCGCCTCCACCGGTCGGCGGGCCCGCGGGGCGGGCCAGAGGTCTCGCTCGGTCACTCCGCGAGGCTAGCGCTCGCGGCGCGCCGTCAGCCGATCGACTTCGCGGCCAGCTTGGCCTCACGACGCAGGTGCTTGGCCTCGCGCCGCGCGGCCCGAGCGCCGTGGCGGGCGCGCCAGGCGAGCCCTGGCCGTCCCTCGGTGTCGACCGCGGCGAGCAGGAGGCCGCCGAGCATCGAGACGTTCTTGAAGAAGTGGATCTGCTGGTTGGCCCGCGCGGCCGGGTCCTCCTCCTCCCAGAACCGGTGCCCGGCTGCCGTCGTGGGCATCAGCGACATCGCGAGGACGGCACTGGACAGCCGGGGCATCCGGCCGGTTGCCAGGGCGAGCCCTGCCGCGACCTGTGCCACGCCGTTGATGCGCACCAGGGACTCGGCGTCCTTCGGGAGCACGTCCGCCTGGGGTACCGCCTGGACCAGCATCGGCCGGACCCGGTCGGTCACCGGCTGGGCCTTCTTGGCCAGGCCAGGGGTGTTGCGCAGAGCGTTGACGCCACCCATGACGAACATCGAGGCCAGCATGGGTCGTGCGATCACTCGTGTGGCAGTCATGCCACTTGTTTACCCGATCCTCCTGCGCCGAACCACGGGAGTCAGGCGTGCGGCGTCACTCGCCGGCGGCGGGTCCTGGCGGTGGCGGGTCGGTCTGCTGCTGCGCGGGCGGGTCTGCCGGCTGCTCGGCGGGCGGCGGGTCGGCGGGCTGGTCGACGGGTTGTTCGGCGGGCGGGTCGGTGGGCTGGTCGACGGGTTGTTCGGCGGGCGGGTCGGCGTCGGTGGGCTGGTCGACGGGCTGGTCGGTCGGGCGGCGGGTCGGTGGGCTGGTCGACGGGTTGTTCGGCGGGCGGCGGGTCGGTGGGCTGGTCGACGGGTTGTTCGGCGGGCGGGTCGGTGGGCTGGTCGACGGGTTGTTCGGCGGGCGGGTCGGTGGGCTGGTCGACGGGTTGTTCGGCGGGCGGGTCGGTGGGCTCGTCGACGGGTTGTTCGGCGGGCGGGTCGGTGGGCTGGTCGGCGGGCGGGTTGTCGACCGGCGGGTAATCGGTGGGCGGCTCGTCGACCGGCGTGACCTCGACCGGCGGGGCAGGATCAGGAACGGGGTCTGGCGCGGCGACGGGCGTCTCGGCGGGCGCCTCGGGCACCACCTCGACCGGGACCTCAGGCAGGAGCGTGGCCGCGTCGGTGAACTCGGGCACCGCCTCGGCCGTCGGCAGGGGGTCAGGGACCAGCGCCTCCTGCACGATCGGGATCGCCACCCCGGCTGCGATCTCCTCGCGCATCTGGTCCATCGCGGCGAAGCCGGCTGTCGCCGCCTTGCTCGTGAGGGCGCGCTCGGCCGCCGCAGCGACGGCCGGCGGCGTGTGGATGCTCGGCAGGGCCAGCGGTGTCGCCTGGACGCCGACCACGACGGCCGTCGCGGTCGTGACACTGACCACGCTCGCCGTGGCCATCGATGCCGCCGGACTAGACAGGACGACGTCCTTGCTCCGGTCGAGGAGCTGGAAAAGGCTCGCCCAGTGGCCCGTGACGCCGAACGCGGCGACGCTGGCGCCACCCAGGTAGGCCGCCGACGCGCCGCCCAGGATGGCAGGTCCGAGCAGGCCGGACAGCGAGGAGTTGACCTCCTCCAGCTCGAGGTAGGTGGCGGTGCATCGGCGGCAACCGTCGAGGTGGACCTCGACGCGGGTGGTGTCGCGCCGGGCCAGGCCGCGGCGGACGTATCCACCGAGCAGGGCATGGGTCTCGCGGCACTCCACGTCGGTCAGGTCGCTGGTGTGCATGGTGAGGAATGCCTGGCGCAGCCCCTCGCGCGCTCGGTAGGCCAGCGCCGACACGGAGTTCGCACTCATGCCCAGCAGCGGAGCGATCTCGCCCGGCTTCTGGTTCTCGACCTCGAGGTGCCACAGCACGAGCTGCCAGCGTTCGGGCAACGAGGCAAAGGCTTTCGCCGCTGCTCCGCCCTCGAATCCCGCGATGGCGGTGTCGGTGAACGGCACGCCACGGTCGTAGGGAGTGAGGTCGTCGGTGGGCGTGGCTCGCTGCGTGCTGCGCACCTTGTCGACGTGCAGCCGTCGTACGGCGGTCAGCAGGTAGGCGCGGAAGGCCACGTCCGGACCGCCGCCACCGAGCAGGACGTTGAGCACCTTGACGAAGGCCTCGGACACCAGGTCGTCGGCGTCCGGGCCGCTGACCAGGGTCCGGGCCAGCCGGTTTGCCGCGTCGACGTGGCGCGAGAACAGCATCCCGTAGGCGTCGACATCGCCCTCCCGGACCCGGCAGATCAGCTCCGGGTCAGTGGGTTCCGTGGTGATGTCGACAGCGGTCATGCGTGCGTGTGGTCCGTCCAATGGGGGCAGAAGTCGCATGAGTTTATTCCGAAAACCGCGTCATGGCACCGGTACTGCTCCGTTGCATCCAATGAGGGCCGACGAGTGGAGCGTCGGCCCCTCGACATGGAGAGATGAGGAAGAGGCATGGGCATCTTTGCGACGCTGGTTCGCAGAGGCGCGCACGCCGACGTGGCTCGAGGCGACGCGACGTGGGCCGCCAACGTGGGGTACGGCGTGCCCACGCGCTTCGAGGCCGTCGTCGAGCACCTCCTCGCTGGGCACGACGCGACCGAGGCGTGTGCCGAGGTGGGCCGCGAGCTGGCCAGAGACGGTGCCGCCTTGGGTGAGGCACTGGACGGCCTGCAGGCCACCTGGGCACATGTGATGGGGGGCGAGCCGGACTTCCGTGCGGCTCGGGCGTTGTGCGAGGCATGGGGGGAGGAGTCGCTCGGCTACCTTCACCAGCTCTCCTGTGAGGATCCTCTGACGGGCCTGGCCAGCCTTGCGCATCTGCAGGCCAGGGTCTCGGAGGTCTACCGGGGGGCAGAGCAGGGGGGGATGTCGCCGGGTCACAGCCACGCGCTCGTGCTCGTCGACCTCCCCTGGCTCTCCCGCCCCTCGGCCTGGGACGACCCGTTCGAGGCCACGTTGCGGCTCGTGCGCCTGGCCGAGACCGCTCGGACCGTCTTCCCGGGCGAGGAGTCCATCGCGAAGGCCAGCCCCTCGCGGCTGGTCATCCTCGCGCGGAGAGGGAACCTGCTCGCTCGGCGAGTGGGACTGCTGCGCGACCTCGTCGAGGAGCCAGACCGTGACCAGGGGAGGGCACGGGTATGGATGGAAGGGCTGCCGCCGACCATGGATGCGGCAGCGATCCAGCTCGACGAAGTAGCGCGCAGCTAGGCATACGCCGGCAGGCACGGGGGGCCTGTCGGCGTACGCCGGCCCGCTCGCCCGCCGCCGGTGTGCCCTGGCACTAACGTGTCAGCCATGTGTGGCCGCTACGCCTCGAGCCGGCAGCCCGAGGACCTCGTCGAGGAGTTCGAGATCCGCGGCTCCGACCTGCCTCATCTCGAGCCCGACTTCAACGTCGCCCCCACCAAGGAGGTCTACGCGGTCGTCGAGCGACCGCCCTCGTCCGAGGCCGCCCCCGAGCAGGAGCAGGAACCGGAGCGACAGCTGCGGGTGCTGAAGTGGGGGCTGGTGCCGTTCTGGGCCAAGGACCCCAAGGTCGGCAGCCGGATGATCAACGCCCGGATGGAGACGGTCGCGGAGAAGCCCGCCTACCGCCGGGCCTTCGAGCGCCGCCGCGCGATCCTGCCCGCCGACGGCTACTTCGAGTGGTACCCCACCGACCAGCAGACCAAGTCGGGGAAGCCGAGGAAGCAGCCCTACTTCATCCGCCCCGCCGACGGCGGCGTGCTGGCCATGGCCGGGCTCTACGAGATCTGGCGCGACCCCGAGAAGGCCGAGGACGACCCCAGCCGGTTCATGTGGACCTGCACCGTGCTGACCACGAGCGCGGAGGACTCGCTCGGCCACATCCACGACCGGATGCCGCTGATGCTCCCGCCCGAGAAGTACGCCGAGTGGCTCGATCCGCGACGTCACGACCGTGACGACCTGCTGGCGCTGCTCGAGCCGGCCGCGCCGGGTCGGCTCGAGGCCTACCCGGTCTCGACGCTGGTCTCCAACGTCAAGAACAACGGGCCCGAGCTGGTCACACCGATCCCGCTCTCGCAGGTTCCCGAGGAAGCGCCCGTCTGATGCCGAGCGAGCGGATGGTCGCCACCCCCAGGGGCGAGGCCCGCCTGGTGACGCGACGGGCGAAGCGACCGATCGCGACGCTGGTGCTCACCCACGGTGCCGGCGGCGGGATCGAGGCGCCCGACCTCCTCCGGCTGGCCCGCACGCTGCCCCAGCAGGACGTCTCGGTCGTCCTGGTCGAGATGCCCTGGCGGGTCGCCGGCAAGCGGCTGGCTCCCGCGCCTGCCGTCATCGACGCCTGCTTCACGGCCGCGGTCGACGGTCTCCGGATGCGCAGCCCGCTGGTGCTCGGCGGCCGCAGTGCCGGAGCCCGCTCGGCGTGCCGGATCGGCCGTCAGGTCGGGGCACGAGGAGTGCTGGCGCTCGCGTTCCCGCTCCATCCCCCCGGGCGCCCCGAGAAGTCGCGCCTCGACGAGCTGCTCGGCGCCCGCGTGCCGACGCTGGTCATCCAGGGCGAGCGCGACCCGTTCGGCACCCCGGAGGAGCTGCCCGCCGGCGTCGAGCTGGCCGTCGTACCCGCGGCCGACCACTCGATGAAGGTGCCGAAGGGCGCCGGCGTCTCCCAGGCCGACGCCCTCGCCGTCGTCCTCGAGGCCACGCTGGAGTGGGTGGTCCGTGAGGTCGTGGGGAATCGCGAGGACTGAACGCGTGTTCCTCTGAGGTCCGGTGGTGTCGACACGGAGGAGGTCACCGGTGCTGGAGCTGATGGAGCGCCCGACCGGCGATGTGGGCCCCTCGCTACGCTGGGAAGCAATGAGTGAGTTCGAAGCTGCCGTCGGAACCGACGGCGACCCGGGCGACGCGGTCGTCGATGTCGCTACCGAGACCGAGGCCGAGCGGCAGCTCCGGTTCGAGCGCGACGCGATGCCGTTCCTCGACCAGCTGTACGGCGCCGCCATGCGGATGACGCGCAACCCGGCCGACGCCGAGGACCTCGTCCAGGAGACCTTCGCGAAGGCCTACGGGTCCTTCCACCAGTTCCGGCCGGGCACCAACCTCAAGGCCTGGCTCTACCGGATCCTGACCAACACCTTCATCAACACCTACCGCAAGAAGCAGCGCGAGCCCCAGCAGTCGATGGCCGAGGACGTCGAGGACTGGCAGCTCGCCCGCGCCGAGTCCCACTCGTCCTCCGGGCTGAAGTCGGCGGAGATGGAGGCGCTGGAGCACCTCCCCGACTCCGACGTGAAGAGCGCCCTGCAGCGGCTTCCGGAGGACTTCCGGCTGGCGGTCTATCTCGCCGACGTCGAGGGATTCCCCTACAAGGAGATCGCGGAGATCATGGAGACGCCGATCGGCACGGTGATGTCCAGGTTGCACCGTGGTCGGCGTCAGCTGCGGGAGATGCTGACCGACTACGTGCGCGACAACGACCTGCTCTCGACGAACGCGAAGGAGGGAGTCCGGTGACCGACCAGCCTGCCGCAGGACATGGCGGCGACTGCTCCGACGTGCTCAGCCGGGTGTTCTTCTTCCTCGACAACGAGCTCGACCAGGCCGACTGCAACCAGATCCAGCAGCACCTCGACGAGTGTGGCCCCTGCCTGGCCCGCTACGACCTCGAGCGCACGGTCAAGACGCTGGTCCAGCGGTCGTGCACCGAGGTCGCCCCCGAGGGCCTGCGCGCGCGGGTGATGCTCTCGATCCGCCAGGTGCAGGTGCAGATCACCGACGAGAGCTGATCGCCTTGTCCCTCGATTGGTGCTGCCGCCGCTCACCTGCGAGGATGGGTCGCTGTTTCCGCTGACGTCGCGCGGAGCCAGATCGTCGTACAGGAGGAACCATGGGCAAGACCGGTCGCAAGCGCCGCGGGCGCAAGAAGAAGAACGCCAACCACGGCAAGCGTCCCAACGCCTGAGGCGTTGTCGCCGAGCCCCGGACCAGTCGGTCCGGGGCTCTCGTGCTGTCCGGGCCGGTGTTGGATGTGGACATGACCACCGTCACCGTCGGGACGTCCGCCACGCAGGAGCACCTCGTCGGTGACGACGACACCGCGGCGGCAGTGGGGTCGGGCAGCCTGCCGGTCCTCGCGACCCCGCGCCTGCTCGCCTGGTGCGAGGCCGCGACCTGTGCCGCGATCGACGCGTCTCTCGAGCCGGGCCGGACCAGCGTCGGCACCCGGATCTCGCTGGAGCACCTCGCCCCCTCCGCCGTCGGCGCCACCGTCGCCGTGTCGGCGAGCGTGGCCCACGTCGACGGCCGGCTGCTGCGGTTCACCGTCGAGGCCCGCCAGGCCGGCAAGCTCGTCGGCTCCGGCGAGGTCACCAGGGTCGTGGTCGACGCAGATCGCTTCCTCGCCCGCCTCTGAGCCGCCCCGGGTGGTCAGAAGGCGAGTGCGTAGGCGAGCAGTCGGACGCCCGGGACCGGCTCCCAGTCGTCGTCGGGTGCCCGGCTGAAGCCCAGTCGCTCGTAGACCCGGTGGGCGGAGGTCATCTTGTCCATCGTCGACATCCGCACCCCGGCGTAGCCGAGGTCGCGAGACCGCTGCACGCAGTGCTCGACCAGCGCGTGCCCGACACCGCGACCGCGGGCCTCGGCGGCGACCGCGAGCATCCGGAACTCGCCCTCGTCGGCGCGGCCGATCTCCCGGTACGACGACCCCGCGGGGCAGAACGTCACCGTGCCGACGACCGCGTCGTCGGCGACGGCGACCCAGAGCTCGGCCTCGGTGGCGCGCCTGGCCGCGTCGGCGAGCACCAGCACGTAGTCGTCGCCCGTCGCGATGTAGCCGTCGCTGACGTAGACCTCGCCCGTCAACCGGCCGACGGCGGGCAGCTCGTCCGGCTGGGCCAGCCTGATCTCCACGTGCCTGTGTCCGCCGTCAGATGCCGAACGTGGCGCGCGGGTACGCGGCGTCGACGTCGGTGATCACGTTGACGAGGTAGGGCACGTTCGCGGCGAAGGCACGGTCGAGCGCAGGCCCGATCTCGCGCGGGTCGGTGACGGTCTCGCCGGCGCCGCCGAGTGCCGTCACCACCTGGTCGTAGCGGGTCTGCGGCGCGAGGTCGGCGGCGACGTCGTACCCGTAGAGCATCTGCATCGGCCCCTTCTCCAGACCCCAGGCCGAGTTGTTGCCGCAGACCATCACGACGGGCAGGTCGTGGCGCACGAGCGTGTCGACGTCCATCAGCGACATCCCGGCCGCGCCGTCGCCGTAGAGCAGCACCACCTGCGCCGAGGGTCGCGTGAGCCGGGCTGCCATGGCCGCCCCCAGGCCGGCGCCCAGGCAGCCGTAGGGGCCGGGGTCGAGCCAGCCGCCGGGGCGTTTGGGTTCGACGTACTTGCCGGCGAACGACACGAAGTCGCCGCCGTCCCCGATCACGACGGCGTCGTCGGCGAGGCGCGGGACCAGCTCGCCGTAGATGCGCGCCGGGTGGATCGGGTCGGCCTCGGCCCGCAACAGCTCGGCGTCCCGCTCGACGGCCTGGCGCACGGTGTCCTGGAGGCCCGTGACCCAGCCGCTCCAGTCGGGCCGGCGCACCGAGGCCGGCCACCGACTCGCGGAGGCCGTCGAGCACGAGGGTGAGGTCACCGGAGGCATCGGCGGCGAGGTCGGCGTGCTGGGAGACCTGGGTGGCCGAGTCCGCGAGGTGTACGACGCGCGCCGGAGTCGCCCCCTCCTTCCCGCCGAAGACGCCGTACCCCAGCCGGAAGTCCAGCGGCGTGCCCACCACGACGACGAGGTCGGCGCCCCCGAGCGCGGCGCCACGCGCCTTGGTCACGAGCAGCGGGTGTCCGCCGGGGATCACTCCGCGGCCCATCCCGTTGGTGATCGCCGGGAGGCCCGCCTCCTCCACGAGGCGCAGGGCAGCGGCCTCGGCGCCGTCGGCCCACACGTCGGTGCCGAGCACGAGCACGGGCCGCTGTGACTGCCCCAGGAGCTCGGCGATCTCGCTGATGGCGTCTCCGTCGGGCTCCATGCGCAGCCGCGGCTCCACGACCGGCGTCTCGGCGTCGGTCGTGTTGAAGAACTCGTCCATCGGCACGTCCACGAACACCGGGCCACGATGGGGGGCCGCTGCCAGGCTGAAGGCCTCGTGCATCCCGTCGGGCACCTCGGCAGCCGTGTGGATGGTGCGGGCGAGCTTGGACACCGGCGCGAGGATCGGGGGCTGGTCGAGCTCCTGCAGCTGACCCGCTGCCCCAGCGGTTGGCCGGTGCCCGGCCGCCGACGACGACCAGCGGCGACCCGCTGAACTGTGCCTGCGCGATCGCGCTGACCCCGTTGGTGACGCCGGGGCCGGCGGTCAGCACGGCCAGGCCGGGGCTCCGGGTCAGCTTGCCCATCGCCTCGGCGGCGAAGGCGGCCGTCTGCTCGTGACGCACGTCGACGATGCGCATCTGTGGGTCGGCGGTCACCGCACCGTCGTACATCGGGAAGACGTGTGCGCCGGAGAGGGTGAACATCACCTCGACGCCATGGGCGCGGGCGACGGCGACCGCGTGCTGGCCGGAGTGGGCTTCGGGCATGTGCCGACCCTAGTCGGGCACGACGGAGGAGTGCCCGGCGTGGGGAGGCAGGTTGAGCAAGCGTGCGACCGAGCCTGCGAGGTCGCAGCTGCGCGTCGAAACCAGACCAAGTGCTCTTAGTCTTGCGTCCGTGCCGTCGATGCAGGCCCTCGCACGGGCGCACACCGACCTCTCCACCAGTGACGTGGAGTGGCTCACCCTGCTCCTGGCCGACTGGCAGATCATCGCCGACCTCAGCTTCGCCGACCTCGTGCTCTGGCTGCCCGCGGCTGACGGTTCGGGGTACTGGGCCGGCGCCCAGATGAGGCCGACCACCGGTCCCACGGCCTTCGTCGACGACATCGTCGGCTCGTTCCTCGGCGCCGGGCGACGTCCGCTCGTCGACGCGGCGATGCGCGAGGGCCGGATCGCTCGCGAGGGGGACCCCGAGTGGCGCGACGACGTGCCCGTACGGGTCGAGGCCATCCCGGTGCGTCGGGGCGACCGGCTGATCGCCGTGGTCGCGCGGAACACCAACCTCCAGGGGGTGCGCACGCCGAGCCGGCTGGAGCTGGCCTACCTGCAGACGGCCAGCGAGCTCTCGCAGATGATCGCGCGGGGCAGCTTCCCGTTCCCGGGACAGCGCTCGGACCACGCCGACACCCCGCGTGTGGGCGACGGGTTCATCCGCGTCGACGACGCCGGACGCGTCGCCTACGCCAGCCCCAACGCCCTCTCGGTGTACCGCAAGCTCGGCCTCACCGGTGACCTGGCGGGCCAGTCACTCGCCGAGGTGACGCGCGCGCTCGTGCCGGCCTCGATGCGCCCGGACGAGGAGACGATCAGTGCCGTGCTCGGAGCCCGGCAGGCCCGCGACACCGAGCTCGAAGGACCGGGCGCCACGGTGATCCTGCGGGCGATCCCGTTGCGCCCCACGGGTGAGCACGCCGGCGGCCTGGTGCTGCTGCGCGACGTCACCGAGCTGCGTCGGCGCGACCGGGAGCTGGTCACCAAGGACGCCACGATCCGCGAGATCCACCACCGGGTGAAGAACAACCTGCAGACCGTGGCCGCCCTGCTGCGGCTCCAGTCGCGCAGGATCGAGCTCCCCGAGGGGCGGCTCGCCCTGGACGAGGCCGTACGACGGGTGGGCGCGATCGCGGTCGTGCACGAGACGCTGAGCCAGAACTTCGACGAGACCGTCGACTTCGACGAGGTGGCAGACCGGCTGACGCAGCTCGTGATCGAGGTGGGTGCCCGGGAGGTGCCGGTCCACGCGAGCCGCGAGGGCACGTTCGGTGCGATCAGCTCCGACGCGGCCACGCCCCTCGCGATGGTCTTCACCGAGCTCATCCAGAACGCCGTCGAGCACGCCTTCGAGGACGGACACGGCGCAGGTCGGGACGGCTCGATCGTCGTACGCAGCGAACGGACGGGGGAGGGCCTGCTGCTGGTCGTGGAGGACGACGGCGTCGGCCTGCCGCCGGGCTTCGACCTGGAGAAGGCCGAGAGCCTCGGTCTGTCCATCGTGCGGACGCTGGTCGGCGAGCTCGGCGGCCGTCTGCGCCCTCGGACCGCGGTCACCGGGCCCCGGCACACGTGTCGAGGTCGAGATCCCTCGCGTGACGGTCCGGTAGGCCCCTCAGGCCGTGCGGACGCGGGCGCGGGCGTTGCGGCGCTTCAGGGCGCGGCGCTCGTCCTCGCTCATGCCCCCCCAGACGCCGTGGTCCTGTCCGGCCTCGAGGGCCCATGCGAGGCACTGTTCGCGCACCTCACAGCGTCGGCACACCTGCTTGGCCTCCTCGATCTGAAGGATCGCGGGGCCGGTGTTGCCGATCGGGAAGAACAGTTCCGGGTCCTCGTCGAGGCACGCGGAACGGTCACGCCAATCCATGCGGGGAACAACCTTTCGCTGGTAGCTGCCTGCTCGTGAACGGCTTCACAATGACATTTCTGCAGGCGTTTGTGAACGGCGGACGGGGACGTGTGGTGATGCGCACATCGAGACCTCCAGCGACGTCCGCATTTGATCGTGCCAATTGTGCCTCGCAGTGACAACCCCCTGAGACGGTCGTGTTGGTCACAGGTAGCCATTTCTGCCCCACGCTTCCCTAGGCTCGGGGTCTATGTCCGATCCCGCCGCCTCCACGCCGCCGCCGGGGAACGCCCACGGCGCCCCGGCGCCGCTCGTCGTGGCGGCGGCACTGGCGGGCGTCGAGGGTCTCCTGCTCCTGGTCTTCGGTGTCACCGAGATGGCCAGCCTCGACAGCGACCGGCTCACCATGGGGGTGACCGTCTCGGTGTTCTTCGTGGGCTTCGGCGCGCTGCTGCTCCTCAGCGCGTGGGGGCTGAGCCGGGTCCAGCCGTGGGCGCGCGGTCCCGTGCTGATCGCCCAGCTGATCCAGCTCGGCCTGGCCTGGAACTTCCGGTCGGGCTCCACCCTCCCGATCGCGATCGGGCTGGCCCTGGTGGCTGTGCTCACCCTCGCCGGGCTGCTGCACCCGCGTTCCATCGAGGCCCTCGAGCGGGCAGCCGACCGGCTCTGAGCCCGCCCGCGTGCCGGTCCGGGTCGGTCAGCCGACCTCGGACAGCGAGCGCCGCAGCTGCTCGAGGGTGCGGTTCAGCAGCCGGGAGACGTGCATCTGCGAGACACCGATCTCGGCGGCGATCTGGCTCTGGGTCATGCCGCGGAAGAACCGCAGCATCAGGATCTTCTTCTCCCTGAGGGGCAGCGCCTCGATCAGCGGCTTGATCGACTCGCGGATCTCGACGTGGTCGAGGGCCTCGTCGTCCATGCCCAGGGTGTCGAGCATGCTGGCGCCGGCACCGTCGTCGTTGTTGTCGCTGGCGTCGAGGGACAGGGTCGAGTAGGCGTTGGCCGACTCGATGCCCTCCAGCACCTCCTCGACGCTGACCCCGATCTTCTCGCCGATCTCGCGCGGCGTCGGCGAGCGGCCGAGCTCCTGCGACAGCTCACCGGTGACCGCGCTGATCGACATCCGCAGCTCCTGGAGCCGTCGCGGCACCCGGATCGCCCAGCCCTTGTCGCGGAAGTAGCGCTTGATCTCGCCGATGATCGTGGGGGTGGCGTACGTCGAGAACTCCACGCCGCGATCGGTGTCGAAGCGGTCGACGGACTTGATGAGGCCGATGGTGCCGACCTGGACGAGGTCGTCGAGCGGCTCGCCCCGGTTGGCGAACCGGCGCGCGCAGTGGTCAACCAGGGGCAGGTGCAGGGAGACGAGCTCCTCGCGGCAGCTGCGCTGTCGCTCCTCGCTCGTGGCGGGATCCGAGAGCTCGGCGAACAGCGCGAGGCTCTGCTCACGTGAGGGACGAGAGGGCGAGCTGCGGCCGGGCGTCTTCCCTGGTTCGTCCTGCGGTCCGACCTGCTGCCGGTCCGGTTGCCCGTCCGGGGTCATCGACACTAGACCGCGATGCTGGAGCGGACGGTGAAGGAGAGCCAGTTCTGCTTTCCATCCTGACTGGTGACGACGTCGCTGGTCAGTGCGGTGAGCACCTGCCAGCCGAAGCTCTCCGAGTCGGGCTCGCCGCCGTGCGCCGAGTCGGCCGAGACCGAGACCCGGATCGAACCGTCGCTGAGGTCGAAGTTGGCGTGCAGGTCGCCCTTGGTGTCCGCTTGCTCGAGGACGAGCGCGCACGCCTCTCCGACCGCCATCCTGCAGGTCCTCGATGTCGTCGAGGGTGAAGTCGAGTCGCGCGGCGAGTCCGGCGGTGGTCATCCGCAGCACCGCGACGTACGCGCTCTCGGCCGGAAGGCGCAGCTCCACGTCAGGTCGGTGGCTCACAGTGGTGTCCTGAGGGGTTGGTGTTGACGGTGTGACACACCCTAAACCGGTACGAAGCCTCGTGGTGCCGGTTCTGCAATGACGGAACCCCCGGTGCGCCGCGGCGCTCCGGGGGTCCTCGCATGGCGACAGGTCAGCTCTCCTTCTTGGTCGCCCAGAAGATCTCGGCGATCTCGTCGATCTTGGCGAGCAGCTCGTCGGCCTTGGCCAGGTCCAGCTCGCCCTTGGTGCCGGAGGCTCCTGCGAGCTTGGTCGCCTCGTTCACCAGCTGGTGGAGCTGGGGGTACTTCTCGAAGTGCGGGGGCTTGAAGTAGTCGGTCCACAGCACCCACAGGTGGTGCTTGACCAGCTCGGAACGCTGCTCCTTGATGACGATCGCCCGAGTGCGGAAGTCGGGGTCGTCGTTGTCGGCGACCTTCTGGATGATCGCCTTGACCGACTCGGCCTCGATCTTCGCCTGGGCCGGGTCGTAGACACCGCAGGGAAGGTCGCAGTGTGCGGAGACCTCGATGGTCGGGGCGAACAGGTGCTTGAGCATGCGTTGTTTCCTCTCGCGTGGACGGTGGCGGATGCGCCCGTGATCTCGAGCGTCAGGCTCGATTGCGACACTACTCCCGGGCCGACGCAGGGCTCCACGAGGTGTCAGGAGGGCGGGATGACGCTGACTCGCCTCGGCATGGCGGTGGTTCGGGGGCGGTCGATGGCGCCGACGCTGTCCGACGGCGACCGGCTGCTCGTGGCCCACGGCGCCCGGCCTCGCGCGGGTCGTCTCGCGGTGGTGCGCTTCGACGACGGGGTGGTCGCCGTCAAGCGACTGGACCACCTCACGCCCGACGGCTGGTGGGTGACGCGCGACAACCCGAGCGAAGGGCGCGACTCGTGGTCGGCCGGTGCGGTGCCCGCGAACCAGGTGCTCGCCGTGGTCGTGGCTCGGCTGTGGCCCCGGCCGCGGGCTGTGTCACGATGCGGACGCCATGCCTGACCTCGAGAACGCCCGCGCGCACGACCCCGCCTTCGCCCTGCACGTCGGGGGGAAGATGGAGATCGCCTCGCGGGTCGCCCTGAACGGCCCCGAGGAGCTCTCGCTGGCCTACACGCCGGGCGTCGCCCGGGTCTGCGAGGCGATCGCCGAGGACGAGTCGCTGGCCGCCGAGTACACCTGGGTGTCCAACACGGTGGCCATCGTCACCGACGGCACCGCCGTCCTCGGCCTCGGCGACATCGGGCCGCGGGCCGCGATGCCGGTCATGGAGGGGAAGGCCGTCCTCTTCAAGCAGTTCGGTGGCGTCGACGCCGTGCCGATCTGCCTCGACACCACCGACGTCGACGAGATCGTCGAGACGGTCGTGCGACTCGCGCCGAGCTTCGGCGGCATCAACCTCGAGGACATCTCCGCGCCTCGCTGCTTCGAGATCGAGGACCGGCTCAAGCAGCGCCTCGACATCCCCGTCTTCCACGACGACCAGCACGGTACGGCGGTCGTCGTGCTCGCCGCGCTGGAGAACGCGCTGCGGCTCACCGGCCGGCTGATGGAGACCACCCGGGTCGTGGTCTCCGGCGCCGGCGCCGCCGGCGTCGCCGTCAGCCGCATCCTGCTGGCGGCGGGCATCCGCGACGTCGCCGTCACCGACCGGCGCGGCATCCTGCACTCCGGCCCGCGCCGACATGAACGACTCCAAGCGGGCGCTCGCCGAGCTCACCACCTCCGCCACCGGACGCAGCGGTTCGTTGGCCGACGTGATGGCCGGCGCCGACGTCTTCATCGGCGTCTCCGGTGGCACCGTCGCCCGAGGAGGTCGTCGCCACGATGGCCCCCGACGCGATCATCTTCGGGCTGGCCAACCCGGACCCGGAGGTGCACCCCGAGGTCGCCCACCGGCACGCCCGCGTCGTGGCCACCGGTCGCTCGGACTTCCCCAACCAGATCAACAACGTGCTCGCCTTCCCGGGCATCTTCCGCGGCGCCTTCGACGCCCGCGCCAGCGCCATCACCGAGTCGATGAAGCTCGCGGCTGCCGACGCGCTCGCCGCGATCGTCGGCGACGACGTGTCCGAGGACCTGCGTGATCCCCTCGCCGTTCGACCCGCGCGTCGGGCCCGGTGTGGCCGCTGCCGTCGCCGACGCCGCCCGACGAGACGGGGTCGCCCACGCCTGAGGCGCCGTCGCTAGGGTCGAAGGATGTTCGCTGTCTTCGCCGAGTCCTTCTCCTCCGACGACCCGCTGAGCGGTCTGGTGCTGGGGGATCGGCCCGACCCCGAGGTGCCCGACGGCTGGACCACGGTCACCGTCAAGGCCGCTGCGCTGAACCACCACGACCTGTGGTCGCTGCGCGGCGTGGGCCTTCGCGAGGAGTCCCTGCCGATGATCCTCGGCTGCGACGCGGCGGGGCTGGACGAGGACGGCAACGAGGTCGTCGTCCATGCCGTCGTCAGCGACCCGTCGTGGAACGGTGGGGACGAGACCCTCGACCCGAAGCGGTCGCTGCTCTCCGAGCGCTACCAGGGCACCTTCGCCGAGCGCGTCGCCGTACCCAGGGCCAACGTGGTCCCCAAGCCGGACTCGCTCTCCTTCGAGGAGGCGGCCTGCCTGCCCACCGCGTGGCTGACCGCCTACCGGATGTTGTTCACCCAGGGTCAGCTCAAGGCGGGCGACACCGTCCTGGTGCAGGGCGCGGGTGGCGGGGTCGCCACCGCGCTGATCACGCTGGCTCGTGCCGGTGGGCTGAAGGTGCTCGCCACCAGCCGCGACGACACCAAGCGGAAGCGCGCCCTCGAGATCGGCGCCCACGAGGCGTTCGAGTCCGGGGAGCGGCTCCCGGTCAAGGTCGACGCGGTGATGGAGACCGTCGGCAAGGCCACCTGGTCGCACTCGATCCGCTCGCTGCGGCCCGGAGGCAAGCTCGTGGTGTCGGGTACGACGTCCGGCCCGAAGCTCGACGACGCGGAGCTGACCCGCATCTTCTTCCTGCAGCTGCAGGTGATCGGCTCGACGATGGGCACGCGGACCGAGCTGGCCAGCCTGGTCAACATGCTCGACGCCACCGGGACCCGGCCGCTGATCGACCGGTCGCTGCCGATGGAGGACGCCCGGGACGGGTTCGCGGCGATGGCCGAGGGCGACGTCTTCGGCAAGATCGTCTTCACACGCTGATGACTCACCTGGTCACCGGTGCGGGTTCGGGGATCGGCCGGGCCGTGGCCGACGCCCTGCACGCGCGCGGCGACTCGCTCGTGCTCGTCGGACGTTCGGAGCAACGGTGCGCGGACCTGCGTGACCGGTACGACGGGGCCTCGGTCGTGCAGGCCGACCTCGCCGACCCGACCGCTGTCGAGGCACTGCAGCTCCCGGTCACGCTCGACTCGGTGGTCCATGCGGCCGGTGTGGTGGACCTCGGCACCGTCGAGGAGCTCACCCGAGAGCAGTGGCGCGAGCACCTCGACGTCAACCTGCTCGCACCGGTCGAGCTCACCCGGCTGGTGCTGCCCGCCCTCCGCGCCGCGCGTGGCACGGTCGTGCTCGTCAACTCCGGCGCCGGCCTGCGCGCCAACCCGACCTGGTCGGCGTACGCCGCCTCGAAGTTCGGGCTGCGGGCGTTCGCGGACGCGCTCCGGCAGGAAGAGGCCGAGCACGGGGTGCGTGTCACCAGCGTCTTCCCGGGACGCACCGCCACTGCGATGCAGCAGAAGGTGCACGACCAGGAGGGCAAGGACTACGACGCCGACGACTGGATCGAGCCGGCCACCGTCGCGGCTGCGATCGTCCACGTGCTCGACCTGCCCCGCGACGCCACCATCCCCGACGTGACGGTCAGCCCGGGCCCCTGAGCTTCGCTGGCCGTACCCGGCAACGGGAATGCCGCGCCGGATCGATGAGTTCGTCAGTGCAGGGCGGTCTAATCCCTTTGCCGATCCACTCACGCGGTTGGGACGATTCCCCGGCCGACTACCCCTCCTGAGGTGCCAGATGCAGACCCCCGCGACTCCCGCCCGGGCGACCAGCCCGGTCGAGGCCGCATCCGACTACGCAGTCCTGCGCTGGCTGGTCGCCGCCACCTTCGTGGTCATCCTCAACGAGACGATCATGATCAACGCGATCCCGCGGCTCATGGTCGACTTCGACGTCGACGCAAGCGCCGCCCAGTGGCTCTCCACCGCGTTCATGCTCACGATGGCGGTGGTCATCCCGGTGACGGGCTGGTTCCTGCAGCGCGTGACCACGAGGTTCGCGTTCGGGCTGGCCATGATCGTCTTCTGCAGCGGCACGCTGCTCGCCGCCCTGGCGCCGGTCTTCCCGGTGCTGCTGGTGGCCCGCGTCATCCAGGCGAGCGGCACGGCCGTGATGCTCCCGCTGCTGATGACCACCCTGATGGCCGTGGTGCCCGAGCACGACCGCGGCCGGGTCATGGGCAACGTGACCCTGGCCATGTCGGTCGCCCCCGCGCTGGGTCCGGCGGTCTCCGGCGTCGTGCTGCACTCCCTGTCCTGGCGCTGGATCTTCCTGGTCGTGCTGCCGATCGCGGGCGGCATCGCGGTCTTCGGTCTACGGCGGCTGCGCGACGTCGGTGAGCCCACCGCCGGGCACGTCGACTGGTGGAGCGTCGTCATCGCCGCGATCGGCTTCGGCAGCCTGGTCTACGGCCTCAGCGAGGTCGGCCTCCGCGGCGAGCAGGGCCAGGCGTGGACCGCGCTGGTCCTCGGGGTGCTCGGCATCGGCGCCTTCGTGTGGCGCCAGCTGGTGCTGCAGCGCACTGACCGGCCCCTGCTCGACCTGCGCACGCTCAAGGAGCGGGTGTTCACGGTCTCGGTGGCCGTCATGGCGGTGGCCTTCATGGCGATGCTCGGCTCGATGATCCTGCTGCAGCTCTACCTGCAGAACGTCCGCGGCCTGAGCCCCCTCGCGACCGGCCTGCTGGTCGCCCCGGGTGGCCTGGCGATGGGTCTGCTCGGCCCCCGTGTCGGCAAGGTGTACGACGAGCGCGGTGCGCGGGTGCTGGTGATCCCCGGCGCTGTCGGCCTCCTGGCCGCCATGTCCGCCTTCGCGTTCGTCGGGGCAACCACCCCCCTGTGGATCGTGCTGGTCGCCCACGTCGCGCTGATGGTGAGCCTCGCGGCGCTCTTCACACCGCTGTTCACGATGGGACTCGGGGTGCTGCCGCCCAGGCTCTACTCCCACGGCAGCTCGCTGCTGGGCACGGTGCAGCAGGTCGGTGGGGCCGTGGGCACGGCGCTGGTCGTGATGATCCTCTCCAGCCGCTCCGACGCCCTGCTCGCCGACGGTGCGACGCCGGACGCGGCGGCGATCGGCGGCCTGCACTGGGCCTTCGGCATCTCGGCCGCGCTGTGCGTCGTCGTGCTCGCGCTGGTGTTCCTGCTGCCCGCCCGCGTGGCGAGCCCCTCGATGCCGCCGAGTGCCCTCGACGAGTCCGAGCCCGAGCCCGAGCAGGAGCCCGAGGACGTCATCACCGTCGGGGCGTAGGGGCCACGAGCGTGATGCCGTCGGGGGTGGGTCGGTCAGCCCTGGGTGTGCCCGGGCTCGACGAGCCCGCACTCGTAGGCCAGGACGACGGCCTGAAGCCGGTCGCGCACGCCGAGCTTGGCCAGCATGCGGTTCACGTGGGTGCGGACGGTGCCCTCGGAGATGAACAGCCGCTGGCCGATCTCGAGGTTGCTGAGCCCTCGCGACATCGCGACCAGCACCTCCTCCTCGCGCTGCGTGAGGGCCTCGCCCGGTAGCTGCTGCCGGGGGCGCCGCGTCGCGAACTCCGCGATCAGCCGCCGGGTCGTCGAGGGCGCCAGGGCTGCCTCGTCGCGCGCAGCGACGCGCACTCCCCGGACCAGCTCCTCCGCCGGCGCGTCCTTGAGCAGGAAGCCGGAGGCGCCGACGCGCAGCGCCTCGTAGACGTACTCGTCGAGGTCGAACGTGGTCAGGATGACGACCCTGACCGCGGACCGTTCGTCCTCGAGCAGTCGTCGCGTCGCGGACAGTCCGTCGAGGACAGGCATCCGGATGTCCATCAGGCACACGTCGGCGGAGGTGCGGAGCACGTCACGGACGGCGGCCTCGCCGTCCGCCGACTGGGCGACCACCTCGAGGTCGGGCTCGCCCTCGAGGATGCGGCTCAGGCCCGCGCGGACGACGTCCTGGTCGTCGGCGACCACCACGCGCACCACCTCACCCCACCTCCTCGGGCGGCGGACCGATGGGCAGGCGGGCGCGCACGGTGAACCCGCCGCCCTCGGGAGCGCCCTCGACCGTGCCGCCGTAGGTGCGCACCCGCTCCTCCATGCCCCGCAGGCCGTAGCCCCCGCCCGGCACGTGGCGCACGTGGCGGGCCGGCCCGGGATCGTGCACCTCGAGGTCGACCGTCGAGGGGAGCCACCGGACCGTGACCGTGGCCGTGCGGGCGGCGGAGTGCTTGCGCACGTTGGTCAACGCCTCCTGGACGACCCGGTAGGCCGCGAGGGACACCCCCTCCCCGAGGGGAACGGGCCCGCCCTCGACGCGCAGCTCGGTCCGTACGCCGGCGGCATCGGTCGAACCGACGAGGTCGGCGATGTCGGCGATGCCCGGCTGCGGGGCGCGCGGCGCCTCGGCACCGTCGATGCGGAGCACGCCCAGCAGCCGACGCAGCTCGGTCAGCGTCGCCCGGCCGTGCTGCTCGATGTCGGTCAGGGCCCGGGCGGCGCCGCTGTCCTCGGACTGGTCACGCCGCTCGGCCGCGGCCTGGATGACGATCGCGGAGACGTTGTGGGAGACGACGTCGTGCAGCTCGCCGGCGATGCGGGTGCGCTCGGTCATCGCACGACGCTCCGCGAGCAGGGCGCCCCGCTCCTCCGACATCCGGACCGCGATGCCGGCAGCCCAGGCCGCGCCCACGACGACCGCCATGTAGGCGAAGTTGGCGGGGTGGGGCGCCTCGCCGAGGGCGATCACGCCGGCGAGGACGGCGAGCGTCGTCACCATGAGCACCACCGTGGTCGGCACGGTCGTGCGCGAGCCCACGGAGTACAGCACCAGCAGCAGCACGATCATCTCGGTGAAGCCGCCCGGGAGGTCCGAGCCGAGCAGGGCTTGGACAAGCAGGGTCGCGTCGAGCACGAGCACGGCCAGCGTGGTGCGGGCACGACGGATGCCGACGGTGAGGGTTGCGAGCGGCACGGTGGCCACGACGTACCACGGCGCAGGGGTGCCGGTGAGTCCTCCCACGGCCTCGACCAGCCCGGAGACCGTCAGCACCAGTGCGAGGACCGCGTCGGTGCGCGCCCGCCGATCCATGGAGGCAACCTAACGGCAGCGCACCGCTCGTGGCGTCCGCACCACGGCAGTCCTGAGTGGCCCCCACCTCTGCCTTCCTGCGTACGACGAACCGGCGTTCGCGCCGACGACAGCGGCCGGTCGCGGTTCCTAGCGTGATCGCCATCGTCCTCGACCGCACGACCCAAGGAGCGCCCATGTCACACCACGTCACGGAGCCGTCCGAGGCGCCCGTCCAGGAGCACCCAGCGAACTCCGTCTCGATCCCGGCTCTCTCAGCGCTGGTGGCCGCACCCCTGCTGGTGCTGCTGGCGAGCCTGACGCAGGCCAGCCCGGACGCGCACGACACCGCCTCCGAGCTGGCGTCCATCGCGGCGGCTCCTGGCCGCTACCAGCTCTCGGGTGCCATCGGCTGGTGCGCGATGGTGCTCTACGTCCCGGCACTGATCGCGCTGGCCCGCCCGGTGAGACGACAGCGGCTCGCCGGCATCGGGCTCGGCATGTCGATGACCGGGCTGGTGGCGCTGATCTCCCTGATGGGCTCGGGACCGGTGAGCCTGGCGATGGCACAGTCGCCCGAGCGGGAGGCGATGATCCGCGTGACCGACGCCTACGAGTCAGCGCCGCTGACCATGGTGTGGATGCTCGTGATGGTGGTCGGGTTCTCACTGGGTCCCGTCGTGCTCGGGTTCGGGCTGTGGCGCTCGGGGTTCCCGTGGGCGGTGCCGGCGCTGCTCCTCGCGGGGTTGGTCGTGCAGATGCTGGACGCCGGAAGGTGGCCGTTGGCGCTCGGCTATGGGCTGACCACTGTGGGGATGGCGCTGGTCGCCGTGCTCAGCTGGCGCCAACGGAGCACGGACCTGCCCTGACGGCCCCGGCCGGTCAGGCGTCGGGACCGTCGGAGCGCCACCGGAGGGCGCCGACGAGCAGCATCCGCAGCTGCGTGCGGGCCTGCTCCACGAGGGCCTGCTCCTGGTCCGGGCGCGCGCTGAGCACGGCCTCGGCGGTGCCGACCATCGAGGTCACGATCATGTTGGAGAGCACCCGCAGGTCCTCCTGGGACCAGTGGGTGGGGTCGGTCAGCCGCGCCAGGTCGGCGGCCAGCTCCCACTCGACGAGCTCGATCTGGTGCCGGATGGCCTCCCGGACCGACGCCGGACCGGCCACCCGCTCGCGGGCGATGAAGGCGAAGTGGGCGTGCTGGTGGTGGGTGTGCTCGACGAGCACCTTCACCGAGCTGTCGATGATGTTGCGGTACGTCGGGTCGCTGCGTCGTACGTCGCGCAGCATCTCGCGGAGCGAGGCGAACGACTCCTCGACCAGCACCAGGCCCATGTCCTCGATCGAGTCGAAGTGGCGGTAGAACGCCGTCGGGACGATGCCCACCTCCTTGGCCACCTGGCGCAGCGAGAGGGCGACGAGGCTGCTGTCCTCGAGCAGGTCGAGCGCCGCGTCGAGGATCGCGCGGCGGGTGCGTTCCTTGCGCTCGCCGCGGCTCTCACCCCGGGGGAGGACCGAGGGACTCGACCGCTGCCTCGATCTGTCCACGTCATCGAGCCTAACCCGGTGGCTGCCTCGAGTGGACGATCGTGCACTCAGCGGGGTACCTCGACGCCGTCGAGGTAGACGCCACGCACGCGTCCGGCCAGCCCGGAGACGTCGTCGGCGGCGCCGTCCACCAGGACGAGGTCGGCGCGCAGCCCGGGCCGGATCATGCCGCGGTCTGCCGCCACGTCGAGCAGCTCGGCCGCCGACCCGGTGGTGGCGTGGAGCGCGTCCAGCGGCGTCAGGCCGGCCTCGACCATGAGCCCCAGCTCGTCGAGGTTCGTGCCGTGGGGGCCGACGCCGCAGTCGGTGCCCATGGCGATCCGGACACCGGCCTCGTGGGCGCGGCGGACGCTGTCGACGTGCGCCTCCGCGACGTACTTCGCCTTGTCGACGGAGGCCTTGGGGATGGGCAGCCCGGCCTCCGCGGCCGCGATGACGGCCCGCGGCGCGTGCAGCGTCGGCACCAGCCAGGCGCCACGCTGGAGCATCATCTCGATGGCCTCGTCGTCGAGGTAGATGCCGTGCTCGATCGAGCGCACGCCGTTGCGCAGCGCCGCCTTGATCCCGCCGGCGCCCTGGGCGTGGGCCATGACGTGGATGCCGGCCGCAGTCGCCTCCGCAGTCATCTCGGCGATCTCGTCGTCGCGGAAGTGCGGGTGCCGCGGGTCGTCACGGGGGCTCAGCACGCCTCCCGTGGTGGCCACCTTGATCACGTCGGCCCCGGCGCGGATGATCTCGCGCACCCGCTTGCGCACGTCGTCCGGGCCGTCGACGACCCCGCTCGGGGCGACCGGGATGCGGCACCATGAACGGCGCGTCGGAGCCGGCGATGCACCAGTCGTCGCCGTGGCCGCCGGTCTGGCTGAGCATGATGATCGAGATCTGCATCCGCGGGCCCGGGATCAGCCCACGCTCGACAGCCTCCTTGATCCCGAGGTCGGCGCCGCCGGCGTCACGGATGCTCGTGATGCCGATGTCCAGCGTCTTCCTCAGGTTCGCGGCCGCCATGAAGAACTGGAGGCTGAACGGCGTGGCCATGATCTGCATCTGGCTCGGGACGTCGAGGGTGACGTGCACGTGGCAGTCGAAGAAGCCTGGCGAGAGGTAGCCGCCGGAGCAGTCGACCTCGACATCACCGTCGAGGTCGGTGCCGACCTCCAGGATCCGGCCGTCCTCGACCACGACCTCTGCCTCAGCGGGCAGGCCGGCCGACCCGTCGTACACGGTGCCGCCGTGGAAGAGCGTGCGCGCCATGGCTGTGAGGCTAGTCGCACCGCGCCTGAGGGTGGTCGGCGTCACGTGCGATGACCTTGACCCTGCCCCCGCGCCTCACCATGCTTTGAGTGAACAAGTGTTCACCGAATCTTAGGACGGGAGGCCGACGATGACCCTGACCCAACGCATTCTCGGGTCCCGCACCCTCGCGGCGCTGACCTCGCCGCACGGTGTGGACCGCTACCTCGAGCTGGTGAACCCGTTGTGGGCCGCCACCGAGGTCCGCGCCCGCGTCGTCGACGTGGTGCGAGAGACCCATGGCCCGGCGTCGGAGGATGCTCCCGTCGCCACGGTCACGCTGCAGCCGACCAACACCTGGCGCGGTCACCGCGCGGGCCAGTACGTCCAGGTCGGCGTGGAGGTTCCGGGCGCCCGTCGTACGACGCGGTGCTTCTCGATCTCCTCGCCCGAGTCCGGCCCCGGGGAGGCCGTTCACCATCACGGTGCGCGCCCACGAGGAGGGCCTCGTGTCGAAGTTCCTGGTCCGCGAGGCGGAGCCGGGCCTGGTCGTGCACCTGAGCCAGGCCGAGGGGGAGTTCACGCTCACCGAGAGCCCGGCCACGCCGACCAACAACCACCTGCTGATGATCTCGGGCGGGTCGGGCATCACCCCGGTGATGTCGCACCTGCGCACCCTGCTGCGTGACGGGTACGACGGCAAGGCCGGCCGGAAGGTGACCTTCCTGCACTACGCCCGCTCGCGCGAGGACCAGATCTTCGCCGAGGAGCTGCAGCGGATCGCCTGGGCCGACAACGGCGTCGACGTGCACCTGCGCTACGGCGACGACGTGTTCTCCGTGGAGGCGCTGCGCCGCCTGGTGCCGAGCTTCCGCGACACCGACACCTGGGCCTGCGGCCCGGCCGGGCTGATGGAGCTCGTGCTCGAGGCCTACGAGGACTCGCCCCGGCTGCGCACCGAGTACTTCAAGCTCTCCACCCGCCCTGTCGGACGACACCGGCTCGGCGGAGGGCGACCTGTCGTTCACGCAGACCGAGACCTCGGTCGCCAACTCCGGCGCCTCGATCCTCGAGCAGGCCGAAGGGGCCGGGCTCTCACCGGAGTTCGGCTGCCGCATGGGCATCTGCTTCACCTGCACCTCCCGCAAGCGCGAGGGGACGGTGCGCAACGTCCTGACCGGCGAGGAGTCGGCACTGCCCGACGAGGACATCCGCATCTGCGTCAGCGCCCCTGTCGGCGACTGCGTCGTCGACCTCTGACGACCACCCGACGACCACATACCAACTGAAGGGAACAACTCCCATGGCAACCACAGCGAACCGCAAGCTGACCAAGGACGAGCTCGAGCAGTTCGGCCAGGAGATGGACACCATCCGGCAGCGGCTGCTCGCCGACCTCGGCGAGGTGGACGCGGAGTACATCCGCGACATCGTCAAGAAGCAGCGTCAGCTCGAGGTGGCCGGACGGGCCCTGATGTACCTCCCGCCCGCCTGGCCGCTCGCCGTCGCCGCGCTCTCGTTGTCCAAGATCCTCGACAACATGGAGATCGGCCACAACGTCATGCACGGCCAGTACGACTGGATGGGCGACCCCGGCCTGAACTCGCGCATGTACGAGTGGGACAACGTCTGCCCGAGCGAGCAGTGGAAGTACTCCCACAACTACATCCACCACACCTTCACCAACATCCTCGGCAAGGACCGGGACATCGGCTACGGCATCCTGCGGATGGACGAGGACCAGGAGTGGCACCCCTACTACCTGGGCAACCCCGTCTACGCCTTCCTGCTGATGGTCTTCTTCGAGTGGGGCGTGGCCATGCACGACCTCGAGGTCGAGAACATCGTCAAGGGCACCCGCAAGCTCGAGGAGAACGCGCCGCTGCACAAGGGGATCATGCGCAAGGTCCGGCGCCAGGCGCTCAAGGACTACGTACTGTTCCCGGCGCTCACCGGCCCGCTGTTCCCGCTGACCTTCACGGGTAATGCGATCGCCAACCTGGTGCGCAACGTCTGGGCCTTCAACATCATCTTCTGCGGCCACTTCCCGGCCGGTGCCGAGACGTTCACCGAGGAGGAGTGCCAGGACGAGAACGGTGAGGAGTCGCGCGGGCACTGGTACTACCGCCAGGTGCTCGGCTCGGCCAACATCTCCGGCGGCCCGCTGTTCCACATCATGTCCGGCAACCTCTCGCACCAGATCGAGCACCACCTGTTCCCGGACCTGCCGGCCCGCCGCTACCCCGAGATCTCGGCTGAGGTGCGCGAGATCTGCGAGCGCTACGGCCTCGAGTACACGACCGGGCCGCTGCACAAGCAGCTGCTGAGCGTGGCCGGCAAGATCTGCCGGCTGGCGCTGCCCGGACGTCGTACGCGTGAGCCGGAGCCGACCGCGGACGTCGCGCCCCTGGCCGCCTGAGCACTGGAGCCCTGAGGGAGACTCGACCCATGAACAAGGACAGCCTCAGCCGGGGCGAGATCCGCAAGGACGCCGTCCAGGAGACCTTCACCGCGGCCACCCACACCGTGGGCACCGTCGCCACGATCATCACCGGGGCGGTGGGCGACATCGGCCGGGCCATCGGCGGCTTCGCCACCGAGCTGTTCGAGATCCGCGAGTCCGCGCGCCGGGCCAGCACCGACCACGAGGTCCCGGAGGTGGGCACGTGGCCGACCGACCCCGTCAGTAGCGACGAGCCCCCGCGTACTCCCTCGACCTGACCCGTACGACGCGCACGACCGCGCCGGTGTGAGGTGCCTCGATCATCCGGCCGCGGCCGGCGTACATCGTCACGTGGTGCACGAGTCCGCGCGTCGCGTAGAAGATCAGGTCGCCGCGGTGCAGCCGCTTCCGCGGCACCCGGGCACCGTGGCGCGACTGCGGCAGCGCGTCGCGCGGGATCAGGGTGCCGTGGAGCCGGTTGCTGAGCCACGTCAGGCCGGAGCAGTCGAGGCCGAAGCCGGAGAGGCCACCCCACAGGTAGGGCAGCCGGCGGTAGTGCTTGGCGGTGGCGAGCAGGCCACGGTGCGGCACGAGCGCTGCGGCGCCGGCGCGGTGCACCACCACCGCGTCGGCCTGCATGCGCCGGCTCGGACCCGTCGGTGTGCTGACGCGGACGTAGCCACCGGCCCGACCCAGCACCGGCAGCGACGTGCCGGAGCTGATCTCGGTGAGCCGGGCCGCACCGGCGTCGTCGCGGCGCAGCCAGGTGGTCCGGCTGACGACGGTGGCGACCGTCGAGGCGGACACCGGCGGGGTGGCGGTGAGCTGGCGCAGCGGCACCCATCCGGGGTAGCCGCCGGAGTCCTTCTGGCTCGGCTGGTCGGGCACGACAACCTTGGCCCAGCCGCCGGACACGCGTCGTACGACGACCCGCTCTCCCAGCAGGGCCTCGGTGTCGGAGTGCTCGGAGAGCGCCCGGCGCTGCGCCGTGCTCATGGCGTGCAGCCAGGCCCGGAACCGGACCGGTGCGGCCAGCGCGGGCTGGTCGACGCGGCGCGGGGCCGACGGTGACTGCCAGAGCCGGGCCACCGAGACCGACACCCACGCGCTGTGCCCGGCCGTGACCTGAGCCGCGCTCGCACGCGCCACGGCCGGCGTGGCCGGTGTGCTCGCCGCGCCGCCGAGCGCGAGCGCGAGCACGACTGCCCCGACTGTGGTCCGCATCAGCCGAAGGACATCTGGAAGTCGGCCATCCGGAACGACGCCAGTGAGCGCTTGCCCGCCAGCCAGCCGAGCGGACCTGCCGGGTCGAACTGCCACCTGCCCCGGCACGGCAGCGACTTGGCGCTGCCGGTCAGGGCGGCGACGACCTCCTCGCCGTTGTCCCTCGTCTGTCGCGTCGCCCCCTTGAAGGGCATGCGGAAGGTGGCGTTCGAGACGTCCGTGAAGCGGGCCGAGGCGATGGGCGTGCCGTCCAGCCGGGTCCGCCAGTTCGTGTGCTGGACCCGGTTGCCCTCGGTGGCCAGGTCGAAGTCGCACAGGTCCTTGGGGATCGCCCACAGCTCGCGACCGCCGTCGCGCGAGTCCGCGGAGTCGACCCAGATGTCGGTGATGGTGACCTTGCCGTCGACCGATCGGGCGACGAGCAGCTCGGAGTAGGTCAGCGGGCTCGGTCGCTCGTAGGAGACCAGCGCGACGCCGTACACACCTGGATCACGGTCGGGGTGGTCGCCCTCCCGGACGCGGAACAGCGAGAGCCACAGCTGGCCGTGCATGCGCCAGGGCGCCGGGGGATAGGGCACCCCCGGATGCTAACGGCGCCCTTGGCTCAGCCGGCGCGCACGTCCGGGGTCCGGAAGGTACGGCGGTACTCCGCGGGGGCGACCCCCACGTGGGCGCCGAAGTGGTGGCGCAGCAGCGCCGCGGAGCCGAACCCGGCCCGGGAGGCGACCGTCTCGATCGGCAGGTCGCTGGCCTCGAGCAGCTCGCGGGCGTGGTGCAGGCGCTGGGCCAGCAGCCACTTGCCGGGCGTCGTACCCGTCTCGGCCGCGAAGCGGCGGGCGAAGGTGCGCTCGGACATGGCGGCGCGGGCGGCGAGCGTGCGGATCGGCAGGTCCTCGGCGAGGTGCTCGCGCATCCAGACGAGGAGGGGGAGAGGCTGTCGGCGTCGCAGTCGGGCACCGGCAGGTCGATGTACTGCCGCTGCCCGCCGTCGCGCTGGGGGGGCACCACCATGCGGCGGGCGATCTTGTTGGCCACGCCGGCGCCGAGCTCGCAGCGCACGTGGTGCAGGCAGGCGTCGATGCCGGCGGCGGTGCCGGCGCTGGTGACCACCCGGTCGTCCTCGACGAAGAGCACGTCGGGATCGATCCGGGCCTCGGGGAACAGCGAGCGGAGCTGTTCGGTGTGCCGCCAGTGGGTGGTGCAGGCGCGTCCGTCGAGCAGGCCCGCGTGGCCCAGCAGGAACGCCCCTGAGCAGACCGAGAGCACCCAGGCGCCGCGGGCGTGGGCGCGCCGGAAGACGTCGAGGACGGCCTCGGACGGGGGAGTCACCGAGTCGCCGCCGTACGCCGGGGCGACGACGAGGTCGGCCTCGTCGGCAGCCTCCAGCCCGTGCGGGAAGACCATCGAGATGCCGTTGTCCATCGCCATGGGCTCGGCCGGGTGTCTCGGAGCAGGCGCGGAAGTCGATCGCGGGCACGCCGTCGTCGGTGCGGTCGACCCCGAAGATCTCCTGCACGACGCCGAGCTCGAACAGCCCGGGACGGGGAGGGACGACCATGGCCACGGTCTTCAACGTCATGCCGGCCAGTATGGCAGAAAATCTGCGATAGGTGTCAATCCTGCCACTGTTGGCTTGATCACTGCGGAGGCAAACTTACTGCCATGACCACTTTCATCGCCGCCAACCTGACACTGTTCTTCTTCGCGCTGATCGCGGGCCTCATGGAGCGCGCTCACCGCCGCTACACGCAGCAGCCGCACGTGCCCTTCGGCGCGGAGCCCACCCAGGACACCGACCTCCAGCGGGTGCTGCACGACATCGACAGCCACCGCTGAACCGGCTTCGAACCCGGGGCAGTGCGACACTCACTCGGGTGAGCGAGTCGCTGGTCCCGGACGAGGGTGAGCACCTGACCGACGGGTGGGAGCCCGACCTGGCCCCGGACGACACCTTGGTCCGGCGCGGCGTGCTGGTGCACGCGGACTGGCTGCTCGCCAGCGCTGCGGCGGCCGGCAGGCCGAGCCGGCGCACCGACCGATGGGCCGGGGCGCTGCTGGGCGACCGGGGTGCGCTGACCAACCCGGTGATCCTGCTGCGGCCGCTGGACGACCCCGCCGGACTGCTGGCCGAGGTCGCCGAGCTGGTCCCACCCGGGACGCCGTACTTCCTGCTCAGCGCCTTCCAGACCGCGGACCTGACTCCCCACGGGCTGGCGTGCATCGGTCACCCGCCCCTGATGGTGCGGCCCCCGGCGCCGCGCGCCGGGGGTGACCGCGACGGCGTCGAGGTCGTCGAGGTCGCTGACGAGGCCACCCTGGTCGAGGCGGAGCGGGTGCTGGTCGAGGGCTACCCGATGCCGGACCTCCAACCACTCGTGGCCGGATCGATCTTCCCTCCCGCCCTGCTCGGCAGCGGCTCGCACGTGTGGCTGGCGCGCGTCGACGGCGAGGCCGCCGCCGTGGCCCTGGCGCACGTGGGTGCGGGAGCCGTGCTCGTGGAGTACGTCGCGTCCCTGCCCTCCGCACGCGGCCGGGGCGCCGGTGCAGCCGTCACCTGGGCCGCGACGCTCGCCGATCCGACCCTCCCGGCCATGCTGATCGCCAGCGACGACGGCCGCCCCGTCTACGAGCGGATGGGCTACGTCGCCATCGAGCGGTGGACTGCCTGGATCCGTCCCTGAAGCGCGACTATCCAGGAATTGCTCAGTCGTCGTCGGGGTCGTCGAGCCGGGCCAGCCAGGTGGCGAGCCGCTCGACGGCCGTCTCGAACTCCGGGTGCACGTCGGTGAACTCCGAGAGCCGCTCGGCCAGCCAGGCGACTGAGACCTCCTCGTCGCCCCGCCGGGCCAGGAGCTCCTCCACGCCGCGGTCGGTGAAGTACATGGTCGTCCGTGTCGCTCAGTAGCCCTCGGTGGCGTGCGCCTCGGGCTCGGAGAACGCCGCGGTGAGGATGGCCTTCTGCTCCTCGACGTGGCGCGAGTGGACGCCGACCGAGGGCGAGCTCGACGCCGGCCGGGCGATGATCTTCACCGGCTGGTCGAGCTCGGGGAACAGGTTCAGCCGCATGTGGGGCGCGGGGCCCATGTTGCCGGGCTCGTCCTGGACCCAGCGGATCTCGCGCAGGTTCGGGTAGCGCTCGACCTCCGCCAGCAGCTGCTCGCGCGGCTCGGGGTAGAGCTGCTCGAAGCGCGCGATCGCGGTCGTGGCCTTGTCGGACTGCTGCTTGGCCCGCTCCACCATCAGGTCCCAGGTGATCCGGCCGCTGCAGAGCAACAGGGTGTCGACGTTCTCGGGGTCGGCCACCTCGTCGGGGATCAGCGCGCGGAAGGTGCCCTCGGTGAAGTCCTCGGGCCTCGAGGCCGCCTCCTTGCGGCGCAGCATCGACTTCGGCGTGAACACCACCATCGGCCGGTGCTCGTCACCCAGCGTGTGCCGGCGCAGGATGTGGAAGTAGCTCGCCGGCGTCGAGGGCTGTGCCACCACGAAGGCGTCGTCGGCGCACATCTGCAGGAACCGCTCGATCCGGGCCGAGGAGTGGTCGGGTCCCTGGCCCTCGTACCCGTGCGGCAGCAGGAGTACGACGCCCGAGGACTGGCCCCACTTGGTGTAGCTGGCGGAGATGAACTCGTCGATGACCACCTGGGCGCCGTTGACGAAGTCGCCGAACTGCGCCTCCCAGGCCACGAGCGCGTCAGGCCGCGCCACCGAGTAGCCGTACTCGAACCCGAGGGCGGCGTACTCCGAGAGCAGCGAGTCGTAGACGTAGAAGCTGGCCTGCTCCTCGGTGAGGTTCGACAGCGGGGTCCACTCGTTGGCGTTGTGGCGGTCGATGATCGTGGCGAACCGGCTCGCGAACGTGCCGCGGCGGGTGTCCTGGCCCGACAGGCGCACGGGTCGGCCGTCCATGAGCAGCGAACCGAAGGCCAGGATCTCGCCGGCACCCCAGTCGATCGGACCCTCGGTCATCGCCGCTGCCCGCCGCTGCAGCTGCGGGAGCACCTTCGGGTGCACCGTGAAGCCGTCCGGCGTGCTCACGTAGGAGTCGGAGATCCGCTTCAGCGTCTCCTTCGGGATGGCCGTGGTGAAGTCCTCGTGCTGCTTCTCCGGGTAGTCCGGCACGGTCGTCCAGCTGTCGGGCGCCCCGGTCGCCTCCCGCACCTCGGTGAAGACCCGCTCCAGCTGCTGCTGGTAGTCCTTGAGCACCTGCTCGGCCTCTTCGAGGGTGATGTCGCCGCGCCCGATCAGCGACTCGGTGTAGAGCTTGCGCACCGAGCGCTTCTGCTCGATCAGGTCGTACATCAGCGGCTGGGTGTACGACGGGTCGTCGCCCTCGTTGTGGCCGCGCCTGCGGTAGCAGACCAGGTCGATGACGACGTCCTTGTTGAAGGCCTGGCGGTACTCGAAGGCCAGCCGGGCCACGCGGATGCAGGCCTCGGGGTCGTCGCCGTTGACGTGGAAGATCGGCGCCTGCACCATCCGCGCCACGTCGGTGCAGTAGAGCGAGGACCGCGAGGCGGCCGGCGAGGTGGTGAAGCCGACCTGGTTGTTGACGATCACGTGGATCGTGCCGCCGGTGCGGTAGCCCCGCAGCTGCGAGAGGTTGAGGGTCTCCGCGACCACGCCCTGGCCGGCGAACGCGGCGTCACCGTGGACCAGCAGCGGCAGCACCGGGAACTTCTCGCCCTGGTTGAGGACGTCCTGCTTGGCCCGGGTGATGCCCTCCAGCACCGGGTCGACCGCCTCGAGGTGCGAGGGGTTGGCCGCCACGGAGACCTTGATGCGGTCGGAGGAGTCGGCGAGGAACTCGCCCTCGGCGCCCAGGTGGTACTTCACGTCACCGGAGCCCTGCACCGTCCGCGGGTCGATGTTGCCCTCGAACTCCCGGAAGATCTGGCTGTAGCTCTTGCCGACGATGTTGGCCAGCACGTTGAGCCGGCCGCGGTGGGCCATCCCGATGGTGACCTCGTCGAGCCCGCTCTCGGCGGCTGCCTCGCAGATCTCGTCGATCAGCGGGACGGTGGTCTCACCGCCCTCGAGGCTGAAGCGCTTCTGGCCGACGAACTTGGTCTGCAGGAAGGTCTCGAACGCCTCGGCCTGGTTGAGCTTGAGCAGGATCCGCAGCTGCTCCTCGCGGGGCGGCTTCTGGTGCGGCTGCTCGACGCGCTCCTGGATCCAGCGGCGCTGCTCGGGGTCCTGGATGTGCATGTACTCGATGCCGACCGTGCGGCAGTAGGAGTCGCGCAGGATGCCGAGGATCGAGCGCATCTTCATGAAGCGCCGCTCGCCGCCGAACGACCCGGTGGCGAACTCCCGGTCGAGGTCCCACAGCGTCAGGCCGTGCGACTCGACCTCGAGGTCGGGGTGGCTGCGCTGCTTGTACTCCAGCGGGTCGGTGTCGGCCATCATGTGGCCGCGCACCCGGTAGGCGTGGATCAGCTCGAGGATCCGTGCCTGCTTGCTGATCTCGTCGTCGTGGTTGGTGGAGATGTCCGAGGACCAGCGGATCGGCTCGTAGGGGATCCGCAGGGCCCGGAAGATCTCGTCGTAGAAGCCGTCCTCGCCGAGCAGCAGCTGGTGCATCCGGCGCAGGAACTCACCGCTCTGCGCCCCCTGGATGACGCGGTGGTCGTACGTCGAGGTCAGCGTCATGATCTTGCTGATCGCGTTGCGGGTGATCGTGTCCTCGGCCGCGCCCTGGAACTCGGGCGGGTACTCCATCGAGCCGACGCCGATGATCGCGCCCTGGCCCTTCATCAGCCGCGGCACCGAGTGGTTGGTGCCGATCGTGCCGGGGTTGGTGAGGCTGATCGTCGTACCGGCGAAGTCGGAGACCTGGAGCTTGCCGTTGCGGGCCTTGCGGATCAGCTCCTCGTAGGCGGTCCAGAAGTGCGCGAAGTCCATCGTCTCCGTGGCCTTGATGCTCGGCACGAGGAGCTGGCGGCTGCCGTCGTCCTTGGGCAGGTCGATGGCCAGGCCGAGGTTGATGTGGGCCGGCGTGATCAGGGTGGGCTTGTCGTCCTTGACGTCGAAGCCGACGTTCATCTCCGGCAGCGACTTCAGCGCCTTGACCAGGGCGTAGCCGATGATGTGGGTGAAGGAGACCTTGCCGCCGCGCGCCCGCGCGAGGTGGTTGTTGATGACGATGCGGTTGTCCCACAGCAGCTTGACCGGCACCGACCGGACGCTGGTCGCGGTGGGGACGCTCAGGCTGGCGTCCATGTTGGACACGGTGCGCGCCGGAGCGCCTCGCAGGACGGTGTAGCTCGGCTCGTCCTTCGCCGCCTCCTCCTGCTTGTTGCCGTCGTCGGAGGTCGGCTTCGCCGGGGCCTTCGACTCGTCCTTCTTCTCCGTGGTCTTCTGCTCGCTCTTCTGGGTGTCCTTCTGGGCCGACTTCTGCTCGCTCTTGGGTTGCGTCTTCTGCTCGCTCTTCTGCTCGGTCTTCTCGGATGCGCCGTTGCCGCCGGTCTTCGCCGACTTCGCGCCCTTCTCGTCCTTCGCGCCCTTGTCGTCCTTCGAGGTGCCCGGACGGCGCTTGGGGGCTCCAGTCGACTCCTTCACCGCCGTACGCGTCGAACCGTTGCCGGTGCCGGAGGACTCGCCCGGAACCGTCCGTCGAGGCCTTGGCCGATGTCGACGACTTGCCGGCGCTGGCCCGCTGGTCGTGGCCGAAGAAGTCCCACCAGACCTTGTCGACGCTGTTCGGGTCTTCCTGGTACTTCTCGTACATCTCGTCAACGAGCCACTCGTTGGCTCCGAACGTCGACAGGGAGCTGTCCTCGGTTGACTGATCCTTGCCTTGGGGCACGGCCGATCTCGCCTCTTCCACGCGGGTAGCTGGGTACGGACCAAGGCTAGACCCCGGGGTGCGAGAACCGCAGGCCAGCCGGGCGGCTTGCCGCGGGATCCGCACGTGTCTTGGCGGGGTCATCTGCGGCATGGCCAGTGCCCAGGGCGCGCCCGCGTGAAACGCGTATCCAGATTCCACATGACAAACACGTCAAAAGCGTGCATATTGGACATGCCTTGTCGTGTCGGGGGGACCGGAACGAAGGGAAGAGCCAATGCGCATCGCACGTGCCTTGCTCCCGCTCGTCGGCGTGCTGATCTCCATCGTGGCTGCGCTGGTGGTCACCTCCGTGGCCACGCCGTCCTCGGCCAGCGCCGCGACGTACGCCGACGCCGGCCCGATGCGCGTGTCAGCGGTCGAACCGTCCTTCGACGCCTCCGTCCTCTACTGGACCAACCTCGTGCGCAAGCAGCACGGGCTCCGCCCGCTGAAGGCGGGCCCCTGCGTCGACCGCTTCGCGGAGACCTGGACCGCGAACATGGCGGCGAGGGACGTCTTCCGCCACCAGCGGCTGCGTCCCATCCTGCGACGCTGCCACCGCCACCGTGCAGCGGAGAACATCGCCTACGCGACCGGGTCGCTGAGCGCGCAGCAGGTGGTGCAGATGTGGATGCGGTCTCCCGGCCACCGGCACAACATCCTCACCCGGCGCTACAAGGCCCTCGGCGTGAGCGCCTGGCGCTCCGCCGACACCGGTCGCGTGTACGTGACCCAGGACTTCGCCGGCTGACCACGAGCCGACGAACCGGACGACGCCCTCGGCCTTCAGGCCGGGGGCGTCGTTCTGTCCGCGGAAGCCAGTTGCTGCTGTGCTCGTGCAGTGGCGCCCCTGGCAGGATTCGAACCTGCGCTCCCGCCGTCTGGCAGAGAGCGGTGCTCGTGCGGTGTCCGGAGAGGAAAGCGCCCCTGGCAGGATTCGAACCTGCGCTCCCGCCGTCTGGCAGAGAGCGGTGCTCGTGCGGTGCCGGAGACGGAAAGCGCCCCTGGCAGGATTCGAACCTGCGCTCCCGCCTCCGGAGGGCGGTGCTCTATCCCCTGAGCTACAGGGGCCAGTGACTGGCCGTTGATGCGGCGTCGAGGCTACCGCAGCGCCGGGACGTCCCACGAACCGGCGGCGAGCGGCGCCGAGGGTCGGCGATATCCGGATGAGGGGCCGGTGAGCGCGCGGCTACGCTTGGTCGGTGACACCCGAGCAGCTCTCCGACCTCGTCGTGGCCGCCCTCGCCGACCTCGTCGGGGCGGGTCGCGTGACGCTGCCCGACGGCGTGCCGGCGAGCGTGACCGTGGAGCGGCCGCGCAGCAAGGAGCACGGCGACTACGCCACCAACGTGGCGCTCCAGCTGGGGAAGAAGGCCGGATTCGGCAACCCCCGTGAGCTGGCCCAGCTCCTGGCGGACGAGCTCTCCGCACGCGACGGCATCGCCAAGGTCGACATCGCCGGGCCGGGCTTCCTCAACATCACCGTCGCCACCGGCGCCCAGGGCCAGGTCGCGGCGGACGTCGTGGCCGCCGGTTCGGCCTACGGCAGCAGCGAAGCGCTCTCCGGCACGAGGATCGACGTCGAGTTCATCAGCGCCAACCCCACCGGCCCGCTGCACCTCGGCCACACCCGCTGGGCAGCGGTCGGCGACGCGCTGGCCCGGGTGCTCCACGCCGCGGGCGCGGAGGTGACCCGCGAGTTCTACATCAACGACCGGGGTCGGCAGATGGACCTGTTCGGCGCCTCGGTCGAGGCGACCGCGCTGGGACAGCCGGTGCCGGAGGACGGCTACCTCGGGGGCTACATCGCCGACCTCGCCCGCGAGGTGGTCGAGGCGAACCCCGGCCTGACCGGGCTGCCCGAGGGCGAGCGGCTCGCGGCGTTCCGCGACGCGGCGTACGACGTCCAGCTGCGGCAGCAGCAGGAGCAGCTCGAGACGTTCAACACCCACTTCGACGTGTGGTTCTCCGAACGGTCGCTCCACTCGAGCCAGGCCGTGGCCGAGAACATCGAGAAGCTCCGGGGCGAGGGACACCTCTTCGACGCCGACGGCGCCCTGTGGATGCGCACCACCGACGCCGGGGACGACAAGGACAGGGTGCTGATCCGCTCCAACGGCGAGCTCACCTACTTCGCCAGCGACACCGCCTACTACCTCGACAAGCGGGCGCGCGGCTTCGACATCTGCATCTACCTGCTCGGCGCCGACCACCACGGCTACGTCCGGCGGCTCAAGGCGATGGCGGCCTGCGCGGGCGACGACCCGGCGTACAACCTCGAGGTGCTCATCGGGCAGCTGGTCAAGATCACCCAGGACGGCGCAGAGCTGAAGCTGTCCAAGCGGGCCGGCACCATCGTCACGCTCGAGGAGCTGGTCGAGCTCATCGGCGTCGACGCGCTCCGCTACACCCTGAGCCGCTACCCCGCCGACTCGCCGCTGACGCTCGACGTCGCGGAGATGACCCGCCAGGCCAGCGACAACCCGGTCTTCTACGTGCAGTACGCCCACGCCCGGGTCGCCTCGATCCTGCGCAACGCCGCGGACCTGGCGCTGGCGCCGGAGTCGCACCCCGACCTGCTCACCCACGAGAAGGAGGGTGACCTGCTCCGGGCGCTCGCCGAGTTCCCCCGCGTCGTCGCCGCGGCGGCGCAGCTGCGCGAGCCGCACCGGGTGGCGCGCTACCTCGAGGAGACCGCGGCCTCCTACCACCGGTTCTACGACAACTGCCGCGTGCTGCCGATGGGCGACGAGGAGCCCGCCGACCTCCACCGGGCGCGGCTGATGCTGGTCGACGCCACCCGGATCGTGCTGGCCAACGGCCTCGACCTGCTCGGCGTCTCGGCCCCGGAGCGGATGTGAGGGCTCACGAGGCCGGCTGGGCCCATGCTGCCGTGTCGGTGCGCGGGCCGGCATGGCTGCGCGAACCCGGCGACGTCAACGCGCTCGTGCCGCACCTGTGGTCGCAGACGGCCCGCAAGGTCGACGGGAGCCTCGAGGTGGGCGGCGTCCGGCTCCTCGACCTGGTGGCCGAGCACGGGTCGCCCGCCTACGTGCTCGACGAGGCCGACTTCCGCTCGCAGGGCTCGCGCCTTCCGTGACGGGTTCGCGGGCTGGGAGGTCTTCTACGCCGGCAAGGCCTTCCTCTGCACGACGGTCGCACGCTGGATCGCCGAGGAGGGGCTGAGCCTCGACGTGTGCTCGGGGGGCGAGCTCGCCGTCGCTGAGCGGGCGGGCTTCCCGATGGAGCGGGTCGGGTTCCACGGCAACAACAAGACCACCGCCGAGCTCGAGCACGCGGTGGAGCTCGGGGTGGGGCGGATCATCGTCGACTCCTTCCACGAGATCGACCGGCTGGCGCAGATCACCCGAGCTGTTTCGGCAAGCTCAACCGGCGGTGGTCGCCGCCCCGTCGGAGTCATGGTGCGGGTGACGGCCGGTGTAGAGGCGCACACGCACGAGTACATCGCCACCGCCCACGAGGACCAGAAGTTCGGCTTCTCCATCAGCGACGGCGCGGCGCTCGAGGCGGTGCGACAGATCCACGAGCTGCCCGGCCTGACGCTGCGGGGCCTGCACTCCCACATCGGCTCCCAGATCTTCGACTCCGCCGGCTTCGAGGTGGCGGCGCGGCGGGTGCTGGAGCTTCACGCACGGGTCTCCGACGAGATCGGGGTGCAGCTGCCCGAGCTCGACCTCGGCGGCGGCTTCGGCATCGCCTACACGACCCAGGACGACCCGGCCGACGCAGCGCAGCTCGCGACCGAGATGACCAAGATCGTGCGTGACGAGTGCGCGGCCCGCGACCTCGAGGTGCCTCGCCTCTCGGTCGAGCCGGGACGGGCGATCGTGGGGCCGGCGATGTGCACGGTCTACGAGGTCGGCACCGTCAAGGCGGTCGAGCTCGACGGCGGTGCCGTGCGCACCTATGTCTCCGTGGACGGCGGCATGAGCGACAACATCCGCACCGCGCTGTACGACGCCGACTACTCCTGCACGCTCGCGAACCGGGAGTCCTCGGCGCCGGCGCTGCTGACTCGGCTCGTGGGCAAGCACTGCGAGGCCGGCGACATCCTGGTCAAGGACGAGTTCCTCCCCGGTGACGTGTCGCCGGGCGACCTCGTCGCCGTGCCGGGCACGGGCGCCTACTGCCGCTCGATGGCCAGCAACTACAACCACGCCCTCCGGCCCCCGGTCGTGGCGGTGCGCGACGGCGAGTCCCGGGTCGTCGTACGACGTGAGCAGCTGGCCGACCTGCTGGCTCTCGACACCGGCGCCTGAGCCGCAATGGAACACTGACCTCCGATGAACAAGAATTCGCCCGTGCGCGTCGCGCTGCTCGGCTGCGGTGTGGTCGGCTCCCAGGTGGCCCGGCTGCTGCAGGAGCAGGCCGGCGACCTCGAGGCCCGCGTCGGTGCGCCGGTCGAGCTGGTGGGCGTGGCCGTCCGACGCCTCGGACTGTCCCGCGACGTCGAGCTGCCGCCCGAGCTGTTCACCACCGACGCCGAGGCGCTCGTGGCTCGCGGCGACATCGACGTCGTCGTCGAGGTGATCGGTGGCATCGAGCCCGCACGGACGCTGATCCTCTCCGCGCTGGAGCACGGCGCCAGCGTCGTCTCGGCCAACAAGGCGCTGCTGGCCGAGGACGGCAGCACGCTGTTCGCGGCGGCGGAGCAGGCGGGTCGCGACCTGTTCTACGAGGCGGCCGTGGCAGGCGCCATCCCGATCCTGCGGCCCCTGCGCGAGTCCCTCGCCGGCGACCGCGTGACCCGGGTGCTGGGCATCGTCAACGGCACCACCAACTTCATCCTCGACCGGATGGACAGCTCCGGCGCCGGCTTCCACGAGGCGCTCGAGGAGGCCCAGGCCCTCGGGTACGCCGAGGCCGACCCGACCGCCGACGTGGAGGGGTTCGACGCCGCGGCCAAGGCCGCGATCCTGGCCAGCCTGGCCTTCCACACGCGCGTGACGGCGGCCGACGTCCATCGCGAGGGGATCGCCGAGGTCACTGCCGGTGACGTGGCGTCGGCGCGCGAGATGGGCTGTGTGGTCAAGCTCCTCGCGATCTGCGCCGTCGAGAACGGGCCGTCGGGGCCGGCCGTCTCGGCCCGCGTGCACCCCGCGATGATCCCGCGGACCCACCCGCTGGCCAGCGTCCGCGAGGCCTTCAACGCCGTGTTCGTCGAGAGCGAGGCCGCCGGGCAGCTGATGTTCTACGGCCCCGGCGCCGGTGGCTCGCCCACGGCGAGCGCCGTCATGGGCGACCTGGTCACCGTGGCCCGCAACCGGCGCGAGGGCGTGCGGGGCGCGGGGGAGTCGTCGTACGCCGACCTTCCGGTGCTGCCCATGGGCGAGACCCAGACCCGCTACCACGTGCAGATCGACGTCGACGACAAGGCGGGCGTGCTCGCCGCCGTCGCCCTGGTCTTCGCCGAGCACGACGTCTCCATCCAGACCGTGCGGCAGGAGGGCCGGGGGGACGACGCCCAGCTGGTCGTGGTCTCCCACCGGGCCAGCGACGCCGACCTGTCCGCCACCGTCGAGGCGCTGCGCCGCATGCCCAACGTCCGTGACGTCTCCTCGGTGATGCGCGTCGAGGGCGACGGCGAATGACCCCGCGGGTGGGCCGGCCATGAGCAGGCAGTGGCGGGGCGTGCTCGAGGAGTACGGCGACCGTCTCGACATCCCTGCCGGCACCCCGATCATCACCCTGCGCGAGGGCGGCACACCGATGGTGGAGTCGGCCTGGCTCAGCGGGCTCACCGGCGCCGAGGTGTGGCTCAAGGTCGAGGGCGACAACCCGACCGGGTCGTTCAAGGACCGCGGCATGACCGTCGCGCTCTCCGTCGCGGTCGGCGAGGGCGCGGAGGCCGTCGTCTGCGCCTCGACCGGCAACACCTCGGCCTCCATGGCCGCCTACGCCGCCCGGGCCGGCATCAAGCCGCTCGTGCTCGTGCCGCAGGGCAAGATCTCGGCCGGCAAGCTGGCCCAGGCGATCCTGCACGGCGCGCAGGTCATCATGGTCCGCGGCAACTTCGACGACTGCATGCGGCTCTCGCGCGGGCTGGCCGAGAACTACGCCGTGGCGCTGGTGAACTCGGTGAACCCGATGCGGCTGCAGGGGCAGAAGACCGCCTCGTTCGAGATCGTCGAGTTCCTCGGTGACGCCCCGGACGTGCACGTGCTGCCGACGGGCAACGCCGGCAACATCTCGGCGTACTGGCTCGGCTACCGCGAGGCCCACCAGTCCGGTGACGCGACGAGGCTGCCGGTGATGCGCGGCTGGCAGGCTGCCGGCGCGGCGCCACTGGTGCAGGGCTCGCCGGTACCCGACCCGGAGACCGTCGCCTCGGCCATCCGGATCGGCAACCCGGCGTCGTGGGACCTCGCCGTCGAGGCGGCCGACCAGTCGGGCGGCAAGTTCCGCCAGGTCACCGACGCCGAGATCCTCTCCGCCCAGCGCGAGCTCGCCTCGCGCGACGGCGTCTTCGTCGAGCCGGCCTCGGCGGCCGGTGTGGCCGGGCTGCTGCTCGAGGCCACCGAGGGCGTCCGGTACGCCGGACAGCAGGTCGTCGTGACCGTGACCGGCCACGGCCTCAAGGACATCGACACCGCGCTGTCCAGCTTCACCGACCTCGTCGACACGGTCTGCGACGCCGACGTCGATTCGGCGGCCGCCGCGGCCGGGCTGAGGTGACCCTCCGCAGCGGGCCGGTGAGGGTCGAGGTCCCGGCGACCAGCGCCAACCTCGGTCCCGGTTTCGACTGCCTGGGCCTGGCCCTCGAGGTCGCGGACACCCTGGTGGCCGAGGTCTGCGCGGGCGGTATCGAGGTTTCCGCGGAGGGCGAGGGTGCCGCCGAGGTCCCGCTGGACGAGAACCACCTCGTGGTGCGCTCGATGCAGGCCGTCTTCGCCATCCTCGGGGAGCACCCCGCGGGGCTGCGGCTGCACACCACGAACCGCATCCCCCACGGCCGCGGGCTCGGTTCGTCCTCGGCCGCGATCGTGGGCGGGATCGTGCTGGCCCGGGCGCTGGTCGAGGGTGGTGACCAGCGGCTGGACGTCGCAGGCGCGCTCGCGCTGGCGACGCGCATCGAGGGTCATCCGGACAACGTCGGCCCTGCCCTCGAGGGGGGCTTTGTCATCTGCGGGCAGGACGGCGACGTCGTGTGGGCCGAACGGGCACCGCTCGACCCGTCCGTCTCGGCGGTGGTGTTCGTGCCACCCGACGGGGTCCTCACCGAGACCGCCCGGGGGCTGCTTCCGGAGACCGTGACGCACGCGGAGGCCGCCGCCAGCACCGGGCGCAGCGCGCTCCTCGTGCTGGCCCTGGGTTCGCGTCCCGACCTCCTGCTTCCGGCCACCGAGGACTTCCTGCACCAGCACCACCGGGGCCCGGCGATGCCGGAGTCGCTGGCCTTCGTCACCGCGCTGCGGGGCCGCGGGGTGCCGGCTTTCATCTCCGGCGCCGGCCCCAGCGTGCTCGCCCTGACCACGTCGTACGACGACCAGATGGCCCTGCTCGAGGCGGCGCCGGAGGGCTGGCGGGCAATCCCACAGCGCGTCGGTGGCGAGGGTGCCCGCGTGCTAATGTGACGACCGCGTCACGAGACCGGTCCACGGTCCATCACCGCAACCGACGAACCGCGACGCATCCCGCCGACTGCCTCCATCGAGGTCTTGGCACGACCGTGTCCGGCCCTCCTCGAGGAGCGGCCGCATTCACGCCCTGGAGGGGACTCCCGCATGAGCGACACCACCGACACGACGTCTTCACCGGCGACGGACCAGCCGAGCTCCGGCCCCAAGAAGGGGCTGAACTCGATGCTGCTGCCCGAGCTGCGCCGGCTCGGCGGCAGCCTCGGCATCAAGACCGCCGGGCTGCGCAAGGGCGACCTGGTCGAGGCCATCAAGGCCGCCCAGGGCGGCGGCAACGGCGCGGCCAAGCAGGCCGACCGGGCGCCCAGCACCCCCGAGGACCGGGCCGGGAGCCAGGGCGGCGACAAGGGCAGCGACCAGGGCAGCGACAAGGGCAGCGGACCAGGGCGGCGACAAGTCCGCTGAGCCGGCCGGGAAGCAGGCCGGTAACCAGCGAGGCAACCAGGGCGGGAACCGCGGCGCGCAGAACCGCCAGGACAACGAGCGCCAACAGAACCGCGACGACAACCGCGGCCAGGGCGGCCGCCAGTCCGGGCAGCAGGGCAACCAGGCGGGCAACCAGCAGAACAAGGACCAGGGCAAGGACCAGAACAAGGACCAGGCCAAGGACCAGAACAAGGACCAGAACCGGCAGCAGGGCAATCAGCAGGGCGGGCAGCAGGGCGGGGCCGACGACGAGGCAGGCGGCAGCCGCCGCAACCGCCGCCGCCGTGGTCGCGACCGGGGCACCAGCAACCAGGGCCCCGCGACCGGCGGGCGCACCCGCGGCGAGCCGGACCTGCAGATCCTCGAGGACGACGTCCTGGCGCCGTGCGCCGGCATCCTCGACCTCCTGGACAACTACGCGTTCGTCCGGACGAGCGGCTACCTGCCGGGGCCCGACGACGTCTACGTCTCGATGTCGATGGTGCGCAAGTACGGCCTGCGCCGCGGAGACGCCGTCACCGGACAGGTGCGGCAGCCGCGGGAGGGTGAGCGCAAGGAGAAGTACAACCCGCTGGTCAAGATCGACAGCGTCAACGGCGCCGACCCCGAGGCCGCGAAGACGCGGACCGACTTCGGCAAGCTCACCCCGCTGTACCCCTCCGAGCGGCTGCGGCTCGAGACGACGCCGACCAACCTGATCGGACGCGTGATCGACATCGCCGCGCCGATCGGCAAGGGCCAGCGCGGGCTGATCGTCTCGCCCGCCAAGGCCGGCAAGACCATGATCCTGCAGTCGATCGCGAACTCGATCACCACCAACAACCCCGAGGTCCACCTGATGGTGGTGCTGGTCGACGAGCGGCCCGAGGAGGTGACCGACTTCGAGCGGCTCGGTCAACGGCGAGGTGATCAGCTCCACCTTCGACCGCCCGCCGGCGGACCACACCATCGTCGCCGAGCTCGCCATCGAGCGCGCCAAGCGGCTCGTCGAGCTCGGCCACGACGTCGTCGTGCTCCTCGACGGCATCACCCGCCTGGGCCGGGCCTACAACCTCGCGGCACCCGCCAGCGGCCGGATCCTGTCCGGCGGCGTGGACTCCGCGGCGCTCTACCCGCCCAAGAAGTTCTTCGGCGCGCGCGCGCAACATCGAGGACGGCGGCTCGCTGACCATCCTGGCAACGGCGCTCATCGACAGCGGCTCGAAGATGGACGAGGTCATCTTCGAGGAGTTCAAGGGCACCGGGAACATGGAGATCAGGCTGCGCCGCGACTTCGCCGACAAGCGGCTCTTCCCCGCGATCGACGCCGTCCAGTCCGGGACACGCCGCGAGGAGCAGCTCATGGGCAAGGAGGAGCTCGCCATCGTCTGGAAGCTGCGCCGGGTGCTGTCGGGGCTCGAGGGCCAGCAGGCGCTGGAGCTGCTCCTGGAGCGGCTGCGCCGCAGCCAGACCAACATCGAGTTCCTGCGGCAGGTGCAGACGAGCACCCCGACCGTTTCCGGCCAGGACGAGTAGCAGACGCGGGCGTCCGAACCCGGACCGATTGCACGCGCGGTAGGGCTGGTGTGGATATGCTCGTCCGCGGTAGCACCGACATCTCGAGGGGACACACATGGCACGCATCGTGATTGCCGACGACGACGCGGACATCCGCGAACTCGTCGTGTTCAAGTTGCGTCACGGTGGTCACGACGTCGTCCCCGTCGGGGACGGGGCTGCTGCGGTGGAGGCCTGCCAGGCCGAGAAGCCCGATCTGGTCATCCTCGACGTGATGATGCCCGGCATGAGCGGCCTCGACGCCGCTCGCGCGCTGCGCCAGGACTCCAACATGGACGGCCTGCCGATCATCATGCTCACCGCACGCGCCCAGGAGTCCGACATCGAGCAGGGCTTCGAGGCCGGCGCCGACGACTACATCGTCAAGCCGTTCAGCCCGCGCGAGCTCGCGTCCCGCGTCTCCGCGGTGCTCGCCCGCACCCGCTAGCCGCCATTTCGACCCGCCCCTGACGCCGGGAACACCCGCAACCTCGACGGTGTTGGGTGAGCGTCAACAAGACTCGACCGAAGCCGGCAGACCGATTCGCGCTTCGGAAGGTCCGATGCCACACTTGGACGCTGGCTCCGGTTCACGTCCCCCTGCCACACGGCGGAGGACGACCCGGCGGCCGACAGCCCTGAGAGGACAGCATGAAGAAGGACATCCACCCCGAGTACGTGACCACCGAGGTGACCTGCACCTGCGGCAACACGTTCACGACCCGCAGCACGTCGACGAGCGGGATCATCCACTCCGAGGTCTGCTCGAACTGCCACCCCTTCTACACGGGCAAGCAGAAGATCCTCGACACCGGTGGCCGCGTGGCCCGCTTCGAGGCGCGCTACGCGAAGAAGGCCCCCGAGAAGACACCGGAGAAGGCTTCAGCGAAGGCTGAGGAGAAGAAGTAGGTCGCGGTGTTCGAAGCCGTCTCCCAGCTCGAGGCGGAGCACGCCGAGCTCGAGCAGAGACTGGCCGACCCCGCGATCCACTCGGACCAGTCGCTGGCGCGACGGCTCAACCAGAGGTACGCCGAGCTGAGCGCGATCGTGCGCACCCACGACGAGTGGACCCAGCTCGGTGACGACGTCACGGCTGCCCGCGAGCTGGCCGGCGAGGACCCCTCCTTCGCCGAGGAGGCCGAGAAGCTGGCCAAGGCCCGCGCCGCCGCCGAGGAGCGGCTGCGCCACCTCCTCGTCCCGCGGGACCCCGCCGACGGCAAGGACGTGCTGCTCGAGATCAAGTCCGGCGAGGGCGGCGAGGAGTCCGCGCTGTTCGCGGGCGACCTGCTGCGCATGTACACCCGCTGGGCCGAGCGTCGCGGCTGGTCGGTCGAGGTGCTGGACGCGACCGAGTCCGACCTGGGCGGGTTCAAGTCCGTGACGGTGGCCGGTGAAGGCCAAGGGGACGCCGGCGCCCGGCGAGGCGCCGTTCGCGACTGCTGAAGTTCGAGGGCGGGGTGCACCGCGTCCAGCGCGTCCCGGTCACCGAGAGCCAGGGCCGGGTGCACACCAGCGCCGCCGGCGTCCTCGTCCTTCCCGAGGCCGAGCCGGTCGAGGTCGCAGCTCAACGACAACGACCTGCGCATCGACGTCTTCCGCTCCAGCGGGCCGGGCGGCCAGAGCGTCAACACCACCGACTCCGCCGTGCGCATCACCCACCTGCCCAGCGGCATCGTGGTCAGCTGCCAGAACGAGAAGTCGCAGCTGCAGAACCGCGAGCAGGCGATGCGGATCCTGCGCGCCGGCTGCTGGCGGCCGCCGAGGAGGAGGCCAGCGCCGAGGCCAGCGACGCCCGCCGGCTGCAGGTGCGCACCGTCGACCGCTCCGAGCGCATCCGCACCTACAACTTCGCGGAGAACCGCATCTCCGACCACCGCACCGGCTACAAGTCCTACGACCTCGACCGGGTGCTCGACGGTGACCTGGACGCCGTGATCGCCTCCTGCGTGGACGCCGACATGGCCTCGCGGCTCGAGTCGATCGGCTCGTGACACGGCGGTCCAGCGTCCGGCCGTGACCTGCTCCGGACGGCGAGCAGAGCTGGCCGACGCCGGCGTCGCGAGTCCCGAGTACGACGCCGGCGCGCTGCTCGCGCACGCGCTCGGCATCGGCGGGAGGCGAGCTGGCCCTCGTCGAGACCGTGGACGACGAAGCGGCCGACCGGTTCGGCGTCCTGCGTCGCGCGACGCGCGCGGCCGGGAGCCGCTGCAGCACCTGACCGGCACGGCGGCGTTCCGGCACGTGTAGCTGCCGTGGGATCCGGGGTCTTCGTGCCACGGACCGAGACCGAGCTCCTCGCCGGCTGGGCGGTCGAGCGTGGCGCGACGGGCCCATGACCTGGCCGAGCGCCAGTCGTCGTCGACCTCTGCACCGGCTCGGGCGCCATCGCCGCGAGCCTGGCCTTCGAGGTGCCCGGGCGCGCAGGTGCATGCCGTCGAGCTCGATCCCGACGCGCACGCCTGGGCGGAGCGGAACCTCGTGGGCACCGGCGTCGACCTCCGGCTCGGCGACATGGTCGACGCCTTCACCGACCTCGACGGCACCGTCGACGTCGTCACCTGCAACCCGCCGTACATCCCGCTCGAGGCCTGGTCGAGCGTGGCCCCCGAGGCCCGCGACCACGACCCGGCGCTGGCGCTGTGGTCCGGCGACGACGGCCTCGACGCGCTGCGCATGCTGGAGCGCGTCGGCGGCGCGGCTGCTGCGACCCGGCGGCTGGGTCGGCGCCGAGCACGCCGACGTGCAGGGCGAGACCGCGCCCGGCGTCTTCACCGCGACCGGGCGATGGCGCGAGGTCCGTGACCACCGCGACCTGGCAGGTCGTTGCGCGCTACCTGACGCCGCTGCCGGCTGGCACGATGCCAGCCGTGCAAGCGATTCGTCACTTTCGACCTCAGCGACCCGGTCGCGCGCGAGGAGGGACTCGCGGCGGCCGTCACCGCCGTACGTCGGGGAAAGCTGATCGTGCTGCCGACCGACACCGTCTACGGACTGGGCGTGGACGCCTTCGAACCGGACGGCGTGCAGCGCACTGCTCGACGCCAAGGGCCGGGGTCGCGACATGCCGCCGCCGGTGCTGGTCTCGACCGACACCACGCTCGATGCGCTCACCACGGCGCTGCCCGGATGGGCCACCGGGTCTGGTCGACCACTACTGGCCGGGTCCGCTGACCGGTGGTGTGCCGGCAGCAGCCCTCGCTGCGCTGGGACCTCGGCGAGTCCCGCGGCACCGTCGCGGTGCGGATGCCCGACGACGAGCACGCCCTCGAGCTGCTCGGTCGCACCGGGCCGCTGGCCGTCTCCTCGGCGAACAACCACGGGCACGAGGCGGCGACCGACGCGGACACGGCCGAGGACATGCTCGGCTGGGCGGTCTCGGTCATCCTCGACGGGGGACCGAGCAAGGGGACCGCCGCCTCGACGATCGTCGACTGCACCGGCGAGCGGCCGCGGCTGCTGCGCGAGGGCGCGATCAGCCGCGACGAGCTGGTGTTCGTGCTCAGCCGGGCTCGGCACCGAGCTGCAGGACGACGACCCCGCCGACGTCCCGGCCGATCCCCCGGCCGAGTCCGCCGATCCCCGTCGCCCCCGTCGATCCGCCCGGGGAGCCCCACGGAGGCCCGGGGGGTGCGCGAGTACCTGCTCGTCTTCCTCGTCGGCGGCGCCGTCAGCTACCTGCTCTGCGTCGTCGCGCGCGAGCTGGCGATCAGGTCGGGCGCCGTGGCCCGGGTCCGCGACCGCGACGTGCACGCCACGCCCATCCCGTACTTCGGCGGCGTCGCGATGCTGGGCGGCCTCGCCGCCGGGATCCTCGTCGCCCACCACCTGCCGTTCCTGAGCACCTCCCAGCCCACCGTGTTCCACGACGCCGGGCTGGGTGCTCGCGGCGGCGCGATGATCTGTGCGGTCGGCGTCGTCGACGACCTGATCGAGCTGGACGCGCTCACCAAGCTGGGGGGCCAGATCCTGGCCGCCGGCATCCTCGTCCTCAACGACGTCAAGCTCTACAGCGTCAAGCTGCCGGTCTTCGACCAGCTCGTCCTCGACCCGACGCAGTCCGCGCTGCTCACCATCCTCCTCGTGGTCGAGCACCATGAACGCCGTCAACTTCGTCGACGGCCTCGACGGGCTGGCCGGGGGCGTGGTGCTCATCGGTGCGATGGCGTTCTTCGTCTTCTCCTACAAGCTGGCCGACGCCAACGGCGAGACCCTGGCGATCACCGCGGCGTTGCTGTGCGCGGCGATGGGCGGGGCGTGCGCGGGCTTCCTGCCCCACAACTTCTTCCCGGCGCGGATCTTCATGGGCGACTCCGGCTCGATGCTGCTCGGGCTCGTCCTCGCCGGGCTCCGCGCTCACGCTGACCGGCCAGTTCGCCACCGTCTCGGTCCAGGGCCCGGGAGCGCCTGACTCCTCGGCGCTGGTGATGCTGCTGCCGATCCTGCTGCCGATCACCATCCTGATCGTGCCGCTGGCGGACCTGGTCCTGGCCGTCGTACGACGGACGCGGCGCGGCCAGGCCTTCTACCAACCCGACAAGGAGCACCTGCACCACCGGCTGCTCGAGTTCGGCCACAGCCAGCGGCGGGCGGTGCTGATCATGTATCTGTGGGCCGCGCTGATCGCCTTCGGTGCGGTGCTGATCAGCCTCTACTCCGGCCCCGCCACCTGGGCGGTGCTCACGATCGGCACCATCGGCACGCTGGCGCTGACCTTCGCCGTGCCCCGGGTGCAGCGTCCGGTCCGCTGAGCGAACTCGCGCCGAGTGGGTACCCCGAGGACCCCGGCTTCCAGTGCCGGAAGACTTTGTGATACCTTTCACAAGCACCGACGATGACCGCGTGACGCAAGGGCCGCCCATGTTGACGACCTCTCCTCCACAGTCCGCGATGGCGGGTGCCTTCAGGCGGCCGGAGACGCCGATCGAGCGCCGAGAGCGCTGTGGTAGTTTCGCGCGGTCGGAGGGTGACGCTGCGTCGGGCAGCCTTTGTTGGCGCGTCCCCGTCCACATCCCCGGCCTCCAGATTCCCCAACCTGTCAGTCGACATCGTCAAGGAAGCAGTCTCGTGAGATGGGCGAAGAGCGCACCCCGCGCGGGCTGCGGGGCCGCGACCTCGCCGGTCTCGGCGGGATCCTCGTCGCCGGCGTCGTCGGCGGTCTCGTCATCGGGCTCCTCGTCGACCAGGCGGCCGGCACCGAGCCGCTCTGGACGCTGGTCGGCATCGCCGTCGGTGTCGCCCTCGCCGTGGCCGCGTTCGTCGTACGCGTCCGTGACGCCCTCCGCGAGTGAGGTGCGCCCATGACAGAGCAGCCTGTCCGCCAGTTCGACACCGGCCGGACCACCGCGCCCGTCGCCGAGGGCGAGAAGGTCGGCTTCCTCCGCGTCCTGCGCGACCAGCGCAAGGTGCTCTGGGTGGCCCTCGTGCTCGTGGTCGCCGACTTCTGGATCCTGGTGCAGCTCGGTGAGCCCACGCTGGCTGCCTGCATCGCCGCCGGCATCGTGCTCGGCCTCATCAACCACCTGGTCACCGAGTTCTGGCTGCTGCGCCTGATCGCCTCCGGCGACCAGCCCACCCGCAAGCGTCTCGCCGCGTCGACGTTCGCGCGGCTGACCGTGCTCACCGTGGTCGCCGTCGGAATCGCCGTGGCGTTCTGGCCCGACGGCATCGGGCTGCTGCTCGGGCTGGCCGTGTTCCGCCTGATCGCCCTGGTGATGACCACCATCCCGCTGCTCAAGGAGCTGAAGGCGTCATGACTGTCGCACCGCTCGAGATCGAGATCCATCCCGGTGAGCACCCCGAGGGCCACCTGTTCGGGATGACGTTCAACCTCGACACGATCTGGGTCACGGTCGTCGCCGGCGCCATCGTCGTCCTGCTCGGCCTCTGGGCGCGCAAGCAGCTGACCAAGGACACCGAGGACCACGTCCCGACCAAGCTCCAGATCTTGTGGGAGACGATCGTGGGCGAGGTGACCACCCAGGTGGAGTCCAACCTGGGCAAGGTCAACCCTGTCGTGATCCCGCTCGCGACCGCACTGTTCTTCTTCATCCTGATCGCGAACTGGATCGAGGTCTTCCCGACCGAGCTGAACGAGAACGTGCACATCCTGCCGTCGCCGACCGCCGACACGAACCTGACCTACGCGATGGCCTTCATCGTGATCATCGGGGTGTGGACCTTCGGGATCCGGTCGAAGGGCCTGAAGGGCTACCTCAAGCACTTCCTCGAGCCCTACCCCTACCTGCTGCCGCTGAACATCCTGGAGGAGCTGGTCAAGCCGATCACGCTGGCCCTGCGACTCTTCGGCAACATCTTCGCGGGCGGCATCATGCTCGGCCTGATCGCCGGGCTGGTCAGCCTGGCGCCGGGCAACATCCCGATCGGTGGCTTCCTGGCCGGGGTCCTGAACGTCATCTGGAAGCTGTTCGACACGTTGTTCCTCGGTGGGCTGCAGGCCTTCATCTTCGCGCTCCTGACTGTTCTGTACTTCGGCATGGCCGGGGCGCACGACGGCGAGCACGACGAGTCCGAGAAGGAGGAGTCGGCCTCCGACAAGGAGACCGACGAGAAGGTGGCTGCCCAGGAGGACACCTCCGAGGCAGCCCAGCAAGCCGAACCCGAACCAGCGCACTGAGTCCGCCGGACCAGGGCGAACCGAGAAGTAATCCGAGCGTCGGCCACCGGCGCCCAACCAAGGAGAGAAACAGACATGGCAGTAAGCGATGAGGCCGTCAAGGCCGCTGGTGCATTCATCGGCGGCGGCATGGCCCTGGCCGGCGGCGCTATCGGCGCCGGCGTCGGTGACGGTCTGGCCGGTTCGTCCTACATCGAGGGCGTGGCGCGCCAGCCCGAGGCCCAGGGTCGGTTGCAGACGATCTTCTTCCTGACCGTCGGTCTGGTCGAGGCGATGTTCTTCATCAACCTGGCCTTCATGGCGCTGTTCGTCTTCGTCCTCGGCAAGTGACGTACGACGCGACCCACCCGACCAAGAGTCATTAGCGAAGGACCAGACTGATGGTGCACGTGGCAACGGGACCGATCCCGCTGGCGAGCAACTTCCTGGTGCCCAACGGCACCTTCTTCGTGGAGCTGGTCGCCTTCGGGATCATCGTCTGGATCATGGCGAAGTTCATCATCCCGCCGATCAACCGGGCGATGGAACGCCGCCAGGAGGCGATCCGCGAGCAGTTCGCGGAGCTCGACGAGGCCAAGGAAGACGCCCACGAGGCGGAGGAGAAGTACAAGGCCCAGCTCGCCGATGCCCGGCAGGCGGCCGCCAAGATCCGCGAGGAAGCACGCGACCAGGCGGCGGAGATCGTGCAGGAGGCCCGCGAGAAGGCCCACACGGAGGCCGAGCGGATCATCGAGAACGGCCACGGTCAGGTCCGTGCCGAGCGGCAGCAGGCGGTGGCCTCGCTGCGGGCCGAGGTCGGCACGCTGGCCACCCAGCTGGCAGGCCGCATCGTCGGTGAGAGCCTCGAGGACGACGAGCGCAGCAACCGTGTCGTCGACCGGTTCCTGAGCCACGTCGAGACGATGGACACCGCCCAGGAGGCGGCCCAGGAGAAGGCCGGAACGGCACCGCAGGACGGGAACCGCTGATGCTGCGCAGGGCGTCCGCCGAGGCCCAGAACGACCTCGTCGCTGCACTGGAAGGCGTGTCGGGAGACACGACCTCCGTGGGCGAGGAGCTGTTCGGCGCGGCCGCGCTGCTCCGCAACGAGGCGGCCGTCCGCCGGATCACGACCGACGCCTCGATCGAGGCCGACGCCAAGGCCGCACTCATCCGCGACCTCTTCGGCAACGCCGTGGGCAGCGACACGCTCGACCTGCTGCAGGACGCCGTGCGCCGTCGCTGGACCTCAGGGCACGACCTGGGCGACGTGATCGAGAGGCTCGGCATCTTCGCCGTGGTGCGCTCGGCCGGCGACGGGGGCGAACGGATCAGCGACGAGCTGTTCTCGGTACGTCAGCTCGTCGACTCCCACGACGACCTGCGCTCCGCACTCTCCGACCCGGCGCGGAGCGCCGCCGACAAGCGCGCGCTCCTCGACCGGCTGCTCGACGGCAAGGTCCAGCGGGCGACGTCGCTGCTCGTCGGCCAGGCCGTCAGCGGCTCGCACGGCGCCATCGACAGGGCGCTGGAGGACTTCCAGCACCTGGCGGCCGAGGCCAAGAACGAGAAGATCGCGACGGTGCGCACGGCGCACGAGCTCGACGACGACGAACGTGACCGGCTGGCCCAGGCGCTGTCACGGCAGTACGACTCCACCGTGCACCTGCAGGTCGTGGTGGATCCCGAGCTGCTCGGCGGCCTCCGGGTCGAGATCGGCGACGACGTCATCGACGGCAGCCTCTCCGGCCGTCTCGAGGAAGCCCAACGCAGACTGGCCGGCTGACGGTCACCACCCAGACAACCCAGTTCACCCAAGGCACAGGGAAGAGGCACAACACATGACGGAGCTTTCGATTCGTCCGGAGGAGATCCGGGACGCGCTCCAGCGGTACGTCGAGGACTACAAGCCCGCCGCGGCCGGCAAGGAGGAGGTCGGCACCGTCGCCGAGGCCGGTGACGGGATCGCCCGCGTCAGCGGCCTGCCCTCCGCCATGGCCAACGAGCTCCTGGAGTTCGAGGACGGCACCAAGGGCCTGGCGCTGAACCTGGACACCCGCGAGATCGGCGTCGTCATCCTGGGTGACTTCGAGGGCATCGAGGAGGGCCAGCCGGTCCGCCGTACGGGCGAGGTCCTGTCGGTGCCGGTCGGCGACAAGTTCCTCGGCCGCGTCATCGACCCCCTGGGCACCCCCATCGACGGCCTCGGCGACATCGAGGCCGAGGCCCGTCGGGCACTCGAGATCCAGGCGCCGGGCGTGATGGTCCGCAAGTCCGTCCACGAGCCGCTCGCCACCGGGATCAAGGCCATCGACTCGATGACCCCCATCGGCCGGGGTCAGCGCCAGCTGATCATCGGCGACCGCTCGACCGGCAAGACCACGATCGCCATCGACACGATCATCAACCAGAAGGCCAACTGGGAGTCCGGCGACGAGGACAAGCAGGTCCGCTGCATCTATGTCGCGATCGGCCAGAAGGGCTCGACCATCGCCGCCGTGCGAGGTGCCCTCGAGGAGGCCGGCGCGCTGGAGTACACGACGATCGTGGCGTCGCCCGCGTCCGACAGCGCGGGCTTCAAGTACCTCGCGCCCTACACCGGCTCGTCCATCGGCCAGCACTGGATGTACCAGGGCAAGCACGTCCTGATCGTCTTCGACGACCTGACCAAGCAGGCCGAGGCCTACCGCGCCGTGTCGCTGCTGCTGCGCCGCCCGCCGGGTCGCGAGGCCTACCCCGGCGACGTGTTCTACCTCCACAGCCGGCTGCTGGAGCGCTGCGCCAAGCTCTCCGACGACATGGGGCACGGTTCGATGACCGGCCTGCCGATCATCGAGACCAAGGCCAACGACGTGTCGGCCTACATCCCGACCAACGTCATCTCCATCACCGACGGACAGATCTTCCTGCAGTCCGACCTGTTCGCGGCCAACCAGAGGCCCGCGATCGACGTCGGCGTCTCGGTCTCCCGCGTCGGTGGCGCGGCGATGACCAAGGCCATGAAGTCCGTCACCGGATCGCTGAAGGTCGACCTGGCGCAGTTCCGGGCCATGGAGGCCTTCGCGATGTTCGCCTCCGACCTCGACGCGGCCTCACGCCAGCAGCTCGACCGGGGCCAGCGACTGATGGCCCTGCTCAAGCAGCCGGCCTACTCGCCGTACTCGCTGGAGGACATGACCGTCTCGCTGTGGCTGGGCACCACCGGTCGCCTCGACCGCGTGCCCACCGACGACGTGCTGCGCTTCGAGCAGGAGTTCCTCGAGTTCGTGGGCCGTGGTCACAAGGACGTCCTCGAGACGATCGCGAGCAGCCTGAAGTTCGACGACGAGACCGAGTCGAGCCTGGAGAGCGCCTACGAGGACTTCCTCGACCAGTTCGAGACGAGCGAGGGTGGCTCCATCAAGGCCGGTCACGAGGAGCACGAGGCCCTGGAGGACGAGGACATCGACCAGGAGCAGATCGTCAAGCAGAAGAAGGGCTGAAGTCCCCCCATGGCAGTCTCCCTGCGCGAGTACCGCGCGCGGATCAAGTCGGTCGAGTCGACCAAGAAGATCACGCGGGCGATGGAGCTCATCGCGGCCTCGCGGATCATCAAGGCCCAGCAGCGGGCCCAGTCGGCCGCGCCGTACGCCCGTGAGCTGACGCGTGCGGTCTCCGCGGTGGCGACGTACTCCAACGTCGAGCACCCGCTGACGACCGAGCCGGAGAACCCCAAGCGGGCGGCGATCCTGGCCCTCACCAGCGACCGTGGCCTGGCCGGCGCCTACTCCTCGGGCGTGCTGAAGGAGGCCGAGCGGCTTCGCACGCGCCTGGAGGACGAGGGCAAGGAGGTCGACCTCTACGTCTCCGGGCGCAAGGGGCAGGCCTACTACCGCTTCCGCGGCCGCGACATCGTCGAGTCGTGGGCCGGTCACAGCGACCAGCCGACCTTCGACGTCGCCCACGCGATGGGCAAGGCCCTGATCGGCGCCTTCCTCAACGAGGAGGACACCGCGCAGACGGTCGGCGAGGGCGACGACGCGTACGAGGTGCACCCCGGTGTCGACGAGGTCCACGTCGTCTTCACCCAGTTCCGCTCGATGCTGACCCAGGAGCCACGCGACATCCGGCTGCTGCCCCTCGAGGTCGTCGAGGGCGAGGAGCCTCCGGCCGAGGACGAGGTGCTCCCGCTCTACGAGTTCGAGCCCTCGCCCGAGGACGTCCTCGACGGGCTGCTGCCGAAGTACGTCGAGAGCCGGATCTTCTTCGCCCTGCTGCAGGCGGCCGCCTCCGAGCTGGCCGCGCGCCAGAAGGCGATGAAGTCGGCCACCGACAACGCCGAGGAACTGATCAAGAAGTACACCCGGATCGCCAACCAGGCCCGCCAGGCCGGCATCACCCAGGAGATCAGCGAGATCGTCGGTGGCGTGAATGCGCTCGCCGATGCCCAGAGCGACGACTAGCTGCAGCTCCGAACCCGAAACCGAACCCGAGCACCGAAGCAACCAGAAGTGAGTGAGTGTCATGACCGCCACCGTTGAAGAGAACAAGAAGGACCAGGGCTCCGGGAGCACCGGTCGTATCGCCCGGGTGATCGGGCCCGTCGTGGACGTGGAGTTCCCCAGCGACTCGATGCCGGAGATGTACAACAAGCTCGAGGTCGACCTGAAGATCGGCGACGACGAGCGGGTGCTCTCCCTCGAGGTTGCCCAGCACATCGGCGACGGCATGGTCCGCGCCATCTCCCTGCAGCCGACCGACGGCCTCGTGCGGGGCGCCCAGGTCCGCGACACCGGCGACACGATCACCGTGCCCGTCGGCGACGCCACCCTGGGCCACGTGTTCAACATGCTCGGCGACTGCCTCAACCTCGAGGAGGGCGAGGAGCTCGACGTCAAGGAGCGGTGGGGCATCCACCGCAAGGCGCCGGCCTTCGACCAGCTCGAGTCGAAGACCCAGATGTTCGAGACCGGCATCAAGGTCATCGACCTGCTCACGCCGTACGTCCAGGGCGGAAAGATCGGCCTGTTCGGCGGTGCCGGCGTCGGCAAGACGGTGCTGATCCAGGAGATGATCGCGCGGGTCGCACGCGACCACGGCGGCGTGTCGGTGTTCGCCGGTGTGGGCGAGCGCACCCGTGAGGGCAACGACCTGATCGTGGAGATGGAGGAGGCCGGCGTCATCGGCCAGACCGCCCTCGTCTTCGGTCAGATGGACGAGCCGCCGGGCACCCGCCTGCGCGTCGCGCTCTCGGCGCTGACGATGGCGGAGTACTTCCGCGACGTGCAGAACCAGGACGTGCTGCTGTTCATCGACAACATCTTCCGGTTCACCCAGGCCGGCTCGGAGGTCTCCACCCTGCTGGGCCGGATGCCCTCCGCGGTGGGCTACCAGCCCAACCTGGCCGACGAGATGGGCACGCTGCAGGAGCGGATCACCTCGACGCGTGGACACTCGATCACCTCGCTGCAGGCGATCTACGTGCCCGCCGACGACTACACCGACCCGGCTCCCGCGACGACCTTCGCCCACCTGGACGCCACCACGGAGCTGTCGCGCGAGATCGCCTCGCTCGGCATCTACCCGGCGGTGGACCCGCTGACGTCGACCTCGCGGATCCTCGACGCGCAGTACATCGGCAAGGACCACTACGACTGCGCGATCCGGATCAAGCAGATCCTGCAGCGCAACAAGGAGCTGCAGGACATCATCGCGATCCTCGGTGTCGACGAGCTCTCCGAGGAGGACAAGGTCATCGTCTCGCGGGCCCGCCGGATCCAGCGGTTCCTTTCGCAGAACACCTACGTGGCCAAGCAGTTCACCGGCCTCGAGGGCTCGACGGTCCCGGTCGCGGAGACCATCGAGGCGTTCAACAAGATCGCCGACGGCGACTACGACCACGTCGCTGAGCAGGCGTTCTTCATGTGCGGCGGCCTCGACGACGTCGAGCGCAAGTGGAAAGAGATCCAGAAGTCGACGGGCGAGAGCGACTGATGGCAGACCCGCTGCAGGTGGAGGTGGTCGCGGCCGACCGGCTGGTCTGGTCGGGCGAGGCGGTCGTGGTCAACGCCCGCACGGCGGGAGGGGAGATCGGCATCCTGGCCAACCACATGCCGGTCCTCTCGCTCCTGGCGCCAGGAGCGGTCGAGGTCGACACCCCCGACGGCGACACGTTCACGGTCGCCGTCGACGAGGGCATCCTTTCGGTGGCCAACAACCGGGTCTCGGTGCTCGCGTCGTACGCGGAGGTGGCCAGCGAGATCGACCTCTCCGCTGCCCGCTCCGAGCTCGAGTCGGCCCGGTCCGACACCCACAAGTCGGCGGCCGAGATCCATCGTCTGGAGGCCCGGGTCCGCGCGGCCGAGCGCGCTTCCTGAGCCGATTAGTTCTCTCGCCGTACCAAGTCCTACGCTGTGACCTCACCGCGGGCGGAATGAGGCTTGGATGCCGGTATGGCAATGGCTGCTCGACTCAGCCGGTGTCGTGCTGCTCGTGGGGGCCCTTCTCGTCGGTCTGCTGGTGCTCCGGCGCCGCCTCATCTCGCGTCACGGGGGCACCTTCGAGCTCAGCGTCCGTGAGGCCTCCGACAACGACGGCCGTGGCTGGGTGCTCGGGCTGGGCCGCTACCGCGAGGACTCCCTGGAGTGGTACCGGATCTTCTCCCCGCTCCCGGTCCCGAAGCGGTCCTGGCGGCGTACCGACCTGAGCCTGGTCTCCCAGCGCGTCCCCCGTCAGGCCGAGGAGTACGCCCTGTACGCCGGCTCCGTCGTCGTCACCTGCACCACCCCGCGCGGGGACACCGAGCTGGCCATGAGCCCGAGCTCGCTCACCGGACTGCAGGCCTGGCTCGAGGCCGGCCCCCCGGGCTCCAGCCCCGCCTTCTGAGAACCGCCGACCGGGGGATTGTGACGCCTGAGCACGCCCTCGGGGATCTGACCTGAGCACGCCCACCGGGGGATTCGTGCACGCGCGGGTCGGGTCCCCGAGGAGGTCGCGCAGCGCTTGTCCTGAGCTTGTCGAAGGGACCGTCTCGAAGGGCCCGACTCACCCCTATGTGCCGCGCTCGCCGCCGGGGACCCAGAGGACGTCGCCGTTCTCGCGGTTCGCGTGCCGGGCGAGGATGAAGAGCAGGTCGGAGAGCCGGTTGAGATAGGTGATGGCCAGGACGTTCATCGAGTCGGCGTACTCCTCGTGCGCCGCCCAGGCCGAGCGCTCCGCCCGCCGGCACACCGTCCGCGCCACGTGCAGGTGTGCGCCCGCCACGGTGCCGCCGTTGAGGATGAACGAGCGCAGCTTGGGCAGGTCCTCGTTCCACCGGTCGCACCAGCCCTCGAGCCGCTCGACGTAGTCGGCCTCGATCCGCAGCGGCGGGTGCTCCGGGTCCGGCACCACCGGGGTACACAGGTCCGCGCCGACGTCGAACAGGTCGTTCTGCACGTGCGTGAGCACCGCCGCGACCTCGTCGTCGAGCCCACCGGTCGCCAGCACCACGCCGAGGTGGGCGTTGGTCTCGTCGACATCGGCGTAGGCCCGCAGCCGCGCATCTGTCTTGCTGGTCTCGCTCATGTCGCCCAGCCGGGTCTGCCCCCCGTCACCGGTGCGGGTGTAGATGCGCGTCAGGTTGACCATGTGCCGACCCTAGCCGGGCACGACGGAGGAGTGGGCGGCGTGGGGAGGGAGGTTGAGCAAGCCTGCGACCGAGCTTGCGAGGTCGCAACGGCGCGTCGAAACCCAAGGGCTATTTCGGCAAGGACACCCGTTCCGCGCTGGCGCTCAACTCGGGGCCGGAGTAGGACTGGAGCGATGCTGGCCATCAGCGCGCCGCGGTGCTTCGACGGCGAGCGCTTCCTGCCCGGCGGGGCCACGGTCCTGTTGGACGGGAGCCGCATCGTGGGCATCGAGGCATGCGGGTACGACGTTCCAGCCGACTGGGCGCACGAGAGGTTCCAGGGAACCCTGCTGCCCGGGCTGATCGACGCACACGTGCACCTCGTCGCCGATCCCGACCCGGGAGGCCTCGAGCGTGCCAGGAGCCGTGACGACGCGAACCTCGATGAGGTGATCGGGGCCAACCTCGCCCAGCAGGCCGCCCATGGGATCACCACCGTGCGTGACCTGGGCGACCGCGACTACCGCACGCTGGACTTCCGCGCGCGATCACTGCCGGGCTCTCCGCGCATCGTGGCGTCCGGACCCCCGCTGACCATCCCGGGCGGCCACTGCCACTACCTCGGGGGTGCCGTTGCGGGAGCGGACGGGATCCGGGCTGCCGTGGCCCAGCACGTGGAGCGTGGCGTCGACGTCGTGAAGCTGATGGCGACTGGCGGCATGTTGACACCGGGCACGGACGTCAACGCCACGCAGTTCACCGACACCGACCTCGCGCTGGCAGTGGAGGAGGTCCACCGGGCCGGTCTGCCCGTCACGACACATGCACACGGACTGTCCGGGCAGTGGCAGGCCCTGCGCGCGGGCACTGACGGCCTCGAGCACTTCACCTGCCTCACGCCCAAGGGCATCCGGTGTCCCGACGACCTGCTGGACTCGGTCGCCGAGGCGGGGGTGGTGGTGTGCCCGACGCTCGGACTCGACATGGCGCGGCTCCCCCGATCGAGGCCATGCCGGCGGCCATCCGGGACCTGAACGAGAGACTCGGTCTCACCCCGGAGCGCCTGGTGGAGGTACGGACCGAGCAGATGCGTCGCGCCCGGGAGCACGGCGTCCGCATCATCTCGGGCGTCGACGCGGGGGCCTCCCCGTCGAAGTGGCACGGCATGCTGCCGAGATCGATCCTGCACCTGATCCCCGCCGGCTACTCCGTCGCCGAGTCGCTCAGCAGCGCGACGTCCGATTCCGCCGACGCCCTCGGGCTGGGCGAGGTCACTGGCCGGCTGCGGCGGGACCTCGAAGCAGACCTACTCGTGGTCGATGGTGACCTCGAGGCGCAACCCGATGCGCTGAGGCAACCCATGGCCGTCTGGGTCAGGGGAGAGCCGGTCCCGGCGCTCGCTCACTAGTCTCCTCCCATGGGGAGCTTCCGGGTGGTCTCGAAGGGGCCCCTGACGCGACCCCTGTTCGGGACGGTCTACGTCGGCGGGGCGAAGAACTCGGCGCTGAAGCTGATGGCAGCGGCACTGCTCGCCCCGGGACGGTCCGTGGTCCACAACGTGCCGAACATCCTGGACATCGCCGTGATGGGCGACCTGCTGCGCACGCTCGGGTGCGAGGTCACCATCGAGCACCCCAATGACGCCGACCCGACCACCGGCGCGACTGCCGGCAGGGCCACCATCGACGTCCCTGACCGGCTCGACCACGAGGCGCCCTACGAGCTCGTACGACGGCTCCGGGCCTCGATCGCGGTGCTGGGCCCGCTCGTCGCCCGGTGCGGCCGGGCCAGCGTGGCGCTGCCCGGCGGTGACGCGATCGGCTCGCGCGGGCTGGACATGCACATCCAGGGCCTGCGTCGAGCTCGGCGCCTCCGTCCGGATCGAGCACGGACAGGTCGTGGCCGAGGTGCCGGACCGGCTGCGTGGGACCACGTTGTGGCTCGACTTCCCCTCGGTGGGGGCGACCGAGAACCTGGTGATGGCCGCCGTGCTGGCCGAAGGCACGACGGTGATCGACAACGTGGCCCGCGAGCCGGAGATCGCCGACCTGTGCCAGATGCTCGCCGCCATGGGCGCCCGCATCGACGGCATCGCCACCTCGACGCTCAGCATCGAGGGCGTCGACCGGCTGCACCCGGTCGAGCACCACACGGTGACCGACCGCATCGTCACCGGCACCTGGGTCTTCGCCAGCGCGATCGCGGGTGGCGAGATCCGCATCGAGGGAGGCGTGGCCCACCACCTCGACATCGTGCTCGACAAGCTGGTGTCGGCCGGTGTCGAGCTCGACGTCTTCGACAGCGGGTTCACCGTGCTCACGGGCCGCAGGCTCGCGAGCTTCGACGTGGCGACGCTGCCCTACCCGGGGTTCCCGACCGACCTGCAGCCGTTCGCCATGGCGCTCGCGGCCGTCTCGGAGGGGACCGCGATGATCACCGAGAACGTGTTCGAGGCCAGGTTCATGTTCGCCCAGGAGCTGGCCCGCCTCGGCGCCGACCTTCGCACCGACGGGCACCACGCCGTCGTACGCGGGGTGCCACAGCTCTCCGGCGCCCCTGTTGTCGCCCACGACATCCGGGCAGGGGCGGCCCTGGTGCTCGCCGGGCTGGCCGCCCAGGGGACCACCGAGGTGGCGGAGTCCCAGCACATCGACCGGGGCTACCCCTGGTTCGCGGAGTCGCTCCGCGCGGTCGGGGCCGATGTAGACCGGCCCACCCACTGAGACTCGACAAACCCGGCGTTCTAGGTATTTCGCTGACGGATTTGCGCGTCCTGCAACCAAACCCGCTTGAAGAACGTCAGAGTAGGTACAGGATGTGGAGGGGGGTGCTTATGGAGCACTCGACACACGACAACACGCTGGAGCTCGCCGGAGCCCTCGACGTCCGCTGCACGGCTGACCTCCGCGTTGTGCTCTACTCCCTGCTCGGCAGGTGCGAGGGCGACGTCATCGTCGACATCGAGCACGTCGACAGCATCGACATGACCACGTTCAAGCTGATCGCGGTGGCCAACCGGTTCGCCGAGCGTGAAGGCCGGCGGGTGATCCTCCGCGGAGCCAGCCCCGGCGTACGACGCCTGCTGCACCTCTCCCACCTGCGCTGGGCGATCCCGGTCGAGCCCCTCGAGGCGCGTGCTCCGCAGGGCTCCCCGCAGCGTCACTCCACCGCGTCCTGACCTCGCCGCGGCCGGCAGGCTGTGACCGATCTGGCAGCGTGAGGAACCCGACAAGCCTTACCGGGCAGTAGCCGTCCGGCCTACCCTCAGCGCATGAGCGAAGGGCCCCACAGCGAAGAGCAGCGTCCGGCCAAGGATCGACCCTGGGTGATGCGGACCTACGCCGGTCACTCCTCGGCGAGCGAGTCCAACAAGCTCTACCGCGGCAACCTCGCCAAGGGTCAGACCGGTCTCTCGGTCGCCTTCGACCTGCCCACCCAGACCGGCTACGACCCCGACTCGCCACTGGCCCGCGGCGAGGTCGGCAAGGTCGGCGTGCCGATCCCGCACATCGGGGAGATGCGCCGCCTGTTCGCGGACATCCCGCTCACCGGGATGAACACCTCGATGACCATCAACGCGACCGCGATGTGGCTGCTGGCGCTCTACCAGGTGGTCGCGGAGGAGCAGAACGGGCTCGACGCCGACTCGGCCGAGGCGGACCGGCTCGAGGTCGCCCACCAGCTCGCCGGGACAACCCAGAACGACATCATCAAGGAGTACCTGTCGCGCGGGACCTATGCCTTCCCGCCCGAGCACTCGATGCGGCTGATCGCCGACGTCATCTCCTACACCGTCCACGAGATCCCGAAGTGGAACCCGATCAACATCTGCAGCTACCACCTGCAGGAGGCGGGAGCGACCCCGACCCAGGAGCTCGCCTACGCGCTGTGCACGGCGATCTCCGTCCTCGACACCGTCAAGGACTCCGGCCAGGTCTCCGAGGAGGACTTCGCCGCCGTGGTGGGACGGATCTCCTTCTTCGTCAACGCCGGCGTGCGGTTCGTCGAGGAGATGTGCAAGATGCGGGCGTTCGTGCGGCTGTGGGAGGAGATCACCCGCGATCGCTACGGCGTCGACGACGAGAAGATGCGCCGCTTCCGCTACGGCGTCCAGGTGAACTCGCTCGGGCTCACCGAGGCGCAGCCCGAGAACAACGTCCAGCGGATCGTGCTGGAGATGCTCGGCGTCACGCTGTCCAAGAGTGCCCGGGCGCGCGCCGTACAGCTGCCCGCCTGGAACGAGGCGCTGGGCCTGCCCCGGCCGTGGGACCAGCAGTGGTCGCTGCGGCTGCAGCAGGTGCTGGCCTTCGAGTCCGACCTGCTGGAGTACGACGACATCTTCGACGGCTCCCACGTCATCGCGGCCAAGGTCGACCAGCTCGTGGAGGACGCCCGGGCCGAGATGGACCGGGTGCAGGCGATGGGCGGCGCCATCGCGGCGGTCGAGTCCGGCTACATGAAGCAGGCGCTGGTCAGCTCCCACTCCGTCCGCCGGGCCCGCATCGAGAACGGCGAGGAGATCGTCGTCGGGGTCAACAGGTTCGAGAGCACCGAGCCGTCCCCGCTGACCGCAGACCTCGACGCCGCCATCCAGGCAGCGGACCCCGAGGCGGAGCGGTCGGCCGTCAAGGGACTCGAGGAGTGGAAGGCCCAGCGCGACCAGGGCGCGGTCGACAAGGCGCTCGAGGACCTCGCCGCGGCGGCGAAGACCGAGACCAACCTGATGGCGGCGACGCTGGCGGCGGCCCGGGCCGGGGCGACCACGGGGGAGTGGGCCGGCACGCTGCGAGAGGTCTTCGGGGAGTTCCGGGCGCCGACCGGCGTGACCGGAGCAGTCGGCGTGGCGCAGCAGGCCGGGCGGGCGGCCGAGGAGCTTGCCGAGGTGCGTGAGCAGGTGAGGCAGACCGGCGAGGAGATCGGCGGGCGGCTGCGCCTGCTGGTCGGCAAGCCCGGCCTCGACGGCCACTCGAACGGCGCCGAGCAGGTCGCCGTGCGCGCTCGCGACGCCGGTTTCGAGGTCGTCTACCAGGGCATCCGGCTCACGCCCGAGCAGATCGTGGCGGCCGCGGTGGCCGAGGACGTCCACTGCGTCGGACTCTCGATCCTGTCCGGCTCCCACATGGAGCTGGTGCCCGACGTGCTGGATCGGATGAAGGAGGCCGGCATCGACGACGTGCCGGTGATCGTCGGCGGGATCATCCCCGACCGCGACGCCCGCGCGCTCAAGGAGCTGGGCGTTGCCGCGGTGTTCACACCCAAGGACTTCAGCCTCACTCAGGCGATGGCGGGCATCGTAGAGGCGATCCGCCAGGCCCACGAACTGGTCTAGGTGCAGTTTTCGAGATATACCGGACACTCGGGCAAATCCCACCCACGCGCGACACTTTCGGGTCGTAGGCTGCCGGTGAACGTCTCGGGGTTGCCCCCTTGAGGGAAGGGGAGGGCGGCCGCCTCGGGCACGACAGATGGCGGATTCGACGATGCAGCTCTTGCTCGACGAAGGGGAGTGGCAGTTCGAGGCGCTCGCGGACCTGGTGCTCGAGTCCGACGAGGCGATCGTGCTGTGCCACCGTTCGGGCGAGTTCATCCTCGCCAACAAGGGCGCGAGCGACATCGTGGGCGTGCCGGCCGAGAAGATGGTGGGACTGCGGGTCGACAGCTTCGGCCGCGACACCATGCACGAGTTCCAGCGCATCGCCGTCGACGCCGTCGCCACCAACCTGATCGAGCTGACCGTGCGTCGCGCCGAGCTCAACCACACCAACGGCTCCTCGCGCCACTTCGACCTCACCATGTCGCCGATCCAGACCGAACGCGGTCCCGTGATCGCGATCGGGATCCGTGAGCCGGCCGACAAGTACCAGCAGTCGCGACTGTTTCGCGCCCTCCTCGAGGCCGCCCCCGACGGCATGGTCATCGTCGACCGCGAGGGCGAGATCGTGCTGGTCAACGCCCAGGTCGAGGCGCTGTTCGGCTACGCGCGCGCCGAGCTCATCGGCCACCAGGTCGAGATCCTCGTGCCCGACAGGTTCTCCGGGATGCACATGGCCTTTCGCAGCGGCTACGTGAGCGAGCCGCGCAGCCGCCCGATGGGCCTGGCCGGCGACCTCTACGCCCGTCGCAAGGACGGCTCGGAGTTCCCGATCGAGGTCACGCTCTCGCCGCTGGAGACCGAGGACGGCCTGCTCGTCTCGGCCGCGGTCCGCGACATCTCCGAGCGGCGGCGGATGCAGGAGGAGAACGACCGCGTCAAGGACGAGTTCTTCGCCACCGTGTCCCACGAGCTGCGCACCCCGCTGACGTCGATGATCGGGTACGGCGAGCTGATGAGCGACCTCGAGGAGCTCAGCCCGCAGGGCCGCCGGTTCCTCTCGGTGATCCTGCGCAGCGCGGAGCGCGAGCTCCGCCTCGTCGACGACCTGCTGACCCTGGTCGCCATCGAGGAGTCCGGGCTGGCGATCCGCTCGGCCGAGATCGACCTCGAGCTCGTGGTGCGTGACGCGGTCGAGGCCGCCCGTCCCCCTCCGAGGAGGCCAGGCTCGAGCTGGCCCTGGAGACCCCCGGGATCGCCGTACCCATGTACGGCGACCGCGACCGCCTCGGCCAGGCACTCGACAACGTGCTGTCCAACGCCATCAAGTTCACCCCGCCCGGCGGCTCGGTGCGCGTGGCCCTGCACGTGCGCGGCGCGAGCGCCGTCATCGACGTGATCGACACGGGGGTCGGCATCGGTGACGAGCACCCGGACGCGCTGTTCGAGCGGCTGCACCGCGCCCCCAACGCGGTGGCCCAGCAGATGCAGGGCGCCGGCCTCGGCCTGACGATCGCCCTCGCCATCGTCGAGGCGCACGCCGGCACGATCGAGGTGACCCGGAGCGGCCCCGAGGGGACCACGTTCCGGCTGACCTTCCCGCTGCGCTCCTCCTGAGCCGCAGCCTCGGTCAGAACAGCCGCTGGCTGGGGTCGTCCATGCCGCGCAGGGCGTCGTAGTCGACGACCGCGCAGGTGATGCCGCGGTCGGTGGCGAGCACCCGCGCCTGCGGCTTGATCTCCTGGGCCGCGAAGATGCCGCGGACCGGGGAGAGCAACGGATCACGGTTCAGCAGCTCGAGGTAGCGGGTCAGCTGCTCGACGCCGTCGATCTCGCCGCGTCGCTTGATCTCCACGGCCACCGAGGCGCCGGTGGCGTCGCGACACATCAGGTCGACCGGGCCGATGGCGGTCGGGTACTCGCGCCGTACCAGCGTCAGGCCCTCGGCCAGCGTCGCGGGGTGCTCGGCCAGCAGCTCCTGCAGGTGCTTCTCGACGCCGTCCTTCTGCAGCCCGGGATCGACGCCGAGGTCGTGGCGGGTGTCGTGGAGGATCTCCTCGATCAGGATGCGCAGGCTGTCGCCGGACTTCGCCTCGACCAGCCACTCCACCTGGCCGTCCTCGGAGTGACCCTCCTTGACCGAGCACGGCGGGCTCATCCAGTTCAGCGGCTTGTAGGAGCCGCCGTCGGAGTGCACCAGCACCGACCCGTCGGACTTGAGCATCAGCACCCGGGTGGCCATCGGCAGGTGGGCGGTCAGCCGCCCGGCGTAGTCGACCTGGCACCGAGCGACGACGAGCCTCACGAAAGGGGAGGCTACCTCCCGCACCGGGCTGCCATGCTTCCCGTGTGGGTCGCGTGATCGTGGTGGGAGCCGGCGTCGTCGGGCTGACCTGCGCGGTTCGGCTGGCCGAGGCCGGCCACCGCGTCGACGTGCTCGCCCGCGACCTGCCGCGGGAGACGACCTCGGTGGTGGCCGCGGCGCTCTGGTACCCCTATCTCGCCCTGCCCCAGGACCGCGTCAGCGCCTGGGGAGCCGACTCCTTCCGCACCTTCGCCGGCCTGGCCCGCGAGGAGACGGGGGTCCGGATGATGGCCGGCACCGAGATGCTGACGGCGAGGACGCCGGACCCCTGGTGGGCCGACGCCGTCCTCGACCTCGAGCGCGTCACGCCGCTCAGCGGGTACGACGACGCCTGGTCGTTCACTGCGCCGGTGATCGACATGCCGGTCTACCTCGACTGGCTGCGGCAGCGGCTGGAGGTGCTCGGCGGCACGCTGACCCGCATCAGTCTCGGCGGCCTGCCGCCCGCCGAGGACCCCGACGAGGTGGTGGTGAACTGCGCAGGCATCGGCTCGCGGCTGCTCGCCGCCGATGCCTCGGTGCGGCCGGTCCGCGGCCAGGTGGTGCTGGTGAGCGGGGTCGAGGTCGACCGGTGGTGGCTCGACGAGTCCGGTCCGACGTACGTGGTCCCGCGGAGCGACGTCGTCGTGGTCGGCGGCACCGACGAGGACAACGAGTGGAGCCGCACACCGTCGCCGGAGACGGCCACCCGGATCCTCGAGCGGGCCACCCGTCTCGTGCCCGACCTCGCCCGCGCCAGGGTGGTCGCCCACCGGGTGGGCCTGCGCCCGGTACGCCCCGAGGTCCGCCTCGACGTCGAGGACCGGGTGGTGCACTGCTACGGCCACGGCGGGGCCGGCGTCACGCTCAGCTGGGGCTGCGCCGACGAGGTGGTCCGCCTCGTCGCCGGCCTCGTCGACGGCTCCCGAGCGTGAGCGGACCCACAGTTACTGACGCGTAGGTACATGCGACGATGTGCCGCATGGCACGTGAGTTCACAACGATCGGCGTGGTCGGCCTCGGCACGATGGGCGCCGGCATCGCGGAGGTCTTCGCACGGCACGGGTACGACGTCGTGGGCATCGAGGTCGACGAGGAGGGCGCCGAGCGAGGCCGCCAGCACCTCGAGCACTCCACCGCCCGCGCGGTCGCGCGCGGCAAGCTGACCGAGGAGGAGCAGCAGGCGCTGCTCGGCCGGGTCACCTTCACCACCTCGCTCAAGGACCTCGAGCCCGCCGACCTCGTCGTCGAGGCGGTCGTGGAGTCGATCGAGGTCAAGAAGGGCATCTTCAAGGAGCTCGAGGGGATCGTGCGCGAGGACACCATCCTCGCCACCAACACCTCGTCGCTGTCGGTCACCGAGATCTCGACGGCCAACTCCCAGCCCGGTCGGGTGATCGGGGTCCACTTCTTCAACCCGGCGCCGGTGCAGGGCTTCGTCGAGATCGTGCAGACCGTGGTCACCGAGCCGGAGGTGCTCGAGGACGTCTCGGCGCTCGTCCAGGCGCTCGGCAAGAACCCCGTCGTGTGCGGCGACAAGGCCGGCTTCATCGCCAACACGCTGCTGTTCGGCTACCTCAACCACGCCGTGTCGATGTACGAGAACCGCTACGCCTCCCGCGAGGACATCGACGCCGCGATGCGCTACGGCTGCGGCTACCCGATGGGTCCGCTGGCGCTGCTCGACCTGATCGGCCTCGACACCGCCTACGAGATCCTCGAGACGATGTACCGCCAGGGCCGCGACCGCCTGCACGCCCCGTCGCCGGTCCTCAAGCAGATGGTCACCGCCGGCATGCTCGGGCGGAAGACCGGCCGCGGCTTCTACAGCTACGAAGGGCCCGACAGCCCGGTCGTCGTACCCGACGACAAGACGCCGTCGGCCGACGACCAGCCCCAGCTCAAGCACCAGATCGACGTCGTGGGCGTCGTCGGCACCGGCACGATGGCGACCGGCATCGTGGAGGTCTTCGCCAAGGGCGGGTACGACGTCGTCTACGTCGGTCGCTCCCAGGACAAGGTCGACGGGGTCAGGGCCACGATCGAGCGCTCGCTCGACAAGGCGATCCAGCGGGGCAAGCTCGAGGAGAGTGCCAAGGACGAGGTGCTCGCCCGGCTCACCGGCACCACGTCGCTCGACGACCTCGCCACGGTCGACATCGCCGTCGAGGCGATCGCCGAGGACCTCAAGGTCAAGAAGACGCTCTTCGAGAACCTCGACGAGATCTGCAAGCCGGGCGCGATCCTCGCCACCACCACCTCGTCGCTCCCGATCATCGAGTGCGCCCAGGCCACCACCCGGCCGCAGGACGTCGTGGGGATGCACTTCTTCAACCCGGCGCCGATCATGAAGCTGGTCGAGGTGGTCTCCACGGTCTCCACCTCCGAGGACGTCACCGAGACCACGCAGGCGCTCTGCGGCAAGCTCGGGAAGGTCGCCGTCTCGTGCGGCGACCGCGCGGGGTTCATCGTCAACGCGCTGCTGTTCCCGTACCTCAACGACGCGATCAAGATGCTCGAGGCTCACTACGCGACGGCCGACGACATCGACACCGCCATGAAGCAGGGCTGTGCGCTGCCGATGGGGCCGTTCGAGCTGCTCGACGTGGTCGGCAACGACGTGTCGCTGGCGATCCAGCGCGAGCTCTACCTCGAGTTCCGCGAGCCCGGCTTCGCCCCTGCCCCCCTGCTCGAGCACCTCGTCACCGCCGGCTACCTCGGTCGCAAGACCAAGCGCGGCTTCCGCGACTACAGCAACCGCTGAGCCCGCTGGGGCCGCTCCGTAGGGTGGCCGCATGGGTGCCGTCGTCTTCCTCCTGCTCCTCGTGGTCGCCGGGGTCGCGGTCGTCGCGTTCGTCAAGAGCAACCAGCGCAAGGCGCTGGAGCGCAAGGAGGCCGAGCTCCAGCCGGTGCGGAAGCTCGCCTTCGAGGACGTGACCGCGCTGGGCGAGGAGCTGCAGCGCCTCGACACCGACCTGGCCGGGCGCGAGCTCGACGCCGGTGCCCACGCCGACTACCAGCGCGCGCTCGACGCCTACGAGTCGGCCAAGACGGCGGCCGACTCCATCGTCGAGCCGGAGCAGGTCCGGCACGTCACCGAGATCCTCGAGGACGGCCGCTACGCGATGGCCTGCGTCCGGGCCCGCGTCGACAACGAGCCGCTCCCCACCCGTCGTCCGCCCTGCTTCTTCGACCCGCGGCACGGGCCCTCGGTCGAGGACGTCGCCTACTCCCCGCCCGGCGGCACCACCCGAGACGTACCCGCCTGCGCGCTGGATGCCGAGCGGGTCAGGGCCGGCGCCGAGCCCGACATCCGGCAGGTCATGGTCGGGTCGCGGCGCGTGCCCTACTGGCAGGGCGGCCGCGCGTACCAGCCGTACGCCGCCGGCTACTTCGGCGGGTTCGGGCCGATGAACTGGATGTTCATGGGGCTGATGCTCGGTGGCGGCTTCGACGGCATGGGCGAGGGCATCGGGTCGATCGGGGACGGCCTCGGCGAAGGGATCGGCTCGATCGGCGACGGGATCGGCGGCATGTTCGACGGGTTCGATTTTTGAGCTTGCCGGACTGAGCCAGACCGTTGATCTTGCGGAAATCAACCGTCAACCAACCCGTCACCTGACACCGTCAGGATCGGGGCATCGGGTCTGGAGCACCCGTCGTTGCCCCGGAGGGAAACATGGAACACACGCCTGCCGTCAGTCCGCTGCTCGAGTCGGGTCCCCAGGTCGTCGTCGCCGAGACCCGCGAGCGAGGCAGCCGCGACCTCGCCTGCCGACACCTGGCCGGGGTGAGCAGCCTGCTCGCCAGCCGCCTCGACCTGCGCGGTGTCCACGCGTGGGCCGACGTCGTCGAGGAGTCGGTGCGCTGGTCGGCCTAGCCGCCCGATTTCGAGACGCCTCGCTCTGCCCCTTGCTCCGCTGCGGGTCTGAGCCGACGCTCCTCAATCTCCCGCCGTATCCGAGGCTTCGCAAGCCAGTCTCGGCGGCGTGAAACTGTTGCCGTCATGCTGCACACCACGACGCTCGGCGACCACGGCTCGCTGATCGTCTTCTGTCACGGGCTTTTCGGCCAGGGTCGCAACTGGACCGGCATCGCCAAGGCGTTCTCCGCCGAGCACCGCACGATGCTGGTGGACCTGCCGCACCACGGTCGGTCGCCGTGGTCGGAGGACTTCGACTACGCCGACCTCGCCGACGAGGTCGCCGGGTTGCTCGACCCCGACGACCCGGTGACGCTGGTCGGGCACTCCATGGGCGGCAAGGTGGCCATGGTCCTGGCGCTGCGCGCGCCGGAGCTCGTGGAGCGCCTGTGCGTGGTGGACGTGGCGCCGGTCGACTACGGCGGCAGTGACGAGTTCGAGGGCTACATCGAGGCGATGCGCGACCTCGACCTCGCCGCGATCGAACGACGCGCCGACGCCGACGAGGCGCTCGCGAAAGCCGTGCCCAACCAGACGGTGCGCGACTTCCTGCTGCAGAACCTCAGACGCGAGGACGGCGGCTGGCGGTGGCAGGCCAACCTCGAGGTCCTCGGCGCGGAGCTGGCCGAGATCAGCGGCTGGCCGGAGGAGTCCCTGGCCGACGCGACGCCGTACGACGGCCCGGTCCTCTGGGTCGCGGGCGCTGACTCCGGCTACGTGCGGCCGGAGTACGCCGAGGCCATGGAACGTTGGTTCCCCCGCCACCGGCGGGTGTCGGTCAAGGGCGCCGGCCACTGGGTGCACTCGCAGCAGCCCGAGGTGTTCGTCGAGGTGCTGCGGCGGTTCATCGGCTGAGAGCGCTCAGCGCTCGTCCTGCCGCCTGATGACGACCTCGCGGACCAGCAGCAGGATCCCGGCGGCGGTGGGGATGGCCAGCAGGGCGCCGATGACACCGAGCAGGCTGGCGCCGACGAGGGCGGCGATGACCGTCAGCACGCCCGGGATGTCGACGGACTTCGACATCACGCGCGGGTAGATCAGGTAGTTCTCCACCTGCTGGTAGATGATGTAGAAGATCACGCAGGCGATGCCGGCCTTCAGGTCGGTGGCCGCGGCGATCGAGCAGACGACGATCGCTCCGAGGGTGGCGCCGATCATCGGGATCACGTCGAGCAACGCCACCACGAAGGCCAGCGCCACGGCGTACTCACCCAGGCCCACGATGAACAGGAAGATGAGGGTGGAGACACCGGCGCACATCGCCACCACGAACGCCCCCGACACGTAGCCGCCGATCCCGTCGAGGATGCGGTCGCCGAGGTGGGAGACGCGGTCGCGGCGGCTGGCCGGGGCGAGCTTGTAGAGGCCGCCCTTGACCTGGGGGAGCGTGGCCAGGAAGTAGAGGGTCATCACGACCACGACGAAGACGTTGGCCACCGCCGAGAGCACGGCCAGGCCCACCCCGAGGACCCCGCCGAAGACCTTGTTTGCGAGGTCGCCCCCGAGGACGTAGTCCTTGGCCTTCTCGACGATGTCGTACTTCTGGTCGAGCTGCCGGATCTGCCTGTTGTGCTGGAGGGAGTCGAACCACTGCGGCGCGTTCTTTGACAGCGCGGCCACCTGGTCGGCGATCACCGGGGCGATGGCCAGGATGAACAGCGCCAGCGCGGCCACCAAGAGCAGCGCCACGAGGATGACGGCGTAGGAACGCTTGAGCCCACGACGCATGAAGAACTCGACGGCAGGGTTCAGCCCGAAGGCGAGGAACAGCGAGACGATGATCAGGATCTCGATCGGGCCGACCGAGACGATCCTCTGGAACAGCCACCAGGCCGCCAGCGCGCCGGCCGCGAGCCAGAACCCCGTGCTGAACAGGGAGTGGTCGCCTCGGCCGAGCGTGACCCGGCGTGCGCGTGGTGGCGTGGAGCCTGGCGGGGTGGGGGCGAGCCCGGGATCCGCTGTCTTCTCCGGCGTAGCGGTCTCGCCCACCAGGTCAGCTCTCGTCGTCGTTGCCGAACCCTGCGACGACGTCTCGGAGGGCGGAGAGCTGCGAGGTGATCGAGTCGCGGCGCCGGGTCAGCCGGTCCACCTCGACGCGGAGTGCCTGCAGCTCGCGCTCGGAGTCGGCGTGGCCGCTGTTGCGCAGTGCGTCGGCCTGCTTCTTCGCGGCGCTGACGATCTGCTCGGCCTCGCGGCGCGAGCGGCTGATCAGCTGCTCGGCCTCCTGCGCGGTCTGCTCGCGGTGGGCGTTGGCGGCCTCGGTCGCCTCGCGGGCCCGCTGCTCCGCGGTGTTGGCACGCTCCTCGGCCTCCGCGACGAGGCGCTTGGTCTCGGCGGCGGCGGCGTCGTGGTTCTCGGCGGCCTCACGGGTGAGCCGTTCCTTCTCCACCGCCAGTGAGCGCATGGCCTCCTGGACCTCGCGGTCGGCGGCGGCACGCTGCTGCTCGGCCTCGCGGGTGGCGCTGGTGCGCAGCGCACCGATCTCCTGCTCGGCGGCGAGGCGGTGCTGCTCGGCCTCGCGTCGCGCGGAGGCGAGGTGGTCGTCGGCCTCGGCCATGGCGCGGGTGCGGTGGGACTCGATGTCGGCGGTGGTGCGGGTCCGGCTCTCCTCGAGCTCGCGCATCTGCACGCTGCGCATCTCGCCGACCTCGGCCTCCGCCTCGGACTTGACCGAGGCGGCGTCGCGCCTGGCCTGCTCGCGGATCTGGGCGGCGTGGGCGTTGGCCTCGGCGATCACCTCGGCGGACTGCTCCTCGGCCAGGCGCAGCATCTCGCTCGCCTTGCCGCCGAGCCCGGCGTAGGTGGGGTTCTCGTTCTCCTCGACGGCCGTGCGCAGCGACTCGACCTCGGTCTCCAGGGCCTTCAGCCGCTGCTGGGCCTGGGTCAGGCTGGCCGACAGGCCCGCCTTCTCGGCCAGGGTGGTGCGGACCCACCCGTCGACGGCCGCGGTGTCGTAGCCACCACGCCGCACGGTGGGCAGCTGGGGCGGCTGGGGTGCGGCGCTGCCGCTCGCCGTCGCGGCGGGGCGCGGCGGGTGCGCGGGACGGGTCGTCGGCTGCTGCCGGGTGGCCTGCTGGTCCCGGGCGGGCTTGTCCTCCGAGCTGGCCTGGTTCTTCGCCTCGGCCCTCGGTTCGGCGGGCTGCTCGGCGGGCTTCTCGGCGCGCTGAACGGGTGCCTGCGTCGGGACCGGCCGGGTCTGGGTCGCGGTGGCCTGCTTGGGCTCGACCGCGATCACCTGGGTGGGCTCGTCCGCGGAGTCGTCGGAGGGGTTGTCGAAGATGGAGAGGCCCTGGTTGCTCATGGTGTCTTCTCTCGGGTTGCGCGGTTGGCGAGGCGTCGTACGACCCCCAGTGTCGCCCATGCAGACAGGGCTTTGACACCGCCACCCCCGCGACGCGCCGACCGAATTGTTCAGACCCTGGCCGCGACCTGCGAGTTCGAGCGGTCAGACGCCGCGAAAGATGTTGATCTTGTCGAGGTGCTGGGCGCGCTTCTCCTCGTCGCGGACGCCGAGGCCCTCCTCGGGGGCGAGGCACAGCACGCCGACCTTGCCCTGGTGGGCGTTCTGGTGGACGTCGAGGGCGGCCTGGCCGACGTCGTCGAGCGGGTAGGTGCGCGAGAGCGTCGGGTGGATCATGCCCTTGGAGATCAGCCGGTTGGCCTCCCACGACTCGCGGTAGTTGGCGAAGTGGGAGCTGATGATGCGCTTGAGGTTCATCCACAGGTAGCGGTTGTCGTACTCGTGCATGTAGCCCGATCGTCGACGCGCACGTCGTGATGACGCCGCCCTTGCGGGTGACGTAGACCGAGGCGCCGAAGGTCTCGCGGCCGGGGTGCTCGAAGACGATGTCGATGTCCTCGCCGCCGGTGAGCTCGCGGATCCTGGCGCCGAAGCGCTTCCACTCCTTCGGGTCCTGGGTGTGCTCGTCCTTCCAGAACTTGTAGCCCTCCTCGGAGCGGTTGATGATCAGCTCCGCGCCCAGCTTGCGGGCGATCGCGGCCTTCTCCTCGTTGGAGACCACGCAGACCGGTACGGCGCCGCCGTTGAGGGCGTACTGCGTCGCGAAGCCGCCGAGGCCACCGCTGGCGCCCCAGACCAGCACGTTGTCGCCCTGCTTCATGTCGGCGCCGTTCTTGCTCACCAGCTGGCGGTAGGCGGTGCAGTTGACCAGCCCGGGCGAGGCCGCCTCCTCCCAGGTGAGGTGGTCGGGCTTGGGCATCAGCTGGTTGGACTTGACCAGCGCGACGTGGGCCAGGCCGCCGAAGTTGGTCTCGAAGCCCCAGATGCGCTGCTCGGGGTCGAGCATCGTGTCGTTGTGGCCGTCGGGGCTCTCGAGCTCGACCGAGAGGCAGTGCGCGACGACCTCGTCGCCCGGCTTCCAGGAGTGCACGCCGAGGCCGGTCTTGAGCACGACGCCGGCGAGGTCGGAGCCGACCACGTGGTAGGGCAGGTCGTGGCGCTTGGCCAGGGGCGAGATGCGGCCGTAGCGCTCGAGGAAGCCGAAGGTCGAGACCGGCTCGAAGATCGAGGTCCAGACGGTGTTGTAGTTGATGGCGCTGGCCATCACCGCGACCAGGGCCTCGCCCGGACCGAGCTCGGGCAGCGCGACGTCCTCGACGTGCAGCGACTTGCGCGGGTCCTTCTCCTTGCTCGGGATCCCCTCGAACATGTCGACGTCGTCCTTGTGCACCGTGGCGGCGCGGTAGGACTCGGGGATCTCGAGGGCGGCGAAGTCCTCCGAGGAGGTGTCGCCGGCCATGATGGCGTCGAGGATCTGCTGCACGTTTCGTCTCCGTGGTCGCGGGCGTGACTGATCTGGATTCCGGGGGTCGAGACTACCGACGGGTAACCATGCTTGTCCTGCGGGTGTGACCCGGTTAACCGTGGTCGGCCGCGGGCTCCACCAGCTCGACGAGGACGCCGCCGGCGTCCTTGGGGTGGATGAAGTTGATCCGGGAGCCCGCCGTACCCCGCTTCGGGGCGTCGTACAGCAGCCGGAGGCCGCGCTCGCGCAGCACCTCGCAGACCTGGTCGACGTCGGTGACGCGGTAGGCCAGCTGCTGCAGTCCCGGGCCGGAGCGGTCGAGGAACTTGGCGATCGTGGACTGCTCGTTGAGCGGCGCCAGCAGCTGGATGGACGACCCGGAGTCACCCACGGAGACCATCGCCTCGCGCACGCCCTGCTCCTCGTTGACCTCCTGGTGGGTCACCTCCATCCCGAAGTTGTCGCGGTACGACGCGATGGCGGCGTCGAGGTCGGGCACCGCGATGCCGACGTGGTCGATGGCGGTGAACAGGTGGCCGGGCAGGCCCAGGGGAGGAGCAGTCATGGCGTCATCCTCGCCGGATACGTCGTACGCCTCAACGCGGTGTGATCCCCGCGACACCACCCGTGCGGGCACCCGGAGTGCTGGGTAGTGTCATGGGGACCCAGATTTGCTCGTAGGAGGCACACCCATGTCCGGATCTGTCATCGTCGCCGGCGCTCGCACGCCGATCGGCCGCCTGCTGGGCGGCCTGAAGAGCCTTTCGGCCGCCGAGCTCGGAGGGGTCGCGATCAAGGGCGCGCTGGAGAAGGCCGGGGTGTCCGGCGACCAGGTGGACTACCTGATCATGGGCCAGGTGATCCAGGCCGGAGCCGGCCAGAACCCTGCCCGCACCGCGGGCATCGCGGCGGGCCTGCCGATGTCGCTGCCGTCGATCACGATCAACAAGGTGTGCCTGTCCGGCGTCAACGCCATCGCCACCGCCGACCAGCTGATCCGCGCCGGCGAGCACGAGATCATCGTGGCCGGCGGGATGGAGTCGATGACCAACGCTCCGCACCTGCTGCCGAAGTCCCGCGAGGGCTTCAAGTACGGCGACACCACGCTCGTGGACTCGATGGCCTACGACGCCCTGTTCGACCAGGCCACCCAGCAGGCGATGGGCGGTCTCACCGAGCAGATCAACGCCGAAGGCACCCAGCTCTCGCGTGAGGAGCAGGACGAGTTCTCGGCCCGCTCCCACCAGCTGGCCGCCCAGGCCTGGAAGAACGGCCTGTTCGACGACGAGGTCGTCCCCGTCGACGATCCCGCAGCGTCGCGGCGACGACCTGGTCGTCAGCCAGGACGAGGGCGTGCGCGGCGACACCACCGCCGAGTCGCTCGGCAAGCTGCGCCCGGCGTTCAGCAAGGACGGCACGATCACGGCCGGGTCCGCCTCGCAGATCTCCGACGGCGCCTGCGCGGTCGTGGTGATGAGCAAGGCCAAGGCCGAGGAGCTCGGCCTCTCCTGGATCGCCGAGATCGGCGCCCACGCCCAGGTGGCCGGCCCCGACTCCTCGCTCCAGCTGCAGCCCGCCAACGCCACCGCCAAGGCGCTGGCCAAGGAGGGCATCTCCGTCGACGACGTCGACCTGGTGGAGTTCAACGAGGCCTTCGCCGCAGTCGGGATCTCCTCGGCCCGCGAGCTCGGCATCCCCGAGGACAAGGTCAACGTCAACGGCGGCGCCATCGCCCTGGGCCACCCGGTCGGCATGTCCGGCGCCCGCATCGTGCTGCACCTGGCCCTCGAGCTGGGCCGTCGCGGCGGTGGCACCGGCGTCGCCGCCCTCTGCGGCGGCGGCGGCCAGGGCGACGCCCTGGTCGTGAAGGTCCCCGCCTCCTGAGGCTCGGCCCGAATTCCGGGTAGTCCGAGGTCGAGAACGTACCTTCCGGACCAGCGTAGTCACTGACATTCTGGCCTCGGACTACCCGAATTCTGGCAGTGAGGAGGGCGAGTGGGCAGGCGGTCGACGGGTGACGTCCCGGAGCTGGTCGAGAAGGCCAGGTCGGGGGATGCGCGGTCGGTGGCGCGGCTGATCTCGCTCGTCGAGGACGCCTCGCCGCTGCTGCGGGAGGTGATGGCGGGCCTGGCGCCGTACGCCGGCAACGCCCATGTCGTCGGCATCACCGGGTCGCCGGGCGTCGGCAAGTCGACGTCGACGAGCGCGCTCGTCACGGCGCTGCGGGCCGAGGACAAGCGGGTGGGCGTGCTGGCGGTCGACCCGTCCTCGCCGTTCTCCGGCGGGGCCCTGCTCGGCGACCGGGTGCGGATGCAGGACCACGCGCTGGACAAGGAGGTCTACATCCGCTCGATGGCCACGCGCGGGCACCTCGGCGGGCTCTCGTGGTCGACGCCCGCAGGCGCTGCGGGTGCTGGACGCCGCCGGCTGCGACGTGATCCTGGTCGAGACGGTGGGGGTGGGGCAGAGCGAGGTCGAGATCGCCGCCATGGCCGACACCACGCTGGTGCTGCTGGCGCCCGGCATGGGCGACGCCATCCAGGCGGCCAAGGCCGGGATCCTCGAGATCGGCGACCTCTACGTGATCAACAAGGCCGATCGCGACGGAGCCGACCAGGTCAGGCGCGAGCTGCGCTCCATGCTGGCGCTGGCCGAACGCGCCGAGGGCGAGTGGAAGCCCGAGATCATCAAGACCATCGCCAGCAAGGGCGAGGGCATCGACGACGTGGTCGCCGCGATCGAGAAGCACCGCGAGCACCTCACCGAGAGCGGCGAGCTCGAGCAGCGCCGGCTGCACCGGGCGCGCGACGAGATCGAGGCGATCGCGGTCACCGCGTTGCGCGCCCAGTGGCGCGGCGTGCACGAGAACGCCGCGCTGGACGAGCTCGCGGCGCAGGTGGTGGCGGGCGACAGCGACCCCTACGCGGCCGCCGACCTGCTGCTGGAGAACCTGGAGGCGCCGGAGGACCTCACCGGGGCCACACGCGCGCCTACGACGTAGCAGCCCGCCGGCTTGGTACAACTGAGGTGCTTCTTCCTTCCCCCGACTAGGAGCAGACCATGGTTGGCGTCCTGAAGAAGGGTCTCGGCCTCGATCGTCGTGGTCTTCATCGGCTGGTACCTGTTCACGGATCCCAGCGGGCTGGCCGCCATGTCCAAGGAGATCGGCACCTGGGTCTGGGACATGCTCGTGCAGCTGTTCGAGGCCCTCACCCGGTTCCTGACCCAGCTCTTCTCGGGCTGAGCGCGGGCTCTGCGTGGGACGCCTGGTCCGCTTCCTGACCGACCCCGAGATCAGCGCGCGGCTGCTCCGGGACGGCGACCCGTACGACGAGACGCTCGTCGACGTCGTGCACCAGCACTGGGTGGCCTACATCCGGCCCGGTCTGGTGGCCGCGCTGGGGATCGCGGTGTGGCTCGCGGTGCCGTTCACGCCCGTGAAGGTCGGCTGGTTCCCGATCCTGCTCGGCTTCGGGCTGCTGTGCGTGGCCGGGTTCATGGCCCTGAGGCGCAACATCGACCGGTTCGTGATCACCAGCGACCGGGTCTTCCGGGTGCACGGGCTGCTGAACCGCGAAGAGGCCGAGATGCCGCTCGGCCGGATCCTCGACACCACCGTCTACAAGCCGCTGCTCGGACGGCTGCTGAACTTCGGTCACTTCACCTTCGAGTCCGCGGCCCAGGACCAGGGGCTCAAGCGGATCCGCCACGTCCGCAACATCGACGAGCGGCGTCTCACGATCCAGCGGGTGACCCGCAACGCCGGCCTGCGCGGCGCGCCCAAGAAGGCGGATCGCTGAGGGAACTGGGGCGGGCCCTTCGAGACGGTCGCTAGCGCGACCTCCTCAGGGACCCGATGAGACGGTCGCTAGCGCGACCTCCTCAGGGACCCGATGAGACGGTCGCTGCGCGACCTCCTCAGGGACCCGACGGGCTCACCACCCGGCAGCGGCCCTGAGGTCCCCCCGGATCGCGTCGAGGCGGCCGGCGGCGGAGATGCGGGCGGCGTCGACGCCGTCCTCCTCGTCCTCGACCTGGATGACGACCTCGAGGTAGCACTTGAGCTTGGGCTCGGTCCCCGACGGGCGTACGACGACCCGGGCGGCGTCGGCCAGCCGGAAGCGCAGCCCGGTGGTCGGCGGCACCGAGTCGGAGCCCTGCGAGAGGTCGTCGACCGCCTCGACCGCGAGCCCGCCCAGGGAGCGGGGTGGATCGGTGCGGAGCCGGTCGAGCGCCGTGCCGATCTCCGAGAGGTCCTCCACCCGCATGGAGAGCTGGTCCGTGGCGTGCAGCCCGAACCGGCGGGCCACGTCGTCGAGGGTGTCGCGCAGCGTCCGGCCGGAGGCCTTGGCCCGGGCCGCGATGTCGCAGACCATCAGCAGCGCCGAGACGCCGTCCTTGTCCCTGACGTGGGCCGGGTCCACGCAGTACCCGAGCGCCTCCTCGTAGCCGAACGCGAGGTCGGGCACGCGCCCGATCCACTTGAAGCCGGTCAGCGTCTCGGCGTACAGCTGCTTCTCGGCCACCGCCATCTTGCCGAGCAGGCTGGAGGAGACGATCGAGGTGGCGTAGACGCCCTCGCGCCGCAACCGCAGCAGGTGGTCGGCCAGCAGCACGCCGACCTCGTCGCCGCGGAGCATCTGCCACCCGTGCGGGTCCGGGGACGGCCACGGCGCACCGGTCGGCGTCCGGGTCGTTGGCCACCACGATGTCGGCGTCGACCTCGACGGCGAGCTCCATCGCGAGGTCCATCGCGCCCGGTTCCTCGGGGTTGGGGAAGGCGACGGTGGGGAAGTCGGGGTCGGGCTCGGCCTGGGCGGTCGCGACGTGCGGCTCGGGGAAGCCGGCCCGTCGCAGGGCGGTGGCCACCGGGATGCCGCCGACCCCGTGCAGCGGCGTGTAGACGATCGAGAGGTCGCGCGGCCCGCCGCCCGCGAGGGCGACGACGCCGTCGAGGTAGCGGTCGAGGACCTCGTCGCCCAGCACCTCGCCGCCGTCGCCGCGCGGGATGTCCGCGACCGGACCCACGGCGGCGATGCGATCGGCGATGTCCTCGTCCGCCGGCGGCACGATCTGGCTGCCGTCACCGAGGTAGACCTTGTAGCCGTTGTCCTGCGGCGGGTTGTGGCTCGCGGTCACCATGACCCCCGCCGCGCAGCCGAGGTCGCGGATGGCGAAGGCCAGCACCGGCGTCGGCAGCGGGCGAGGCAGCACGAAGGCCCGGAGCCCCGCCCCGGTCATCACCTCGGCGGTGTCGCGGGCGAACACGTCGGAGTTGTGGCGGGCGTCGTACCCGATGACGACGGAGTCGCCCCAGGAATTGGTGGCTGCGTTGGCTCGCACGTACGACGCCAGCCCAGCGGCTGCGCGCAGCACCACGACCCGGTTCATCCGGTTGGGCCCGGCGCCGAGGGCACCGCGCAGGCCGGCCGTGCCGAACTCGAGCGTGCCCGCGAAGCGGTCGGCCAGCTCGTCGGTGGCTCCCTGCTCCAACAGCTGCTCGAGCTCGGCCCGCGTCTCGGGGTCGGGGTCCTCGGCGGCCCACTCACGGGCCCGCTGCAGCAGGTCGTCGGACGTCATCAGCCGACCTCCTCGAGGCGCGGAAGGGTCTCCTTGCACAGCCGCTCGACCCATCCCACCGGGTCGGTGGCGGGGGGCATCACCCAGACCTGCTCGATGCCGAGCCCGGCGTACGCCTCGACCGTGCGCAGGAAGTCGTCGGAGAAGGGGTCGCCCCCGACGAGGGAGGTGCGCTGCACCTCCGCGGGGTCGCGCCCCACGTCGGCGCAGTGCCGGTCGAGGATCTCGATCTTGCGGCGCATCTCGTCGGGCTCGAACCCGAACAGGTTGCAGGCGTCGGCGTACTGCGCCACCAGCCGCAGCGTCTTGCGCTCCCCACTCCCGCCGACGAGGACGCGCGGCCCTCCGGGGCGGAGCGGGGCGGGCGTGTTGGCCGTCTCGGCGAGGTCGTAGTGCTTGCCGTGGAACGCGCCGGTCTCGCCCCGGAACATCTGCCGGCAGATCTGCAGCGTCTCCTCGAGCCGCTCGAAGCGCTCGGCCGTGGCCGGGAACGGGACGCCGAGGCCGAGGTGCTCGCGCTCGTACCAGGCGGCGCCGATCCCGAGCATCGCCCGCCCGCCGCTGAGGACGTCGAGCGTGGTCACGATCCTGGCGAGCAGGCCGGGGTGGCGGTAGGTGACCCCGGTGACGAGCAGTCCGAGCTCGACGCGGGAGGTCTGGCCGGCCAGGAAGCCCAGCGAGGTGTAGCCCTCGAGCATGGGTTCGTCGGGCCCGCCGAGCGTCTCCATCTGGAACCAGTGGTCCATCATCGTCACGGTGCTGATGCCGCCCTGGTCCGCGGTCTGGGCGACCTGCCTCAGCGTCGGCGCCAGCGCGGCCGGTCCGCCGGGCCAGGACAGGTTCGCGCAGTGGATGGCCAGCTTCATGCAGCACCTCGGATACTGGACGTCATGAACGCACGATGGTGGGGACCCGACTTCCGCTTCTCCACCTCGTTCACCCTAGAGGCGCCGCTCGAGCGGGTGCACGATGTGCTCATCGACCTCGAGTACTACAGCTCGTGGTGGCCGCAGGTGCGCGCTGTCGCCAAGCTCGACGACGACCATGCGCTGGTGGTCTGTCGGTCCGCCCTGCCCTACGACCTCGAGCTGCTCCTGACTGCGGTCGCGCGCGACCCCGAGCACCTCGAGGTCGGCATCGACGGGCCCATCCGCGGGTGGGCGCAGTTCGACCTGCGCCGGTCGAGCGCAGCCGAGACCATCGTGGAGTTCGAGCAGGAGGTGCGCGCCGAGTCGCGGGCGTTCGCCGCTGCGTCGTACGTCGTCAAGCCGCTGCTGGTGTGGAACCACCACCGGATGATGGCGGGTCTCGTGGAGGGGGCGAGGGCCGGCGTTCAGCTGAGCGCGGCGAGGACGGCGTCGTAGTCAGGCTCCTGCCCGATGGAGGGCACCAGCTCGGTGTAGCTGACCGTGCCGTCCTCCTCGACGACCACGACAGCGCGGGCGAGAAGCCCCTCGAACTTGCTGTCGGTCAGGCGCATGCCGTAGTCCTCCGGGAACGAGGAGCGGAAGGCAGATCCCGTCCGCACGCCCTCGATGCCCTCGGCGGCGCAGAAGTCCCTGAGCGCGAACGGCAGGTCGACCGAGACGTTGAGCACCGTGGTGTTCTCCAGACCCGCCGCCAGCTCGTTGAAGCGGCGCAGGGCGGCCTGGCAGACGCCGGTGCCGACGCTCGGGAAGATGCTGATCAGCTTCTTGCCGGGCAGGTCGTCGAGCGTGAACTCAGTCAGGTCCTCGGCGACGAGGGTGAATCCGGGGGCCTTGTCGCCGACCTCCGGCAGCTCTCCGGTCGTGTGGGCGGGCGCATCTCCGAGTGCGGTGGTAGCCATGCTTCGACTCTAACGACCGCACCATGGCCCACCGACCTCAGGTGTCGAAGGCTGAGCGCTCGAAGCGGGTGGTGGCGAACGGGCCGCCGACGAAGGTGGCCTCGTCGTCGTCCTCCGGGGTGCGTGGGAGGGTCTCGAGGTCGATGGCCCAGGCCTCGGAGTCGTCCTGCGGGTGGTACCCGAGTGCGCGCCCGGGTTCGAGGTCCCACCAGCCGCGCGTGTTGGCGGAGACGCCGTAGAGGACGGCGTACCCCGGGGACTCGGCGGTGACGGCGGCCTCGAACATCCGCACCGCGTCGTCGTGGGAGAGCCAGGTGCAGAGCTGGCGCCTCGTGGTGGGCTCCGGCAGGAACGAGCCGATCCGGGTGCTGATCGCGTCGATGCCGTGACGGTCGGCGTAGAGCTGCAGCAGGGCCTCGGCGGCCACCTTCCCGACGCCGTAGAAGGTGTCGGGTCGGGGTGGCACGTCGGTGCCGAGGATGGACTCGCCTCGAGGCGTGAGCCCGACGGCGTGGTTGCTCGAGGCGTAGACGATGCGGCGTACGTCGTGCTGCAGCATCGCCTCGAGCAGGGCTGCGGTCGAGACGGCGTGGGAGGTCAGCGCCTCCGTCAGGGAGCGTTCGTCGGGGATGCCGGCGAGGTGGATGACCGCGTCGGGCCGCGCCTCGCCGACCACGGTGGCCATCGCCCCCGGATCGGTGACGTCGGCCTCGAGATCAGACCCTCGCCCCGGCAGGTCGAGGCCGACCACCTCGTGGCCCAGTGCCGCCAGCCCCGGGACCACGACGCTGCCGATCGAGCCGGCTGCGCCGGCCACGAGGATCTTCAGGAGTCCTCCTCGTCCTTGTCCTCGTCGTCCTCGTCGTCGGACTCGTCGTCGTCGGAGTCGTCGTCGGACTCGTCGTCGTCGGAGTCGTCGTCGCTCGTCGGAGTCGTCGTCGGAGTCGTCGTCGTCGCTGGGCGCCGCGTCGGACTCGTCGTCATCCGCGTTCGGGTCCTCCTTGTCGACGAACGGAGGATCCTCGCTCTCGTCGTAGTCGTCGTTGTCGGTGAACATGCCGCGGTCGGTGTCGAAGGTGCGGTCGGTGTTGTCGACCTCGACGTTGTCGGGACGGTTGTCCGGGTCGAGGCGCTTCTCGCGCTCCTCCTCGATGTCCTGCTTGGTCTCGTCGTCGGGCTCCTTGTCGGGCTCGATGCCCAGGCTGCGGCCCGCTCGCTCGTCGGTGTCGACGCCGCCGTCGTCGAGGATGCTGCTGCCCTCGTCGCCGCTCTCGTTCTCGCTCTTGTCGTCGTTCTGGTCGTTCTGGTCGGTCTGGTTGTCGTCCTGATCGCCCACTGAGTGCCCTTCTGCGCCGTTGGCCGCCGTACCGCCACCCAAACCGGCCATCGGTCGACTGTCAAACGTGCGGTCCGCCTGCTGTTGCGCTGTCGCGCTCAGCCGCCGAAGTTCGAGCGGCAGGGGCGGGTGCGAAGGGCGGCGACGTAGTCGGCCGGGGCGTCGGCGGCGTCGGCGGCGTCGGCGATCGTGCCGAGGTAGGTGGCGGAGGGAAGGCCGCCCTCGAAGGCGTCGAGCACGTAGATCCAGGCCACCACCTCGGAGTCGAGCAGCGAGACCCGCACCTTGAGCTTGCGGAACAGGCCGGTGTCGGCGGAGTCCCAGCGGTCGAGCTCGGCGACGTCCTCGTCGGTGACGTCGTACACCGCGACGAAGACCTGCTCGAAGGGGTCCTGCACCACCGTGGCGAGGGCGCCGTCCACGCTGTGGTCCTCGCCGCCGAAGGTGAGCCGCCACCCCTGCAGCCAGCCGGTGCCCTGCAACGGGGAGTGCGGGCAGCGCTCGCCCATCCGCTGCGGATCCAGGTTGGTCCCGTAGGCGGCGTAGAGCGTCACAACCGCAGAGTAGGGCGACGGAGGGCCGCGAGGTGATGCGACACAATGACGGCGTGACCCCTGCTGACATCGATCGCGGCGACCACGTCGCGATCATCGGGGGCGGTCCGGGCGGCTACGAGGCGGCCCTGGTGGCCGCCCAGCTCGGCGCCGAGGTCACCGTCGTCGACTGCGACGGAGTGGGTGGCTCCGCGGTGCTCACCGACTGCGTGCCGAGCAAGACGCTGATCGCGACCAGCGAGCTGATGACCGACCTGGCCGGGGCGCCCGAGCTCGGCGTCCGGTTCGAGGACCACGAGGGCGACTCGGCGGACCACGTCGTGGTCGACCTCGCCACCGTCAACAAACGCGTCACGGCGCTTGCCGCAGACCAGTCGGCCGACATCGCCCGCAGGCTCGAGCGCGAGGACGTCCGCATCGTGCGCGGTCACGCCCGCCTCGAGGACACCGGCACGGTCGTGGTCGACCTGCACGAGGGCGGCACCGAGACCATCGAGGCCGACGCCGTGCTGATCGCCACGGGCGCCGCACCCCGCACGCTGCCCAGTGCCGAGCCCGACGGCGAGCGGATCCTCACCTGGGAGCAGGTCTACGACCTCGACGAGCCACCGACGAGGCTGGTCGTGGTGGGCTCCGGTGTCACCGGTGCGGAGTTCGCCAGCGCCTACATGGCCCTCGGCATCGACGTCGTGCTGGTCTCCAGCCGCGACCGCGTGCTGCCGGGGGAGGACGCCGACGCGGCCGCGGTCCTCGAGGACGTGCTCACGCGACGCGGCATGGAGGTGCTCTCCCGCTCGCGGATGGAGTCGGTGTCGCGCTCCGGTGACGAGGTCACCGTGACCCTCACCGACGGCCGCACCGTCACCGGCTCCCACTGCCTGCTGGCGCTCGGCTCGGTGCCGCGCACCGACGGGCTAGGTCTCGACAAGGCCGGCGTGGCCGTCGACGAGGCCGGGTTCGTCCAGGTCGACCGCGTCAGCCGTACGACGGCCCGCGGGGTCTACGCCGCCGGCGACTGCACCGGCGTGCTGATGCTGGCCAGCGTGGCGGCGATGCAGGGCCGGATCGCGATGTGGCACTTCCTGGGGGACGCGGTCACTCCGCTCGACCTGAAGAAGGTCAGCTCCAACGTGTTCACCGCCCCCGAGATCGCGACCGTGGGGTGGCAGCAACGGGCGATCGACGCCGGGGAGATCGAGGCCGAGTCGATCCGGCTCGACCTCGCCGGCAACGCGCGGGCCAAGATGCAGGGCGTCCGCGACGGCTTCGTGAAGCTGTTCTGCCGGCCCGGCACCGGCATCGTCGTGGGCGGTGTCGTGGTCGGTCCGCGGGCCAGCGAGCTGGTGCACCCGATCTCGATAGCCGTGGCGGAGTCCCTCACCGCCGACCAGCTGGCGCACGCGTTCACCGTCTACCCGTCGATGAGCGGGTCGGTGGCCGAGGCCGCACGCCGCCTGCACCACGCGCCGCGACCCAGCTGAATGCCACTCCTGTAGTTCGCGAAACCCCCACAAACGACCCGCCCGGACTCCACATACTGGGTCGGTCCGCTGTTCCCACACGTCACAGGAGTCACGCATGTCCCGTCACGTCCGGGTCGCGACGGTCGTGGTCGCCGCGACCGTGGCAGCCACGCTGGTGGCCGCCCCCGGGACGGCCTCGCGGACGGTGAACCAGGCCTACGCGGTCCCCTCCGACGGCCTGCTGCGGTTGACCGGCCACGGCTTCGGCCACGGGCACGGCATGTCGCAGTACGGCGCCCAGGGAGCAGCCAAGCAGGGGCGGACCCATCAGCAGATCCTGGCCTTCTACTACCCCGGCACGACGCTGGGCTCGACGACGGGCACGATCCGCGTCCTCATCTCCGCCGACACCGACCACGACGTCCGGGTCGTCCCGGCGAGCGGCCTGGCCGTCCGGCAGGTCGGCGGCTCGTCGTACGCGCTGCCGACGACGAGCGGCATCAAGACCTGGCGGCTCAGCGTCGTCGGCGGCAAGACGGTCGTCAGCTACGACAACGGCAGCTGGCACTCCTGGAGGACGCTGTCGGGTGACGGCGAGTTCTACCGCTCGGGCGTGGTCACGCTGCGCGTCTCCGGGACGACGAAGAACTACCGCGGCGCCATGCGGCTCACGGGTGGGCGCACCGTCAACGTCGTCGGCATCGACGACTACGTGCGCGGTGTCGTGGCCCGCGAGATGCCCGCGTCGTGGCAGGCCGCTGCCCTGCGTGCGCAGGCGGTCGCTGCCCGCACCTACGGCGCCTTCGACCGCAACGCCCACTCCACGCGCTCCTACCAGACCTGCGACACCACCTCCTGCCAGGTGTACGGCGGCGCCGCGAGCGAGGACTCGCGCAGCAACGCGGCCGTCACCGCAACGGCACGCCAGGTGCTGACGTACGGCGGCAAGCCCGCCTTCACCCAGTTCGGCTCGAGCAGCGGCGGGTGGACGTCGGCCGGCAGCATGCCCTACCTGCAGGCGAAGTCGGACCCCTACGACGGCTTCTCCGGCAACCCGGTGCACACGTGGACGAAGACCGTGACGCGCGGCGCCGTCCAGAAGGCCTGGCCCTCGCTCGGCACGCTCACGCGGGTGGTGGTGACCCAGCGCGACGGCAACGGGGACTGGTACGGCCGGGTGGAGAAGCTGGTCCTGGACGGCACCAAGAACAACGTCACCGTCAGCGGCGACACCTTCCGGTCGCGGTTCGGGCTGCGGTCGAGCTGGTTCCGCTTCGGCTCGGGCGGCACGACGTCCCCGCCGCCTCCCTCGACGACTCCGCCGGCCAGTCCGCCGGCCAGTGCCACCGACTCGCCGATCACGCTGCGCTGGCGGGCGATCGGCGGCTACCACTCGATCCTCGGCGGCCCGACCGGCGCGGAGTACTCCGTGGCCGACGGTCGCGCGCGCCGCTTCGCCCACGGCCGGCTGTACTCCTCGGAGGCCACGGGTGCCCACGAGCTCTACCGGCGGGTGCTCAAGGCCTACCTGCGCCGAGGTGCAGCGGCCGGCAAGCTGGGCTTCCCGCTCACCAGCCCGCACCGGTTCGCCCGTGGTGTCCAGGCCGGCTTCGAGCACGGCACGCTGCGCGTGTTCCGGTCCGGCAAGGTGCGGGTCGTCTGGCGCTGAGTGTCCTTGGGCGGCGCTAGCGTCACTTTGTGGTCGAAGCAGACGACGTACGACGGGTCGGGCTGGCGCTGCCGCGCAGCTACGAGGCCTTCATCGGCGGCCGCTTCAAGCTGAAGGTGCGCCAGCTCGTCTACGTCGCGTTCTCGCGGGACGAGACGTTGATGGGGTTCGGCTTCCCGAGGATCGAGCGTGACGGGCTGGTGGCCTCCGACCCCGAGACGTTCTTCCTGCCGCGGACCTCGGACCTGCGCTACCAGTGGGTGTGCGCTCGGCTCGACCGGCTGTCGGCCGACGAGATGCGCGAGCTGGTCACCGACGCGTGGCGCATGTGCGTGCCCAAGATGCTGCACTCGCTGCCCGAGCAACCGGCTCCCGTCGCGGCGGCCTGGGCGGCGATGGACGAGCGCGACTGGGCGGAGCTGCGGCCGCTGCTGCACCCCTACGTCCACTGGCACGACCGCACGGCCGACCTGCGTGGCCGGTCCAAGGTGCTCGCCCACCTCGCTGACTCACCCACGCCGCGTCCACCGGCCGAGGTCGAGGTCCGTGACGGGCAGGTCTACCGCTGGGGCGGGTCCCCGGCGGCGTAGCTCCCGGGCGGTACGCCGATCAGGTCGGTGAACTCGCGGGTGAAGTGGGCCTGGTCGAACCAGCCGTACTCCGCGGCCAGGTCGGCCAGCGAGCCGTCGTACCCCTCGTCGAGGGCGGTGACGACGTCGTGCATCCGGTAGCGGGAGAGCACCCACTTGGGGCTGACGCCGACGTAGCGCTCGAACAGCCGCTGCAGCGTGCGCGTCCCGATGTCGCAGCGCTCCTCCACCTGGGCGACGCGGATGAGGGAGCGGTCGTCGAGCATCGCCGACACGATCTCCAGCAGCGTGGCGTAGTCGGGCTCGGGCTCCGTGCGCAGCTCGCGCAGCGCCGCCTCGACGACCCGGCGGCACTCCTCGGGCGGGTCGTCGGGGCCGAGCCTGCGCAACGCGTCGGTGGTCGCGCGAGGGAAGACGGTCGTGGCGGGGACGGTGACGTCGCGGAGGTCGCGCGCGGGGTAGCCGGTCAGGCTGGTCAGGCCGCCCGGCCGGAACTTCACGCTCTGCACCCAGCCCGCGTCGCGGATCTCGACGTCCCAGCGGCGCGTGGGCACCCCGGTGACCACGACCGGGTCGTCGCCGATGCCGTCGCGCACGTGTCCGCGCTCGACGCCGAGGTGGCAGGCGGGGTGGGGGAGCGTCGAGCTGAGGTAGGAGGACCCGGCCGGCAGCTCCCACCTCAGCGACCAGTGGTTCTCCACCCAGGGCGCCAGGTCGGGGGAGCAGTCGTGGCGATCGAGGTGGACGCGGCGGGCGAGCTCCTCGGGCCGGAGCACGCCGGCGGCAGTGGAGGTCGCCGCTGACGCGTTTCTCCTAGCCGACACGTCCCGATCCTAGGAGCGTGGACGGACAAGTTCCCGCTGACGAAGGAGAGACGATGAGCACCCCCACAGCACTCGCCAGGATCGCCATGGTGACGCTGGACTGCGCCGACCCCGAGGCGAGTGCCGCCTTCTGGTCGGGGCTCCTCGGATGGGAGGTGGCGCACGCCGAGAAGGACTACGCCATGCTCACCGGACCCACCCACGCCCTCGGCTTCGGGCGGGTCGAGGACTACCAGCCGCCGTCGTGGCCCAACGAGAACGGCTCCAAGCAGTTCCACTTCGACCTCGCGGTCGACGACCTCGACAAGGCACAGGACGCCGCCGTCGAGCTCGGCGCCACCGTCGCCGACCCCCAGCCCGGCGACACCTGGCGCGTCCTCCTCGACCCCTCGGGCCACCCGTTCTGCCTGACCAAGGCCGAGAACTGGGGCTGATCGAACGGGCCGCAATACCGGGTAGTCCGAGGCTCAAAGGTCGTTGAACCGGCTCTGGAACAGCATTTCGACCTCGGACTACCCGGAATTCAGCCCTCGAGCACCTGGCTGACGGCGTACGACGCCTGGCGCACCATCCCGGGGTTGGTGTCCCAGTAGTAGGGGAGCGCGAGCACCGCCTGCTGCAGGGCCCAGCCCCGGCTGCGTGCCCAGGTGTCGGCGTCGACCTCGAGTGCGTCGCGGAGGCGCACGCGGCGCTGAGCGTCGAACGCGTTCCACGCCGGCAGCAGGTCGAGCGGCGGGTCGGCGAGCGCGAACCCGCCCCAGTCGATCACCGCCACCAGACGGCCGCGTTCGACCAGCAGGTTGCCCGGGAGCAGGTCGCCGTGGCTCGGGACCTGCGCCGCAGGCGTGCCCGCTTCGACGGCCTCGTCCCAGACGCGGAGCGCCGTCGACCGCATCGATGCGGTCGCCGAGCTCGGCGATCGCCTCGCGGACGGTTCCGTCGTGCGCGGCGAGCAGGCCGCCCCGCTGGCCGGGTGCGCGCACCGGGATCTCAGGGTCGTCGTACGCACGGAGCGACCGGACCATCTCGGCCAGGTCGTCGACGAGGGCGTCGCTCGAGCGGTCGTCGGCGTCGGCCGGGCGACCCGGCAGCCATGTCACGACCGACCAGGTGAACGGGTAGCCGTGGCCTGGCACCCCGGCGCCGACGTGCTCCGGCACCTGAACGGGCAGCACGGTCGACAGGCGGGGGAGCCAGGTGCGCTCGAGGTCTGCCTGGTCGATGGCCCATCCGATCCTCGGCATCCGGACAGCCAGGTCGTCCCCGAGCCGGTAGATCGCGTGGTCGGTGCCCGACGACGCCACCCGAGTGATCGGCAGCTCGGCCCACTCGGGGAACTGGTCGCGCAGCAGGCGTCGTACGAGCTCGACGTCGGTGGCGACCTCGTCGGCATGCATCCGCGGCTCGGTCATCGCCCCCAACCCACCAGTCCCGCGCGTGGTGGGCAACCGGATTTCGTGCCCGGGCCCTTCGAGACGGGCCTGGCGGCCCTCCTCAGGGACCCGATCAAGCTCGGGTCCCTGAGGAGGTTGCGCAGCAACCGTCTCGAAGGGCCCGACCCCGCTTGACGAGCGCACTCACCCCCGAATACTCTGATCCGAGTATTTGTGATGGAGGAGTCGAGCATGGCCAAGCGGAGGGTGTCGAACCTGCTGGCGCTGGCTGTCCTCGCGACGGTCTCGGAGGGGCCGGCGCACCCGTACGAGATCTCCACCAAGCTGCGGACCCGCGGCAAGGAGTCGAGCATCAAGATCAACTTCGGCTCGCTGTACTCCGTCGTGGAGTCGCTGGCCAAGCACGGGCTGATCGAGGCGCAGGAGACGGTGCGCGAGGGCAAGCGGCCCGAGCGCACGATCTACGCCATCACCCCCGCCGGCCGGGCCGAGCTCGAGGACTGGCTGGCCGAGCTGCTGTCGACGCCGGTGAAGGAGTACACCTCGTTCGAGGCCGCGCTGTCCCTGGCGGCGGGCGTGGCGCCCGAGGAGCTCTCCCGCCTGCTGACCACGAGAGCCACCAAGCTGCGGATGGAGCTCGGCTCGGTCGAGGCAGGCCTGGCCTACACCGAGGAGATGGGGCTGCCGGAGCTCTTCGTCATCGAAGAGCAGTACCGCAAGGCGGTGATGGAGGCGGAGCTCGCCTTCGTGACCACGCTCGCCCACCGCATCGACCACGACGACCTCGGCGGCATCCAGTGGTGGCGCCGCGTCCACGAGCTGCAGGAGCAAGGGACCACGTTCGAGGAGATCGCGAAGGATCCCGCGAAGTACCTCGGGGAGGAGGCGGCCTCGCTCGCGACATTCCTCCAGAGCTGAGAGCAGAAAACCCCCGGGCCGGTGCGGCAACACCGGACCCGAGGGCACATCCTCGAGCCGCCCGACCTGACGGTCAGACGAACTCCAGACGCGACGTCACGATACGTCAGCGCGGACGGCTCCCACTTCCACCAGGAGTCACCATGTCCACCTCATCGACGTACGCCCTGGAGGCCGTCGGCCTCCGCAAGGCCTACCCCACCGGGCGGGGCAAGCCGCCCGTCCAGGCCCTCGACGGCCTCGGCTTCACGGTCGCGCCGGGCACCGTGTTCGGGCTGCTCGGCCCCAACGGCGCCGGCAAGTCCACCACCGTCAAGATCCTCACCACCCTGTCGCGAGCCGACGAGGGTACGGCGAGCGTGGCCGGCGCCGACGTCGCCACCGACCCCGACGTCGTACGACGCCGCATCGGGCTGGTCTCGCAGAAGCCGTCGTCGGACCCGATGGCGACGGGGCGGGAGAACCTCGTCCTCGCCGCCCGCATCCAGGGACTCAACAGCTCCGACGCCCACGACCGGTCGAGCCACCTGCTCGAGCGCTTCGGCATCGCCGACGCCGCCGACCGGCTCGTGCGCACCTGGTCGGGCGGCATGGCGCGCAAGCTCGACGTGGCGATCGGGCTCGTCCACCGCCCGCAGGTGCTGTTCCTCGACGAGCCGACGACCGGTCTCGACCCAGAGGCACGCGCGGAGATGTGGCGTGAGATCGGGCAGATGGCGGGCGAGGACCGGATGACGGTGCTGCTCACGACGCACTACCTCGACGAGGCGGACCACCTGGCCGACCGGCTGGCGATCATCGACCACGGCCGCGTTGCGGTCGAGGGCACGCCGGAGGAGCTCAAGAGCGAGCTGCGGGGCGACGTGCTGCAGGTCGAGCTGGAGGGCGAGGTCGCTGCCGAGCGGGCAGTCGCGCTCGTGTCGGACCTCGACGGGGTCTCGTCGGTGCTCCGCGACCGGAGCATCGTCCGGGCGCGGACCGACTCGGGTGCGCGCGTCGTACCCACCGTCTTCGCGGTCCTGTCGGCGCACGACCTGCCCGTCGTCTCCGCCACGGTGGCGCGGCCGTCGCTGGACGACGTCTACCTGCGTCACGCCGGCCGCTCCTTCGAGGCCGAGGTGAGTGCGGCATGAGCACCCTGGTCACTCACTCGGCGTACCTGTCGATGCGGTCGGTCCGGGCCCTGGTCCGCCAGCCGATCTTCCTGTTCATCACGCTGATCCAGCCGATGATCTGGCTGCTGCTGTTCGGCAAGCTGTTCGGCTCCGTCGTCGAGATCCCCGGCTTCGGCGGGGGAGAGGACGTGACGTACCTCGAGTACCTCACGCCCGGCGTCATCGCGATGACGGCGCTGTTCTCCGCGATGTGGGCCGGGACGGTCTACATCGACGACATGAACCGCGGCGTCATGGACCGGCTGCTCGCCTCGCCGGTACGCCGCGGCGCGATGATGAACGGCACGCTCGTCTACCAGTCGATCACCAGCATCGTGCAGACCGTCATCGTGCTGGTCGTGGCCTGGCTGGCCGGCGCCCGCTTCGACGGTGGTGCCTTCGGGGTCGTGATGACGCTGGTCGCGGCCATCCTGCTGACCGTCATCTGCGCGGCGCTGTCCAACGCGATCGCGCTGCTCGCGCGGCAGCAGGAGGCACTGATCGGGATCAGCCAGTTCCTGAGCCTGCCGATGACGTTCCTGTCCTCGGCGATCATGGACCCGGCGCTGGCCCCGCACTGGATCCAGGTGTGCGCGAAGTACAACCCGCTCGACTGGGCCGTGGTGGTCAGCCGCGAGACGCTGCTGGGCTCACCGGACTGGTCGATGGTGTGGCCGCGCCTGCTCGCCCTGGTGGCGCTCGCCGTCGTCATGGGGATGCTCGCGACGCGGACGTTCTCGTCGTACCAGAAGTCGATCTAGCGGCCCCGTGAACGGGTAGTCCGAGGCTGAAAGGTCGTGAATTCCCGTCGGGAACAGCATTTCGACCTCGGACTACCCGAATCGGGGGCGAGGGCGTCCGCCACGCGGGCAGACGGGCTGAACTTGTGGCTACCCTCAGGTAATGTCGAGTACATGACCCCGAGCTCGGTCGTGGAAGCGCAGGAGTACCTGCCGCGGCGCCGACCCTCGCAGGAGCGCAGCCGGCGTCGCTTCGACGAGATCCTGCGCGCGGCGCGGGCGCTGCTGGTCGAGGTGGGCTTCGAGTCCTTCACCTCCGAGCAGGTGGCGCTGCGGGCGGGCGTCCCGATCGGGTCGCTCTACCAGTTCTTCGGCAACAAGTACGCCGTCATCTGCGAGCTCGACCGGCTCGACACCGCCGACGTGCAGGCCGAGCTGGACTCGTTCGCCGCCGAGATCCCCACGCTCGACTGGGCCCAGCTGATGGACAAGCTGCTCGACCACCTCGCCGGCCTGTGGCGCACCGACCCGTCGCGGCGCGCGGTCTGGCTGGCGATGCAGGCGACCCCGCCCACCCGGGTCATCGCCGCGGAGCACGAGCGCGCCCTGGCCGAGCAGGTCACCAAGGTGCTCGCGCCGCTCACGCCCGGCTCCAAGATCGGCGATCGGCAGACGATCGCCGAGGTGCTCGTGCACGTCACCTACTCGATGCTGAACTTCTCCATCCGCGACGGGCAGTCCCACCCCGATGCCGTCGTACAGCTCAAGACGCTGCTCACCGGGTACCTCGCGGCCGCCGAGGCCGAGGCGGCCCGGAACAAGCTCGCCGGCGCCTGAGCCGCACTTGAGACACGCCTCACCTTCTATGTGACTCGCGCGTAACCCCCGACTCGTGACACCTTGGGTGTAACGCGAGACCAGCCTCGCGTTTGCAGCGTCAAACCTGAGGGGTAGCTCGTGTCGTTCCGTCGTATCGCGATCGTCAACCGCGGTGAGTCCGCCATGCGGCTGGTCCACGCCGTACGCGAGCTCAACGCGTCCGGCGGCGACTACGTCCAGACCGTGGCCCTGCACACCACGGGCGAGGCCAACGCCATGTTCGTGCGCGAGGCCGACCTCTCCTACGACCTCGGACCGGCCGCCAACCGGCCGTACGTCGACCTGGCCGTGCTCGAGCAGGCACTGCTCGACACCGGAGCCGACGCCGTCTGGCCGGGCTGGGGCTTCGTGGCCGAGGACCCGAACTTCGTCGACCTGTGCGACAAGCACGGCGTCACCTTCATCGGGCCGAGCGCCGAGGCGATGCGCCGGCTCGGCGACAAGATCGGCTCGAAGCTGATCGCCGAGGAGGTCGGCGTACCCGTGGCGCCCTGGAGCCGCGGCGCCGTCGACACCCTCGAGGAGGCGCTGGCCTCCGCCGAGGAGGTCGGCTACCCGCTGATGCTCAAGGCGACCGCCGGCGGCGGTGGCCGCGGGATCCGGATGGTCGCCTCGCCCGCCGACCTCGAGGACGCCTTCCAGCGCACCAGCGACGAGGCGCTCCGATCCTTCGGCAACGGCACCGTCTTCCTGGAGCGCCTGGTCACCGGCGCCCGCCACGTCGAGGTGCAGCTGATCGCCGACGGCCACGGCACCGCCTGGGCGCTCGGCGTCCGCGACTGCTCGATCCAGCGCCGCAACCAGAAGGTCATCGAGGAGTCGTCCTCACCGTTGCTGAGCGACGAGCAGGCCGAGGAGCTCAAGACGTCGGCCGAGCGGCTCGCCCTGGCCGTCGGGTACGTCGGCGCGGGCACCGTCGAGTTCCTCTACCACCCCGGCGAGCAGACCTTCGCCTTCCTCGAGGTCAACACCCGGCTGCAGGTCGAGCACTCGATCACCGAGGCCACCACCGGCATCGACCTCGTCAAGGCCCAGCTGCTGGTGGCGGCCGGTGGCCGCCTCGAGGGTGAGAAGCCGGCCGAGACCGGGCACGCGATCGAGGCTCGCCTCAACGCCGAGGACCCCGACCGCGACTTCGCGCCGTCTCCCGGCCACATCGAGCACCTCGACCTGCCGTCCGGCCCGGGCATCCGGGTCGACACCGGGGTCGCCGAGGGCGACACCATCCCGCCCGACTTCGACTCGATGATCGCCAAGATCATCGCCTACGGCCGCACCCGCGACGAGGCGCTGGCCCGGCTGCGCCGGGCGATGACCTCGACCACCGTGGTGATCGAGGGCGGCGTCTGCAACAAGAGCTTCGTGCTGGACCTGCTGGCCCAGCCCGAGGTCGTGACCGGCACGCCCGTCTGGGCCGACACCGGCTGGATCGACCGGGTCCGCGCCGAGGGCCGGCTGGTCGCCCACGCGCACGCCGGCGTCGCGGTGGTCGCCGCCGCCATCGAGGCCTACCTCGACCGGGTGCGGATCGAGACCGCCCGGCTCTTCGAGACCGCGCACGGCGGCCGGCCGTCCGCCTCGCACCAGGTGGGCCAGCCCGTCGAGCTCAAGCTGCGTGGCGTGCCCTACCAGGTGTCCACCGTCAACACCGGCCCCGGCCGCTTCCGGGTGAGCGTCGCCGCGGCCGGCGCCGAGGCGCAGACCGTCGACGTGCTGATGGAGCACGTCGACGACGTACGCCGGCGCCTCGTCGTCGGCGGCCACCGCTACAGCCTCGTCACCGCGACGCACGGCCCGACCACGCTCGTCGAGGTCGACGGCGTCGCCCACCGGGTCAGCCGCGACGAGGGCGGCGTACTGCGCTCGCCCGCGCCGGCCCTGGTCGTGGCCACGCCCGTCGCCGTGGGCGCCGAGGTCGAGGCGGGTGCGGCCGTCGTCGTGCTCGAGTCGATGAAGATGGAGACGGTGGTGCACGCGCCGTTCCCTGCCCGCGTCAAGGAGCTGCTCGTCATCACCGGCAGCCAGGTCGAGACCGGCACGGCGCTGATCAAGCTCGAGCCGCTCGAGGACGTCGTCGAGGAGGCCGCGGGCGAAGACGGTCCCGCCCTCGACCTGCCCACCGACGACGGCATCGACCCGGAGACGCAGCGGACGCGGGCCCTGGCCGCGCTGAGCGCGGTCGTCCTCGGCTACGACGTACCGCCCGAGGACCAGGACGCCGCGCTGTCGGAGTACCTCGCCGTCCGCGAGCACACCACCGCCGATGCCCAGTTCGTGATGGCTCGCGAGGTCTCGCTGCTCGAGACCTTCGCCGACCTCGCCGAGCTGACCCGCAACCGTCCCGTGGACGAGGACCGGCAGAGCGAGCTGCGGGTGCACAGCTCGCGCGAGCACTTCCACACCTTCCTGCAGAGCCTCGACGTCGAGCGTGGCGGCCTTCCGGAGCAGTTCCGCGAGCGGCTGGTGCGCGTGCTCCGGCACTACGGCGTCGACGGACGTCGACCGCACGCCCGAGCTGGAGGCCGCGGTCTTCCGCATCTTCCTGGCCCAGCAGCGGACGACGCCCGAGGTCGCGCTCGTCTCCGCCCTGCTGGGCTCCTGGAGCCGCGAGACCCCGCCGACCGGCGAGCTCGCCGCCCGTGCCCGCGGGGTGCTGGAGCGCCTCGGTCGCGTCCCGCAGTCGCGCTACCCGGCGGTCGGCGACCTGGCCCGCAGCGTCCGCTTCCGCTGGTTCGACCAGCCGGCCGTGGACGCGGAGCGCTCGGACATCCTCCTCGGCGTGCGCGACGAGCTCGCGGCGCTCTCGTCCGCGTCGACGGCGTCGACCCGGCCGACCGGGCGCGGCGGATCGACGCGCTCGTGGCCATCCCGGAGCAGATCGTGCGCTTCCTGGCCGAGCGGCTCGAGCAGGGGATCCCTGCTCGTGAGCCGATGCTCGAGGTGCTGGTCCGGCGTCACTACCGCGAGTACGAGCTGCACGACCTGCAGATCCTTCGACACCGACGTGCGACCGGCCGTGGTCGCGAGCTACACCCTCGACGAACGACCGACCCGGTTGGTCACCTCGGTCGGCAACGTGGCGGAGCTGGTCGGACCCCTCGAGCGACCTCGTCTCCTCGGTGGCGGCGCACGTCAAGGCGCGCGCGGCCCACGAGGAAGCCGTCGTCGACCTCTACCTGCACTGGCCCGACGCCCCGGCCGCGGCCGACGAGGCGAGCGACCGGCTGCGGACGCTGCTCGACGCGCTGCCGCTGGCCCACGACGTACGACGGGTCTGCGTGGCCGTCTGCTCCGGCGGCGACCGCCCGGTCGGCTACTACGTGTTCCGACCCGCTGCGGACGGCGCCGTGGTCGAGGACGACCTCACCCGCGGCGTGCACCCGATGGTCGGGCGTCGCCTCGACCTGTGGCGGCTGCGCAACTTCCACGTCACCCGTGTCGAGGCGCCCGAGGACGTGCTGCTCTACGAGTGCGTCGCCCGGGAGAACCCGTCCGACCGGCGCCTCGTGGCCCTGGCCCAGGTGCGCCAGATGTCCGTCGTACGCGACGAGGACGGCACGATCACCGCGCTGCCCCACGCCGAGCGCGCGGTGGAGAACTGCCTGGAGTCGATCCGGCGCGAGCGGGTGGCTCGCGGCACCGACGGCGCCAAGCTCGACATGAACCACGTCTGGGTCCACGTCTGGCCCGTCGTCGACCTCGACCTCGACGCCCTGGGCGCGCTCGGCACCAAGATCAGCCCGCTGACCGACGGCGCCGGCATCGAGGAGGTCGTGGCCCAGGGACGCCTGGCCGTCCCGGGCGGCGAGCCGGTCGCCGATGGCCGTGCGCTTCGGCGCCCAGCCGGGAGCCGGGATCGTCTCCACGCGTCGAGGAGCCGCCGACCGAGCTGCTGAAGCCCGCTCGACGACTACGCCTCCAAGGTGGTCCGGTCGCGCCGTCGCGGGCTCGTCTACCCCTACGAGCTGAGCGCCGTGCTCGCCGGTCCCGGCGGCACGCTCGTCGAGCACGACCTCGACGACAGGGCAACCTGGTCCCGGTCGACCGGCCCTACGGCCTCAACACCGCGGGCATCCTCGCCGCCGTCGTCACGACCCCGACGCGCGCTGCACCCCGAGGGCGTGAAGCGCGTCGTGCTCTGCGGCGACCCGACGAAGTCGCTGGGCTCGGTCGCGGAGCAGGAGTGCCTGCGCGTCATCGCCGCGCTCGACCTGGCCGAGCGTCTCGGCGTACCGGTGGAGTGGTTCGCGCTCTCCGCGGGCGCCCGGATCTCGATGGACTCCGGCACCGAGAACATGGACTGGGTGGCCAAGGCGCTGCGCCGGATCGTGGAGTTCACCCAGGACGGCGGCGAGATCAACGTCGTGGTCGCCGGCATCAACGTCGGCGCCCAGCCGTACTGGAACGCCGAGGCCACGATGCTGATGCACACCAAGGGCATCCTGGTGATGACCCCGGAGAGCGCGATGGTGCTCACCGGCAAGCAGTCGCTCGACTTCTCCGGCGGGGTCTCCGCCGAGGACAACTACGGCATCGGCGGCTACGACCGGGTGATGGGTCCCAACGGGCAGGCGCAGTACTGGGCGCCCGACCTGGCCGGCGCCTTCGGCGTGCTGATGGCGCACTACGAGCACACCTACGTCGTGCCGGGGGAGTCCGGCCCGCGTCGCGCTCCGTCCGTCCGACCCGTCCGACCGCGACGTCTCGTCGTACCCCCACGAGGTGGAGGGCAGCGACTTCCGCACGGTCGGCGAGATCTTCTCGGCCGAGACCAACCCGGACCGCAAGAAGGCCTTCGACATCCGCACGGTGATGCGCGCCGTCGCCGACCAGGACCACGACGGTCCTCGAGCGCTGGGCCGGCATGGCCGAGGCGGACACCGCGGTCGTCCAGGACGCCCACGTGGGCGGCCATCCCGTGTGCCTGCTGGGCATCGAGTCGCAGTCGGTACGTCGCAGCGGCTTCCCGCCCACCGACGGCCCGGAATCCTACACGGCCGGCACGCTGTTCCCGAAGTCGTCGAAGAAGGCCGCGCGCGCGATCAACGCGGCCAGCGGCAACCGGCCGCTCGTCGTGCTCGCGAACCTGTCGGGCTTCGACGGGTCACCGGAGTCGATGCGCAACCTGCAGCTGGAGTACGGCGCCGAGATCGGCCGCGCCATCGTCAACTTCCGCGGCCCGATCGTCTTCTGCGTCATCTCCCGCTACCACGGCGGCGCGTTCGTGGTCTTCTCCAAGGCGCTGAACCCGCAGATGACGGTGCTGGCGGTCGAGGGCTCCTTCGCCTCGGTCATCGGCGGCGCCCCGGCCGCGGCCGTGGTGTTCACCGGCGAGGTCGACAAGCGCACCGCCGCGACCCCGGCGATGAAGGCCCTGGACGAGCGCATCGCCTCGGCTCGCAACGGCGAGCGGATCCGCCTGCGGGTCGAGCAGTCCGCGCTGCGAGCCGCGACCCGCGCCGAGAAGATCAGCGAGGTCGCCGCCGAGTTCGACGGCATCCACGACATCCACCGCGCGGTCGAGGTCGGCTCGGTCGACGCCGTCATCCCCGCCGCCCGGCTGCGCCCGGAGATCATCGCCGCCATCGAGAAGAACGGCGAGGCTCAGGATCCACACCCTGGCGACTCGCAGGCGTAACGGAACGGCGGGTCCGCTAACAGCACGACCGCCTCGTCGTCCTGCGGTGAGGCCGGGTTCATCTCGAGGACCATGTCCTCCCCACAGCTCGGACACCGGGGTACGGCGGGGGCAGGCATCTCACTCTCCCTGGATCGACGGGCAGCCGCCTTCGTGGAGGGCACCTCAGGCGCGCGCCGTGCGGTGGGAGCCGGCGCGGATCCAGACGAAGAGCACGATGATCGCTCCGATGACCGACCCGATCAGGCCGGCGGGCTGCAGGAAGCCGTCGCCGGCGTCCTTGCCGAAGAGCACGTAGCCCAGGAATCCGCCCACGAGCGAGCCGACGACCCCGAGGACGATGGTCCCGAGGATGGACAGGTCCTGCTTGCCAGGGATGACGAGGCGCGCGATCGCGCCCGCGATCAGACCGACGACGAGGACGGTGAGGATGAGACCCAGCATGGTGGTTCCCTTCGGTCGGGGTTGGTCTCTCCACCCTGTGACACCTAGGGCGGGCCCGATACACCCCTAGGTGGGTTACTCTGCCGCCGTGACGCAAAGCAACCGCACGCGGCCCATCACCGTGGCACTGGTCGACGACTACGACGTCGTACTGATGGGTCTGGCCAACATCATCGATCGCTACCGCGACCGGGTGATCGTGGCTGAGATCGACAGCAACGAGCCGCTCGACGACGCCGTCGACATCGTGCTCTACGACTGCTTCGCGCAACCCGAGGCAGACCACGAGCACATCGGCATGCTGATGGACAACCCACGCGCGCGGCGCGTGGTCGTCTACACCTGGAACTTCCACCCGGAGCTGGTCGAGACAGCCCGGAAGCAGGGCGTGCACGGGTACCTCTCCAAGGCCCTCCCCGCCCGTGAGCTCATCGCCGCCCTCGAGGCGGTGCACGCCGGAGAGGTCGTCGTCAGCGACCCACCGGGTCGGGCCGGCGGCAACAACGGGCTGGACTGGCCGGGCCGTGGTGAGGGCCTCAGCGAGCGCGAGGCCGAGATCCTCGCCTTCATCACCCAGGGCCTCAGCAACGCCGACGTCTCCGCCCGCACCTACCTGTCGCCCAACACCGTGAAGTCCTACATCCGCACGCTCTACCGCAAGATCGGCGTCTCCAGCCGCACCCAAGCCGTCCTGTGGGGCATCGAGCACGGCTTCGCCCCCGACCACCACCGGATCGACCACTGGCGCGGGGGTCCGTGATCGTCAACGTGCGCGTCGTTAGGCTCGACTTCGTGCCGGACATCAAGGACCTCGAGCCGCTGATCGGTCGCTGGAGCCAGGTCGTCGACGCGCCACGGCACCTGGAGGAGAAGGTCGCGGGCGACATGACGCTGGAGTGGCTTCGTGACGAGAAGGTGATCCTCCAGCGCTCGATCGCCGAGAACCCGATGTTTCCCGAGGGCGTCGTCCTGATCATGGCCGCCGACGAGGACGCCGAGGGCGACTTCACCGGGCACTACTTCGACTCCCGAGCGGTCTCGCGCGTGCTCCACATGAGCTTCCAGGACGGGCGTCTGGAAGTGGTGGCGCCGCGCGACCGGCCCTGACGACTTCGATCAGCGCTTCGAAGGCACGCTCTCAGCGGACGGCAACACGATCGACAGCTCCTGCTACCTCGTCGAGGACGGCGAGTGGATCCACGACTTCGACGTCACCTACACCCGGGCCTGAAGAAGAGTCCGTCAAGGACGACGACCTGGCTCCCGTGGACCAGCGGGGAGCCAGGGCAGCGTCGTGGCACTATTCGAAGTTCGGGTCGATCTGCTCGGGCGGATCTCGCGAGAAGGCCTTCGACATCCGCACGGTGATGCGCGCCGTGGCCGACCAGGACCATGAGGTGCTCGAGCGCTGGGCCGGCATGGCCGAGGCGGACACCGCTGTCGTCCAGGACGCCCATATGGGCGGCCATCCCGTGTGCCTGCTGGGGATCGAGTCGCAGTCGGTACGCCGCAGCGGCTTCCCGCCCACCGACGGCCCGGAGTCCTACACGGCCGGCACGCTGTTCCCGAAGTCGTCGAAGAAGGCCGCGCGGGCGATCAACGCGGCCAGCGGCAACCGGCCGCTGGTGGTGCTGGCGAACCTGTCGGGCTTCGATGGCTCACCGGAGTCGATGCGCAACGTCCAGCTGGAGTACGGCGCCGAGATCGGCCGCGCCATCGTCAACTTCCGGGGCCCGATCGTCTTCTGTGTCATCTCCCGCTACCACGGTGGCGCGTTCGTGGTCTTCTCCAAGGCCCTGAACCCGGAGATGACCGTGCTGGCGGTTGAGGGTTCGTTCGCCTCGGTGATCGGCGGTGCTCCGGCAGCGGCCGTGGTGTTCACCGGCGAGGTGAACAAGCGCACCGCCGCGACCCCGGCGATGAAGGCCTGGACGAACGCATCGCCCCAGGTGCGGATCCTCACCGGCACGTTCAACAGTGCCGGCGCCAACAAGTCAGCGTCTGTGAGCTGCAGCGGGGGATTATCCCCCCTCTGGAAACGGTCATACGCAGGGAAGGCGTACGGGTCGGGTGAGGTGCTGTTGCGCTCAACATCGGTGTATTCGCGAATCCGTGTAAGAGCCTTCAGCATAGGAATTTGCACCCGGCCCACCCTGATGTGATCTTCCACCTGCTGAGCCATGGCGTGAGATTAGACGACGGACGAAAGCCCAGGTTGCGGGCGGTTCGGGATAGGACGAACCTGGCGCGTTGGAGCGTGGTGCCGCTCGGGGCCGAACCGCATCTACATTGGCGACATGAAGAGAGTCGCCGTTGCCGTCCTGACCCTAGGGCTGTTGGTAGGTCCCGCCCCGGCGGCGGAGGCTCGTGGCTACAAGACCTTTCACCCCTTGTCAGGCGTGACCGCGAGGCAGATCGGGCCCAAGAGGATCACCTTCACGAACCGAACCGGGCACTGCGTAGCACTCACCGTCACGCAGCGGAAACGCTATAGGGGCTACTCGGTGCGCTACTCGGCGACCCACCGCATCGAGGGATCGACACAGACAGACCTGTTGTGGGTCCGGAGGGCCAGGGTCATACGAGTACGTCTCTACAAGCCGGGCTGCTACTGACTTGGGTGGTGCCGCTCGGCGACCGTAGATTGTGGACCTCTCGGCCCGCCCGACCCACTGCGGTGTCTAGAGTCGCTCGATCACCCGGCGCAGGTCGTCGACCGGGCCTTGTTCGTTGCCCGCGCCGGTCGTCTTGCCGGCGTGCACATGTGGCCTCCGGCAACTGTTGAAGCGGGCGTTCTGGCTGCGTCGAAGGCGGCGGAAAGCGTTTCAGGCCCCGCGCTTCTCTTGCAGCACGACGAACGCCGCCGCGACGTCGGCCGCCTCGTCGTGGGTGAGCGAGACAAGGACGGTGTAGTCGGCCATCGACTCGGCGATCTCGCCGTGCAGGCGGATGGCCGGGCGGCCCCAGGCGTCGGTGCGGACCTCGATCTCGCGGAGGTCGACGTGCTCGGGGTCGATGACCTCGGGGTGGCCGAAGCAGGTGCTCGACCAGGCCTTGATCACGGCCTCCTTGGCGGCCCAGCGGGCGGCGAGGCTCTCGGCCTCGCGCCGGAGCCGGCCCGGGCCGCGCGGCGCTCACCGGGGGTGAACGCGCGCGCGAACCGGGTGCCGGGTTCGTCGAGCTGCTCGGCGAAGGCGGTGATGCCGACGACGTCGATGCCGACGCCGACGGCGTTCTCCAGGTCGACGAGGGGTCTCGAGACGGTCGCTGCGCCCTCCTCGACCGGCGGGTGCTCGCGACCGGCTCGACCGCTCGAGGTTCGCGCGCTGCTCGCAGTTCCTCCGGTCACTCGACTGCCGCCCTCGCGTAGACGCCGTCGTCGCCCAGCCTTGCGGTCGGGTCGACGAGCATCGCGGTCTCGTCGGCCTTGGTGTCGGCCAGTTCGGCGGAGGCGAAGCGGCGCTTCTCGGCCTTCTCGAAGAGCGGGGCACCGCCGGTCATGGCGTCGAGTCGACGGGTCTCGCCGGCGACCAGGCGCGCGCGTCGCCTTGGCGAGCCAGGCGTCCTTCTGCGACTTCGAGAGCGAGGCCACGAAGGCGCCCGGGTGGGCTACCGCGACCATCGCCGAGACGTGGCCGAAGCCGAGGCTGGTGAGCACGCCCGCCTTCGAACGGCCCGGTCTGCAGCGACTGGCGCAGCCAGACCAGGTGCTCGTTCTCGGCCAGGGCCTCGTCGACGCAGTCCAGGCCGCGGTTGGGCGGCACCGTCCCGGTCGCGAGCACCTGGCACAGCCCGATCAGCTGGAAGGCGGCGGCGCCGCCCTTGGCGTGACCGGTCAGCGACTTCTGGCTCACGACGAACAGCGGCGTTGCCGGCCGTGCGGCCCAGCGACTCGGCGAGCTTCTCGTGCAGCGTCGACTCGTTGGGGTCGTTGGCCGCGGTCGAGGTGTCGTGCTTCGACACCACGGCCAGGTCGTCGGCACCCAGGCCCACCGAGGCGAGTCCCTTGGCCAGCGGCGACTGCGTGCCGCCGATGCCGGCGCCCAGCGCGCCCATCCCCGGGGCGGGGATGGAGGTGTGGATGCCGTCGGCGAACGAGCCGGCGTAGGCGATCACACCGAGGACGGGCAGGCCCATCTCGAGCGGCGACGTCACCACGGGCGAGTACGACGGTGCCGCCGCCCTGGCCCTCGACGAACCCGCCGCGACGGCGGTCGTTGGGCCGGCTGACGTGCTGCTCGTCGATGCCCTTGGCGAGCATCTCGGCGGTGTCGGCGGTCGCGCTCATGTTGCCGAAGCCGAGGATGCCCTCGATGCCGAGGTCGTCGAAGCCACCGGCCACGACCACGCTGGCCTTGTCGAGGCGGATCTTGTCCACGCCCTCCTCGACGCTGACCGCAGCCGTGGCGCACGCGGCGACCGGGTGCACCATCGCGCCGTACCCACCGAGGTAGGCCTGCACGGTGTGCGCCGCGATCACGTTGGGCAGCGCCTCCTGGAGTACGTCGTTCGGCGGCTGCTCACCGAGCAGCGCGTCGACGTACATCTTCCGGGTGGACTGCATGCCGCCGATGCCGGTGCCCTGGGTGTTGGCGAACTTCGTCGGGTGGATCCAGCGCAGCAGCTCGGCCGGCTCGAAGCCGCTCGAGATGAACGCGTCCACCGTGGCGACGAGGTTCCACGCGGCCAGGCGGTCGACCGACTCGGTCATCGAGCCCAGGCCCCACACCTTCGGGTCGAACCCGTCGGGCACCTGCGCGCCGACGAAGCGCGAGAGCTTGAACCGGCGCGGCACCCGGATCTGGCTGCCGGCCAGTCGGGTGACCAGCCAGTCGCCGTCCTCGGTCGGCGTGATCCGCGTCTTCGACGGGTCGGCCTCGACGAAGGCGTCGGCCTCGTCCGGGTGCGTACGACGAACGAGGTGTCCTCCTCGAGGAAGACGGGTACGACGAGCGGCGCGGTGTTGTCGACCATCGTCGCCGTCGTCGCGGTAACGGCGGATGCCGACGTCGACCTCGATCTGCTCGGCGTACTTCTCCACGACCTCGGCCTCGGTCAGCGGCTCGCCCGACGCGACGTCGTGCCAGCCGGCGACCGGCTGCTGCTCCCAGACGATGAGCCCGGTCGTCCACGCCAGCTCGAGCACGCCGGCCGGGGACAGGTGGTCCTCGACCTCCATCTCGAAGCGGGTGCGCATGGAGCCGACCGGCCCCACCTCGCCCGCGCCGACGATGACCACGAGGTCCTCGGGCTTGGCCTTGATCGACGGCCAGTCCATCGTCGGCTGCTCGGTGCCCCAGCCGGCCGGGTGGGTCAGGGCGAGGAGCGTGTCGTCGCTGGTCTCGGCATCCTCGACCGACGTCGGCTGTCGGCCTGCTCACGGGCTTGCCTTGGCGAGCGCGGCCATGTCGAGCTCGACGTCGCCCAGCCCGCCGGTGAGGTCGGTGACGATCGGCGCCTCGGCGGCGGCCGCGCGCGACTCCGGGCTGCAGAGCGCGAGCAGCTCGGCGGCCATCTCCTGCGGCGACCAGGTGCGGACGCCGGCCGCGGTGACCGCGTCGACCAGCGGGTCGTTGTGACCCATCAGGCCGGTGCCGCGGACCCAGCCGATGTGGGCGTGGGCCAGCGAGACCCGCTTCGCCCACTCCGTCTCGGCCTGCCAGCGGGTCACGAAGGCGTCGAACGCGGCCTTGGCCTCGCCGTACGCACCGTCGCCGCCGAACATGCCGCGGTTGGGCGAGCCCGGCAGTACGACGTGCACGCGTCGCCCGATCCGGTGGTCGGCACCCTGGGCCGCGAGGCCCGTGACCAGGCGCTCGACACCCCACAGCAGGATCCGGAACTCCACCTCGGCGCGCGAGCCGGCGTCGGCCGCCGTGCCCTGCACCGGGGGAGCGGCGAACGGGAAGACCAGCGTCGGCGCGAGCGCCGGACGCAGCTCGGTCTTCTGCCCGCCGGCCGTCTCGACGACCGGGTCGGAGATCCACTCGACGAGTGCGTCGACGTCGGCGAACGAGGCCAGGTTGGCCGGCAGCACCCACAGGGCGGCACCGGTCGAGGCGTGGTCGCGGTAGAGGCCGCGGAAGAACGCGAGCCGCGCCTTGTCCAGCCGCGACGTGGTCGCGACGACCGTCGCACCACCGCGGAGCAGGTCGGCGACGACGGCGCCGGCGATCGAGCCGGGCGCAGCGCCGGTGACCACGGCCACCTCGTCGCGCCACTCCTGGGTGTCGTCCGAGGACTTTGACTGCGAGCCGTAGAAGGAGACCAGGTCGGTGCGCTTCTCGCGCCTGGCGCGGTCCAGCCACCAGCCGGCCTGTGCCTTGGCGGCGGCGTCGAGGTTGCCGAACGCGTGCTCGCGCGCCTCCTCGTCGCCGACCCAGACGCGGGCGAAGTCCTCGCGGACGCGGGCCCAGCGGTCGTCGAGCAGCACGGCGCGACGCTCGTCGAAGGACGGCGCGACCTTGCGGGCCCAGTCCGAGCCGAGCTCGGACTCGACGAGCTGCACCAGCTCGGCGTCGAGATCATCCTCGGCCTCCGCCACTCCGGCTCGGCCAGCCCGAGCTTGCCGAGCAGGTGACGCGCGGTCGAGGCGAGTACGCCGTTCTCGCCGGTGATCGACGCGGTGATCTCGTCGAGCGCGGCGGAGTCGACCATCGCGCCCTCGCCACCACCGGTCGCCGGCATGGTCGACCTGGACGCCCTGCGCGCTGGCCGACCGCCTGGACGGCGTGGTCGACGACAGCGGGGAGGTCGCTTGAGGTCGATCCCGAAGCCCAGGTCACCGCCACGGGTCGAGGACCCGTCGCGGAGACCGGCGGCCAGCTCGGCCTGCACGTGGGTGACCCAGCCGGGGCCGAGCTGCCAGGTGTCCTTGACGCGGTCGGCGATCGCGGCGGGCTTCTGACCCGGCCGCGCCGGCGAACTTGCGCAGGGTCTCCTGCACGGCCTCGGTGAGCACCGGTCCGAACGCGGAGTAGGTGCGGGCCAGCTTGGTCACCGTCAGCCGACAGCGCCTTCCAGTCCGCCTCGGCGGCGCCGTCGATGGCACCGAGGCCGAGCTCGGCTCCGAGGTCGACGAGCAGCTGGTTGCGGCGCGAGGAGACGCCGTCGCACAGCGCCTCGATCGTGTCGGCCTGGCCGATCTGGTCGGGGCGCACCTTGGTCCGCAGCGCGGCCAGGGTCGTGGTCGCGTCGGCCGCGGTGTAGCTGAGGTCGGCGGGACGCTCGGCGCCGGTGCGGCGGTGGGGGCGGCTGCCTTGGTCTCGGCGGCTCAACCGACGTCTGGTCGCCTCGGTCGTCTGCTCGTCTGCCTCGGTCACTTCCGGCTCGTCGTCGGCCATCGGGGGGTGTCGGTGGCGAAGACGACACCGGCGTCGCGGGAGGAGTTGACGATCGATGGGCGCGATCCCGTCGTACGACGGCAGCTTGACGGTGTTGCGACGCCAGGTTGGCCAGGGTCGGTGCGTTGGCCACGCCGACCTCGACGAACTGCTCGATGGCGAGACCGTCGTGCTCGGGCGATGCCGAACATCAGGTCCTGGGTCTCGATCCAGCGCACCGGGCTGGCGAACTGCCACGCGAGCAGCTCGATCAGCAGGGTGCGGCCGAGTCGGGCCGGGTCGGCCTCCCAGGCGGCCCAGTCCTCGAGGCCGGCTCGAGGAGCGGCGAGTGGACGTACGACGCGACCTCCTCGACGAACTCCCTGTCGAGGGAGAACAGCCGCGGCACCAGGTTGGGGATGTAGCGACCCACCAGCACCGACGGGTCGATGGTCTCCGGCAGCAGGTCGTCCAGGCGTCGCGCGGAAGTCGTCGACACCCGCGTGCAGCTCGGAGGAGTGGAACGGCACGTCGATGCCGGGCACCAGGATGAAGGCCGGCTTGCCGCCGTGGCGCTGCGCGCTGCTCCTCGACCTCGTCCTCGAGGGCCTTCGAGCCCGGCGACGGTGCCGGCGATGGCGTACTGCGAGCCGCGCAGGTTGTAGTTGACGATCTGGATGAACTCGCCGGCCCGCTCCGAGACCTCCGCGACGAAGTCGGCGACGTCGTCGTCGGCCAGGTCGATCTGCGAGGGACGGATCGCCGCGAGCCGGTAGTTGCTGCGGCCGTCGGCGTCGCGCGGCACCAGGTGGTGCATCGCCATGCCGCGGCGGAAGACGATCTCCAGCAGCGCCTCGAGCGGCAGGATGCCGGTGACGGCGGCGAGCGCGTTGTACTCGCCGACCGAGTGACCGCACGTGATCGCGTCCTCGACGAAGACGCCGGCCTCGCGCATCTCGGCCACCTGGGCCACCGCGAGCGTGGCCATCGCGACCTGGGTGAACTGGGTCAGGAAGAGCACGCCGTCGGGGTGGCGGTGCAGCTCACCGTCGGCCCACAGCTCGGTCGGGTTGTCGCGCACCACGGCCAGGATCGAGAAGCCGAGCGCCTCGCGGGTGTGCTGCGTCGGCGCGGTCCCAGACCCTGCGGGCCGCGGCCGAGCGCGTGCGGGCCTCGAGGCCCATGCCCTGGCTCTGGATGCCCTGGCCCGGGAAGGCGTACGCCGTGCGCGGTGCTGCGACGACGGCCTCGGCCACCATGACCAGCTCGCCGTCGGGCGCGGCAGCTGACCTCGACGACCGTGTCGCCGCCGAGCACGCCGGTGCGCTCGACGGTGACCTCGACCTCGGCGCCGGGCTGCAGCGGCGCGACCCAGCGGGTCAGCCAGCCGCGGATGGCGCGCGGGTGCTGGGTGGCGCCGCACCGAGGCGGCCGCGCGCTGGGCGACGGCCGAGAGCCACATGCCGTGCACGATCGGGGCGTCGAAGCCCGCGAGCCGTGCTGCCGGCGACGTCGGTGTGCAGCGGGTTGTGGTCGCCGCTGACCGCGGCGAAGGCGCCCATGTGGGTCGGCGCGGTCACGGTGAACCGGTCGAGACGGGCGCGGGTGGCCTCCTTGGCGTGCTTGGCCAGCGGGGCCGGGTCGGGAAGGTCCGCGGAGCCGGTGCGTCCGCGCACCATGAAGCGCTCGAGGAGCCGGGCGACGAGGACGTCCTCGCCGTCGGTCGTGGTCCAGATGCGGACCTCGACGCTGATCACCTGACCGGTCGTGGTGTCCACGACGCCGGCGCGGGTGGCCGAGATGCTGCAGCTCGGTGGTCTCGGTCGGCAGCGTGCCCACGGTGATGCGGTGGTCCAGGTGCACCAGGTCGAGGAGTCCCTCGACCGGGCCGATGCACGCGAACACCGCCGGCCAGGCGAGTCCCACGAGCGCGTCGGGGACGGCCTGCGCCTGCGGGTCGGCGACGGCGTCGCCGCGGCGGGTGCGCGCCGGGCGACGTGACGCCGATGTGGTCGGCGACGAGGTCGGGCGACCAGGTCGCGTGGACCGAGCCGCCGTACCGGCGTCGTCGACCTCGGGCAGGGTCCCGCCCGCGGTGAGCGGCGAGCAGGGCACCCGTCGCGTCGGTGGCGGCGTACTCCGTGATCACCGGCAGCCGACCGCTCGCGACCCCCGAGAGGTCGACGGCGCAGGCGCAGGTGCCGCGGGAGAGCGGGCACCTCCAGCATCGCGGTGTCCTCGGCGTCGGGCACCAGCGTGAAGGGCGTGACACCCTCCAGGCGGTGCAGCGGGTTCGGCACGACACGACCTGCCCACACCACGTCCGTGGGAGGCGGACGCGGCGTCGAGCAGGGTGGTGCCGGCGCCCACGGTGCTCCGGCTCGTGGCAGCGGTGCGGCGTCACGTCGAGGGCCTCGAGGGTCTCGACGATGGCCGCTTCGAACCGGTCGAGCAGGTCGGCCACCGGCTCGTCCTTGACGGTGATCCCGCCCACCGACGACCGGGCCGGGGATGGCGATCACCTGGTCGGCCCCGTAGAACTCGTCGTGGGCCTGCCACAGCGAGTCGGACCTCCACCAACGGCGTACGTCGGCGTCGATCACGGGGACGAAGTTCACGGGCTTGCCCGGTCGGCGGCACACCTCGACGAAGAAGTGCACGTCGGCCGGGTGCAGCTGCAGCTGGCCGCTTCGGGGTACGACGAGACCAGCTGGTCGACCGTCGCGGAGCCGGCTGCGGGTCGTCGACGTCGAAGGTGATCCGCTCGACCGGGCCGGACGTCTCGGGGTGCACGCGCGCGACGGCGCGGTCGAGGAGGGCCTCGAAGCGCTCGACGAAGGTGTCGGCCAGCCACGCGTTGGGCTGGTCGAGCGCCGTGGAGACGCGGGGGCCGCTCAGCTCGAGGTAGCGGCGCAGCAGCTGCTCGTAGGTCATCTCGGCGACGTCGCCGAAGTAGGGCTTGGCGGTCCCGGCCATCGCCTCGACGAGCTCGTCCTTGCGGGCGAGCGCGGCCTCGGCGTCGCCGGCGACCTGGTCGAGGAGGGCGCCGCAGCGCGAGGCGAGGTTGTCGGACTCGTGGATGTCGGCGCCGAGCTGGCTGCGCCCGGAGGTGACGTCCGCCGCCGCTGCGACCGGCACCCACCCAGCCGCCGTTGACGTCGCGGGTGACACCCGGGGTGTCGACCAGGAGCTGCTTGACGGCGTCGGTGGTGGTCGCCTCCTTGGTGGCCATCGCCGCGGTGCCGATGAGGACACCGTCGACGGGCATGGCGGTCTCGCCGTGCGCCTCGGCCCAGCGGCCGGTGAGGAAGTCGACAGCGCGCTCGGGCGTACCGATGCCGCCGCCGACGCAGACGACCAGGTTGTCGACGCTGCGCAGGTCGGCGTACGTCGCGAGCAGCAGGTCCTCGAGGTCCTCCCACGAGTGGTGGCCGCCGGCGACGCCACCCTCGATGTGGGCGATCACCGAGGTGTCGACCTCACGGGCGATGGCCAGCACCTGACGGATCTGCTTGACCGTGCCCGGCTTGAACACGACGTGGGTGATGCCGGCGTCGTGCAGGTCCTCGATGATGTCGACGGCGTCCTCGAGGTCGGGGATGCCGGCACTGAGCACCAGCCCGTCGAAGGGCGCCCCGGCCAGCCTGGCCTTCTGCAGCAGCCGCTGGTTGCCGACCTGCATCCTCCACAGGTACGGGTCGAGGAAGAGCGTGTTGAACTGCGCCGTGCGGCCCTCGTCGAGCAGCTCGGTCAGCTTGGCGACGTTGTCGGCGAAGATCTGCTCGGTGACCTGGCCGCCGCCGGCGAGCTCGGCCCAGTGGCCGGCGTTGGCGGCGGCCGCGACGATCTCGGGGTCGACCGTGGTCGGGGTCATCCCGGCGAGCAGGATCGGCGACTTGCCGGTCAGGCGGGTGAAGGCGGTGTCGACGACGGGCGAGCCGTCGCCACGGTCGATCAGGCGGGGGGCGTGGGCCGACCAGTCGGCCGCCTCCTTGATCTCGGCGCCGGCGGTGAAGAGCACGTCGCGACCCTTCTCGGTCGCGGCAGGGATGACGGTGACGCCGCGGCCGCGCAGGGCGCGACCGGTCAGGTTGGCGGAGAGGTCGGCCGGGCCGAGGTCGACCACGAAGCGGGTGTCGGCGACCGACGGCGTCGGTCAGCTCACGCGGCCAGTCGACGGTCTCGACGCAGATGGCGTGGGCGAGGTGCTCGGCCAGGCCGGCGTCGAGGCCACAGGCCTCGGCCCAGGTGCGCGCCATCGCGACGGCCGGGGCCAGCGACGGGTGGTGGAAGCCGAGCGCGACCGGGATGGACTCGACGGTCGGGTCGAAGGCACGACCGCCACGGGTCTTGGCCTCGATCTCGGCGGCCTCGGCGGCGGCGCGCTTCTCGACGGCGGCGCGGAAGCGGCGCAGGGCGTCGGGGGAGCCGCTGACCACCGTGTGGCGCGGGCCGTTCACGACGGCGAGGGTGGCGATGTCGTCGCCCTCCGAGGCGGCCTCGGCCAGCGCGGCGACCTCGGCGGGGGTGGCGCCGCTGACGGCGAGCATCGGGGAGTCCTCGCCGTGCGGCACGAGCCGGGCACGACGGCCGGCGATGGTGGCGGCCGCGCCGATCAGGCGGGCGATCGCGAGCAGGTCGACGTCACTGTCGCGCGTCCTGCTCCCGGCGTCCGGCGAAGGCGGCGACGCCGAGGATGCCCTGGGAGTGGCCGACGGCGGACACGGGGGAGATGCGGGCCAGGTCCAGGCCCTCGGCGGCGAGCAGGTCGAGAGTGGTCAGCTGGGTGAGCAGTACGCCGGGCAGGCCCAGCGCGGCGTGGGTGAGCTCGGCGGCGGCCGGACGCTCCTCGGCGGCGAGCCACTGCTGCGGCTCGAACGGCCGCGGCAGCGCGGCGGCGACCTCTCCCGCCACGGGCTGCAGCCGGCGGCTGGACGCCTCGACCAGCTCGGCCAAACGGGTGGTGTCGGGCTCCTCGTCGAGGAGCTCGGTGAGCGTCGCGAACCAGTCGGTCCCCTGGCCTCCGAAGGTGACCGCGAACTCCTCGCCCTCGTGCAGCCGGTCCGCCAAGGTGCGGCCCTGCCCGGGGCTGGTGTGGTCCTGAGTCAGCGTGGTGGGGGGTACCTGAGTCATATGAGGAGTACATCATGTTTCCCGCGTGAACCTGAAATCAGCCTCGTGTTTTTAACGAGGTTTTCATCACATCCGTACGTACCGCCGAGTAGGACATGCGAATGTTGCGCGTGGGGTGCCAGATCGCCCCTCCAGCCCCCCATGTCACATTCGCATGTTCGGGGCGTGAACGCCCGAAGTCGCCCCTCCGGCAGGCGCCTAGGCTGCGGCCCATGGCCCTCCCACCACCAGTCCCCGGCCGTGTCGCGGTCGTCACCGGAGCCTCGAGCGGGATCGGCGCCGACATCGCCCGCGAGCTCGCCAAGCGGGGCCACGAGCTGGTGCTCGTCGCCCGGTCCGCCGACAAGCTGCAGGCGCTCGCGGACGAGCTGCCCACGACCGCCCACGTCGTACCGCTCGACCTGTCCGACCGGGCCGCCCGCGACGGCCTGCTCGCCGAGCTCGAGTCCCGCGAGCTCGTGCCCCAGGTCCTCGTCAACAACGCCGGCTTCTCCACCACCGGGCCGGTGCACGCCAGCGACCCGGAGCGCGAGCGCGACCTCGTCGAGGTCGACGTGGTGGCCGTGGTCGACCTGTGCAGCCGGTTCCTCCCGGGCATGGTGCAGCGCGGTCGCGGCTCGGTGCTCAACGTCGCGTCGACGGCGGCCTTCCAGCCGCTGCCCGGCCAGGCGGCGTACGGCGCGGCCAAGGCGTTCGTGCTCTCCTACACCCGCAGCCTCTCCGGCGAGCTGAAGGGCACCGGCGTCTCGGTGACCGTGCTGTGCCCGGGCCCGGTCGACACCGGCTTCGGGGAGGCGGCCGGCTTCTCGAAGGAGGAGGCCGACAACGCGCTGCCGTCGTTCATGTGGCTGCCCTCGGCCGAGGTTGCCCGTCAGGCCGTCGCGGGTCTCGACAAGGGGACTCTCGTCGTCATCCCCGGCGTCGCCAACAAGCTCGGCGCGGGCTTCTCCAACCTCGCCCCGAAGCGCCTGCTCATCCCGCTTCTGGCGAAGGGCCACCCCGCACTGCGCTGACAGGCAGAGCCGCACGTCGACGGGCGTCCAGCGGGGACGGTCGTCGGTCGAGGCGGCGATCCAGGATGACCGCGGCGCGCTCGTGCTGGCCCGCCGCGGCCAGGGCGTAGACGAGCGTGTCCTCGAGCACGTCGCGCTGCGCCGCACTGCCGCCGAGGGCGGGCACTCGCGGGAGCACCGCTTCGAGCTCGGTGACGGCACGGCGCGGGACGCCGCTCGAGCAGCGACTGCAGGGCGCAGCACACCGGAGCGACGACGTCGCGGAACACGGCGTCGGCGTGGGCGAGTGACGTGGTGCGCAGCGCGGCCAGCCCGACCGGGTCACCGGCCGCGGCCAGGCTGAGCGCGACGTGCAGGGCGACGAACGGCGTGGGCGGGGTGATCAGCCAGCCTTCGGGCGCCGAGGCCAGGATCCGTGGGCTGTCGAGCGTCTCGAGTGGCGCGTCGGCCATGCGGCAGCGCCAGAGCAGTGCGCCGCTGTCGACCAGTGCCCGCGAGCCGGTCACGAGGGGCGGCGCGAGCTCGCGCTCGTAGCGGCGTCGTACGGCATCGACGTCGCCCAGCGCCAGCTCGTGCAGAGCGGCGTGCCAGGAGAAGTGCGAGCGGTGGTTGGCCTCGCGGCCACAGCGTCGGATCCAGTCGTCGAGCCACGCCAGGCCCGCGACGTGCTCGCCGGTCTCGTAGAAGACGTGGGTCCTCGCATGGACCGCGTGGCCGGAGGACGGCTCCACCGAGAGGGCGTACGACGCCAGTGCCTCGGCCTCCTCCCACCGCTCCTGGTCCTGGCGGACGAAGGCGAGCTGGCCGGCGTACCACCAGTCGTCGCCGTAGGAGCGCCCCAGTCCCTCGACGAGGTCGGCGGTCTGCCGCCCCGAGGTGAGGCCGCCGAACGCGACCGTCGGGACAGCCACGGAGACGGCCAACGCGTCGCGCGGGAACAGGCGCACGTGCCGCAGCAGCGCGGCAGCGCCGGTGGCCTCGTCGGAACGCAACCGCGTGGTGACCGCGTCGAGGAAGGAGCCCTCCCGGTCGTCGAGGTGCCGTTCCCCGGCCGCCGCGTGCGCTTGGCGCAGGGCGGTGCGCCAGGACCCGGTTGCTCCCCACTCGTAGCCGAGCAGCGCCAGCGCGGCGTGGGCCTGGACGAAGCCGGGGTCCTGCTCCACGGCCTTGTGCAGGCCGTCCTCGACGCCGTCCTGGAGTCGGAGCAGCTTCCCCAGGGCCCGGTTGTAGGCGCGGGCAGCAGCCTTGCTCGTGGTGAGCGCAAGGCCGTAGCTGTCGCGCGGGCGCCGGCGGGTCTCGCCGTGCAGGGCGCGCATCACGGCCTGGGCCACGTCGTACGCCTGCTCGCGGATCTCGGGCATCGCGGTGGACTCGTACAGGTTGCCGCGGCGCAGGGCGCCGATCGCGAACAGGGGCACCGTGGCCGGGAGCACCCCGAGCACCCGGCCGTCGTCGGCCGTGTCGACGCCGAGCCCCGCCGGGCCCGGTCGCACCAGGCCCGTGCGCGCCAGCCGGGAGAGCAGGCGGTCGCCCGTGATCGTGCCCACCGGTCCGGTGCAGTTCACCACGGTGGCGACCCGCAGCGTCTCGCCACCGGAGAGGGTGACCTCGACCCCGTTGCTGACAGGCTGCGCGGCCGTGACGGTCCCTCGGTGGCGGACAAGTCGGCCCTCGTCGGCGATCGCGCGCAGGCGGGCGGCGGTCCGGGGCGGCATCCGGTGCCGGTGCACCTCCCAGGTGCGCGCGTGGTCCGCGAGGAACGCCCGCTTGTCCTCGTCGGTCAGGCCGCCCCAGAGCGCGGCGGTCACGGGGCGGAGACCGTCCACCGCCGCGCGCCAGTCGTCCGTCTCGGCCACCGTGTGCGTGACGTGCTCGCGGAGCACGCGCGTGAGCTCGGTGAGCGAGCCGACTCGCGTGACGCCCGGCGGGGGCGGCACTGCCGGAGTCGTCGGGAGCCGGTGCACCCTCGGCAGCAGGTCGTGTCGCGAGACGGTGTGCACCACCCGGTCGGGCCGGTCGGCACTGATCGCGACGTCGACCGTGCTGAGTCCGGTGCCGACGAGCAGCAGGTCTCCGTCGGGGAGCTCCTCGGTCCACGGGTCCTCCACGAGGTGGTGTGCCAGCCCCGCGGGTGCCCAGTCGGTCGCCGGACGCGAGCCCGTGGCGAGTACGACGGCCCGCGTCACCACCGACTCGCAGTTGGACAGGCGCACGACGAACCGGTCACCGCGTCGGTCGATGCCGATGACGTCGTGCTCCTTGCGCTCCAGTCGTGCGTTGCCCGGGAACTCCGCGGCCGTCTCGAGCAACGACTCGATGTAGGAGCCGTACACGTGTCGCGGCACGAAGTCCTGCGGCTGGGCATCGCCGTCGTGGTGGCGCCGCACCCAACGGAAGAAGTGCTCGGGGTCGCGGGGGAAGGCGCTCATGCCGCTCGCCGGCACGTTGAGCAGGTGCCGGTCGTCCCGGGTGGAGTACGCCGTGCCGCGGCCCGTCGTCGGAGCCGGGTCGATGAGCACCACGTGGTAGCGCGGGGAGAGCCCCGTCACCAGGTGGGAGGCGGTCAGCGCGCCCGCGGCGCCGGCACCCACCACCACGACGCAGCAGTCGCCCTCGCCACCCGCCATGACCTCGCCTCCAAAGTCTAGTAACTAAGGTGACAAACTTTAGCAAGAGGATCGGGAATCACCCAGCCGCGGCACGCCGAGAGGGGGATTGTGGTTCGCCCAGGAGCGCTGAGCGGGGGATTGTGGTTCGCCCAGGAGCGCCGAGCGGGGGATTGTGGCCCGCTTGGGACGGTCGAGCCGGGGATCTGTGCACAGGCCGTGCAGGCCCGGCCGCGCACGAATTCCCCTGTCAGCACCGTGGGGCGTGCATCAAACCCCCGGTCGGCTACTCCGCGTCCTTGATCTCGCAGACGACCTCGCCGTTGGTGACTCCCGAGCCGACCTCGGCGGTGAGTCCCGTGACGGTGCCGGCCTTGTGGGCCTTGAGCGGCTGCTCCATCTTCATGGCCTCGAGCACCACGATGGTGTCGCCCTCCTCGACCGAGTCGCCCTCGGACACGGTGACCTTGACGATGGTTCCCTGCATGGGCGAGGTGACCGCGTCCCCGGAGACGGCCGCGCCGGCCTTCTTGCCGGCCGAGCGCTTGGGCTTCTTGCGCCGCGCCCCCGCCACCGCCGACAGCGGCGAGTCCGCCGGGCAGCACGACCTCGAGCCGGCGGCCACCGACCTCGACGGTGACCTTGTGCCGCTCCTCGGGCTCCGGTGCCTCGGCCGAGGAGCCGGCGTAGGGCTCGAGCTGGTTGTCGAAGTCGGTCTCGATCCACTGCGTGTAGACGTGGAAGGTCTCGCCGTCCCCGATGAAGGCCTCGTCGTCGACGACGGCCGCGTGGAACGGGATCACCGTCGGCATGCCGTCGACGACGAACTCCGCCAGTGCCCGCCGCGAGCGCTCCAGCGCCTGGGTGCGGTCGCGTCCGGTGATGATGAGCTTGGCGATGAGGGAGTCGAAGGCGCCGGGGATGGTCTCGCCCTCCTCGTACCCGCCGTCGAGCCGTACGCCGGGCCCGCTCGGCGGCGACCACCGCGTGAGGGTGCCCGGCGCGGGCATGAAGTTGGCGCCGCCGTCCTCGGCGTTGATCCGGAACTCGATCGAGTGGCCCTCGACGCGCGGGTCGTCGTACCCGAGCTCCTCGCCGGCCGCGATCCGGAACATCTCGCGGACCAGGTCGAGGCCGGTGACCTCCTCGGAGACGCAGTGCTCGACCTGGAGGCGGGTGTTGACCTCGAGGAAGGAGATGGTGCCGTCCTCGGCGATCAGGAACTCGCACGTGCCGGCGCCGACGTAGCCGGCCTCGCGCAGGATCGCCTTGGAGCTCTCGTAGAGGCGGCTGACCTGGTCGTCGGTCAGGAACGGCGCGGGCGCCTCCTCGACGAGCTTCTGGTTGCGCCGCTGCAGCGAGCAGTCGCGGGTGGAGACCACCACGACGTTGCCGTGCTGGTCGGCCAGGCACTGGGTCTCGACGTGGCGCGGCTTGTCGAGGAACTTCTCCACGAAGCACTCGCCGCGGCCGAAGGCCGACTCGGCCTCGCGCACGGCGGACTCGAAGGCGTCGGCGACCTCCTCCTTCTTGCGCGCGATCTTCAGGCCGCGACCGCCGCCGCCGAAGGCCGCCTTGATCGCGATGGGCAGGCCGTTCTCCTCGGCGAAGGCGACGGCCTCGTCGGCGTCCTTCAGCGGGTCCTTGGTGCCCGGTGCGAGCGGCGCGCCCACCTTCTCGGCGATGTGGCGGGCCTTGATCTTGTCGCCGAGGTTCTCGATCGCGTCCGGCGGCGGGCCGATCCAGACGAGGCCGGCGTCGATCACGGCCTGCGCGAAGTCACGGTTCTCGGCCAGGAAGCCGTAGCCCGGGTGCACCGAGTCGGCGCCGGACTCCTTCGCCGCCGCGACGATCTTGTCGATGTCGAGGTAGGAGTCGGCCGGGGTGGCGCCACCGAGCGAGTGGGCCTCGTCGGCGATGCGGACGAACACTGCGTCCCGGTCGGGCTCGGCGTAGACCGCGACGCTGCCGATGCCGGCGTCCTTGCACGCCCGGATGACCCGGACCGCGATCTCGCCACGGTTGGCGATCAAGACTTTCTGCAGCGGTTTTACGTCCGGCACGACTCTCCTCGGTTCCGGTGAATCCCCCGGGGAGTCTATTCAGAAGTCGCCCGCTGCCTTGCGCACGGGTGTGAGCAGCTCGGAGAGCTCGCGGAGGCGGGCCTCGTCGAGCGATCCGAGCCCGAAGTCGGCCCCCACGAGTCGGGTCGTGGCCTCCTCGACGAGTGTGCGACCACGCGGTGTGATCTCGGCCAGGACGGCACGGCCGTCCTCCGGGTGCCTGCGGCGTACGACGAGGTCATCGGCCTCGAGCCGGTCGACGATCGACGTCACCGAGGTCGGGTGCACCTGGAGCCGCGCGCCCATCTTCCCCAGCGGAAGCGAGCCGCGAGTGGAGAAGGTCAGCAGTACCAACGCCTCGTAGCGCGCGAAGGTCAGGCCGTAGGACTTCAGCAGCCCGTCGAGCCGGCCGAGCACCAGCTGCTGGACGCGCATCAGCGAGGTGACCGCGTGCATCTGGGGCACGCCGTCCCACCGCTCGGCCCACTGGCGGGCCGCTTCGTCGATGGGGTCGAACGGGAGCATGGCACCAGATACTAGGACGTCCTACTATCTACCCATGGTTCGACAGCTCAACCCGACGGACCGCACGCGAGAACTGGCAGGAGCGGTACGCCGCGTCCCGGGTCAGGGAGGCCGACTTCACCACGCTGTCGGGCATGGAGGTCGAGCCGGCCTACGGCACGGACGACTCCGAGTGGCCCGGGGAGTACCCCTACACGCGTGGCCTCTACGCGACCGGCTACCGCGGGCGCACCTGGACGATCCGCCAGTTCGCCGGGTTCGGCAACGCCCAGCAGACCAACGAGCGCTACAAGATGATCCTCGGCCGCGGCGGCGGCGGTCTCTCCGTGGCCTTCGACATGCCGACGCTGATGGGCCGCGACTCCGACGACCCGCGCAGCCTCGGCGAGGTCGGCCACTGCGGCGTCGCCATCGACTCCGCCGCCGACGTGGACATCCTCTTCGACGGCATCCGCCTCGACGAGGTCACCACGTCGATGACGATCAGCGGTCCCGCCGTACCCGTCTTCTGCATGTACCTCGTCGCCGCCGAGCGGCAGGGCGCCGACACCGGGGCGCTCAACGGCACCCTGCAGACCGACATCTTCAAGGAGTACATCGCCCAGAAGGAGTGGCTCTTCGAGCCCGAGCCGCACCTGAAGCTGATCGGCGACCTGATGGAGTACTGCCAGGAGAACATCCCGGCGTACAAGCCGCTCTCGGTCAGCGGCTACCACATCCGCGAGGCCGGCTCGACGGCCGCGCAGGAGCTGGCGTTCACCCTCGCCGGCGGGTTCGGGTACGTCGAGCTCGGACTGTCCCGCGGCCTCGACATCGAGAAGTTCGCCCCCGGCCTGAGCTTCTTCTTCGACAGCCACCTCGACTTCTTCGAGGAGATCGCCAAGTTCCGCGCGGCTCGCCGGATCTGGGCGCGCTGGATGCGCGACGTCTACGGCGCGAAGACCGAGAAGGCGCAGTGGCTGCGCTTCCACACCCAGACGGCCGGTGTCTCGCTCACCGCCCAGCAGCCGTACAACAACGTGGTGCGCACCGGCATCGAGGCGCTCGCCGCGGTGCTCGGCGGCACCAACTCGCTGCACACCAACGCCCTCGACGAGACGCTCGCGCTGCCGAGCGAGCAGGCGGCCGAGATCGCGCTGCGCACCCAGCAGGTGATCATGGAGGAGACCGGTGTGGTCAACGTCGCCGATCCCCTCGGTGGCAGCTGGTACGTCGAGGCGCTGACCGACAAGATCGAGGCCGAGGCCAACGCGATCTTCGACAAGATCCTCGAGCTCGGGGGATCCGACCTGCGCCACGACCAGACCGAGGCGCTCGCGAAGTCCGCCGCCTCGGGTGGGGACCCGGTGACGCAGGGCCTGCTGCGCGGCATCGAGGACGGCTGGTTCACCTCAGAGATCGCCGAGGCCGCCTTCGAGTACCAGATCGCCCTGGAGAAGGGGGACAAGAAGGTCGTCGGCGTGAACGTGCACAAGGACTCCGTCACGAGTGCCCTGGAGATCCTGCGGGTCTCGCACGAGGTCGAGCGGGAGCAGGTCCGCGAGCTCGCCGAGCGTCGCGCGGGTCGCGACGAGGCCGCCATCGCCAAGGCGATCGAGGAGATGCTCACCGCCGCGCGCGAGGACACCAACATGATCCCGGCCATGCTCGAGGCCTGCCGGGCGGAGGCCACGCTCGGCGAGATCTGCGACGCCCTGCGCAAGGAGTGGGGCGAGTACCGCGAGCCCGCTCGCTTCTAGCCGCCACGCCGGGCGACGGAGCGGCCGCGGTCAGGTCGGTGACCGCCGCCCTGGTCGCCTCGGCGACCACTGCCGGCAGCGTGAAGGTGAACCGGCTGCCGCGGCCGTGCGGGTTGTCCTCGACGGTGATCGTGCCCGCCGTGGCGCTCGACGATGCGCTGGCAGATGGCCGAGCCCGATGCCGGTGCCGGTGTACTCGGTCGCGCGCCCGCTGGAAGTTCTCGAAGATGAGCCGGCGTTGCTCCGTGGCGGGGACGCCGATCCCGTTGTCGTCGACCTCACGCGGACCATGGTCGCCCTCGCGGCTCCCCGCTGACGATGATGTGCGGGCCGGACGCCGGGGGCGACGTACTTGACCGCGTTGCCGAGCAGGTTGTCGAGCAGCTGGCGCAGCATGGCGCCTGGTCCGCCGTACGACCGGATGCCCGGCTGCACGTGGATCGCGCGGGCGCGAGTCGCCCTGTCGGCGCATCGCTGCCACGTCCTCGGTCACGGCGCTGAGGTCGAGCGTGTCGAGCCGCAGCGGTTGGTCGCGGGCGACGGTGTAGCTGAGCAGGTCGTCGATGAAGCGGCGCATGTGGCGCGAGGCGTCCCGGATGCGGGTGACCATGGCGCCGCCGTCCGCGGGGTCGACCGGTCCCTCGAAGAACGCCTCGTCGAGGGCCTCGGCCCAGCCGTCGACGATCGAGAGCGGGTTGATCAGGTCGTGGGCGACGACTCCGGCGAACGACGCCAGGTTGTCGCGGTCCTGGCGGGCGCGGGTCACGTCGCGGTAGTTGACGACGATCCGCTCGGTGCCCATCGGAGCTCGGAGTCGGCGAGTGTGGGTCACCGAATCTCCAGCACCACGGCCCTCGGGGAACTCCGGTGTGCGGACCAGGTAGTCCGCGCTCGACCACGTCGTGCGCCGGCGAAGGCGCAGCGCGTGCGGCATCTGGTCGTCAGGCAGGCGGCGTCGCCGTCGGCGTCGAAGAAGCCGTACGTCGCGTGCCGGCAGCACGTGGACGTCGGAGGGCTGTCCCTCGAGCCCCATGAGGCGTCGGCCGGCGGGGTTGCGCACCAGCATCGGCGCCGTCGTCCTGCGCGCAGCACCACCAGGCCCTCGCGGCATGTTGTCGATCACCGGTGTCGAGCAGGTGGCGCGCGTTCGGCGGCCGTGCGTCCGACGCGGATGGCGCGCTCGGTCGCCTGCCGGCGGGCCTGGGTACCGAGCCCGACCACCGCGGCGGTGAGCACGAGCACGATCATGAACGCCTGCGCCAGGGCGGCGCCCGCCACCCGGTCGGTCACGTTCGCGAAGACGCCGACGTCCGCCAGCGTCATCAACAGCGCAGTGCACCCGGAGAGAGCCGCGTGCACCTCCGAGGTCACCACCGAGAACCGCAGCGCGGCCCAGACCGTGACCAGGCTGATCGCGAAGGTGACCGGGAGGTCGAAGGCGGCGAGGTAGAGCCCGGCGGTCACCGCGACGACCCCGACGCCCTCGAGGAATCGCCAGGCGGAGACGGGGCGGCACTGCCGCAGCAGGTCTCGGCGGGCTCTTGCGGTGCGTGCCGCGACCAGCGCAGGCGCCACCTGCAGCCCGACCAGCCCGATGGCCAGCACCCAGCAGAAGTTCCGGATCCAGGTCATGCCCGCTTCGGTGGGGTTGAGCGCCGGCACCAGGCCGAGACCCCACCAGCGCAGCGCCGCCGAGAGCGTGCTGCCCACCGCGCAGGCCACGACGAACACGCCGAGGTCCCGCACGGTCGAGAGTGGTCGATGCCCACCGCTGCCCCAGAGGTCGGGTGCCCAGCGACGCATCACCAGGACGGTGGCCACCGGCTGCACCCAGGTGAGGAGCACGGCCGCGACGATCTGCTGGGTCGGCCCTCCCACGATCAGCACGGTGCAGACCTGGGCCAGTGTCAGCCCGGGAATGTCCCACCACCACTCGCGCCGGGGTGAGCCGCTGGCCAGCCACAGGTAGGAGATCCCGGCCAGTGGGGAGATCAGCACCACCTGGACGGACTCGATGAAGGTCGCCCGCCCGATCAGCGACCCGAGCAGCGTGACGACGAAGAACGCCACCAGCCGTACGACGTCGGACCCCACGGACCGAGCGTGGGGCGCCGGCTGCTCAGCACCCATGGCCCGCATTATGGTCGGGCCGGGTCCGGAACCGGCCGCCAACGCGGCAAACTCAGCGAGCGGTGGCCGCCGCGAACGCTTTCGAGTTGGCGGGGAGCGTGAAGGAGAAGCGGCTCCCTCCCGCGGGGTTCTCCTCCACCTTGATCGTCCCGCCGTGGCGCTCGACGATGCGCTTGCAGATGGCCAGGCCCAGCCCGGTGCCGGTGTAGCCGGCACTCGACGCCCGGTGGAAGGAGTCGAAGACCCGCTCCCGGTGCTCCGGATCGATGCCGATGCCGTTGTCCAGCACGCTGACCTCGACCCAGCCGTCCGTCGTACGCGTCGCCTCGATGTGGACCGAGGGTGTCACCTCTGGAGCGACGTACTTGATGGCGTTCCCGATCAGGTTGTCCAGCACCTGGCGGACGAGCAGCTTGTCGGCCCAGACGTCCGGCAGCTCACCGATGACGATGCCTCCGTCGCCCAGGTCGGGACGGTCACGCTGGGCGGCGATGTGCTTGACCATGTTGCGCAACGAGACCTGCTCGCACCGCAGCGTCTGGTCGCGCGCGACCGCGTGGGCCAGCAGGTCCGAGATGAACCCGCGCATCTGCTCAACGCCCACCCGGATGTGCTGCACCATCGAGGCTGCGCCGGTGGCGACCGGGTCGTCGGTCGTGCCGAGGTCCTCCTGGATCGCCTCGGCCCAGCCGTCGATGACGCTCAGCGGGTTGTTCAGGTCGTGGGCCACCGTGCCGGCGAAGCTGGCCAGGCCCTCCTGGTAGGAGCGCTCGAGGGTGATGTCGCGCACCACGACCATGGCCCGGCGCTTGCGCCCCTGCTCGCCGGGCAGCGGGAAGGCGCTGACGCTGAGGATCTGCGTGGGCGTGTCCGGACGCCGCAGGTGCTGCTCCTCGTCGCGCACCTCGATGCCCGCAAGGGCGCGCCGGTACGGGTACTCGTCGTCCTCCAGCGGCCGGCCGTCGGTGTGGAACAGGTGGTACTCCTGCGGCGTCTCGATGTCGCCGGAGGACTCGATGGCGCCGGGGTGGCCCCAGAAGATCGTCCGCAGCGCGTCGTTGGCCTGGGTGTAGGTGCCGCCCTCCTCGACGATGGCCAGCCCGTCGTTCAGCTTGTCGATGACCAGGTTGAGCTCGGCGGCCTGGGACTCGAGCACGTCCTGGTAGGCCTTCTCGGAGGTGATGTCGCGCAGGACGAGCATCGCCCGGGCCGGGCCGTCCTCCTCGGGAGGCAGGGGAACGCCGGAGATGGTGACCCACCTGATGGGGCCCTCCGGGTTGGGGGTGCGCCACTCCTCAGCGGGGATGGTCTCCCCGGCCAGTGCCCGGGTCAGCGGGGAGATCTCGTCGGTGAGCAGCCGCCCGTCGATCCCGCGGATCAAGCGCTCCTCGTCGGGGATCTCGGAGTCGTCGCGGACCTGCTGCAGCTCCGGGTCCGCCTCCTGGGTGCCGAAGGCCGTGCGCAGTGCCTTGTTGGCGTGGAGGATGCGGCCGCCGTGCTCGATGATCGCCACCCCGTCGTCGAGGTTGGCCATCACCTGGTCGAGCTCGGCCGCGCGCCGGGCGTTGGCCGCCTCCGACCTCGCCAGCTCCACGACGCTCTCCAGCACCTGCTGGCGGCTCAGGCTGATCACGAGTCCGAGCACCATCAGCACCACCACGAAGACCTGGGCCACGGCGGCGCGGTAGAGGGGGTCGTCGATCGCGGCGATGGGTCCGATCTCGGCGATGGTGAGCCAGACGGCGGCCGCGCCGATCACCAGGCAGAAAGCCGCCGTGATCACCGGCGTGAACCGGATGGCGACCCAGACGACGGTGAGCGTGAGGATGAAGGTGATCGGGGCGTCAGGTGTCACCCCGAAGCCGACGATGAAGATGAGCACCGTTGCGGCCGCAGCCCCGAGCAGGTTCGCGACGTCGGCCGGTTTCGGCCTCGTCCACAGGGGACGACCGGAGTCGCGGGTCTCGGCCAGCCAGCCCGCCAGGAGCAGGCCGAAGACGCCGATCGTGGACAACGCCGAAAGGCTGCGCGTCGCGCGTCCGAGCGCCAGGGAGAAGGTCTCGTCCGGGACCACGATCTCGCCGACGGCGGTGCGGATCAGCGAGTACGCCACGACGCCCGCCGTCATGGCCGCGAGCACGAGGCCGAACTCAGCGACGCGCCTCATGCTGGCGCGGCCGCCTGCCCCCCACAGATGTGGCACCCAGCGCCGCATCAGGAAGAGGATGAAGAGGTACTGCAGCGGCGCCAGCAGCAGCAGGAACTCCTGCTGCACGGTGGTGCCGCCCACGAACGGCAGCACGATGGCCGAGATGGCGAGGAACAGCACGATGTCCACGACGAGCTGGCGCAGCGACGTGGCGCTGGCGAACCAGACGAGCGCGACGCCGGCGGTCGGAGCCGTCAGGGAGACGGGAGGCAGTCCCGGACCGCCGTCCACCGCGACCTGCCGGCTGAGCACCAGCACCACGAGGAAGAGCGCCGCCCACCCTGCTGTCCGCACGATTGGGGGCAGCCCTGAGGGCGCCCGAGTAGAACGCGTTTCTCCCGCCCCCACGGCGGTCAGTATGTCGGACTCGCGCGCCCGCTGCGACCCCTTTCAACCACTCTTCGCGGCGTCGTAGAGACTGTGGTCATGTCGCAAGAATCCTTCTCTCGTCCGGGAGCGGTGGATTTGTCCGGTTTGCAGGCGCCGACGGCCGGTTCGTCCGCCGGTGGCGCCGCGCCGTACGCCGTCGCTGTGACCGAGCAGAACTTCCAGGAGCTGCTCGAGGCCTCGCGCACGGCGCCGGTGCTGCTCGCGTTCGAGAGCCCGGGACGTTCACCGGAGAGCGTGTCGCTGGCCGACGACCTGCAGGCCCTGTCGACGGAGTTCGAGGGCCGCTTCCTGCTGGGCCGCGTCGACATCGACGCCGTCCCGCAGATCGCGCAGGCCATGCAGATCCCGTCGGTGCCGCTCGTGGCCCTCGTCGCCCAGGGCCGGCCGATGCCGCTGTTCCAGAACTCCGCCCCGGTCGAGGAGCTCCGGGAGGCGCTGACGCAGGTGCTGCAGCAGCTGACCACCCAGGGCTTCACCGGCAGGCACCAGCCGCGCACCAGTGGCGTGGTCGACGAGGAGACCGGCGAGGAGCAGGTCGACCCGCGCTACGCCCCGGCGCAGGACGCGCTCGAGCGTGGCGACATCGAGGCTGCGGTGGCGGAGTACCAGAAGCTCGTCGACGCCAACCCCGCCGACGCCGAGGCCGCGGCCGGCCTGGCGATGGCCATGGTGCTGCAGCGCACGGAGGGCGTGGACCTCCAGCAGGCACGCAGTGCCGCGGCCGAGAGCCCCGACGACGTGGACGCCCAGACCCTCGTGGCCGACCTCGACCTGCTCGGTGGCCACGTCGACGATGCCTTCAACCGGCTCATCGACCTGGTCCGTCGTACGGCCGAGGGCGACCGCGACCGCGCGCGCACCCATTTGATCGGCCTCTTCAGCGCTGTCGGCAACGCCGACCCACGTGTCCAGCGCGCACGTCGGGATCTCGCCTCCGCGTTGTTCTGAGGGGACGGTTCGCCCGCGGCGCGGGATGATGGGCGCATGGACGTCGTACCCGGCACCCGGCTGCGGTTGTCGGTGCTCGGCCAGACGTACGTCGCGATGGTGGCGGTGCTGGCCACGATCACGACGTTCGCCGACGACCACGCGTGGTACGTCGCGCTGATCGCCCTGTCGCTGCCGCTGAGCCTGCTGGCGCTCTGGGTGGGGGTCTACGCCGGCCTCGCGGTGGGGTTCGCCGTCGGGCACGACGCGGCGCACTACCCGTGGACCGTGGCGGTGGTGTGGGTGGCGGTCTGGACGACGACGGCCTGGCTGAACGCGCGCATCGCCGAGAAGGTGGTGCGGCGCGGCTGGGGAGCGCTGCGCGTGGGTCCGCCGAGCGGGCCCGACGAGGATCGCTAGCTCCGCCCGCTCTCGGTGTACGACGGCCCCGGGGACGGCGCCGAGACGTTGCGGAGCGCGGCCTCGATGCGGCGGGCGGTGAAGTCGGCGCAACGTTCGCGCACCTCCGCCAGCGTGTAGAAGCCTGCCGACTTGATCTCCCGCTCCTGACGCACGATCGCGTCCACGACCGACGGGTCGTGCACGCCACCGTCGAAGACCAGGCAGATCGCGTCGTCCCAGCCGCCCCACGGGGGCAGCCAGTCGGTGAGCAGCAGCGGGCCGGCCGTCACCTCGAGCCGCAGCTCCTCCTTGACCTCGCGGGCCACGGCCTGCTGCGGGGACTCGGTGACCTCGACGACGCCGCCGGGCAGGTCGAAGTCGCGCTTGTAGGTGAGCTGGCACAGCAGCACCCGCTCGTCGGTGGAGCGGATCAGCATCTGGCTGATGGCCCGCTTGCGCGGCAGGAACGAGTTGAGCAGCGACCGGAAGCCCGACGGGTCCTCGAGCGGGGTGTCGTCGATCAGGCGGGCGTAGACGATGCGGTCCTCCTGCCCCGTGTCACCCTCGGCGACGCCGCGGGCGACGCCCTCACGCATCAGCCCGCTGAAGGTCGCGATCCGCTGGGCCTCCGGGTCGTCGGGATCGACGTGCGTCTCGACGCGGGTCGAGCCGCCCTTGAACGCCTGCTCGACGGCGTTCCGCACCGCGGAGGACGACTGGCCGAGTCCCTGCGCCTGCAGCTCGGCGGTCCAGGTCACGCGCACCACCCCGGGCGCGATCTCGACCAGCTCGGCCCGCGTAGACACGTCGTCCAGCCTAGGTCAGCCACACGGCCAGGACACCGGCAGCGACGGCGAGCGGGACGACGAGCAGGCCCTCGAGCGCGAAGTCGCGTTGGGAGATCCGCAGCCCTCGCACCCGGCAGGCTCGCCACCACAGCAGGTTCGCCAGCGAGCCCCAGACCAGCACCATCGGACCGACGTTGACCCCGACGAGCACGCTGACCAGCCGATCGGAGGATACCGGCGAACGGCTCTGCCACGAGGTAGGCCGGCAGGTTGTTCACCCGTTGGCCAGCAGCGTGCTCGTGCCCGCGAGCTGGCCCAGCGCGGCCAGTGACCCGCCCGAGCCGAACAGCGTGCGGAGCACCGAGGAGCCCTCGTCCACGAGCAGGTCCACGACGACGAACAGCACGACCGCGAAGAGCACCACGGACCACGGCACCAGTCGCAGCGAGGCGCCCCGGGCGCACGGTCGCGGGGCGTCGTACGGCGAACCCGGCGACCAGCACGACGGCCGCACCCAGGGCCACCGCCCAGGCGGGCAGGCCGGCCAGGATCGCCGGGCCGATCAGCAGGACGACGCCCGCCGCCAGCCACAGCAGCACCCGGTCGAACGAGGGGAGTCGCGCGGGCGGCTCGTAGGTCCCCGTCAACGCCCGCCGGTGACGCAGCAGCAGGACTCCGAGGACGACGACGAGCACGGCCAGCTGGGGCGCCCAGGTGGCCCGCATGAACTCCGTCGCGGGCAGGTCGAGGCGTTCCTGGGCGAGCAGGTTGGTGAGGTTGGAGACGGGCAGCAGGAGCGAGGCCGCGTTGGCCAGCCAGATGGAGGCGAAGGCGAACGGCAGCGCGCTCAGGCCCAGCTCGGTGGCCAGCGCCAGCCCGATCGGGGCGAGGAGCACGGCCGTGGTGTCGATGCTCAGCACCCACGTGCACACGGTGGCCAGCAGCGTGAACAGCAGGAACAGGCCCAGCCGGCTGCCGCGGGCGAGCCGGGCCGCGACGTGCGCGCTGACGTCGAACAGCCCGGCGTCGTCGCACAGGTCGGCGACCACCTGGATCAGCGCCAGGAACAGCAGCACCGGCCAGACGCGGTCCGCGACGTCCGCGAGACCCAGGTGCACCGGCCAAGACTAGGTGGGTCGGTCGGCCCTCCGAGGGGTGGGTCAGCGTCGGGGTGAGGCCAGCCAGAGCGTGCCGAGCGGGGGCACCCGCAGGGTCGCCGAGGCCGGCTGACCCTGGTGCGGGTTGGGGTGGGCGGTGACCGTGCCGAGGTTGCCGACACCGGAGCCGCCGTAGTTCTCGGCGTCGGTGTTGATCAGCTCGGTCCACTGCCCGGCCAGCGGGAGCCCCAGCTGGAAGTTCTCGTGGGGTCCGCCCGAGAAGTTGGTGACGCAGACGACGGCGGACCCGTCGGAGCCCCACCGGACGAACGCGACCAGGTTGCGGGCGGCGTCGTCCGCGTCGATCCACTGGAAGCCGTCGGGGGAGCTGTCCTGCGACCAGAGCGCCGGCTGCCCGGTGTAGATGCTGTTGAGGTCACCCACGAGCCGGCGGATGCCCTCGTGGGCGGGGTTGGCGAGCAGCCACCAGTCCAGCTCGCGCTGCTCGGCCCACTCGCTGTCCTGGGCGAACTCCTGGCCCATGAACACCAGCTGCTTGCCGGGGTGCGCCCACTGCCAGGACAGGAACGCCCGCACGTTCGCCAGCTGCTGCCAGCGGTCTCCCGGCATCTTGCGCAGCAGCGACCCCTTGCCGTGCACGACCTCGTCGTGGCTGATCGGCAGCAGGTAGTTCTCGGAGAAGGCGTAGACCATCGAGAACGTCAGCTGGTGGTGGTGGTAGCTGCGGTGCACCGGGTCGCGCTGCACGTAGGAGAGGCTGTCGTGCATCCAGCCCATGTTCCACTTGAAGCCGAACCCCAGGCCGTCGGCATCCGTCGGCTTGGTCACCCCGGGCCACGAGGTGGACTCCTCCGCCACGGTGATGGCCCCCGGGACGTTCTTGTAGACGGTGGCGTTCATCTCCTTGAGGAAGTGGACCGCCTCGAGGTTCTCGCGACCGCCGTGGACGTTGGGCTGCCACTCGCCCGGCTCGCGGGAGTAGTCGAGGTAGAGCATCGAGGCCACCGCGTCGACCCGGATGCCGTCGATGTGGAACTCCTGCAGCCAGTAGAGCGCGTTGGCGACGAGGAAGTTGCGCACCTCGCGGCGCCCGAAGTTGAAGACGAAGGTGCCCCAGTCAGGGTGCTCGCCACGGCTCGGGTTGGGGTCCTCGTAGAGGGCGGTCCCGTCGAAGCGGGAGAGTGCGAAGTCGTCCTTCGGGAAGTGCGCGGGGACCCAGTCCACGATCACCCCGACCCCCGCGAGGTGGAAGGCCTCCACCAGCCGCCGGAACCCGTCGGGGTCGCCGAAGCGCGAGGTCGGGGCGTAGTACGACGTGACCTGGTAGCCCCACGAGCCACCGAAGGGGTGCTCCATGACGGGCAGCAGCTCGACGTGGGTGAAGCCCATCTCGACGACGTACGGGACGAGGTGCTCGACGAGGTCGTCGTAGGAGTACGGCCCGGCGCCGGGGTGACGGCGCCAGGAGCCGAGGTGCACCTCGTAGACCGACATCGGCTGCTGGTCGGGGCGGGTGGACTCGGCGCGCGCCGCCATCCACTCGTCGTCGCTCCACTGGTGCCGGCTCTCGAACACCCGCGACGCCGTGGCCGGTGGGACCTCGGTGAAGTAGGCCATCGGGTCGGCCTTGTCGCGCCAGGTGCCGTCGGCTCCGCGGATGTGGAACTTGTAGGACTCGCCGGACCCGATGCCCGCGACGAAGGTCTCCCACACGCCGGAGACGCCGACCTGGGTGAGCGGGTTGCGGCTGCCGTCCCAGCTGTTGAAGTCACCGCGGACCTGGACCTCCAGCGCGCTGGGCGCCCAGACCCGGAAGGCGACCCCGGACTCCGCCTGGTCCGAGCTGGCGGCGATCACGTGGGCGCCGAGCGCCTGCCAGAGCTGCTCGTGCCTGCCCTCGTTGATCAGGTGGAGGTCGACCTCACCGATCGTGGGACCCGTCGTGTGCTGACTCATGCGGTGATCATTCCGGGGCTCCGATGCGGTCGATCGCGGTGAGGGGGATGTCCAGCCAGCCGGGCCGGTTGCGCGCCTCGTAGAGCACTTCGTAGACGGCCTTGTCAGCCTCGTAGGCGTCGATGAGCGCCTGCTCGGTCGGTGTCAGTGTGCCCCCGCCGCTGATCTCCGCGCGACGCTGCACGTAGCCGTCGAGGAACGCGCTGCGGTTGCGGTCGGTCCACTCGTGCGCCCGGTAGACGATCTGCGAGCCGGGCTCGATCTGGGAGTGCAGGTCCTTGACGACCGACTGGGCGGCGTAGTCGAAGGAGCGCAGCATGCCGGCGACGTCTCGCCACACGCAGTCGGGCAGCTTGCGCTGCTCGAGCGGCTTGAGGGGCTCGCCCTCGAAGTCCACGAGCTTCCAGCCCAGCGAGGTGCGCAGCGTCTGTCCGAGGTGGAGGTCGCCGTGGACGCGCTGGGCCTCCTCGCCGTCGGCCTCGGCGATCGTGCCGAACAGCGACTCGAGCGCGTCCGCGTGCGCGGCGAGCTCGGGTACGACGGCGCCGGTGGCCTCGAGCCGCGCGCGCATGCCCTCGGCGGCGTTCTTGGCGTCGAAGGGCGAGCTGCCGAAGTGGCGCCGGAGCAGCTCGTGCACCTCGCTGACGGTGGCGCCCAGCCGGAAGGACTCGCCGGCGAAGTCGCCGCCGACCTCCTCGGCGTGCAGGTCGGCCTCGGCGAACAGGTTGCGGACGCTGGCCAGCGCCAGGTCCCAGCCGTCGCTCGCCGTGCGCAGGAACTGCTGCAGCATGCCGAGGTCCCACAGGTCGGCGCCGCGGCCGTGCTCGACCCAGCCGTAGAGCGAGGCGACGTCGGTGCTCTCGGCCTCGGTCAGGGCACGGTGGATCTCGATGTCGGGGTTGCGGCCCGGTGTCACCCGGCGGAACACCTTGAGCAGGCTGTCCTCGCCGAAGGCCACCGAGGAGTTGCTCTGCTCGCCGCTGAACAGGGTCGAGTGGACGGTGGTGTCGAGCTCGTGGCCGGTGAGGCGGTGGAAGGTCAGGCCGCCGTACTGCTGGGGGGCGTCGGGCTCGGTGCCGGCGAAGGCGCCGAGGTAGACCTGCATCGCGTCCCGGTCGTGGACGGCGTCGTAGGTGTGCACCTCGCCGAGCTCCTCGTCGACGTGGGGGCCGAGGTAGGCGTGGATGAGCCGGCCCTGCTCGTCGGGGTAGTGCGAGAGCGGCATCTGGTAGTGCTCGATCGCCGTGTCCTCGGTGTCGGTGGCGGCGTACTCCACCGTGAGGATGTCGACGGTGACCGCCGGCGGTCCGGGCAGCGTGCCGATCCGCTCGACGTCGACGACCTCGTAGGTGCGGCCCTTCCCGGCGAACCAGCGTGCCTCGCCGAGGTAGGTGGTCATGTGCGGGTGCTCACTCATGCGGGTGCTCGCTTCGTTGACTCATCGTGCTCCTCCGGCCTCGTCCGCCGTGGCGTCGGGGTCGGGGAGCCGGATCCAGTAGAAGCCGTGGCCCGCGAGCGTCAGCAGGTAGGGGAGCTCGCCGACCTCGGGGAACCGCACGCCCCCGACGAGCTCCACCGGGACGACTCCCTCCCAGCGGCGCAGGTCGAGCTCGACCGGCTGGGGGAACCGGCTCAGGTTGTTGACGCACAGCACGCTGTCGGTGACGCCGTTCTCGTCGGTCCAGGAGCGGACGTAGGAGAGCACCGAGGGGTTCGAGCCGCCGAGGTCGTGGAACTCGCCGAGCCCGAAGCTCGGGTGCTGCTTGCGCGCCTGGATCATCCGCCGCGTCCAGTGCAGCAGCGAGGATGAGTTGTCGAGCTCGGTCTCCACATTGACTCGCTGGTACCCGAAAACGGGGTCCTGGATCGGCGGCAGGTTCAACCGGCCCGGGGTGGCGCTGGAGAAGCCGGCGTTGCGGTCGGGGGTCCACTGCATCGGGGTGCGGACCCCGTCGCGGTCTCCCAGCCAGATGTTGTCGCCCATTCCGATCTCGTCGCCGTAGTAGAGGACCGGTGAGCCGGGGAGCGACAGCAGCAGTGCGGTGAACAGCTCCATCCGGTTGGTGTCGTTGTCCAGCAGCGGTGCGAGCCTGCGGCGGATGCCGATGTTGGCCTTCATGCGGGGGTCGAAGGCGTACTCGCCCCACATGTAGTCGCGGTCCTCGTCGGTGACCATCTCGAGGGTCAGCTCGTCGTGGTTGCGCAGGAAGATGCCCCACTGGCAGTTCTCGGGGATGGGCGGCGTCTGCTCGAGGATCTCCGAGATCGGGAACCGGCTCTCGCGTCGTACGGCCATGAAGATCCGGGGCATCACCGGGAAGTGGAAGGCCATGTGGCACTCGTCGCCGCCGACGGAGGGGTCGCCGAAGTACTCCACCACGTCGGTGGGCCACTGGTTGGCCTCGCACAGCAGCACCGTGCCGGGGTAGTGCTCGTCGACGAAGCGGCGCACCTTGCGGAGGAACTCGTGGGTCTCCTTGAGGTTCTCGCCGTTGGTGCCCGGCCGCTCGTAGAGGTAGGGCACCGCGTCGAGCCGGAAGCCGTCGAGGCCCATGTCGAGCCAGAACGACATCGCCTCGAGGATCGCCTCGTGGACGGCGGGCTCGTCGAAGTTCAGGTCGGGCTGGTGGGAGAAGAACCGGTGCCAGAAGTACTGCTGCCGCACCGGGTCCCACGTCCAGTTGGACGGCTCGGTGTCGACGAAGATGACACGCGCCTCTTCGTAGAGCTCGTCGGTGTCGGACCACACGTAGAAGTTCCCGAACGGCCCGTCCGGGTCCATGCGGCTGGCCTGGAACCACGGGTGAGCGTCGCTCGTGTGGTTCATGACGAAGTCGATGATCACGCGGATGTCGCGCTTGTGGGCCTCGTCGAGGAAGTGGTGGAAGTCCTCGACGGTGCCGACCTCGGGCTGGATGTCGATGAAGTCGGCGACGTCGTACCCGCCGTCGCGCAGGGGTGAAGTGAAGAAGGGCGGCACCCACAGGCAGTCGACGCCGAGCCACTGCAGGTAGTCGAGCTTCTCGGTGAGACCGCGGAAGTCGCCGACCCCGTCGCCGTCGGAGTCCTTGAACGAGCGGACCAGCACCTCGTAGAAGACCGCGGTCTTGAACCAGTCGGGCTGCTCGAACTGGTTCTCGAGGGCGACCGTCATCCGCCGGCCCCCGGACGTCGCACGGACAGCAGGTGGGCGGGCTCCGCGTGGGGGTCGAGGTGCACGTAGTTGTGCTCGGCCCACTGCCAGGTCTCGCCGGAGATCTCGTCGGTCACGGAGAAGGTGTCCTCCCAGCCCATGCCGAGCGCCGGCATGTTCAGGTGAACCGTCGTCGTGTGGGGGGCGTGGGGGTCGACGTTGACCACGACGATCACGAGGTCGTTGCCGGTCTGCTTGCTGTAGACGAGCACGGCGTCGTCGTCGCTGCTGTGGATCACCACGTTGCGCAGCTGCTGCAGCGCCGGGTGCCGGCGACGCGACCGGTTCAGGTTCGCGAGGTACGGCGCCAGCGTCTGGCCGGTGCGCTCGGCGCGGTCCCAGTCACGGATCCGGATCTGGTACTTCTCGGAGTCGAGGTACTCCTCGCTGCCGGGCTTGAGCGCGACGTGCTCGCAGAGCTCGTAGCCGGCGTAGACGCCCCAGCTCGGCGAGCCGGTCGCAGCGATCACCGCGCGGATCTTGAACGCCGGCGGGCCGCCGTACTGCAGGAACGCGTGGAGGATGTCGGGGGTGTTGACGAAGAAGTTCGGCCGCATCAGGTGGCTGGTGCCGTGGGACATCTCGAGGAGGTACTGCTCGAGCTCCCAGCGGCTCGTGCGCCAGGTGAAGTGGGTGTAGCTCTGGTGGTAGCCGATCGCGCCGTGCGCCTGCATCCTCGGCGGGAGCGTGAACGCCTCGGCCAGGAAGAGCACGTCGGGGTCGGTCTCGCGGATGCGGCCGAGCAGCCACTCCCAGAACTGCAGCGGCTTGGTGTGCGGGTTGTCGACCCGGAAGATCCGCACGCCGTGTGACATCCAGTGGCGGAGCAGCCGCTCGGACTCGGCGTAGATCCCGTCCGGGTCGTTGTCGAAGTTGATCGGGTAGATGTCCTGGTACTTCTTCGGCGGGTTCTCCGCGTAGGCGATGGTGCCGTCGGCGCGCGTGGTGAACCACTCCGGGTGCTCGGTCGCCCACGGGTGGTCGGGCGCCGCCTGCAGCGCGAAGTCCATCGCCACCTCGAGCCCGAGCCGGTCGGCCTCGGCGACGAAGGCATCGAAGTCGTCGAGCGTGCCGAGGTCGGGGTGGATGGCGTCGTGGCCGCCGAAGCGGCTGCCGATCGCCCACGGGGAGCCGACGTCGTCGGGGGTGGGGGCGAGGGTGTTGTTGGCGCCCTTGCGGTTGACCTCGCCGATGGGATGGATCGGCGGCAGGTAGATGACGTCGAAGCCCATGGCGGCCACGGCCTCGAGGCGCTTCGCCGCCGTCGTGAAGCTCCCGCTGACGACCTTGCCGGACAACTCGTCGAGGTGGGCGCCCTCGGAGCGCGGGAAGAACTCGTACCAGCTCGAGAACAGCGCCTTCTGGCGGTCGACGAAGAGCGGGAAGGGACCCTCGGCGCTCAGCAGGTCGCGCAGCGGGTGTGCGGCCAGCACCGCCAGGAGCTCGCCGGACTCGGCGGCGGCCAGCCGGGCCTCCTGGGGCCGCTTGGTGTCCTTGAGCGCCTTGACGGCGTCGTTGACGACGGCCTTCTCGTTCTTGCCCAGGTCTCCCTCGGCGACCACGCGCTGGAGGACGAGCGCGCCCTCGGTGAACATCAGCTCGACGTCGACCCCGGCGCGGATCTTGATGCCGGCGTCGTGGAGCCAGGTGCCGACGGTGTCGCTCCAGGTCTGGATCTCGTAGCTCCAGGCGCCCGGGGCGTCGGTGCGGACCCGGGCGGTCATCCGCAGCAACTGGTCCGGGATGTCGCGCATCGGCACCGGAGGGCGTCGTACGCCGTCGGCGTCGGTGAGGACGACCTCCGCGCCGAGCTGGTCGTGACCCTCGCGGAACACGGTGGCCGTGACGTCGAACTCCTCCCCGACCGAGGCCTTCGCCGGGTGTCGTCCCAGGTTGACGACGGGAGCGACGTCGAAGACAGGGATACGGCCGACCATGTTCCCCACACTTGCGAATCCGGCCCCCGCGCGCAAACCGGCTCAGTGAGGTGGGGGGTTTCGACAGGCTCAACCGGCGTGGGTCAGGTCCCCAGGGTAGCGCAACCACCGCTCGGTTGAGCTTGTCGAAACCACTTGGGCGAGGCGACTCCCGCCGGTCAGAACACCTGGAGCTCGGCGGCGTGGACGAGCTCGTCGCGGTCCGAGGCGGCCTTGCAGTCGGTGTCGTTGGTCGGGTCGTTGTCCTGCTCGCCCGCGTACGCCGTCCCGCCGGAGCACTGGTTCTCGAGGGTCACGATCCGCACGTACGACGCCTGCGTGTCCGGCACGTCGAAGGAGCGCAGCGTCAGGTCGGGAGCGACCGGCCGCGGCAGCACCGACGGGAACGCGTTGTCGGCGCTGGTGAAGATGCGCTTCCAGGACGCACCGGCCGTGGTGCAGGCGGTGGTGCAGGTCTCGATCGCGAACTTCCGCAGGGCCGTGAAACGCGAGCCCGAGTCGGGGTCGTCGTCCTGGCCGACCAGGAGCGGCACGGCGTCGAGCGGACCGGGCGGGGCCGGGTGCAGCAGGGCCGAGACCTGGACGCGGTGGACCGTCTTCAGCCCGGCACCGGCGAGCTGCACCGTCACCGACGGGTGGCTGGCGTCGACGGAGGTGCCCGTGGTGACGCCCGCCCAGTTGGTCGCCTCGGAGTCGTCGATCAGCGCGGCGGCGTTGAGGCTGCCGGCCGTCGAGGCGACCACCTTGGCGCCACGAGTCGCGGAGGCCAGGTTGGGCGCGACGGCGAACGTCTTGGTCACGTTCTGGCCCGCCGACACCGTCAGGGTGGAGCGGGTGAAGCCGCCACCCGGGGCGACGAACAGCACGCGGTAGCTGCCCGGCGCCAGGGTCGCCTTGTTCGACAGCGCCGTCGCGGAGTCGGTGTCGGCGACCGGGGTCACCCGGGCCTCGAAGTCACCGACGTAGACCTTGCCCTTGGTGGCCGGGCTGGCGGCGAAGGTCACCGTCGCGTTGCCGCCGATCGGGGTGTCGAAGGCGGCCTTGGGGTCACCGGAGTCGCTCGTCGGCGTGGTGGCCGACTTGCCCATGCCGCGTCGGGCGAAGGCGCCCCAGATCGCCGCCTGGTTGGCCCCGCCGAACCTCATCCGGTCGGCCGCGAGCGTGGCGTCGCGGGCGTCCAGCATGCTCGTCGAGCCCTGCTGGAGCAGGAAGGCGTCGAACATCAGCTGGATCCAGCGCCGGTTGCCGGGGCACTGGTTGGCCGGAAGGGGCGAGGAAGTGGCCGAGCCCTGGGCGCAGCGCAGGTTGAGCGCCTTGTTGGTGGAGGGGAACTGGGCGTCGTACTTCTTGACGAGCGCCTGGCGCACCTCCCACTGGGTGCCGTTCCAGATCTCGCCGTCGGCGTGGACCTCGTCGCCGGTCACGTCGTAGCCGTAGTCGCTGTAGTTCAGCGGGTTGGCGTTGATGGCGAAGTCGCGGATGCCGGTCACCTTGTTGCCGGTGGCGTAGGGACCGACCGCCCACGGGCTGGCGCCGTTGGAGTAGCCGTGCTCGAACATGTACTCCGCGGCGGTCAGGTCGCCCCAGGACTCGCCCATGGCCCCGCCCTGCTCGGAGACGATCCCGTCGTCGGGACCGCCGATCATCCGGTTCGAGATCGCGTGGGTGTACTCGTGGCCCACGATCGACATGTCGAGCGACCCGTCGGCGCAGGGGCTGTAGAACGCGCCGGCGATGGGCTGGAAGAGGTACTGGTTCGTGATGCCGGGGACACCGTCCTGCAGCGCGATCTGGTTGGCGTTGTCGCGGCCCTCGTACGACGGGGCACCGCCGTCGAGCGCGCCCGCCTGCACGTTGCCGACCTCGGGGTCGTTCTGCCGCGTCGGGTCCGGGTTGCGGCCCAGGTTGTCGACCTGGAGGTTGTAGTTCTGCTCGGTGAACCCGAGGTAGTAGGCGAAGTCGTGCATCCGGTTGTGCGCCACGAAGAGGTTCGTGGTCGCGGCGTTGATGTCGTTGCCGGTCGGGTGCAGCTGGGTCGGGTCGCACTTGGAGTTGTTCCAGGCGTCGGTGAAGGCCTGGGTGTACTCACGCGTCGGCGAGACCGGTGCCTGGGCGGTGCCGCCGGGCGTCAGCGGGCTGAGCCAGGCCTCGTGGGTGCTGGCGTTGTTGCCGACCGTGGTGAAGGTCGGGGTGCCGGTCTTGGCGAGGTAGTCCCACGGTCCGGGGGCCTGCACGTTCTCGAACGGGCCGCTGGGCGAGGTGCAGCCGGTGGTGCCGGGGAACCAGCAGCCGATGACGGAGTTCTGCGGCGTGGTCGACGTGGACCAGTCGAGGGTCGGGTTCGCGGTGAAGTAGCGCCACTTCGGCTTGCCGGTCACCGAGGAGGTGTCGGGGCCGGGCGCCTCGCTCAGCGAGACGCCGGCGACGTAGTCCCCGGGAGCGGTGAACGGCACGTCCGGGTCCGCGAACGGGCAGACCTGCATCGAGTAGACGCCGTGGGGGATGGAGGCAGCGGAGTAGGTCGCCGTCTCGGGGCTGGTGGCGGTGTCACCGGTGGTCAGCAGCGCGCCCGTCGGGGAGAACAGCTTGATGGTGATGTCATTGAGGGTGTTGGCCTCCGCAGCGACCGCCGAGATCTGGGTGCTCTTGTCGTCCTTGACCTCGAAGGCGTGCTTCGGGCCGCACTGGGTGGCGGTGACGGCGCCCTGGAACTGGAAGGAGTCGCTGGCGCTGTCGACCATGTTCTGCCGTCGTACGACGGCACCGGTGAGACCGTCGACGAGCACCGTGTAGGCGGAGGCACTGCCGCCGGCGACGTCGATGACGTTGGTCTCGAAGGCGGGGCGGACCGAGCCGTTCGCGAACGCGACGGCGCGCAGCCGGGACATCTGCTCCTGGGCCAGGCCCGAGACCTTGAAGCGGCTCCAGCCGGCCTGGCTGACCACCTTGCCGATGTCGGAGGCCGACACGTGCTGACCGACGCTGGCGGCGGCCTTGAGCCACGCCGCGGTCGCGGTGAGCACGGGCGCCGCCGGCGCGGCGGTGCTGCGGCTCAGCGAGGAGGAGACGTACTGGATCGCCCCGTTGCCCACGCCGACGGTCACGAGCCCGTCGACGGCCGGGGCCAGGGTGCCGAATTGCTGGCGGAACAGCACCGCTCGCGCGTCGGAGTCGACCAGCTTCTGGCTGTTGACCAGCTCGAGGTCGGCCACCTGTGCCTTGCTGAGGCCGAGCACGGCGGAGTGCGCGGACAGCCAGCCGCGGGCGGCGGTCGCGGCCTCGCCCGAGGCGGCGCCGAGGTTGCCGCTGAGCGGGGAGATGCTGGCGGGGGTGCCGTAGCGGTTCCAGCGCACGCCGGCAGTGAGGGTCTTCGCCGCCGCGAGCTGGGCCGACGTCGGGTCGGTGGCCCCGCGCTGGTCGACGTCGGAGAGGCCACCGGAGCCGCCCAGGAAGGCGTTGTCGCTCTCGACGCGGGTGGCGACCGACTTCGTCGACACGGTGGCGGCCTGGATCGGGACGTGGGCCAGGCCGATCGCGAGCACGGCGCCGGTCAGCGCGGCGGTGGATCGGAGGAGGGTGCGAGTCGTCATCGCGCTCGGTCCTTCGAGGTTCGGGGCAGCTTCGGGTGGGCCGCCGTGCCTGAGAAACGCCGGAGGGCCGTGCGGGGTTACGCACGAGTAGCCCCCGGAGCGGGCCCCGGAAGTGGGCGCACGCGGGCGCCGGCCACTGGTCCAGTCGGGTCGGAGGTGGCGCCCGTCTCTTTCCCGGACTGCTTGGATCGATCCAAGGAACCTGGGTTAGCGTTCTCCCGTGCGTGCCATCCGACGATTCACCGTCCGTCCCGTCCTGCCCGAGCCGTTGGCTCCGCTGGGCGACTTGTCCACCAACCTGCGCGGGTCGTGGCACCCCGAGACCCAGGACGTCTTCGCCGCGCTCGACGCCGAGGTGTGGCGGCGCAGCGGGCACGACCCGGTCAAGACGCTGGGCGCCGTGCCGGCCTCGCGGCTGCGCGAGCTGGCCTCGGACAAGAAGTTCGTGCGGATGCTCAACCTCGCCCAGGCCGACCTCGAGCAGTACCTGACGGGCGACCGCTGGTTCCAGAAGTGGGCCGGGCCGGACGCGCCGCGTGCGATCGCCTACTTCTCGCCGGAGTTCGGCATCACCTCGGTGCTGCCGCAGTACTCCGGCGGCCTCGGGATCCTGGCCGGTGACCACCTCAAGACCGCCAGCGACCTCGGCGTGCCGCTCACCGGTGTCGGCCTGCTCTACCGTCACGGCTACTTCCGCCAGGCCCTCTCCCGCGAGGGCTGGCAGCAGGAGACCTACCCGGTCCTCGACCCCGACGGGCTTCCCATCGCGCTGCTGCGCGAGGGCGACGGCGCCCCCGCGATGGTGCGGCTCTCGGTGCCGGGCGACCTCGGCGGGGACGGCGAGCTCGCCGCCCGCATCTGGGTGGCCCAGGTCGGCCGGGTCCCGCTCCTGCTGCTCGACACCGACGTCGAGGACAACCCGCTGCCGCTGCGCGAGGTCACCGACCGGCTGTACGGCGGGACGACCGAGCACCGCCTCCTCCAGGAGCTGCTGCTGGGCGTCGGCGGTGTCCGCGCGCTGCGGGCCTACTCGCGCATCACCGGGGCGGAGACGCCCGAGGTGTTCCACACCAACGAGGGCCACGCCGGGTTCCTCGGCCTCGAGCGGATCCGCGAGCTGACGGTGGCCGACGGCGGCCCGGAGCTCGACTTCGACACCGCCCTCGAGGTGACCCGCGCCGGCACCGTCTTCACCACCCACACTCCCGTCCCGGCCGGCATCGACCGGTTCCCGCGCGAGCTCATCGAGCAGTACTTCACGGGGTCGCAGAGCGTCCTGGCCGGTGTGCCCGTCGACCGGATCCTCAAGCTGGGGGCCGAGGACTACAAGGGCGGCGACAGCGGCGTGTTCAACATGGCCGTGATGGGCTTCCGGCTCTCCCAGCGCGCCAACGGCGTCTCGCTGCTGCACGGCGAGGTCAGCCGCGGGATGTTCAACGGCCTGTGGCCCGCGTTCGACGAGGCCGAGGTGCCGATCACGTCCATCACCAACGGGGTGCACGCGCCCACGTGGGTCGGCCGCGAGGTCTTCGAGCTCGCCGCGAAGGCGGGCGCCGACGTCGACTCCGACGACCCCGACGTCTGGTCGGTCGTCGACAAGATCCCCGCCAAGGCGCTGTGGGCCACCAAGCGCGCGCTGCGCCAGGTGCTGGTCGAGGACGCCCGTTCCAGGCTCCGGAAGTCGTGGCTCAAGCGTGGTGCCGCGCCGGCCGAGCTCAGCTGGATCGACTCCGCGCTCGACCCCGACGTGCTGACCATCGGCTTCGCGCGCCGCGTGCCGTCGTACAAGCGGCTCACGCTGATGCTGCGCGACCCCGAGCGCCTCAAGCGGCTGCTGCTCGACCCCGAGCGGCCGGTGCAGCTGGTGATCGCGGGCAAGTCCCACCCGGCCGACGAGGGCGGCAAGCGGCTGATCCAGGAGATCGTGCGGTTCGCCGACGACCCCGAGGTGCGTCACCGCATCGTGTTCCTGCCCAACTACGACATCGCCATGGCGCAGCCGCTGTACCCGGGCTGCGACGTGTGGCTGAACAACCCGCTGCGGCCCTACGAGGCCTGCGGGACCTCCGGCATGAAGGCCGCGCTCAACGGCGGCCTGAACCTCTCGATCCTCGACGGCTGGTGGGACGAGTGGTACGACGGCGACAACGGCTGGGCGATCCCCTCGGCCGACGGTGTCGAGGACGCCGACGCGCGTGACGACATCGAGGCGCACGCGCTCTACGACCTCATCGAGAAGGAGGTCGCGGCCCGGTTCTACGACCTCGACTCCGACGGGCTGCCGGTGCGGTGGATCGAGATGGTGCGCCACACCCTGAAGTCGCTCGGCCCGAAGGTGCTCTCGACCCGGATGGTGCGCGAGTACGTCGAGCGGCTGTACACGCCGGCGGCCGTCTCGTCGCGCGCGATGAACGACTCCTACGAGGGCGCCACGGAGCTCGCGCGCTGGAAGTCGCGGGTCGTCAGTGGCTGGCCGGCCGTGCACGTCGACCACGTCGAGACCGAGGGCCTTCCCGACGCCCCGGAGATCGGCGGCGGCCTGGACCTGCACGTCTTCGTCTCCCTCGGGCGACCTCAGCCCGAGCGACGTCGTCGTCGAGGTCGTCCACGGGCGCGTCAAGGGCGAGGACGCCCTGATCGACACGACCGTGACGACGCTGTCGCTGGCCGAGACCTACGAGGGCGGCCGGCACCGCTTCGACGGCCACCTCGAGCTCACCCGTGCCGGCGCCTTCGGCTACACCGTCCGGATCCTGCCCCTGAACCCCGCCCTCGCCTCCCACGCGGAGCTGGGCCTGGTTGCGCTCGCCTGAGGATCGAATTTCCGTTGTAACGCGGCAGTTATTGTCGCTGAACACGTCGTACTCCGCGTGCGGGCACCGTCAACAACACCGCGTTACATGTCGGTTGGCGCGTTCTCTAGGCTCACCACGTGATCGAGCTCCGTACCCCGACCGAGATCGAGGAGATGCGGCCCGCCGGGCGCTTCGTCGCCGAGGTGCTGACCCGGCTGGCCGAGGCCGCCGACGTGGGCGTCAACCTGCTCGAGCTCGACGCCCTGGCCCACGACATGATCCGCGAGCGCGGGGCGGAGTCCTGCTACATCGACTACCACCCGTCGTTCGGCGCGATGCCCTTCGGCAAGGTGCTGTGCACGTCGGTCAACGACGCGGTGCTGCACGGGCTGCCCTACGACTACGTGCTGCGCGACGGCGACCTGCTGAGCCTCGACTTCGCCTGCTCCGTCGACGGCTGGGTCTCGGACTCGGCGATCAGCCTCGTCGTGGGTACGGCGGACCAGCGCGACCTCGACCTCATCGACACCACCACCCGTGCCCTCGACGCGGCGATCGGCGCCGCGCGAGCCGGGTCGCGGCTCGGTGACATCTCCGCCGCGATCGCCGCGGTGGCGCGGGCCGAGGGCCTCTCGATCAACACCAGCTTCGGCGGGCACGGCGTCGGCCGGACCATGCACGGCGACCCGCACGTCCCCAACGACGGCCGGGCCGGCCGCGGCTACCCGCTGCGGCCGGGGCTGGTGATCGCGATCGAGCCCTGGTTCCTGCAGTCGACCGACCAGATCTACACCGACCGCGACGGCTGGACGCTGCGCAGTGCCGACGGCTCCCGCGGCGCCCACATGGAGCACACCATCGCGATCACCGAGAACGGCCCGATCGTGCTGACCGCGCGGGACTGATCGGCGCGCCGTACGGCATGTAACGCGGTGTTCTTGACGGTGTCGCACGCGGTCGTAGCGCCTGTTCAGCGACAGTAACTCCGCGTTACAAGGGAATTCAGCGCCCTCAGGTCTGCTGCAGCACCACCAGGCTGCGGGGGCCGAGGGTGAGCGTCTCGCCGGCGACGACCTTGGTGTCGAGGGGGATGGCGGGGTCGGTGGCGAGTACGACGGCACCGTGCTGCACCCACTCGTTGGCCGGCAGCGTCACGTCGCACTCGTCGGGGGAGGCGTTGAACCAGACCAGGAAGCCGGTGTCGCGGATCTGCTCGCCGTGGGGGCCGGGGGAGCGGACCGGGTCGCCGGAGACGAACATCCCGATGACCCGCAGGCCGCCGTCGAGCCAGTCGTCGGCGGTCATCTCACGCCCGGCGGGGTGGATCCAGGCGATGTCCTTGGGGCCGCCCTTGATCGCCGGCCGCCCCTCGAACCAGTGCCGCTGCCGCAGCGCCGGGTGCTCGCGCCGCAGCCGCAGCGCGGTCCGGGTGACCTCGAAGATGTCCAGCCAGGCGTCGTCGGCGCTCCAGTCGACCCACGAGATCTCGTTGTCCTGCGAGTACGGGTTGTTGTTGCCGCCCTGCGTGCGGCCCCGCTCGTCACCGGCGGTGATCATCGGCACGCCGTTGGACAGGCACAGCGTCGCGATCAGGTTCGCCGCCTGCCGGTGCCGCAGCGCGAGCACCTCCGCGTCGTCGGTCTCGCCCTCCACGCCGCAGTTCCACGACCGGTTGTTGTCGGTGCCGTCCCGGTTGTCCTCCCCGTTCGCGCGGTTGTGCTTGCGGTCGTAGGAGACCAGGTCCCGCAGCGTGAAGCCGTCGTGGGCGGTGATGAAGTTGATCGAGGCGTACGGCGAGCGACCGTCGTCGAGGTAGAGGTCGCTGGACCCGGCGAGCCTCGTGGCCACGTTGCGCACACCGTCGCTCCGGCCGCGCCAGAAGTCGCGCATCGTGTCGCGGTACTGGTCGTTCCACTCGACCCACTGGGCCGGGAACTCGCCCACGCGGTAGCCGTCCGGCGTGAGGTCCCACGGCTCGGCGACGAGCTTGACGTGGCGCAGCACCGGGTCCTGGGCGATGCAGGTCAGGAAGTGACCGGTCATGTCGACCTCGTGGCCGGTGCGCGCGAGGGCCGAGGCCAGGTCGAAGCGGAAGCCGTCGACGTGCATCTCGGTCACCCAGTAGCGCAGCGAGTCGAGGATCAGCCGCAGCATCGCGGGGTTCTCGGAGTTGACGGTGTTGCCGCACCCCGTCACGTCCCAGTACGTGTCCGGCTCGCGGGCGTCGTCGGGACGGGAGGAGACGCGGCGGTAGGCGCCCAGGTCGTCGTACCCCCGGAACGCAGAGCGTCGGGCCGTCCGCGCCTGCCTCGGCCGTGTGGTTGTAGACGACGTCGAGCAGCACCTCGATGCCCGCGGCGTGGAAGTTCTTCACCATCTGCTTGAACTCGGTGACCTGCTGGCCGCGGTCGCCCGAGGAGGAGTACGCCGCGTGCGGGGCGAAGAACCCGATCGTGTTGTAGCCCCAGTAGTTCGCCAGCCCCAGCGCCTTCAGGTGGCGCTCGGAGACGAACTGCTGGGTCGGCAGCAGCTCCACGGCGGTGACCCCGAGGTCGTGGAGGTAGTCGATGACGACCGGGTGGCCGAGCCCCGCGTAGGTGCCCCGCAGCTCCTCGGGGATGCGGTCGTGCAGCCGGGTGAATCCCTTGACGTGGAGCTCGTAGATGGCGGTGTCACGCCAGCGCGCGCCCGATCTTGCGGTCGTCGCCCCAGTCGAAGTCGTCGTGGACGACCACGCTGCGCCCGACGTACGGCGCCGAGTCGCGCTTGTCGAGCCGGAGCGGTGAGCTGGTCGCCGCCAGCGAGCGCGTCCGCCTCGAAGCCGAAGACCGCGGGGTCGGTCTCGAACCGGCCGCTGACCGCGCGGGCGTAGGGATCGAGCAGCAGCTTGTGCTGGTTGAACCGCAGCCCCTGCTTCGGGTCCCACGGCCCGTCCACGCGGAAGCCGTAGCGCTGGCCCGGCGCGACTCCCGGCAGCGCGCCGTGCCAGATGCCGAGGCTGTGCTCGGTCAGCTCGTGCCGCGTCTCGGCTCTCCTGCTCACCCTCGCCGTCGAACAGGCACAGCCACACCGACTCGGCGTCGGGTGCGTAGACCGCGAAGTTGGTGGACTCCTCGCCCCACGTGGCCCCGAGCGGCCAGTTGCGGCCGGGCCACACCGCGACGGTCTCGTCCGCGGTCGACCACTCTCCTGGAGTCACGAGAAGTCACGGTACGACGAACCTGCGTGTCGCGCACGTCGGTAATGGCCATGTGCCCCGGTGCGTGCCCGATCGCGTACGCCGGCCGCGAGGCCATCACCGCGGCCTGCGGGGTCACTCCGCATCCCCAGAAGACCGGCACCTCGCCGTCCCGCAGCTCGACCGGTTCGCCGAAGTCGGGTGCGTCGAGGTCGGCGATCCCCAGCGCCCCGGGTCACCGACGTGCACGGGCGCGCCGTGGACCGCCGGGTAGCGCGAGGTCACCCGCACGGCCGTGGCCACCAGGTGGGCGGGGATCGGGCGCATCGAGACCACCAGAGGGACCGTGCAGCGAGCCGGCGGGACGCGTCTCCACGTCGGTGCGGTACATCGGCACGTTCGAGCCCGCCTCGACGTGGCGCACCGGCACCCCCTCCGCCAGCAGCGCGCGCTCGAAGGTGAAGCTGCAGCCGACGAGGAACGCGACCAGGTCGTCGCGCCAGTGCGGGCGGGCGTCGGTCACCTCGGCCACCGGCTCGCCGTGCTCGTAGACGACGTACGCCGGCAGGTCGGTGCGCAGGTCGCCCCCGAAGATCGAGGTGCGAGAGCTCACCGGGCTCGCCGACGTCGATCACCGGGCACGGCTGCGGGTTGCGCTGGGCGAACAGCAGCACGTCGTAGGCCAGGTCGCGCGGTACGGCGATCAGGTTGGCCTGCGTCCAGCCGTCGCACCAGCCCGAGGTCTGCACCCGCAAGCCCTCGCGGAACAGCGCACGAGCCTCGGCGGAGTCAGCGAGGCGTGGTCGCTCACCCGAGCAGGTCCACCAGCGGCGCGAAGCTCTTGTAGGCGAGGTAGATCGTCAGCACCCACGCGGCCGCGCCGACCACCAGCAAGGCCATGGGGTAGACGTAGCCGTCCATCAGGTCACGTCGGCGCGCGGCCACCCACATCAGCAGCCCGAGACCGACCGGCAGGATCAGGCCGTTGAACGCCCCGGCGAAGATCAGCAGGTTCACCGGCTCGGCGCCCAGGACCAGGAAGAGCACGGTGGAGACGGCGATGAAGCCCACCACGATCCAGCGCTCCCAGTGGGTGACCCAGTGGCCGAACACCTTCAGGAACGACGTCGAGGTGTACGACGCCCCGATGACCGAGGTGATCGAGGCGCTCCAGATCACCACGCCGAACACGATCTTCCCGACGTCGCCGAGGGCGTGCCCGAACGCCGACGCCGTCGGGTTGTCCATGTCGATGTTCGCGCCCGCGGTGACCACGCCCAGGATCGCCAGGAACAGCACGACCCGCATCACTGCGGTGATCCCGACCCCCATGATCGAGGACCTCGTGATCTCGCCGACCTGCTCGACGCCATGGACCCCGTTGTCGACGAGCCGGTGCGCCCCGGCGTACACGATGTAGCCGCCGACGGTGCCGCCGATCAGCGTCGTGATCGCCAGGAAGTTGAAGGTGTCCGGGTTCACCGACTGCACGAGCGCGTCGCCGACGGGCGGCGTGGTCTTGATGGCGACGTACGTCGTGAGGGCGAGCATCACCACGCCGAGCACGATCACGACTCGGTCCATCGCCACGCCGGCGCGCCGGACCAGGAAGACCGCGGCGGCGAAGAGCGCGGAGATGGTGCCGCCGATGCGCACGTCGAGGCCGAAGAGGGCGTCCAGCCCCAACGACGTGCCCGCGATGTTGCCGATGTTGAAGACCAGCCCGCCGAAGACGTCGAGCCCGGCCAGCGCGAACCCCGCCCCCGGAAGCGCCTTGTTGGCCAGGTCCTGGGCCCGGCGGCCCGAGACGCCGATGATGCGCCAGATGTTCAGCTGGATCGCGATGTCGACCACGATCGAGATCAGAATCACGCAGGCGAACGCGGCCCCGAGCTGCACCGTGAACGTGGTGGTCTGGGTGAGGAACCCGGGCCCGATCGCGGACGTCGCCATCAGGAACATGGCGCCGAGGAATCCGGCCCGGCCCGTCGATCGGAGGACCTCCGACTCCTGGCCGGTCTCCGAGGTGGCCTGAGAACTGGATGGTGCCGATGACGCCCGAGGTCATCCTTCACGGTATGAATGGTCTGCAGTCCCGGTCAACGTGAGGAGCCAGCACATGGGAGAGTTCGTCCGCCTCGAGGTCAGCGAGGGTGTGGGCACGATCCGGCTGGACCGCCCCAAGATGAATGCCCTCAACGCCCAGGTGCAGGAGGAGATCCGCTCCGCGGCGGCGGAGGCCACCGAGCGGGACGACGTCAAGGCGGTCGTGGTCTACGGCGGCGAGAAGGTGTTCGCAGCCGGCGCGGACGTCAAGGAGATGAACGACATGTCCTACACGGACATGATCAAGCGCTCCGCCGGCCTGACGAGCGCGTTCAGCGCGGTGGCCAGGATCCCCAAGCCGGTGGTGGCCGCCGTGACCGGGTACGCCCTCGGTGGCGGCTGCGAGCTCGCGCTGTGCGCGGACTTCCGGATCGCCGCGGAGGACGCCACCTTCGGCCAGCCAGAGATCCTGCTCGGGATCATCCCCGGGGCCGGCGGCACGCAGCGGCTGACGCGGCTCGTCGGCCCCAGCCGCGCCAAGGACATCATCTTCACCGGCCGCTTCGTGAAGGCCGACGAGGCGCTGGCCATCGGGCTGGCGGACCGGGTGGTCCCTGCTGACCGGGTCTACGACGAGGCGGTGGCGTGGGCCTCGGCGTTCACGGGCGCCGCGTCGTACGCCGTCCGGGCGGCCAAGGAGGCCATCGACAGGGGTCTCGAGGTGGACCTCGAGACAGGTCTGGAGATCGAGCGCCAGCAGTTCGCGGCACTCTTCGCGACCGAAGACCGTGCCATTGGCATGGGGTCGTTCGTTGAGCAGGGTCCAGGCAAGGCCCAGTTCAAGGGACGTTGACGTTCTGAGGCCTTCCGGGATGTATTGACTTCGCCCCCCGAGCACAGGAGAACCACCGTGTCGCCCAAGGTCAGCACCGACGCCTCAGAGAACCGTCAGCAGAAATTCTCGGCCGCCCAGTACGCCGTGCGGAACCAGGCGGCGCGTGCCGTGCGCATCGTGTTCGGCATCCTCGCCACGATCCTGGCGCTGGGGGCGATCCTCGTCGTGCTCCGCGACAACATCAACGCAGACAACGAGATCGTGAAGTTCATCGTGAACACGGCCGAGGCGATCTCCGGGCCGTTCAGCCGCACCGACGGGATCTTCCACTTCACCGGCAAGAACGCCGTCCCGAAGAACGCCCTGCTCAACTGGGGGATGGCCGCGATCGTCTACCTGCTCATCGGCCGCTTCCTGGCCAACCTGATCGCGCCCAAGTCGGCGCGCTGAGCGCACGGGCCGGTCACTCCGGTCGTGTGACTGAACCCACCCGGGCTCGATGTGGCTGGGTTCCTAACCCGACGGTAACCTCACCGGAGATCACTCTCCGTCCGCAAACCTTGAGTTCAGGAGGGGCCCGACCAGGGCCGCATCACCCATGAACATTGTCGTCTGTGTGAAGTACGTACCCGACGCGACTGCCGACCGGCACTTCGAGTCCGACAACACCGTGGACCGCGCGGGCACCCCCGGGCTGCTCTCCGAGCTCGACGAGTACGCCGTCGAGCAGGCGCTGCAGCTGAAGGAGAAGGCAGAGGGCGAGGAGGTCGAGGTCACCGCGCTGACCGTCGGCCCCGAGGACGCCGCGGACGCGATCAAGAAGGCGCTGCAGATGGGCGCCGACAAGGGCGTTCACGTGGTCGACGACGCGATCGCCGGCTCCGACGCGCTGGCCACCTCGCAGGTGCTGGCGAAGGCCATCGAGAAGCTCGGCGACGTCGATGTCGTGCTGTGCGGCATGTCGTCGACGGACGCCACGATGTCCGTCGTACCCGCCATGCTCGCGGAGCGTCTCGACCTGCCTCAGGTCACCCTGGGCTCGGTCATCGAGCGGCAGGACAAGCAGTTCCGGATCAAGCGCGACGGTGACACCTCGACCGAGGTGATCGGTGCGACCGCGCCGCTGGTGCTCTCGGTGACCGACCAGTCGGGCGAGGCCCGCTACCCGTCGTTCAAGGGGATCATGGCGGCGAAGAAGAAGCCGCTCGAGACCTGGTCGCTCTCCGACATCGGCGTCGAGGCCGACAGCGTGGGCCTGGACGCGGCGTGGACCGCCGTCGAGGACACCGAGGAGCGGCCGCCGCGCACGCAGGGCGAGATCGTCACCGACGAGGACGGCTCGGGCGCCACGGCGCTGGTCGAGTTCCTCGCCTCCAAGAAGTTCATCTGACCCAGTCCCTGGCCCGCTCGCGCACGAACATCTCAGGAGTGTTGAGAACCCAATGTCTGAAGTACTCGTCCTGGTCGACCATCTCGACGGCAAGGTCCGCAAGCCCACCTACGAGCTGCTGACCATCGCCAAGCGGCTCGGTGAGCCGTCCGCGGTGTTCATCGGCGGCTCCGGTGAGGCCGACGGCGCCGTGGAGTCGGTGAAGAAGTACGGCGCCGAGAAGGTCTACGTCGTCGACGACGCCGAGATCAAGGGCTACCTCGTGGCGCCGAAGGCCGAGGTGCTGCAGCAGCTGGTCGAGAAGACCAGCCCGGCCGCGGTGCTGATCGCCTCCTCCGCCGAGGGCAAGGAGATCGCCGGCCGCCTCGCGGTCAAGCTCGACTCCGGCCTGATCACCGACGCCGTGGACGTGCAGGAGGGCCCGGTCACCACGCAGTCGGTGTTCGCCGGCAGCTACACCGTCACGGCCAAGATCACCAAGGGCACGCCGATCATCACGGTCAAGCCCAACTCGGCCGCCCCCGAGGAGAGCGAGGGCGCGGCGGCGAAGGAAGAGTTCGCCGCGACCATCTCCGACTCGGCCAAGAAGGCCAAGATCGTCGCCTCCCAGGCCGCGCAAGGCCTCGGGTCGTCCCGAGCTGACCGAGGCCGCGATCGTGGTCTCCGGCGGCCGGGGCACCGGTGGCGACTTCTCCGAGGTCGAGGACTTCGCCGACTCCCTCGGCGCTGCCGTGGGCGCCTCGCGTGCCGCGGTGGACTCCGGCTGGAAGCCGCACGCCTTCCAGATCGGCCAGACCGGCAAGGTCGTCAGCCCGCAGCTCTACGTCGCCAACGGCATCTCCGGCGCCATCCAGCACCGCGCCGGCATGCAGACCTCCAAGACGATCGTCGCGGTCAACAAGGACGAGGAGGCCCCGATCTTCGAGCTCGTCGACTTCGGCGTCGTGGGCGACCTCCACACCGTCCTCCCGGCCGCCACCGAGGAGATCACCAAGCGCAAGGGCTGAGCCCCCCGGTGTCCCGGGACTCAGCGGAAGGCGCGGTGGACGAGGTCGACCGCGTCGGCCTCGGCCAGGCCCAGTGCCTTGGCGCGCTCGACGTACGCGTGCGCCGCCTCGCGGGCGCCCTGGCGACCCCGTCGCCGCTGACGACGCTGCCCGCCCTGCCACGGGTCTCGATGACGCCGAGCGCCTCGAGGCTCCCGGTAGGCACGGGCGACCGTGTTGGTCGCCAGGCCGAGCTCGCTCAGCCGAGGTGGCGCACGGTCGGCAGCTTCGTCCCCGGCGCCAGCACACCGCTCGAGACCTGCTCGCGGACCTGCTCCCGCACCTGCTCGTACGGCGGGACGGGGGAGCTCGCATCGACAGTGATCGGTGCCATGCCCGACATTCTCGACCACGCCGTACGCTTGCTTGTTGACATGACCGTCTACCTCGACCACGCGGCCACGACGCCGATCCTGACCGAAGCGGCAGCCGCGATGACCTCGCAGCTGGGCCGCGTCGGGAACGCGTCGTCGCTGCACGGATCCGGGCGTGACGCCCGGCGCCTGGTGGAGGAGTCGCGCGAGACGATCGCCCGCGCGCTGGGGTGTCGTCCCGTCGAGGTCGTCTTCACCTCGGGTGGCACCGAGTCCGACAACCTCGCGGTCAAGGGGCTCTTCTGGGCCCGCCGTGCCGAGGACCCGCGCCGGGTGCGCATCCTCAGCACCCCGGTCGAGCACCACGCCGTGCTCGACCCGCTGCACTGGCTGGGCGTGGACGAGAGCGCCAAGGTCGAGCTGGTGGCCGTCGACCGCCTCGGCCGCCTCGACGTGGACGCCTTCCGGATGGCCGTCGAGTCCGACCCCGAGAGCGTCGCCCTCGTCACGGTGATGTGGGCCAACAACGAGGTCGGCACCGTCCAGCCGGTCGCCGAGATCGTCGAGATCGCCCACGCCCACGGGATCCCGGTGCACACCGACGCAGTGCAGGCGCTGGGTCAGCTGCCCCTCGACTTCGGCGCCAGCGGGGTCGACGCCATGACGGTGACCGGTCACAAGATCGGTGGTCCGTACGGCGTCGGCGCCCTCGTCGTACGCCGTGAGCTGCAGCCGACCGCGCTGCTCCACGGCGGCGGCCAGGAGCGCGACATCCGCTCGGGCACCATCGACACCCCCGCGATCGCCGGCTTCGCCGCGGCCTGCCGACTCGCCGTGGAGGCTCAGCCGGAGCTGGCCGGACGGCTGACCGCCCTGCGCGACGCCCTCGTCGAAGGCGTGCGACGTGAGGTGCCGGACGCGGTCTACAACGGCGACCCGGAGGACGGCCCCGAGCACCGGCTGCCCGGGAACGCCCACCTGCAGTTCCCCGGCTGCGAGGGCGACTCGCTGCTGATGCTGCTCGACGCGCGCGGCATCGAGTGCTCGACCGGCTCCGCCTGCGACGCCGGCGTGCCACAGGCCTCGCACGTCCTCCTCGCGATGGGCGCCTCGGAGGAGGCGGCGAGGTCCTCGCTGCGGTTCTCGCTCGGCCACACCTCGACCCAGTCCGACGTGGACGCCTTGATCGAGGCGATCGGCCCGGTCGTCGAGCGCGCCCGCAACGCGGCCCTCTCGACGCGGATGCCCGCGCACGGCAGGGCGGGAAGCTCCGGCTGATGCGCGTCCTGGCAGCGATGTCGGGCGGCGTGGACTCGGCGGTGGCGGCAGCGCGCGCGTCCGAGCAGGGCCACGACGTCACGGGCATCCACCTGGCGCTGTCGCGCAACCCGAAGTCCTACCGCACGGGCGCTCGCGGGTGCTGCACGATCGAGGACGCCAACGACGCACGGCGGGCCGCCGACGTCATCGGGATCCCGTTCTACGTGTGGGACCTCAGCGAGCGGTTCCACGAGGACGTCGTCGAGGACTTCGTGACCGAGTACTCCGAGGGCCGCACCCCCAACCCCTGCCTGCGCTGCAACGAGAAGATCAAGTTCGCCGCCGTCCTCGACCGGGCGCTCGCGCTCGACTTCGACGCGGTGGTCACCGGCCACTACGCACGGCTCGAGACCGGCGCCGACGGCCAGATCGAGATGCACCGCGCGGAGGACATGGCCAAGGACCAGTCCTACGTGCTCGGCGTGCTGACCCAGGACCAGCTCGCGCACTCGCTGTTCCCGCTGGGGGACACCCCCAAGCCCCTCGTCCGGGCCGAGGCCGAGGAGCGGGGGCTGAGCGTGGCCGACAAGCCCGACAGCCACGACATCTGCTTCATCAGCGACGGGGACACCGGGGGCTGGCTCGCCGAGAAGCTCCCCGAGGCGAACCGCTCCGGCGCGATCGTCGCCTCGTCGGGCGAGCACCTCGGGACTCACGAGGGATCGTGGCGCTTCACGATCGGGCAGCGGCGCGGGCTGCGCATCGGCACACCGGCCGCCGACGGCCAGCCGAGGTACGTGCTCGACATCGAGCCTGTCACCGGCACCGTCACCGTCGGCTCGCACGACGAGCTTCAGATCGACGGGCTCAGCGGCATCCGCCCGCGCTGGTGCGGCTCGGTGCCCGACGGCGAGCTCGCGTGCACGGTCCAGCTCCGCGCCCACGGGGCCGAGCACCGCGCGGTGGTCAGGGTCTCCGGCGAGGTGGTCGAGGTGGAGCTCCTGGAGCCCGCCTCCGGGATCGCTCCCGGCCAGGCGGTCGTGGTGTACGACGGCACGCGGGTCGTCGGTTCGGCGACGATCTCCACGACCCGACGGGCTGCCGTGAACTCCCAGTGAGCGCCCGGGCCACCGGACTCGGCTCGATGCCGGGGGAGGACTTCCGCGAGACCACCAAGCTGGTGCTCGACGAGCTGCCCGACCTGCCGCACCTGCCCGAGCTTCCAGCTCGTGGCGCGATCGCCGACATGACCGGTCGCGCCACTGCCCTGGTCGCCGAGCTCGGCTTCGACCTCCAGCCGGCCGGTTGGCGGCTGACCGATGCACCGGGTGTCGACCACCGGCGGGCACGCTCGCTGCTGGCCCAGGACCTCGACGTGCTCGAGGAGCAGACCCAGGGGTACGTCGGATCGCTGAAGGTCCAGGTCGCCGGGCCGTGGACCCTCGCCGCGACCGTCGAGAAGCCGCGCGGCGACAAGGTGCTCTCCGACGTCGGCGCCCGCCGCGACCTCGCCCAGGCCCTCGCTGCCGGTGTGGCCGACCACCTCGCCGACGTGCAGCGGCGAGTGCCCGGCGCCTCCCTGGTGCTGCAGGTCGACGAGCCCATGCTCCCGTCGGTCCTCGCCGGCCGCGTGTCGACCGCCTCCGGCTTCCACCGGCACCGTTCGGTCGACAAGGCCGGTGCCGCCCCGGCGCTGGAGTGGGTGCTCGAGGTGGCGGGGGCGGACCTGTCCGTCGTGCACTGCTGCGCCGCGGACGCGCCGGTGTCGCTGTTCCGCTCCGCCGGGGCAGGCGCAGTCTCGGTCGACCTCGCCGTTCTCGCGGCCGGGGCCTACGACGACCTGGCCACCGTGGTCGACGAGGGCGGCCAGGCCTGGCTCGGCGTGGTGCCGACACGCAGCCCGCACGCCCCGTCGACGAGGACGGCGCTCGACCGGGCGCGACGTCTGCTGGACATGCTCGGTCTCGACCCGGAGGAGGTCGCCGACCGGGTGGTGCTCACGCCCGCCTGCGGGCTGGCCGGCGCCGAGCCGTCGTACACGAAGCAGGCGTTGCGCGCCGTGCGGGAAGCCGCGGCCGAGCTCGGCTGAGCCCGGGGCTGAGCATTGTCGATCCTCCGGACCAGGAGGATCGTGTGCCGGGGCAACCTTTTCGCTGGTCCAGCGCGTCTAGGTAGCACCGCTGGCCGGCGTGCCGGCGACCGTGGAGGTCGTGATCCGCATGGACGACGAAGGCGCTTTCGACGCGTTCGTCGCGACGCGTTCGGGGGCGTTGCTGCGAACGGCGTACCTCCTCGTGCAGGACGAGGACCTGGCCGAGGACCTGCTGCAGACATCGCTGACGAAGGCCTGGTTCGCCTGGCGCCGTATCGAGGGCGACGCGGAGCCCTACGTCCGCCGGATCCTGGTCACCACCTCGGCGTCGTGGTGGCGGCGCAAGTGGGTCGCCGAGGCGCCGACGGCCGACCTGCCGGAGCGGCCGTCGTTCGAGGGACCAGCTGAGAGGCAGGACCTGTGGGAGGCGATCGGCCGGCTCCCCGGGCGACAGCGCGCGGTGGTGGTGCTGCGGTACCTCGAGGACCGATCCGAGGCCGAGACCGCCCACCTGCTCGGCTGCTCGCTCGGCACCGTCAAGAGCCAGTGCTCCAAGGCCCTGGCCAAGCTGCGCATCGACCCGGCACTGGAGCGCGTCGACGAGAGGAGCGGGTCATGAGCCCCCAGGATCTCCGGGTGCTGGCCGACAGGGCCACGCGCGTCGAGGGTCGTCCCGCGACGCGGCTGGCGGAGGTCCACGCCCGGATCGACACGACCCGGCGGCGGCGTCAGCTCGGTGCGGTGGTGGCCACCGTCGTCGCGGTCGTCCTCGCCCTCTCTGCCGGGACCGCCGTGGTCCGGATGACCGAGTCCGCCCCGCCGCCGGCCAAGCCCCCCGTCGCTCCCACTCCCACACCCCAGGTCGACGACGACGTCTCGTCCGGGGGTCTGGTCTACGCCCGGGGATCCACGATCCACCTGGGGGACCGGACGATCGACGCGGGGGACGAGGTTGCGGGCGTCGCAGCGACCGCCGAGGGCGCCGTCTTCACGCGCGCCAGCGCCCACGAGAACTGCAATCAGCCGGGGGGTTGCTACGCCCCTCTCCTGTTCACCGACGGGTCGGAGATCCTCCGGATCGGTCGGGTGGCCGGCACGTGGGTCCGCGGCTACCAGATCGAGGTCTCGAGCGCCGGGTCGACGCTGGTGTGGTTCGAGCCGAGTCCGGACAGCAACGCGGGCGAGAACTACGTCGAGCGAGGCCAGTACATCGCCTACGACACCGCCGCCCGACGCGAGGTGGCCCGGTTCGGGTCGGCCGACGCGGACATCAAGGAGGTGTACGACGGCTCGGTGTACTGGACCCCCGACGACCACACCAGGTGCCTGGACTACTCGAAGTACAACGCGGCGTGCCTGCGCTTCAGCGCGATCACACGGCTCGACACCTCGACCGGGACCCAGACCGAGGTCCCGTGGGCGTCGTACACCGCCGACCGGAACAGCAGGCCGAGCACGTTCGTGCTGCCCATCAAGGGAGATCCCGACACCCCGGGTCCGGTGTACGACGAGACGCCCGACTTCGGGCGCTCCGGTGACCGGCTGGTGGGGGACGACGGGGGCAACGCCGTCCTCATGCACCTGGCCAGCAACGGTGAGCCGGTGCGGCTGCATCTCCCAACCGGCTACGACGAGGACGCGCAGCTGTTCTTCTTCCACAGGTGGCTCGGCGACGGCCGGTTCTCCCTGGTCGCCGACAACACGGACGACATCCTGGTCTGCCAGCTGTCCAGCGGGCGGTGCCGGGTCGTGGTGAAGGGGCCGTTGGACTACGGCTTCGGCGGTCACGGGTAGCCCTGCCTCCTCGTCGAGGAGCACCCTGAGGCGCGGGGCAACTCTTTCGGGCAGCCATCGCGTCTACGGGTCGAGGGATCGGCCACGGTGTCGAGCCCGACCTCGAAGGTGGTGAGGGCATGGCCGACCCGGCCGGGTTCGACGCCTTCATCCTGTCGCGGTCGCGATCGTTGCTGCAGACGGCGTACCTGCTGGTCCAGGACGAGGCGCTGGCCCAGGACCTGCTGCAGACCGCACTCGCCAAGTCGTGGTTCGCCTGGAGCCGCATCGAGGGCGATCCGGAGGCCTACGTGCGACGGGTCCTGGTCACGACCTCGGTGTCCTGGTGGCGGCGGCGCTGGACGGGCGAGACGCCCACGGCACAGCTCCCCGAGAGTGCCGACCTCGCCGGGAGCGCCGACACGGAGACGTGGGCCGAGCAGCAGGACCTGTGGGCCGCCGTCGGGCGGCTGCCGCGCCGCCAGCGCGCCGTGGTCGTGCTGCGCTACCTCGAGGACCGCAGCGAGGCCGAGACAGCCGACCTGCTCGGCTGCTCGGTCGGCACCGTGAAGAGCCAGGCGGCCAAGGCACTGGCGAAGCTGCGGCTCGACGTTTCGCTGATCGCAGTCGACGAAGGGAGCGGGTGATGACCCCCGACGACCTCCGGCTGCTCGCAGCCAGGGCGACCACCGTCGAGAGCAGTCCGGAGGAGCTGCGGCGGGACGTGCATGCCCGGATCGGCTCGATGCGGCGACGCCGCCAGGTCGTCGCGGTCGTGGCCACCGTGATCGCCGTGGTGCTGGCCCTGACTGCAGGGACCGCGGTGCTCAGGCTCGTGGAGACCGCCCCGCCGCCCGCGAATCCTCCGTCGCCCATCCCGACGCCCACACCCCCCACGCCGAAGGTCGACGACAACGCCTCCTCCGGGCGCCAGGTGACCTACGCCAAGGGGTCGACGATCCACTGGGGTGATCAGACAGTCGACGTGGGCGGCAAGGTCTCGCAGGTCCGGGCGACCGACGACGGCGCCGTCTTCATGCGTGAGGCGAAGGGGGACTGTTTCAAGTACGCGGCTGTCTGCAACGAGCTCTGGCTCACCGAAGGGACCGAGATCGTCCACATCGGCACCGTCTACGGCTCGGTCATTCGAGGCTTCTGGCTCGACGGTTCGAGCAGCGGTTCGACGTTGGTGTGGTTCGAACCGTCCCCCGAGAACCACCCGCACGGCTCCGGGTACGACCTCACCGGCGAATATGTCGTCTACGACACCCACGAACGGCGGGAGGTGGCCCGGATGGGGTTCAAGGGAAGGGATCCGGGTCACAACGGTGATGACCACCTCAAGATCCAGGCGGTGTTCGAGGACTCCGTGTACTGGACTCCCGACGACAGGGGCAAGGAGTGGTGCCTGGACTACTCGAAGTACTACGGGGCGTGCCGGCACTTCAGGGCGGTGATGCGGCTCGACACCTCGACCGGGACCCAGACCGAGGTCCCGTGGGCTACGTACATCTCCGACCGGCGCAGTCGGCCGCGCCTCTTCTTCGGACCAACGGACAGGCCCGACGCTCCGTTCAACCCGTTCCCCGACAACCGACCTGGTGCCGAGGCGATCACCTTCGGGCGCCAGGGCGACCGCCTCGTGGCCGAGGACCTTGGCGGTGTCGCGGCTGCTGCCCGACTGGGTCTGTCGGGCCCGGAAGTGAGGCTTCGTCTGCCGGCGGGCTACGACGACGCCGATGCGTTCTTCACGGTCGAGTGGCTCGACGACGTCCGGGTGGTCCTCATGGCCGACAACAAGGACGACCTCTTTGTGTGCCGCCTCCCCGGCGGGCGTTGCAAGGCTGTTGCCAAGGGCCCGCTGTTCGCCGACTTCGGTGGCCGAGGATGAGGTGACGTCCTTCGGGTACGGGCCCGTCATACCTCGAGAGGAGACCCATGTCCGACCTGAGCGGCAAGAAGATCGCCATCATCGCGACCGACCACTTCGAGGAGGCCGAGCTCGTGACACCGCGCGACGAGCTGGCTGGAGCCGGGGCCGAGGTGAAGATCTACTCCGCGGACACCGATCCGATCCAGGCCGTCGAGGGTGACACGGAGCCGACCCAGAAGGTCGACGTCGACGGCAGCTTCGGTGACCTCGACGTCTCCGCCGTGGACGCGGTGGTCGTGCCCGGGGGCACCGTCAACGCCGACCACCTCCGCACCGACGAGGACGCCCAGGAGATCGTCCGCGAGGCGCTGGACTCCGACAAGGTGGTCGCCGTGATCTGTCACGGCCCGTGGCTGCTCGTGTCCGCCGGGGTGGCGAAGGGCCGGACCCTGACGAGCTACCCGAGCCTGTCGGTCGACCTCGAGAACGCGGGCGCCACCTGGAAGGACGAAGAGGTCGTCGTGGACGGCAACCTGATCACCAGTCGCAGTCCCGACGACCTCCCGGCCTTCGTCGAGGCGATCAGCGAGGCGCTGACCGCCTGATTCGTCCTCAGCCGACCGCCGGGGCGACCTCCGGGCCGTCGGTGGCCAGCTCCTGGTGCTTGACGTTGAGGAAGATCCACACCACCAGTGACGCGGTCACCATCAGCCCGCACGCCAGCAGGAACGCGGCGGTCGCACCCTCGGTGAAGACCTGGTGCCCGACGATCTGCTGCACCACGGCCTGCTTGGCCGGCGAGAGTGCCGGTGCACCTGCGGCAGCGGCCTGGTGAGCCGCGTTGCCCAGCACCTCGACACGGTTGTCGATGGTCTGCGTGGCGATGGTGCCGAGCAGCGAGAGTCCCAGCGCGCCGCCGACCTGCTGCATGGTGTTGAGCACGCCCGAGCCGATGCCGGAGTCCTCGTTGCGCAGGTGGTGCACCGCGGTCAACGTCAGCGGCACGAACGTCAGCCCCATCCCGAAGGACATCAGCAGGATGTACGGCAGCAGGTCGGTGAGGTAGCTGCCGCTGACGCTGGTGACCGGGAACGAGGTGTCGAAGGGCAGCCGGGAGAACCCGAACAACGCGGCCGCGGCCATCAGCGTCCCGATGCCGGCCAGGATCCGGGGATCCATCCGGTTGATCAGGCTGGAGGAGATGCCTGCGGCGGCGACCAGGCCGAAGCAGAAGGGCAGGAACGCCACTCCCGCCCTGATCGGGGAGTAGTCCATCACGAGCTGGATGTACTGGCTGAGGTAGAAGAACATCGCGAACATCGCCGCCGGCGCGAAGAACATCGCCACGAAGCTGGCCGCCCGGGTGCGGTTCTTGAAGACGCGGACCGGGAGCAGTGGGTGCGCGACGCGGCTCTCCATGAAGAGGAAGAAGGTGAGCAGGGACACGCCGGCGACCAGGCTTGCGACCGTCCACATGTCGGTCCAGCCGTCGGTGCCGGCCCGGCTGAGCCCGTAGACCAGGCCCAGGAGGCCCAGCGTGCCGGTCACGGCACCGGGGAGGTCGAGCTGCCCGGGGTGCGACTCGGACTCGGCCAGGAAGCGCGGTGCGAGCAGCGCGGTGATGATGCCGATCGGGGTGTTGATCAGCAGGGTGAGGCGCCAGCCCTCGACACTCAGGCCGAAGACGCTGTCGAGGCCGGTCAGCCAGCCACCGAGCAGCAGCCCGACCGCGGCACCCACGCCGGACATCGCGGCGTACACCGCGAAGGCGCGGTTGCGCAGCGGGCCGGCCGGGAACGTCGTGGTGATCAGCGCCAGCGCGGCCGGGGAGGCGAGCGCGGCACCGAGGCCCTGCAGCGCACGCGCCGCGAGCAGCAGGCCCTCGCTGGTGGCGAGACCGCCGAGCAGCGAGGCGATGCCGAAGATGATCAGGCCGGTCATGAAGACCTTGCGCCGTCCGAAGAGGTCGCCGAGGCGGCCGCCGAGGAGCAGCAGGCTGCCGAACGCGAGGGCGTAGCCGGTGACGATCCACCGGAGGTCGGCGCTCGCGATGTCGAGGTCCTTCTGGATGAAGGGCAGCGCGATGTTCACGATGGTGCCGTCGAGGACCACCATCAGCTGCGCCACCGAGATCAGGACGAGCGCCCAGACCAGGCGACGGCTGCGGGGCTTCTGCTCGGCGACGTCGATCGGGACGTCGGTCGTGTCAGTCATCTGGGTCAACCTTTCTGTGCCCGGGTGCGGGCAGGAGTTGGTACGCCGGGGAGCGGGCGGTAGCCCACGGCCGGCAGGATCACGTGGTCCACCACACGGCGGACGATGTCGTCGTCGGGCTCGAGGCCCATCACGAAGGCGCGGTGCAGCAGGATCCCGGCCAGAGCGGGGCCGATGATCTCGAGGTCGACGTCGTCGTCGATCTCCCCTCGGGCGACGGCGCGGGCGTAGATGGCCCGGGTCACCTCGAGCTTGGGACGGATGAACTTCTCGCGGAACGGCTGCGAGAACTCCGGGTCGGTCATCAGCGCCGTGATCACCGAGCCGAGCGCGCTGGCGGCCTTGCCGTGGGCGATGCCGTGTGGTCCGCAGAAGGTGGACATCAGGTCACCGCGCAGGGTGCCGGTGTCGTGGTCCTCGACGGCGGGGGCCTGCTTGGCGCGGACGACGGCGTCCACGACGAGGCTCGCCTTGGTGTCCCAGCGGCGGTAGAGCGTGGCCTTGCTGGCTCGTGCCCGCCGGGCGACGGCGTCCATGGTCAGTCGGTCGTAGCCGAGCTCGAAGAGCAGCTCGAGGGTCGCGTCGAGGATCTCGTCCTCGCGCTCGCCCTCGACGCGGGGGCGGGAGGCGGCCAGCTGCGGCATGTGTTCCTCCGGTCCGTGGTGGTGCTGCTCGAGTGGGATGAAACGAAACCGTTCCGTTTCATCGGCAGACTAGAGCCGCAACCGAGGCAGCACGAATCTCATTCCCGGTGGTCCAACAATTCGTGGCCCAGTGGCCTATTTGGTGGCCGGCCACGCCTGGCGAAGGGTCCGTCAGGGTGCCGGCGTGGCACCGTCGCCGGCGGTCTGGCCGCCCTGCGGCGTCTCCGTCGGGGTGGGGGTGGGAACCGTCGGAGTCGGGGTCGGGGTGACCTCCGGCGTGGGCAGGGGCGTCGGGGTCCCCTGCTCGTCAGGGGACGGGGTGCTGTCCTCGCCCGGGGTGGGCGTCGGAGTCGGGGTGGGGTCCTTCGTGGGGCTCGGGGTCGGCGTCGAGGTGTCGTTGCCGACCAGGTGGCCCACCGAGGTCCCGGTGCCCGTGTCGCCACGCAGGTAGGACGACAACGGCTTGCCGGTGACCGCCTCGACGACCGTGATCGAGCCGAGGGCGGCCAGCATGACGGCCACGGAGGCGAGCGCCACCTTCCCCCAGGGCCGGCCGGACAGGAAGCTCCAGCGCGACGGCTCCTCGGCGGGGTCCTTCTCAGGCTCCTCGTCGGGATCCTCGCCCGGGTCCCAGGACGGTCCGCCGGAGGGGGCCGACTCGCCGTAGCCGCCGGAGGACCGGGTGCGGGCCAGGCTCGGCACCACGACCGCACTGCCCAGCCCGGTGACGCGGACCTGCGAGGCGGTCCGGCGTACGGCGTCCGAGGTGCGCCGCAGCCACCACGTGTACGTCGCGGTGCCCGCGGTCGCGATCACGCTGGCCAGCGCGGCACCGATGATGGTGCCCGCCGTGCCGGCCCAGGAGGCGAAGAAGGCAGCCGAGACTGCCGCAAGGGCGCTACCGCCCACCTGGGCGGGGGAGAGCTCGAGCTTGCGGTCTGTGGATGGCTTCTGGTTGGTCATAGTCCAAACGTGGGTTGGGTACGTCTGCGCAACACATGTCCGACGAAGAGTGATGCCGGAGGGTTTCAGGAACCCGGGGTGATCTCGCGCACGTTCGTGGAGGCCCGCCCGAGGTACGGCGCCAGCGCGATGAGCCCGGCCACCGGCAACAGGGCCAGGACCAGCAGCGCCACGGGCATCCCGAGGGTGTCGCCGACGCCACCGACCACGGCGGAGCCGACTCCGCCACCCACCAAGAAGAACAGGGTCGCGATGCCGAGCGCAACTCCGCGGACCTCCTCGACCACGGCGTCTCCGGTGGCCGCCATCAGGGCGGGCTGGCCGAGCCCGAAGGCGAACGTGACACCGACCACAGCGAGGACGAGCAGCACGGCGGAGTGCACCTCGGCACCCCAGGCGGCGACCCCGAGGGCGACAGTCGCTGTCAACGCGGCCACGGCGAGCGCCCGCATCGGGCCGATCCGTCCCAGGAGCGGCCCGGAGATGCGCGGGGCGGCCAGGCCGCTCACCGCGCTCGGGACCAGCGCGAGGCCGACCTGCCACGGCTCCCAGCCCACCCCGACCAGCACGGCCGGGACGGCGATGAGCAGCGCGAACCAGGCGGCCGGCACTGCTGCCGCGGCGAGCGCGCTGCGGACCACGACCCGGTTGCGGATCACCGCGACCGGCAGGAAGCCGTCGGGGCGCCGGCGTACCCAGGCCGCCACCGCCGGTGCGCCGAGCGTCGCCAGCAGGGCGCCCACGACGGCCACCGGCCAGCCTGTCGACGGCGACTGCACGAGGAGTACGACGCCTCCGGCGGTCAGTGCCACGAGAGCGGCCCCGACCAGGTCGAGCCGGGCGCCGGTGCCGTGGGTGGGCATCGCGCGGTAGAGGAACGGCACGAGCAGCAGGCCGAGGACCGGCAGCGCCACGACCGCACGCCACCCGATCAACCCCTCGATCGTCCCGCCGGCCAGCGGGCCGAGGCAGGCCACGGCCGCCGCGAAGCCGGCCACCTGGCCGAGCGCCCGCGGACGTCGGTCGCCGGTGAACCGGGCCGAGACGATGGCCACGCCGAGGGTGGGCACGGCGGCCGCTCCCGCACCCTGCACGATCCGGGCCACCAGCAGCAGCCAGTAGTCGGGGGCGAGTGCGCCGGCGACCGCGCCCGCGGCCATCAGCGAGACACCGACCAGCATGGGCAGGCGCACGCCGACGAGGTCGGAGATGCGCCCGTAGACGGGCGTCGCGACCGCCAGGAAGAGCGCGTACAGGCTGATCGTCCAGGCGCCGACGCCCGTGCTCACACCGAGGTCGGAGTCGATGGTCGGCAGCGCGATGGCGACGGACGCGCTGCCCAGGCCGGTGAAGCCGAACAGGAGTCCGATGAGGATCGGGACCGCCGCCTCGTGCCTCACAGCGCTGGGGGCGGCGTCGAGCGCCGCTTCGGCAGGCTGGGAGTCGGTGGAGGTCATTGCCTCCCGCAACCGCTTCAGGGGCTGATGCATTCCGCCCGGTCGAGGACCTCGAGGGTCGCCCTCACCGCGAAACGGTTCCACCGTCCGGGGTGCGCGAGCATGTAGTGACCGAGCCGGCCGACGTCGACGAACTCAGCCGAGGCGGCCACCTCGTCCGCCCGCCGGACGTAGGCCCGGGTCATCCTGGCGGAGGTGATCCGGTCACGGCTGCCGTGGCCCGCGACCAGGTGCTTGCCGGTCAGGGGGGCCACCGGGTCGTCGGGCTCCAACCACGGCGCCAGCGCCACGACGCCGACCACGGCCGGGTCGTCCGCCACGTGGACCGCCGTACGTCCCCCCATGGAGTGGCCGAGCAGCACCACCGGGCGACCCGGGTGTGCCTGCCGCACCTGCTCGATGGCCCAGCGCGCGTCCGGCACCGGGGACGGCTCCGGCCCCAGGCCCAGGTTCCAGCCGCGCACGCCGAAGCGCAGCAGCCACACCGACAGCCCCGCCTCGTGGACACGCGGCGCGATCGCCCGGCGCATCAGGTCGGCCCGCCAGTACGACGCGCTCCGCGGCCCCACGGGCTCCTCGCCCGCCTTCGCCCCGCCGTGCAGCATCAGCACGACGCCGCGCGTGGCGGTGGCGGGCTCGGATCGCAGGAGTTCCGGTTCGGGCATGCGGCCATCCAATCGTGAGACCAAGGGACGAGAACAGTTCGGAGTGGTCCGGGGACACGGATGGGGGCTGTCGGCCGCGCACGGCAGGATGGTGGTCGTGAGCGAGGAGACCAGTCCCGACCCACAGGTCGATTCCCTCGACCGCGCGAGGCCGCTCCGGCAGGAGCATCGCGCGCTGGCCGAGGAGATCGAGGACGCGCGCTGGCGCTACTACGTGCTCGACGACCCCACGCTCTCGGACGCCGACTTCGACCTGAAGCTGCGGCGGCTCGAGGCGCTCGAGGAGCAGGTGCCCGACCTGCGCACGCCCGACTCGCCCACCCAGAAGGTCGGGGGCGCGGTCTCGACGGAGTTCACCGCCGTCGACCACCTGCAGCGCATGGAGAGCCTCGACAACGCCTTCAGCTACCAGGAGCTCGAGGCGTGGCACGCGCGGCTGGGCCGCGAGGGCATCGAGCAGGCCGACCTGCTCTGCGAGCTCAAGGTCGACGGGCTGGCCATCAACCTGCTCTACGAGGACGGCCGACTGGTCCGGGCGCTGACCCGTGGCGACGGCCGCACCGGCGAGGACGTCACCCCCAACGTCAAGACCATCGACTCCGTCCCGACCCGGCTGACCGGCACCGACGAGTTCCCGGTGCCCAAGCTGGTCGAGGTGCGTGGCGAGGTGTTCCTGCCCGTCAAGGCCTTCGAGCGGCTCAACGAGTCGCTGGTCGACGCCGGCAAGCAGCCGTTCGCCAACCCGCGCAACTCCGCGGCGGGCTCGCTGCGCCAGAAGAACCCGCGCATCACGGCCAGCCGGGCGCTGGGCATGGTCTGCCACGGCCTCGGTGCCCGCGAGGGATTCGAGCCGCAGGCACAGTCGCACTCCTACGAGGCGCTGGCGGCGTGGGGGCTGCCGACGTCCGACCAGGTCAAGGTGGTGACGACCCTCGCCGATGTCGAGAAGTACGTCGAGCACGCCGGCGAGAACCGCCACACGATCGTCCCCTACGAGATCGACGGCGTGGTGGTCAAGGTCGACGACGTCGGCCTCCAGCGCCGGCTCGGCTCGACCAGCCGCGCTCCCCGCTGGGCGATCGCCTTCAAGTACCCGCCCGAGGAGGTCAACGCCAAGCTCCTCGACATCCGGGTCAACGTCGGGCGCACCGGCCGCGTGACGCCCTACGGCGTGATGGAGCCGACCAAGGTGGCGGGGTCGACGGTCGAGAACGCCACCCTGCACAACGCCCACGAGGTCAAGCGCAAGGACGTGCGGCCCGGCGACACGGTGATCCTGCGCAAGGCCGGCGACGTGATCCCCGAGATCCTCGGCCCGGTGCTGCCGCTGCGGCCCGACGGCCTCGCCGAGTGGGTGATGCCCACGGAGTGCCCGGCCTGCGGCACGACGCTGGCCCAGCAGAAGGAGGGCGACAAGGACCTCCGCTGCCCCAACCACGAGCACTGTCCCGGCCCAGGTCCGCGAGCGCGTCTTCCACGTGGCCGGCCGCGGGGCCTTCGACGTCGAGGGACTGGGCTACGAGGCCGCGGCCGCGCTCCTGGAGGCCGGCGCGATCGCCAACGAGGGCGACATCTTCGACCTCGACGACGACAAGGTGCTGACCGCGCCGCTGTTCACGCGCGCTCCCAAGAAGGGCGAGGAGGGCCCGCAGCTCTCCGCCAACGGCGAGCGGCTGCTGGCCAACCTGCGCAGCCGGCTCGACGTCCCGCTGTGGCGGGTGCTGGTCGCTCTCTCCATCCGGCACGTCGGCCCGACCGCCGCCCGCGCGCTGGCCCAGGAGTTCGGCTCGATGGCGGCGATCCGCGGTGCCTCGGAGGCCGAGCTGGCCGCCGCCGAGGGGGTGGGGCCGACCATCGCCGAGGCGGTGATCGAGTGGTTCAAGGAGCCGTGGCACGTCCGCATCGTCGAGACCTGGGAGGCCGCCGGCGTCACGATGGAGGACGAGCGCGACGAGTCCGTCGGCCGGACGCTCGAGGGCCTGACCATCGTGGCCACCGGCTCGCTGCAGGACTTCACCCGCGACTCGGTCAAGGAGGCGATCATCAGCCGCGGCGGCAAGGCCTCCGGATCGGTGTCGAAGAAGACCGACTACGTCGTGGTGGGCGAGAACGCCGGCTCCAAGGCCGAGAAGGCCGAGCAGCTCGGTGTCCCGATCCTCGACGAGGCCGGCTTCAAGGTGCTCCTGGAGAACGGCCCCTCCGGCCTCTGAGGCGTGTGCGGCTACTCGTTCGCCCCGAGCATCGAGACGATCAGCTTGGCCACGGCGGCGTGCTCGGCGGCGAAGGGGTGGTAGCGCGGTGCCTTGTCCCGCACGTTCGTCGCGCCGTTGACCCACGGGTCGTCGGAGCAGATGTCATGACCCCGGCTGGCGCTCCACACGTCGACGTACGTCGACCCGCTGGCGGCTGCTGCCTTGCGCACGGTGTCGGAGAGGGCCTTGTTGACCGCCGCGGCGTAGGCGTAGTCGCCCTTCGACAGGGGGAGCTCGCTGCACCGGTTGGTGGGGTCGACGATCTGCGGGTAGCCGACCGCGAGCACCTCGGCGTGCGGAGCGCGCCGGTGCACCTCGTCGAGGACCTTGGTCAGCCGCCCCGTCGTGGCGCGCAGGTGCTCGAGCAGCACGTCCTTGCCGCCGGCGCTCATGAACGCCCGGCACGGGGCGCCGGAGGGATCCCCTGACTCGAGGGCGGGGCACTTCTGGATCAGGGAGGCGAAGACGTCCTGGTCGTTGCCGCCGAGCCCGACCGTGACCAGGTCGGTGTCCGCGTCGAGCGCGGTCCGCTGCGGGGGCACGTCGGGGTACTGGGACTTCGTGAAGTCCGAGCTGTCGGCACCGCTGCAGGTGCGGTCGACCAGCTTCGCGTGGAGGGCCTTGGCCACCAGGGACGGGTAGTTGTGGTCGGAGCGGAAGCAGCCGTTGGCCACGTCGGTGGTCGGGATCAGCGACCCGGCGGCGTAGGAGTCACCGATCGCGACGTACTGCTGCACCGGGCTGGCGTCAGCAGGGGCCGAGGACGCGGCCCCGCCAGCGCCGCGGCATCCGGACGCCAGGAGGACGACCGCCAGGCAGGCCAGCACCGCTGCGTGCCGACGGGCTGAACGGGGTGCCATGGTCCTCCTGGTTGGTCCCCCAGACGTTAGCCGGGCCGACCTCACACTTTTCTGGCCCGGACTGTCGTGCCGGCCGGGTCCCGTTCGTAGAGGTGGTGTCAGGTACCCCACCACCGCCGAAAGGACCACGTCATGCGCACCCTGATCGTCACCGAGTTCATCTCCCTCGACGGAGTCGTCGACTCGCCCGGCGGCGGCGAGCACCCGGAGGCCGGGTGGACCTTCAAGCGTGTCGAGTTCGACCCGGCTGCCTACGAGATCAAGGGCCGGGAGCAGAGCGAGGCGGGCGCGATGCTGATGGGCCGCCGCAGCTATGACGAGTTCGCCCCGGTCTGGCCGCGCATGAAGGAGTTCGCCGAGTACAACGCGATGCCGAAGTACGTCGTCTCGTCCACGCTCACCGAGCCGACGTGGCAGCACACCACGGTGCTCCGCTCACTGGACGACGTCGCCGCGCTCAAGCAGGGCGACGGCGGCCCGATCCTGCTGCACGGCAGCCCCACCTTGGCCCGGGGGCTCGCCGAGGCGGGTCTGGTGGACCGCTACCACCTGCTCGTCTTCCCCCTGCTCCTCGGCGCCGGCAAGCGGTTGTTCGACGTCACCACGACGCGCACCCAGGACCTCCGGCTGGTCGAGGGTGCGAGCTACGACAACGGTCTGCAGCTCGCCGTGTACGACGTCGTGCACTGAGGGCTGGGCCGAACCCCCTCCCGGGACGGACCGGGCGGCGCGCAGGCGGAGGTGGCTGCCTAGGATCGACCTCATGCCCGAGCGCCGTACCGATCCAGTCGAGGTGATCAGTCGCGACGAGGTGCGCCACCTGGCCGATCTCGCGCGCATCGACCTCGACGACGCCGAGCTCGACCACCTCGCCCCGCAGCTGTCGGTGATCCTGGAGTCGGTGGCCTCGATCAACGGTGTGGCCGCCGACGACATCCCCCCGACGTCGCACCCGCTGCCGCTGACCAACGTCTTCCGTGAGGATGTCGAGCAGCCCTGCCTGACACCGGAGCAGGCTCTCTCGGGCGCCCCGCAGGTGGAGGACCAGAAGTTCGCGGTCCCGCGGATCCTCGGGGACGAACAGTGAACCTCGTCGAACAGTCGGCCGCCCGGCTGGCCGACGCACTGGCCTCAGGTGAGACCACGAGTGTCGAGGTGACCCAGGCCTTCCTCGACCGCATCGCGGCCGTGGACGGCCAGGTGCACGCCTTCCTCCAGGTCGACGCCGAGGGTGCGCTCACCGCTGCCCGGGCCTCCGACGAGCGCCGCGCGACCGGGCAGCTCGCCTCGCCGCTCGACGGTGTGCCGGTGGCGGTCAAGGACGTGCTGGCCACCGCCGGGCTGGCGACGACGTGCGGCTCGCGGATCCTCGAGGGCTGGGTCCCGCCGTACGACGCCACGGTGGTCCGGAAGCTGCGCGAGGCGGGCCTGCCGATCCTCGGCAAGACCAACATGGACGAGTTCGCGATGGGCTCCTCGACCGAGCACTCGGCGTACGGTCCGACGCACAACCCGTGGGACCTCGACCGGATCCCCGGCGGCTCGGGCGGCGGCTCGGCCGCTGCGGTGGCCGCCTTCATGGCACCGATCGCCATCGGCACCGACACGGGTGGGTCGATCCGCCAGCCGGGCGCGGTGACGGGCACCGTGGGGGCCAAGCCGACCTACGGCGGGGTCTCGCGCTACGGCTTGGTGGCGCTGGCGAACTCGCTCGACCAGGCCGGCCCGGTCACCCGCACGGTGCGCGACGCCGCGCTGCTCCACGAGATCGTCGGCGGGCACGACCCCCTCGACTCGACCAGCATCGACCAGCCGTTGCCGCCGATCGCCGCCGCCGCGGAGGCGGGGGCCACCGGCGACCTCTCCGGGCTCCGGATCGGCGTGGTCGAGGAGCTCGGCGGCGAGGGCTACCAGGACGGCGTCCGGCAGCGCTTCGACGAGGCCGTGGAGCTGCTCGTGAAGGCCGGCGCCGAGGTCGTCCAGGTGTCCTGCCCCCACTTCGTGCACGCCCTGGCGGCCTACTACCTGATCCTCCCGGCCGAGGCCTCCTCCAACCTGGCTCGCTTCGACGCCATGCGGTACGGCCTGCGCGTCCTGCCCGAGGGGGTCGAGGCGCCGAGCGCGGAGGACGTGATGCGCGCGACCCGCGACGCCGGCTTCGGTGACGAGGTCAAGCGCCGCATCATCCTGGGCACCTATGCCTTGTCCAGCGGCTACTACGACGCCTACTACGGCCAGGCCCAGAAGGTGCGCACGCTGATCAGCCGCGACTTCGCTGCCGCCTTCGAGCAGGCCGACGTGCTGGTCTCGCCGACTGCTCCGACGACCGCGTTCCGGCTGGGGGAGAAGGTCGACGACCCGCTGGCGATGTACCTCAACGACATCGCCACCATCCCGGCCAACCTGTCCGGCATCCCGGGGATCTCGGTGCCGTCGGGCCTGGCGCCCGAGGACGGCCTGCCCGCCGGCGTGCAGGTGCTGGCGCCGGCGCTGGCCGACGACCGGATGTACCGCGTCGGCGCCGCCCTCGAGTCGCTCCTGGAGACGGAGTGGGGCGGCCCGCTGCTCACCCCCGACAGGCTGGCGATCTCATGACCGACACGCTGCTCTCCTTCGAGGACGCCCTGGCGTCGTACGACCCCGCGATGGGACTCGAGGTCCACGTCGAGCTGAACACCGCGACCAAGATGTTCTGCGGCTGCCCGGCGAGCTTCGGCGGGGAGCCGAACACGCAGGTCTGCCCGACGTGCCTGGGCCTCCCCGGCTCGATGCCCGTGGTCAACCGCACAGCGGTGGAGTCGGCGATCCGGATCGGCCTCGCGCTGAACTGCGAGATCGCGGAGTGGTGCCGGTTCGCGCGGAAGAACTACTTCTACCCGGACATGCCGAAGAACTTCCAGACCTCGCAGTACGACGAGCCGATCGCCTACGACGGGTGGACCGAGGTCGAGGTCGACGGGGAGACCGTCCGCGTCGAGATCGAGCGCGCCCACATGGAGGAGGACACCGGGAAGTCGACGCACGTCGGCACGAGCGGACGTATCCACGGGGCCGACTACTCCCTCGTTGACTACAACCGGGCCGGCATCCCGCTGATCGAGATCGTCACCAGGCCGATCACGGGCACGCGGGAGAAGGCGCCGGCAGTCGCGCGGGCGTACGTCGCCCAGCTGCGCGAGCTGTTGATGGGACTGGGGGTCTCCGACGTGCGGATGGAACAAGGGTCGCTGCGCTGCGACGTGAACCTCTCGCTGTCGCCGAAGGCGCGCAGCTCCGTGCCCCCTGCGCTGGGGACCCGCACCGAGACCAAGAACGTGAACTCGCTGCGATCGGTGGAGCGCGCCGCTCGCTACGAGATCGGCCGGCAGGCGGCCGTGCTGGAGGCCGGCGGGTCCGTCCTGCAGGAGACCCGGCACTGGCACGAGGACACCGGCGTCACCACGTCGGGACGCGAGAAGTCCGACGCCGAGGACTACCGCTACTTCCCCGAGCCCGACCTGGTGCCGGTCGCGCCGAGCCGCGAGTGGGTCGAGCAGCTGCGGGCGTCACTGCCCGAGCCGCCGCGCACGCGCCGGGCCCGGTTGCAGGCGGAGTGGGGCTTCTCCGACCTCGAGATGCGCGACACCGTCGGGGCCGGGGCGCTCGAGCTCGTCCAGGACACGATCGGGGCGGGCGCCTCGCCCCAGGCCGCGCGCAAGTGGTGGCTCTCCGAGCTGGCACGCCGGGCCAACGAGGAGGGGATCGACCTCGCGGCGCTGCCGATCACGCCCGAACAGGTCGCCCGCATCCAGGCGCTGGTGGACGAGGGCGCCATCAACGACAAGCTGGCGCGACAGGTCTTCGACGGGGTGCTGGCGGGCGAGGGGACGCCCGACGAGGTGGTCGCGGCCCGCGGGCTGGCCATCGTCTCCGACGACGCCGCCCTCGGCGAAGCGGTGGACCGCGCGATCGCGGCCAACCCGGACGTGGCCGACAAGATCCGCGACGGCAAGGTGGCGGCAGCCGGTGCCCTGATCGGCGCGGTCATGCAGGAGATGCGGGGCCAGGCAGACGCCGCTCGCGTCCGGGCGCTGATCCTCGATAGACTCCAGTAACGCATTCTCACCCCCGTCGTTGGAATTCACATGTTGGTGAACCGACTCTCCCGTCTGGTCGTCGCGACACTCGTCGCGTCGCCAGTGGCGTTCGTCGGCGTTCTCGGGCTGACCACTGCACCCGCCGGTGCCGCCGTCTACCACGCGGTCTACGCGGCCGACGGCGATCCGGCCCCTGACCCGCCGCCCCCGGACCCGATCCGGCCCCCGACCCTCCTGACCCGCCCCCGGACCCCGACCCGGCCCCGGACCCCGACCCGATCCCGCTGCCGGACCCCTTGCCTGTCATCGACATCCCGCCGCTGGAGCCCCCGGCGCAGCCGGCGCCCGAGCCGCCCTCGGTGAAGCCCCCCAAGGCCGCGCCGAAGCCGTCGCACCACTCGCAGAGCAAGCCCGCCAAGAAGCACCACGCGAACCAGCACCAGTCGCAGGCGTCGACGACCGAGGCGGCGACTCCCGCGATGCCCCTGGCAGCGACGCAGCCCGCGACCCCGTTCGCGCGCGTGGCGCCGCGTGTCGTCACGCCGCACAAGGCACCCAAGCCGCCGGCGCGGCTTCCCGTCACGCGGGTCACACCTGGCGCGATCGCCCACCTGCAGGTCAGCCTCGCGAAGATTCGTCCCCTCGCGGCCGCCACCGACAGCGCCAAATCCTCGCTGTGGCTGGCGACTGGGTTCTTCGCACTCCTCGCGGCCTTCGGCGCCGGCACGATCGCGGCGCGCAGGCGCAAGGCGGCGATCGCCGAGCTCGACCCGTCGCGGGTCATGGTCTTCGACAAGCACCACCCCTGGTGAGCCTGCCTGTGTGAGCCGGGGTCAGCCCTCGCGCTCGTGCATCCGGGCGAGCCTGGCGTTGTAGGCCTCCAGCGCCTCGTCGCTGTCGGGATCCGGCGCCGCAGCTGACCCCGCTGGCGTGCTACCGGCGAGCGTCGAGCGTCGCACGCCTTCGAGCCAGGGGCCGATCATCCGGTCGCGCCGGCTCGCCGAGGTGACGGCGGTGATCATCACGCCGACACCGATGGCCATCATCAGCCCGTCGCCGGCGGCCCACATGAGCCCGCCGGCGACGTGGATGTCCGAGAGCGCTGGGGGTGCCCAGGCCGGCCGCATCGACGTCATCATCGGGAACGGGTTCTGGTCGGTCTGGAGCAGCACGAGCCCGACGATGGTGTCGGGGACCATGGCCACCACGAGGAGGATCATCCGAGTCAGGTACGACGGGTCGGACCTGATCGGTTCCTCGCCGAGGAGCGGCAGCAGCAGCAGGTAGCCGGCCACGACGTAGAGCACCTGCTCCGCCGGCATCAGCCACGCGTTCATCGACATCTGGTCCATGAAGCCGGTCAGGTGCGTGCCGAAGATCGTCGCGGAGTAGACCAGCAGGCCGGTGGCCGGGTGGGTGAGGACCCCCACGGCCGGCGACTTCAGCACCCGGCGCGCGTGCTCCTGCCGCGGCTCGCGGAGCGACTCCACGGTCACCGTGATCGGGTGTCCGAGGACCAGCAGCGCCGGCACCACCATGATGAGCAGGAGGTGCAGCACCATGTGCATCCAGAACAGCGACATCGCGTAGGCACCGATCGCGGAGGCCACGCACACCCACAGCAGCACGACGCCCGCCGTGAAGCAGGCGACCCGCCAGGCGGGGACGGTGGAGGCGGCGCCGGCCCTGGCGCGCAGCGCGAAGTAGCCGACCAGCGCTGCTGCGCAGGCCAGCAGCCAGCCACCCTGAAGGCTCCAGGTCCCGAAGAAGGTGTCCCAGGTCAGCGGGGGGAGCTCAGACATCCCGTTCATGCCACCGTGGACTCTAGTCGGCCCTCTGGGACCACTCACATGCGGTGTTAGGGTGCGGCGTGCCCCGCCGGGGCCCAACTCCACACCAGATCACGCCCACAGTCGGGGGAAGCCGGTCCAAGTCCGGCGCTGACCCGCAACCGTAGGTCACCAGGTCGAGCCGCCCTGAGCTGCTCAGCCCGTTGACGAGCCGGAGCACCCGTGGTGGCGCGTCTTTCACACAGCGCTGTCGTGGAAAACAGCGGGTGGTGCTCGACGTACCTCCCGTTGTGCAGCGGGAAGGAACACACCATGCGCAGGTTCGTGCGCCTGGGGGCGTTCGTCGCCTCCACCACCCTCGCCGTCAGCGGGCTCACGGCCATCGCCCCGACGGCACATGCCGCCCGAGTCCAGGACCCGTCCGGCAAGAACAGCGGGGTGGCGTGGCTGAAGAAGCAGCTGACCAACGGGATCGTGCACAACACCCAGTTCAACTTCGACGACTACGGCCTGACGATCGACGTCGGCCTGGCCCTCAAGGCCGTCGGCGGCCACGCCGGCACGGTCCTGGCCATCGCCGCCGCGATGGCCGACGGCGCCCACGACAACTACTACACGAGCACCTTCAACGGCACCACCACGACGTACGCCGGATCCCTGGCCAAGCTGGCGCTCCTCGTCCAGTCGTCGGACAGCGACACCTCCACCTACGGCGATGAGGACCTGATCGCCCTGCTCGAGGGACGCGTCGCGGCCTCAGCGCCGATCGCCGGCCGCGTCCAGGACCAGAACAACTCCTTCGGTGACACCAACACACTCGGACAGGCGTACGCCGTCGCCGCGCTGCACAACGCCGGCTCCTCCAAGGAGTCCAGCGCGTTGAGCTTCCTGCTCAGCCAGCAGTGCCCGAACGGCGGCTTCCGGCTCACCTTCAACTCCAGCACGACCTCGTCGTCGCAGTCGTGCACCGACAACACCCAGGCGCAGATCGACGCCACCTCGGTGGCGCTGATCGAGCTCAAGTCACTCGGTTCGAGCGCGTCACCGGTCACGCAGCGCCATCACCAACGCCACCTCGTTCCTGGTCGGCAAGCAGCAGTCGAGCGGGGCATGGGGCGGCGACCCGGGCGGCAGCGCCGAGAACTCCAACGCCACGGGACTCGCCGCCTGGGCCCTGGGCAACACGGCCCAGTCCGCCAAGGGAGCCGGTTGGCTCCGGGACCACCAGGCGACCTACTACGACTACTGCACCAAGCTGAAGAACGACGTGGGCACGGTCGCCTACGACGACGCCGCCCTCTCGGCTGGACGCTCGGGCGGGATCACGACGGGCTCGCAGGACCAGTTCCGGCGCGCTGCCGCGCAGGCGGTCGTCGGTCTGCAGTACCTCCAGAGCGAGACCGTCAACAAGTCGCTGACGATCGACGGGCCGCCTCGGGCTTCCTCAAGGCGGGATCGTTCCAGACCTTCCGAGTCACCGGCGGCGTCACCGGCGAGGAGCTGTGCCTGACCTCGCTCAACGCCTCCTCCGGATCGACCGTCGGTGCGACGAGTCCCTGGACCCGGTCGCTGTACATGCCCACCGGCTCGATCACGCGCAGCGTCGTGGCGCACGACCGCAACGGGCACACGGCGTCGGTCGGCGTCGAGGTGCTCAGCCCGAAGACGATCGGGGTCTCGACGACGAAGTACCGCTTCCAGCGCTCCTCGTTCGCCCAGATCTACGTCTACGGCCTCCCGTACCGCGAGCGGGTGAGCATCTACTTCCGCGGGCAGCTCAAGGCGAGCGGCACCGCTGATGCGTACGGCCGGTTCGTCCGAGGCATCTGGACGGGCCGCAAGCTCGGGAAGGGCACCGTGGCACGTCTACGGCCAGTTCGGGGACATCCGGAAGGGAACGAAGCAGATCAAGGTGGTGAGGTGACCCACCGCCGTATCGCCGGCCTGGTCGCCGCGGCACTCGTCGCGGCGGCCGGGCTGGTCGGGCTCGAGCAGGGTCCGGCGACGGCGGCCGTGTGCAGCGGCAACCGGCATCAGCGCTGTCGTCGAACTACAACAGCGCCGGCGGCGGCACCAAGACCGCGTGTGACACCGACGGCGTCCGCGACGAACGCAGCCCGCGTGTTCGGTCACGTCGGGGTATCGATGCAGCGAAACCGCGATGGCTCTGTCTGCCAGGTGAATCACAAGCCCTCGAATGCGCCTTGCCAGGGGCTCGGGACGGCCTACTGGTCGTTGTGGTGGTCTGACGGAAAGTCCGGTTCGTGGACGTACTCCTCCCAGGGCGTCGACTGCGCTCACGATCCCGAAAGGCGGCTCGGTGGCGTGGGTCTGGCAGGGCTCCGGAGGCGAGAGCAACCCGTCGGTCTCGCCTCCCGTCGATGCACTCGACGCCCAAGCCGACCCCGAGCCGACGCCAAGGCCGACCCCCAAACCGACCAAGAAGCCGTCGGCCAAGCCGACCAGGAAGGCGACCTCGGCCGCGACCGCCCAGACCTCGGTGAAGTCCTCGGCGCAGCGCGACACCGACCGCCTCGCAGTCGCGTCTCGGCCAAGCGGAAGGCCTCTGCCTCGGCGTCGCCCACGGTGTCGGCGAGCGCGTCTGCCAGCGCATCGTCGTCGGCGAGCGTGGCGCCGCCGACCGCCAGTGACAGTGCCAGCCCGGAGGCCGCCGGGCAGGCGACGCAGCTGACCTCGTCCGAGCCCGACACCGGCGGGCTGCCGCTGTGGGTGCCCGGAGCCGTGGTGGTCGTGCTCGGTGCGGCCACGGGTGGCGCGCTGTGGTGGCGGAGGCGGTCGGGGGCGTGAACGCGCGCCCAGGGGTCCAGGGTCGCCAGGGACCTGCATCCGGGTGCCTGGTGGCTCTGGGCCATGGGTCTCGCCGCGGGCGCCTCGATGACGACCAACCCGGTGCTGCTCGTGCTGATCGTGCTCGTGGCGGCGCTGACCGTGTCGCTGCGGCGCTCCGACCACCCGTGGTCGTCCTCGTTCCGGCTCTACCTCGTCTTCGGTGCGGTGATCGTCGTCGTCCGGGTGGTCTTCCGCGTCCTCCTCGGTGGTGGCTACGGCGAGATCGTGCTGGTCCACCTGCCGACGATCCCGCTGCCCAGCTGGGTGGCGGGGGTGCGCCTCCTCGGACCGCTGACCCTGGAGTCGTTCCTGGCCGGCCTGTACGACGGCATGCGGCTCGCGACGATCGTCATCTGCGTGGGGGCGGCCAACGCGCTCGCCAACCCGAAGCGGCTGCTGAAGTCGATGCCGCCGGCGCTCTACGAGATCGGGGCCGCCGTCGTGGTGGCGGTGGCGCTGCTGCCGCAGCTGGCCGACAGCCTGCGCCGGGTGCGCGCGGCCCGAGCACTGCGGGGAGTGCCCGGAGGCCGGGGCGGCCGGCTGCGCGGGATCGTCGTGCCGGTGATGGAGGACGCGCTCGAGCGCTCGATGGCACTGGCCGCCGGCATGGATGCGCGCGGCTACGGGCGGGCGGCGGGGCTCGACCGGGCGCAGCGTCGTACGACGGGAGCGCTGATGCTGACCGGGCTGGTCGGCATCTGCGTGGGCACCTACGCGCTGCTCGACCAGACGGCACCGCAGCTGCTGGTGTGGCCCGGCCTGGCCGGCGGGGTCGCGGTGGCCGGGGTGGGCTTCTGGTCCGCGGGCAGGCGGGTGCAGCGCAGCCGGTACCGGCCCGACCACTGGCACCTCGAGGAGGTCGGCGTCGCGCTGAGCGGGATCGCCGTGGCCGTGGGCATGGTCGGGCTGCTGCACGGGCAGGTGCTGGTGCTCCACCCCGGCCTCGACAGCGTCCCGACCGTGACGGCCAGCTCGCTGCTCGTCGTGCTGGTGGGCGCCCTCGCCGCCGTCATCTCACCGGCGCCGGTGCTCGCCCAGGTCGCCGGCCGGCCGCTCGAGGTGGACGATGCTCGAGCTGCGTGACGTCAGCTTCTCCTACGCGGGGAGTGCTCCGGCGGTGCTGCGACCACGTCGACCTGGTCCTCGACGAGGGCGAGCTGGTGCTGGTCGCCGGCCGGACCGGCGTCGGCAAGTCGACGCTGCTCGGGGTCCTCAACGGACTGGTGCCGTCGTTCACGGGTGGCCGGCTCTCCGGCGACGTGCTGCTCGACGGGGTCAGTGTGCTGGAGCAGCCACCACGCGAACGCGCGCACGCCGTGGGGTACGTCGGCCAGGACCCGACCGCCGGCTTCGTCACCGACACCGTCGAGGAGGAGCTCGCCTACGGGATGGAGCAGCTCGGCCTCGAACCGGCCACGATGCGGCGGCGGGTGGAGGAGACGCTCGACCTGCTCGGGATCGCCGACCTGCGCAACCGCGACCTGCGGACGCTCTCGGGAGGCCAGCAGCAGCGCGTCGCGATCGGGTCGGTGCTGACGATGCACCCGCGCGTGCTCGTGCTCGACGAGCCCACCTCGGCGCTGGACCCGACGGCGGCCGAGGAGGTCCTCGCGACGCTGACCCGGCTCGTGCACGACCTCGGCGTGACCGTGGTGCTGGCCGAGCACCGGCTCGAGCGGGTGGTGCCGTTCGCCGACCGGGTCGTGCTGGTCCTGGGCGGCGGGGTGGTGCGGTGCGGCGACACCGCGAGCATGCTGCAGGAGTCTCCCGTGGTGCCGCCGATCGTCGAGCTCGGGCGCTGGGCCGGCTGGTCGCCACTGCCGCTGTCGGTGCGCGACGCCCGGCGTGAGGCGCGCCGGCTGGAGCTGGTGCCGCCCGCTCGGTCCGTCGAGGCGCCGCCGGCACGGGAGGCGGTGCTCGAGGCGCGCGGGGTCTCGGTGGCCTACGGCCGTCAGGCGGCGCTGCGCGGCGTGGACCTGGTGGTCCGCGCCGGGCGAGGTCACCGCGCTGATGGGTCGCAACGGGTCCGGCAAGTCGACGCTGCTGTGGACGCTGCAGGGCACGCGGCGTCGGACGGCGGGATCGGTGCGGATCACCGGCCAGGACCCGGCCGCCCTCGGGGCCGACGAGCGGCGGGCGCTGGTCGGCCTGGTGCCGCAGACGGCCGCCGACCTGCTGTACCTCGAGTCGGTCGACGAGGAGTGCGCCGCCGCCGACCGGGATGCGGGAGCGACCACCCGGGGGGCCCGGTCGCTGCTCGACCGCCTGGCTCCCGGCATCGACGGCGGGCGGCATCCGCGGGACCTGTCCGAGGGGCAGCGGCTCGCGCTCGTGCTGGCGATCGTGCTGACCGCGGAGCCGCCGGTGGTGGCGCTCGACGAGCCGACGCGGGGGCTGGACTACCCGGGGAAGACGGCGCTGGCCGGGATCCTGGCGGGCCTGGCCGCAGAGGGGCGGGCCGTGCTCGTCGCCACGCACGACGTGGAGTTCGTGGCGCAGGTGGCCGAGCGGGTCGTCGTACTCGCCGAGGGGGAGGTGGTCTCCGAGGGCCCGACGGCTCGGGTCGTCGCGGAGTCGCCGTCGTTCGCTCCCCAGGTGCACAAGATCCTCGGCGGCGGCTGGCTCACGGTCGACCAGGTGCGCGAGGCCGCCGGATGAGCGCCCGGACGAGCACGGCCGAGCAGGTCGCCATCCCGCTCCGGCTCCGGTCGACCGCGGTGCTGGCGGTCGCCTCGCTGGCCGGGCTGCTGATGTTCGTGTGGCCGCTGCTCGTGCGCGTGCAGGTCGATCAGCCCACGCTGCAGCCGCCGTTCATCTTCCTCGCGCTGCTGCCGGTGGTGATCGTGGTGTGCCTCGCCGAGTTCACCGAGGGCGGCATGGACGCCAAGGTGCTCGCCATGCTCGGGGTGCTCACGGCCGTCAACGCGGTGATGCGCGGGCTCTCGGCAGGGATGGCCGGGATCGAGCTGGTCTTCTTCCTGCTCATCCTCGGCGGGCGCGTCTTCGGGGCCGGCTTCGGCTTCGTGCTGGGCTGCACGTCGTTGTTCGCCTCGGCGTTGCTGACCGCGGGCGTCGGGCCGTGGCTGCCGTACCAGATGCTGGCCTCGGCCTGGGTCGGGATGGGCGCGGGACTGCTGCCGCGTCGAGTCACCGGCAAGGCGGAGATCGCGATGCTCGTGGCCTACGGCATCTTCGCTGCCTACGCGTTCGGGCTCGTGATGAACATGTCGAGCTGGCCGTTCACGCTGGGCATCGAGGTGCCCGGCCACACCGGCGGCCTCGCGTTCGTGCCGGGTGCCCCGCTCGAGGAGAACCTGCACCGCTTCGGCGTCTACACGCTGCTGACCTCGACGGCGAGCTGGGACACCGGCCGCGCCATCACCAACACCGTCGCCCTGCTCGTCCTCGGCCCGGCGATCCTGACCACCCTGCGCCGGGCCGTGCGCCGCGCCACCGTCGTCCGCTCCTGACGGTCGCGGCGCAGGGTCACGGGCGGACGAGCAGGATCCGGTCGTCGGAGGCGGCCGGGTCGCCGCGGCCGTCGCGGTTGGAGGTCGTCACCCAGAGGTTGCCGTCGGGGGCCACGACGACGGTGCGCATCCGGCCGTAGTCGCCGATGAAGAAGGCCTTGTCGGCCCCCGCCTTCTCGCCGTCGCGTGCTGACGCGCCAGAGCCGTTCACCCCTGAGCGCGCCCAGCCACAGCCGGCCACCCGCGTAGGCCAGCCCCGAGGGCGAGGCGTCGTCGGTGTGCCACTGCACCTCGGGGTCGACGTACCGGGGCTCGCCGCCCTTCCCCTCGACCTGGGGCCAGCCGTAGTTCTGGCCCTTCTCGATCTTGTTCAGCTCGTCCCACGTGTTCTGGCCGAACTCGGATGCCCAGAGCTGGCGGCCGACGAAGGCGAGTCCCTGCACGTTGCGGTGGCCGTAGGACCAGACGGGCGTGCCGAACGGGTTGCCCGGCGCTGCCTTGCCCTCCTGGGTGATCCGCAGGATCTTGCCGCCGAGCGAGCTCTTGTCCTGGGCGAGCTCCGGGCGACCCGACTCCCCGGTCGAGACGTAGAGCATGCCGTCGGGGCCGAAGATCATCCGGCCCCCGTCGTGGTTGCTGCCCAGCGGGATGCCGGTCAGGACCGGCGTCATCGCGCCGAGCCTGCCGTCCTCGAAGGTGGTCCGCAGCACCCGGTTGTCCTCGTCGGCGCTGGCGTAGAAGAACACCCGGTGGTCACTGGCGTACGACGGCGAGACGGCCACCCCGAGCAGCCCGCCCTCGCCGTTGGCCCGGGCCTGCTCCACCCGGCCCACGCGGGTGACCTTGCCGTGCCCGATCCGGTAGACCCGGGCCGTGTCGCGCTCGGTCACCAGCGCCGTCCCGTCGGGGAGGAACGCGACGCCCCACGGCGCCTGGAGGCCCTTCGCGACGGTCCCGATGACCTTGGGGGCCGCCGACCTCGTCGGCGTAGCCGAGGGAGAGGGCGAGGGAGAGGCACTCGGCGTGGGGGATTCGGAGGCGCTCGACGAGGGCGTCGTACCCGCGCTCGGCTCGTCGTCGCCCCCACACGCGGCCACGAGCAGCAGGGAGGCGAGCGCAGGGATGGCGAGCCGCATCATGCCCCGAGACTAGGCAGCAGGCGGTGGGGCACGAGCTACTCGGGGACGCGGTCGAGCAGGTCGAGCAGGGCCTCGTGGACCTCGCCCGGCTTCTCCATGGAGATGAAGTGGGTGGCGTTGAGCACGACGTACGCCGCGTCGGGGATCCGGTCGGCGGCGGTGCGCATGTCGTGGTGGGAGGCGAGGATGTCGTACTTCCCGGCGACGAAGCTGGTCGGCACGTCGATCGAGCTCAGCGACACCCGCTGGTGGAGCGAGGAGTGCAGCGCGAGGTGCATGTACCAGTCCGTCGGCGTGGTCAGGAATTCCCGGATCGCGCGCTCGGCCAGCTCCAGGTCGGGCATCGGCAGCATGAAGCCCGAGTGGGTCAGCACCTCGAGGCTCAGCGGCCCGAGGGGCAGTCTCGTGCCCACGAAGTGCAGCGGCTTGCCGGCCAGCTTGAGCAGTCGCGCGACGTTCACCGCGATCGGCTTGCGCAGCGGACGGGGAACCAGGATCGGTGCCCCCATGGCGGAGAACGTGTCGCCGGGCACGCCGCCCACCGCGAACAGGCCGGTGACGCGTTCGGGACGGGTGACCGCCACCTCGAACATGATGTTGACGCCCATCGACCAGCCCATCAGCACGCAGGCGTCGATGCCCTCGTGGTCGAGCACCGCGATGGCGTCGTCGGCGAAGTCCTCGATGTCGACGCGGTCGGGGTCGGCCGGGCGCTCCGAGCCGCCGGTGCCGCGGTGGTTCCACGACACGACGTGCACGCCGCAGTCGGGGTCGAGCAGCGCCGGCCAGCTGTAGGGGTTGGTGCCGAGGCCGTTGCACAGCAGCACCGTCGGGCCGGGGACGTCGTTGGTCCAGGCCTGCAGCTCGGTGCCGTCGCTGCTCGTGACGGTGAACCAGCGCAGCGCGAGGCCGTCGTCGGCGGAGGGTGCGACGTGCAGCTGCGGGGCGGCGGTCATGGGCGAATTGTGCCCGAACCCACCCCAGACATGCGGGATTGGTGGCTCAGATCACCGCTCAGGTGCCCGCGAAGGCCACCGCAGCTCAGCCGAGCCGGGCCGAAGGGAGAGAGGGAGAGGTCGGCCCGGCCCGGCCAGTCCGTCGAGCGATCAGGGTCTCGACGAAGTCCTGGACCTCGTCGCGTTCGCGCCGGGTGGCGGTGATCGCCGTCGAGGCAACCATCGCGTTGCGGCAGGCGTGGCGCTGGCTGACCTCCGCCCACTGCGTGAGTGGGCGGGTCACCGGCCACAGCACCTGCGTGACGAGGTGGACCATCGGACCTCCCTGGCTCGACTCCCTGTGCTCACCGACGACGCTAGGGAGTCGCCGGGTCCGACGGGTCACGTGCGTGTGACGAGTGTGTGAACAGTCCAGAGCCATTTGGTCGGCTCGACCCCTTGACGCGGAGAGCGATGAGTCCGAGGTTCGAGTCAGGTCTGCACGACCACGAGCCAACCGAGGAGGACGCATGCCCGAGACCGTGCTGATGGTCGGTACCCGCAAGGGGCTCTGGATCGGTCGCAGCGACGAGGCACGTCGAGACTGGTCGTGGACCGGACCCCACTTCGACATGGAGGAGGTCTACTCCTGCATGGTCGACACCCGCGGCGAGCGACCACGGCTGCTCGTGGGCGCGTCGTCGAGCTGGCTGGGTCCACGCGTACGGCGCTCCGACGACCTCGGCGAGACGTGGGAGGAGTCGCCCGACGGTGGCATCCGCTTCCCCGAGGACGTCGAGGCCAGTGTCGAGCGGGTCTGGCAGCTCGTGCCCGGCGCCCGGGAGGACGTCGTCTACGCCGGGTCGGAGCCTGGCGCTGTCTGGAGGTCCGGCGACCACGGCGAGTCGTTCACGCTCGAGCGCGCCCTGTGGGACCACCCGCACCGCCCGGAGTGGGACGCCGGGTTCGGTGGCCAGGCCTTCCACACGATCCTGCCGCACCCGGAGGACCCCGACTCGGTGACGGTCGCGCTCTCCACGGGCGGCGTCTACCAGACCCGGGACGGCGGGGACTCCTGGGAACCGCGCAACCAGGGGATCCGGGCGGAGTTCCTGCCCGAGGGCCAGCAGTACCCCGAGTTCGGCCAGTGCGTGCACAAGGTCACCCGCCACCCGTCCCGGCCGGAGCGGCTGTTCCTCCAGAACCACGGTGGCGTCTACCGCTCCGACGACGAGGGCGGCTCGTGGACCTACATCGGTGACGGCCTGCCCGCCGACTTCGGCTTCCCGATCGTCGTCCACCCCCACGAGCCGGACACCGTCTTCGTGTTCCCGATCAACGGGGGCGACCGGCGCTACCCGCCGGAGGCGAAGGCGCGGGTGTGGCGCTCGCGCGACGCCGGCGAGACCTGGGAGGAGCTGGGCGACGGGCTGCCGGACGCGTTCTTCGTCGGCGTGATGCGTGACGCCATGTGCGCGGACACCCACGCGTCGCCGGGCCTCTACTTCGGCGCACGCAACGGCTCGGTGTGGGGCAGCAGCGACACGGGCGAGACGTGGTCGCAGGTGGTGGCCAACATCCCCGACGTGCTCGTCGTACGCGCCGCCGCCATCCGGTAGTCCGAGGTCGGAAGCACCGGTGCCCCCCCGGCCCCCGCACGCTGGTGCCTCCGAGATCGGACTACCGCCCCCCTGCCATGGCCTTGACCTTCTCGTACGTCGCGTCGTCGCTGATGTCGGAGCGGCTGCGGTCGTCCATCAGCGCCACGGCGATCAGCGTGATCACCGCGCAGCCGAAGACAGCCGCGGCGATCGAGTAGACCGATCCGGTCTCCTTGAGCAGGAACGTGGCCACCAGCGGCGCCGGGCCGCCCGCGATCACCGAGGCCATCTGGTAGCCCAGTCCGGCGCCGGCGTAGCGCAGCGACGTCGGGAACGACTCGGCGATGAGCGCGGCCTGTGGCCCGTACTGCATGGCGTGCGGGATCAGCGCGATCAGCATCGCGAAGAAGGCGATGAAGGCGACCCCGCTGTCCAGCGCGGTGAAGAGGATGAAGGAGTAGAGGCCGGTCAGCGCCGCCCCCGTCATGTACACCTTCTTGCGGCCGATGGTGTCGGACAGGTGGCCGAACAGAGGTACGGCGACGAGCTCGACGGCTGCTGCGGACAGGATGGCCGCCAGCGCGAAGGTCTTGGTGTAGCCCTCCTCCTCGGTCAGGTAGGTCAGCGTGAACGCCGTGATGACGTAGAACGGTGCCTGCTCCGACATGCGCGCCAGCGCGCTGAGCACGATCGGCTTCCAGTGCTCCTTCCAGACCTCCAACGAGGGCATCTTCGCAATGTTCTTCTCCTGCAGCCGCTTGGCGAACATGGGTGTCTCGAGGATCTGCAGCCGGATGTAGAGGCCGATGCCCACGAGCACGAGGCTGAACAGGAACGGGACTCGCCAGCCCCACGACTCGAACTGCGCGTCGGTGAGCGCGAAGCTCATCAGGTACAGGAAGCCGGTGCCGAGGATCAGGCCGAACGCGACCCCGAGCTGGGGCAGGCTGGCCATGAAGCCGCGCCGCTTCTGGTCGCCCCACTCCATCGAGAGCAGCACCGAGCCGCTCCACTCGCCACCGACGGCGATGCCCTGGAGCAGCCGCAGCAGCACGAGCAGCAACGGGGCCAGCTTGCCGATGGAGTCGGCGCCCGGCAGCACCCCGACGAGGGTCGTGGCCAGCCCCATCATCAGCAGCGTGATGATCAGCGTCGCCTTGCGGCCGATGCGGTCGCCGTAGTGACCGAAGATGAACGCACCCACGGGCCGCGCAGCGAAGCCGACGGCGTAGGTCGCGAACGACTCGAGCTGGCCGGCGTACGTCGAGGACTCCGGGAAGAACAGGGCCGGGAAGATGAGTGCGGCCGCGGTGTTGTAGAGGAAGAAGTCGTACCACTCGATGGTGGTCCCCACCGTGCTCGCCAGTGCGGCCTTGCGGACCTGGCTCCGCTGCCCCTCGCCGCCCTCGGTGGTGCTCGACTCGCGTGGTCCCTGCGGGTCCAGCGTCGTCATCAGTGCCTCCCAGAGAATAGGAACGTGTGACCCCCGACACAGTTCCCTACCCACTCAGTTGCCCCGAAAACCCGCCGTGTCCCGGGTAGTCCGGGGCCGGCGGCAGGGCTACTGGCCGGTAGAAGGTGCTTTCGGCCTCGGAGTACCTCGTCCCGCTGGTCTCAGAGTCGGGCGTCCCTGGGCAGGTACGGCGCGACGCCGGGCTCCCCGACGTACGTCGAGAGGATCGCCTGGTGCGAGGCGTCGCCGGCGACGGCGGACTGGTTCGCGACGAGGATCCGGCTGCCGAGGAAGGTGGCGCTGCAGGGGGTGTCGTAGGGGACCGACGAGCCGTTGTCGCCGGTCAGGGCGCTCCCGTAGCGGTGCACCTCGACGCCGGCGGAGTCCAGCTCGACGACCTGGTTCGCCAGACCGGCCAGGGCGACGTACACGTGGCCCGACCGGCCGATGCCGAACCCGTCGGGCAGGTCGCCTGGCCTCGAGGTCCAGAGCGTGCGCAGCGCACCGGGAGCACCCGACGACGTGATCGGCAGCCGGTAGAGGTGACCGTTCGTCGGCAGCGAAGCCCCGTCGGTCGTGCTCCCCTGGGTGATCAGAAGATCGTGTGTCGAGGGCCGATAGCGGATGCCCGTGGTCCCGAATTCCACACCGGAGAGGGCCGGGGAGGAGAACCACTTCTGCAGGTGCCCGCGCGCGAGCCGCCAGACGATGCCCTGGGTGTAGTCGGTGACGTAGAGCGCGCCCGGACCCCACGTCGCGTAGTTGGGCGTGGCGCCGGACGGGAGCTGTGCGGCCCGACGGAACCGGCCGGTGCCGATGTCGAGGGTGAGCACCGAACGCGTCGAGGTCTCGAGCAGCACGAGCTTGCCGTCGGCGGTCTGGTTGGCCACCTGCACTCCGTGGTCCTCGTCGAGCGCCTGGCCCGGGACGGTCCACGAGCGCAGCAGCTTGCCCGCTGAGCTCCACTCGAAGACCTTCGAGGGCGCGGAGTCGCCGGTGTGCACGTAGCTACCGGCGTAGACCCGCCCGTTGGTGTGCGCGTGGACGTACGCCGGAAAGCCCGGTGACGGGAACTTCGCGAAGACCGTGGTCGTGCCGTCAGCCGGGGCGGCCGCCTGGACGGGCGACCAGAGGGTCAATGGGAGCAGGACGGCGAGCAGCAGGACTGCGTTCATCAGGGGAGGGCGGCGCATGGCAGTAGAACGACCCAGCGGCCTCGGTGGCTACGTCGACCCACGATTAGGCTCTCCCCATGAGCCCGGACGGCCCAACAGACGGCGCAGCACCCGACATCAAGCCGCGTTCCCGCGACGTCACCGACGGCCTCGAGAGGACCGCAGCCCGCGGGATGCTCCGCGCGGTCGGGATGGGCGACGACGACTGGGAGAAGCCGCAGATCGGGGTGGCGTCCAGCTGGAACGAGATCACCCCCTGCAACCTGTCGCTGGACCGGCTCGCCAAGGCGGTGAAGAACGGGGTGCACGCCGCCGGCGGGTACCCACTGGAGTTCGGCACCATCTCGGTCTCCGACGGCATTGCGATGGGCCACGAGGGGATGCACTTCTCGCTGGTCTCGCGCGAGGTCATCGCCGACTCCGTCGAGACGGTGATGATGGCCGAGCGGCTCGACGGCTCGGTGCTGCTGGCCGGCTGCGACAAGTCGCTGCCCGGCATGCTGATGGCCGCTGCACGGCTCGACCTGGCCTCGGTGTTCCTCTACGCCGGCTCGATCATGCCGGGCCAGGTCGACGGCCAGGACGTCACGATCATCGACGCGTTCGAGGCCGTGGGCGCCTGCCTGGCCGGGCGCATCACCCGCGACGAGGTCGATCGCATCGAGCGGGCCATCTGTCCCGGTGAGGGCGCGTGCGGCGGGATGTACACCGCCAACACGATGGCCGCCGTCGCCGAGGCGCTGGGGATGTCGCTGCCTGGTTCGGCGGCACCGCCGGCTGTCGACCGCCGGCGTGACGGGTTCGCCCACCGCTCGGGCGAGGCGGTCGTCGAGATGCTGCGCCGGGGGATCACCGCCCGGCAGGTGCTGACGCATGGAGGCCTTCGAGAACGCGATCGCCGTCGTGATGGCGCTGGGGGGATCCACCAACGCCGTACTGCACCTGCTCGCGATCGCCCGCGAGGCCGAGGTCGACCTGACCATCGACGACTTCAACCGCATCGGCGACACCGTGCCGCACCTCGGGGACCTCAAGCCGTTCGGGCGCTTCGTGATGAACGACGTCGACAAGGTCGGTGGGATCCCGGTCGTCATGAAGGCGCTGCTCGACGCCGGTCTGATGCACGGCGACTGCCTGACCGTCACCGGCCGGACCATGCGCGAGAACCTCGAGGCGCTCGCGCCGGCCGGCATCGACGGGGAGGTGATCCGTCCCCTGGACAAGCCGATCCACAAGACCGGCGGCCTCACGATCCTGCGGGGGTCGCTGGCTCCCGACGGCGCCGTGGTGAAGTCCGCAGGGTTCGACGACTCGACGTTCACCGGCACCGCGCGGGTCTTCGACGGGGAGCGCGCCGCGATGGACGCGCTCGAGGCTGGTCAGATCACGGCAGGCGACGTGGTGGTGATCCGCTACGAAGGTCCCAAGGGCGGGCCGGGGATGCGCGAGATGCTCGCGATCACCGGTGCCATCAAGGGCGCGGGCCTGGGCAAGGACGTCCTGCTGATCACCGACGGTCGCTTCTCGGGCGGTACGACGGGCCTGTGCGTCGGGCACATCGCCCCCGAGGCGGTCGACGGCGGCCCGATCGCGTTCGTGCGCGACGGCGACCAGATCACCCTCGACGTGGCCGGCCGGACGCTCGATGTCGCCATCGACGCGGACGAGCTGTCCTCGCGTCAGGACGGCTGGGTGCCCAACGCCCCCAAGTACACCCGCGGTGTGCTCGGCAAGTACGCCAAGGTCGTCCAGTCCGCCGCCCACGGGGCCGTCTGCGGCTGATCGGCCATGGACCAGCGGATCAGCTTCGTCACCCTCGCGGTGGCTGACCTGCGGCGCACCCACGAGTTCTACGTCGGCGGCCTCGGGTGGGCCCCCGAGCTCTACGTCGAGGGCGAGGTGCTGATGATCCGCACCGGCGACAAGCTGGTCCTCTCGCTGTGGGCAGAGGAGGGCTTCGAAGCGGAGGTGGGGCCGATCCGACGCGGCGCCGGCGTCGTACCCGTCACCCTGGCCCACAACGTCGCCACCGAGCCGGAGGTCGACGCGATCCTGGAGCTGGCGGCCTCGCTGGGCGCCGAGACCAGCCGGGCGGAGCGGCGCGACTGGGGCGGCTACACCGGCTACTTCGCCGACCCCGACGGCTTCCGCTGGGAGATCGCCATGAACCCCGACCCCACTCTGGGCGCCATCGTCCTCCCCGACCCGGCCGAGAGGGGGCTTCTGGTTGGTCCCGAGACCGGCGAGAGGGGGATTGGTGCGCGCGTAGGCATGCCGACCGGGGGATTCGTGCACGCCCTCGAGCGGCCCGCGCGCATCAAACCCCCGCTCGGCGTCGTACGTCGTGCACGAATCCCCCGCTCGGCGGGTTTCGGCCAACCCGAATCCCCCTCTCGGCGGAGGTCGGGGAAGCGTCAGCCGCCGGTGCGCACGACCGGCATGATTCGGAGGCTACCTAGCGGGCCGCGGCCCCTGGCGTGCCGACCGGCGCCACCGCCGAGGCGGGCAGGTCGAACCAGCGCAGGTGCTCGAAGTCGTCGCTGAGCGACGTGGGGGGCGTCAGGTCGGGCTCACCGGCTTCGCGCAGCAGCTTCTCGCCGTCGGCCAGGTGCTGTGCCAGGAGCGACTCGTCGCCGGCGACGCGCGCGGTCGGTGCGTGCATCCCCTGCTCGTCGTAGGTGATCGCGTCGAGACGCAACGGTGGCTCGACCACGCCCCGGTGATGGGTCCACAGGCCCGAGGTGGTGTCGAAGTGGTAGTCGGGCAGCAGCCGCCAGCCGTCGCGCGCGACGAGGCGTACGGCGGCGATCAGGTAGTCGACCACCGCGTCGGAGAGGAAGTAGTTGAAGTTCACCCGCACCCAGCCGGGCTTGATCCCCTCGCAGCCGCCGGTGATCTCGCGCTCGAACTCGTGGCTGCGCTCGATGTCGATGCCGAGCAGGCGGTGGCCGTAGGGCCCGGCGCACGAGCAGCCGCCGCGCGACTGGATCCCGAACAGGTCGTTGAGCACGGCCACCACGAAGTTGTGGTGCAGGTAGCGACCGGACGGAGCGCGGACGACGAACGAGACGATCGAGAGCCGGTCGGACTCGAGGTTGCCGAGGATCTCGATCGCGGGCTCCTCCAGCCAGGCTGCCACTGCGCGTGAGAGGAACCGTTCCTCCGCGCAGCGGATGGCCTCCACCCCCACCGCCTGCTTGAGCTGGAACACGAGTCCCGCCCGCACCGATTCGATGATCGCGGGTGTGCCGCCCTCCTCCCGCTGCTCGGGGGAGGAGAGGTAGTCGTGGTCGTCGTCGTTGACGTAGGTCACCGTCCCGCCGCCGGGCACGTCCGGCACCCGGTTCGTGAACAGCTCGCGCCGCGCGACCAGCAGCCCCGGCGTCGAGGGCCCACCGATGAACTTGTGGGGCGAGATGAACACCGCGTCCTTGTAGGCGAGCGGGTTGGTGTCGCGGTCCGGGTACATCTCGATCTCGACGTACGGCGCTGCGGCAGCGCAGTCCCAGAAGCTCAACGCCCCGTGCTCGTGGAGGATCGTGGCGATCGCCACGGTGTTCGACACGATCCCGGTGACGTTGGAGGCGGCCGAGAACGAGCCGATCAGCAGCGGCCGGTCGGCGTGCTCCTCGCACGCGGCCCGGAGGGCGTCGAGGTCGATGTGGCCGTCGGCGTCCTGGGGGATCGTCACCACGTCGGCGATCGACTCGCGCCACGGGATCTCGTTGGAGTGGTGCTCGTAGGGACCGATGAACACCACCGGCCGCTCCGCCGGGGGGATGTGCGAGGACAGCGCGTAGCGGTCGTCGAGGGCCGAGGGGACGCGCAGCCCGAGCACGCCGATCAGCTTCGCGATCGCGCCGGTGGAGCCGGAACCGGCGAAGATCACGACCGTCTCGTCGTCGCCGCCGACGGCATCGCGGATGATCCGGCGCGCGTCCTCGCGCAGCCGCGTGGTCTGCAGCCCGGTGCCACTGGACTCGGTGTGGGTGTTGGCGTAGCTGGGCAGCACCTCGTCGCGGATGAAGTCCTCGATGAACGACAGCGCCCGGCCCGAGGCGGTGTAGTCGGCGTAGGTGATGCGGCGCTCGCCGTACGGCGTCTGCATCACCTGGTCGTCGCCGATCACCGACTCGCGGACCAGCTTCAGCAGGGACGATCCTGACGGTGCAGCCACCCCCCGACACTACGCTCGGCGGGTGCGCGTGAACGAGTTCGGACAGCCCGTCGGCGAACCCGCCCACTGGGCGCCCGGACCGCGGCTGGAGCCGGTGACGCTGACCGGGCGCACGTGCCGGCTCGAGCCCCTGACCGAGCGCCACGTCGACGGTCTGTACGACGCGCTGTGCGTCGAGTCCCCGGCCTCCCTGTGGACCTACATGAACGCCGGCCCGTTCGCCGACCGCCTGGCCCTGTCTGCGCACCTCAGCGGCCTGGCGGGCATGCCGGCCACCGTGCCGCTCGCCGTCCTGCTGCCGGACGCGACCCCCGTCGGCGTGGCCACATGGCTGCGCATCGACCACGACATGGGCACGGCCGAGATCGGTCACATCACCTACGCCGCCTCGCTCCAGCGGACCACGGCGGCCACAGAGGCGATGTACCTGATGGCCGCGCACGCCTTCGAGGTGGTCGGGTTGCGCCGCTACGAGTGGAAGTGCGACTCGCTCAACGCGCCGTCACGCCGCGCCGCAGAGCGTCTCGGGTTCGCGTTCGAGGGAGTCTTCCGCAAGGCGATCCATTACAAGGGGCGCAACCGCGACACGGCCTGGTACGCCATGGTCGACGACGACTGGCCGCAGATCAGAGGCGGCGTACGACGCCTGGCTGGCCCCCGACAACTTCGACGAGCTGGGCCGTCAGCGCGCTCCGCTCCAGTGCGGGTCACGACCCGTGTGAGCGATCGTGCGCTCGAGCCGGGAAGCGTCGTCGGGTGCCGCGACCGGGGGACCGTAGGGTCCCTTGCCGGAGGCGATCGCCCCGGCGAACACCTCGAAGAACCGGTCCATCTCGTCCAGCCACGGGTCCTCGGCCCGGAAGTCCTGGTCGGTCGCGCGCGACAGGTCCCAGCCGTGCACGAGGAGCTCCTCGATGGCCACGACGGCGTTGTCCGCGGCGTCCATCTCGACCCCACCGGCGGATGAGCCGCCCGGACCAGGCGGCCTCGTCCCGCCAGGCGACGGCCAGCTCGTCGACCTGGCGCGGGATGTCGGTCCGCCAGTTCTGTCGGGAGCCCGTCGGGCCAGACGACCTGCTCCTTGCGGGCGTTGTGGGTGAACACCGTCGCGAACTGGTGCACGTGCGCCAGCAGTTCGGCCACGGTCCACTCCCGGCACGGCGTCGGCAGGTCGAGCTGGTCGTCGCGGACGGATGCCACCAGGTGCTGCATCTGCTCGGCGGGCGGGCCAAGGTCGAACAAGTCGGGGCTCCTCTCGGGAGTGCCCACGATGTCACGGTCGTCTACGGTCGAGAGCATGACCATCGACGAAGCCGACAAGGAAAAGCTGACCGGTCAGCAGATCCGCGACGAGGCACCCGACGGGTGGAGCTACAACCTGAACACGCTGATCGCGCGGTTCCAGACCGGCGACTTCAACACCGGCGCAGCACTGGTGGGCAAGATCGCCGAGGCTGCCGACCGGATGAACCACCATCCCGACGTCGACCTGCGCTATCCCCACCTGACGGTGTCGCTGAGGAGCCACGACGTCGACGCGATCACCCCGCGTGACATCCGCCTGGCCCGGAAGATCAGCGACCTAGCGGCCGACGCCGGCGTCGACCCGGCCGAGCACGCGCCTGACGTGCTCGAGTTCGCCATCGACACCCCCGACCACGAGAAGCTGCAGCCGTTCTGGGCCGCGATCCTGGGTTGGGAGCCGGGTCCGGGCGACGTCGCGGACCCCGCCCAGCGCAACCCGAACATCTGGTTCCAGCCCACCGACTCCGAGGCCCCGGACCGGCAGCGCTGGCACCTCGACATCAGCGTCCCCCACGAGGTGGCCGAGGAGCGCATCCGGGCGGCGATCGACGCGGGCGGCTCCCTCGTCGACGACGAGGCGGCCCCGTCCTTCTGGGTGCTGGCCGACCCCGACGGCAACAAGGCCTGCATCTGCACCTGGCAGGGCCGCGACTGAGTGTGCCGGGTCCCTGAGGAGGTCGCGCAGCGACCGTCTCGAAGGGCCGAATCTGGGACGGCTGTCCCATTCCTCGGGATGGCTGGCAGACTGCAGTTGAGCGCCGGCGTCGTGCGAGGGCATGCTGTGCCTATGCAGTTTCTAGACAAGCACTGCCAGATTCTCGTACGCACACGACGTGTGAGCTAGGCCTTCAGGCCCCGCACACGCGTCGACCCCTCGTCAGCCGAACGGCTCGGGGGGTTTTTTGTTGGCCAAGAGACGACGGAAGACGAGCGATGACCGCCCAACCAAGTGGCCCTGCCGGTGCCGATGCAGTCACCGGTGCGCAGAGCCTGATCAGGTCCCTCGAGCACGCCGGGGTGACCGACATCTTCGGTATCCCGGGGGGCACCATCCTCCCGGCGTACGACCCGCTCTTCGACAGCTCGATCCGGCACATCCTCGTACGCCACGAACAGGGCGCGGGCCACGCCGCCCAGGGCTTCGCCGCGGCCACCGGACGCGTCGGGTGTCTGCATGGCCACGAGCGGCCCTGGCGCCACCAACCTGGTGACGCCGCTGGCCGACGCCAACATGGACTCGGTCCCGATCGTGGCCGTCACCGGCCAGGTCGTGGCCTCCTCGATCGGCACGGACGCCTTCCAGGAGGCCGACATCCGTGGCATCACCATGCCGATCACCAAGCACAGCTTCCTGGTCACCGACCCTGACGAGATCCCGCGCGTGGTGGCGGAGGCGTTCCACATCGCCTCGACCGGCCGGCCCGGCCCGGTACTGGTCGACGTGGCCAAGTCGGCACAGCAGGCCATGACCACGTTCTCCTGGCCGACCGAGCTCAACCTGCCCGGCTACCGGCCGGTCACGCGGCCGCACTCCAAGCAGATCCGCGAGGCCACCCGGCTGATGCTCGAGTCGCGCCGGCCGGTGCTGTACGTCGGTGGCGGGGTCATCCGGGCCCGAGCGTCACAGGAGCTGCGCACGCTGGCCGAGCTCACCGGCATCCCGGTCGTCACGACGCTGATGGCCCGTGGCGCCTTCCCCGACAGCCATCCGCAGCACCTCGGCATGCCCGGCATGCACGGCACCGTCGCCGCGGTGGCAGCGCTGCAGAAGAGCGACCTGATCATCAGCCTCGGCGCCCGGTTCGACGACCGCGTCACCGGCACCCTCGACTCGTTCGCGCCCGGGGCCAAGGTCATCCACGCCGACATCGACCCTGCCGAGATCGGCAAGAACCGCATCGCCGACGTGCCCATCGTCGGTGACGCGCGCGAGGTGATCGCCGACCTCGTCGTGGCCCTGCAGGCGGAGGAGTCGGCGGGCACGACGGGCGACTACGAGGGCTGGGTGAAGTTCCTCGCCGGCGTGAAGGGCCAGTACCCGCTGGGGTACGACGCCCCGGCCGAAGGCCTCGCCCCGCAGTACGTCATCGAGCGGCTGGGCCGGATCGCCGGTCCCGACGCGATCTACACCGCCGGTGTCGGACAGCACCAGATGTGGGCCAGCCACTTCGTGCAGTACGAGAAGCCGAACACCTGGATCAACTCCGGCGGCCTCGGCACGATGGGCTTCGCGGTCCCCGCGGCGATGGGGGCCAAGGTCGGGCGTCCCGATGCGACGGTGTGGGCGATCGACGGCGACGGCTGCTTCCAGATGACCAACCAGGAGCTGGCCACCTGCACGATCGAGGGCATCCCGATCAAGGTCGCGATCATCAACAACGAGTCGCTCGGCATGGTGCGGCAGTGGCAGACGCTGTTCTACGAAGGCCGCTACTCCAACACCGACCTGCAGTCCAAGCGCGTGCCTGACTTCGTCAAGCTGGCCGAGGCCTACGGCGCCGTCGGCCTGGCCTGCGAGCACCCCGCCGATGTCGACGCCACCATCAACAAGGCGATGGAGATCAACGACGTGCCCGTGGTCGTCGACTTCCGCGTCGAGCGGGACGCGATGGTGTGGCCGATGGTCGCCGCCGGCACCTCCAACGACTCCATCAAGTACGCCCGCGACCTGGCCCCCGAGTTCGAGGAGGACGAGCTGTGAGTACCCACACCTTGTCTGTGCTGGTCGAGAACAAGCCCGGTGTGCTCGCTCGCATCGCCGGCCTGTTCAGCCGCCGCGGGTTCAACATCGACAGCCTGGCGGTGGGCCCCACGGAGCACCCCGAGGTCTCGCGGATGACGATCGTGGTCAACGTCGAGGACTCGCCGCTCGAGCAGGTCACCAAGCAGCTCAACAAGCTCATCGAGGTGATCAAGATCGTCGAGCTCGACGACCGCGACTCCGTCGAGCGCGAGCTGCTGCTGGTCAAGGTCAAGGCCGACGCCGAGGTCCGCGGCCAGGTGCTCGACGCGGTGCAGCTGTTCCGCGCCAAGGTCGTGGACGTCGCGCCCGACGCCGTGACCATCGAGGTGACCGGCAACGCCCGCAAGCTGCAGGACTTCCTCGCCGTGATCGAGCCCTTCGGCGTCCGCGAGCTCGTGCAGTCCGGCATGGTCGCGATCGGCCGCGGCAGCCGCTCCATCACCGAGCGCACCTTGCGCCCGGTCCCAGTTCCCGTACCTGCAGCCAACCAATGAGAAGGAGCCCCCGTGGCTGAGATGTTCTACGACGACGACGCCGACCTGTCCCTGATCCAGGGCAAGAACGTGGCGGTGATCGGCTACGGCAGCCAGGGCCACGCCCATGCGCTGTCACTGCGCGACTCCGGTGTCGACGTACGCGTCGGCCTGCAGGAGGGCTCGAAGAGCCGCGAGAAGGCCGAGGCCGAGGGGCTGCGCGTGCTCACGCCGGCCGAGGCCGTGGAGGAGGCCGACGTCATCGTCATCCTCGCGCCCGACCACGTGCAGCGGAAGGTGTACGCCGAGTCGATCGAGCCCAACATCACCCCGGGCGACACCCTGGTCTTCGGCCACGGGTTCAACATCCGCTTCGGCTACATCACTCCGCCCGCCGGGCGTCGACGTGATCATGATCGCGCCCAAGGGTCCTGGCCACCTCGTCCGGCGCGAGTACGTCGACGGGCGCGGCGTGCCCGTTCTCGTCGCGGTCGAGAAGGACGAGTCCGGCAAGGCCTGGGACCTCGCGCTGTCCTACGCCAAGGGCATCGGCGGCCTGCGCGCCGGCGGCATCAAGACGACCTTCACCGAGGAGACCGAGACCGACCTGTTCGGCGAGCAGGCGGTGCTGTGCGGTGGCGCGTCCCAGCTCGTGCAGTACGGCTTCGAGGTGCTCACCGAGGCCGGCTACCAGCCCGAGGTCGCCTACTTCGAGTGCCTCCACGAGCTGAAGCTGATCGTCGACCTGATGTACGAGGGCGGCATCGCCAAGCAGCGCTGGTCGGTCTCCGACACGGCGGAGTACGGCGACTACGTCTCCGGCCCGCGTGTCATCGACGAGCACGTGAAGCAGAACATGCAGGCCGTCCTCGAGGACATCAAGAACGGCTCGTTCGCCCAGCGGTTCATCGACGACCAGGACAACGGCGGCAAGGAGTTCAAGGAGCTCCGGGCCAAGGGCGAGCAGCACCCCATCGAGGGAACCGGCCGCGAGCTCCGCAAGCTGATGGCCTGGGTGAAGAGCCACGACTCCGACTACGTCGAGGGCACCGCGACCCGCTGAGCGCCGGCCGCCGGTTTCCCATGGGAGGAACCTTTTCTGCCGCGGAGCACAGGAAACTTCCTGTGCTCCGCGGCAATTTCCCTTCCTCGCATGGGAAACCGACCCCAGCCCTGCCCCTGTCGCGAACCTAGAACACGTTCTAGTCTGGCGGCATGGACCTCGAGCGCATCGAAGAGATCAAGCGCCTGAAGTACCGCTACTTCCGCACCCTCGACCTCAAGCAGTGGGACGACTTCGGCGACTGCCTCGGCCGACGACGTACGGGCGACGTACGGCACCCAGGCGATGGGCGAGCGGCTGCACTACGAGAGCCGTGACGCGCGTCGTGGAGTTCATGTCGGCCAACCTCGGCCCGGGCGTGGTCACGATGCACGTCGCCAACCACCCCGAGATCGACGTGGACGGCGACACCGCAACCGGCTCGTGGGGGTTCGAGGACACCGTGATCGTGCCGGAGTTCAAGGTGATCATCCGCGGTGCCGGCTACTACCACGACAGCTACCGGCGTGACGCGGACGGCGCCTGGCGGATCGCCTCGACCGACTACGAGCGCATCTACGAGGCGATGACCTCCCTCGACGACACCCCCAGCTTCAAGCTGATCGCCAACCGCTGGGATCCGTCCCTGAAGCACTGAGCCGATAGTCGAGGACGACTGCGTCGTCTGCGCGCCCGCGGGACAGCGCAAATGTCCTCGACTATCGGTGTCCTTGGCCGACTCCCGGACACTGTCCCCATGAGCGACGCTGGACACCCGAGGGCGGAGCGGGCGCATGGGCGCGCTCGAAGCGGCCGTGGTGATGGGCGCGCTCGTCGTCGTGCTCTGGGTGATCGAGGCCATCGACCAGGCGAACGGGAATGCGCTGGACGCCTACGGCATCCGGCCCCGCTCGGAGGACGGCCTGTGGGAGATCTTCACCGCGCCGTTCCTCCACGGGAGCTGGGCGCACCTCGTGTCCAACACCGTGCCGTTCTTCCTGCTCGGCCTGCTCGTGCTGCTCGACGGCTGGCGCCAGTGGCTCGTCACGACGCTGTGGGTGGTGCTCACGTCCGGCCTGGCCGCCTGGCTGCTCTCCTCGCCCAACACGGTGACGCTGGGCGCCAGCGGGGTGGTCTTCGGCTGGCTGACGTTCCTGATCGCCCGCGGCTTCTACACCCACGCGCCCGGCCAGATCGCGCTCGGCGTGGTCGTCTTCGTGTTCTACGGCGGAGTCCTGCTCGGCGTACTCCCCACCGATGCGGGCATCTCCTGGCAGGCCCACCTCGGCGGGGCGATCGGCGGCGTCCTCGCCGCCAGTCGGCAGCGAGGACGCCGGGTCGACCCCAGGTGGGACTGAGTCGCTACTTGACCTCCGAGCGGAACAGCATGGTCAGCCCGATCGCGAGGGGTACGACGATCCACACGGCGCTGGCGGTGGCGATGTGGGCCCAGTCCTTCGCGGCCATGTCTCCGTTGAACAGGGCGCCCTGGGCGTAGTTGAAGTCGATCCAGCCCCTGGCGTCGGAGAACCAGGAGGCCGCGCCCGCGAGCAGCTCGGCCAGCGTCGGCAGCACCAGCGTGAACACGAAGTAGCCGACGATCGCGCCTGCCGAGTTGCGCAGCACCACGCCGAGGGTGAAGCCGATCATCATGCCCAGGACGTTGGCCAGCACGATCAGGGCGAGATGGCCCACCGTGTCGTCCCACACCAGCGGCGTGCCGGTGATCGCCGTGCCCACGATGTTGCCGATCGCGCCGATCGCCATCGCCACCAGCATCGAGGCGACGCCGACGATGACGGCCCCGGTGAACTTGGCACCGATCACGCGGCCGCGGTGTGGCACCAGCGTGAACGTCGTCAGCCCACTGCGCTGGCTCCACTCGCTGGTCACCGAGAGGATCGCGATCATCGGCAGGATCACCGACATCGGGAAGCCGATGGCCGCCGCGAACGTGTCGTAGGTCAGGGCGCTGTCGGGCGCCCACACGATCACCGCGGCAGTCGCCAGGGTGGCGGTGATGGCGATGCTCATCAGCATCCAGAAGCCCGAGCGGGTGTCGAACATCTTCCTCAGCTCGATGCCCACCACGCGGGTCATGGGGATCGGTCGTACGTCGGCAGCGCTCGTCCGGTGGACGCGCTCCACGGTCGTGGCACTCATGCCAGAACTCCTTCTCGTTGTGTCTCGGCGGTGAGCTCGAGGAACATCTCCTCCAGGCCGGCGCTGTCGGCCGACCTCAGCTCGATCAGGGCGATGCCGGCGGCGTGGGCGATGTGCCCGACCCGCTCGGCGTCCGCCTGGGTCATGACGGCGCCGTCGGGGGCGACGGTCGCGTCGATGCCGGCGACCTCCAGCGCATGGGCGAGGTCGCGCGTCGACCGACTGCGTACGACGGTCCCCGCGGCCTGCAGCAGCTCGGCCTTGGTGCCCTGGGCGACGATCCTGCCGTTGCCGATGACGACGAGGTCGTCGGCGATGACCTCGATCTCGTGCAGCAGGTGGGACGACAGCAGCACCGTGCCGCCCTCGTCGGCGTAGGAGCGGAGCAGGTCGCGCATCCACCGGATCCCGGCCGGGTCGAGCCCGTTGGCGGGCTCGTCGAGGATCAGCACCGACGGGTCGCCGATCAGGGCGGTGGCGATGCCGAGCCGCTGGCGCATGCCCAGCGAGTAGTGCCGCACCCGGCGCTCGGCCTCGTCCTCGGTGAGGCTGACGCGCTCGAGCATCCGGGACACCCGGTTCGAGGGCAGCCCCATCGTGCGTGCCGCGATCGTGAGGATCTCCCTGCCGGTGCGCCCGGCGTGCTGCGCGGAGGCATCGAGCAGGACGCCCACCTCGCGACCCGGGTTGGGCAGGTCGGCGAAGCGGCGGCCGTCGATGGTGCCGCCGAAGGTGACACCGCCCGACGTGGGCGGCGTCAGGCCGACCATCACTCGCATGGTGGTGGACTTGCCGGCCCCGTTGGGGCCGAGGAAGCCGGTCACCCGACCGGGCTTGGCGGTGAAGGTGACGTCGTCGACGGCGGTGAACCCGCCGTACCTCTTGGTCAGTGAATCGATCTGGATCATGCCGAGAACACTCGTGCCAGTGACCCCGCTCGCACATCGGGGAGTTTGCTGGCAGTGCCCCTGATCCCACCCCTGACCCGTGTCGGGGTCGTGTCAGGGGCGCGGCGCGGAAGACAGCGGGACGCCCGACGGTTGCACCGGCATGGAGATCGAGATCTGGGTCGACGTGGTCTGCCCCTGGTGCTACATCGGGACCCGTCGGCTGGAGCGGGCGCTGGAGGGCTTCGCGCACCGTGACGAGGTCGAGGTCGTCTACCGCTCCTTCCAGCTGGACCCGACAGCGCCGACCGACGGGGCGACGTCCGTGGCGGAGCACCTCGGGGCCGCGTACGGCGGCGGGCCGGAGAGAGGTCGCGAGATGGCCGCTCGCACGGAGGCCGTCGCGGCCGAGGAAGGGCTCGCGTTCGACCACGCCGACGCACCCTGGACCAACAGCCGCGACGCGCACCGGCTCCTGCAGCTCGCGCTCGACGCCGGTGGCAGCACGGCGCAGCGGGCACTGGCCGAGGCGCTGTTCGCGGCGTACTTCGAGCGCGCGCAGAACCTCTCCGATCCCGACGTCCTCTCCGACACCGCGGCGCTCGCGGGGCTCGACCCCGCGCGTGTGCGGCAGGTGCTCGAAGGGGCGGCGTACGACGACGCGGTGGACCGCGATGTCGCGGAAGGCGCGGCGCTCGGCGCCCGCGGGGTGCCCTTCTTCGTGCTCGACCGCCGCTTCGGGATCTCGGGAGCACAACCGGTCGAGGTCTTCACCCAGGCGCTCGAGCGGGCCTTGGCCGACGGGCACGCGAGGGCGTAGCCGGCGACGACGTTGGTCTGGTCCAGCGGCACCCGGTTGTCCACCGGAGGGGTCAACTACCTGTGGACAACCGGGCTCACCTGTGGACGACGACCGCACTTCTGTGGAGGACACGCCGACCGGGGAAAATTGCTCGAAGACTGCGTCGATCTGCCCTTGCGCAGCAGGTGTCGCAGCACGTAGAACTTCTCTCACGCACTTCCTCCGGGGAGTGCGGGATCGCTCGGAGACGAAGGTCCTTCCCGCGGGGCAACCCGCGGCGGTGAGCAGGTGACAGCCACCGGGGCCCGAGGGGAAGAGCGGTCGATCGGAAGGTCACCGTCTCCGGTCAAACAGAAGGGCCCAGCAACTCATACTTGCTGGGCCCTTCGCCTGTCTCCGGACAGCTTCTCGGCTGACCAGGGCCCCGGGACAGTTGGCCCCGGGCGCCTTTTCCCGCGCTTGCTGGATTGCCTGTGTCCGGCCCTCACGTGCGCCCCCGCAGTAGGGCCGGACACAGGCGCCCCGCATCCCAACGGTTCTGTCGAGCACAACGCGCGAGGTGTGGTGTCGGTTACGCTGACCGACGCACAACGTCGTGCGGGCCGCACTCATCACTCACGTCAGGAACGTTGTGACCCCGGACCATCCCGCGAACCGACGACCTGTCGTGCTCATCGCCGAAGAGCTGAGCCCGGCCACCGTCGATGCCCTAGGCCCCGACTTCGAGATCCGCCACTGCAACGGCGCCGACCGCGACGAGCTCCTCGCAGCGATAGCCGACGCGGACGCGATCCTGGTCAGGTCGGCCACGCGCGTTGACGCGGAGGCCCTTGCCGCGGCTCGACGCCTGCGCGTGGTGGCGCGGGCGGGCGTGGGCCTCGACAACGTCGACGTGCGGGCCGCGACGCAGAGCGGCGTCATGGTCGTCAACGCCCCGACGTCCAACATCATCAGTGCCGCCGAGCTGGCAGTGGCCCTGATGCTGGCGGCGGCCCGCCACCTCAGCCCCGCCCACGCCGCCCTCACGCGCGGGGAGTGGCAGCGCAGCCGCTACAGCGGCATCGAGCTCTACGAGAAGACGCTGGGCATCGTCGGTCTCGGGCGCATCGGGGTGCTGGTCGCCCACCGCCTGGCCGCGTTCGGCATGCACGTGATTGCGTTCGACCCCTACGTCCAGGCCGGCCGGGCCGCGCAGATGGGCGTGCGGATGGTCGGTCTCGACGAGCTGATGGCCGAGTCGGACTTCCTCACGGTGCACCTGCCCAAGACGCCCGAGACCATCGGGCTCATCGGCGCCGAGCAGTTCGCGCAGGCCAAGCCCGAGCTGGTGGTCGTCAACGCCGCGCGCGGCGGCATCGTCGACGAGAAGGCGCTGTACGACGCCCTCAAGACCGGCCGCATCGCCGCCGCCGGGCTCGACGTGTTCTCCCAGGAGCCGTGCACCGACTCACCGCTCTTCGAGCTCGAGAACGTCGTCGCCACCCCGCACCTCGGCGCCTCCACCGACGAGGCGCAGGAGAAGGCTGGCGTGGCCGTGGCCCGCTCGGTGCGCCTCGCGCTCGCCGGCGAGCTGGTCCCCGACGCGGTCAACGTGCAGGGCGGCGTCATAGCGGAGGACGTGCGCCCCGGGCTCCCGCTCGTGGAGAAGCTCGGCCGGATCTTCACCGCACTCACGGGCGAGGTGGCGCAGCAGGTGGACGTCGAGGTGCGCGGTGAGATCACCGAGCACGACGTCAAGGTGCTGGAGCTGGCCGCGCTGAAGGGCATGTTCGCCGACGTCGTCGAGGAGCAGGTCTCCTACGTCAACGCCCCCCTGCTCGCCGCCGAGCGCGGCATCGAGGTGCGGCTCGTCACCAGCGCCGAGAGCCCCGACCACCGCAACCTGATCACCATCCGCGGCACCCTGGCCGACGGCTCGCAGGTGTCGGTCTCAGGCACGCTGATCGGCATCTCCCAGCGCGAGCGACTCGTCGAGGTCAACGACTTCGTGGTCGACCTCGAGCCGACCGAGCACCTCGCGTTCCTCCTCTACGAGGACCGCCCGGGCATGGTCGGCATCGTCGGCAAGATCCTGGGTGACGCGGAGGTCAACATCGCCGGGATGCAGGTCTCCCGCAACGAGAAGGGCGGCCAGGCCCTCGTCGCGCTCTCGGTCGACTCGGCCGTGCCGGCCGACGTCCTCGAGGACATCCGCGCGGCCATCGACGCCGAGACCGTGCGCGGCGTCGACCTGTCGCAGTGACCTCCCCTTGAGCGGAGACGTCGGCGTCGAGAGTGCGGGAACCGGCCCGTCGGGTCGTCGCGTCCGCGAGCTCGCCCGGCTCGGGCCCATCGCCCAGCTGCGAGCGGGCCGGCTCCCGTGGCGGCTGGCCCAGCTGGCGCTCGGCCTGGTGCTCTACGGCACGACGCTGGCCATGATGATCCGCTCCACCCTCGGCAACGCGCCGTGGGACGTGCTGCACCAGGGACTCGCCCGGCACCTTCCGATCACCATCGGGCAGGCGGTTATCGCGATGAGCGTCCTCGTGCTGATCCTCTGGATCCCGTTGCGCGAGCCGCCCGGGCTCGGCACTGTTGCGAACGCGCTGGTCGTGGGGCTCGTCGCCGACGTGGCGCTGGGGGTGATCCCGGCGCCGGACGAGCTCTGGGTCCGGGTGGCCCTCCTCGTAGGCGGGGTCATCGGCAACGCCCTGGCCACCGCGCTCTACATCGGCTCCCAGCTCGGTCCCGGTCCGCGGGACGGCCTGATGACGGGTCTGCACCGTCGTACCGGCCTCCCGATCCTGGCCGTCCGAACCGCGCTCGAGGTCACGGTCGTGGCCATCGGGTGGGCGCTCGGCGGGGTGGTGGGCGCCGGAACGGTGGTCTACGCGCTGGCCATCGGTCCGTTGGTCCAGGTGATGCTGCCGCCGTGCATCGTCGACCTCGATCGTGGCTGACGGCAACCGAAAAGTAACGTCCGGGACTCGCGGTCCGCTCGCGTTTGGCCCTACGTTGTCTGGGGCACAAATGCCTCAGAGCAGGAAGGTCGACGCCCATGACTCAAGACACCGTGACTGCGCCCACTCCGAAGAAGCGCAACACCAAGCTCCTGCGCGAAGTGGGGCTGATCGGCCTGATGTGGGCCTCGATGGGATCGATCATCGGGTCCGGCTGGCTGTTCGGTCCCAAGGACGCCCTGATGGTGGCCGGCCCGGCCGCCATCCTGTCCTGGTGCATCGGTGGCGTCCTGATCGTCATCCTCGCGCTGCCGCACGCCGAGCTGGGCGGCATGTACCCCGTCTCCGGCGGCACCGCCCGCTTCCCGCACTACGCCTTCGGTGGCGTCGCCGGCGCCTCCTTCGGCTGGTTCGCCTGGCTCAACGCGGCCACGGTCGCCCCGATCGAGGTCTCGGCGATGCTGACCTACCTCGGTCACTATGAGTTCGCCCAGGGCTGGATCGACGAGGAGACGTCGGTGCTCAGCACGACCGGCATCATCGTGGCAGTGATCCTGATGGCGGTCATGGTCGCGATCAACCTGCTGGGCGTGAAGAAGCTCGCCGCCACCAACAGCGCGATGACGTGGTGGAAGATCGCGGTCCCGCTGCTCACCATCCTGGTGCTGGCCCTGGCCAACTTCGACACCGGCAACCTCACGGCCGCCAACGGGTTCATGCCCGGCGGCCTGAAGTCGGTCTTCGCAGCCATCTCGACGGGCGGCATCATCTTCAGCTACCTCGGCTTCGAGCAGGCCGACCAGCTCGCCGGTGAGGCGTCGAACCCGAAGCGGGACGTGCCGTTCGCGATCATCGGCTCGGTCATCCTCGGCACGATCATCTACATCCTGCTGCAGTTCACGTTCCTGTTCGCCCTGCCCCAGAGCGCCATCGGCGACACCTGGGACCAGGTCGGCGACGGGCTCTACACGACCATGACCGGCCCGTTCGCCGAGATCGCGACCCTGCTCGGTATCGGCTGGCTGGCGACGATCATCTACCTCGACGCGATCATCAGCCCGGCGGGCACCGGACTCATCTACACGACCGGAAGCTCGCGGCTGGCCTACGGCCTGTCCCGCAACGGCTACGTCCCCTCGGTCTTCGAGTGGACCAACGCCCGCGGCGTTCCCTGGGTCGGGCTCCTCGCAGCCTTCGTCACCGGCTGCATCTGCTTCCTGCCCTTCCCCAGCTGGCAGTCGCTGGTCGGGCTGATCACGAGCGCCTCGGTGCTGATGTACGGCGGTGCGCCGCTCTCGCTCGGCGCCTTCCGACGGCGACTTCCGGACGCCGACCGGCCCTACCGGCTGCCGGCCGCGGAGTTCCTGTCGCCACTCGCCTTCATCGTGGCCAACCTGATCATCCTCTGGACCGGGTGGGAGACGATCTGGAAGCTCGGTGTCTCGATCCTGGTCGGCTACGCGATCCTCGTCGCCAACCGGGTGCTGCACCTCAACGAGCACAAGCCCACCCTGGACTGGCGGGCGGCGTCCTGGCTGATCCCCTACCTGCTCGGGATGGGCGTGATCGTCTACTTCAGCTCGTTCGGTCCCGAGGGCGACAACGCCCTGATCCCCTTCGGTTGGGACGCACTGGTGGTGGGGATCTGGAGCCTGGTCATCTACTACTGGGCGATGGCCGTTGCTCTGGAGACCCACCAGATCGAGGAGATGCTCCACGAGGTCGTCGACCTCGAGGAGGAGGGCATGGCGATGCCGAGCCACTGAGCTTGTCGGCACTGGCCCCGGTCCTCGACCGGGGCCAGTGGCACGCCGGGGCGACCGGGGAGCTCAGCGACGGGTGGCGATGATGACCGAGGCGTCGCCGGCGACCATCACCTCGGCGGCGGTGAACCGCTCGTCGGTCAGCCAGGCCTCCCGCAGCACGTCGACCCGGCCGTAGGTGACCGGCGGCCACATCTCGCACGGGGTGAAGTCGTCGAGCACGACGATGCCTCCCGGCTCGACGAGGTCCGCGACCGCGTCGACGCCGGCGTCCTCGGGGACCGAGGGATCGAGGAACAGCAGCGAGTACGGCCCCTTGTTGCGCAGCGTCGACCAGTCGGCCGCGAGCACCTCGACCTGCGGGTCGTCGGTGAAGATCTCCTGGGCAGCGGTGGCCAGCTCGTGGTCGAGCTCGGCGGTGAGGATGTGCGTACGCCGTCGTACCCCCGAGCGCAGCCACGCCGTACCGACACCGCACCCGGTGCCGAACTCCGCCATCGTCCCCTCGCGGGTCGCGGCGAGGGTGGCGAGCAGCCGCCCGGTCTCGTTGCGGCAGAACGAGACGTAGCCGGCACGCCGGGAGACGTCGAAGGCCCGCGCGACGATGGGCGGGACCTCGGGGGGAGCGCTCACCCAAGGAGTCTCGCAAAACCCGGGGCTCGCGGCGTCTCTGAGATCGGAGTCTCGCATGATGGGACGGCTTGAGAACTCCCCGGCGTCACGGACGTCGGCGCCCTACGCTGGTATCACCATGCGGAGGAACTTCGTACTTATTTGCCGCCGTGGCGAGGCCTGTATCTAGATAGGCCACCTCGCCGCGGAGTTCGGCGTTCCCCAGACGCCACTGGCCCATCACCTCCGCGAGCGAGACGACGAAGTTCCACCTGCTACTTCCGGGCTCGATCCGCCGACGCGATCCGTCGGCGTCGAGACAGCCCATCTCCTCGCAGGAGAACCCACCGTTCATCCCTGCCAGCCAAGAGAGAGATTCCGATGTACGAGATGTATCCCGAGTGGGGACCCGCTCGGCACGACCCCGAGAGCCCGAGCAGCACCCAGGCGGTGCAGGCGGCGCTCGACCTGCGTGACAACGGCGGCGAGCGCCCGGACGACAACTAGCAATCGGCCACGTACTAGGTTTCGTCGCATGCCTGACAGCAACGGTTCGGTGAAGCTCGCGGTCATCCCCGGAGACGGCATCGGTCCCGAGGTGACCGCCGAGGCACTCAAGGTGCTCGAGGCGGTCGCACCCTCCGGCGTGAAGTTCGAGCCGACGCGCTACGACCTCGGCGCCGAGCGCTACCTCGCCACGGGCGAGGTGCTGCCCGACTCGGTGCTCGAGGAGATCCGGGGCCACGACGCGATCGTCCTCGGCGCGGTCGGCGGCAAGCCGGGTGACCCGAACCTGCCGCCGGGGATCCTCGAGCGCGGGCTGCTGCTGCGGCTGCGCTTCGAGCTCGACCACTACGTCAACCTGCGGCCCTCGCGGATCTTCCCGGGAGCGACCTCACCCCTGGCGAACCCGGGGGACGTGGACTTCGTCGTCGTACGCGAGGGCACCGAGGGGCCCTACACCGGCAACGGCGGCGCCCTCCGGGTCGGGACTCCGCAGGAGATCGCCACCGAGGTCTCCGTCAACACGGCCTTCGGTGTGGAGCGCGTCGTACGCGATGCCTTCCGCCGTGCCCAGAAGCGCCGACACAAGCTGACCCTGGTCCACAAGACCAACGTGCTCGTGAACGCGGGCGCCGTGTGGTGGCGGCTGGTGCAGCAGGTCGGCGAGGAGTTCCCCGAGGTCACCGTCGACTACATGCACGTCGACGCGGCCATGATCTTCATGGTCACCGACCCCGCCCGCTTCGACGTGATCGTCACCGACAACCTCTTCGGCGACATCGTCACCGACCTCGCCGCCGCCATCACCGGCGGCATCGGGCTGGCGGCCAGCGGCAACGTGAACCCGGACCGCACCTCGCCCTCGATGTTCGAGCCGGTCCACGGGTCGGCTCCCGACATCGCGGGTCAGGGCAAGGCCGACCCGACGGCCGCGATCCTCTCCGTATCGCTGATGCTCGAGCACCTCGGCCTCGACGACGCAGCGAAGGCGGTCGAGCAGGCCGTCGTAGCCGACCTCGCCGCCCGGACCCCGGGCCAGCCGATCGTCACCTCGCAGGTGGGCGACTCGGTCGCCGCGCGGCTGGCCTGAGGTCTGCGGTTTCCCTGATTCAGAGGAACCCAGCGCTTCGTGACGCGGAAGCGTCCTCACGCGGCGCAAGGTTCACCTGATACCATGGAATCCGCGCCCCACCGCCCAACCCGACAGATAAGTTGACCCCCATGACGCTCGACATCACGATCACCCCCTCGGCGTCGCCGCGCAGTGACGACGAGGTGGCCGCCATCCTGGCCAACCCCGGGTTCGGCACCCACTTCACCGACCACATGCTGCTGGTCGAGTGGACGCCCGAACGCGGCTGGCACGACGCCCGGATCGAGGCCTACGGGCCACTGAGCATGGACCCGGCCTCGGCGGTGCTGCACTACGCGCAGGAGATCTTCGAGGGCATGAAGGCCTACCGCCACGCGGACGGGTCGATCTGGACCTTCCGGCCCGAGGAGAACGCCCAGCGCATGGCCCGGTCGGCGCACCGGCTGGCGCTGCCGGCCCTGGAGGTCGAGGACTTCGTGCAGGCGGTGGCCGCGCTCGTCGAGGTCGACCAGCGCTGGGTGCCGGAGAACGCGGCGGAGGGGTCGGGGGAGAAGAGCCTCTACGTCCGGCCGTTCATGTTCGCCTCGGAGACGTTCCTCGGCGTGCGCCCCGCCCAGCACGTGACGTTCATGGTGATCGCCTCGCCGGCCGGCTCCTACTTCAAGGGCGGGGTGAAGCCGCTGACGCTGTGGCTGACCGAGGACTACACCCGCGCCGGCCGCGGCGGCATGGGCGCCGCGAAGACCGGTGGCAACTACGCCAGCTCGCTGGTCGCCCAGCAGGAGGCCACCAGCCACGGCTGCGACCAGGTGGTCTTCCTCGACGTCGCCGAGGGCAGGTACGTCGAGGAGCTCGGCGGGATGAACATGTACTTCGTCTACGCCGACGGGCACGTCGTCACGCCCGAGACCGGCACCATCCTCGAGGGCATCACCCGCTCCGCGATCATCCAGCTCGCGCAGAAGAAGGGCCACAAGGTCGAGGAGCGCAAGTTCTCCATCGACGAGTGGCGCGACGGTGTCGCCAGCGGCGAGATCACGGAGGTGTTCGCCTGCGGCACCGCCGCCGTGGTCACGCCCGTGGGCACGTTGAAGTGGGACGGGGGAGAGGTCTCGGGCCAGGCCACCGAGGACGCCGGGCCGCTCACCCTGGAGATCCGGCAGGACCTCGTCGACATCCAGTACGGCCGGGCCGACGACGGTTTCGGGTGGTTGCACCGCGTCGTGTGAGTCGAGGTCGGACTGCGTGGCCCGAGCCTCGCCGTGGTACCTCCCCGGCTAACGTGGAGCGGTGAACGCCATGCCCGATCCTTCCCCCGGGTCCGCCGCGCAGACGCCGCCGTCGGCCCCGCCCGAGCAGGAACGGGTCGGGCCCTACCGGCTGCTGGCGCGCATCGGCGAGGGTGGCATGGGCGTGGTGCACCTGGCCCGGAACGCCGACGGAAGCCGGGTCGCTCTGAAGGTGCTGCGCCCGCACGTCGTCGGAGACGCCGAGGCACGCGAGCGGCTCGCCCGCGAGGTGAGCTCGCTGCGGCGTGTGACCAGCCCGCGCGTGGCCGAGATCCTCGACGCCGACCCGCACGGCCCGACGCCGTACGTCGTCACCCGCTACGTCCCCGGCCTGTCGGTCTACCACCACGTGGCCGAGGAGGGGCCGATCACCGACCGCGACCTGGTCCACTTCGCCGACGCCCTCGCCGAGGCGCTGCAGGCGGTGCACGCGGTCGGGGTGCTGCACCGTGACGTGAAGCCGACCAACGTGCTGATGGAGGGCCGCTCCCCGGTCCTCATCGACTTCGGTCTCGCGCGGGTCGCCGAGGACCCGCGGCTGACGCAGACCGGCTTCCTGCTGGGCACGCCCGGCTACCTCGCGCCGGAGATCCTGTACGGCGACGACGCGACCACTGCCTCCGACGTGCACGCCTGGGCCGCCACCGTCTGCTTCGCCGCGACCGGCCGGCCGCCGTTCGGCCGCGGCCCTGCCATGGCCGTGATGGACCGCGTACGCCGAGGCGAGCACGACCTCTCCGACGTGCCCGACGGCATCTCGCAGCTGCTGCGCGAGTGCCTCGACCCCGAGCCGTGGCAGCGCCCGGTGCTGCCCGAGGTGCGCGAGCGACTCCAGCAGCTGGGGCCTCGCCCCGTCGTGCCGCAACCGGAGGGCGAGCTCTGGACGATGCCGATCCACCCCGAGCAGGCGCCGGCGACCGACGCCACGCCCCGCACCCGGGTCACGCCCTTGCACGCTCCGGCCGATGCACCCACGCCCAAGCCGGTCATCGGGCCGCCGCCACCGTCGACGCCCGGCCACTTCGAGGTGGTGGGTGCGCGGCCTCCCACGACGCGGAACACGAAGGTGCTGCCCCCGCCGAAGCCCACCACGCCGGTGGCCCCCGTCGCGCGGCCGAGCACCCTCGACGGGTCGCGGACCCAGCAGACGCTGCAGGTGCTGGGACTCGGCGCGCTGGCCGCCGCCACGGTCGCCTACGCGCCGTACGCCGGGACGGCGCTCGTCGGTCTCGTCGTGCTGCTGCTGCGCACCACCTCGCTCACGCGTCAACGTCACGCGCGACGCCGACTGCTGCGCGGCCGTCCGAAGTGGTACGACGTCCCGGCCACCGTCGTGGCCGTCCCCGCCTACCTCGTGGTGGCGCTGTTCGGCTCGCTCGTGGTGGTGCTTGGGGGCGTGTTCACCGGGATCGCGCTGTTCTCACTCGGCTACGTCCTGGGCCGGACCACCGAGCTCAGCCTGGTGCTGGCAGGCATCGGGTTCGCGGCCGCCGTGTGGTGGGGACCCGGGTCGACCCGGGTCCGGGAGACCACGCACCGACTGGTGGCGCGCACCAGTCGCTCGGAGTTCGGCGGCTGGTTCGTCGTCGCGCTGTGCGCGCTGGGTGCGGCGGTGCTGCTGGGCGTGCTCTTCGACGCCGGCCCGAACTGGTCACCTGCGCTGTCGGCCCCCTGGCACGGCCTGCGCTGAGCCGCGTCAACGTCCCACGCCGGTGCCCATCGAATTGGCTGACCGGTCTGTCCGAAATAGTCCGAACAGGTCATGTGCAATTTGTCAGGCCTGCGCACCATAGACGCAGTGATCTCCGATCATTCGCTCCGCCAGATGTGTGGTGCTGACGGACCGGGGCTTTGGTCGGGGATCACGTCGGTCAAAGCGTCACCGGTCCTGTCGGGAGGGAGAGGACGGGCGACGACCCGCCGACCGAAACGAACAAGGGGCGAGATGCCGGGAACATCTCGCCCCTAGTCGTTTCCACTGTCGGACGCCGTACCGTCGCGTCGCCATCCGTGGCAGACTCGGGCACGTGCAGCACGGACTGATCATCATCGAGTAGCGCGAGGGACCTTTCCTCGCGCTGACCTTCCGTCCCGACGGGAGGTCTTTTTCTTTGACGACACCCGCGCCGCCGCCATCGTCCCGACGACCGAGGTTCTCCATGACCAGCGACCTGTTCCACGTCTACGACACCACGCTGCGCGACGGCGCCCAGCAGGAGGGGCTCAACCTCTCCGTCGCCGACAAGCTGACGATCGCGCGGCACATCGACGGGCTCGGCGTCGGCTACATCGAGGGCGGCTGGCCGGGCGCGAACCCCAAGGACACCGAGTTCTTCCGCCGCGCGCGGGAGGAGCTGCACCTCGAGCACGCGCAGCTCGCGGCCTTCGGGGCGACCCGGCGGGCCGGGATGAAGGCCGCCGACGACCCCCTCGTGGCGGCGCTGCGCGACTCCGGTGCGGGCGTCGTGACGCTCGTCGCCAAGTCGCACGACCGGCACGTCGCACTGGCGCTTCGGACGACGCTGGAGGAGAACCTGGCCATGGTCCGCGACACCGTGGAGCACCTGCGCGCCGAGGGCCAGCAGGTCTTCCTGGACGCGGAGCACTTCTTCGACGGCTACCGCGACAACCGCGACTACGCCCTCGAGGTGCTCCGGACGGCATACGACGCCGGCGCCGAGGTCGTCGCGCTCTGCGACACCAACGGCGGCATGCTGCCCGGCTGGGTGGCCGACGTGGTCCACGACGTCGTGGAGACGACCGGCGTGCGCGTGGGGATCCACTGCCACAACGACACCGGCTGCGCGGTCGCCAACACGCTCTCGGCGGTCGACGCGGGGGCGACCCACGTGCAGGGCACGCTCAACGGGTACGGCGAGCGCACCGGCAACGCCGACCTCGTCAGCGTCGTCGCCAACCTCGAGCTCAAGCTCGGCCGCAACGTGCTTCCCCAGGGCCTGCTGCGCGAGGCCACCCGGGTGGCCCATGCCGTCGCCGACGTGACCAACTTCCCGCCGGCGTCGCGGCAGCCCTACGTGGGGGTCTCGGCGTTCACCCACAAGGCCGGGCTGCACGCGAGCGCGATCAAGGTCGACCCGAACCTCTACCAGCACATGGATCCCGAGGGCGTCGGCAACGACATGCGCCTGCTGGTCTCCGACATGGCCGGCCGGGCCTCGATCGAGCTGAAGGGGCGCGAGCTCGGCTTCGAGCTGTCTCCCGACCTGGTCCAGCGGGTGACCGCGCGCGTGAAGGAGCTCGAGGCGGGCGGGTTCACCTTCGAGGCCGCGGACGCCTCCTTCGAGCTGCTGCTCCTCGAGGAGGTCGAGGGCGCGCGGCCGTCGTACTTCGACACCGAGTCGTGGCGCGTGATCACCGAGACCCGCCCCGGCGCCGAGGCGGTCTCCGAGGCGACGGTCAAGATCCGCGCGGGGGGTGCCCGGATCGTGGCCACCGGCGAGGGCAACGGCCCCGTCAACGCCCTCGACCACGCGCTGCGGCAGGCGATCGAGCAGCTGTACCCGGAGATCGTGAAGTTCGAGCTGATCGACTACAAGGTGCGCATCCTCGACCAGGGCCACGGCACCGACGCCATCACCCGCGTGCTGATCGAGACCTCCGACGGCGCCAGCTCCTGGGTCACCGTCGGGGTCGGCCACAACGTCATCGAGGCCTCGTGGCGGGCGCTGCTCGACAGCCTCACCTTCGGGCTGCGTCGCCACGGGGCCTGAGCCTCACGACAGCTGCAGCAGCCCCGCCGGGTCGACCGCACCGTCGAGCCCCTGGCCGTGGCGCCTGACCTCGAAGTGGAGATGGCAGCCGTCCGGGGCGCCGCTGTCGGAGGCGAGCGCGATCCGCTGGCCCGAGTCGCACGCGGTCGCCCGGCTCGACGTAGACCTTCCGGGTGTGGCCGATCAGGATGTCCACGTCGCCGCTGTGGATGCGTAACGGGTTCTCGCCGTACGCCGACCCCGGTGATCCTGGCGCCGTCGGCGCGAGCACCACGCCCCGGACGTCGGAGGTGAGCGGCGTCCCGCAGGGCATCGCGACGTCGATGCCGTGGTGGAAGCCCTCGCGCCCGGGGCAGCGCGGGTCGTGGTCGTAGTACGGCGCGACGGTGCAGCCGTAGCCGATCATCACCCGGTGCGCTCCCGCGAACCACGGCGAGGTGTGCCGCTGCTTGTCGGCGGAGAAGAACCGCCAGCGCGGGTCGGCGCGCTCGGTGGGTGAGGGCTTCGGGGTGTGCGTGGGCGTCGGGGTCGGCTCGACGGACCGACTCGGCGTGGCCGAGGGGGACGGGGAGGACGAGGAGGCCGAGGGGGACGGGGACGGTGCGGGCTCGGCCTGCGGCTCGCCTCCGCACGCCGCCAGGACGAGCAGCAGCGGCAGCAGCGTCCGGATCACCCGACGACCCTATGAGTAGCCTCCGGAAGGTGACCGAGCTGCACGACCTCACGGCGCTGGAGCAGGGAGCCGCGATCCGGGCGGGCGAGACGTCGACCGCGGAGCTCGTCGAGCACTACCTCGGCCGCATCGAGCGGCTCTCCGGGCAGGTCGGGGCCTTCGTCACCGTGACCGCGGAGCAGGCGCGGGCTTCCGTGCGCCGTCGGGGGAGGGGCCGCTGGCCGGCGTACCGACCGCGATCAAGGACCTGAACATGACGGCCGGGGTGCGCACGTCGTTCGGGTCGCCGGTGTTCGCCGACTTCGTGCCCGAGGTCGACGACGAGGTGGTCCGGAGGATCGCGGCGGCCGGGATGGTGAGCCTCGGCAAGACCAGCACGCCGGAGTTCGGCTCGCCCTGCTACACCGAGCCCGAGGGCCAGCCGCCGGCGGTGACGCCCTGGGACACCGACCGCATGGCGGGTGGCTCCAGCGGCGGTGCCGCCGCGGCCGTCGCCGCGGGCCTGGTGCCGGTGGCGCAGGGCTCGGACGGCGGTGGGTCGATCCGGATCCCGGCCAGCTGCTGCGGGCTCGTCGGGCTGAAGCCGACGAGGGGACGGATCTCCGGCGCCCCGATGTACGGCGACCCGGTCGGTCTCGCGACCAACGGCTCGCTGGCGCGCACCGTCCGCGACGCGGCGGCCTTCCTCGACGTCATGGCGGGACGGTCTCCGGGCGACCCGTTCTGGGCCCCGGAGCCCGACGACTCGTTCCTCGACGCCTGCGACCGCCAGCCGGGCCGGCTGCGGATCGCCCGGTTCGCCGAGCCAGTGATCGCCGACGCGCAGGTGGACCCGGAGTGCCTCGCCGCCTGGGAGGACGCCAGCCGCCTGCTCGAGTCGCTCGGCCACGAGGTGGTCGACATCGAGGTCCCGCTCCCGCGGTCCGCGGTACCCGTCTTCGAGACGTGCTGGGCCGTGCTCACCGCGCTCTCGGTGGTGAACCTCCCGCCAGAGGCGCGTGCCCTGCTGCGGCCGCTGACGACCTGGCTGGCGGGGCTGGGCACCTCGGTCACCGGTCCGGAGTTCGGCCTCGCGATCGGGGAGCTGCGCCGGGTCGCCGCCCGCGCGCTGACGGCCGTGACGTCGTACGACGCCGTGCTGACGCCGACTCTCGCCAGCCCGCCGCTGCCCGTGGGGGACGATCCGCGACGACGCCGACCCGGCCGGCGACTTCGAGGCGCAGAAGCGGTTCACGCCCTACACCTCGATGTGGAACGTCACCGGCAGCCCGGCGGTCTCACTGCCGACCCACTGGACGGCGGAGGGGCTGCCCGTCGGGGTGATGCTCGCCGCCCGTCCCGGCGACGAGACGACGCTGCTCGCGCTCGCCGCGCAGGTCGAGGCCGCGCACGACTGGCGCGACCGCCGACCGCCGATGTGGTGACGGGTCAGCCCGCCGCGAGGAGCAGCCGGTCGCACTCCTCGACCAGGCGTCGCCGCAACGGGGCGCCGCGCTCGGCGAACCCGCGCTGGGCGGCGACGTACTCCTGCTTGCCCTCGGGTGTCTCGATCCGGACCGGCTCGAGCCCGAGGTCGGTGAGGTCGTACGGCGACGCGCGCATGTCGAGCTCGCGGATGTCCCAGGCGAGCTCGAAGCAGTCGGCCACGAGCTCGGAGGCGACGAGCGGGCTGAGCCGGAAGGCGTGCTTGTAGAGGTCCATCCCGGCGTGCAGGCAGCCCGGCTGCTCGAACGCGGCCCGGTCCTCGCGCCCCGGCGACAGCGTGTTCAGCGGCCGGGCCGAGTCGGTGAAGAAGCGGTAGGCGTCGAAGTGGGAGCAGCTGATCCGGTGCGTCTCCACGACCGTGTCGGTGCCCGCACTTCCGAGCCGGAGCGGGCGGTCGTGCCGTGTCTCCCCGGCGCGGTGCACCATCGCCCACTCGTGCAGGCCGAAGCACCCGTAGCTCGCCGTACGCCCCTCGGTCGCCACCAGCAGCCCGCGCACCTGACTCGACCAACGCCACCTTGGAGGCCAGGTGCTCCTCCGAGACGCATGTCGCCGGGTCCGCACCGGCGAGGACGACGCCGTATCCCGGGTGCCAGCGGCGGAGGGCGGCGGGGCTGTGGGAGTAGTAGGTGAACAGGAAGTCGTGCACCGGGTGCTTGATCGCCGGCACCGCGACGCGCGAGGTGCGGCTGCACCCAGCGGTCCACCCGGTCGGCGTGCGCGGAGGCCCGTGCTTCCCACGTGGCCCGGTCCAACATCTCCACAGGCCCGACCGTAGTTCGTGCACCCCGCGGACCGGTCGCTAGGCTCGGGCGGTGCGTATTGCGAGGTTCACCACTGGCGACGACCCGCGCTTCGGTGTCGTGGCCGGCGACGTCGACGACCACGGGATCGCCGACGAGGACTCGGTGATCACCGTGCTGGCCGGCGACCCGCTGTACGTCGGACTGCAACCGACCGACGAGCAGGTGCGGCTCGTCGACGCGCGACTCCTCAGCCCCGTGCTGCCGCGCAGCAAGGTCGTGGGCATCGGCAAGAACTACGCCGCCCATGCCGCCGAGATGGGCGGCGACGTGCCGCCCGAGCCGCTGATGTTCCTCAAGCCCAACACCAGCGTCGTGGGCCCGGGCGACCCGGTGTTCTACCCCCGCCAGACCAGCGAGCTCCACTACGAGGGCGAGCTCGCCGTCGTGATCGGCAGGATCTGCCGCGACGTGCCGCAGGAGAAGGTGGCGGACGTGATCTGGGGCTACACCGTCGGCAACGACGTGACGGCGCGCGACCTGCAGCGCAGCGACGTGCAGTTCACCCGCGCCAAGGGCTTCGACTCCTTCTGCCCGCTCGGCCCGTGGGTGGAGACCGAGCTCGACGTCTCCGACATCCGCCTGCAGACCTGGCTCGGCGGCGAGCTCAAGCAGGACGGCTCCACCAAGGACATGATCTTCGGTGTGCCCGAGCTGATCGCCCACGTCAGCAGCGTGATGACGCTGCTGCCCGGCGACGTCATCCTCACCGGCACCCCCGACGGGGTCGGGCCGATGGAGGTCGGCGACGAGGTCGAGGTCTGGGTCGAGGGCATCGGCAGCCTGACCAACCGCGTGGTGCAGCGTGACTGATCCCGTGCTGGGCGACCTCGCCCCCGAGCAGGTCCGCGTCCGGTTCCCACCGAGCCCGACCGGCAACCTCCACGTCGGCAACGTCCGCTCGGCGCTCTTCAACTGGGCCTTCGCGCGTCACTACGGCGGCACCCTCGTGCTCCGCATCGAGGACACCGACCTCGCCCGCAACACCCCTGAGGGCTACGCGTCGGTCATCGACTCGCTGCGCTGGCTCGGCATCGACTGGGACGAGGGCCCCGAGGTCGGCGGCCCGTTCGGCCCCTACCTGCAGTCGGAGCGGTTCGACGTCTACCGCGACGTCGTCGCCCAGCTGCACGACGCCGGTTCGGCGTACGACTGCTTCTGCACCGCCGAGGAGGTCGAGCGACGTCGCCAGGCGTCAGGCTCCAAGGTGCAGGGGTACGACGGCCACTGCCGTGAGCTCACGCCCGGGCAGCGCGAGGCCTTCGAGCGGGAGGGCCGCACCCACGTCGTGCGCCTGCGGATGCCCGACCGGCCGATCAGCTTCGACGACCTCGTCCGCGGCGAGGTGACCTTCCAGCCCGAGAACGTGCCGGACTTCGCGCTGGTGCGGGCCAACGGCGACCCGCTCTACACCCTCGTCAACCCGGTCGACGACGCGCTGATGGGCATCACCCACGTGCTGCGCGGCGAGGACCTGCTCTCCAGCACGCCACGCCAGATCGCGCTCTACGAGGCGCTGCAGGGCGTCGGCGTCGGCGACGGCCCGCCGAGGTTCGGACACCTGCCGATCGTGATGGGCGAGGGCAACAAGCGGCTGTCCAAGCGCGACGCGGGGTCGGGCCTGTCGGAGTACGTCAACCGGGGCTTCCTGCCGGAGGGGCTGCTGAACTACCTCGCCACGCTGGGCTGGGGGATCGCCGAGGACCGCGACGTGTTCTCGATGGCGGAGATGGCCGAGGCCTTCGACATCCGCCGGGTCAACCCGAGCCCCGCGCGGTTCGACCTCAAGAAGTGCGAGGCCATCAACGCCGCCCACATGCGGCTGCTCAGCGTGGAGGACCTCGAGCAGCGGCTGCTGCCCTTCCTCGAGGAGGCGGACCTCATCGAGAACCCGCCCACGACGGCCGAGACCCTCAAGATCACCGAGGGCTGCGTGCTGGTCCACGAGCGCGTCGGCACCCTCGCCGAGGCCGCCGACATGCTGGCCTTCCTCTTCCTCGACGAGGTGGTCTACGACCCAGCCGACGTCGAGAAGGTGCTGGACGGCGAAGGCCTCAAGGTGGTCGACGCCGCGCGGGAGGCCCTCGACGGCGTCACCACGTGGGCCACGGCCGACATCGAGGAAGCGCTGCGCACCAAGCTGGTCGACGAGCTCGGGCTCAAGCCCCGGGTCGCGTTCGGTCCCGTGCGCGTGGCCCTCACGGGTCGCCGGGTCTCACCGCCCCTGTTCGAGTCGCTGGAGCTGCTCGGCCGCCAGGAGTCGTTGGCGCGCCTCGACGCTGCGCCGCGAGCGGGCCGGACCGCAGGGGAGTAGCCGTGTCCGAACAACCGCCGCCGCCCGAGTGGTGGCTCGAGCAGCAACGGCTCCGCCGCATGCAGCAGGCCCACCCGCATCCGGAGCCGCGCAGCTACCCACTCATGCTGCGGACCTGGCACTACCGCTGGTGGAAGCCCCTGGTCGGGATCCTGTTCGGCGCCGTCGTCTTCTTCGTCGTGCAGATCGCGCTGACGGTCTTCCTCGTGATCGGTGCCGTCGTGGACGGTGGCCCGGGGACCATCGGTGACCGGGTGGCGCGGGCCGGCGACCTCGACACGGTGACGCCCTGGACGATGCTCTACGTCAACCTCGGTCTCGCCTCGTTGACCCTGGTCGCCTGGCTCGTCGTACGCGTGGTGCACGGCATGCGGCCCCGCTGGCTCGCCTCCGTGCTCCCCGGCTTCCGCTGGAAGTTCTTCCTCGCCTGCTCCGGGCTCGCCGTCGTGGCCCTGGGCGTCTCGCTCGTGGTCGGCGCCTTCCTGCCCGACGATGCCAACGGCACCACCGGGACCGCGCACGTCCCGAGCGGCCAGCTGCTCGCCACCGCGATCGTCATCCTGTTCACCACGCCGCTGCAGGCGATCGGGGAGGAGTACGGCTTCCGCGGCTACCTGATGCAGGCGTTCGGTTCCTTCACCGGGTCGCGGGTCGTCGCGCTGCTGCTGACCTCGGGCCTGTTCGCACTGGCCCACGGCACCCAGAACTTCCCGCTCTTCTTCGACCGCTTCACCTTCGGCATGATGGCCGGCCTGCTGGTGATCCTCGTCGGTGGTCTCGAGGCCGGCATCGCGCTGCACATCCTCAACAACCTGCTCGCGTTCGGCATCGCGATCGCCTACGACCAGCTCGACAACACCCTGACGGTGTCCGAGGCCTCGTGGTGGCAGCTGCCGATCACCATCGTGCAGAACGGTGTCTTCCTGCTGCTCGTGTGGTGGGTGGCGAGGCGGATGGGGCTGCGCAACAAGACCGCTCCGCCGCCCCGTGACCAGGGCAGCGAACCGTCGCCGACAGACCTGGTGCAGCCCGCCGGATGAGGTCCTCGGTCGATTCGCGGGCGTGAGAGCGCTTGTGTATCTTTGACCCTCGGTCCGCCCGGCACGATGCGCGGTGAGGACCCCATGGGGTATGGGGTAATTGGCAGCCCGACTGGTTCTGGTCCAGTTAGTCTAGGTTCGAGTCCTAGTACCCCAGCGAGTACGGCGATTTGGCTCGTCCCTGACGCGGACGCTAGAGTCTCGTCCGCTCTGTGCAGCACCTGGATCGCATCCAGAGCACCAAACCAGGCCCCCGTTGTGTAGTGGCCTAGCACGCCGCCCTCTCAAGGCGGTAGCGCGGGTTCGAATCCCGTCGGGGGTACCACCTACGGCCTAGCACGCCGCTCTCCTCCTCTCTGGCAAAGGCGGTAGCGCGGGTTCGAATCCCGTCGGGGGTACCACCTGAGGCCTAGCACGCCGCTCTCCTCCTCTCTGGCAAAGGCGGTAGCGCGGGTTCGTATCCCGTCGGGGGTACCACCTGAGGCCTAGCACGCCGCTCTCCTCCTCTCTGGCAAAGGCGGTAGCGCGGGTTCGAATCCCGTCGGGGGTACCAGTCTTGTCGCGGACGGTGGCGTCCGATTCCCGCTAGAAGCTGTCGGTGCTGGGGGACAGACTGGGGGCATGACCGAGACCGCGGCACGCAGGGGCAGCCTGGACGCCGATGCCTGCTACCGCGCCGTCAAGGGGCGCGACCGGCGCTTCGACGGGGTCTTCTACACCGCCGTCCGCACGACCGGGATCTACTGCCGGCCCTCGTGCCCGGCCATCACGCCCAAGCGCGGCAACGTGTCGTTCTTCCGCACGGCGGCCGGGGCGCAGGGCGCGGGCTACCGCGCCTGCCGGCGCTGCCTGCCCGACGCCACCCCGGGGTCGCCGGAGTGGGACGTCGCCGCCGACGTCGCCTCCCGGGCGATGCGGCTGGTCGCCGACGGCGTGGTCGAGCGCGAGGGCGTCGACGGCCTCGCCCAGCGGCTCGGCTACTCCACGCGCCAGCTCAACCGCGTCGTGACCCAGGAGTACGGCGCCGGCCCGCTGGCGCTGGCCCGGTCGCGTCGCGCCCAGACCGCGCGCACGCTGATCGAGACCACCGACCTCTCCTTCGCCGACATCGCCTTCGCGGCCGGCTTCGCGAGCATCCGGCAGTTCAACGACACGGTGCGCGAGGTCTACGCCGCGACCCCGAGCGAGCTGCGGTCGCGACAGGGCCGCCGGACGCGTGAGCGCGTCCGGCACGATCCGGGCGCGCATCGCCGTGCGAGAGCCGTTCGCCGCGGACGACCTGCACCTGTTCCTGGCGCTCCACGCGGTGACGGGCATCGAGGCGTTCGGCCCGGACTGGTACGAGCGCTCGCTGCGGCTGCCCAACGGCCCCGGTGTCGTCCGCGTCGAGCTCGGAGCCGACCGACCGGCGGGCCAGGTGGTGTGCACGTTCACGCTCACCGACGCCCGCGACCTGGCTCCCGCCATGGAACGCACCCGCAGGTTGCTCGACGCCGACTGCGACCCGGTCGCTGTCGAGGAGGCGTTGGCCGAGGACGCCTCGTTGTCCCCGCTCGTGAGGCGGCGACCCGGGCTGCGCGTGCCCGGTCACCTCGACGGCCCCGAGGTCGCCGTGCAGACCGTGCTCGGCCAGCAGGTGAGCCTCGCGGCGGCACGCACCTCCTGCGCCAGGCTGGTCGCCGCCCACGGCGAGCCCCTCGACCTCGCCGGGGCCCACGCCGTCACCCGGCTCTTCCCGTCGATGGCCGTGCTCGCCGACCTCGACCCGTCGACGCTGCCGATGCCGCGATCGCGGGGGCGGGCGCTGACGACGCTGGCCGCTGCGCTCGAGCAGGGCGAGGTGCGCCTCGACCGCAGCACCGGGCGCGACGAGACCAGAGCGGCCCTGCTGGCCCTCCCGGGCATCGGGCCGTGGACGGCCGACTACGTGGCCATGCGCGCGCTCGGTGACCCCGACGTGTTCCTGCCGACCGACGTGGGCGTGCGCAACGCCGCGGCCCGGCTCGGCATCGACGACCCGCTCGCCCGGAGCGAGCACTGGCGGCCCTGGCGTTCCTACGCGCTGATGCGGCTCTGGTCGGTGGTGCTCGACGAGATGGCACCACCGCCGTACGACGAACCCGAGAAGGATGGATGAAGATGAAGACCGTGTGGACCTTGATGGACTCGCCCGTGGGCGAGCTCCGCCTCGTGGCGAGCGGCGGTGCGATCACGCGCCTCGAGTTCAGCCCCTTCCCGACCCCACCGCTCGGTGAGCCGCTGGGGGATCGGGACGACGACGACCCGCTGCTGCGCGAGGCCGTCGCGCAGCTCACGGCGTACTTCCGCCGCGAGCTCAAGGACTTCGACCTGCCGCTTGCACCTCACGGCACCGTCTTCCAGCAGCAGGTCTGGGAGCAGCTGCGGCTGATCGGGTACGGCGAGACGACGTCCTACGGCGAGATCGCCCACCGGCTCGGCAAGACCAACACCGCCTCGCGGGCGGTCGGTCTGGCCAACGGCCGCAACCCGATCGCGATCGTGATCCCGTGCCACCGGGTGATCGGCGCCAACGGGACCCTCGTCGGCTACGCCGGCGGCCTCGAGCGCAAGCAGACTCTCCTCGGACTCGAGCAGGACGTCCTGTTCTGACGTCCCGAGCCACCTGCGAGGGTGGGCGACGTGGCCGACGACCAGAAGAGTGACGCTGACGAGTCCGCCGGCACCGTCCTCCTCGCGGGTGGGGCCAACCTGGCCATCGCGATCGCCAAGCTCGTCGGCGGACTGGTCTCGGGGTCGAGCGCGATGCTCGCGGAGGCGGCGCACTCGATGGCCGACACCCTGAACCAGGTCTTCCTGATGGCCGCCCTCAAGCGCAGCCACAAGCCGGCCGACGCGCAGCACCCGTTCGGCTACGGCATGGAGCGCTACTTCTGGTCGTTGCTCGCGGCGGTCGGCATCTTCGTGCTGGGGGCCGGGTTCTCGGTGTTCGAGGGCATCGAGGCGGTCCTCCATCCGGAGCCGCTGCGCGGTCTGACGATCGCCTACGTCGTGCTCGCCCTGAGCTTCGTGTTCGAGGGGGTGTCGTGGCTGCGTGCCGTCAGGCAGCTGAACAGCGAGGCGGCCGAGCGAGGTCGCGGGTTCTTCGAGCACCTGCGGATCACCGCCGACCCGACTGCCAAGACCGTCGCCTTCGAGGACACGGCCGCCCTGGTCGGGATCGTGCTCGCCGCGGTCGGCATCACGCTGCACCACCTCACCGGGCAGGGCTTCTGGGACGGAGCGGCATCGATCGCGATCGGCCTGCTGCTCGTGGTCGTGGCCTTCTCCCTCGGCCAGCAGAACAAGCGCGCCCTGATCGGCGAGGCGTTGCCCGAGGAGGCGCAGGCCGAGATCCGGCGGGTCATCGACGAGTCGCCCGGGATCGACAGCGTGGTCGAGCTGCTGACGATGCGGATGTCACCCGAGGAGGTGCTGGTCGCAGCCCGGGTGGACCTCGACGACGACGCCAGTGTCGACGAGCTCGAACAGGCTGCCGACGAGGTCGAGCGTCGGCTGCGCGAGGCCCACCCCGAGGTTCGGCACGTGTTCCTCGACCCCACGGATGATCCCAGCGACCAACCGGCCCACGAGGCCGAGTCGACCTGAGGGTCGTCGCCTCAGGACCCCAGCGTGGTCTCGCGGTACCGCGCCAGGAGCTCACGAGCCTTCTCCTCGTCGCGATCGGCGAGCGGGACCAGCAGCTCGGCCACCACGTCGGTCAGCTCCGCGACCCGGCGGTTGAGCCGGCGGTTCTCCTTCACCGACGCCTCGAGGTCCTTCACGAGGGCCGGGACGGCCCTGGCCTTTCGGGTCCACGAGCGGGTCTTGGTGGTCGGCGCTTCCTCGATGGCGTCCTTGAACATGGCTCCTCCTGGGGTGTGGGTCTGCGGGTCGGTCTCCCCGACGGGGCCCCAGCGCACCTCGAGGCGCGCGACATGGGGGTCTGGCTGGCCGAAGAAGTCCCTGCCGGGCGCGTGCTCCGCATGGACCACGCGCCCGCCTGCGGCCTCGACCTCGCGCCGGACGGATGACGTGCTCAGCCGTCGTACGAGGCCGTCGACCTGGCGGCGGCGCAGGCCCGGCCGGGTGGCGGCGTACTCGAGGTGCAGCGAGCCTCCCCGGCGCAGCACCATCGAGCAGAGCAGCCACAGGTTCGCGCGGGCGTCGGCGTCGAGGCAGCCGAGCAGGCCGCGCGCGTAGAGGTACGGCGTCTCGGGCAGCCGGGCCAGCTCGGCACCGGCGAGCAGGACCGCGCGCAGGTCGTTGAAGGGCAGCGCCCGCACCTGCGGTGACGGCACGCCGCGGCGCGCGAGCCGGTTGCGGGTCATCCGGAGGGCCGTGCTCGCGTAGTCGGCGCCGACCACGTCGTGGCCCTGGTGGACGAACCAGCCGCTGTCGCGCCCGGTGCCGCAACCGAGGTCGACGACGCGCGCGCCGTCGGGAATCCGCGCGGAGACCCAGGCCGCGAACGGGGAGCCCTTGCGCGGGATCTCGGAGCGGCGGGACCGGTAGAGCTGGTTCCACTCGGCGAGGTTGCGGCGGCCACCGCCGAACCAGCCGCCGAGGCGGCGCAGCCCGACCACGGGGTCGACGTTCTGGAACGACGGGTCCGGCACCCGCCAGCCGGGCCCGTAGAGGAAGGCCAGCACCCGCTCGGGGTCCGCCGGCGCGGCCAGCTCGACGCCCTCGAGCACGACGGTCGAGGCGGGGGTGAGCGCGTCGCGCGCGAGCGAGCCGCTGCGGCCGCCCATCTGGTAGAAGGTGTCGCCGACGTGGAAGGCGCCGAAGACGTCGAGGTGGACCACGCGTCCGTCGGGCAGCGGCAGGAACAGCTTCAGGTCGGCGCCGGACATCCGGGTCACCTTCCACCCCAGCTCCCGCAGCTCGCGTTCCATGCGGAAGGACTCCCGCACGATGTCGGCCGGGTGGGTGAAGGCGCTGAGGTAGGCGAGGTCGGCGTCGGTGTCGTGCCCGATCATCCGGCCCTCGCGCACGGCGCCGAGCAGGCAGCCGTAGCTGACGTGGGCGTCGATGCCGACCTTCTCGCGCAGGTCGGCCAGCGCCCGGGCGGTGCCCTCTGCGATGCAGCGACGCGTCTCGTCGTCGGTCTCGGCGAAGACCCGGCTCAGGTGGCCGGCCCGGTCGACGGCCAGCGGGTGCCCGTGGCTGTCACGGAGAGCCAGTGCGGCGGTGCTGCCGCGGAAGACGACGTCGTCGTCGAAGTGCAGGGTGTGGCCGGCGAGGTCGCCCAGCCGTACGTGCGCAGTCCCCTCGAGCAGGTCCCGGACCGCGTCCGGCCACGCCACCTGCCACGCCCCGCCCGTGCGGACACCGTCGCGCCTGGGCGAGAAGGACCAGACGTACTGGCCGTCGAAGGTGACCACCACCGGGTCGACCACGCTCACCGGCACGGCGAGGTGGCGCTCGGTGACGCGGGCGGTGGACATGGACGGGTGCTCCAGGTGAACTCCGGCTGGCTTCCGGGTGGGTTCACCGTACGACGAGCCCGCCCCGTGGGCAGGTCACCGCGGCCTCGACCGGCGCGGCGCACCGCAAGGTCGGCGCAGGGTCGGTGCAGGTAGGTCTCTGGCTACTCCGAAGCAGCCCGGCGCAGCGACTCCGAGAGGCGCTCGGCAGCAGCGAGCACGGCGGGAGCGTGGATGCGGCCAGGCTGGCGGGACAACCGCTCGAGGGGGCCGGAGACCGACACGGCGGCGATGATCTTGCCGCTGGGCGAGCGCACCGGCGCCGACACCGAGGCCACGCCCTGCTCGCGCTCGCCGATCGACTGGGCCCAGCCGCGTCGGCGGATGCCGGCGAGTGCAGTGGCCGAGTAGGCGGCGTTCTGGAGCCCGCGGTGCATCCGCTCCGGGTCCTCCCAGGCCATCAGCACCTGGGCTGCCGAGCCGGCGCGCATGGTCAGCTGGGAGCCGATGGGGATGGTGTCGCGGAGGCCACTGGGACGCTCGGCCGCGGCGACGCACACGCGGTGGTCGCCCTGGCGCCGCCACAGCTGCGCCGACTCCCCGGTGATGTCGCGCAGCCGCGCGAGCACGGGGCCGGCCGTCGCGAGCAACCGGTCCTCACCGGCTGCGGCGGAGAGCTCAGCGAGGCGCGGACCGAGGACGAACCGGCCCTGCATGTCGCGGGAGACCAGTCTGTGGTGTTCGAGTGCCACCGCCAGGCGGTGGGCTGTGGGACGCGCGAGACCTGTCGCGGCCACGAGGCCGGCCAAGGTTGCCGGACCGGACTCCAGAGCAGCCAGGACCGTCGCGGCTTTGTCGAGTACGCCGACTCCAGATGAGTTGTCCATATTGTAATACTGCCGTCTCGAAAGATGGGACCCAATACATAGGCTTGGACTGGAACGCCTCCGTCCGGCTTCTTGAACGATCATCGAGGCGTTCACTATGTGAGAACGACGCAGAGGGGAATAGGTCATGGGGACTAGTCCCGGACCCGGAAAAACAGCGCGGACACTGTCCGAGAAGGTGTGGGACCAGCACGTCGTCCGCAGCGCCGACGGCGAGCCGGACCTCCTCTACATCGACCTGCACCTTATCCACGAGGTGACCTCCCCCCAGGCATTCGACGGTCTGCGACTCGCCGACCGGCCGGTACGACGGCCCGACCTGACCCTGGCCACCGAGGACCACAACGTGCCGACCCTCGACTGGGACAAGCCGATCGCCGACCCGGTGTCCCGCACCCAGGTCGACACGTTGCGCCGCAACGCCGAGGAGTTCGGCGTCCGGCTGCACCCGCTCGGCGACGTCGAGCAGGGGATCGTGCACGTGGTCGGTCCGCAGCTCGGCCTGACCCAGCCGGGCATGACGATCGTGTGCGGCGACAGCCACACCTCGACCCACGGGGCCTTCGGCGCCATCGCGTTCGGGATCGGCACCTCGGAAGTCGAGCACGTCCTGGCGACCCAGACGCTTCCCCAGGCTCGGCCGAAGACGATGTCGGTCACCGTGAACGGCACCCTGGCCGACGGCGTCACCGCCAAGGACCTCGTCCTCTCGCTGATCGCCCACACCGGCACGGGCGGCGGCCAGGGCTACATCGTGGAGTACCGCGGCCAGGCCATCGAGGAGCTCTCGATGGAAGGGCGCATGACGGTGTGCAACATGAGCATCGAGTGGGGTGCGAAGGCGGGTCTGGTCGCTCCCGACCAGACCACGTTCGACTACCTGAAGGGCCGGCCGGAGGCTCCCCAGGGGGCGGACTGGGACGCCGCGGTGGAGTACTGGACGTCGATCGTCACCGACGAGGACGCCGTCTTCGACAAGGAGATCGTGCTCGACGCCGCCGAGGTGACGCCGTTCGTCACGTGGGGCACCAATCCCGGGCAGGGCGTCCCGCTGAGCGCCACGGTCCCCGACCCGGCCGGGTTCGAGCACAGTGACGACCGTGTCGCTGCCGAGAGGGCCCTGGAGTACATGGCGCTCGAGGCCGGCACCCCGATGCGCGAGATCAAGGTCGACACCGTCTTCGTCGGCTCCTGCACCAACGGCCGGATCGAGGACCTGCGCCTCGCCGCCGGCATCGTCAAGGGCCGCCACGTCGACAAGGACACGCGGCTGCTCGTCGTACCTGGTTCGGTGCGGGTGCGGATGCAGGCCGAGGACGAAGGCCTCGACGTGGTCTTCAAGGAGGCCGGCGGCGAGTGGCGCGGTGCCGGTTGCTCGATGTGCCTGGGCATGAACCCCGACCAGCTCACTCCGGGGGAGCGCAGCGCCTCGACCTCGAACCGCAACTTCGAGGGACGCCAGGGCAAGGGCGGACGCACCCACCTCGTGTCGGTGCCGGTCGCCGCCGCCACGGCCATCCGCGGGACGTTGAGCTCACCCGCCGACCTGGAAGAGGTCTGAGCATGGAGGCGTTCACCACCCACACCGGCGTCGGCGTCCCGTTGCGGCGCAGCAACGTCGACACCGACCAGATCATCCCCGCGGTCTACCTCAAGCGCGTGACTCGCGACGGTTTCGAGGACGGACTCTTCGCGGCCTGGCGCGGCAACGAGAGCTTCGTGCTGAACCGGCCCGAGTACGCCGCAGGAACGGTGCTCGTCGCCGGCCCCGACTTCGGCACCGGTTCCTCACGCGAGCACGCCGTGTGGGCGTTGCAGAACTACGGCTTCAAGGCGGTGATCTCGCCGCGCTTCGGCGACATCTTCCGCGGCAACTCCGGCAAGGCAGGTCTGCTCACCGCGCGCGTCGACGACAAGGTCGTGCTGCGGTTGTGGGACTACCTCGAGGACAAGCCAGGAGCAACGATCACCGTCGATCTCGAGTCGAGGACGGTGCGCGCCGGCGACGGACCCGAGGCCATCGAGGACTCCTTCGACATCGACGACTACACGCGATACAGACTGCTCAACGGACTCGACGACATCGACATCACGCTCTCGCACGACGACGCCATCTCGACCTACGAGTCAGGTCGTCCGAGCTGGAAGCCGGCGACAATTCGCTGATCTCATGGGGGTTTGCGCGTCCCGCGTAGCAGAAAACGACGACGACACGCGACCCTGCCCATTGTGGTGACTCTCACTTTTCCCTAGCGTGCAGGGAAATAGTCGGGCAAGTCGTCCGGCCCACGTTCACGAAAGAAGGAAGCTGAAGTGAACAAGAGTCAGTTGATCGACACCTTGTCGGCTCGCTTCGAGGGCAACCGCAAGGCTGCCACGCACGCGCTCGACTCAGTGCTCGACACCATCACTCGCGAAGTGGCCCGGGGCGAGAAGGTGGCCATCACGGGTTTCGGTTCGTTCGAGAAGAAGGTGCGCGATGCGCGATGGGTGCGTAACCCGGCGACGGGCCAGCGGATGAAGGCCAAGAAGAAGGCGGTTCCGTCCTTCAAGCCTGGTGCCCAGCTCAAGGATGTCGTCTCCGGCGCGAAGAAGCTGCCGAAGCTGACCCTCGCGGCGGTGGAGAAGCACGCCCCCGCTGCCGCACAGCCGGCCATCAAGCGCACGGCTGCTGCCGCGAAGAAGGCGACGGGCGCCACCTCCTCGGCCCGGAAGGCCGCGAAGAAGGCCACCGCCAAGAAGTCTGCGGCGACGAAGTCGACGGCGAAGAAGGCGACCAAGAAGGCTTCGCCGGCGAAGAAGAGCGCGGCGAAGAAGACTTCCGCAGCCAAGAAGTCGACGGCCAAGAAGGCGGCGGCGAAGAAGTCGACGGCGAAGAAGGCGACCAAGAAGGCTTCGCCGGCGAAGAAGAGCGCGGCGAAGAAGACTTCCGCCGCCAAGAAGTCGACGACCAAGAAGGCCGCCAAGAAGACGTCGCCGGCGAAGAAGAGCGCGGCGAAGAAGACGTCGACCGCGAAGAAGACAGCCAAGAAGGCCGCCAAGAAGACTCCCTGATCCAGGCCTGTAGAGCGGCGGCGACCCTGCGGGGTCGCCGCCGTTCTCGCATGTAACGCGTTGTTCTTGTCCCTGAGTGCCCGGCCGGCAGGGCACTCACGGACCACAACACCGCGTTACAACGGGGCGCTGCGGTGGCGGGCCAGGACCTCCGCCGTGTGCACGCCGACGCCGAGGGCACGTGCGGCGGCGAGGTCGTCGTCGGTGTCGACGTCGCGGCGCAGCGTGGGTAGGTCGGCGCGGACAGGTACGGCGCCGGACTCCTCGTGTCGCCTGGCCGAGCCGGAGCCGAAGTGCGGGTCGAGGTCGACCCCCGGTCCGGCCACCAGCAGTGACGTGCCCGTGCCTGCGGCGTCTGCCACGAACCACCGCGGCGACAGGCCCGAACCCAGGGCGGCGTCGAGGTCCTCGGTGAGCAGGCAGGGGAGGTCGGCGCACAGCGCGGCGACCCCGACGTCGGGCGCGGCCAGGCGCGCACGCAGCGACGCATGCGTCAGCGCGCGGTTGAGGTCACCGTCGCCCTCGTCCGGGAGGCGTTCGATCCCGTCGCGCTCGAAGCCGGGCTCGTCGGTCACGACGTACACCCGGTCGGCCGACGGGCTGCGCAGCACCGCGTCGAGGGCGTCCTCGGCGAACGCCCGCATCAGGTCACCGCGCTCGGCCGGGATGGCGTGGGAGAGTCGTGACTTCGCCCTGGTCAGCGTCTTGACCGGCACCAGCACCGCGAACTTCTGCGACATCACGACGATCCTGCCAGCAGCCGCGACGGGTGATGGTGGCCGGGCAGTAGGCTCCGTTGCGGATCGGGGTCCGAGCCGGACAGGGAGGTCGCGGGTGGCGAAGGTTCGTCAGCTGCAGCAGCGGCGAGGCTGGGCGTGGACGACCGTCGTCGTCATCGTCAAGCCGACGCTGCTCGCCCTCACCAAGCGCGACTGGACCGACGGCGAGAAGGTCCCGGCCACGGGCGGCTGCATCATCGCGATGAACCACGTCTCGCACCTCGACCCGATGACGCTGGGCTGGTTCCTCTACGACCACGGACGGCTGGTGCGCTACCTGGCGAAGGAGTCGCTGTGGCACGTGCCGGTGCTCAAGTACATCGTGCGCAACGCGGGCCAGATCCCGGTGAAGCGGATGTCCGAGGGCGCCGTGTCCGCTTTCGATGCCGCCGTCGAGGCGGTGAAGGCGGGAGAGTGCATCGGTGTCTATCCGGAGGGCACCATCACCAAGGACCCGGACGGATGGCCGATGCGCGGCAAGACCGGAGCCGCCCGGATCGCGCTCGCCACCGGGTGCCCGGTGATCCCCGTCGGCCAGTGGGGTGCCCAGGAGCTGCTGCCGGCGTACTCCGCCAGACCTCATCTCTTCCCCCGCAAGACGATCGCCTACAAGGCCGGTGACCCGGTCGACCTCGCCGACCTCCAGGACAAGCCGCTGACCGCCGAGGTGCTGCACGAGGCGACCGAGCGGATCATGGCCGCGATCACCGACCTGGTCGCCGACCTCCGCGGCGAGACCGCGCCGGCCGCCCGCTTCGACCCGAAGGCGTCCGGGGTCGTCGAGATCGGCAACCCCCGCAAGCGGAAGCGTTCGTCGTGAGCCGGGTCGCGGTCTTCGGGGCCGGTTCCTGGGGTACGGCGTTCAGCATCGTGCTCGCCGACGCCGGCAACGACGTGACGATCTGGGGACGGCGTCCCGAGGTGTGCGACCAGATCAACAGCACCCACGAGAACGCCGACTACTTCCCCGGCATCGAGCTTCCCGAGAGTGTCTCGGCGACGCCCGACCCGGTGAAGGCCGCCGACGGCGCGGAGTTCGTCGTGTTCACGATGCCCTCGCAGACCTTCCGCTCCAACGTCAGCGGGTGGGAGCTGCCCGAGGACGCGGTGTTCGTCTCGCTGATGAAGGGCATCGAGCTCAAGACCACCAAGCGGATGAGCGAGGTGATCGCCGAGGTCACCGGCGCGGGCCCGGACCGGATCGCCGTCGTCAGCGGACCCAACCTGGCCCGCGAGATCGCGCTGCGCGAACCGGCGGCCAGCGTGGTGGCGTGCGCCGACGAGGAGGTCGCCAAGCGGCTGCAGGACGTGGTGCACTCGCGTGCCTTCCGGCCCTACCGCAGCACCGACGTGCTCGGCTGCGAGCTCGGTGGCGCCTACAAGAACGTCGTGGCGCTGTGCGTCGGGATGGCCGTCGGCCTGGGCTTCGGCGACAACACCACCGCCTCGCTGATCACCCGCGGGCTCGCCGAGACCGCGCGGCTGGCCATGAAGCTCGGTGCCGACCCGCTCACCCTGATGGGCCTGGCCGGCCTCGGTGACCTCGTGGCGACGTGCTCCTCGCCGTTGTCGCGCAACCGCGCCTTCGGCGAGAAGCTCGGCCAGGGGATGACGACCGAGGAGATCATCGCCTCCACCCGGCAGGTGGCCGAGGGGGCCAAGTCCTGCTCCTCGATCCTCGAGCTCGCCCGCAACAGCGGCGTCGACGCTCCCGTGGCCGAGCACGTCGATGCGGTCGTCCGCGGCGAGATGAGCGCCAAGGACATGATGAACGCGTTCATCGCCCGCGACACCAAGCACGAGCGGGACTGACCGCTCGGACGCATGTAACGCGCTGTTCTGACCCCTGAACATGCGGTGTACCGCGTGCTCAGCGGCCGACAACACCGCGTTACAGCTGCCGCAGCGACCGCGTCAGCGGGCGGCGGCGTCCAGGGCCTGTGCGAGGTCCTCCCAGAGGTCCTCGACGTCCTCGATCCCGACAGAGAGACGGATCAGGCCGTCGGGGATGGTGGCGGGCTCGGTCTTCCAGCGGCGCCGGCGCTCCAGGCTCGACTCGACCCCGCCCAGCGACGTGGCGTGGATCCAGAGCTTCGTCGCGTGCTGCACGAAGTCCGCTGCGTCACCGCTCGCCAGCACGATGCTGACCATCCCGCCGAAGCCCGGGTAGCGCACCTCGATGAGGTCGTCGCGCTCGCCGAGTCGTCGTACCAGCTCCTGGGCGTTGGCCTGGGCGCGCTCGATGCGCAGCGGCAGCGTCCGGAGCCCGCGTAGGGCCAGCCAGGCCTCGAACGCGCCGGGCACGGCGCCGAGGAGGTCGCGGCGACCCTTGAGCACCTCGAAGAGCTGGTCGTCGCGAGTCACGACCGCGCCCATGACGAGGTCGGCGTGACCGGAGATGTACTTCGTCGCGCTGTGCAGCACGAGGTCGGCGCCGAGCTCGAGCGGCTGCTGCAGCAACGGCGTCGCGAAGGTGTTGTCCACGACGACGTAGGCCCCGGCCTCGTGGGCGGCCGCGATGACGGCCGGCATGTCGACCAGCTCCATCGCGGGGTTCGTCGGCGACTCGATCCACACCAGCGACGCGTCGTCGCAGGCCGCCACGAAGGCCTCGGTGTCGGTGACGTCGACGAGGTGGGCCTTGACCCGCTCGCGCAGCTCGAGGTCGCCGAGCTGCATCACCGAGCCGTTGTAGGCGTGACGGGGCGCGACCACCTTCTCGCCGTTCCCGACCAGGTCGAGGATCGTGGCGACCGCGGCCAGGCCGCTCGAGAACGCCAGGCACCGACCGCCCTCGAGACCACCGAGCGCCTCCTCGAACGCGGACCACGTCGGGTTGCCGTAGCGGCCGTACTCGAGGTCGCCACCAGCGACGTACGTCGAGGCCATGGTGATCGGGGTGTTGAACGGCTGGTCGGGCTCGCGCGGAGGACGGCCGAGGTGCACCGCCTTGGTGGTGGGTCGCATGTCAACAGCCTAGGGAGCGGCCAGCGCCCTTAGGGTCGGGCGGGTGGACAGTCCTCGACGCAGGCCGTGCGTGGCCGTCGTGTTCGGTGGCCGCTCGGGTGAGCACTCGATCTCGTGCATCTCGGCCGGCAGCGTGATCGCGGCGCTCGACCCGGAGAAGTACGACGTGGTGCCGGTCGGGATCGCCAAGGACGGCCGCTGGGTGCTCGAGTCCTCGGAGCCCGGGCACCTCGCCCTCGGTGTCCACGGCGAGCTGCCGTCCGTGACCGGCGACAAGGAGGTCGCGCTCACGCCGGGCCAGGGTCTGGTCGTCACCGAGCCCGGCGACGTGCCGCACGTCCTCGGCGAGGTCGACGTGGTGTTCCCGGTGATGCACGGCCCGTGGGGCCAGGACGGCACGCTGCAGGGACTGCTGGAGATGGCCGGCGTCCGCTACGTCGGGGCGGGCGTGCTCTCCAGCGCCGTCGGCACGGACAAGCACTTCATGAAGCAGGTCTTCCTGGCGGCGGGCCTGCCCGTGCTGCCCTACGTGCTGGTGCGGCCCGGCGCCTGGGACCGTGACGCCGCGGCCATCCGCGAGGCCGTCGAGGGTCTCGACTACCCGGTGTTCGTGAAGCCGGCGCGTGCGGGTTCGAGCATGGGCATCAGCCGGGTCGCCTCGGCCGACGAGCTCGACGCCGCGATCGAGGAGGCCAGCTACCACGACCCCAAGGTGCTCGTCGAGACCGCAGCGGAGGGTGCCCGCGAGGTCGAGATCGGCGTGCTGCAGGGAGTCCGCCGGCGCCCCGCCCGAGACGAGCGAGCTGGCCGAGATCACGCCGGGCGAGACGCACGCGTTCTACGACTTCGAGGCGAAGTACCTCGAGGAGAGCTACCGCATCCCTGCGGACCTCGACGACGAGACCACCGCCCGCGTGCGGGAGCTCGCAGTGCAGGCGTTCGAGGCGCTCGACGTCGAGGGGCTGGCCCGCGTCGACTTCTTCGTGATGCCGGACGGGCGCGTCGTGGTCAACGAGGTCGAGACGATGCCCGGCTTCACGGCGACGTCGATGTTCCCGCTGCTGTGGCAGGCCAGCGGCGTCAGCTACCCCGAGCTCGTCGAGCGGCTGGTGAGGCTGGCCCTGGACCGCGAGACCGGGCTGCGCTGATCCTGGGCTGACTCAGGAGCAGGGAGTGGTCTGCTTCGTGTGGGCCTTGATGGCAGGGGCGAGGTCGACCATCGCGGCGACGGGCGGGCGGTACCTCGCCGGCAGCGTCACCTCCACCGCCGGGTCACGCCCGATGGTGGTCATCACGACGTCGAAGGACTGGTCGTTCATGCCCTTCTCGGGGACGTACCAGTCCAGCCCGTTGGCCCGCTGGCACCCCGTCACCGGGTCGTAGTCCTTGGGCCGCCCGACACCGCACCGCAGCACGATCGGCGGGTCGCCCCACGCCGCCCCCAGCCCGCTGCCCGTCGTACGACGCTGCTTCTGGTCGGCCACGTGCGAGGGGAGCGACTCGACCAGTGACTCGCACGCCGACCGCTCGGCTCCCGTCGCGCCGGTCTCGTCGATGTCGACGCCACCGCAGCCGGTGCAGGCGGCGAGCAGCGCGACGACGCCCGCCACCACGAGGGGTGACGGGCGTCGGCAGACCGGGATCGGAGTCGTCCTCAGATGTGCACCACGGGACACGTGAGCGTGCGGGTGATGCCGTCGAGCGTCTGGACCTTGGCCACCACGAGCTTGCCGAGCTCGTCGACGTTGCGGGCCTCGGCGCGCACGATGACGTCGTAGGGGCCGGTGACGTCCTCCGCGAGGATGACACCCTTGATGTCGGTGATGCTGGCGGCGACCTCCGCTGCCTTGCCGACGTCGGTCTGGATCAGGATGTAGGCCTGGACGACCATCGGAACTCCCTCACGTCATGTCACGGATGCTGCTGCGATCGAACCGAACCTACCGGAGAGGATGGGGTCATGACGATGGCGAGGCAGTTCCCGGCCGACGCGACGCTCTCGGAGGTCGGTGAGTTCGGGCTGATCGGTGCGCTGACCGGGCGATTCGAGCAGGGACCGCAGGTCTTCGTCGGTCCCGGGGACGACGCCGCCGTGCGTGCGCACCCCCCGTGGGCACGTGGTCGTCTCGACCGACCTGCTCGTCGAGGGCCGCCACTTCCGCCGCGACTGGGCCAGCGCCGCCGACATCGGCCGCCGGGCCGCGGCGGCCAACCTCTCCGACGTCAACGCGATGGGCGGCACCGCCCACTCGCTGACGGTCGGGCTCGCCGCGCCGGCGGACCTCCCGGTGCAGTGGGCGCTCGACCTCGCCGACGGGATCGCCGAGGAGGCAGCGCTGGTCGGCGCATCGATCGTCGGCGGCGACCTGACGACGGCTTCCGAGGTGGTGGTCTCGGTGACGGTGCTGGGGACCTGCGACCAGGCGCCGGTGCTGCGCAGCGGCGCGCAGCCGGGTGACGTCGTCGCGCTGGCCGGCAGGCAGGGCTGGGCGGCGGCCGGGCACGCCGTCCTCGCCCGCGGGTTCCGCTCGCCGCGCGTGCTGGTGGAGGCCTACCAGCGTCCCGCTCCGCCGTACGCCGCCGGAGTGGCCGCGGCCCAGGCCGGCGCCACCGCGATGATCGACGTCTCCGACGGCCTGCTCGCCGACCTCGGCCACGTCGCGGCGGACTCCGGAGTGCACATCGACCTGCACCGGGACGCCTTCGAGCTGGCCGAGCCGCTGCACGCGGTCGGGGCAGCCACGGGTGCGGACCCGATGCAGTTCGTCCTCGGGGGCGGCGACGACCACGCGATCGCGGCGACCTTCCCGGCCGGCGTCGACCTCCCCGAGGGGTTCGCCGCCATCGGCACCGTGTCCGAGCCGGGGGAGGACGGTGCGGTGGTCACGCTCGACGGTGCGTCGTACGACGGACCGAGCGGCTGGACGGCGTACTGAGAGACGAGAACGCCCCCGACACGGGTCGGGGGCGTGCGCGGGAACTGCTCAGCGGGTCAGCGGGTGACCTTGCCGGCCTTGAGGCAGCCGGTGCACACGTTGAGCCGCTTGGGGGCACCGTTGACCGTCGCCCGGACGCGCTGGATGTTGGGGTTGAAGCGCCGCTTGGTGATCTTGCGCGACCACGGGCGGTTGTGGCCGAAGCCGGGCTTCTTGTGGCAGATGTCGCAGACGGCAGCCACCGGGCACTCCTCGAGTCGATGCGAGCAGGAAATCCTGCAGAGTCAGGGGCCCGGCACACGTCCGGGCAACCGCACGAGGATAACCCAGCGCCTCCGCGTGACGCGAATCGTCCGGTCAGCGCCCTATCCTTCGGCCTCATGCAGGCGCGCGACCCGCAACGGGACCCGGACAGGCGGGGAGGACGCCGAGGACGTGGCGACCTTCGACCTCGATGCCGTGGTCCGCTTCGCCGACCTCGCGGTGACCTGGCTGGGCGAGGCCCGCGAGGAGATCGACGCCCTGAACGTCTACCCGGTGCCCGACGGGGACACCGGCACCAACATGTACCTCACCGTGGAGGCCGCCCGCGACGCCATGGTCGAGGCCCTGCGCGAGGAGCCCGGCAACCTGCGCGCGGCGATGCGCGCCTACAGCCGCGGGGCGCTGCTCGGCGCCCGTGGCAACTCCGGGGTGATCCTGAGCCAGCTCGTCGGGGCACTGCTGCGCCGGATCGGGCAGGCCGGTCCCGAGGACCGGTCCGCCGCGGTGTTCGCCGAGGGGATGGCCATGGCCACCGACGCCGCCTACGCCGCCGTCGGCCGTCCCGTCGAGGGCACCATCCTCAGCGTCGCCCGGGCCGCTTCCGAGGCCGCTGCCACTGCCGCCGACGACTCGTCGCTCCGGTTGGGCGCCGTCGTGCACGAGGCGGTGGCGGCGGCTCGGGAGGCGCTGGCCCGCACGCCCGAGCAGCTGCCGATGCTGGCCGCGGCCGGGGTGGTCGACGCCGGTGGGCGCGGGCTCTGCGTGGTCCTCGCCGCCGCCGAGTCGGCCATCACCGGGCAGGCCAGCACCTCACCGGACCACCAGCTCGGCGGCTCCCAGCTCCCGGTGCCACGGCTGCCGAGCGACGACCTCACCGAGGACGGACCGGCCTACGAGGTGATGTACCTCCTCGACGCCGACGAGGCCGACGTCCTCCGGCTGCGTGAGGAGCTCGACCCCCTCGGTGACTCCCTGGTGGTGGTCGGGGGCGAAGGCCTGTGGAACGTCCACATCCACACCGAGGACGTGGGCGCCGCCATCGAGGCCGGCATCCGGGCGGGGTCGCCGCGGCGGATCCAGGTCACCCACTTCGCCGAGCAGACGCAGCGCGCGCGGGAGAAGCGGGCCCGGCAGGAGGCGCAGCGCACCGGGCGCAGGCTGGTCGTCGTCGCGGCGGGGCCGGGGCTGGTCGACCTCTTCACCGAGACCGGGGCAGCGGTGATCCAGGGCGGACCGGGACGCCGCCCGAGCACGGGCGAGATCCTCGAGGCGATCGAGGCCACCGGCGCCAGTGAGGTGATCGTGCTGCCCAACGACCCCGACTCGGTGGGAGTCGCGGAGGCGGCGGCACGCGCGGCCGAGGAACGCGGCATCCACGTCGTCGTCATCCCGACCCGCGCCCAGGTGCAGGGCATCGCCGCGCTCGCGGTGCACGAGCCCGGTCGGCCACTGGACAGCGACGTCGTCCAGATGACCGCGGCAGCACGAGGTGCCCGTCACGGGGCGGTGACGGTCGCTGCGCGCGATGCGATGACGACCGGCCGGTCCGTGCCGCGCCGGCGACGTGCTCGGCGTCGTGCACGGCGACTTCGCGATCGTCGGTGACGACCTCCGGGAGGTGGCGACCGCCGTGCTCGCGCGGCTGCTCGGCGGCGGCGGAGAACTGGTCACCCTCGTGGCCGGGGCCGAGGCGGGAGACCTCGCGACCCACTGCGAGGCGTGGGTGGCGCACGAGCACCCCGGCGTCGACGTGATGGTCTACGACGGCGGACAGGACCGCTACCCGTTGCTGATGGCGGTGGAGTGAGTCCATGACCGTCAGCTGGACCTCGCCGGTCACCGCGGTGGTCACGAGCCGCACCAGCAGGACCCCCGACGCGAAGGCGCTGACCGACTCCGGCGTCGCGACCGTCGGTGACCTGCTCGGCCTCTTCCCGCGCCGCTACGTGCGCAAGGGGTCGCTCAGCGAGCTCGACGAGCTCACCGAGGGTGACCTGCTGACGCTGGTCGGCGAGGTGGTCAGCGCGAAGCCGTTCACCTACCAGGACCGTCGTACGCACCGGACGGCGTACCGCCTCGAGGTGCGGGTGCGCGCCGAGGGCAACGAGACCCTGCTGCTCACCTACTTCGACCGGCAGAAGCACACCGCCGAGTGGCGGGCCAACAAGGAGCTGGCCCCGGGCCGGGTCGGGCTGTTCGTCGGCCGGCTCAAGTGGTTCCGCGACGAGTGGCAGCTCACCAACCCCGAGTCGCGGATGTACGACGACAGCGAGTCCACCTCGACCATGCCCGACCTGATCCCGCTCTACCCGGCGGTGGCCGGGGTGAACCCGTGGCACCTCGAGGCCGCCATCGGGCTCGCGCTCGAGCTGGTCGAGGACCCGCCCGAGGTGCTCCCGCTGGAGGTGCGCGAGGCCGAGGACCTGCTGCCCGTCGACCAGGCGCTGCGCTGGATCCACCGGCCCGACACGTGGGCACAGAAGGTGAGCGCCGAGAAGCGCCTCAAGTACGACGAGGCGTTCGTGGCCCAGACGGTGCTGGCCCGCCGCCGGGCCGCGATCGAGCGGACCGCTGCCAACCCGCGTCCCGGGGTGCCGGGCGGCCTGCTCGACCGCTTCGACGAGCGGCTCCCGTTCGCCCTCACCGACGGCCAGCGCCACGTCGGCGAGGAGATCGCGGCCGAGCTCGGCCGGGGCCACCCGATGCACCGGCTGCTCCAGGGCGAGGTCGGCTCGGGCAAGACCGTGGTGGCCGTCCGGGCGATGCTGCAGGTCATCGACTCCGGCGGGCAGGCAGCGCTGCTGGCGCCCACCGAGGTGCTCGCCCAGCAGCACCACCGCTCGGTGGTCGCCCTGCTCGGCGACCTCGCGGAGGGTGGCTTCCTCGGGGGAGCCGAGGACGGCACCCGCGTGGCGCTGCTGACCGGCTCGCTCAACGCGGCGTCGCGTCGCCAGGCCATGGCGGACGCGGCCGGGGGAGAGGCGGGCATCGTCATCGGCACCCACGCGCTGCTGGAGGAGAACGTGCAGTTCGCCGACCTCGGGCTGGTCGTGGTCGACGAGCAGCACCGCTTCGGCGTCGAGCAGCGCGCGGCGCTCAGCGGCAAGGCCGGGTCCCCACCCCACGTGCTGGTGATGACGGCCACCCCCATCCCTCGCACGGTCGCGATGACCGTGTTCGGCGACCTCGACACCTCGACGCTCAGCGAGCTGCCGGCCGGGCGGGGGGACGTGCAGACCACCGTCGTGCCCACGATGGCGCAGCCCGGGTGGCTCGACCGGGCCTGGCAGCGCGTGCGCGAGGAGGTCGGGGCGGGGAGGCAGGCCTACGTCGTCGCGTCCCGGATCGACCCCGGCGACGGCGACGAGGACAAGCCGCTCCACGCCGTCGAGGAGCTCGCCCCCGAGCTGGCCGCCGGGCCGTTCTCGGGGCTGCGGGTCGAGATGCTCCACGGCCGGATGGCCCCGGAGGAGAAGGACCGCGTGATGCGAGCCTTCGCCGCCGGCGACGTCGACGTGCTGGTCTCCACGACGGTCATCGAGGTCGGCGTCGACGTCCCCAACGCGACCGTGATGGTGGTCCTCGACGCCGACCGGTTCGGTGTCTCCCAGCTGCACCAGCTGCGCGGCCGCATCGGTCGCGGCGGGCACGCCGGGCTGTGCCTGCTGGTCAGTGGCGCCGAGCCGGGCAGCCTGAGCATGGAGCGGCTCTCGGCGGTGGCCGCGACCCGCGACGGGTTCGAGCTCTCGCGCATCGACCTCGAGCAGCGGCGCGAGGGCAACGTGCTGGGCACCCAGCAGAGCGGCGGCCGCGGCGGCGGGCTCAAGCTGCTCTCGGTGCTGCGCGACGAGGAGATCATCGAGAGCGCGCGGACCTCCGCCACCGAGCACCTCGCGCGCGACCCCGAGCTGGCCGGCGTGCCCGACCTCGCTCTCGCCGTCGCCGACCTCGAGGACTCCGAGCGGGCCGAGTTCCTGGAGCTCGGGATGACGCGGATCATCGGGGGTTCGGCGGGTGGGCGACGGCTGCGGACACCGGCCGGGGAGGCCACCCGGCCCACGTCCGACCGGGTGCGCGAGGCGCTGTTCTCGACGCTGGAGTCCCAGCTCGGGTCGCTGACCGGGCTGCGGTTCCTCGACCTGTACGCCGGCTCGGGCGCGGTCGGCCTCGAGGCGAGGTCGCGCGGTGCCGGTGCGGTGACCGCGATCGAGTCGGACCGTCGTACGGCCAGGCTGGCGGAGGCCAACGCGGCCACGCTCGGCTTCGACCACGTCGAGGTCCTGGCCCAGCCGGTGGCTCGTGCGTTGTCGGTCCGGGCGCGATCGCCGTACGACGTCGTGTTCGCCGACCCGCCGTACCCGCTCGGCGACGACGAGGTCGCCGAGGCCCTCGGCCTCCTCGTCTCCCACGACTGGGTCGCCGCCGGATCGGTGGTCGTCGTGGAGCGGTCCGCGCGTAGCGTGGAACCAGCGTGGCCCGCAGGCCTGGCGCGCACCCGCAAGAAGGAGTACGGCGAGACGGTGCTCTGGTACGTTCGCGCCGACTCCTCGGAGACACCAGAAGAGTGACCGAAACGACTGGGAGGAGGAGCGCATGCGCAAGGCCGTGTGCCCCGGGTCCTTCGACCCCGTGACCAACGGTCACATCGACATCATCTCCCGCGCCTCGGAGCTCTTCGACGAGGTCGTCGTGGCCGTCGGTGTCAACAAGGGCAAGTCGCGTGCCCGGCTGTTCTCGGCCGAGGAGCGGATCTCGATGCTGGAGAAGGTCTGCTCGGACTTCCCCAACGTCACCGTGGCCGGATTCGAGGGGCTGCTCACCGACTTCTGCGCCGAGCGCGGGATCCGGGCGATCGTCAAGGGCCTGCGCGCGGTCAGCGACTTCGACTACGAGCTGCAGATGGCCCAGATGAACTCCTCGCTCGCCGGCGTGGAGACCGTGTTCATCCCCTGCAGCCCGGAGTACTCCTTCCTCGCCTCCTCGCTGGTCAAGGAGGTCGCGATGTTCGGCGGCGACGTCTCCGGGCTGGTGCCGGCCGACATCCTGACCCTGCTCACCGAGCGCCTCGCCCAGCGGGCCAGCGAGGACGAGGCCTGATTTTGGTTGACGGGCTCATCGGCCGGTAGACTCCCGCAGGTTCTGCTGCACCACCACGGAAGTGACTTCTTGCGCACCCTCGACCCGAGAGCGCCGCTCGTGCTCGACACTCGCGAGCTCGGCCGCCGCCCGGGGTCGCAGCGCCTGGTGTCGCCCTCCGTGGAGGCGCCGGCAGGACTTGGCATCGACATCCTGGGCGTTCCCGAGGGCAGCACGGTCGAACTTGACCTGCGGCTCGAGGCCGTCATGGAAGGGGTGCTCGTCACCGGGACGGCCACGGCCGCCCTCGAGGGCGAGTGCGCACGGTGCCTGGCGCCGATCACCGACACCGTCGAGGTCGACCTCCAGGAGCTGTTCGTCTACCCCGACCACGACGACTCACCCGGTGACGACCAGGGCGACGATGTCAGCCGGCTCGAGGGAGACCTGCTCGATCTCGAGCCACTGCTGCGTGATGCGGTGGTGCTCGCACTGCCGTACCAGCCGCTGTGCCGGGACGACTGCCCCGGGTTGTGCGCCGAGTGCGGCGCCCGACTCGCAGACGACCCGGAGCATGGGCACGACACCCCGATCGACCCGCGATGGGCCGCTCTCGGAAACGTCGTCGTGGCGGACCCCGGCGCCGCCGGGCCCGAAGACTGACGCAAGACTGACCAAGACTGACCAGGACCACTAACCAAGGAGCAACCGTGGCTGTACCGAAGCGGAAGATGTCGCGCAGCAACACCCGGCACCGCCGTTCGGCCTGGAAGGCCGTCGCGCCTTCGCTGGTCACCTGCGCCAACCCGGCTTGCGGTGCCAAGCACCTGCCGCACCGCGCCTGCCCGGAGTGCGGTCAGTACGGCGCCCGGTCAGACCGTCGTCAGGTCCTCTGAGACCGGCGTCGACCTTGTCGGACGTCGCGAATGCCAACGGGGCGAGCACCGACGCGCTGCGCGAGGCGCTCGGTGATCCTGCGCTGGAAGCCGGGCTGCTCGAGCTCGCGCTGACGCACCGCTCCTACGCGTACGAGAACGGCAACCTGCCGACCAACGAGCGCCTGGAGTTCCTCGGGGACTCGGTCCTCGGCGTGGTCGTCACCGAGACCCTCTACCTCACCCACCCGCGGCTCTCCGAGGGCCGGCTGGCCAAGCTCCGGGCCGCCGTCGTCAACGCCCGCGCCCTCGCCGACGTGGCGCGCACGATCGGGCTGGGCTCCTACATCCGGCTCGGCAAGGGCGAGGAGACCACCGGCGGTCGGGAGAAGTCCTCGATCCTCTCCGACACCGTCGAGGCGCTGATCGGGGCGGTGTACCTCTCCGGCGGCTTCGAGCACGCCGCTCGCGTCGTACACATGCTCTTCGACCCGCTGCTCGATGCCGCTGCGGCGATGGGAGCCGGCCTGGACTGGAAGACCAGCCTGCAGGAGCTCAGCGCGCTGCACGAGCTGGGTGTCCCGGAGTACGTCCTCGAGGACGAGGGCCCCGACCACATGAAGACCTTCACCGCTCACGTGCGCGTCGCCGAGCAGCTGTTCGGCGGTGGCGTCGGGCGCTCGAAGAAGGAGGCGGAGCAGCAGGCCGCCGAGTCGGCCTACCGCGCGCTGGTCACGCAGCTGCCGGACCCGGAGAGCGGCGATCCGTCGCCGGAGACCGCCGAGGCCACCGAGATCGCCCAGCAGACCGCTGGCCAGGCCACGAACGGGTCGTTGCCCCACCCCGATGCCTGAGCTGCCCGAGGTCGAGGTGGTGCGCCTCGGTCTCGAGCGGCACGTGCTGGGCCGCCCGATCCGCGCCGTGGACGTGCTGCACCCGCGCCCGGTGCGCCGTCACCTCGCCGGTCCCGGGGACTTCGCGGCGCGCCTGACCGGCCGCACCTTCAACGCGGCCAGGCGCCGCGGCAAGTACCTCTGGCTCTCGCTCGACAACAGCGACGCCCTCCTCGCCCACCTCGGCATGAGCGGCCAGATGCTCGTCCAGCCCCCCGGCGCCCCCGACGAGAAGCACCTCCGCGTCCGGTTCCTGCTCGGCCCAGATGCCGGAATTCCGGGTAGTCCGAGGTCGAAGGGTCGTCGACACGCCGATGACCACGACACTTCAGCCTCGGACTACCCGAATTCGGAGCTGGAGCTGCGGTTCGTCGACCAGCGGATGTTCGGGGGGATGGCGGTGTCGGAGGGAGGGGCCGTCGTACCGCCGGAGATCGCGCACATCGCCCGGGACCCGCTGGACGCGGAGTTCGACGACGACGTGTTCGTACGACGGGTCAGGGCCAGTGCCTCGGGCATCAAGCGGCTGCTGCTCAACCAGAACGTCGTATCGGGCATCGGCAACATCTACGCCGACGAGGGGCTCTGGCTGGCGCGCGTCCACGGCGAGCGGATCGGCGCGAAGCTGCGAGCGGCCGACGTGCACCGGGTGCTCGCTGGCTGCCGTCAGGTGATGCTGGACGCCCTGGGCCAGGGCGGCACCTCCTTCGACGCCCTCTACGTCAACGTCAACGGTCAGAGCGGGTACTTCGAGCGCTCCCTGGAGGTCTACGGGCGCGAGGGCGAGCCGTGCTCGCGGTGCGGAACGCCCATCCGCCGGGTGAGCTTCACGAACCGCTCGTCGTTCTTCTGCCCGGTGTGCCAGCCCGCTCCGCGCCGCCGTCGTGGACCATGACGACGAATCGCTCCAAATCCTGACATATGGGACCCTCCGCACACTCGCTTGATGCACGTGCGAGGACGTGAGACGCTTGTAGGCGGTCCGGAACGGGCCACCCCCCAAGACCTTTGCGGAAGAGGCACATCTATGGCCAAGGCCCTTCTCGGCTACTCGACCGGTACAGATCCGCGGGTGGTTCACCGCATGGCCTTGGAGAATCGCACCCTCCGCCAGCGCGTGTCCGATCTCGAAGACATGATTGACCGCTTGCAGCGGGAGAACGACGCCCTGGCCGCCGTCGCCGCCGAGACCGTGGACAAGGCCGTCGCGCGCGACGGCTCCCTCGCCCACACCTGAGCCGCCTGGTCGAAACCGCCGTCCCGGCGCGGCTGGGGCGGTCGTTCCGCTGGCTGGTCGCGTCCAGCTGGTCGACCAACATCGGCGACGGCATCGCCTTGGCGGCCGGGCCGCTGCTGATCGCCTCGGAGACGCGGGAACCCTTCCTCGTCGCACTCGGCGCCATGCTGGCCTACCTGCCGGCCCTGCTCTTCGGGCTGTTCGCAGGGGCCACCGCCGACCGGGTCGACCGCCGGCGCCTCGTCGCGGTCGCTGACGGCTGCCGGGTCGTGGTGGTCGGGCTGCTGGCCGTCACCATCGTCACCGGCGAGGTGAGCATCGCCGTCGTGCTCGTGGCCATCTTCCTGCTCGGCACCGGCGAGACGTTCGCCGACACCAGCTCGGCCACGCTGGTGCCGATGCTGGTCGCGCGACGCGACCTCGGCATCGCCAACGCACGCATCATGAGCGGCTTCGTGGTGGCCAACCAGCTCGTGGGCCCGCCCGTCGGCGCGTTCCTCTTCGCGGCCGGCCGCGCGTGGCCGTTCGTGACCGAGGGGGTCTGCGTCGCGCTGGGCGTCATCCTCGTGCTCCGCGTCCGGCTTCCCGTCAGCGAGGACGAGGAGGACGAGCGCGACACGATCGGCCGGGAGATCATGGCCGGGTTGCGGTGGGTGCTCCACCACGCGGCCGTGAGGACGCTGGTGCTCACGATCCTGATCTTCAACATCACCTACGGCGCCGCCTGGTCGGTGCTGGTGCTCTACTCACTGGACCGGTTGCACATGGGGGAGGTGGGTTTCGGCCTGCTGTCCTCGGCCACGGCCGCCGGCGGCATCATCGGCGTGTCGTCGTACGGCTGGCTGGAGCGGCACCTCAGCCTCGGCCAGATCATGCGCGGCGGCCTCGTCATCGAGACGCTCACCCACCTGGTCCTGGCCCTCACCACGGTGCCGTGGGTGGCGCTGGCGGTGATGGTCGTCTTCGGCGCGCACGCCTTCGTCTGGGGTACGACGTCCAACGCGGTCCGGCAGCGCGCCGTACCCCTCTCCATGCAGGGCCGGGTCAACAGCGTCAACCGGATCTGCACCATGGGCGGGATCGTCGTGGGCTCGCTGCTGGGCGGCGTCATCGCCGGGCAGTGGGGAGTCGTGGCACCGTTCTGGTTCGCGTTCGTCGGCTCGGCGATCTTCCTCGTGCTCATCTGGCGCTCGCTGCTCCACATCGCCCATGCCGACGAGGAGGCGACCGCTACCAGCTGACCGGAGGCGACCCGCCGTGCCTCCGTGGATCCCGGACCGGTCGCAGATAGGGTCGGCTGCGCTGCGCTTCCCCGCTGCGGCTCCCTCGCGGGATCCGTGGTCAGCGCGCCCGTCGCACCGGTCCGAGCAGGAGCCAGATGTACCTCAAGAGCCTCACGCTCAAGGGTTTCAAGTCCTTCGCCTCGGCGACGACCCTGCAGCTCGAGCCCGGGATCACCTGCATCGTCGGGCCCAACGGGTCGGGCAAGTCCAACGTCGTGGACGCCCTGGCCTGGGTGATGGGCGAGCAGGGCGCGAAGTCGCTGCGCGGCGGCAAGATGGAGGACGTCATCTTCGCCGGCACGAGCGGCCGGCCACCGCTGGGCCGGGCCGAGGTGGTGCTGACCATCGACAACGCCGACGGGGCGCTGCCGATCGAGTACGCCGAGGTGACGATCAGCCGCACCATGTTCCGCAACGGCGGCTCCGAGTACGCCATCAACTCCCAACCCTGCCGGCTTCTCGACGTCCAGGAGCTGCTCAGCGACTCCGGCATCGGCCGCGAGATGCACGTCATCGTCGGCCAGGGCCAGCTCGACTCGATCCTGCACGCGACGCCCGAGGACCGGCGTGGCTTCATCGAGGAGGCGGCCGGCGTCCTCAAGCACCGCAAGCGCAAGGAGAAGGCGCTCCGCAAGCTCGACTCGACCGAGGGCAACCTCACCCGGCTCGCCGACCTGCTCTCCGAGATCCGGCGTCAGCTCAAGCCGCTGGGCCGTCAGGCCGAGGTGGCGCGCCGAGCGGCGGTGGTGCAGGCCGACGTCCGCGACGCCCGCGCCCGGATCATGGCCGACGACCTCGCGACCGCCCGCGGCGCGCTGGAGCAGGAGCTGGCCGACGAGTCGGCGCTGGTCGAGCGACGGGCCGAGGTCGAACGCGCGCTCGCCGCGACCCGCGAGACCGAGGCTGCCCTCGAGGAGGCCCTGCGCGACGACCTCCCCGCGCTGGCCCGGGCCCAGGAGACGTGGTTCGGGCTCTCCGGGCTGCGCGAGCGGCTCCGGGGCACCGCCAACCTGGCGGCCGAGCGGGTCCGCAACGCCGCCTCGCAGCCCGAGGTGCCCGAGGGTCGCAACCCCGACGAGCTCGAGGCGGAGGCGGGGCGCGTCCAGGCCCAGGAGGAGGAGATCCTCGCCGAGGTCGCCACCAACCGTGCCGCCCTCGAGCAGGCGGTCGAGGTGCGCCAGGCGGCCGAGCACGCCTTCGGCGAGGAGGAGCGTCGCGTCACCGCCCTCCAGCGCGCCGCCGCAGACCGACGCGAAGGGGTCGCGCGGTTGCACGGCCAGGTCAACGGGCTGCGCAGCCGGGTGGTGGCCGCCGAGGAGGAGGTCGGTCGACTCACCCGCGCCCGGGCCGACGCCCTCGCCCGGGCCGAGCGGTCCCAGCACGAGTTCACCGCGCTCGAGTCGAGCATCGCCGGGCTCGACGCCGGCGAGGAGGGGCTGGACTCGGAGCACGAGGCCGCCAGCGGGTTGCTCGGTGACATCGAGGACCGACTGGCCAAGACGCGCGAGGAGGTCACCGCCGCCGAGCGCGAGCGCAGCTCCCTGGCAGCTCGCCGGGAGGCGCTCGAGCTCGGGCTGGACCCCAAGGACGGTGCGGGCGCCCTGCTGGCCACCACCGGCACCGTGAGCGGCCTGCTCGGTTCGGTGGCCGCACTCCTCACGGTGCGCCCGGGCTACGAGGCGGCGGTCGCCGCGGCGCTGGGGAGTGCCGCCGACGCGGTCGCCGTCCGCGACCTCGAGGCGGCGGTCGGTGCGATCGACCACCTCAAGGCCGACGACCTCGGCCGCGCGAGGCTGCTGCTGGCGGGGCAGGCCGCGCCCGCCGAGGAGCGCCCGGCCCCCGTGGGTGACCTGTTCACCGGCGCGACGTACGCCGCCGACGTGGTGGAGTGCCCCGACGACCTGCGCCCGGCCGTCGAGAGGCTGCTCGACGGCCTCGTCGTCGTCGACGACCTGGCCGCCGCCCGCAGCCTGGTGCGCCAGCACCCGCAGATCACGGCCGTCACCCGCGACGGTGACATCCTCGGCGCCCACTTCGCAGCGGGCGGCTCCTCGAGCCAGCCCAGCCTGCTCGAGGTGCAGGCCGCCGTCGACGAGGCGAGCGAGCAGCTGACCGCCGCCGGTCACACCCTCGAACGTCTGGCCTTCGACGCCGCCACCCTCGAGCGCGAGCGGGAGGAGGCCCGGCGGCGGGTCGACGTGGCGCTGGCACGCCTGCACGAGTCCGATGCGACCCTGGCGGCGGTCGCCGAGGAGCTGGGGCAGTACTCCACGCAGGCGCGCAACGCTCGCGCGGAGGCCTCCCGTCTCGACCAGGCCATCGCGGACGCCGAGGCGGCACGGGAGCAGGCCGCGGCCAACGTGGCCGAGCTCGAGGCCCGGCTGACCGCCGTCGAGGAGGCGCCCGACGAGGAGCCCGACACCGACGAGCGCGAGCGGCTGGCGGAGGCGTCGCGGGGTGCGCGTGGTGCCGAGATGGAGACCCGGCTCGCGCTTCGTACGACGGAGGAGCGCGCCCGCGCCCTCCACGGTCGTGCCGACTCGCTGAGGCGCGCTGCAGCCGCGGAGCGGGCCGAACGGGCGGCGGCGATCGCCCGCCGTGAGCAGCTGCTCCACGAGGGCCGCGTGGGCGAGGCCGTCGGGCGTGCCGCAGCAGTCGTCCTCGCGCGGCTCGAGGAGTCCATCGCCGCGGCGGCCGCCGAGCGCAGCCGCGTCGAGCAGGGCCGCTCCGGCCGCGAGACGGAGCTCCGCGAGGCCCGGGTGCAGCTGCGCGACCTCGGCCGCGAGCTCGACGCGCTGGTCGACGAGACCCACCGTGACGAGATGGCCCGGGCCCAGCAGCAGATGCGCATCGAGCAGCTCGAGGAGCGTGCGCTCGAGGAGCTCGGTCTCGACGCCGCTGCGCTGGTGGCCGAGTACGGCCCCGACCAGCTCATCCCGTTCACCGGGGAGCTGGCCGAGGGCGAGGAGACGCCCGAGCCGATCCGCTTCGACCGGGAGGCGCAGACCAAGCGGCTCCGCACCGCCGAGCGGGCGCTGGCCCAGCTCGGCCGGATCAACCCGCTCGCCCTCGAGGAGTTCTCCGCGCTCGAGGAGCGGCACAAGTTCCTCACCGAGCAGCTCGAGGACCTCAAGAGCACCCGCCGCGACCTGCTCGACATCGTCCGCGAGGTCGACGAGCGGGTCGAGCAGGTCTTCACCGAGGCCTACGCCGACGTGAGCAAGGCCTTCGACCAGGTCTTCGCGCGACTCTTCCCGGGCGGCGAGGGCCGGCTCGTGCTCACCGACCCCGACGACATGCTCAACACCGGCATCGAGGTCGAGGCCCGTCCTCCCGGCAAGAAGGTCAAGCGGCTCTCGCTGCTCTCCGGTGGCGAGCGCTCCTTGGTCGCCGTGGCCTTCCTCGTGGCGCTGTTCAAGGCCCGGCCGTCGCCGTTCTACATCCTCGACGAGGTCGAGGCGGCGCTCGACGACACCAACCTCGGCCGCCTGCTCGAGATCTACGAGGAGCTCCGCGAGAACTCCCAGCTCCTCGTGATCACCCACCAGAAGCGCACGATGGAGGTCGGCGACGCGCTCTACGGCGTGACCATGCGCGGCGACGGGGTCTCGGCCGTGATCAGCCAGCGGCTGCGGGAGTCCGCCTAGTGCCGGATCGACCCACTCGCGAGGACTTCGTGGTGTGGCGCCAGGCCACGACGCGCTGGGCCGACGACGACGTCTACGGCCACATGAACAACGCCCGCTACTTCGAGCTCATCGACACCGCGGTCAACGCCCACCTCGCCGAGTCGACCGGCGTCGACATCCGGGCCCTGCCGGCGGTCGGAGTGGTGGCCGAGGTGGGGTGCCGCTACTTCAGCGAGATCGGGTACCCCCGCCCGGTCGACCTCGGGCTCGCCGCCGAGAAGGTCGGCAACTCCTCGGTCGTCTACCGGATCGGGCTGTTCCAGGGCGACCCCGACGGTGAGGGCGCCGAGGCCGCGGCTGAGGGTCGGTTCGTGCACGTGTACGTCGACAACACCGATGCCCGGGAGGGACGAGCCGTGCGGCCGATCCCCGAGGAGATCCGTCAGGTCGTCGTACCCCTGCTCCGGGAGTGAGGACCCCCTCCGTACGCTGGAGGTGACCGACCTGTCTCGGAACGAAGGAACCCTCTTGGCAACCGTCGTGGTCGTGCTGCTTCTCGCACTGGTGCTCGCAGCCGCCGTCATCCTGTACGCCGCCTTCCCCTACCGGGGTGAGGCGACGCCCGTCTCCCCGCGCGTCGGTGAGGCGATGAAGCGCGGCGTGGCCTCGCTGCCCACGCTCGACCCGGACAGGGTGCGCTGACGATTTCAGGCCGTGCTGCCCGACCGGATGGTTGGATCGCCGCATGACCGCGTTCCTCATCCTCATCGTCGCCCTGCTGGTGATCGGCCTGGTCATCGGCGCGGTCGCGCTGGTCAACGGTCGCCGGCAGCCCAAGGCCCCGCCCCGTGAGGCGCCCGGCGACACGATCCTCGTCGAGCCCCCGGCGCCCGAAGCACCCGTCGAGGAGCCTGTCGAGGAGCCGGCGGCGTCGCTGCCCACCCTCGAGCGTCCGGAGGGTACGGCGAGCCGGCTGGTCCGGCTTCGCGAGCGGCTCTCCCGCTCGCAGGGGGTCCTCGGCCGCTCGCTGCTCTCGCTGCTCTCCCGCGAACGGCTCGACGAGGCCACGTGGGAGGACATCGAGGACACCCTGATCACCGCGGACGTGGGCGTGGGGCCGACGCAGGAGCTGGTCGAGCGGCTGCGCACCCGGCTCCGCGTCGAGGGCACCAGCGCCGCCGAGGCCACACAGGTCCTGCGTGAAGAGCTGCTGACGCTCGTCGATCCCGGGATGGACCGCCGGATCGGTGTCACCGGTGCCGACGGCAAGCCCGGCGTCGTGCTGGTCGTCGGGGTGAACGGCTCGGGCAAGACCACCTCGGTCGGCAAGATCGCGCGCGTGCTCGTGGCCGAGGACAAGTCAGTGGTGCTGGGCGCTGCCGACACCTTCCGCGCCGCGGCCACCGAGCAGCTGAGCACCTGGGGCGAGCGGGTCGGGGTCGACGTGGTCACCGGACCCGAGGGCAGCGACCCGGCCAGCGTCGCGTTCGAGTCGGTCCGCACCGGTGTCGAGCGCGGCATCGACGTCGTGGTCGTCGACACCGCCGGGCGGCTGCAGAACAAGGCCGGCCTGATGGACGAGCTCGGCAAGGTCAAGCGCGTCGTGGAGAAGCAGGCGCCGGTGACCGAGGTGCTGCTGGTGCTCGACGCCACCACCGGTCAGAACGGTCTGGTCCAGGCCCGGGTGTTCCGTGAGGTCGTCGACGTCACCGGCATCGTGCTGACCAAGCTCGACGGCTCGGCCAAGGGCGGCATCGTGGTGGCCGTCCAGCGCGAGCTCGGCGTGCCGGTCAAGCTCGTGGGAGTCGGCGAGGGTCCCGACGACCTCGCCCCGTTCGACCCGGCCGCGTTCGTGGACGCACTTGCTCGACGTGGGCTGAGCGCGAGCGCTTCTACCCGGTCGAGCTCAATCGCCCTGAAGGGCGATCCCGTGGAGCACGAAGTCGACCAGCTGCTCGACCTCTGTCATCGCCGGCATCTCGCGGCCGGCGACCGCGCGCATGGCGACCAGGCTGCCCATGAACTGCACCGCAGCGTCCACGTGGGCGTCGGGGCGAACCTCGCCGCGCTCGATGCCCCGCAGGAAGACGGTGTAGGCGCCCTGCTCGGCGCGGTCGTTGGCCTCGCGGTAGAGGCTGGCGATCCGGTCGTCGCGCATGGACTCCTTGACCGTCGTACGGACGTAGTCGGTGCCGGCGGGGGAGTTCACGAAGGTGAGCACGGAGGCGTACATCGCGAGCAGGTCGCCACGGATCGAGCCGGTGTCGGGCGGCGGCATCTCGTCGCGGTACAGCTGCTCCATCGCGGCGACCGCGAGGTCCTCCTTGCGGGACCAGCGGCGGTAGACGGTGGCCTTGCCGACGCCGGCGGAGCTGGCGACCTCGTCGACCGTCATGCTCTCGTAGCCGCGCAGCAGGATCAGCGAGGAGGCAGCCGCCAGGATGCGGGCGTCGGCCTCCGGGTCGCGCGGCCGTCCGCGCTTGCGACGCCCCTCGACGGCGGCCGGCGGCGCGGCGACGCCGAGCCCACGAGCGGGCTCTACGCCCGTCCCTGCGCTCATCTCAGGCCGCGGCTGCGCCTGTGCCGTGCTGGCATCCACGCGGACAACGATAGGGAGCCGACCCCACCACCGGGGAGGATTGCCAGAATCCGTGGACAAATGGTCCGATCGTCCCTTGCGCCCCGGTGGTTCGCAGGCTCACCTCCGGGCCGTGAAATTTCACCTCGTCGTAACACAACCGACCCATCCGTGACGCGGCCGAAACACCTGCCGCAGACCCCTGAAACCTGCTTTGCGCACAGTGTCGCCCACGGGAGGGTCAGTCACTCCGACAGAGCCGTCACGCTTGGCCCGGCCCTCCGCACTCAGTTCTCACCACTGGAGGTTCCATGGACGGCTATTACGCCTGGATGCTGGTTGCCACGGCGTTCGTGCTGATGATGACGGTCCCCGGTCTGGCCCTGTTCTACGGCGGCATGACTCGTGCCAAGTCCGTGCTCAACATGATGATGATGTCGTTCATCGCGATGGCGATCGTCGGCATCATCTGGGTGTTGTGGGGCTGGTCCATGTCGTTCGGCCCGGACGACGGCACGTTCTTCGCCAACCCGTTCACCCTGTTCGGACTCAAGGACGTCACCACCGACACCTACATCTACGTGATGTTCCAGCTCACCTTCGCGGCCATCACGGCCGCGCTGATCAGCGGCGCGATCGCCGACCGCGTCAAGCTCTCGGCATGGGTGGTCTTCCTGCCCTTCTGGGTGACGCTGTCGCTACTTCCCGCTGGCCCACATGGTCTTCAGCTGCAGCGACGATGCGCTGATCTGCACCAAGATCGGTGCCCAGGACTACGCAGGCGGTACGGCGGTCCACATCAACGCCGGTATGGCCGGCCTGGTGCTGGCGATGATCATCGGCCGAAGGGTCGGTTTCAAGCGCGACCCCATGCGCCCCCACAGCCTGCCGCTGACCATGATCGGTGCCGGTCTGCTCTGGGTCGGCTGGTACGGCTTCAACGTCGGCTCGATCGTCTTCGGTGACGACTGGACGACCGAGAAGGGCGCGGCGGCCAACGTCGCCCAGTTCTACAGCGAGACCGGGCGCACCTTCACCAACACCACGCTCGCCACCATGGCCGCGTTGCTGGCCTGGCTGCTCATCGAGCGGCTCCTGCACGGCAAGGCGACGACGCTTGGTGCCGCATCGGGAATCGTGGCCGGTCTGGTCGCGATCACTCCCGCCTGCGGTGCGGTGGACATCTCCGGTGCCATCGCCATCGGTGCGATCGCCGGCGCGGTGTGCGCGTGGGCGGTCGGGTTGAAGTACAAGTTCAACCTGGACGACTCCCTCGACGTGGTGGGCGTCCACCTGGTCGGCGGCATCGTCGGCACCGTGCTGATCGGCTTCTTCTCCACCGCTGCCGGTGCGGGAGGCGTCGACGGTCTCTTCTACGGCGGTGGCTTCGACTCCCTGCGTGCCCAGTCGCTCGGGGCGCTGACCGCCATCGCATGGTCCGGTGTGTTCACCGCGATCATCGGGTTCGCCATCAAGTACACGATCGGTTGGCGGATCGACGAGGAGGACGAGGTCGACGGGATCGACTTCTCCGAGCACGGTGAGGCGGCCTACGACTTCGCCTCCCTGTCCGGGGGCTCGCGTGGCCCGGCAACCGCACTGGCCCAGGCCGACACCGAGGCGAGAGGAGTCAACGCATGAAGCTCGTCACCGCGGTGATCAAGCCGCACAAGTGGGAAGAGGTCCGCGCTGCTCTCGAGACCTTCGGGGTGACCGGCATGACCGTCAGCGAGGTCAGCGGCTACGGCCGCCAGAAGGGTCACACCGAGGTCTACCGGGGCGCGGAGTACGACATCGCGCTGGTCCCGAAGATCAGGGTGGAGATCATCGTCGACGACGCCGACGTCGAGGACGTCGCCGGGATCGTGGTCAAGTCCGCGCAGACCGGCCGCATCGGAGACGGCAAGGTCTGGATCTCGCCCGTCGAGAGCGTGATCCGGGTCCGTACGGGGGACAAGGACGAGGCGGCCATCTGAGTGAGGTCGCCGCGGGCACATCCCACTCCGCCGCTGTCTGGCATGTGGGATGTGCCCGCAGTCTCGCCCGCAGCACGACAGGGTGTCGGGCCATGCCGACCCTCACCCTGGCCGCTCCACTCCCGCTCGCCGTCGACACCGGTGACACCGCGTGGCTGCTAGCGGCCTCGGCGCTGGTGCTGCTGATGGCGCCCGGCCTGGCGTTGTTCTACGGCGGCATGGTGCGCTCGAAGAGCGTGCTGAACATGATGATGATGACCTTCGGGGCACTGGCCGTGATCCTCGTGCTGTGGGTCGTCGTCGGGTACTCGCTGGCCTTCGGCGACGACCTGGGCGGGGGCCTGCTGGGCGACCCGCTGCAGCACTTCGGTCTCGAGTCGCTGCTCTCGGAGAAGGCCGACGGCTGGCTCAGCGTGCCGACGATCCTGTTCGCGGTCTTCCAGGGGCTGTTCTGCGTCATCACCGGCGCGCTCGTCTCGGGCGCCATCGCCGACCGGGCGCGCTTCGGCGCCTGGATCGTCTTCGTCTCCATCTGGACGTTGCTGGTCTACGCGCCCGTCGCCCACTGGGTCTTCGACTTCGACCGGCCCGGCCACACGGGAGGCTGGCTGGCCAACACGGTGGGCACCGTCGACTTCGCCGGGGGGATGGCGGTCGAGATCACGTCGGGCGCCTCGGCGCTCGCGCTCGCGCTGGTCGTCGGGACGCGCGTCGGCTTCGGCCACGACGCGATGCGCCCGCACAACCTGACGCTCGTCATGCTCGGAGCGGGCCTTCTCTGGTTCGGCTGGTACGGCTTCAACGCCGGGTCCGCCCTTGGCGCGAACCATGCGGCCGCGGTCGTGTTCGTGACCACCACCTGCGCAGCGGCCGCGGGCTCGATCGGCTGGCTCGTGCTGGAACGGTTCCGCGACGGCCACGCCACCACCCTGGGTGCGGCCTCGGGTCTGGTCGCAGGGCTCGTCGCCATCACGCCCAGCGGGGGTTCGTTGTCCCCCGGTCGGAGCGTTGCTGATGGGGCTGGTGGCCGGCGTCGTCTGTGCGCTGGCCGTGGGCATGAAGTACCGGTGGGGCTACGACGACTCGCTGGACGTGGTCGGGGTTCACCTGGTCGGTGGACTCGTCGGCACCCTCGGCATCGGCCTGATCGCCACCGCGGCTGCTCCCACGCAGGTCGACGGGCTCTTCTACGGCGGGGGGCTCGACCAGCTCGGCAAGCAGGCACTCGGCGCGGGCGTCGTGCTGCTCTACACCTTCACCGTGTCCGGTGTCCTCGCGCTGGCTGGTGCACCGGACCATGGGCTTCCGCATCGACGAGGAGCACGAGGTGAGTGGCATCGACCTGGTGATCCACGCCGAGACGGCCTACGACCTGCACTCCACGGCCGGTGGCCGGAGCGCGTCCGGGTTCAGCTCACCCAAGGCCACCAGCGGCCCGTTCGCACAACCCAGCACCTGAACAGGAGAGGATGAGCGCCATGAAGATCGTCACCGCAGTGATCAAGCCGCACAAGTGGGAAGAGGTGCGGACGGCGCTCGAGGGTGTCGGCGTGACCGGCATGACCGTGAGCGAGGTCAGCGGCTACGGCCGCCAGAAGGGCCACACCGAGGTCTACCGCGGCGCCGAGTACGACATCTCGCTGGTGCCGAAGGTGCGCATCGAGATCGTCGTCGACGACGAGGACGTCGAAGGGGTGACCGAGGCGGTCGTCGGCGCGGCGGCCACGGGACGCATCGGCGACGGCAAGGTGTGGGTGCAGCCGGTCGAGAGCGTGGTGCGGGTGCGCACCGGCGACCGCGACCACTCGGCCCTCTAGGAGCTCCCGAAAAGAGCGGCGGAGCAGCGACGTGACCGCGGCTGAGCGGGCCGAGCGAACGCGGACGGCGGACGAGCTGTGCGTGCAGGCGTTCGGGAAGGCCGGCTGCCCGGACACCGGCGTCGCGCTGGTGGCGGTGGGCGGCTACGGCCGCCAGGAGCTGGCGCCGTACAGCGACCTCGACGTCGTGCTGGTCCACGACGCCGCGGTCGATCTCGGTGAGTGGGCGGGGCAGATCTGGTACCCGCTGTGGGACTCCGGCGTCGACATCGACCACGCGGTCCGCACCGTCGACGAGGTGCTCATCCAGGCCGAGGCGGACCTGCGCGTCGCGACCGGGATGCTCGACGTACGGCACCTCGCCGGCGACCCCAACCTGACGCTGCGCCTGCGCACCTCCGTGCTCACCCAGTGGCGCCGCGACGCTCGCACCCGGCTGCGCGAGATGCGTGAGATGACCTCCACCCGGGCTCGTCGCGCCGGGGAGCTGGCCCACGCCTCGGTCCCCGACCTCAAGGAGTCCGAGGGCGGGCTGCGCGACGCCGGCGTGCTCAAGGCCCTCGTGGCCTCGTGGCTCGTCGACGTCCCCCACCAGGACCTCGAGCGCTGCCGGATGGCGCTGCTCGACGTGCGTGACGCCCTCCACGCCGTGGCCGGGCGCGCGACCGACCGGGTGGTGCCGGAGTACTGGGACGAGATCGCAGCGGTCCTGCGGCTGCCCGACGGCAACGCCGCCCAGCGGCACACCCGCGGCCTCGCCCGGCGGATCACCCACCTCTCGCGGCTGGCGTGGCGGCGAGCCGAGGCGGTGCTGCGCGAGCCGAGCGCGACCGGTCCGCGGCGGCCGCGGCTGGAGACCGTCGCCCCGGGCGTGGCCATCTCCTTCGAGGAGGTGGTCCTCGACCGCAACGCCCCGATCGGCAAGGACCCGTTGCTGCTGCTCCGCGCCGCGACCGAGGCGGCGGAGCGCGACCTCGTGCTGGCCCCGGTGACGGCGGCGCGGCTGGCGCGTGAGGGCCGACCCCTCGGTGACCCCTGGCCGACTGGCGCGCGCGACCTCTTCGTCCGCCTGCTGGCGGCCGGTCCCGGGCCTGCTCGGCGTGTGGGAGACGCTCGACGAGACCGGCGCGCTCGACCGGGTGCTCCCGGAGTGGGACCGCGTCCGGCTGCTGCCCCACGCCTCGGTCGTGCACCGCTTCACCGTCGACCGGCACCTGGTGGAGACCTGCATCGAGGCCTCGACACTCATCCGCCGTGTCGCCCGGCCGGACGTCCTGATGGTCGCCGCGCTGCTCCACGACATCGGCAAGGGCCAGCTCACCGAGCACTGCGTGGCCGGCGAGCCGATCGCGCGCACGATCGCGCGAGCGCATCGGCTTCGACGCGCGCGAGGTCGAGCTCATCGGGGACCTCGTCCGGTGGCACCTGCTGCTGCCCGAGACGGCCACCACCCGCGACCCCGACGACCCGGGCACGATCGAGACGGTGACCGAGCGCATCGGCGACCGGGAGGAGCTCGAGCTGCTCGCCGCGCTGACCGAGGCCGACGCCAGGGCCACCTCGGAGAAGGCGTGGACCTCGTGGCGTGCGTCGCTGGTCCGCACGCTGGTACGGCGCTCCGCGGCGGTGCTGGCCGACGAGCCGGTCCCCGACGACGACACCCTGGAGATCGAGATCCCCGACCTTGTCCGAGCCGACCCGCGGGCGGTGTCGGTGCAGGTGGAGGGCGGGCCCGACGGGTCCCGGGTCACCGTGGTCTCGGGAGACAGGCTCGGCCTGCTGGCCGACTCCGCCGCCGCGCTGGCGCTGCAGAAGGTGTCGGTGCGGGCGGCGCGCGCCTGGACGCAGGACGGGTTCGGCTGCTCGGTGTGGCAGGTCGCGGAGACCGGGCTCGACGACGTGCTGCTGCGGCAGCGCCTCGAGGCGATCGTCGGGGGTCGGATCGACGCCGCCGAGCGGCTCGGGCGGGGGACCCCGGCGAAGCTGGAGCCGACCGTCGCCGTGCGCCCCGAGGCCTCGCAGACGGCGACCGTGCTGGAGGTGCGCTCCTCGGACCGGCCGGGCCTGATCCACACCGTGTGCGCGGCCCTGGCCGGCATGGAGATCTCGGTGCGCTCGGCCCACGTGTCCACGCTGGGTCCGCAGGCCGTCGACGTGTTCTACGTGCAGGAGCAGTACGCCGCCGCGTTGTCCGAGGAACGGGCGGCCGGGGCGGCCCATCGCGTCCGGGAAGCACTGGTTCGCACCTACTCCGAGCAGTGAGCGCGGCGTTCCCGGCTACCCTTGGCCACCGACCTCACTGACCGACAACCCGAGGATCCAGCTTCGTGTTCGCCACCCTCTCCGATCGCCTCTCCGAGACCTTCAAGAACCTCCGCGGCAAGGGCCGGCTCTCCGAGGCGGACATCGACGCCACCGCGCGCGAGATCCGGTTGGCCCTGCTCGAGGCCGACGTGGCGCTGCCGGTGGTCAAGGACTTCGTCGAGGCGGTCAAGGAGCGCGCCCGCGGCGCCGAGGTGAGCCAGGCGCTCAACCCGGCCCAGCAGGTCATCCAGATCGTCAACGACGAGCTGATCACGATCCTCGGCGGCGAGACCCGGCGGCTGCGGTTCGCCAAGACCCCGCCGACCGTGCTGATGCTGGCCGGCCTCCAGGGAGCCGGCAAGACGACGCTGGCCGCGAAGCTGGCGCTGTGGCTCAAGGACCAGGGCAAGAGCCCGATGCTCGTGGCCGCCGACCTGCAGCGCCCCAACGCCGTGCAGCAGCTGCAGGTCAACGGCGAGCGGGCCGGGGTGACGGTGTTCGCGCCCGAGCCCGGCAACGGGGTCGGCGACCCGGTGGCCGTCGCGCGCCGGTCGATCGAGGAGGCCCGTCGTACGCTCCACGACGTCGTCATCGTCGACACCGCCGGCCGGCTCGGCATCGACGCGGAGCTGATGCAGCAGGCCTCGGACATCCGCGACGCCGTCTCGCCCGACGAGGTGCTGTTCGTCGTCGACGCCATGATCGGCCAGGACGCGGTCAACACCGCGCAGGCGTTCCTCGACGGGGTGGGCTACGACGGCGTCGTGCTGACCAAGCTCGACGGCGACGCGCGCGGTGGCGCCGCGCTGTCGATCGCGAAGATGACCGGCAAGCCGGTGATGTTCGCGTCGGCGGGCGAGAAGCTCACCGACTTCGACCTCTTCCACCCCGACCGGATGGCCTCGCGCATCCTCGACATGGGCGACCTGCTGACCCTGATCGAGCAGGCGGAGAAGACCTTCGACGCCGATCAGGCCGCCAAGGCCGCGGCCAAGCTGCAGGGCGACGGCGAGCTTCACCCTCGACGACTTCCTCGAGCAGATGCAGCAGGTCCGCAAGATGGGCTCGCTGACCAAGATGCTCGGGATGCTGCCCGGGCATGGGGCAGTTCCGCGACCAGCTCGAGAACTTCGACGAGCGCGAGATCGACCGGATCCAGGCGATCATCCAGTCGATGACGCCGGCCGAGCGGGCCAACCCGAAGCTGATCGACGGCTCGCGCCGCGCCCGCATCGCCAAGGGCTCCGGCCGCGCGGTGAGCGACGTGAACCAGCTCGTCGACCGGTTCTTCGAGGCGCGCAAGATGATGCAGCAGATGGCCCGCGGCGGCGCCCCGGGACTGCCCGGCAGCCCGGGGATGGGGCTGGGCAAGAAGGCCAAGGGTCGTCAGGCGCCGCAGCCCAAGAAGGCCAAGGGCAAGCGTCAGTCGGGCAACCCGGCGAAGCGCGCGCAGCAGGAGGCAGCGGCGGCCGAGAAGCCCGCTGCCGCGGCCGGGCAGTGCCTTCGGCCTCGACGCCGAAGACGGCACCGGCCGAGTTCGACCCGACCCAGCTGCCGGACCTCTCGAAGTACCTGAAGTAGCGCTCAGCCCACCGATCGCGCCGGCTTCGGATCGTCCCGAGGGCGCACCGCGGCGGCGGCGCGCCGGTAGTAGCCTCGCCGCCATGTCATCGGCTCCCGTGCTGCGGTTCAGGGGACCGGTGCTGCCCGACGGCGAGGCGCGCGACCTCTACGTCGTCGACGGGGCGGTCACCTACGAGGCCGCAGCCCGGGGCGGAGACGATGGCCGAGGGCTGGATCGTCCCGGGACTCGTCGACGCGCACTGCCACATCGGCCTCGACGAGAACGGCGCCGTCGACGAGGCCACCACCGAGGAGCAGGCGATCGCCGACCGCGACGCCGGGGCGCTGCTGCTGCGCGACTGCGGCTCGGCGGCCGACACGCGCTGGGTCCACGAGCGCGACGACCTGCCGCGGCTGATCCGGGCCGGCCGTCACATCGCCCGCACCAAGCGCTACATCCGCAACTTCGCCCACGAGGTCGAGCCGGACGAGCTCGCGTCGTACGCCGCCCAGGAGGCGCAGCGCGGCGACGGCTGGGTCAAGCTCGTCGGCGACTGGATCGACCGGGAGACCGGCGACCTCGAGCCCTCCTTCCCGGCGGAGGCGTTCGCGGCCGCGATCGCCGCGGCCCACGAGCACGGCGCGAAGGTGACCGCCCACTGCTTCGGCGAGGCGGTGCTGCCGGGGCTGATCGCACGCCGGCATCGACTGCATCGAGCACGGCACCGGGCTCTCCACCGACCTCGTCGAGGAGATGGTCGGCGCGGGGGACGGCGCTGGTGCCGACCGTGCATGCAGCTGAACAACTTCCCCGACTACGCCGACGCGGCCGAGCGAGAAGTTCCCGGCCTACGCCGGCCACATGCGACGACCTCCACGAGCGCCGGCGCGACACGATCATGGCGGCGCACGAGGCGGGGGTGGCGATCTACGCCGGCACCGACGCCGGCGGGGTGCTGCCCGCACGGCCAGGTGGCGGGGGAGGTGCGCGAGCTCGCGGAGTACGGCTTCACCCCCGAGGACGCGCTGGGCGCCGCGTCGTGGCGCGCCCGCGAGTGGCTCGGCCTCGACGGGCACCTCTCCGAGGGGACCAGCGCGGACTTCGTCGTCTACGACCGGAACCCGCTCGAGGACCTCAGCGTCCTGGCCGAGCCGAAGCGGATCGTGCTGCGTGGGCCGGGTCGTTGGCTGACTCGGCCGCTGGTCGACGCGCTCCGGTCGGCAGGCAGTGTGTTCGCCGAGGACGAGGCGGAGGTGCTGCGCGCCGAGGCCCGCACGCGCGGACACCTCGAGCTCATGCTCGCGCGCCGGGTGCGCGGCGAGCCGCTGGAGCAGGTCGTCGGCTGGGCGGAGTTCTGCGGGCTCCGGGTCGCCGTGGCGCCCGGCGTCTTCGTGCCGCGCCGCCGCAGCGAGCTGCTCGTCGACCTGGCGGTGGCGCACCTGCGCGACCGGAGCGGGCCCGTCGTGGTGGACCTCTGCTGCGGCACCGGCGCGCTCGGGGCTGGCCGTGGCGGACCGCGTCGACCCGGTGGACCTGCACGCCGCCGACCTCGACCCCGCTGCGGTCGCGGTCGCGAGGCGCAACCTGGGCGACGAGCGGGTGCACGAGGGCGACCTGTACGACGCGCTGCCGGACTCGCTCGCCGGCCGCGTCGACGTGCTCGTCGTGAACGCGCCCTACGTCCCCACCGACGAGATCGCGCTGATGCCCCCCGAGGCTCGCGACCACGAGCACCACGTCGCGCTCGACGGTGGTGCCGACGGGCTCGACGTGCACCGGCGGGTGGCCGACGGCGCCCCCCGGTGGTTGCGCGCCGGGTGGCGTGCTGCTCCTCGAGACCAGCAGGCGCCAGGCGGAGGGCACGTTGGCGGCCTGTGCCGCGGCGGGCCTGAGCGCCGAGGTCGTCGTACGGGAGGAGACGGAGTCCACCGCGGTACGTGCGGTGGCGGGCAGATTTCAGGGGTGACGGGTCGGTCTGGCAGAATGACGCGCTGAGTCGTACGTCGCCCGGCCCCTCTCATCCGGACGGTGGACGCCCACACCGGGACGCAGCGCCCCGACCCCACTCGGCTGGCGCGCTTCCCACCACCAACACATCGCAAGGAGACACCACACACGTGGCCGTCAAGATTCGCTTGAAGCGGATGGGCAAGATCCGCCAGCCGTACTACCGCCTCGTCGTCGTCGACGCTCGCAAGAAGCGCGACGGCAAGGTCATCGAGGAGATCGGCAAGTACCACCCCAAGCAGGAGCCCTCGTTCATCGAGGTCGTCTCCGACCGCGCGCAGTACTGGCTCGGCGTCGGCGCCCAGCCCACCGAGGCCGTCGCGGCGATCCTCAAGGTCACCGGCGACTGGCAGAAGTTCAAGGGCCTGCCGGGCGCCGAGGGCACGCTGCGCTACGCCGAGCCCCGCCGCGACAAGACCGAGCTGTTCAACGAGGCCCTCAAGGACGTCGCCAACGAGCCCAGGGGCGAGGCCGTCACCCGCAAGCGGGCGGCCAAGAAGGCGGCCGAGCCCGCGCCGGAGGAAGCCGCTCCGGAGACCCCGGCTGCTGCCGAGGCGCCTGCGGAAGCCCCTGCCGAGGCTGCAGCCGAGCGCTGCACCGGAGGCGGAGGCCGCACCGGACAAGGCCGAGGCTGCTGCCGAGCCGGCTGCCGACGCTCCCGAGGCGGGTGCCGACGAGTCGTCGGTGACCACCGAGGCTGCGGCCGAGGCCGACGAGAAGACCGAGGCCTGACCGACGTGCTGGCCGAAGCGCTGGAGCACCTCGTCCGCGGCATCGTGGAGCACCCCGACGACGTCAGCGTCCGCGACAAGCAGCTGCGGCGCGGGTCGATCCTCGAGGTGCGGGTCCACCCCGACGACCTCGGGAAGGTCATCGGTCGCGGCGGCCGCACGGCCACGGCGTTCCGCACGGTGCTCGGCTCCCTGGCGGGCCGCGGCGGTGCGCGGATCGACTTCGTGGACGTCGACCGGCGGCGGTAGTCACCGAAGGAGCCAGCGCCACGTGACCGGGAGGACTACGTCGTGGTCGGGCGGATCGGTCGCGCGCACGGGCTCCGCGGCGAGGTCGCGGTCGAGCCGCGCACCGACGAGCCGGCGCGGCGCTTCGCCGACGGCGCGGTCCTGGCGACCCACGGCCGCGCCCACTGGCCGTCGCTGACCGTGGTCGGCACCCGGACGCACCAGGGCCGGCTGCTGGTGCGCTTCGAGGAGATCGCCGACCGCACCGCAGCCGAGTCCGCGCGCGGCACCGAGCTCGTCGTCCGCTCGAGCCGGACGAGCAGCCGGAGGACCCCGAGGAGTTCTACGACCACCAGCTGGTCGGGCTCCGGATCGAGACCGTCGACGGCACGGTCGTGGGGGAGCTGAGCCGCATCGAGCACAACGCCGCCCAGGACCTGCTCGTGATCCGGACGCCGCAGGGCGAGGCGCTGTTCCCGTTCGTGCACCGCGCTCGTGCCCGAGGTCGACGTGGCCGGCGGCGTCGGCACGACGTCGCTGCGATCGACCGATCGCGGCCGGGCTCGCTCCGCTCGCGCGACCACGATCAGGGGACCGATGAGGATCGACGTCGTCACGATCTTCCCCGACTACCTGGCGCCGCTGGGCCTCTCGCTCGCGGGCAAGGCGCAGGAGAGCGGACTGCTCGACGTGCAGGTCCACGACCTGCGCGACTGGACGCACGACCGGCACCGCACGGTGGACGACACGCCCGTACGGCGGCGGCGCCGGCATGGTGATGAAGCCGGAGCCCTGGGGCGAGGCGCTGGACGTCGGTCGGAGCCCCGGGCGCGACGCTGGTCGTGCCGACCCCGGCCGGCGAGCGGTTCACCCAGGCGGTGGCCGCCGACCTGGCGACGCGGGAGCACCTCGTCTTCGCCTGCGGTCGCTACGAGGGCATCGACCAGCGGGTGATGGACGAGGCCGTCCGCCCGGATGGAGGTGCGCGAGCTGTCGATCGGCGACTACGTGCTCAACGGCGGGGAGGTGGCGGCGCTCGCGATCGTCGAGGCCGTCGTCCGGCTGCTGCCGGGCTTCGTGGGCAACGCCGAGTCGCTGGTGGAGGAGTCGCACTCCGGCGAGGCGTGGGGCGGGCTGCTGGAGCACCCCGTCTACACCAAGCCCGCCAGCTGGCGCGGGCACGACGTCCCGGACGTGCTGCTGTCCGGCGACCACGCCCGGATCGCGCCGTGGCGCCGCGGCCGAGTCGGTACGCCGGACCGCCGAGCGACGCCCCGACCTCGCGCACGCCTCGCAGGCCGTCGATGCCACGGGCGTCGCAGGTGAGATCCGGCTGGCCGCGCCAGGCGATGCCGGCGAGCTGCTGACCCTGCAGCGCGCCTGCTGGGTGCAGGAGGAGCAGGCCAACCCAGGCGTGCACATCCCGCCGCTCGACGAGGGCCTGGCCGACGTACAGGCGTGGCTGGGGGAGTGGACCACGCTGGTGCTGCGCAGCGCCGGCCGGCTGGTCGCGGCCGCCCGCGGCCGTCGCTCCGGCGAGAAGTGGGACATCGGCCGGCTCATGGTCGCTCCCGACCTGCAGGGACGGGGGCTGGGGCGCCTCCTGCTGACGGCCATCGAGGAGGCCGCGCCGCCGGACGTGACCGGCTACGTGCTGTTCACCGGTGCCGGGAGCGAGCGCAACCTCCGGATGTACCGGAAGGCGGGATACCGCCTCCGTGGTGCCGATCCAGACGTCCCCGGCGCCGTCCGGCTCACCAAGCGGCGCTGAGCCCACCGCTCGATTGGCCGTACCTGCTGGCCGCATGGCAGAATCGCTCCTTGGCCCAGCCGCCGCGGTCACCTGCCACAGGGGGACGACCGAGGCCGGCCCCGCACCGGGAGTGGCCGGCGCACCGACCGAACACCACCATCCGTGGATGACCTGTGGCAGTCACGAGGAGATCCGATGACGAACGCGATCGACGACCTGTCCGCCCAGACCAAGCGCGACGACGTACCGGCCTTCCGCGCCGGCGACACCGTCAAGGTCCACGTCAAGGTGGTCGAGGGCAACCGTTCCAGGATCCAGGTCTTCCAGGGCGTCGTGATCAAGCTGCAGGGCTCCGGCGTGGGCCGCACCTTCACCGTCCGCAAGGTCTCCTTCGGCGTCGGCGTCGAGCGGACCTTCCCGATCCACTCCCCGATCTTCGACCGCATCGAGATCGTGACCCGTGGCGACGTACGCCGGGCGAAGCTGTACTACCTGCGCAACCTGCGCGGCAAGGCTGCCAAGATCAAGGAGCGCCGCGAGGCCTGAGCCGGTCCGTACCGACCGGACCGTTAGGCTCACCGAGTGACGCACGTGGACGAGGAGCAGCCTGCGGGCGGCGCCGGCGCAGGGACCGGCAAGCGATCTCCTCGTGGCGGCAAGGACGGCAGCTCAGGGCGCCGTCAGCTGCCGCTCTGGCAGGAGACGATCCTGCTCCTGGGCACTCGCCCTGGTGCTCGCGATCGTCATCAAGAGCCTGTTCGTGCAGGCCTTCTACATCCCGTCGCCCTCGATGGAGCCGCAGTTCGTCCAGAACGACCGGATCCTCGTGCAGAAGGTGTCCTACTGGGGCGGCGGCTCTCCGCAGCGCGGCGACATCGTCGTCTTCGAGGACCCCGGTCGCTGGCTCACCAGCGCCGACTCGACCCCGCCCAGCTCACCGGTCACCAAGGTGCTGGAGAAGATCGGGCTCTACCCCACCGGCGGTCACCTCGTGAAGCGGGTCATCGGCGTCGGTGGCGACCGCGTGGTCTGCTGCGACAAGCAGGGCCGCATCACCGTGAACGGCCACGCCGCTGGACGAGAAGTCCTACCTGCCCAAGGGCGTCGCTCCGTCGACGATCAAGTTCGACGTCACCGTTCCCAAGGACCACCTCTGGATGATGGGTGACAACCGCAGCGCCTCCTACGACTCGCGCGGGCACATGGGCAGTCCCGGGCGGCGGCTTCGTCGACGAGGACCTCGTCGTCGGCAAGGTCTTCGCGCTGATCTGGCCCGCGGGCCGTGCCGAGTTCATCCACCGTCCGAGCACGTTCGACGCCATCCCCGATCGACAGAGTCCGGACCGGAAGTGACCGGGCGGTGACGGTGGCGGGTCTGCCGCGGGGTTCCACGGTCCGGCGTGACGCCGGGCTCTACGGCTACGAGCGGGCGCTGCGCCGTGCCGGGCTGACGCCGATCGCCGGCGTCGACGAGGCCGGTCGCGGCGCCTGCGCCGGTCCGCTCGTCGCCGCTGCGGCGATCCTGCCCGAGGGCAAGGCCGGCATCGTCCCCGGGCTGGCCGACTCCAAGCTGCTCACCGCCAAGGCGCGCGAGCGGTGCTACGAGCAGGTGCTCCGGCGCGCGCTGGCCTGGTCGGTCGTGATCGTGCCGCCGGGGGAGTGCGACCGGCTGGGCATGCACGTCGCCAACGTCGAGGCGCTGCGCCGCTCCCTGGCCCGGCTCGAGCAGCGGCCGTCGTACGTCCTCACCGACGGGTTCCCGGTCGACGGCCTCGGCGTCCCGGGCCTGGCGATCTGGAAGGGCGACCGGGTGGCCGCCTGCATCTCGGCCGCCTCGGTGATCGCCAAGGTCACCCGCGACCGGATCATGTGCGACCTGCGCGAGCAGTACCCCGCCTTCGACTTCGCCACGCACAAGGGCTACTGCACCGACGAGCACGCCGTCGAGCTGGACGAGCACGGCCCGACCCCGGTGCACCGGATGCGCTTCGTGAACGTACGGCGCGCCGCCGGGATCGTCGACGCCGAGCCACTCAGTCTTGAGCCCCAGCTGGAGCTGTTCGAACCCGACCCTGACGTCGAGCTGCAGGAGGTTGCTCCATGAGCACCGAGGACCTCGAGAAGTACGAGACCGAGATGGAGCTCACCCTCTACCGGGAGTACCGCGACGTCGTCGGCATCTTCAAGTACGTCGTGGAGACCGACCGGCGCTTCTACCTGTGCAACCAGGTCGACGTGAAGGCGCGCACGGAGGCCGGGGAGGTGTTCTTCGAGGTGACGCTGACCGACGCCTGGGTCTGGGACATGTACCGTCCGGCCCGGCGGCTGGCCAAGAACGTCAAGGTGCTCACCTTCAAGGACGTCAACGTCGAGGAGCTGAGCCAGTCGGAGATCGAGCCGCCGAAGGAGTGAGCCGGCGGAGCGTGCCTCGCCTCGACGGCGCGGCTCCGTCGGTGTCCGAGAGTCCGTGCCCCGAGTCGGCGCGATCCCCGCTACTCGTAGAGGTGGACGGCGCCGGGGGCTGGCGCGGGATTCTGATCGACCGAATAGGTTGCCGTGAGGCAGCTGTTGGTGCCGTTCATGTCCATGTTGTCCGTGACGACCATGGAGTTGTAGGTCGTGGAGCAACCGTTGCCGTTGATCTGCAGCGTCGAGCTCTTCGCGTAGATCGCCCCGACGAAACCGCTGGAGCCGTTGCCGGTCATGCGCAGGGGCGCGGTGTTGTTCCTGTCGTAGGCAATGGTGACACCCTGGATCGCGCCGTTCGTGGTGGGCGTCGTCAGTTGGGCCTGGAGGTCGAGCAGATAGTTGCCAGACGCGTCCAACGCGCCACCGGACTGACCGGAGGTGCAGGCCTGCACTTGCGTGTTGCCCGCGTCGGAGCAGGTGAAGTACAACGTCACGCCGTGTCCGACGAGCGTGCCGCCGCCGCTACCTGAGCCGTCCCAGGTTCCGGCGCGGATGACGTAGAGGCCCGGTGTCAGCGTGCACGTCATGTTGTTGAGGTTCTTGCCCGTGTAGATGCCGGGACCTTCGTTGCACGGGTCGGTCTTCGCCGTCAGCGTCGACATGTCCGGAGGCAGCGGCACGCCCGCCAGCGGGTCGCTGATCGGCGGAACGTTGGTCCTGGGATCGGGCTGGTAGCTGGACAACGGGCCACTGGCCGTGTTCTGGACGTAGATCTGGCCGTTGGTCGAGACCAGGCCGTTGCTCTGCACGTTGGAGCTGCCGTTGACGTAGATGTCCGCATTCGAGACGGTCACGTCTCCGTTCTGGAAGTTGTGCACTCCCGAACCGAGGAGACACAGCCCGCACGGCTGGGTGGCGCTGTTCGTGATCGTGGCGCCTGCGTAGCTGCCGATCCGGATCGACGCACGCCCGCCAGGTTGCCCAGACCCGTGGGTACGTTGCGCGCGGGCATCAGCACGCGCACCTTGGAGGGCTGTGTCGAGTTGTCGAACGAGATGCAGGTGTTGTTGTTCGAGGTGTCCGGCGTGTAGGACAGGTGGTCGGGGTCGGAGCAGTTGAGCCACGCCGTTGATGCGACGCTGAAGTTGAACTGGGCGTACTGCTTGGCAGTGGCGAGGGCCCCGCGAAGTCGGCCACCGGTCCGGCGGCGTAGATCTTGCTCCCCGCAGCCAGTGCGGCGGCGTCCGAGGCGTTCTGTGACTGGCGTCGTGTGTCCCTGGCAAAGCCGAGGTCGACCACCATCGCGCACCAGATCAACAAGAGGGTGGCGCACAGGGCGAAGACGATCGTCACGGCTCCGGCCTCGTCACGCTCACGACCTCTCCCCGTCCTAGCATCCGGCATCGCTCCAGCTCAGCCCGGTCGCAGTGTCGGCGTACGGGGTTGCCGGCCAGCTGGTCTTGGCGGTCTCCCTCTCGATGCTCATCTGCGTCTTGCTGTATATCCAGCGGTCGTTGGGCATCGGCAGGAACCCGAATGTGCCTTCGCGCACCGCGCCGCACACGATCAGTGGAGAGCCCTTGGCCCAGCCGGCAGGGGTCACGACCTTGGCGTACGCGGTGCCGGTCGTGGGGGAGATCTGCAATCGCGCGATGCACGCCAGCTTGGCGGAGTTGTCACCGGTCGTGCATCCGGTGCCCGTAGCGAGAAAGCCTTCGACGACGCCTTGACGCGCTGCTTCACGAATGCCCTGACGGGTGTTCAGCGAGTCGTTGAAATAAAGCCCGTACTGCAGGATGCCGAACATCACCGTGAAGAGCAGGTGCTCACGAGGGCGAACTCGACGGCGGCCGCGCCGGAGTCCTGACGCGCCGGGGATGCCCCATTTACCCCGATTCATGACCACAGTGTGACCGACACTTCGCGTCGCGGTGGGCGAATTGCGGATCTGGTGACGACCGATTCGTGTCCACAGCGGTGCTGGTCGGGCCGGTTGTCCACAGGTCGCCCGTCGCCGGGTGCGCCCTGCGTGCCGGCCGGGATCGGATGGCGTCGTGAACGCCCAGCGAAACCAGAGCATCGGAGCCTTCGGCGAGCGGGTGGCCGCGCAACGACTGGTCGAGACAGGCATGGTCGTGGTCGACCGCAACTGGCGCTGCGCGGCGGGTGAGATCGACCTGGTCCTGCGCGACGGCGACGTGCTGGTCTTCTGCGAGGTCAAGACCAGGGCCGGCACCGCCTTCGGCCACCCGCTGGAATCCGTGCGACCGCGCAAGGCCGAGCGGCTGCGCGCGCTGGCGGGCCACTGGATGCACGAGCACGACGCGCACGTGCCTGAGGTGCGCATCGACCTCGTCGGGGTGCTCCTCGGTCGACGCGGTGCGGCCGAGGTGACGCACCTCAGGGGAGTGGGCTGATGGTCGCGACCACCCACACCGTCTGCTTGCGCGGTGCGATCGGCCACGTCATCGACGTGCAGGCGGATCTCTCCGACGGCCTGATCGCGACGGCGCTGGTCGGGCGTCCGGACACCTCCATCAACGAGGCCCGCGACCGGTGCCGCGCGGCGGTCTCCAACAGCGGCTTCCGGTGGCCCAACCACCGGCGCACCACCGTGCTGCTCTCGCCGGCCGACCTGCCCAAGAGCGGTCCTCACTTCGACCTGGCCATCGCCGTCGCGGTGCTGGCGGCGGCGGACCCGAAGGTCCCGCGCGAACAGCTGCGGCAGTCCGCGATGCTCGGCGAGCTGACCCTGGACGGGCGGCTGCGCTGCGTCCCGGGCGTGCTCCCCATGACGATGGCGGCGGTCGCCCGGGGACTGACGACGGTCTACGTGCCGGAGCCCCAGGCGGACGAGGCCGCCATGGTGCCGGGCGTCAGTGTGTTCGGCGTCAGGTCGCTGGGCCAGCTCGTCGCGCTGCTCACCGGCGACGAGGTGCCCGAGGCGCCACCGGTGGAGCCGCTCACCGGCTCGCCACTGCTCAGCTGGCGCGGCGCCGAGCGGCTCGAGGACCTCGACATGAGCGACATCATCGGGATCCCGGACACGCGCTACGCCGTCGAGGTCGCTGCCGCCGGCGGCCACCACCTGATGCTCACCGGGCCCAAGGGCGCCGGCAAGACCAGCATCGCCGAACGCATCCCGGGCCTGCTGCCCGATCTCACCGACGAGGAGTCCCTCGAGCTGACCGCGGTCCACTCCCTGGCCGGTGTGCTGCCGCCAGGAGGTGCTCGGCTGCGCCGGCCGCTCTTCCGGGCCCCCCACCACTCGGCGTCGCGCACGGGGATCCTCGGTGGCGGCACCGGCCGCGTGCGCCCCGGCGAGGTCAGCCGGGCGCACCTGGGAGTGCTCTTCCTGGACGAGTTCCCGCTCTTCCCCGTCGACGTGGTCGAGGCGCTGCGCGAACCCCTCGAGGCCGGCGAGATCTCGATCTCGCGCGGTGACGACGATGCGGTCTACCCGGCGCGGGCGATGTTCGTCTTCGCCTGCAACCCGTGCCGTTGCGGCGCCTACCACCCGTTCGCACGCGACCACGGGTGCACGTGCGGCGAGCGGTCGCGCCGGGAGTACCGCGCGAAGATCTCGGGACCGATCGCCGACCGGATCGACATCACCCGCTTCGTCGAGCCCGTGCAGCGCGATGACCTGCTGCCCTTCGAGCGCCGCGAGACCAGCGCCGACATCCGGCTGCGCGTCATGGCCGCGCGTGAGCGGCAGCGACGGCGCTTCGACGGCCTGTCCTGGCGGCTCAACGCGCACGCCCCCGGTCCGGTCCTGCGCGAGCAGTGGCCGCTCGGCGACGGCGCGATGACCCGGCTCGACGACGAGGTGTACGCCGGCAGGCTGACGCGGCGCGGAGCCGTACGCGTTCACCGGATCGCCTGGACCGTGGCCGACGTGGCCGGCCTCGCACACCCCGGGGCACGTGAGCTCGACGTCGCGCTCCGGCTCCGTCGCGCCGACCCGCTCGCGCTGGCCGACATCCCTGCGCCTCGAGCGCAGCGGCGGCCGGCATGAGCTCCACCGGCGACTCGGCGGAGCGCCTCGCCCGGGTGACCCTGTCGCGGGCGGGTGAGCCCGGACATCCCGCGCTGGCCGACGCCGTGCACGAGCTCGGTGCGGTGACGGTCCTGGCCGGTCTCCGGGACCAGGCCGACCGTGACGAGCTCGGAGCCGACCTCGCCCAGCGGCTCGCATCGGTGGATCCCGCGCGGGAGCTGTCGAAGGCGGCTGACGCCGGGCTCCGGTTCGTGGTCCCGGGCGACGACGAGTGGCCGTCGTCGCTCGACGACCTGGTGCGGGCACCTCACCTCCACGAGCGCGGTGGCGTGCCGATCGGACTCTGGTGCCGTGGCGTCCTCCGGCTCGACGAGGCCTGCGAGCAGTCCGTGGCGGTGGTGGGCTCGAGATCGGCGACGTCCTACGGCGGACAGGTCGCGGCCGGCATCGGTGCGACCCTCGCTCGCGAGGGTTGGACCACCGTGTCCGGTGCCGCCTTCGGGATCGACCACGCCGCCCACCGAGGATCCCTCGCGGCCGGAGGGATGACGGTCGCGGTGCTGGCCTGCGGTGCCGACCGGGCCTACCCGGTGGCCCACCGAGACCTGCTGGACTACGTCGCCGACAAGGGTCTGGTGGTCTCCGAAGCGGCGCCGGGCTGTGCCCCGACCCGGGTCAGGTTCCTGGCGCGCAACCGTCTCATCGCTGCGCTCGCGCGCGGCACGGTCGTCGTCGAGGCGGCGGTCCGCAGCGGCGCCCTCAACACCGCGAGCTGGACCAGCGGTCTCGGGCGGGTGCTGATGGGTGTGCCGGGCCCTGTCAGCAGCGCCCCGTCGGCAGGAGTCCACCAGCTGCTCCGCTCGCGCGACGCGCTGCTCGTGACCTCGGGGGAGGAGGTGCTCGAGGCGGTGGGGCCTATCGGGACCTTCGTGCTGCACGACCCGCGCGCTCCGGAGGGCCCGCGCGACCGGCTCGCGCCTCGCGAGCGGCAGGTCCTCGACGCGGTGCCCAAGCTCGCCGGCGTCGAATCGGCCGCGATCGCGCGGACCGCCGGCCTCGCCCACGGCCGGACCAAGGAGGCGCTGGTGCTGCTCCACCGCGCCGGCCTGGTCGAGCACTCGCTCGGCCGGTGGCGGCTGGCGCAGGAGGTCCTGGAGCCGCCGTGACGGGTCCCGGCCGGTCGCGCCTCCCCGCCAGCCCGCCTGGTTGTTCGTACGCTGGCGCGGTGGCGGACCTCCCGGAGGCGATGGCGGGTGCACTCGCGGCCTACGAGCGGCACCTCGCCTCCGAGCGCGACCTCAGCGTCCACACGGTGCGCGCCTACGTCGGCGACGTCGCGGGTCTCCTCGAGCACGCCGCCGCCCTCGGGCACACCGACCTGCGCACCCTCGACCTGCGGACGCTCCGCAGCTGGCTGGCCAAGCAGCAGACGTTGGGCCGGTCGCGCTCGACGATGGCTCGCCGCGCCACGGCTGTGCGCGTCTTCACTGCGTGGGCGGTGCGCTCCGGACGAGCGGACGGCGACCCGGGTGCGTCCCTCGGCTCCCCCAAGGCGCACAAGTCGCTGCCGCCGGCCCTCAGCGCGGCGGAGGCGCGTGCCCTCCTGGATGCCGCGGCCGTCAGGGCCGACGACGGCAGCCCCACGGGGCTGCGCGACGTGGCGATCCTCGAGCTGCTCTACGCGACCGGGATCCGCGTGGGCGAGCTGTGCGGACTCGACGTGGACGACGTGGACCGGGGCCGGCGCGTGCTGCGGGTGCTCGGCAAGGGGCGCAAGGAACGCACCGTGCCCTACGGCGTCCCTGCCGACCGGGCGATCGGGCAGTGGCTGGAGTCGGGTCGCCCCGCCCTGGTCGTCCCGGGTGCCGGAGCCGCGATGTTCCTGGGTGCTCGCGGGCGCCGCATCGACCAGCGGGCGGTGCGCACCGTCGTGCACAAGCGGCTGGCCGACGTGCCGGAGGCGCCCGACATGGGTCCCCACGGGCTCCGCCACACCGCTGCCACCCACCTGCTGGAGGGCGGCGCCGACCTGCGCACCGTCCAGGAGCTGCTCGGGCACGCGTCGCTGGCCACGACGCAGATCTACACGCACGTCTCGAACGAGCGGCTGCGCCAGGCCTACCGCCTCGCCCACCCCCGCGCCTGACGCGATCGAGCACCGGCGAGGTCACACCGCTCGTGGGACCCGGCGCCGAGGAGGCTCCGGGAAGCCGATCCCGTCGCCGGAGGAGACCGGGCGCACTGGGCGACCAGCGCGTGTCGGACCAAGCCCGGCGATCCCGGTCGTGTCGCCGCCCCCGTCCAGGGGCAGCAATCGCACCGGCCCGGCGCCGACCAGGACCAGCGGATCGAGGTAGGTGTCGCCACGCCGGAGTCCCCAGTGCAGGCAGGCTCGCGGGAAGCAGTGGCTCGCGGCACGCTGCAGGGAGCCGATGACAGCACCCCCGTCCACGTGCTCGCCCACGTCCACGCGGGCGCTGACCGGCTCGTAGGTGGTCCGGACACGCCCGTGGTCGACGACCACGACGCCACGGCCGGCCAGGGTCGTCGCGAACGTGACGGTGCCGGCCAGGGACGTGTGCACGGCCTGCCCAGCGTGACCGAGCAGGTCGACGCCGCGGTGCCCGGCCCCGAACGCCGTCGCCGGGGGATCGAACCCGCGTGCGATCTCCGGGCGCGGCACGAGCGGCCAAGCGCCTTCGCCTGCCGGGGCAGGCTCGGGGCTCGGTGCCAGCACGAGTGAACCGGACAGCACGCCGGACGCGACCAGGAACAAGAGCTGCATGCACACACGGTCCCGGTCCGTCCGCCGCGCCGCCGCTGCCCTCTGTGTGCCTGTGGTGCACCGGCCCGAGCCACGTACCTGTGGACCCGGAACGGTCGTTTCGACATCCCTATCGGCGCCACCTAGACTGACGGAAGCAACCCGTACGGGTTGACTTCGCACGCTCGTCTCCGTGCCGTCCCCTCCTTCCTGGCTGGGACGGAGTTCCACGGGCGAGGGCTCTCGGTCCCTCTCGCACCAAGCGAAAGGGTGGGGCCCCGCACGGGCGTCAGGGCAGGACCCACGTACCACCGGGCGACCTGCACAGAACTGAAAACGCGTCTGCGTGCGTGAGCCTGCCCTGCAGGAGCGCCCGCGGGCACCGACAGGAAGAAGCAGATGGCAGTCGTCACCATGCGCCAGCTCCTCGAGAGCGGCGTCCACTTCGGGCACCAGACCCGCCGGTGGAACCCCAAGATGAAGCGCTTCATCATGACCGAGCGCAACGGCATCTACATCATCGACCTGCAGCAGTCGCTGTCCTACATCGACACCAGCTACGCCTTCATCAAGGACACCGTGGCCAAGGGCGGGACGATCATGTTCGTCGGCACCAAGAAGCAGGCCCAGGAGGCGATCGCCGAGCAGGCGACGCGTGTCGGCATGCCCTTCGTCAACCAGCGCTGGCTGGGCGGCATGCTCACCAACTTCCAGACCGTGCACCAGCGGATCAACCGCCTCAAGGAGCTCGACGACATCGACTTCGACGCCGTTGCCGGCTCGGGTCGTACCAAGAAGGAGCTCCTGCAGATGAAGCGGGAGCAGATCAAGCTCGACAAGACCCTCGGCGGCATCCGCGACATGAGCCGTACGCCAAGCGCCGTCTGGATCGTCGACACCAACAAGGAGCACCTCGCGGTCGAGGAGGCCCGCAAGCTGCGGATCCCGATCATCGCGATCCTGGACTCCAACTGCGACCCCGACCTCGTCGACTTCCCGATCCCGGGCAACGACGACGCCATCCGCGCCGTGGGCCTGCTGACCCGCGTCGTGGCCGACGCGGTCGCCGACGGCCTGATCGCCCGCTCGGGCGCCAAGACCGGCGACGACGAGTCGGCTCAGGGCATCGGCTCCGACGAGCCGCTGGCCGACTGGGAGCGCGACCTGCTGCAGGGCCAGGAGGGCGAGAAGGTCGAGGAGGCCGCCGTCGCCGCGACCGGTGGCGACACCGCCGTGGACACCCCGGCCGAGGAGGCCACCGGCGCCGCCGCGGAGGGCGTCGAGGCCAAGAAGGCCGAGGACGAGGCCCAGGAGGCCCCTGCCGAGCCGGCCGCCGAAGCCGCTCCCGAGGCTGCTCCCGAGGCCGCCGCTTCCGAGGCGACCGAGACCCCTGACACTCCCGCGGAGGCCGAGGCCGCCGCGCCTGAGGTTGCCGACGAGGCTGCTCCCGAGGCGGCGCCTGAGGCGACCGAGACCCCTGACACTCCCGCGGAGGCCGAGGCCGCCGCGGACACCGACAAGTAAGCAAGAAGGAGGCCGACGTGGCGATCACCGCCGCCGACGTCAAGAAGCTCCGCGACCTCACCGGCGCGGGGATGATGGACAGCAAGAAGGCGCTCGAGGAGGCCGATGGCGACCTCGACAAGGCCGTCGAGGTGCTGCGCGTGAAGGGCGCCGCCAAGGCGGCCAAGCGCGGTGCCGAGCGCGAGGCCACCTCAGGCCTCGTCGCCACTGCGGGTGGAGCCCTGGTCGAGCTGAAGAGCGAGACCGACTTCGTGGCCAAGAACGAGGAGTTCATCACCACCGCCCAGCGCATCGCCGACGCGGCCAACGACGCACATGCCGGTGACCTGGAGTCGCTCAAGGCGGTCGAGCTCAGCGGCCAGACCGTCGGCGAGGTCGTCGAGGGCCTCGCGGTCACGATCGGCGAGAAGATCGAGCTCGGTGCGGTCGCCTACTTCGACGGCAAGACCACGGCCTACATGCACAAACGGGCCAGCGACCTGCCGCCCGCTGTCGGCGTGCTCGTGGAGTACGACGGCTCGGACGTCGACGCCGCCCGCGGCGTGGCCATGCAGATCGCGGCCATGCGCCCGCAGTACCTGACCCGCGACGAGGTGCCTGCCGACGTCGTGGAGAAGGAGCGCTCGATCGCCGAGGCCACGGCCAAGGAGGAGGGCAAGCCCGAGCAGGCGCTTCCCCGGATCGTGGAGGGCCGGCTCAACGGTTTCTTCAAGGACGTCGTGCTGCTCGACCAGCCCTCGGTGTCGGAGACCAAGAAGACCGTGAAGGCGGTCCTCGACGACGCGGGCATCGAGATCAAGCGGTTTGCCCGCTTCGAGGTCGGCGCCTGACAAGCCCCGCGCGGACGATAGGTTGACGCTCAGACGTCACTTCGAGGAGGCCGGTTCGATGCACGCTGCCAGCAGCATCGGACCGGCCTTCTCCCTTTCCGGGCCAGGGCGGCCCACGACTCGGGGAGACTCATGAGCAGGTACCACCGCGTGTTGCTGAAGCTCTCGGGTGAGGTGTTCGGCGGGGGCAAGGTGGGTGTCGACCCGGACGTCGTGCGGGGCATCGCGCAGGAGATCGCGGAGGTGCAGCGGGCCGGCGTACAGGTCGCGATCGTGACCGGCGGCGGCAACTTCTTCCGCGGGGCAGAGCTGCAGCAGCACGGCATGGACCGTGCTCGCGCCGACTACATGGGCATGTTGGGCATCGTCATGAACTGCCTCGCGCTGCAGGACTTCCTGGAGAAGGAAGGCGTCGAGACGCGGGTGCAGACCGCCATCACGATGGGCCAGGTGGCCGAGCCCTACATCCCGCGCCGCGCGATCCGGCACCTCGAGAAGGGCCGGGTCGTGATCTTCGGTGCGGGGGCCGGGCTGCCCTACTTCTCGACCGACACGGTCGCGGCCCAGCGTGCGCTGGAGACCAAGTGCGAGGTCGTGCTGATGGGCAAGAACGGTGTCGACGGTGTCTACAGCGCCGACCCGCGCAGCCACCCCGACGCCATCAAGTACGACTCGCTCACCTTCGTCGAGGCCCTGCAGCAGGGACTCAAGGTCGCCGACGCCACCGCGTTCGCGCTCTGCATGGAGAACCGGCTGCCCATGGTCATCTTCGGCATGCAGCCCGCCGGCAACATCCTCCGCGTCGTCGAGGGTGAGAAGATCGGGACGCTCGTCAGCGCGGGCGCCGAGCAGGAATAGGGCAGGACAGGAGACGTCGTGACGATCAACCAGAGCCTCAGTGACGCCGACCAGAGGATGAACAAGGCGGTCGAGGTGACCCGCGAGGAGTTCTCCGCGATCCGCGCCGGCAGGGCCAACCCCTCCATGTTCGCCAAGCTCACCGCGGACTACTACGGCACCCCGACACCGCTGCAGCAGCTCGCGTCGTTCACCGCTCCCGAGGCGCGGATCATCCTGGTGGCGCCGTACGACATGCAGGCGCTGCCCAACATCGAGAAGGCGATCCGCGAGTCCGACCTCGGCGTGAACCCCTCCAACGACGGCAAGCTCATCCGCTGTGTCTTCCCCGAGCTGACGGAGGAGCGCCGCAAGGAGTACATCAAGGTGGCGCGGGCCAAGGCCGAGGAGGGTCGCGTCTCGGTGCGCAACATCCGCCGCAACGCCAAGCAGGCGCTGGAGAAGCTCGAGAAGGACGGCGACGTGGGCAAGGACGACGTCACCGGGGCGGAGAAGCGCCTGGACGCCAACACCAAGAAGCACACCGACCAGATCGACGAGATGCTCAAGCACAAGGAAGCAGAGCTGATCGAGGTTTAGGGCGTGTCTCCCAATCCCGTGCCCTGCTGCGCGCCGCCCTGGACGCGCGCTGGCTGCGTTGTCGTCGATCGCCGTGGCACCACCACGCCTCACTCCTCCGCCTTGCCATCACACGCCCATGACGACGCTCGCGACGGGCGAGGATTGAGAGACACGCCCTGATGGAGACCGCGTCCCCGGCGAAGCCGGCCAAGGAACCAGGTCGCGCCGGGAGGAACCTCCCCGTGGCGATCGCCTCGGGTGTGGTCCTGGCCGCGGCGATCATCCTGTCGCTCGCGTTCTGGTCGCCGGCGTTCATGCTGATCGTGGCCGCTGCGGTCGTGGTGGCCACGTGGGAGATGCACCGGGGCCTGATGACCCGCGACATCGACATCCCCCAGGAGCCGCTGATGCTCGGCGGCGTCGTGATGGTCGTGGTGGCGTACCTGTTCGGGGCTCCGGCACTGGTCACGGCGACGGCGGTGACGGCTCTCGTCACGATGCTGTGGCTGCTGCGCCGCGGCGTCGACGGCTACGTCCAGAACGCCACGGCCGCGGTGTTCACGTTGATCTACCTCCCGTTCCTCGGCTCGTTCGTGGCGCTGATCCTGGCCGAGGACCAGGGTGCCAAGGACGTGATCGTGTTCATCGCGGTCACGGCCGCCTCCGACATCGGGGGGTACGCCGCAGGGGTGCTCTTCGGCAAGCACCAGATGGCGCCGGTGATCTCGCCGAAGAAGTCGTGGGAGGGCTTCGCCGGATCGGCGGTCACCTGCGTCGTGGTGGGCTACCTGCTCGTCGTGTACCTGCTCGAGGGTGACTGGTGGGTCGGCGTGATCCTCGGCGTGATCGCCGTGGTGATGGCCACGCTCGGCGACCTGTGCGAGTCGGTGATGAAGCGCGACCTCGGCATCAAGGACATGAGCCAGGTCATCCCCGGCCACGGTGGGTTGATGGACCGGCTGGACTCCCTCCTGGCCACCGCCGCGCCGATCTGGCTGGTGTTGCACTACCTCACGTAGGTCACGGGTTCCCACGGCGCCCGTGGGTGCGGGGCGGGTCGTAGCCGCCGTCGGGCGGGAGCATCTCGGCGCGTACGCCGAGCAGGCGGACGGGGCGGTCGTCCTCGAGCTTCTCGAACAGCTCCAGGGCGGTGGCGGCGATCAGCTGTGCGTCGTACGTCGGCTCGGGCAGCTTGCGTGACCGGTTGACGGTGAAGAACGGCTTGAACCGCACCTTCAGGTGCACCCGGACGCACGCGCGCTCCTCGCGGCGGATGTCCGCGACCACCTGCTCGGCCAGCACCAGCAGGGCCGTCTCGACCTCGGCCGGGGAGGCGAGGTCCTGCTGGTAGGTGGTCTCGCGCCCGTGGGCCCGCGCGACCCAGGGGGTGTCGTCGACGCGGTTGGTGCTCACGCCGCGGCCCAGCCGCCCGATGTGCGGGCCGGTGTTGGGACCGAACTCCGCGATCAACGGGTCGTCGTGCGTCTCGGCCAGCTGGCGCACGGTCTCGATGCCCAGCTTCCCGAGCCGCTCGCTGATCCGGTTGCCGATGCCCCACAGCTCCTTGACGGGCTTCTCGCCCATCACCGCGAACCAGTTCTCCCGGGTCAGCCGGAACATCCCGCGCGGCTTGCCGAACTCGGTGGCGATCTTGGCGCGCACCTTGGTGTCGCCGATCCCGACCGAGCAGTGCAGCAGCGTCGCCTCCAGCACGTCGGCCTGGATGGTGCGCGCGACCGACTCCGGGTCGTCGGTCTCGACACCGACGAACGCCTCGTCCCAGCCGAGCACCTCGACCACGACCCCGGGGACCTGCCGCAGCGTCTCCATGACGACCGCCGAGGCCGCGTCGTACGCCGGGCCGTCGACCGGGAGGATCACGGCCTCGGGGCACTTGCGATGGGCCAGCCGCAGCGGCATCCCGGAGTGGACGCCGTACTCCCGCGCCTCGTACGACGCCGTAGAGACGACCGCGCGCTCGGTGGGGTCACCGCGGCCGCCCACGATCACGGGGAGCCCGGCCAGCTCGGGGCGGCGGAGGATCTCCACCGCCGCGATGAACTGGTCCATGTCCACGTGCAGGACCCAGGGGGACGGCGGCGCCACGGCCACATCCTGCCGCGCCGGTGAGACATCGGTCGCAATTCTTCGCCCGTAACTAGAACACGTTCTAATCTGTTGGACATCTCGGAATGGGTGTCCGACCAGGGGAGGTTCCGACGTGTCCGAGATCGAGGTCGATCACGAGCGCCTCGGTCTGCGCGACGGGGAGTACGTCGCGAGGCTGATGCCGGTGCTGCGGATGGTGTGCAAGCTCTGGTACCGCTCCGAGGTGCGCGGCATCGAGCACGTGCCCGACGGAGGAGCGCTGCTCGTCTCCAACCACTCCGGCGGCCTGATCGCCATGGACGTCCCGGTGATCGCCGTGGCCTTCTCCGAGCACTTCGGCGACCGCCCGCTGTACTGCCTGGCCCACGACCTCCTCTTCGTCGGCCTTGCCAAGGAGCCCATGCGCCGGGCCGGTTTCCTGCCCGCGACGCGCGAGCACGCGGCCGAGGCGCTGCGGGCCGGCGCCGCGACCATCGTGTTCCCCGGCGGCGACTACGACGCGTTCCGGCCCACGTCGGTGCGCAACAAGATCGACTTCGCCGGCCGCACCGGCTACATCCGCACCGCCATCGAGGCCGGGGTGCCGATCGTCCCGATCGTGAGCATCGGCGGCCAGGAGAGCCAGCTGCACCTGAGCCGCGGGGAGTGGATCGCCGGCCTCTTCAAGATGCAGGAGCGACTGCGCTCGAAGTACGCGCCGGTGACCTTCGGCTTCCCGTTCGGTCTCAACATCGGCGTCCCGTTCAACCTGCCGCTGCCCACCAAGATCGTCACCGAGGTGCTCGAGCCGATCGACGTCGAGGCGGAGTTCGGCCCGGACCCCGACATCGGCGAGGTCGACCGGGTGGTCCGGCAGCGCATGCAGGAGACCCTCGACGAGCTCGCGGCCGCTCGGCGCTTCCCGGTCCTCGGGTGACCTGATGACCCTTCACCCCACGAAATCGCGAGGGCGGCTCGCTGCGCTCGCGGCCGCCACGATTGCGCGGGGACCCCGATGAGCTTGTGGCACCGCATCAGCCGGCTGTGGTGGATCGCCGCGACCCTCGTCCGCAGCGGGATGCTGGCACCCCTGCGCCCCGACAAGTACCTCCGCATGGCCGCGGTGATCCGGCGGCAGGGCACCAACGCCACGACGGGGCTGAGCCTGGCCGCCGCCCGACGGCCGCACGCCACCGCCCTGGTCGACGAGCAGGGCTCGCTGACGTGGGCAGAGCTGGAGCGGCGCTGCAGTGCGCTGGCCGTCGGCCTGGCGGCCGAGGTGCCCGGCGGCCGCCCGGAGACGATCGGCATCCTGTGCCGCAACCACCGCGGCTTCGTCGAGGCGCTCAGCGCCACCGCCCGCCTCGGCGCCGACGCGCTGCTCCTCAACACCGGCTTCTCCGGTCCCCAGCTCGCCGACGTGCTCGAGCGCGAGGGTGCCCAGGTGCTGGTGTACGACGAGGAGTTCGCCGCCCTGCTCGAGGGGGCGCGTGACCGGCTGCCCGAGCTCGTCGAGATCGTTGCCTGGACGGACGGTCCCGCGTCAACGACGACGGTCGAGTCGCTCGTCGACCGGCACCTCGGCTCCGTGCCGCCCAAGCCGGAGCGGCACGGCCGCACCGTGCTGCTGACCTCCGGCACGACCGGCACCCCCAAGGGCGCGCGGCGCTCGGGCGGCGGCGCCGACCAGCTGGCCGCGATGCTCGACCGGATCCCGTGGCGCGCCGAGGAGGTCGTGGTCGTCGCTGCGCCGATGTTCCACGCCTGGGGCTTCGGCCAGCTCGCCGTCGCCTCCACCATGACGTGCACGATCGTGCTGCGCCGGCGCTTCGATCCGGAGGCGACGCTCGACCTCGTCCAGCGGCACCGCGCGACCGGCCTCTCCGTCGTACCCGTCATGCTCGAGCGGATCGTCGAGCTGCCCGACGACGTGCTCGACCGCTACGACACCTCGTCACTGCGGTTCGTCACCGCCAGCGGCTCGCGGATGCGGTCCGAGGCGCTGGTGCGGTTCATGGACCGCTTCGGCGACGTGGTGCACAACAGCTACAACGCCACCGAGGCGGGTCAGATCACCGTGGCGGTCCCGGCCGACCTGCGCGTCACGCCGGACACCGCGGGCAAGGCGGTCCGGGGCACGGAGCTCCGGATCGTGGACGACGACTGGCACGAGCTGCCCACCGGCGAGGTGGGGCGGATCATCGTGCGGAGCGACTCGCAGTTCGAGGGGTACACCCACGGCGGCTCGAAGGACTTCCACGAGGACTTCATGGTCTCCGGCGACGTGGGCCGGGTCGACGAGGAGGGCCGGCTGTTCGTCGTCGGCCGCGACGACGAGATGATCGTCTCCGGCGGCGAGAACGTCTTCCCGCTCGAGGTCGAGGAGTCGCTGAATGCCCACGACGCCGTGCACGAGGCGGCGGTGCTCGGCGTCGACGACGAGAAGTTCGGGCAGCGCCTGGCGGCTTTTGTGGTGCTGAACAAGGGCGCGGACGCCAGCCCCGACGACCTCAAGGCCCACGTCAAGGCACAGCTGGCGGGCTACAAGGTGCCGCGCGACGTGACACTGCTCGACGAGCTGCCGCGCAACGCCTCCGGCAAGGTCGTCAAGCGCGAGCTGCTCGACGAGCCGAAGGGCTGATCGCGTGGAGCGGATGGAGGGCGTGGACGCCGGCTACCTCTACATGGAGACGCCGACGATGCACATGCACACCCTCAAGATCGCCATCGTCGAGCCCGCCGACAGCTTCGACGCCGCCCACTTCACCGAGGTGGTGGTGGAGCGACTCAAGGACCTGCCCGCCTTCGGTCGCCGGGCGCTGCCGGTCCCCTTCGGCCTCAACCACCCGCTGTGGATCGCCGACCGGCCGATCGACCCGGCACGGCACGTCTTCCTGCACCGGGTCCCCGCGCCTGGTGGCATGGCCGGTCTCGAGGACCTGATCGGCGAGATCGGCGGGCGCCCGCTCGACCAGTCCGTGCCGCTGTGGGAGGTGCACGTCACCGAGCCTTACGACGGAAAGCGGATCGCGGTCGTGGCCAAGATGCACCACGCCCTGGCCGACGGCGGCGCGGCCAACGCGCTGCTGGGAGTCGTCACCGACGCCGCCCGTGCGGAGCTGGGCGTCCCCGCGCCGCAGGAGCTCGAGGAGACCCCGTCCCGTCTCACCCAGGTACGGCTGGCCCTGCTCGACGCGCTCGTCCAGGTGCTCTCGATCCCGGCCCTGCTGCTCACCACCGTCCGTGGGGTCGCCCGCGTCGTGAAGATCCGGGGTCGCTCGGGCGTGCCGGTGCCGCGTCCGATCCTCGACGCACCGCGGACCTCCCTCAACGGGCCGCTGACTCCTCGTCGCAACTTCGCCACAGCGAGCCTGCCGCTCGACGAGGTCCGCGCGGTGGGCAAGGCCCACGGGGTGACGGTCAACGACGTCGTCCTCGGCCTGGTCTCCGGTGCACTCCGGCAGTGGTTCGAGGCCCGCGGCGAGCGCCCCGGCTCCTCGCTCCTGGCCGGGGTGCCGGTCGGTACCGACGCCCCGGGCCAGAGCCCCCGCCTCGGGGGCAACCGCGTCTCGAACCTGTTCACCACGCTGGCCACCGACACCGACGACCCCACCGAGCGGTTGCGCCGGATCTCGGCCACGACCCGTGAGTCCAAGCTGGTGCAGCAGACGCTCGGTCCGGACCTGCTGCGGGAGTGGGTGCAGTTCACGCCCCCGGTCCCGATGTCGCTGGTGATGAGGGGCTACTCGCGGATGCGCGTGGCGGCGCTCCACCCGCCGCCGTTCAACGTGGTCGTCTCCAACGTCCGCGGCCCCGGCCACGCGGTCACCATCGCCGACGCCACCCTCGTCGACCTGTTCAGCGTGGGCCCGATCCTCGAAGGCATCGGGCTCAACGTCACGGCGTGGTCCTACGACGGACGGCTCAACTTCTCGCTGCTGGGCTGTCCCGACCTGGTCAAGGACCTCCGCCCCATCGCCGCGGGTCTGGCACCCGCCCTGGCCGAGCTGGCCGATCGCCCGGACGTCGTACGCCCGGGTGCCCCTGATCGCCGACGCGCATGACCCGCCCGAGAGCGTCATGCGCGTCGGCACCAACAACCGTCAATTCGTATGACGCCCGGCTGGGTGGGACCATCGGACGGTTGTGAGTGAACCAGTCCGGACCCTTCCCCTCGTCTTCGACGAGCCACCCCGCCGCGGCAAGCCGCCACGGCACCTCGCTGACCTGACCCCGGCCGAGCGCAAGGCCAGGCTCGAGGAGCTCGGCCTGCCGGGCTTCCGTGCCCGGCAGCTCTCGACGCACTACTTCGCGCGCCTCGTCGACGACCCTGCCGCGATGACCGACCTGCCGGCCGCGCAGCGAGACGAGCTCGTCGCGGGACTGCTCCCGGACCTGATGACCGGCCTGCGCACGCAGGAGGCCGACCGCGGCACGACGCGCAAGACGCTGTGGCGGCTCTTCGACGGGTCGCTGGTCGAGTCGGTGCTGATGCGCTATCCCGACCGCGCCACGATGTGCGTCTCCAGCCAGGCCGGCTGCGGCATGGCCTGTCCCTTCTGCGCGACCGGCCAGGGCGGGCTGGAGCGCAACATGTCGACCGCGGAGATCGTCGAGCAGGTCGTGGCCGGTGCTCGCTCGCTCGCCCGTGGACGAGGTTCCCGGTGGCCCCGGCCGCGTCTCCAACGTGGTGTTCATGGGCATGGGGGAGCCGATGGCCAACTACAAGGCCGTCATCGGTGCCGTACGACGGCTCACCGACCCGACGCCCGACGGGCTCGGCATGTCAGCGCGCGGCGTCACCGTCAGCACCGTCGGCCTGGTCCCGCGGATGCTTCAGCTCGCCGAGGAGGGCATCCCTGTCACGCTCGCGCTGAGCCTGCACGCGCCCGACGACGAGCTCCGCGACGAGCTGGTGCCGGTGAACACCCGGTGGAAGGTCGGCGAGGCCGTCGACGCGGCGTGGAACTACGCCCGGACCACCAAGCGTCGCGTCTCCATCGAGTACGCCATGATGCGCGGCATCAACGACCAGGGCTGGCGCGCTGACCTGCTCGCCGACGTGCTCCTCGTCGCACGGCGACTGGGGCTGGGTCCACGTCAACCTGATCCCGCTCAACCCGACGCCCGGCTCGAAGTGGACCGCCAGCGATCCCGCGCGACGAGCGCGAGTTCGTGCGGCGCCTGGAGGCGAAGGGCATCCCGACCACGGTCCGCGACACCCGCGGCCGCGAGATCGACGGGGCCTGCGGCCAGCTCGCCGCCGAGGCCTGATCAAGCGGACCCGGCCACGTCGGTCGGCTTCCTCACCAGCAGCTCGGTGTTGCGGTCCTTGGCGACCCCGGTGGCCGTGGTCGTTGCGGTGCGGGTCGTTGTAGGACAGCTCGCGCGACAGGCTGGCCAGCGGCACGGTGCTGCTCGACGTCGTACTTGCTGTCGGCAGGGCCGGCGTGGTCGAGGATCGTGGTGAAGATCGAGAGCGTGCCGTCGGCGTTGTCGGCGATCTCGACGAGGCGCGACTGCTGCGGGTAGTCGATGTGCGAGGCGGTGTTGATCTCCCAGAAGCCGCCGGTGCCGTCGGAGCGCGGTGTGCGCGGTGATCTCGTTGCGGTGGGTGTGACCGTTGACCCAGGCGATCACGCGCTGCTGGCTCAGCAGGTACTCGGTGACCTCGTCGCCGAGCACGCGCGGGTTGCGGGTCGCCGCCCGTGACCACGAACGGGTTCGTCATCGTCGCGCTGGTGTGGTGGGAGAAGACCAGCACGGCCTTGCCCGTGCGCGCCCTCGATGGTGGTCTTGAGCCACGTGAACTGCGCCGGGTCGAGCGAGCCGTCGGCGTACCCGTTCGGGTTGACGGTGTCCATCACGACGAACCGGAAGCGGCCCTTGTCGAAGTAGTAGTACGCCGTGTCCGTGTCGCGGTTGGCCTGCGGTGAAGCCGTGGCCCATCGGGCAGGCCGGCCGGTCTTGAAGTGCTCGTCGACGATCTCGCCGCGGGAGAGCTCGCGGCGGTTCGGGTCGGCGCTCACGGCCTTGGCGTACGGCGAGACGGTGACCGCGCCGAGCACGGAGTCGAGCGTGGCGCCGTTCGGGTCGAGGACGTCAGCCGGGGCGACGCCGGCCGGGGGAGAGATGACCTTGACGCCGTCCGTGGCGAGGGTGGAGGTCTGCAGTGTGCTCGGAGGGAAGTTGCCCTGCGACAGCCCGTCGTGGTTGCCGAAGCAGGTGTACCAGGGGATGTTCAGGCCGTCGGCGACGAACGGTCGGCGGGCGGCGTCGAGCAGCTTCGGCGGCGTGGGGAAGCCGTACTCGCCGCGGTAGCGGTCGACGGTCTTGCCGAGAGGCGTGCCGTCGGGGTGCCAGTAGTGGGTGTCGTAGTAGAGCGGGTCGGCGTCCATGACGCCCTCGTAGCGGTCGAGCGCGCCGCTGTCGGGCACGATCCGCTTGCCGTCGAGGACGTCGATGTTCCAGCGGATCTCGTTGTACTGGCAGTTGTCGGAGTTGTCGCCGGTCTCGATGGCGAAGCACAGCGGGAGCCCGGTCACCGGGCCGTTCTTCACCGCGTTGATGGCGCGCACCATGGCGTCGCCGACCTGTGCGCTGAGCATCTCCTGCGGCCGGTACGCGGAGGAGAAGATCCCGGGGACCTGGCCGGTGGTGTTGGGGTCGTCGAAGCGGTCGGTCCACTCGACGCGCGCGGGCGACTGGTGGTCGACCACGTGCACGTCGCTGAGCTGGGCGAACGCCAGCAGGCCCTTGCGCTTCTTCGATCGGGTCGAGCCGGCATTGACGCCGAGGTCGGTGCGCACCACGCGGGCATCGGCCGGCTTGGCGACGAGCTTGCGGTAGCCCTTCGCCCCTTCGGCTCCGGGGCCGTAGGTGCCGTTGGCCGTCGTACGCCCGAGCGCCAGTGCCTCCTCGGCCAGCGAGCCGAACACCATCTCCCTGCTGACCGCCGCGACGCCGCCCAGGACCAGGGCAGACCTCATCAGCGCGCGACGTGACATCTCCATGCCCAGTCAACGAGCGCGGGTGACGTCGGTTACCCGCTGGTACAGCCGGGCGCTCAGCGGCGTAGCGTTGGCCACCCTCGGTCGTTGACTGGATCATCGGGGCGACCGCCCACCCGTATCTGCCTGCCCGCTGGAGGAGTACGTCGACATGGCCGATGAGCTGAAGCCGGAGAAGCTGGAGCAGCTGCACCGACTCGAGGACCTGAGCAACAAGGACCTCAAGACCGTGATCGACAAGGGCCGCCACGTGCGGCTGCCTGCCAACTGGTCGCTGATCTGGGAGAAGACGCCCGCGGACAAGGCCTACCTGATCGTCGACGGCGAGGTGTCCGTGCGCAAGGGCGGCGACGAGATCGCCAAGCTCGGGCCCGGCGACGTCATCGGCGAGATGGCGATCGTGGGCCACAAGCTGCGCAACGCCAGCGTCGTGAGCCTGACCCAGCTCGAGGTCATCCACTTCACCAAGGAGTCGCTCGAGGAGCTGCTCGACGAGGTGCCGGCCTTCGGCGAGGCGCTGCGCGAGACCACCACCGACCGCCTGGGCAAGCCCGAGAACTGATCGACCGCATGGCCGACGGTCCAGGAGACGGCGACTCGAACGACTCGGCAGAGGGTCCGGACGGTGGCGGGGAGCGACCCGACGCCGGGAAGCTGATCGACCAGCTCGAGCAGTTCCTGCTGGGCGAGGCACCCTCACTCACCGGGCGCCAGCTCGCCGACGACGTCGGCATCGAGTTCGAGACCGCCCGCCAGCGGTGGCGCTCGCTCGGCTTCAGCGCCGTGCCCGAGGACATGGCCGCCTTCACCAAGGCGGACGAGGAGGCGCTGCGGCTGACCGAGGAGCTGAGCGACCTCGGGTTCGTGGACCCGGACGACGAGCAGGCGCTGATCCGCTCGCTCGGTCGCAGCTTCGCGAGGCTGGCCGAGTGGCAGATGGGCCTGCTGGCCAAGCAGATCGACCTCGACGAGATGTCGGTGGAGGAGATCTCCGAGGTGATGACGCGGCTGGTGCCGTCGGTCGAGAAGCTGCAGAGCTATGTCTGGCGGCGCCACACCCTCGCCGTGGCCTCGCGCCTGCTGCTCGCCGCAGAGCGCGACGACTCCGACGGGCACCAGCCCGCGGAGGTGGAGGAGGGCGACGAGGTCGTCGGTGTCGGCTTCGCCGACATCGTGAACTACACGCGCCAGACCCGCTCGCTGACCCGCTCCGAGCTGACGGCACTCGTGGACGAGTTCGAGGCACGGGCACTGGAGATCATCACCTCGCACGGCGGTCGCATCGTCAAGACCATCGGCGACGAGGTGCTCTTCGTCGCCGACGAGGCCGACCAGCTGGCCCACATCGGCCTGGAGCTGGTGGAGGAGCGGGGCAAGCACGACGACTTCCCGGAGCTCCGCGTGGGACTGGCCTGGGGCCCGATCGTGGCGCGCCTCGGAGACGTCCTCGGTCCGGTCGTCAACGTCGCGGCGAGGTTGACCTCGACCTCGCGGCCCGGCCACGTGCTGACCGACCGCGACCTGGCCGAGGAGCTCCAGGACGACGCGCAGTTCGAGCTGCGCAAGCTCCGTCGTACGTCGGTCAAGGGCTACCGCCGCCTCGAGCCGTGGAGCCTGCGGCGTGGCAACGGGAAGGACTGACCCCCGGCGCGTGCCCTCAGCGCGCCTCGAGCGCGGCCGGGACCTCCGCGACCTCGTCGACCAGGTGGAGCCGCGCCGCGAACGGCCGGCCGACGCCGAGGGCGCTGACCAGGGGCCACGCGGGCAGCTCGTCGGTCCAGTAGTCCCGACCGACGAAGACCATCGGTGCGACGTCGCGCTCCTTGGCGTAGAAGTTGGTGCACGCCGCCTGGAACACCTCCTGCACCGTCCCGGCGGCGCCGGGGAGGAAGACGATGCCGCCCCGGCACACGCGCAGGAGCACGTCCTCGCGGATCGCGTTGCGGAAGTACTTCGCCACCCGCGAGGCGAACGCGTTCGGCGGCTCGTGCCCGTAGTGCCAGGTCGGGATGCCGAGTGAACGGCCGGAGTCCGGCAGGTCGCTGACGGCCGCGAGGGCGACCTGCGCCCAGGCGGTCACGTCCGGGTGGAAGTCGGGTACGGCGCCGATCGCGCGCACGACGCCCTGGACGACCGTGCTCGGCTCGGCCGCGAGGCGGGCCCCGAGGTTGGCCGCCTCCATCGCCCCCGGACCGCCACCGGTGGCCACGGTCAGCCCGCGCCCGGCGAGCTCGTGGCCCAGCACGGCCGCGTCGAGGTAGCCCGGATCGGTGCGCCCGAGCGCGTGGCCACCCATCACCCCGACGACGTGGCGTCCCTCGACGTACTCCGCGAGCGCGTCGTCGACCGAGCTGTCGTGCAGCGCTGCCGCCAGGAGATCGCCGCAGGTCGTGCCCTGCTGCCCGGGACCAGGCGTGGACGAGCGAGTCCGTCGTCTCGCCGTAGCCGTCCGGCAGGCCGTCGTACAGCTCGTCGGGCGTGTAGAGCTCCGTGCGCCACGGGTCGAAGGGCAGGTCGGGCAGCGCGGGGAAGACCAGCGCGCCCCCGGACCGGAGGTGCTCGGCGAACCCCTCCGACACGGTGCAGCCCAGGAACAGCGCGCCGCGGGGATCGAGCCCCACCAGCCGCGACTCGAAGGGCCGCAGGTCGAGGCCCTGTACCTGCCAGTCCGCCATCGTGGCCCCGTGGCGACCGATCGCGGCCTCGAGGTCGCCGGGTGAGTCGATCTCGAGTGGCCGCACGCCGCAATCATCCCCGGTGGCCGAGTTCCTTTCGTCGGGTCCCGGAGGAGGGCCGTCAAGGCCTCCGTGCTCGGGTCCCTGAGGAGGGCCGTCAAGGCCTCCGTGCTCGGGTCCCTGAGGAGGGCCGTCAAGGCCTCCGTGCTCGGGTCCCTGAGGAGGGCCGTCAAGGCCCGTCTCGAAGGGCCCGCCTAGGCTCGACCAGTGACCCCGAACGTGTCGTACGCGCTGCTCGACGCGCCTGTCATCGCCGGTCGGGGAGAGGACACGGCCGTCTCGACCGAGGCGCGCACCTGGTCGCACGCGCGGCTGCTGGAGGAGGTGGCCGCGCTGGGCGGGGTGCTGCGCCACCTCGGCGTCGGGGTCGGGGTGCCCTGCGTCGTGGACCTGGACGACGACCTGGATGCGATCGTGGCCGCGCTGGCCACCGCCCGGGTCGGCGGCGTGATCACCACCCTCGACGACCCGGCCGCGCCTGCCGTCGTGGTCTCGGCCGGCTCGCCGGTGAGCCGGGACGGTCGCGTCCGACTGGTGCGCGCGCCGGGCGGGACGGTCGACGAGCCGGACCTCGACTGGGTCGTGATGATCCGCGCCGGTCGCACGGATCCCGCGGCGTGCGAGGTGCTGGTCCCCGGTTCGTCGTACTCCCTGGAGCGGAACGTCGGCGAGCAGATCGCGGTGCTCGAGGGCTCCGCGCCGCCGTACGAAGCCGCGGACCTCCGACGTCTTCTGCAGGTGTGAGGCTGGTCCTAGGGTGGGGAGCATGAGCAGCTTCCTTGACGACCACCCCGACGCGCAGGCTGTGGTGAAGGCCGCGCCGAACCAGCTCTACATCGGGGGCGAGTGGGTCGACGCGACCGGTGGCGCGACCTTCGCGGTGGAGGACCCGGCGACCGGCGAGGCCCTCTGCGAGGTGGCGGACGCCACGCCGGACGACGCGATGCGCGCGCTCGACGCAGCTGTGGCCGCTCAGGCCGACTGGGCAGCCACGCCGCCCAACGAGCGCTCGGAGATCCTCTACCGCGCCTACACCGCGCTCGGCGAGCGGAGCGACGAGCTCGCCCTGCTGATGACGCTGGAGATGGGCAAGTCGCTGGCCGAGTCGAAGGGCGAGATCACCTACGCCGCCGAGTTCTTCCGCTGGTTCTCGGGGGAGGCGCTGCGTCTCGACGGCTACTACAAGCAGGCCGGCAACGGGCAGAGCCGCGTGCTCGTCATGCGCCAGCCGATCGGCCCGTGCTTCTTCATCACTCCCTGGAACTTCCCGACGGCCATGGGCACGCGCAAGATCGGGCCGGCCATCGCCGCCGGCTGCACGATGGTCGTCAAGCCGGCCCAGCAGACGCCGCTCTCGATGCTGGCGCTCGCCGGGCTGCTCGAGGACTGCGGGCTCCCGCCCGGTGTCCTGAACGTCGTCACCGCCACCTCCTCCGGGAAGGTCTCCGAGCCGATCATCAAGGACCCGCGACTGCGCAAGCTCAGCTTCACCGGCTCGACCGAGGTGGGCCGGGTGCTGATGGGCCAGGCCGCGGACCAGGTGCTGAAGACGTCGATGGAGCTGGGCGGCAACGCGCCGTTCCTCGTCTTCGACGACGCGGACCTCGACGCCGCGGTCGAGGGCGCCATGCTCGCGAAGATGCGCAACGTCGGCGAGGCCTGCACCTCGGCCAACCGGTTCCACGTGCACGAGTCGGTGGCCGACGAGTTTGCCAAACGCCTGGCCGACCGCATGGGCTCGCTGAAGATCGGCCACGGCGCCGCCGACGGCACCGACGTGGGCCCGCTCATCGACGGCGACCAGCGCGACAAGGTCGCCGAGCTGGTCGAGGACGCCGTGTCCAAGGGCGCCAAGACGCTCACGGGTGGCTCGCGGCGTGACGGGGCCGGCTACTTCTTCGAGCCGACCGTGCTCCAGGACATCCCCGACGACGCGCGTGTCCTCGAGGAGGAGATCTTCGGCCCGGTAGCCCCGATCGCCACCTTCCGCGAGGAGCAGGAGGCGATCGACGCCGCCAACCGCACCGAGTTCGGCCTGGTGGCCTACGTCTTCACCCGCGACCTCGACCGCGCCTTCCGGGTCTGCGAGAACCTGGAGTCGGGCATGGTCGGCCTGAACCAGGGCCTGGTCTCCAACGCCGGCGCACCGTTCGGCGGCGTCAAGCAGTCCGGCATCGGCCGCGAGGGCGGCAACGAGGGGATCGAGGAGTACCTCGAGACCAAGTACGTCGCCATGAAGAAGGCCTGAGGATTCGGGGACGCTGCGCGGACGTCATGCGAACCGTGGCCTATAGGCACCATTTCGATGACGTCCCGTGCCGGTGGGGCTTCAGGCGCCGAAGCGGCCGCGGGCCTCGACCGGGATCAGCGGCTTGTCGGCGCGGACCTTGAGCTGCTGCACCGCCCAGGTGTTGCCGTCGGGGTCGGCGAACCCGAAGAGGGTGCCGCCGTCTCGCTCGTCGAAGACCTGGATCTCGCTGCACTCGACGCCGCGGGACATCAGCTCCTCTCGGGCCGCGGCAGCGTCGGAGACGACCAGCTGGGTGCCACGGAGCGAGCCGGGAGCCATCTCGTTCTGCATCGGCAGGTTGCCCACCACGATCGAGCACCCGGAGCCCCGCGGCGTGAGCTGGGCGACGTGCATGTGCTCGTTCTCGGTGTCGTGGTCGAGGTCGAAGCCGACCTGGTCCCGGTAGAAGGCGATCGAGCGGCCGAGGTCGCTCACGGGCACGATGACGACTTCGAGGGTCCAGTCCATTCCGGCAGCCTGTCAGAATCGCGGGCGTGAACCCACCCGTCCCCAGACGCCGCGACGTCGTGATCCTCGGCTCGACCGGGTCGATCGGCACGCAGGCGCTCGAGGTCGTACGACGCCACCCTGACCGGTTCCGGGTCGTCGGCCTGACGGCCGGTGGCTCGCAGGAGGAGCTGTTCGCCGGGCAGGTCTCGGAGTTCGCGCCGGCGTACGACGGGCTGGGCGAGTCCGCCTCCGTCGAGGCCGCCGGCATGGACTGCGACGTCGTCCTCAACGGGATCACGGGCGCGGTGGGGCTGCGGCCCACCGTGGCAGCGCTGGAGGCCGGCAACACCCTGGCCCTGGCCAACAAGGAGTCGCTGATCATCGGGGGGCCGGTCGTCACGGCGCTGGCGCGCCCCGGCCAGATCGTGCCGGTCGACAGCGAGCACAGCGCGCTCGCGCAGTGCCTGCGCGGCGGTACGCCGGACGAGGTGCGCCGGCTCGTCCTCACGGCCAGCGGCGGCCCGTTCCGCGGCCGGACGAAGGAGCAGCTGCGGGACGTCACCCCCGAGCAGGCGCTGGCGCACCCGACGTGGGACATGGGGCCGGTGGTGACGATCAACTCCGCCACGCTGGTCAACAAGGGGCTCGAGGTGATCGAGGCCCACCTGCTGTTCGGCATCCCCTTCGACCGGATCGAGGTCGTCGTCCACCCGACGAGCGTGGTCCACTCCATGGTGGAGTTCGTCGACGGCTCCACCCTCGTGCAGGCCAGCCCTCCGACGATGCTGATCCCGATCGCGCTGGGCCTGGCCTGGCCCGACCGGCTGCCCGACATCGCATCGCCCGTGGACTGGACCACGCGGCAGGCGTGGGAGTTCTCGCCGCTCGACGACGAGGCCTTTCCCGCCGTCCGACTGGCCCGCGAGGCGGGTGCGCAGGGCGGGACCGGACCCGCGGTGTACAACGCCGCGAATGAGACATGCGTCGAGGCATTTCGTCAAGGACGAATTCCCTTCACCGCGATCGTCGACACGATCGCTGCGGTAATGAGCAGCCGCGACGTATCCTCTGCCTCGGCGACGTCCCTGGACGTCGAGCAGGTCATGGCCGCTGATGCCTGGGCGCGTGACCGTGCTGCAATCCGGTTGGGGGGCCTTGGATGACCGCGCTCATGTACACGCTCGGCGTCGTGCTGTTCGCACTCGGCGTGGCCGTCTCGGTCGCGCTGCACGAGCTCGGCCACCTGATCCCGGGCAAGCTGTTCAACGTCAAGGTCACCCAGTACTTCGTCGGCTTCGGCCGCACCATCTGGTCGACCGTCCGGGGCGAGACGGAGTACGGCCTCAAGGCGATCCCGCTCGGCGGCTACTGCAAGCTCGTGGGCATGGTGCCTCCCAACCCGGAGGCCCTGGAGACCGAGCCGGACGTCGTCCGCAGCCGCAAGACCGGGATGCTCGCCCAGCTGGTCAGCGACGCCAAGGCCGCGGAGTACGAGCACGTGGCCCCCGAGGACCACGACCGGCTCTTCTACAACAAGCCGTGGTGGCAGCGGATCATCATCATGGGCTCGGGCGTCGCCATCAACCTCGTCATCGCCTTCTTCCTGTTCGGGATCTGCTTCATGGGCATCGGCATCGACAAGGCCACCACGTCGGTGGGAGGCGTCTCGCAGTGCGTGGTCGCCGTGTCGAAGACCGAGTCCACGCTGCCGACCCGCGCCTGCCGCAGCACCGACCCCGCGGCGCCGGCGAAGGCGGCCGGCTTCCTGCCGGGTGACCGCTTCGTGTCGTTCAACGGGAAGCGGATCACCGACTGGTCGCAGGTCCAGCGCGAGATCCGCTCCAACGGCACCCGGCGCGCGACCGTCGTGGTGGAGCGCGACGGTCGCCTGCTGACCCTCCACCCGACCACCGTGGTCTCCACCGTCCCGGTGCTGGGCAACTCCACCAAGGTCACCAAGGCCGGCTTCCTCGGCGTCATCCCGACCACCGAGAAGGAGCGCCAGTCGGTCTGGTTCGTCGCCGACACGATGGCCACGGGCACCTGGCAGACGGTCCAGACGATCGCCCAGCTGCCGCAGAAGCTCTACCACGTTGCCCGCGCCTCGGTCGGTCTCGAGGAGCGCGACGTCAACGGGCCGATCAGCATCGTGGGCGCCGGCCGCGTCGCCGGGGAGGTCGCCTCGCAGCACCAGGTCTCCGTCGGTGACCGCGCCTTCCAGCTGCTCGCACTGCTCGCCGGGCTGAACCTGTTCCTCGGGCTGGTCAACCTGGTCCCGCTGCCGCCCTTCGACGGCGGCGGCATCGCCACCACCCTCTACGAGACCGTACGACGAGCCATCGCGCGCATGCGCGGCAAGCCCGACCCGGGCGGTGTCGACAGCGCCAAGCTGCTGCCGGTGACCTATGCGATGGCGGTGCTGATCCTGGTGATGAGCCTCATCCTGATCTACGCCGACATCGTCGCGCCGGTGTCGCTCACGCTGATCAGGCCCCCCCACCTAGACTCGACACCATGACCGCTGTCTCCCTCGGCATGCCCGCGGCCCCGCCGCCGGTGCTCGCGCCGCGTCGCCAGACGCGCCAGATCCGGGTGGGCAAGGTCGGTGTCGGCAGCGAGTCGCCGGTCTCCGTGCAGTCGATGACCACGACGCTGACCGCCGACGTCAACGCCACGCTGCAGCAGATCGCCGAGCTCACCGCCTCCGGCTGCGACATCGTGCGCGTCGCCTGCCCGTCGGCCGACGACGCCGAGGCGCTGCCCGCCATCGCCCAGAAGTCGCAGATCCCGGTGATCGCCGACATCCACTTCCAGCCGAAGTACGTCTACGCCGCGATCGAGGCCGGCTGTGCCGCCGTACGCGTCAACCCCGGCAACATCAAGAAGTTCGACGACCAGATCAAGGAGATCGCCCAGGCGGCCAAGGACCACGGCACCTCCATCCGTATCGGCGTCAACGCCGGCTCGCTCGACAAGCGGGTGATGGAGAAGTACGGCAAGGCCACGCCAGAGGCGCTCGTCGAGTCGGCGGTGTGGGAGGCCTCGCTGTTCGAGGAGCACGACTTCCACGACTTCAAGATCTCGGTCAAGCACAACGACCCCGTCGTGATGGTGCGCGCCTACGAGCTGCTGGCCGAGGCCGGTGACTGGCCGCTGCACCTCGGCGTGACCGAGGCCGGCCCCGCGTTCCAGGGCACGATCAAGTCGGCCACCGCCTTCGGTGCCCTGCTCAGCCAGGGCATCGGCGACACCATCCGCGTCTCGCTGTCCGCGCCCCCCGTCGAGGAGGTCAAGGTCGGGCTCCAGATCCTCCAGTCGCTGAACCTGCGGGAGCGCAAGCTCGAGATCGTCTCGTGCCCCTCCTGCGGGCGAGCCCAGGTCGACGTCTACAAGCTGGCCGACGAGGTGACCGCCGGGCTCGACGGGCTCGAGGTCCCGCTGCGGGTGGCGGTCATGGGCTGCGTCGTCAACGGCCCCGGCGAGGCGCGCGAGGCAGACCTCGGCGTCGCCTCGGGCAACGGCAAGGGTCAGATCTTCGTCAAGGGCGAGGTGATCAAGACGGTGCCCGAGTCCCAGATCGTGGAGACCCTGATCGAGGAGGCCATGCGCATCGCGGAGGACATGGAGCCCGAGGAGGGCGCCGTGGCCGAGGTCAGCATCTCCTGATCAGGGCCAGGTCAGTTGGCGCGGCCAGCGCGGCAGCGATCGTGGCCAGGGCGACCTTGCACGCCCGCCAGGCGCTGCTCTCGGTCGAGAGGAAGCCCAGGTCCTTGACCGTCTTGGCGGTGGCGGCCGTGTCGCTGAGGTCCACGACCGAGGCCTGCTCCCAGCCGGGACCCTGCTGCTGGGTGGCCACCGGTGCCTGCGTCGTCAGTGTCTTCAGCGCGGCGCCGACGAGGGCAGGCTTCGGCGGCCGCGCCGGCTTGGGCTGCTTCTTCTTGTGCTTCTTCGCCCCCGGTTTGACGCTCGGGCGTGGGAGCCGGCGGCCACGGGCCCGCGGCGTAGGCCTGCGCGGAGGCCTGCACCACGGCCAGCCGCGCCTGCATGTCGAAGACCGCCAGCCGCGTGCTGAACGCCCGGAGCGCGGCGATCGCCTTCTCCTGCTCGTCCAGGCGGGTGCCGCAGTCGTCGCCGGTCGCGGACGTCCGGTAGTAGTCCACCGTCGCGGCCACCGTGTTCCAGCGCTTCGGCAGCGCGGACGGCTGGGTGAGGGCGACCTGCGGCGCGATGTCCTCGCCGAGCTGCTGCCACTTGTCGCGACAGTCCGTGGCGGCCTTGTCGGGGGCGGCGGCCGCTGCCTTCTTGCTGTCCTCGCCGCAGGCCGACAGCGTCGACGCGACGAGAAGGGGCACGATCAACGCTGCGATGAGTCGGCCCCTGGACATGGGGTCAAACTAGCCGTCATCCGAGCCGTTGACCCCGCCAACACCACCATTGCCTCTGCCGTAGGCTCCCCGCGTGGGCGAGTCGAACGGCAGTGTCCGGGTCCTCGGCCCCGGTGACGTCTCTCCCGCCCTGGAGCTGATCGGTCGGGACCCGGTCGTCAACGTCTTCGCCGACTACCGCACCCGGATCACCCAGCTCGACACCCGCTGGCTGGGCGGTGAGATGTGGGGGTACGTCGAGGGCGACGAGCTGGTCTCGATGTGCCACGTCGGGGCCAACCTCGTTCCCGTGAACGCCACCAAGGAGGCCTGCCAGGCGTTCGCCGAGCGCGCGTCCCGGTCGGGACCGAAGAGCTCGACCATCGTCGGGCCACAGGATGCGGTGGCGGGCGCTGTGGAAGGGGCTCGAGGACAGCTGGCCGCACCCGCGCGAGCAGCGCTGGGACCAGCCCCACATGGTGGCCACCCGACGCCCCGACATCGAGGGCGACCCGTTGGTGTGCCGTACGACGCAAGGACCAGGTCGACGTGCTCTACCCGGCCTGCGTGGCGATGTACACCGAGGAGGTCGGGATCTCGCCGGAGACCGACGGTGGCCGCGAGCTCTACCGGGCCCGGGTCAACCAGCTCGTGGGCCGTGGCTGGTCGTTCTCGCGCATCGAGGACGACCGGGTGGTCTTCAAGGCCGAGGTGGCCTGCGCGACGCCGAGCGCCTGCCAGATCCAGGGCGTGTACGTCCACCCCGACCTGCGCGGACGCGGACTCTGCGCCGCGGGGATGGCCACGGTCGTGGACACCTGCCTGCGCGAGATCGCCCCGGCGGTCTCCCTGTACGTGAACGCCCACAACGTGGCCGCCCGGGTGGCCTACCGGAAGGCGGGGTTCGAGCCGGCCGGCACCTTCTCGACGATCATGTTCTGACGGGCCGTAGGGTCACCGCCATGAGCCGTGCCCTCCCGAACGACGTCAAGCTCCTCGCCGGCATCTTCGGGGTCTCCGGAGTCGTCCACCTGGTGCGGCCGCAGACCTACGAGCCGATCATGCCCGACGCCGTACCCGCGCACCGCGAGGTGATCCTGGCCAGCGGCGTCGCCGAGCTGCTCTGCGGCGCCGGCCTCGCTGCACCCGCGGACGAGGCGGCTCGCGGGCTGGGCCAGCGTCGCGCTGCTGCTCGGCGTCTACCCGGCGAACGTCAAGATGGCCCTCGACGCTGCCAAGACCGGCAACACCCCGTTCAAGGCGGCGGCGTTCGGTCGGCTGCCCCTGCAGCTGCCGATGATCCGGTCGGCGTGGAAGGCCGCGCGCTCCTAGGGAAACCACTTCGTCCGCCGCGGACACCTCCGACTAGCCTTCACGCCGTGATACTTCGCATGTCGACCCTGTTCGTCCGGACCCTGCGCGAGGACCCGGCGGACGCGGAGGTGCCGAGCCACCGGCTGCTGGTGCGCGCGGGCTACATCCGTCGCGCCGCCCCGGGCATCTACTCGTGGCTGCCGCTGGGGCTGCGGGTCTACAAGAAGGTCGAGCAGATCGTCCGCGAGGAGATGGACGCCATCGGCGCCCAGGAGCTGCAGTTCCCGGCGCTGCTGCCCCGCGAGCCCTACGAGGCCACGAACCGCTGGACCGACTACGGCGACGGGATCTTCCGGCTCAAGGACCGCAAGGGCAACGACTACCTCCTCGGCCCCACGCACGAGGAGATGTTCACGCTCGTCGTGAAGGACCTGTACTCCTCCTACAAGGACCTGCCCGTCTGGCTCTACCAGATCCAGACCAAGTACCGCGACGAGGCGCGACCCCGCGCCGGGCTGATCCGCGGGCGCGAGTTCGTGATGAAGGACAGCTACTCCTTCGACCTCAGCGACGCCGGCCTGGACGCGTCGTACGACGCCCACCGCGACGCCTACATCAAGACCTTCGACCGCTTCGGCTTCGACTACGTCATCGTGCACGCCACGAGCGGCGCCATGGGCGGCTCCAAGTCCGAGGAGTTCCTGGCGCGCAGCGAGGTGGGCGAGGACACCTACGTGCGCTGCACGAACTGCGACTACGCCGCCAACGTCGAGGCGGTGCAGGTGCGGCCGCCCCTTGCCGTGCCGTACGACGACGCCCCGGCCGCCCACGCCGAGGAGACCCCGGACACGCCGACCATCCAGACCCTGGTCGACCACCTCAACGAGAAGTTCCCCGTGACGACCGCCCCTGGGAGGCCGGCGACACCCTCAAGAACGTGCTGGTCGTGCTCAAGCACGCCGACGGCACCCGTGAGCCGCTGGCCATCGGTGTGCCCGGTGACCGCGACGTCGACCAGCGGCGCCTCGAGGGGATGCTCGAGCCGACCGAGATCGAGGCCATGGACGAGGAGGAGTTCGCCCGCCACCCGGGGCTCGTGAAGGGCTACATCGGGCCCGGTGCGCTGGGGGAGCAGGGCACGTCGGGCATCCGGTACCTGCTCGACCCCCGCGTGGTCGAGGGCACCCGCTGGGTCACGGGCGCCAACGTGCCGGGCGCAGCACGTGCTCGACCTCGTCGCCGGCCGTGACTTCGAGGCCGACGGCACCATCGAGGCCGCCGAGGTGCGTGACGGCGACCAGTGCCCCGTGTGTGACGACGGCACGCTGGAGACGGCCCGCGGGATCGAGATGGGCCACATCTTCCAGCTCGGCCGCAAGTACGCCGACGCGCTGGGCCTGCAGGTGCTCGACGAGAACGGCAAGCTGGTCACGCGTCACCATGGGCTCCTACGGCATCGGCGTCTCGCGCGCGGTGCCGGTGATCGCCGAGGGCAACCACGACGAGCTCGGGCTGATCTGGCCGCGTGAGGTCGCTCCCGCCGATGTCCACCTGGTCGCCACCGGCAAGGACCCCGCGATCTTCGAGGCCGCGGCGAGGCTGGCCGACGACCTCTCCGCGGCCGGCCTCGACGTGCTCTACGACGACCGCCCGAAGGTCAGCCCCGGCGTCAAGTTCAAGGACGCCGAGCTGATCGGCGTCCCCACGATCGTCACCGTGGGCCGGGGCCTGGCGGCCGGTGACATCGAGGTCAAGGACCGCCGCTCCGGCGAGCGCGTGGACGTCTCGATCGGCTCGTCCATCGACCACCTCGTGGGCGTCGTACGCGGCTGAGCGGCTCCCTCGGAGGTTCACGCTGATAACAGGTCGAAACAGCCGTCTGCTGTGCAAGCGTCCTCAGGAACCCGACACAGGCGCGGGAACGCTTGACCGGGTCCCTGAGGAGCCGGCAAGGCCCGTCTCGAAGGGCCCGACCGACCTCAGTCGCCGAGCGTGTCCTCGAGCTCCTCGAGGTCGTCGTCGGTGGGCTCCCAGCGCAGCGCGGCGGCGTTGCTGCGCACCTGCTCACCGCGGGTGGCTCCGGTGATGACCGAGGCGACGGCCGGCTGGGCGGCGAGGCCGGCGATGGCGACGTCGACGAGGGAGAGCTCCCGCTTCTCGGCGTAGATGGACAGTGCCTCGATCGCGGTCCCAGTCGGCGGCCTCCAGCCAGCCCGCGCGGCTCGGCTCGAGGTCGGCGCGCGAGCCGACGGGCGCCCCGCGGCCACGGGTGTACTTGCCGGTGAGCAGGCCGTACTCCAGCGGGAAGAACGGCAGCACGCCGAGGCCGAACCGCTCGGCCGCCGGCACCACCTCGTCCTCGACGGTGCGGTCGAGCAGGGAGTACCGGTTCTGCACCGACACGAACGGCTCGAGCCCCTTGGTCTCGGCCGTCCAGGCAGCGTCCGCCACCTGCCAGCCGGCGAAGTTGGAGCAGCCGACGTAGCGGACCTTGCCCTCCTGGACCAGCTCGGTGAGCGCGCCCAGGGTCTCCGCGATCGGCGTCACGGAGTCGGGGAAGTGCAGCTGGTACAGGTCGATGTGGTCGGTCTGCAGCCGGCGCAGGCTCGCCTCCACGGCCCGTCGTACGTAGCGCCGCGACCCGCGGACGCCGTGGTCCTCGCCGTTGGCGCCCCGCATGTCCATGCCGAACTTCGTCGCCAGCACGAACTCCTCGCGGCGCCCGTGCAGGGCCTGGCCGAGCATCTCCTCGCTGCCGCCCGGGTGGTCGCCGTAGATGTCCGCGGTGTCGACCAGCGTCACCCCCACGTCCTGGGCGGCGTCGAGGATCTCGCCCACACCGTCCTGGTCGACCCGCCGGCCGAAGGCGTTCGTGCCGAGGCCGACCGCGCTCACCATGAGCCCCGAGCGCCCGAGCGGGCGGTACGTCATGTCCATGTTCCCGACCCTACGAGGTGGCCGTTACGGTGCGGCCATGCAGCCAGACGCGGTGATCTTCGACTGGGGCGGCACGCTCACCAAGTGGCACGACATCGACTTCCACGCCGAGTCGCTGGCCCTCGCGCACGCCGTGGTCGAGTCCGACCGGAGCCAGGATCTCCACGCCGAGGTGCTGCACCGCGCCAACCAGACGATCTGGGGCCGCAGTCGCGACCACCAGCAGAGCGCGACGGTGGCCGACCTGTTCAGCGAGGCCGGGCTCTCGCACGACCCCGGGCTGCTCGTGCGGTACCGCGAGTTCTGGGAGCCCCACACCACGACCGACCCCCAGGTCGCCCCGCTGTGGCAGCAGCTGCGCGAGCGCGGGATCAAGGTCGGCGTGCTGTCGAACACGATCTGGCCGCGGGACTGGCACGAGGACTTCTTCCGCCGTGACGGCGTGCTCGACCTGATCGACGGCGCCGTCTACACCAGCGAGATCCCGTGGACCAAGCCGGCGCCGGAGGCGTTCGGCGCCGCGATGGAGGCGGTCGGGGCCGGCGACCCGTCGCGTTGCGTGTACGTCGGGGACCGGCTGTACGACGACATCTGGGGCGCGCACAACGCGGGCCTCAGGGCGATCCACGTCCCCCACAGCGACATCCCGGTCGAGCAGGTCGGCCACAGCGAGGGCGATCCCGATGCCGTCGCCCACGAGCTCGCCGACATCCCCCGGCTGCTGAACGAGTTGTAACGCGCTGTTGTTGCCCGTGAGTGCCTTCCCGGCAGTGCACTCACGGGCCAGAACAGCGCGTTACATGGGCTCTGCGGAACGCCTCAGCCGGAGGCGCCGCCGGTGAAGTTCCACGAGGCGAGGTGCAGGGCGGGGCAGGAGTAGCGCGGCGAGGTCGCGGTGTAGGTGTCTCCCGGGACCGCGGTCGCCGTCCGGCCGACGCCGAGCACGTTGCCGGGAGCGAGCGCCTGCTCGTAGGCCTGCGTGAACCGGAAGTTCTTGACCGGCGCGGTGATCTCGCCGTCCTCGACCAGCCACACCCCGTTGCGCGTCAGGCCGGTGATCGAGAGGGAGCTCGGGTCGAGGACCCGGGTGTACCAGAAGTCGGTGACCAGGATCCCGCGGCGCACCTGTCCCACGAGGGCTGCGACCGACGAGTCCGCCGCGGCCCCTCGACCTCGTCGGCGCGGCGCGTCCGGGTCGGCGACCTCGATGCCGAAGTGCCGGCCCACCGGTCCCATGTTGTAGCGGTTGTCCCCGGCGTGGCCGGTCGAGGTGGCACCGGCCTCGGCCGCCGTACGACGGTCGTGGGTCAGCGCCACCGTGCGCCCGCCGTCCACCAGCGTGAGGCGTCGGCGCGGCGTGCCCTCGCGGTCGTAGCCCAGGCCGAGGGCCAGCGGGTCGTCGTACACGGTGATCGAGGGGTCGAACTGCTCGGCGTCCAGGTGGGCGAAGGAACGGCGCTCGTTGACCGCCTTGCCGTTGAGTGCCCCGCCGCCGATGTTGGCGAGCAGGTCGAGGACCGCGTCGGGCTCGAGGACGACCTCGTACCGGCCGGGCGGCAGCTCGACCGGATCGCGCCAGGCGCGGGCCTTGGCCGCGGCGCGCGCGCCGAGCGCTGCCCCGTCGAGGTAGGACAGGCTGAGGCGGCATGTGCCGCGCCACGCCGTCGGCACCCGTCGTGCCGGGCCACGCCGGCCAGGCCGCACTCGGCCGCCTCGCCGGTCGAGCTGCTGGCCGGCGGAGCTGGCCAGGGCGCCGGTCCAGTGGTCGGTGCGGCAGTACCCGGCGGTCTCCAGACCGCCGGCCGCGTCCACGAACGCCTTCACGACCTCGGCCCGGTCCGTCGGCGTGGCGCCGGCGGTCGCCAGGTCCACTCCCGGGACGTCCGCGGCCGGGCACAGGATCCGCCAGCCCCGGCCAGCGCCGGGTCACGCGGGGCGATCGCGGCGGAGTCGACGACCCGCGCCACGAGGTCGTCGAGCGCGGCCGCGTCGATGACCGTGCCCGAGCCGGCGGTGGTGCGCCCGTCGTGGTGGACGTCGAGCCTCACCGTGGTGGTGTCCTCGGCCACGTTCTGGTGGATGACCGAGGTGGCGAAGCGGGTCAGCGCGTGCTCGTGCCGGTCGACCTCGGCGATCACGTCCGCACCCGCCAGGCGGGCGGTCACCAGCTCCACGGCCCGGGCGGCCAGCTCGACCTGGTTCATGCCCGCACCCCCACCCGCACGTTGCGGAACCGCGCTGGGCGCCGCCGGATGGCCGGTGTGGCCCGTCTGGCCCGGCTGGCCCTTGCCGCAGTTGGGGGTGCCCCACGGCACCAGCTCGCTGGAGAGCATGTCCATCGAGGCCCAGAACTGCGGGCCGATGCCGGTGTACGTCGGGTTGCGGAGCAGCCGGCCGAGCTTGCCGTTCTTGACCTCGTAGCCGACCTCGCGTGCCGAACTGGAAGTTCAGCCGTCGGTCGTCGATCGACCAGGAGCGGTTGCTCTCCATGTAGATCCCGTCGTCGGTGGCGGCCACGATCTCCTCGAAGGTGTGCGGGCCCGGCTCGAGCCCGACGTTGGTCATCCGCACCATCGGCAACCGGGCCCACCCGTCGGCGCGCACGCTGCCGCCGTAGTCGAGGCCGGCCGCCGCCGCGGAGTCGCGTCCGGCCAGCACGCCCACCCAGATGCCCTCGCGCACGGCGTCGCGCTTGACGGCGGGGGTGCCCTCGTCGTCGTACCCGAAGGAGCCGAGGGCGCCGGGGATGGAGGGGTCGATCGAGATGTTCATCAACGGCGAGCCGTACTCGCAGCGACCCGAGCCGCGTCGAGGTCGAGCCACGACGTGCCGGCGTAGGCCGCCTCCCAGCCCAGGATCCGGTCGAGCTCGATCGCGTGGCCCACCGACTCGTGGATCTGCAGGGCGAGCTGCTCGCGAGCCGAGGATCAGGTCGGTCTCACCGCTGGGGCACTCCGGCGCGGTGAGCAGCTCGCGGGACTCCGCGCCGACACGGGCGGCGTGGCCGTCGAGGTCGAGCCCCTCGACCAGCTCCCAGCCGCGGGTGCCGTACTGGCCGCGCGAGGCCGGGTAGGAGCGTCGTTGCGTCTCGTGCTCCCCGATGGAGGTGGCACTGATCCCGGCGCCGCTCTCCCGGACGTGCTGGTCGATGCGGTGGCCCTCGCTGGAGACGAACCACTTGCGCGTGTCCCAGACGTGGTAGAGCCCCTCGGCCAGGTCGGCGCCCTCCTCGCGCATGGTCGTCGTGGCGCGCACGAGCAGGTCGCCCTTGTCCGAGAGCGACACCTCGAACGGGTCGACGGCGCACTCGCTGGCCCAGGACCCGGTCGCCGGCTCGCTCGGCACCAGGCCGGCGCCATCGCGGCCGACCAACGCGCTCGCCTGGGCGATCTCGGTGGCGCGGGCACCGGCGTCGCGCACGGCCCGGTCGGAGAGGTCGGGTACGGCGAAGAAGCCCCACCCCGAGCCGACGAGCGCGCGCACCCCGACGCCGGAGTCGGCGTCCTGCGACACCGAGTCGACCTCACCGTTCCTGGCAGTCATGGACTCCGAGCGCCGGTGCATCACGCGCGCGTCGGCGTAGCTGGCTCCCGCGTCGAGCGCTGCCTGGATCGCTGCTTCTGCGGCGTCGTACTCGCTCATGGGTCGACCCTAGAGGGGCGCCAGGAGTCGGCCCTCAGACGCGGTGGAAGCCGCTGCACACGAGGCGCACGTCAGACATCCGCCCGTCGCTCTCCTGGTAGTAGCCGACCTGCTCGACGACGGTCGGTCCCGCCGGGGTCGTCCACCGACATCCGGTACGCGAACTTGCCCGTGTGAGTGACGGGGTCGCGCTCGAGCAGCTGCACGTCGGTGACGGTCATCTCGTCGGGGAACCAGGCCCCGAAGACGATGTCCTCCACTCCGAGCGGCGTCTCGGCGTCCCAGAAGCGGCGCGGCGTGACGGCGCGGAAGCGCACGGGGGTCGTGAACAGGTCCCGCAGTCCCGCGCGGTCACGGTCGGCGATCGCCCGGGCGAGCCGGTCTCCCAGCGTGGCCTGGTCGACGGCTCAGTAGCTGAACGTGTTGGCAGGCTCATCGCCGATCCACTCCCACAGCTGGACGGTCCCGCCGAGCTCGCCTCGGCCACGAGATCGTCTGCGGACAGGTACCTGCTGTTGAAGCAGATCGGGCAGGTCAGGTAGCGACCGCCCGAGGCGGCGTACCGCTCGGCCAGCTCCTCCAGCGACGGGCAGCCGTCGCACGCGGTGCCTCGTGCCACGGAGTCGGTGACCAACCGGACCGCCTCCTTGTGAGGAACATCAGGGTGGGTCGTCCCGACTCGGCGGCCCCACGGCCACGAGGTAGGCCACCATGACCTTCTCGGGATCCTCGAGACCGGTGGTGAGGCTGATGACTGACTTGGTCCTCATGGTGAACTCCTTCTCTCGCCACCAGAGTCGGCGATCAGCCGGCTCTTCATGGGGCGGTTCCCCATCTTCTGTCCCGGTCAGACCGTGCTCGATCGCGAACAGCGCGGCGCCGGTGCGGTTGGTGACACCGGCCTTGAGGTAGATGTGCTCGAGGTGGTTGCGCACCGTCTTGAGGCTGATCACCAGCTGCTCCGCGATCTGCGCGACGTCGTACCCGCGTGCGATGAGGCCGAGCACCTCGACCTCGCGCGCGGGTCAGGCCCGCCGGGGCCGTCGTACGACGCGAGTGGGGGTCACGGTGGCCCGCAGCCGCCAGCACCGCCTCGACCGCCGCTCCGTCCAGCCGTCCGGCCGTCACCTCGCCGCGGAGCCGTCGCGCCGCCGCTGCGGCATCGAGTGCCTGCCGGTGCGGCCGCAGCTCGAGCGAGGTGTGGTAGCTGTCGGCGGCGGCCAGCACCCGCTGCGTCATGGGCAGCGCCGCCCCGCGCAGGCCACGCGGGTAGCCGGAGCCGTCGATCCGCTCGCGGTGCGCCTCCGCGATCGCCGTCTCGGCCTCGAGCCCGCGGACCCGGCTGAGCACGCGGCCGGTCAGGTAGGGGTACAGGCGGATGCGCTCCTGGTCGCTGGCCGTCAACGCGCGGGTCTTCTCCCAGACGCTGTTGGGCACGCCCATCCGGCCGAGGTCGTGCACGTACGCCGCCCTGCGGACCCGGTCGACGTCCGCAGCAGTGAGCCCGACCTGCCGCGCCGCCGCCTCCGACAGCTCGGCGACCCCGCGGGAGTGCCCGACCGTGAAGGGACACTTCAGGTCCGCGAAGTCACCGATCGCCGCCAGCAGCTGGTCGAGCTCGCCCCCGCGCAGCATCAGGTCGTGGTCGGGCGCCAGCTCGAGGGCCCGCGTCCCACACGTCCTCGTCGGGGAGGGCGTCGAGCCTCTCGCGGCACCGGAGCAGTGCCTCGACCAGCTCGGGGTCGAACTGCCGGCCACTGCGGGCGCGTGCCATCGCCAGCGCCCCGGAGGTGCCGTGGCGCTGCAGGTGCACCTCGCACGTCTCGCTGAGCTGCACGATCCGGGTGGCGAGCGGGATCGCGGTGCCCCGCTGCCGGGTCGGCAGGCCGCCGCCGTCCCATCGTTCGAAGGCGCACCCGACGGCCTCGCCGACGGCCGGGTCGAGACCGACGTGTCCGGCCATCACTCCCGCGGACATGCAGTGGGAGTGGATCAGCGCCGCCATCCGCGCCCGCGGGGTGAGGCAGCATCGCCAGCATCAGCTGGGCGCGCTGCGGCACCGGCTGGCCGGACCCGGCGCGGCTCAGCAGGAACCTGAAGTACGGCAGTCCCGACCAGTCGAACTCGTAGCTGCCCGAGCGCGTGGCGAGGTCGTCACCGAACCAGCCGCTGAACTCGTGCGAGTCGGCGTGACAGCCGATCCAGAGGACGAGGTTGGTGTAGTACGTGGTGGCGCGCTGCTCGTCGTCGAGCCCGAGCTCGTCGGCCAGGATCGAGGCGATCAGCGAGGATCGCAGCACGTGCTCCATCGGCAGCCCGAGGCCGAGGTCGATCGCGATGGACAGCGCGGCCAGCACCTCTGCCCGTCGGGCCCCGACCCGCGCCGGACCGGCCGATGCCGCCATTCCCGCAGTGTGGCCCAAGTGTCGACGCGTCGCACGCACCGTCGGCGCCTCGCGAGTGGCTGTCAGCGGAGGCCGGGGAAGTCGGTGGGGCGGGCGCCGAAGGTCAGGGCGCGGAGGGCGGAGGCGTCGAGGGCGCCGATGGCCCAGCGGCGGTCCGGCCCGGAGGTGTTGGCCACGAGCTCGCCGTAGGTCTCGGTGGCGCGGTCCTCGATCGTGCGCGCGGTCGCGGTGACCTGCGCGGGCGTCCCGAGGGGTCCGGGGATGCGGTAGTCGACCAGGGCGGCCACCGGCTCGACGCCCTTCGCGCTGATCAGCACGGTCAGGGCGTCGCGCTGGTCGCGGTGCTGCTCGAACGCGCCGGTCAGGGCCGCGAAGAGCGACGGCTGCCGCGACCCGGAGGTACGAGCACCGAGCACGCCGTACAGGAAGACGGCGGCGTGCTCGGCGGCCAACGTCTTCTGCAGGGCCTCGACCGGCGTCATGCGCGGCCCGTCGCCAGGACTGTGCGGTGCACGGTCACGCCGGCGGCCATGCTGGCCAGCAGCCGGGCGAACTCGCCGCTCTCCGCCTTCAGCGACAACCCCTGGAGGGCGTCGTGGAGGCGCCCCTCGGCCACCTGCAGGCGCGCCAGCGCAGGGTCGCGGCGGCGCGGGACGGCGTACGGCGCGGGCGCGGGCGAGCTGCGCTCGCCGGCCGGGGACCGCTCGCACGAGCGAGCGCTCGTGCGCGTCGTGCATCGCCAGCAGCGGCGTCAGCCGCGTCCGGGTCGCCGGGAACTCCTGGACCGTGGCGCGCACCGCCTGGCGGGTGGACCGGATCGCCGTCAGCGCCTCGGTCGCGGTCCGGACGTCCGGTGTCACCGAGGTCTGTGGCGTCGCCTGCTGGCCGGCCGGGGACGTGTCGTTCGAGCAGCCGGAGAGGAAGGACGTGGTGCCGAGCGCGCCCAATCCGGCGACGCCGAGGCCGATCACCGAGCGCCGTGAGACCAGCCCGCTGGGGACGTCGGGGAGGTCGGCCACGCGCCGATCCTAGGTCCCGAGGGGTCACGATCGTGGTTGCAGATGGCGCTAGTGTGAAGGCACGACAACAGCACAGCAGGGAGGTCTGGCGCGTGAGCACGTCCGACACCAGGGATCGCCTCGCTGAGGAATTGTCCGCGCCGATGGGCGCACTGGGCCTGGATCTCGAGGCGGTGGACCTCTCCAGTGCCGGCAAGCGGCGTGTGCTGCGCGTGGCCGTCGACAAGGACGGCGGCGTCACCCTGGACGACATCGCCAACGCCACCCGGGCCGTGTCGCAGACCCTCGACTCGCGCGACCTGATGGGGGAGCGGGCCTACACGCTCGAGGTGTCCTCCCCGGGCGTCGACCGTCCGCTGACGCTGCCGCGCCACTGGCGCCGCAACGAGGGCCGGCTGGTCAAGGTCGTCCCGCACGACGGCGAGCCCGTCACCGGGCGCATCACCGCCACCGACGACGACGCGGCCACCCTCGACGTCGAGGGCGCCGAGCAGCGCGTGGCCTACGCCGACGTGCGGAAGGCGAAGGTCCAGGTCGAGTTCCGGCAAGCTCCAGCACCGCGAGGGGAGGACCAGCCCTGATGGACATCGACATGAGCCTGTTGCGGATGCTCGAGCGGGAGAAGGAGATTCCCTTCGAGGTGCTCGTCGAGGCCATCGAGCAGGCGCTGCTCACGGCCTACGCCAAGACCAACGGCGCGCAGGACCACGCGCGCGTCGAGCTGGACCGCAAGAGCGGCCACGTCACGGTGCTGGCCCAGGAGGTCGACGAGGAGGGCACCGTCCTCCAGGAGTACGACGACACGCCCGAGGGGTTCGGTCGGATCGCGGCCACGACGGCGAAGCAGATCATGCTGCAGCGGCTGCGCGACGCAGAGGACGAGCGGAAGTTCGGTGAGTTCTCCGGCAAGGAGGGCGACGTCATCTCGGGCCTGATCCAACAGGGCCGCAACCCCGACGACGTGCTGGTCGACCTCGGCAAGCTCGAGGCGCTGCTCCCCGCGGGAGAGCGTGTGCCGGGCGAGGACTACTCCCACGGCACCCGGATCAAGTGCCTCGTCGTCAGCGTGCGCAAGGGCATGCGCGGTCCCCAGGTGATGCTGTCGCGCACCCACCCCAGCCTGGTCAAGAAGCTGTTCGCCCTCGAGGTGCCCGAGATCGCCGACGGCACCGTGGAGATCTCCGGGATCGCCCGCGAGGCCGGCCACCGCACCAAGATCGCCGTGCAGTCCCACGTCCCCGGCGTCAACGCCAAGGGCGCCTGCATCGGCCCGATGGGACAGCGCGTCCGCAACGTGATGAACGAGCTGCACGGCGAGAAGATCGACATCGTCGACTGGTCCGACGACCCCGCCCGGCTCGTCGCCAACGCGCTGAGCCCCGCCCGCGTCTCGCAGGTGATCGTGGTCGACGCGGAAGCGCGCTCGGCGCGCGTGATCGTGCCCGACTTCCAGCTGTCGCTGGCCATCGGCAAGGAGGGCCAGAACGCCCGCCTCGCCGCGAGGCTCACCGGCTGGCGCATCGACATCCGCTCCGACGAGGCGCCCGACGGGAGTGAGGTCGTCCAGGTGGCCCCGCCCCTGGACGAGTAGTCCCACCCCTCAGGGCGTGCCCGTGATCCGGTCGACCACGAGCTCCGGGACCAGGTGGTCGTCGTCGCCGACGCTCCACTCCGGGAAGTCGAAGACGGCGACCATGACCTGCAGCGGGTACGACGGCGGACCGGCGCACCGTCGTACCTCCTCGCCGTCGACGCTGAAGACCGCCACGGAGTCGTCCCAGCGGACCGAGTAGTCGTGGAAGGCAGCCACGTCGATCGGCAGGCGGGGTGCGGCGAAGTCATGGGTGAGGTGGGGGTCGCGGATCTGCTTGAGCCCGATGCCGACCTCTGCCGACTCGCCCGGAACGACGTCCTTGCCGAAGACCTCGACGACGCAGATCTCTCCACACCGCTCCGGCTCGTCCTCGAACCCGCACAGCCACAGCGCGCCCATCGAGCGCGGTGAGATCGTCATCCGGCACCTGACGGAGAGCTCGCCACCCTGCTGCAGGTGGCCTCGGAACTCCGGTTGCTCCTCGCGGACCAGCTGACCCTCGTACACCGACTGCTGGCCGTCGGTGCTGCCCACCGGCCCGGAGCGGTTGCCACTCTGGATCCCCGAGAGCCGCAACGGGGAGTGGTCCTCGGGCAGCCACAGACCGTGGTCGACCGGGATGGTGAGCAAGAGACACGACTCCGCCAGGCGGTACGACGCGCGCGTGGCCTCGCGTGAGCTCCACATCGGCAGGTAGTGCGGCAGCCAGACGGACGTGTCCAGTGCGGTGCCCTCGAAGTCGTCGTCGAGGGCCGTCACGGTCGCGCCTTCGTGCCGCGGGCGACCTCGGTGTCGAGCGCATCGAGTCGCTGCTCCCAGAAAGCCCTGAACTGGCCCAGCCACGCATCGATCTCCGCCATCGGGCCGACGTCGAGTGCGTCGAGGGAGTAGAGCCGCCGCGCGCCGTCGGCCCGCACCCGGGTGAAGCCTGCCTCGCGCAGCACCTTGAGCTGCATCGAGACGGCCGGCTGCCCGATCCCGAACTCCTCGCCGATGACCGAGACCACCTCGCCCGCGGGCCGCTCGCCCTCGACGAGCAGCTCGAGGATGCGGCGCCGGACGGGGTCACCGAGGACGTCGAACGCGCCCATCTAGCCGGACGCGTCTTCGGTTCCGGTGTACGCCGCCAGGCAGCGGGCGGCGGCCGCCTCGGCCTGCGCCGGGTCGGTGCCGGTCTCGGCGTCGGCACGTCCCCACGCGGCGCTGCTGGCGGTCATGTACTCACCGATCCAGGCCTGGCCGTCGGGCGAGGCGAACACCGCCTGGGCCTCGGCGGCGCTGAACGCCGGGTCCTCGAGGTGCTCGGCCACGCCCATGAGCATCATCTCCCAGCCGATGCCGACCGCCCCGGGACCGTACTGCTCCCACATCTCCGGGGTGATCGGGGCGGAGTGCTCGAGGGACAGCCGGGTGTGGCCGTCGTCCTCGGAGAGGGTGACGTCGACCCAGCCGGTGTGGCCGCCGAACTCCCAGCTGATCGCGAGGTGCGTCGGCGCGTCGCAGACCAGCACCTCGCCGCCGGCGTTGTTCTCCAGCTGGAACCTGCCGCCGACCCGGAAGTCGCCGGTGACCGGGGCGAGCCAGCGGGGGATCCGGTCAGGACTCGTCACCGCCGACCACACCTCGTCGGCGGGTGCGGCGAACTCGCGCGTGACGACGAGCACGCGCAGCGGCGCCCCGTCGCGCTCGCCGTCCCGGATCTCGCGGGTGACGGTGCCGAGGTGGTCGGCAGGGGTGTTCCGGAAGTCGGTCATCGATGTGCTCCATCAGCGGTGATTGATATCAATCAACCATGATTTCCGCACCGAGGTCAACCTCCTGGCCGGTGGTCGTTTAGTCCTGCGAGCCTGCTCCCGGTAGTGTGGTTCTTCGGTGGTTTCCCAGCTGGAGAGTTCGGAACGCGTTCGCGGACCCGTCCGCACGTGTATCGGATGCCGGCAGAGAGCCGCCAAGCGTGAGTTGCTGCGGCTCGTCGCAGGGACGGACGCGGAGGGCCACTGGTCCGTCGTACCCGACCCGAGCGGCACCGCACCCGGACGAGGGGCGCACCTGCATCCCTCGGCCGAATGTCTCGCACGCGCCGAGCGCACACGTGCCTTTGGCCGCGCCCTACGGCATGATGCCGGGGTCCGGGGGGCACTTGACCTCGAGCGGCTGAGACAGCATCTCGGGCAGCCAGACCCAGACAGACACCAACCGATCGCACCCAGGAAGAACGGGAGCACGAGCTCATGAGCCTGCGATGAGAACCTCGCGATGAGCATGCACACCCGCTAGCGGTCCGCACCCCCCTCGGGGACACGGACCAGGAGGAACCACGTGGCCAAGGTCCGAGTCTCTGAACTCGCCAAGGAATACGGCGTCAAGAGCGCCGAAGTCATCACCATGCTCACCGACCTCGGTGAGTACGTGAAGGCACCGTCGTCCAGTGTCGAACCGCCCGTTGTGAAGCGGTTCCAGGACAAGTACGGCGACGAGCTGCTCGCCAAGAAGGAAGCAGCCGCAGCCAAGAAGGCAGCCAAGAAGGCGCCGGCGAAGAAGGCCGCGCCCGCTCCCGCCGCGGAGACCGCCGAGCCGGCCCCGACGGCCGAGGTCGCAGCGGCCGAGCCCGAGGACGCCCCGGCTGCCGACAGCGTGCCGGCGCCCGCCGCGAAGGCCGCACCCAGGCCGGGCCCACGAGCCGAGCCCGAGGCCGAGCCGGTCGCGGAGGAGCCCGTGACGCCCGCCGAGGAGACCCCGGAGGCACCGGCAGCGGCCGCAGCGCCGCCCGAGGAGGACGAGGGTCCGCGCTTCAAGCCCGGTCCCCGGCCCGCCCGTCCCGGCGCCCCGCGCCCGGGCAACAACCCGTTCAGCTCCTCGCAGGGCATGGGCACCCGCCCGGCCCCGCGCCCGGCTGCGGCCGGCGACGACCAGCGTCCGCCGCGACCCCCGGCCGGTCGTGACGGCATGCCACGCCCCAACCCCGCGATGATGCCCAAGTCCCCGGCCGCCTTCGGTGGCGCTCCCGGTGGCGGCGGCCGGACCGGTGGCCGCACCCAGGGCCACGGCGGTCCCGGAGGTCCCGGCGGTCCCGGCGGCGCCCGTGGTGGCGCTCCGGCCCGCGGCGGCGCCCCCCGTGGTGGCGGCTTCGGTGGTCCCCCCGGTGGTGGCCTCGGTGGCCCTCCCGGCGGTGGCGGTGGTCGTCCCGGTGGCCGCGGTCGTCCCGGTGGTCGTGGCAGCACGCAGGGTGCGTTCGGCCGTCCCGGTGGCCCGTCGCGCCGTGGGCGCAAGTCCAAGCGCGCCCGTCGCCAGGAGTTCGAGCAGATGGAGGCGCCGACGATCGGTGGCGTGCGCGTCCGCAAGGGCAACGGCGAGACCGTGCGTCTCGCCCGCGGCGCCTCGCTGACCGACTTCGCCGAGAAGATCGGCGTCGACCCGGCCTCGCTGGTGCAGATGCTGTTCCACCTCGGCGAGATGGTCACGGCGACCGAGTCGGTGAACGACGCCACGCTGCAGCTCCTCGGTGAGGAGCTCAACTACGTCGTCGAGGTCGTCTCGCCCGAGGACGAGGACCGCGAGCTGCTCGACTCCTTCGACATCGAGTTCGGCTCCGACGAGGGCGAGGAGGAGGACCTCGAGGCCCGCCCGCCGGTCGTGACCGTCATGGGTCACGTCGACCACGGCAAGACCAAGCTCCTCGACGCGCTGCGCAAGGCGAACGTCGTGGCCGACGAGGCCGGCGGCATCACCCAGCACATCGGCGCCTACCAGGTGCACACCGACGTCGACGGCAACGACCGCCGCATCACCTTCATCGACACCCCGGGTCACGAGGCGTTCACCGCCATGCGTGCCCGCGGCTCGCAGTCCTCGGACATCGCGGTCCTCGTGGTCGCGGCCGACGACGGCGTGATGCCGCAGACGGTCGAGGCGCTCAACCACGCCAAGGCCGCCGGGGTGCCGATCGTGGTGGCGGTCAACAAGATCGACAAGCCCGAGGCCGACCCGACCAAGGTGCGTGGCCAGCTCACCGAGTACGGCCTGGTGCCCGAGGAGTACGGCGGCGACACGATGTTCGTCGACGTCTCGGCCAAGTCCGAGCTCAACCTCGACAAGCTGCTCGAGGCGGTCGTGCTGACTGCCGACGCGTCGCTGGACCTGCGGGCCAACCCCGACCAGGACGCCCAGGGTCTCGTCGTCGAGGCACACCTCGACCGAGGTCGTGGTCCGGTGGCGACGATCCTCGTCCAGCGCGGCACCTTGCGCGTCGGCGACTCGCTCGTGGCCGGTCCGGCGTACGGCCGCGTCCGCGCCATGCTCGACGAGCACGGCGAGAACATCGAGGAGGCGGACCCGTCGCGACCGGCGATGGTGCTCGGTCTCTCCGGCGTACCCGGTGCTGGCCAGAACTTCATCGTGGTCGAGGACGACAGGGTCGCCCGCCAGATCGCGGAGAAGCGCGAGTCGCGCGAACGTGCCGCCATGCAGGCCAAGCGTCGCGTGCGTCGCAGCCTCGAGGACTTCATGGCCTCGATGGAGAAGGGCGAGAGCCAGGAGCTCAACCTCATCCTGAAGGGCGACGTGTCCGGTTCGGTCGAGGCCCTCGAGGACTCGCTGGCCAAGATCGACGTGGGCGACGAGGTGTCGCTGCGCGTCATCGACCGCGGTGTCGGTGCGATCACCGAGACCAACGTCGACCTGGCGGCCGCCTCCGACGCGATCATCATCGGCTTCAACGTCCGACCGCAGGGCAAGGCGACCGAGCTGGCCGAGCGCGAGGGCGTGGAGATCCGCTACTACACGGTGATCTACCAGGCGATCGAGGAGATCGAGGCGGCCCTCAAGGGCATGCTCAAGCCCGAGTTCGAGGAGCAGACCCTGGGCCAGGCGGAGATCCGCGCGATCTTCCGCAGCTCCAAGCTCGGCAACATCGCGGGCTGCATGGTCACCAGCGGCGTTCTCCGACGCAACGCCAAGGTGCGGCTCATCCGTGACGGAGCCGTGGTCCAGGACGACCTCGACCTCTCGTCGCTGCGGCGCGAGAAGGACGACGTCACCGAGGTGCGTGAGGGCTTCGAGTGCGGTCTCGTGCTCCGCGGCTACAACGACATCAAGGAAGGCGACGTCGTCGAGGCGTTCGAGCTGAAGGAGATCCCCCGGTCGTAGGTGTGGGGGTGCTGGTTTCACCTGATATCAGGTGAACCCAGCACCGTGTTGGCGAAAGAACACTCACGAACTGAGGGGATCACCGCTTATCAGGTGAATCCGCGAGAGGCAGGGAGACCGTGAGCAACCCACGGGTCCGCAGGATCGCCGACCGGATCCACGTCGTGGTGGCGGAGATGCTCGAGCGACGGATCAAGGATCCGCGGCTCGGGTTCGTCACCGTCACCGACGTGCGGGTCTCGGGGGACACCCAGCAGGCGACGATCTTCTACACGGTGCTGGGCCAGCCGGGGAAGGACGACCCGGAGGACCTCCAGGGGTCCGCAGCCGCGCTCGAGTCGGCCAAGGGACTGATCCGTTCCGAGGTGGGCAAGCAGCTCGGGATGCGCCATGTGCCGACCCTCGACTTCGTGCACGACGCGTTGCCAGAGACGGCGCGCCACATCGACGACCTGCTCGAGCGGGTGCGGCAGTCCGACGCCGAGGCCGCGCAGGCGCGGGCGGAGGGGGCGTACGCCGGCGAGCCTGACCCTTACAAGAAGCCCCGCCCCAGCGATCCCGACGACCTCGACCCAGATCTCGACGCGGATCTCGAAGAAGAGTGACCCAGGTCGAACCGGGGGTCGTCATCGTCGACAAGCCGGCGGGGATCACCTCCCACGACGTCGTCTCGCGGGTACGCCGGCTCGCCGGCACCCGCAAGGTGGGACACGCCGGGACGCTGGACCCCATGGCCACCGGTGTCCTCGTGGTCGGCATCGGCCGGGCCACCCGGCTGCTGGGACACCTGCGGATGACCGACAAGGCGTACGACGCGACCATCCGCCTGGGCGTCTCCACCTCCAGCGACGACGCCGAGGGCGAGGTCCTGGCGACGCAGCCTGCCGGCGACCTCGACGACGACGAGATCCGGACCGCCCTCGCGAGGTTCACCGGCGAGATCGACCAGGTCCCGTCCTCGGTCAGCGCCGTCAAGGTGGCCGGACGTCGCGCCTACGAGCTGGTGCGAGCCGGCGAGGAGGTGGAGCTCGAAGCGCGGCGGGTTCGCATCGACGAGATCGACGTGCGGAGCATCGACCACCCCGAACATGCGAATGTCACGGACGTGACGGTCGGGGTGCGCTGCAGCACCGGCACTTACATTCGCAGTCTGGCGCGCGACCTGGGCGAGACCCTCGCGGTCGGTGGCCACCTCACGGCACTGCGGCGTACGGCGGTCGGGGCGTTCGGGCTCGACGACGCGCACACGCTGGAGGACCTGGCCGAGCAGTTCGAGATGCTGCCCATGCGCGACGTGGCGCGGGCGACGTTCGCGTCGTACGACCTCGACGAGCAGCAGGCCGACAGCGTCCGCCACGGCCGCAAGCTCGACGTCGACCTCGGGCGGGCCGGCCCGGTCGCAGTGTTCGCCCCTGGTGGCGCGTTCCTGGCGCTCTACGAGCAGAAGGGCGACCAGGCCTGCGCCGTCGCCGTGTTCACCGGCTGACGCGGAACCACAGGACTCCGGCGGGCTGCGAGTCGATCGGCTCGAGACGCACGTCGGTCCCTCCCGGGTGCTCGAACAGGCGCGTGCCGTCGCCGAGGAGCACCGGCGCGACGAGGACCAGGATCTCGTCGAGCAGCCCGGCCTCGAGGCACTGCTTCGCGACGTTCGCGCCGAGCACGTTGACGTACCGGTCTCCCGCGGCGTCCTTCGCCAGCTCCACCGCCGACTCCAGGTCGCCGGCGAATCGGACTTCAGGGTCGGGGTGCTCTGGTGGAGGCTCGTGGGTCAGCACGATCGACGGACCGTGCCACTTGCCGCCGAAGGCACCCTCGGCGTCGGTGCCCTTGTTGGGGTCGTCCCCCGTGAAGGTCCGGTGGCCGATGAGCAGCGCGCCGATGTTCGCCATCAGCTCGTCGATGTCGAGCCCGGAGTCCTGTTCCGAAGCAGTGCTGTCCGGGCCGACGTACGCGCTCAGCCACGACATGTCGCCACCGGCGCCGGCGATGAAGCCGTCGAGGGACATCGTCGCGGAGTACAGCAGCGTGGCCATGCTCCAGTCCTAGCACCATGGTTCACTTCCGGCCCGCCCGTGTCAGTCCCGAGGCTGGACCCATGACCAGCACGGGCCGGGCGCGGCGCATCCGCGACGTGGACGCCGCCAGGCTCTCCCGGCCCCACCGCGCGACCCTCGGCGTCGCGGCGGCGCTGATCCTGGCGGAGGCGGCGCTCGAGCTGGCGCGGCCGTGGCCGCTGAAGCTCGTGGTGGACCAGGGGCTGAGCCAGGAGCCGTTCCCCGGGTGGGCAGGCGGCCTGGCCGGACTCGGCGTCTGGCAGCTGGCCGTTGCCGCCGGCGCTGCGGTCGTGGTGCTCAGCCTGGCCGCTGCCACGGCCAGCGCAGGTTCGGCCGTGCTCGTGGGCCGGGTCGCCGAGCGCATCGGCACGACGCTGCGCTCGCGCCTCGTCTCACGGTTGCTGGACCAGCCACCGGCGTTCTTCCGCCGCCACCGCACCGCCGAGCTGGTAAACCGGCTCACCTCCGACGTACGCCGCGTCGAGGACTCCGTCGTCGCCTGGTGGGAGGTGGCCGTCCCCGAGGCGGTCGTGCTCGTTGGCACCCTGGTCATGCTCGCCGTGATCGACCCGGTGCTCGCGGCCACGGCCCTGGCCGTGTGCCCCGTGCTCGCCGGGGTCATCGTGCTCCGTCGACGGCTGGTGCGCCGTGCCCAGGGACGAGCCCGCGAGCAGGAGGGCCGCCTGAGCGAGCACGCCCAGGACCTGGTCCGCAACGTCCGCGTGGTGCAGGCCTTCGGACGTCAGCGCGAGATGAACGCCGACTTCGACCGCCTCAGCCAGCGCGCCCGTCACGCGAACGTCGCCGCCCTCACCGTCGAGGCCCGTCTCGGTCCGCTCGCCGACGTGGTCCTCGCCCTCGGCAGCGCGGGAGTGCTGGTGCTCGGCGCGGTGCGCGTCCAGCAGGGCTCGATGACCACCGGGACGTTGCTGGTCGCGATCACCTACGTCGCCGGCCTCTACGTGCCACTGCGCTCCCTCACCTCGCTGGCCGCCACGCTGGCCCGCGCCGAGGCCAGCCGGGACCGGCTGCGCGAGGTGTTCGCGACCCGGGTCGTGCGGCCCGCCGACGGCCTCCCGGTGCGTGACCTGCGTGGCGACGTGACCCTGGAGTCGGTGCGGTTCGGGTACGACGCCCGACCGGTGCTCGACGACGTCGACCTCGCCTTCCCAGCGGGACGGGTGACTGCGCTGACCGGCCCGACCGGAGCCGGGAAGACGACGATCCTGAACCTGCTGCTCCGGTTCGAGGAGCCGAGCTCCGGGCTGGTCACGATCGGCGGCCGCGACCTTCGCATGCTGGCCGTCGACGGCGTCCGTCGACGCATCGCCTACGTCCCCCAGGAGTCCTGGTTCCTCGACGACACCATCCGCGGCAACATCGCCCTGGGCAACCCGGGGGCCACGGACGAGGAGATCCGGTCCGCGGCCGACAGTGCTCTCGTCGGCGCGTTCGCCGATCGCCTGTCAGCCGGGCTCGACACCCTTGTCGGGGAGTCCGGGCTGCTGCTGTCCGGTGGCGAGCGCAAGCGGCTGGCGATCGCCAGGGCGGTCGTACGACGCGCCGACCTGTTCCTGCTCGACGAGCCGACGGCCGGCCTCGACGACGTCGCCGCGGAGACCGTGCTCGCAGCCATCTCCGCGTCCACCGCCGGTCACACCGCGATCGTCGTGACCCACGACCCCCGGGTGGTGCGCTGGGCCGACGAGGTCGTCCACCTCGCGCCCGCTCCGGCGGCCGTCACCGAAGCCGCGCCGGCCGACCTGGTCGACGCCCTCCCCACGAGCACGGGAAGGAGGTGAATGACATGTCGACCACTCTTCACTCCGGGCTCGTCTTCGGCCTCGCCGAGGCACACCCCGGCGAGAGCACGGCGCGCCGCACCCGCACGCGCAGCCGGTCCCGCAGCCGTAGCCGCTCACGCGGCCGCGGTCGCCACGGGCGCCACTGACGTGCGCCCGGACGGTGAGGTGGGGGCGAGCGAACCGGTTCGCCCCCACCCGCCACACCCACCAGAGGAGATTTCCGATGAGCGTCGACCAGGTGGTCGAGGAGTCCCAGCGTTCGCTGCGGCCGGGGGAGCAGCTCCTGCCCGGGTTGCGCGCCTGGCAGCTCCTCGGTGGTGGTCGCCACTGCGAGACCTGGCTGGCCTGGTCGCTCGACCTCTGGTCGCCGGTGGCCGTGAAGCTGCCCCGCCCCGACCAGGTCGCCGACATCGACGTGTGGGAGGACCTCCTGCTGGAGGTCCGGTCCCACGAGAAGGTCCGGCACCCGGGCTTCCAGCGGCTGTGGTCGGCCGAGCTGGAGGCCGACGTACCGCACCTCGTGCTGGAGTACGTCGAGGGCCCCTCGCTGGGCACCCTGCACGCGCGGGCGGCGCTGACCGTGCCGGACGTGGTGCTGCTCGGCCTGCAGCTCGCCTCGTCACTGCGGCACCTCCACCGGCGCCGCCTGGTCCATCTCGACGTGAAGCCGGAGAACGCGGTCGTGCGTCACGGCCGCGCGGTGCTGCTCGACCTCGGGTCGGTCACCCCGGCCGGGCGCATTTTCGGCCACCAGGACGCGCCGGGCACGGAGTCGTACATGCCCCCCGAGCTGCTCGACGACGGTGTCGTCACTCCTGCAAGCGACGTCTTCGCACTGGGGGTGACGCTGCGTGAGCTGCTCGAGGAGGCGCCGCCGCTCGCCCGGGTCGACGACCTGCTGGACCGGATGACGTCAGCCGACCCAGCACGTCGGCCCGACGACGACGAGGTGCTGCGGGTCCTGCACGACCACCTCGCCGAGGTCGGCTCGTCCCTGTGGCCGGACTGGGCCACGGGCTCACTCGCTCCGGCCGGGACTGGGTCGTGACGAGCCTCCCGCTCGGGCGCTCGCTAGCCTCGGTCCGTACTCCTCGCTGCGCTCGTCGACGGACCTTCGGCCACTCGGCCACGAGCGACACGCGGCGAGGGAACGCCTCCGGCGCGTGCCCGGCCCGCGTCCCGCTCGGGCGCTCGCTAGCCTCGGTCCGTGCGCATCTGGCGATCCCTGGACGACGTGCCCGCGGACGTGGGCAGCACCGTCGTCGTGATCGGCAACTTCGACGGTGTCCACCTCGGCCACCAGCACGTCGTACGACGTGCGCGTGAGCTCGCCGACGGTGACGGGTTGACCGTGGTGGCCGCCACCTTCGACCCACACCCGATGGCGGTGCTGCGGCCCGAGCACGCGCCGTCGATGCTCACCGACATGGACCGACGCTGCCGCCTGCTCGGCGAGGCGGGTGTCGACGACGTGTTCGTGATCCCGTTCTCGCGCGAGATCGCGGCGTGGACCCCGGAGGAGTTCATCGACCGCGTCCTCGTCGACGGACTGCACGCGGCCCGCGTCGTGGTGGGTGCCAACTTCAGGTTCGGTGCCAGGGCGGCCGGGGACGTGGCCACCCTCGTCGAGGCCGGCGCTTCCCGCGGCTTCGAGGTCGAGGGCATCGCCCTGGACGGCGGTCCGCAGGTGTGGTCGTCGACGTACGTCCGCACCTGCCTCGCCGCCGGCGACGTCGAAGGCGCTGCGGAAGCGCTGGGCCGGCCGTTCTCGGTGGTCGGCCACGTCGTCCGCGGTGACCTGCGCGGGCGCGAGCTCGGCTACCCGACCGCCAACGTCCCGACCCGCGACACCGCCACGCCGGCGGACGGCGTGTACGCCGGGTGGCTCCGCGTCCTTGACGAGCCCGACAGCGAGCCGATGCCCGCGGCGATCAGCGTGGGCACCAACCCGACCTTCGACGGGGTGCGCGAGCGCCGCGTCGAGGCCTACGTGCTCCCTTCGACCGGCTCAGGACAGGGGGAGCGCGACCTCGACCTCTACGACCACCGGGTCGAGATCTCCTTCGTGGCCCGGATCCGCGGCATGCAGAAGTTCGACTCGGTCGAGGCCCTTGTCGAGGAGATGGCCCAGGACGTCGAGCAGACCCGCACCCTCGTCCCTGACCCTAGCGAAGGCCCTCGCGGGAATGTTCAGGTGAGCCAGAGGGCGGCGTACGGCGCCAGCTCGAGGGAGTCGCCGCGCAGGGGCGGGCGCTTGCCGGTGATCCGATCGACCACGGAGTCGGGGGAGAGGCCGACCTCGTGGAGCACCTCGACCGGGAGGTGTCGCGGGCCGTCGGTGACGTTGTAGGCGCCGAGCATCACGCCGAGCGGGTGGCGCCGGGCGAGCAGCAGCACGCCGGGGTCGCGAGGCTCGAGCACGTCGGTGGCGATCGAGGCGTGCAGGTGGGGCAGCTCGTTCCGGGCGGCGATCAGCTCGCGGAGCGAGGCGTTGATGCCGTGCGCGTCGGCCGGCGCGGGCCACGGCATCTGCTGGCGGTGCACCCAGCGGTTGTCGGACGCGTGCTCGGGTACGGCGTCCCACTCGGGGTCGTTGAGCAGACCGAGCTCGTCGCCCATCCAGATGACGGGGAGCCCACCGAACCCGAGGACGAGCGCGTGGACGAGCCGGATCCGCGCCGGCGCGAGCGGGTCGCCGGCCTCGAGCCCGGCCAGGGACGCCAGGCTCCCGGAGACACGGCGGTCCTGGGTCGCCGGGTTCTCCTGGAACACCAGGCCACGTGCCCAGGTGCCCGGGAAGTCGCCGGCGTAGAAGTCGGAGAGGAAGGCGCGGTGGCCGTACCCGCTCACCCCGGCCGCGGCGGCCGACTCGTCGTCGATCGCCCAGCCGATGTCGTCGTGGCCGCGGGCGTAGGTGATCCAGGCGGTCGTCGACGCCGCCCGCGGCAGTGCCCTGAGGGCGACTGAGGCGAGCGTCGCGTCGCGGCTGGCCAGCATCGACCAGACGTGCACCATCAGGCCGTTGTGGTACGCGAGGTCGCTGACCTTGCCCCAGTGCTCGCCCTGACCGAGGTAGCCCAGCAGGTCCTGTGGCCCGACGATCGCCTCGGCCTTGAACAGCGTGGCGGGGCACGCCATCCGCGCCACGGTCCGCAGCGCCTGGGTCAGGGAGTGGACCTCGGGCTGGTTCTGGCAGTTGGTGCCGAGCCGCTTCCAGGTGAAGGCGATCGCGTCGAGCCGGAACACCTCGACGCCCTCGTTGGCCAGGGCCAGGATGATGTCGGCGTACTCGCACAGGACGTCGGGGTTGGCCCAGTTGACGTCCCACTGGTAGTCGTTGAACGTCGTCCACACCCAGCCGTCCAGCTCCTCGTCCCAGCTGAAGCTGCCGGGCGCGAAGTCGGGGAACACCTCGGGCAGCGTCCGCTCGTAGGCGTCCGGCCCCTCGCGGTCGGGGAAGACGAAGAAGTAGTCGCGGTAGGCCGGGTCCCCCTCGCGGGCCTTGCGCGCCCACTCGTGCTCGCGCGCGACGTGGTTGAGCACGAGGTCGAGGCAGAGGCTGATGCCGCGGTCGCGCAACGCGCGAGTCAGCAGGCGCAGGTCCTCGACCGAGCCGAGGTCCGGCCGGATGCTGCGGTAGTCCATCACCGCGTAGCCGCCGTCGTTGGGCGCCGGCCGAGGGGTCAGCAGCGGCATCAGGTGGAGGTAGCGCACGCCCAGCTCCTGGAGGTACGACGCGCGCTCGGCCACCCCGCGCAGCGTGCCCGCGAACCGGTCGGCGTAGGCGGCGTAGCCGATCGTCTCCGGCCGCTGGAACCAGTCGGGGGCCAGCGACCGCTCCAGGTCGAGCGCCTGGAGCTCCTCGGACCGGTCGGCGAACGCGGCCGCGGCGAGCAGCACCAGCCGCTCACGGACGGGGTCCGGGTCGTCGTACAGCGGGGCGAGCGCGGCGTCGAGGTCGGGCAGCCAGCGGTCGACCCGCGCCTCGAACAGCTGGCGCCGAAGGGCGGGCAGGTCGGCGAGGACCGTCTCGAGCGTGGGGGCGGCAACGCCCATCAGGCGCCTGCGGCGGTCACGGTCACCGGCACGCCGTTGAGCGCGGCGTTGCCGGACACGTCGAGCCGGTCGGGGTCGGTCAGGTCGTTGATGGAGACACCGGCGACCTTGCCTGCCCGCGACATCCGCGTCCCGTCGACCTGGTGCCCGTAGCCGTGGGGCAGCGACACGACGCCGCGCATCATGTCGTCTGTGGCCCGCACCTCCGTGGTCACGGCGCCCACCCGGGAGGTGATGCGGACGGACGCGCCGTCGGCGAGCCCGCGCGAGGCGAGGTCGTCGGGGTGCATCAGCAGCTGGTGGCGCGGCTTGCCGCGGGTGAGCCGCGCGCTGTTGTGCATCCAGGAGTTGTTGTCGGACCTGTGCCGCCGGCCGATCAGGAGCAGCTCGTCGGCGGTCACGGGCGCTCCCGACATCGCCTCGCGCAACCGCCGCAGGTCGGCGACCACGAGATCGGGCGCGAGGTGGATCAGCTTGTCCTTGGTCTGCAGCCGCTCGGGCATCGTCGGCCGCAGCGGTCCGAGGTCGACGCCGGCCGGGTGGGAGCGCAGCTCGCGCATCGTCGTACGCCTGCCGGTGAGCAGCAGCGTCGAGACGATGGTCGTCGGGCTCACGGTGAGCGCCGCGCGCTCCCTGAGCGCCTTGGCCAGCGGCTTCTTGCGCTGCAGGCGAGCGGCGGTGCGGAGGGCGATCTCGCGGAAGATCTCCCAGTCGTGCATCGCGTCGTCGGGCTTGTCGAACACCGGGGGTGTGAACCGCGCGGTGTTGCGCACGGCCAGGGTGTGGAAGACGAGGTCGTACTGCTCGCGCTCCAGCGCCGTGGTGGGTGGCAGCACCACGTCGGCGTGCCGGGTCGTCTCGTTGAGGTAGATGTCGACGGCGGCCATGAAGTCGAGGCCGTCGAGCGCACGGCCGAGGCCGTTGCCGTCAGGTGTCGAGAGCACGGGGTTGCCGGCCACCGTGAGCACGGCGCGGATCTGCCCCTCACCGGGGGTCTCGATCTCCTCGCGGAGAGTGCTGACGGGCAGCTCGCCACCGAACTCGGGGATGCCGCGCACGCGGCTGCGCCACACGTCGTGGTGCCCCCGCCCGATGATCGCCTTCCCGACGATGTCGACGGCCGGCTCCGGGAACAGCACCCCGCCCTCGCGGTCGAAGTTGCCGCTGAGCAGGTTCAGGCAGTTGATCGCCCACTGGCACACCGACCCGAACCCCTGCGTCGAGAGTCCCATCCGCCCGTAGGCGGCGGCTCCGTCGGCGGCCGCGAACTCGCGCACGATGCGGCGGATCTCGTCGGCGGGCACGCCGGACCGCTGCTCGGCGTGCTCAGGGGTGAAGCCCGCCACCGCGAGTCGCACCGACTCGATCCCCTGCACGTACGGCGGGGGCGTGGTCAGGTCTTCCTCCAGCAGCGTGTGCACCATCGCGAGCAGCACGAGGGCATCGGTGCCGGGTCGCACGAAGTGGTGCTCGTCGGCGACCTTGGCCGTCTCGGTGCGCCGGGGGTCGAAGACGACCATCCGTCCGCCGCGCTTGCGCAGGTCGCGCAACCGCTCGGGGAAGTCGGGCACGGTCATCAGCGAGCCGTTCGAGGCCATCGGGTTGGCGCCGAAGACGAGGAAGTAGGACGTGCGGTCGATGTCGGCGATCGGGATCAGCAGCTGGTGGCCGAACATCTGCCACGCGACGAACTGGTGGGGGATCTGGTCGACCGAGCTGGCGCTGAACTTGTTGCGGGTCTTGAAGCTCTTCAGCATGTTCACGCCGTGGGTCTGCGCGCCCAGCGAGTGTGCGTTGGGGTTGCCGAGGTAGACGCCGAGGGCGTCACGGCCGTGCTCGTTGACGGCGCGGGCGATGCCGTCCGCGGTCAGGTCGAGCGCCTCGTCCCAGCTGATCTCGACCCACTCGCCGGCGTCCGGGGGCCCGACGCGCTTCACCGGCCGGCGCAACCGGTCGGGGTCCTCGTAGACGTCGGCCAGGGCCACGCCCTTGGGGCAGATGTGGCCGCGCGAGAGCGGGTCGTCCGGGTTGCCCCGGATCGAGGTGACGTGCGCCTGCCCCTCGGCGTCGTCCTCCAGGGTCAGCTCGAGCCCGCAGATCGCCTCGCAGAGGTTGCAGGCGGCGAGCACGGTCCGAGAGCTTCCCGCGGTCATGGCGCGATCCTCCCACGCGGTGATTCGGTCCGCGCGCCCTGCGCTGATAGCCTTGGGCGGTTGCCCGTGACGGGCGACGTCCGCCGTACAACGGCCGCGGATCGAGAGTGCCCGGGTGAACAGGCCCCGGCGCGCCGCGCAACGAGACGAGAGAGGTAGTTCGCACGTGTCCATCGGTACCGACGCCGACACCAAGAAGAAGATCATCGCCGAGTACGCCACCAACGAGGGCGACACCGGTTCCCCCGAGGTCCAGATCGCGCTGCTGAGCCACCGCATCTCCCACCTCACCGACCACCTCAAGCAGCACAAGCACGACCACCACAGCCGTCGTGGCCTGCTGCTGCTCGTGGGCCAGCGTCGTCGTCTCCTGAACTACCTGGAGAAGACCGAGATCGAGCGCTACCGCTCGATCGTCTCGCGCCTCGGCCTGCGTCGCTGACGTCGAACGCGCTCACCTCCCACGAGGTGAGCCGTTCGTGCTAGAACACACAACTGAAAACACCAATCCACCAGGAGCGATCCGCGAGCCTTCGGCTCGGTCCTCGGTAGTGGCTTCCCGGCAGGTGCGCCGACACGCTCGACCGTCGCAAGCTCCCGAGGGCCTCGATCGAAGACCGGCCATCACTCTCACGCGGATCGCGGATCGCTCCGCGAACGAGAGAGACAACCTCTTGTCTGACAACGACATCACCGCCGTCGAGACCGTTCTCGACAACGGCAAGTACGGCACCCGCACCGTCAAGTTCGAGACCGGGCTCCTCGCCCGCCAGGCCGCCGGTTCGGTGACCGCCTACCTCGACGACGACACGATGCTGCTCTCGGCGACCACCGCCGGCAAGCAGCCCAAGGACCAGTTCGACTTCTTCCCGCTCACGATCGACGTCGAGGAGCGGATGTACGCCGTGGGCCAGATCCCCGGCTCGTTCTTCCGCAGCGAGGGTCGTCCCGGCGAGGACGCGATCCTCACCTGCCGCCTCATCGACCGCCCGCTGCGCCCGACCTTCAAGAAGGGCCTGCGCAACGAGGTCCAGGTCGTCATCACCGTGCTGGCGCTCGACCCCGACCAGCCCTACGACGTGCTCGCGATCAACGCCGCGTCGGCGTCCACCCAGCTCTCCGGCCTGCCGTTCTCCGGTCCGGTCGGCGGCACCCGCGTCGCCCTGATCGACGGCCAGTGGGTGGCCTTCCCGACCCACAGCCAGCTCGAGGAGGCCGACCTTCGACATGGTCGTCGCCGGCCGCGTCACCGAGACCGGTGACGTCGCGATCATGATGGTCGAGGCCGAGGCCACCGAGCAGACCTGGGACCTCGTCCAGGGCGGCGCGCAGGCGCCGACCGAGGAGATCGTGGCCACCGGCCTCGACGCCGCCAAGCCGTTCATCAAGCAGCTGTGCGAGGCGCAGGCCGAGCTGGCCAAGCAGGCCGCCAAGCCGGTCCAGGAGTTCCCGATCTTCCTCGACTACGAGGACGACGTGTACGCCGCCGTCGAGGCCGCCGCCAAGGCCGACCTCGCCCCGGCGCTGACCATCGCCGGCAAGCACGAGCGCGAGGACCGCCTCGACGAGATCAAGGCCTCCGTGCTGGAGTCCGCTCGGCGCGCAGTTCGAGGGCCGCGAGAAGGAGATCGGCGCGGCGTTCCGCTCGCTGAACAAGACCCTGGTGCGCGAGCGCGTGCTGCGCGACAAGGTCCGCATCGACGGTCGTGGCCTCACCGACATCCGGACGCTGTCCGCCGAGGTCGACGTGCATCCCGCGGGTCCACGGCTCGGCGCTGTTCGAGCGCGGCGAGACCCAGATCCTGGGTGTCACCACGCTGAACATGCTGACCATGGAGCAGAAGCTCGACACGCTGTCGCCGGAGAAGAAGCGGCGCTACATGCACAAGTACGTCTTCCCGCCGTTCTCCACCGGCGAGACCGGTCGCGTGGGCTCGCCCAAGCGCCGCGAGGTCGGTCACGGTGCGCTCGCGCGCCGTGCCCTGCTGCCGGTGCTGCCGACGCCGCGAGGAGTTCCCCTACGCGATCCGTCAGCTCTCCGAGGCGATGGGCTCCAACGGCTCCACCTCGATGGGCTCGGTCTGCGCCTCGACGCTGTCGCTGCTCCAGGCCGGTGTGCCGCTCAAGGCGCCGGTCGCCGGCATCGCGATGGGCCTGATCTCCGGTGAGGTCGACGGCGAGACGCAGTACGTCGCGCTGACCGACATCCTCGGTGCCGAGGACGCCTTCGGCGACATGGACTTCAAGGTCGCCGGCACCAAGGAGTTCGTGACCGCGCTGCAGCTCGACACCAAGCTCGACGGCATCCCGGCCGAGGTCCTCGCCGGGCGCGCTGACCCAGGCCCGCGACGCCCGGCTCGCGATCCTCGAGGTGATGGCCGAGGCCATCGACGCCCCCGAGGAGATGTCGGTGCACGCGCCGCGCATCATCAGCGTGCGGGTCCCGGTCGACAAGATCGGCGAGGTGATCGGGCCCAAGGGCAAGGTGATCAACCAGATCCAGGACGACACCGGCGCGACGCTGTCGATCGAGGACGACGGCACCGTCTACATCGGTGCGACCAACGGCGAGGCGGCAGAGGCCGCGCGCGCCGCGGTGAACGCGATCGCCAACCCGACGATGCCCGAGGTCGGCGAGCGCTACCTCGGCACCGTGGTGAAGACGACCAACTTCGGTGCCTTCGTCTCGCTGCTGCCCGGCAAGGACGGCCTGCTGCACATCAGCAAGCTGCGCGCCCTCGCCGGCGGCAAGCGGGTCGACAACGTCGAGGACGTCGTCTCGGTGGGCCAGAAGCTCCAGGTCGAGATCGGCGAGATCGACGACCGCGGCAAGCTGTCGCTCGTCCCGGTCGTCGAGGAGGACGCGTCAGAGCCGGCGCCAGTCGACGCCGAGTGACGCCTCACTCGAGTCGCCACGTTGAGCGACAGCTCCCGGACGGGCGTACGCCGGACCGTCGCTCAAGGGCGGCCTGCGCGTCGTCACCGAGCACATGCCCGGCGTCCGCTCCGCGGCGCGTCGGCGTCTTCGTGCAGGTCGGCTCGCGCGACGAGGCGCCCCAGCTCAACGGCGCCTCGCACTTCCTCGAGCACCTGCTCTTCAAGGGCACGCCCGAGCCGCTCGGCCATGGACATCTCCGTCGGCCCTCGACGAGGTCGGCGGCGAGTTCAACGCCTACACGGCGCGGGAGTACACCTGCTACCACGCCCGCGTCCTCGACGAGGACCTGCCGATGGCGCTCGACGTGCTCGGCGACATGCTCACGTCCTCGCTGATCACGCCCGAGGACGTCGAGGCCGAGCGCGAGGTGATCCTCGACGAGATCGCCATGCACGACGACGACCCCGACGACGTCGTGCACAACCTGTTCGCGGCGACGGCCTGGGCCGGTTCGCCCCTGGCCCGTCCGATCGCCGGCACCGCCGAGTCGATCAAGGCGCTGAGCCGCCGCCAGGTCAACGGCTACTACCGGCGCCGCTACCGCCCCGAGGCGATGACGCTCGCCGTGGCCGGCAACGTCGAGCACGCCGACGTCGTACGCCGCGTGCACGCAAGGCCTTCGCGCGGGGCGGCTTCCTCGCCGGCGACGCGGCGCCGTTCGGCCCCCGCCTGGCGAAGCGGCCACGCCGGCTGCACGGCGGGCGAGGCGCGCACCGCCCGCGCCCTTCGAGCAGGTCAACGTCGTGCTCGGGCATGCAGGGCCTGACCCGCTCCGACCCGCGTCGCTACACGCTCAGCGTGCTGAACGCGGCGCTCGGCGGCAGCTCGAGCTCGCGCCTGTTCCAGGAGGTGCGCGAGCGGCGCGGCCTGGCGTACTCGGTGTACTCCTTCGGCCTCGGCTACTCCGACGCCGGCATGGTCGGCGTCGCCGCCGGCTCGCTTCCCGGCAAGGCCGACGACCTGCTGCGCGTCGTACGTACCGAGCTCTCGCGCGTCGCCGCCCACGGCCTCACCGAGGAGGAGGTCGAGCGCGGCAGGGACAGGCCCGCGGCGGCCTGGTGCTGAGCCTCGAGGACAGCGGCTCGCGGATGACCCGTCTCGGCGAGGCCGCGCTGTTCCAGCAGCGGCTGCGCTCGGTCGACGAGGTGCTCGAGCGTCTCGACGCCGTCTCGGTCACCGACGTCGCACGTCGCTCGCCGACGAGCTCTTCACGCGGCCCCAGACGCTTGCGCAGGTCGGGCCCGCCGAGCACTAGCCTGAGGCCCGTGACTCTCAAGGTGGGCGTGCTCGGGCGCGCTGGGCAAGGTCGGTCGCGAGGTGTGTACGGCGGTCGAGGCCGCCGACGACATGGACCTCGTGGCCCGCGTCGACGCCGACGACGACCTGCAGCAGCTCGTCGACTCCGGGGTCGAGGCCGTCGTCGACTTCACCCACCCCGACGTCGTGATGGACAACCTCGAGTTCTGCGTCGGCCAACGGCATCCACGCGGTGGTGGGGACGACCGGGTTCGACGACGAGCGTCTCGAGACCCTGCGTGGCTGGCTGGAGCAGTCGGAAGGCACCGGTGTGCTGGTCGCGCCGAACTTCTCGATCGGCGCCGTGCTGATGATGCGGTTCGCCGTCGAGGCGGCCCGGTTCTACGAGTCGGTGGAGATCATCGAGCTGCACCACCCCGACAAGGCCGACGCACCCTCGGGCACGGCCCGGCGCACGGCCCAGCTGGTCGCCGCAGGCCCGGCGCGAGGCCGGGGTCGGACCCGTGCCCGACGCCACCACGACGCAGCTCGACGGGGCCCGGGGAGCAGACGTCGACGGCATCCGCGTGCACGGGCTGCGGGTGCGCGGGCTGGTGGCGCACCAGGAGGTGATCCTGGGCGCACCGGGGGAGACCCTCACGATCCGCCACGACTCGATGGACCGGATCTCCTTCACGCCGGGGGTGCTCCTCGGGCTGCGGCGGGTGGCCGACCACCCCGGGCTGACCGTCGGGCTCGAGGCGTTTCTTGACGTCGACGAGGGCTGACGTCCCGAAATGCTGAGGAAGTCCTCGCGCTTTCCTGCACGTTGCATGTTTCTGCAGCGCACGACTCTGTAGGTGCTTTCGTCCGATTCGGCGGGCACTCTTGAGTCACGGGGGTTTGCACAAGGGGTCCCCGGTCCGGCAATCACATACGCGCGCTGGCCGCAGCATGGAGCGCGGTCATCGTGTCCTGGCCTCCCTTCCCCCAGGGAAGGCCAGGAGTCCCCAAGGATGGAGGGCCCGCACTGGGCATGTGGGCCCTCCATCCCCTCTCTTCCACGGGGGCTCCGGAGCTCTTCTCGGGTGTTCCGGAGCGCGTGGTGCACGAAGCCTGGAGCGGCCGGCCCGTCTGCCCGGCCCGGCCGCTCCGGACTTCACCAGACGAGCCGGACCAGCGCGGCTGACACGGCGGCCGCGGCCACCACGACGATGAACGGTGCGCGCAGCAGCAGCGCCACGAAGGCCACGCCGAGGCCGACCACGCGAGCGTCGACGGTCAGCACGATCTCCCCGTCGCGGCGGCCGGCGAAGACCTGCACCGCGACCAGCGCCGCGAGCAGCACGGCCGGCAGCAGGTCCGCGGTGCGTCGTACGACGGGGCGCGCGAGCACACGCTCCGGCACCGACATCCCGGCCAGCTTGAGCAGGTAGCAGCCCAGCGCACACCCCAGCACCGCCGCCCAGATCACGTCTCGTCCTCGGAGCCGCCCGGAACCAGGGCCATGCCGAACGCCACGAGCGAAGCGGCCAGCACGGGGACGCCGGCCGGGACCAGCGGCACCAGCGAGAGCGCCAGGGCGGCTGCCAGCACCGCCGCCACCCGGTTGCGGGTGGTGTCGAGCCGGGGCCAGAGCAGGGCGAGGAAGGCCGCGCCCACAGCGGCGTCGAGGCCGTAGTCCCGTGGGTCGCCGAGCTGGTCACCGGCCACCGCACCGAGCAGGGTGGCGAGGTTCCACAGCACGAAGACGGCGAGACCGGTGCCCAGGAACCCGGCGCGGGCGTGCTCACGGGTGGTCCGGGTCACCGTCATGGCCGTGGACTCGTCGATCAGCAGGTGCGCGGCCGCCCGACCGGCGCCAGCCACGGAAGCCGAGCATCGGCGCGACCTTGAGTCCGTAGAGCGTGTTGCGGGTGCCCAGCAACAGCCCCGACATCGCGCCGAGGGCGGGGTTGCCGCCCGCATCCGATCACCCCCACCAGCGCGAACTGGGAGGCGCCGGTGAACACCAGCAACGACAGCGCGCAGGTCTGCCAGGCGTTGAGCCCGCTGGTGACCCCGACGGCGCCGAAGGAGATGCCGTAGGCGCCTGTGGCCACGCCGATCGCGATGCCGTCGCGGACGATCGACCGCGTGCTCTCCTCGCGCGGAGCCCCCCTCACCACGGACCCGTCGCGGGGCAGCGGTCAGGCATCGACGAGAGCCGTGTGCAGTCGCACCTGCTTGACCGTCGTGGTGCCGTCACCGGTGAGGTCGAGGGTGCGGTGGGCGCCGTCGGGCCCCCACCCGGCGGCGACGAGGAAGGAGCGCAGCGTGTCGTCGGCCGCCGGCAACCACGTGACGGCCCGGGTGAACCGGTCGGCGACGAGCGTGTCAGCGGCCGCCTGCAGCAGCCGCGAGCCGTGGCCGGCGCTCCGCTTGTGCGGGTCGACGGTGAGGTCGCCCATCTCGCCGGTCTCCAGCGGGTCGCAGTCGGGGTCCGTGGCCGGGCCGGTCACCACGAACCCGGTGACCAGGTTGCGCTCGAGGGCGACCAGCACCCGCTGGCGAGCGTCCTCGGTCCGCGTCAGCGCCTCGCGCCATCCCTCAGCGATCTCCCCGGCGTCGAGACCCGCGAGGACCTCGGCCGGGAGCAGGTCGGCGTAGGTCACCCGCCAGGCGCGCACCTGCACGGCTGCGATCGCCGCTGCGTCCTCGGCCCAGGCGACGCGGGCGGAGACATCGGCGGCTGGGCACTGGGCCATGTAATCAGGCGCCCCCGACGCTCGGGTCGAGCGCCTCGGCCGCGTGCAGGAGTGGCGCGGGCAGTCCGTCGACCTGCACGTCGTCGAGCCGGGCCTCGGCGCCACTCAGCTCGAGCGCACCCAGGGTGGCCACCACGAAGCCGACGGCCGCCACCGGCCACCACCCTTCCCGGACGGTGTCCCCGAACAGCACCACTCCGGCCGCTGCGGGCAGCAGCGTCTCGAAGAGCACCAGGGGGCCGGTGGCCGCGGTGATCGACGTACGGCGCAGCGCCAGTGAGTACAGCCAGAAGCCGAGCAGGCCGAAGAGCACGATCGCCAGGGCCGGGGCCACCGTCCGGGCGTCGAGGTGCGGGTCGACGAGCGACCGCGTGGCGATCGGGGAGCCGGCGTACGCGACCCCGGCGAGCACCCCGAGCACCGCCCCGCTGCGGGGACCGCGGGAGCGGACGACCGGCAGCGCCACCGCGAGCAGCACGAGCAGCACGGCGTAGAGCCCGATCGTGAACCGGGGGTTGAAGTGACGGTGCCCCACCTCGCCGGCGGCCGCCACGAGCAGCGCGAGGCCCAGGACCATGCCGCCGATCGCAGCCCAGTCACGCCCTTCGAGGGGCTCGTGCACGACCCGTGCCGCGATCAGCGCGGTGACGGCGAGCGAGGCCGCGATGCCGACCTGCGCGAGGTACAGGGGGAGCAGCGCGATCGCGACGAGGTGCAGCACCCAGCCCAGGAGGTAGGCCAGCACGACCAGGCCCATGAGCCGTGAGACCAGCCCGGAGCGCCGCACCGCCACTGCCTGGACGGCGGCCGCGACCCCGAAGAGCACCGCCCCGAGGAGGGCCGCGCAGAGACCGATCACCACGCGGTCAGCGTGTCACGGCCTGGCAGACCGCGCGGGTAGGTTGTCTCCCATGCGGGCCTACCTCGACCTCCTGCGCCGGATCCTCGACGAGGGCGTGCAGAAGTCCGACCGCACCGGCACCGGCACCCGCAGCGTCTTCGGCCACCAGATGCGCTTCGACCTCACCGCCGGATTCCCGCTGGTGACGACCAAGAAGGTCCACACCCGGTCGGTCTTCGGCGAGCTGCTGTGGTTCATGCGTGGCGACACGAACGTGAAGTGGCTGCAGGACCGCGGCATCACGATCTGGGACGAGTGGGCCGACGCCAACGGTGACCTCGGCCCGATCTACGGCTACCAGTGGCGCTCGTGGCCCACGCCCGACGGCCGCCACGTCGACCAGCTGGCGCAGGTGGTCGAGCAGATCCGCACCAACCCCGACTCGCGCCGCCACATCGTCTCGGCCTGGAACGTCGCCGACATCCCCGACATGGCGCTGGCGCCGTGCCACACGATGTTCCAGTTCTACGTCGCGCCGTCGGACGACGGACCGGGCCGGTTGAGCTGCCAGCTCTACCAGCGCTCGGCCGACGTCTTCCTCGGCGTGCCGTTCAACATCGCGTCGTACGCCCTGCTGACCCACATGGTCGCGCAGGTCGCCGGGCTCGAGGTCGGCGACTTCGTGCACACCCTCGGCGACGCCCACCTCTACCTCAACCACCTCGAGCAGGCCGAGCTCCAGCTGACGCGCGAGCCGCGCGCGCTGCCGACACTGCGGCTGGACCCGTCGGTGACCACGCTCGACGGCTTCGACCTCGAGCACATCAGCGTCGAGGGCTACGACCCCCACCCGGGCATCAGGGCCCCCATCTCGTCTAGTGACGCGCGTCGTCCTGGTCGCCGCCCGTGCGCACAACGGCGTCATCGGCCTGGCGGGCGACATCCCGTGGAAGATCCCGGCCGACTTCGCCCACTTCAAGCGCGTCACCGTCGGTCACCCGCTCGTGCTCGGACGTACGACGTTCGAGGGCATCGGCAGACCGTTGCCCGACCGGCAGAGCATCGTCGTCACCCGTGACCCCGCGTGGACGTGGGACGGCGTGCTCGTCGCGGCCTCGGTCGAGGAGGCGATCGAGATCGGCCGTGCCCTCGACGACGAGATCGTCAACGTGGGCGGGGGAGCGCAGGTCTACCGCGTCGCGCTGCCGCTGGCCACCGACCAGATCCTCACCGAGGTCCACCTGGCGCCGGAGGGCGACACCCACTACCCGGACTTCGACGAGGCCGACTGGCGCGAGACGCGCCGCGAGGACCACACTGACCACGACCCGGCGTACGAGATCAGGTGGCTGGAGCGGGCGTGACCGAGACGGAGTCCGATCCCGAGGAGGCGGTCGCCACCCTGGTGGGCCACGGCGTGGTGGTGCAGCACGACAGCGGCGGTCCGAGCCTGCCGCGTCGTGGGTCGGACCCGAGCTGGAGGGAGAGCTTCCGGGCGGCCACGGGTGACCCGCGCGCCATGCCGGTCGCCCCCACCAGGCGTGTCGGCGACCTCGTGCTCCACCTGTTCTCCGCCCGGCCGACCGGACTTCCGCTCCTCGATCTCGACGACCTCGACCTCCTGGTCGAGGACGCCGGGATCGTCGATGCGGTGCGCGCCGAGGTCGACGGTCTCGCCAGCCCACCGCCGTTGCGCCCTTCCTGGTACGCCGGGTCCTTCCTCGAGGAGGCCGAGCACTGGGTCGACGACGTCCTGTCCGGGCTGGGACGGCGCCGGGTGGGAGCGGTCGAGCCGGTCACGCACTGGTGCCTCTCCGTCGTCATGCGGGTGCCGCACGACGAGGGCACGGCCTACTTCAAGGCCTGTTCACCCCACTTCCACGACGAGCCCGCGCTCACCCAGGCCCTGTCGGCCCGCCTCGGTGACCTCGTGCCCTCGGTGCTGGCCACCGACAGCCACCGCGGGTGGTTGCTGATGGACGCGCTGCCCGCCGGCACACCCGACGCCGTGCGCGCTGCCACTGTCCTGGCCGAGATCCAGGTCCGGATGGCCGGGCACGTCGACGAGCTCGCTGCGGCCGGGGCTCCGGACCGTGGTGCTGCGGCGACGCTGCGCGCGTTCGAGGCCGTCGTGGAGACCGGCGTCGAGATCCCCAGCCTGACTGTCGACGAGCGCGGTGAACTGGCCGCCCTGGTGCCCTGGGTGAGCGACCTGCTGGGGCGGATGGATGCGTGCGGGCTGCCGCCGACGCTCGTGCACGGCGACCTGCACACGGGCAACGTCGCCTCCGAGGGGGAGCGCCTCGTCGTGTACGACTGGAGCGATGCGTGCGTGGGGATGCCGGCGGTCGACCTGCCGGTGCTCTCGGGTCAGGAGGAGGAACGCGCCAAGGCGGACGTCCATGCGGCCTACGCCGCCGTCTGGCGTGAGCACGTCCCGTCGGCCGACATCGACGTGGCCGCTGACCCTGGCGCCCGCGGTGTGCGACGTCTTCCAGGCCGTCTCCTACGACGCCCTCGCCAGGGCTCTCGAGCCCGACTCCCGCTGGGAGCTGGCGGGTGTCACCACGCGACGTCTGCGTCGACTGCTCGCGGCCCGTGCGGAGGCGATCCGACCCGCTGGCTAGTCTCGCGAGATGGACCTGCGGATCTTCACCGAGCCCCAGCAGGGCGCGAGCTACGACCAGCTGCTGCGGATGGCAACGGCCACGGAGGAGCTGGGCTTCAGCGCGTTCTTCCGCTCCGACCACTACCTGTCCATGGGCGGGGACGGGCTCCCGGGGCCGACCGACGCGTGGGTGACGCTGGCGGGCCTGGCGCGCGAGACCAGCCGGATCCGGCTCGGGACGCTGATGACGAGCGCCACGTTCCGCCTGCCCGGTCCGCTGGCGATCGCCGTGGCGCAGGTCGACCAGATGAGCGGCGGCCGGGTCGAGCTCGGCCTCGGCGCCGGCTGGTTCGGGCGCGAGCACGCCGCCTACGCCATCCCGTTCCCGGACACCGGCGAGCGCTTCGACCGGCTGGAGGAGCAGCTCGCGGTCATCACCGGGCTGTGGGCCACACCCGACGGCGAGACCTTCTCCCACGACGGCGAGCACTACCCGGTGCAGGAGTCACCCGCACTGCCCAAGCCCGTGCAGCGTCCTCGCCCTCCCGTGATCGTCGGCGGCGTCGGGAAGCGTCGTACGCCGGAGCTCGCGGCCCGCTACGCCGACGAGTTCAACCTGCCGTTCGCCTCCCAGGACGTCACGGCGTCGCAGTTCAAGCGCGTGGGCGAGGCCTGCGCCACGCTCGGTCGTGACCCCGACGAGCTGACCTGGTCCAACGCCCTCACCGTGTGCGTCGGCGCGACCGAGGAGGAGGTGCGCCGTCGGGCGGACGCCATCGGTCGCAGCGTCGAGGACCTGCGGGAGAGGGGCGTCGCCGGGACCCCGGCCGAGGCGGTGCAGCGGATCGGCGAGTTCCGCGACCTCGGCTCGCAGCGGATCTACCTGCAGGCCATGGACGTGGACGACCTCGATCACCTCGAGCTGATCGCGAGCGAGGTCGCGCCCCAGCTCGAAACCTAGGCCAGCGGGCGACCCTCGGCGTCGGGCACCTTGCGGAGCAGCTCGAGGATCAGGTCCACGAGGTGCCAGATGCCGCAGCCGCCGAGCGTGATCAGCTTGAGGATGCCCAGGCCGGTGTAGCCGAGGTAGAACCGGTCCACGCCGAACGTGCCCAGGAAGCCGGACAACAGCACCGTGGTCAGCCACTCCCGCTGGGAGAACAACCCGGGGACCTGCTTGGCCTGGAACCAGGCGCCGCCGGAGACGTCGCGCAGCATGGCGTCGCCCTTGAGCTGGGAGGACAGTGCCATCTGCTGGAGCTGCTGGAAGCCGTAGGGGCCGTACTCCTGGCCGAGGTGGGAGAGCATGAACGGCCCGACCGCCTGCGGCGCGGGCTGGTACTGGCCCTGGTACTGGCTCTGGTCCTGGTACTGGCCCTGGTACTGGCCCTGGTAGGGATCCTGTCCCTGTCCCTGACCTGGGGGCAGGCCCGGCTGCGGTTCGGGCTGTTGGCTCTCGGTCATGGCTCGCACCCTAGCCAAGCCGGGCGCCCACGGCGGCTAGCCTGTCCTGCATGAGCCTCCCAGCAGCGCCGTACGGTCGCATGCTGACCGCCATGGCGACCGCGTTCACCGACGACGGTGCCGTGGACCTCGAGGGCACCGCCGCGATCGCGCACCACCTCGTCGAGCACGGCAACGACGGCGTCGTCGTCAGCGGCACGACCGGTGAGTCGCCGACGACCACCGTGCCCGAGGACACCGAGATCCTGCGCGCGGTCAAGGACGCGGTCGGTGACCGGGCCACGGTGATCGCGGGCGTCGGGACCAACGCCACCGCCCACTCCGTCGAGCTCGCCGTGCAGGCCGAGAAGGTCGGCGTCGACGCGGTGCTGCTCGTGGCGCCCTACTACAACAAGCCCGGGCAGGCCGGTCTCCTGCACCACTTCACCGAGGTCGCCCACGCCACCAGCCTCCCGGTGATGCTGTACGACGTGCCGGGGCGCACGGCCACGCCGATCGCGGCTGCGACCTACGAGGCGGCGGCCAGGCTCGACACGGTCTCCAGCGTGAAGCACGCCACCGGCAACCCCGTCGACACGATCGCGCTGCGCCAGCTCGGCTACGACGTCTACTCCGGCGACGACGGGCTGCTGCTCGGCTACCTGGCCCACGGCGGGTGTGGCCTGGTCTCGGTCGTCGGCCACGCCGCCGGCACCCAGCTTCGCGAGGTGATCGAGCAGTTCGACGCCGGAGACGCCGAGGCCGCCCTCGCCTCGTTCAGCCGGCTGCTGCCGGTGATCGACGCGGTGATGGGCGTGCCCAACTACGGCGCCACCACGGCCAAGGCAGCCCTCGAGCTGCTCGGGGTCCTCGACAACCGACAGGTTCGCGGCCCGCTGGTGCCGCTCGACGACGACGAGGTCGCGGCGCTGCGGTCCGCCCTCGATGGAGCAAATCTTCTGTGAGCCATCCGCACCCCGAGCTGTCCACGCCTCCGCCCCTGCCTCGTGGAGGCCTGCGGGTGATCCCGCTGGGTGGCCTGGGCGAGGTCGGCCGCAACATGACCGTCTTCGAGTACGACGGCCGGCTCCTCGTCGTCGACTGCGGTGTGCTCTTCCCCGAGGAGAACCACCCCGGCGTCGACCTGATCCTCCCGGACTTCGCCGCCATCCGCGGCCGGCTCGACGAGATCGAGGCCGTGGTGCTCACCCACGGCCACGAGGACCACATCGGCGCCGTGCCCTACCTGCTGCGCGAGCGCGCGGACATCCCCCTGGTCGGTTCGCAGCTGACCCTGGCGCTCGTCGACTCCAAGCTGCGCGAGCACCGCCTGAAGGACACGGTGCGCTCGATCGTGGCCGAGGGCGACCGGCTCACCTTCGGGCCGTTCGAGCTCGAGTTCATCGCCGTGAACCACTCCATCCCCGACGCGCTGGCGGTGGCGATCCGGACGGGCGCGGGCCTGGTGCTGCACACCGGCGACTTCAAGATGGACCAGCTGCCGCTCGACGGCCGGATCACCGACCTGCGGGCGTTCTCGCGGCTGGGCGAGGAGGGCGTCGACCTGTTCCTCGTCGACTCCACCAACGCCGAGGTGCCGGGCTTCACCACCTCCGAGCAGGACATCGCGCCGGTCCTCGACCGGGTGTTCAGCCAGAGCGAGCGCCGCATCATCGTGGCGTGCTTCGCCTCCCACGTGCACCGGGTCCAGCAGGTGATGGACGCCGCGGCGGCACACGGCCGGAAGGTCGCCTACGTCGGCCGGTCGATGGTGCGCAACATGGGGATCGCGCGCGACCTCGGCTACCTCGACGTACCTCCCGACCTGCTGGTCGACACGCGTGCCATCGCGGACATGCCACCGGAGCAGGTCGTGCTCGTCTCGACCGGCTCCCAGGGGGAGCCGCTGAGCGCGCTCAGCCGGATCGCCCAGCGCAACCACAACTTCGTGCACATCGAGGAGGGCGACACGGTCGTGCTCGCGTCCTCGCTGATCCCCGGCAACGAGAACGCCGTCTACCGCGTCATCAACGGTCTGGCCCGCTGGGGCGCCCACATCGTGCACCGCGGCAACGCCCTCGTCCACGTGAGCGGCCACGCCAGCGCGGGCGAGCTGCTGTACGCCTACAACGTGGTCCGCCCGCGCAACGTGCTGCCGGTCCACGGCGAGATCCGGCACATGCAGGCCAACGCCGCGCTCGCGCGCGCCACGGGCATCCCCGCCGACCGCGTCGTCATCGCCGAGGACGGCGTCGTGGTGGACCTCGTCGACGGCGTCGCCTCGGTCGCGGGCAAGGTCGAGTGCGGCTACGTCTTCGTCGACGGCAGCTCGATCGGCGACATCACCGAGAGCTCGCTCAAGGACCGCCGGATCCTGGGGGAGGAGGGCTTCATCTCGGTGATCGTGGTCATCGACTCCCAGACCGGCAAGGTCGTCAGCGGGCCCGAGATCCACGCGCGGGGCTTCGCCGAGGACGAGGCCAGGTTCGAGGAGATCCGGGACCCGATCATCGCCGCGCTCGACAAGGCCGTCTCCGAGGGCGTCGACGACAGCTACCAGCTCCAGCAGACCATCCGCCGCGTCGTCGGGCGCTGGGTGAGCGGCACGCACCGGCGGCGCCCCATGATCATCCCGGTGGTGCTCGAGGCATGAGCGGACCCTCCGAGGACGACGAGAGGGTCGACTACGGCGCCTGGGGCGAGCAGTTCTTCGAGGAGGCCATCAGCGAGGCCCGTGTGCTCGGTGCGGTCAACACCATCGCCGGCCAGCCGATCGACTTCGGACCCATCGGCGTAGGCCCCGGGCGGATCGCCAAGGTGCGGGCCTACGGGCAGATCGGCCAGGCCAGCGCCACGCGGCAACGGACGAGCCGGACGGACGGGCTGATCGGCTACCGCGTGCTGCTTCCCGTGACGCTCAGCTTCGAGGTGGACCTGCAGGTCGACACCCACCAGTTCGACGCCCAGCTGATGGTGCCGCTGACGCTCACGGCCGTGGCCCTGCGGGGCGTCCGGATCCACATCGACGCCGAGCCGCCGGCCCCCCACGAGGTGGAGGTCAAGGTGCAGGCCACCGGGCTGCGCGCCTCCGTGCTGCAGCGCGTCGTCGGCCTGGAGGACGAGCTGCGCCGGTTCGTGTCGAAGTACGTCACGCGGGAGCTGCAGAAGCCCCACGTGCGGGACGCACGGCTCATCGACGTCTCCAAGGCGATCGACGCGGCCTGGGCCTCCATCAAGCCTCGTGACACGCCCGATCGCGACCACGATCGTGAGTCCGGTGAGGGCCGTTCCGAGAGCGCGACAGCCGACCTCAACGAGGCGCTGGAACGCGAGATTCGCGAGCACGAAACGGTCTTTCTGGACGGGTCGGCAAGTGCCGATCGCAGCGGTGAAGAACTGGGCTAATCTCCGGACGGAATTGGGCGAATCGCCCTAGACTCGACGGACAGACCCCGACGGGAGGGGCCACCTCGAAAGGTTCGGGGCACCACGTGATGCAAGCGACCGAATCCCCTCGTGCCGAGGGGATCAGACGCCTCTACGAGCTGATGCTGCGCGTCAACTCGTCGACAGACCTGTCCGAGGTCCTCGACGAGATCGCACGTGGCGTCGTCGAGGTGCTCGGTTACGGCATCGCTGCCATCGCTCGCCTCGAGGGCGAGACCTTCGTGATGACCACCGTGGCAGGGCCCGAGGAGGTCCGCCACCAGATCATCGGACGTCGTACGCCCGTCGCCTCGATCTTCAACGAGTTCGCCGCCGCCGACGAGTGGGGCGTGCTGCGCTTCGTGCCTCACGGCCGCATGCCCGACGAGCTCGAGGCGGCCGCCTGGGTCCCTGAGTTCTCGCCCGACGCCGCACCCGACGCCTGGCACCCGTTGGACGCGCTGTACGCGCCGCTGTACTCGGCCACCGGCCAGCTCCTCGGGAACATGTCCGTCGACCTGCCGCCGGGCAACCGGATCCCGAACAAGGAGGAGCGCGAGCTCCTCGAGATGTTCGTCGTCCAGGCCGGCCTGGCGATGTACAACGCCCAGCAGCGCGAGCGGCTGGGCGACCAGGTGCGCATGGGCGAGATGCTGCGCGCGGTGTCCTCGGCGGGCCAGCTCGCCGAGCTCGACCAGTCGCTCTACGAGTCCGCGCAGGCCGTGGCCAAGGGCATCGAGGCGGAGTACCTCTGGATCCGCTGCTTCACCTCGGGCGACGTCGCCCAGGTCACCGAGCTGGCGTCGTACCCCTCCGACGAGCCCGAGCCGAGCGCCGACATGATCGAGTTCATGGGCACGCTCGCCCGGCAGGCCTGGGACTTCAACCGTCCCGTCCAGGTCACCCACGACGACCTCTCCGACCCCTTCGGCCGCTTCACCGACCACGAGCGCGAGCTCGTCAAGGCGCTGCTGCGCGACCGTCCCGAGCTCGGCCTGATGGCGGTGCCGGTCGGGGTGGGCCGCGAGCTGTTGGGCTACGTGCTGCTGATCCGCGACGTGCTCTCGACGCCGTGGACGGCCGAGGAGCAGGAGGGCGTCATGGAGGTCGGCCGGACCCTCGGCCGCGTCGTGCTCAACGCCCGCCTCTACGAGCGCGAGCGGCACCTGGTCGGCGAGCTGCAGGAGCTCGACCGCTACAAGGGCGAGCTGATCGCCACGATCTCCCACGAGCTGAAGACCCCGCTCACCTCGATCATCGGCCACGTCGAGCTGCTCGAGGACATGGACACCGGCATCGGCTCGGTGGACGCGATCTCGCGCAACGCCGAGCGCCTCAACCGGCTGGTGCAGAACCTGCTCGCCTACTCGCAGGTGCAGGACAAGCGCGAGACCGTCCGGCTGCCGGTCGACCTGCGCAAGCTGGCCGAGGGCTCGATGGAGCTGCTCGCCATGCAGGCCTCGAAGGGCTCGGTCGAGATGACCCTGTCCATCCCCGAGCTGCCGGTGATGGTCACCGCCGACCCCGACGAGCTCGGCAAGGTGATCGACAACCTGGCCAGCAACGCCGTGAAGTACACCCTGCCCGGTGGCTCGGTGCGCCTCGAGGTCTGCATCGAGGGCGACCACGCCGTCGTGCTGTGCGCCGACACCGGCCTGGGCATCTCCACGGCCGACCAGGTGCACCTGTTCTCCGCCTTCCACCGCTCGAGCAACCCCGAGGCGCTCTCGATCCCGGGCACCGGCCTGGGCCTGGCGATCTCGCGACGGATCGCGCAGATGCACGGCGGCGAGATCCAGGTCAGCTCCGAGCTCGGCAAGGGCAGCACCTTCCGGCTCCGCCTGCCGCTGCTGGCGACCAGCCGGGTCGTGGCCTGAGCGCTCGGGTTCCGGCCGCCGGTTTCCCAGGGTAGGAACCTTTTCTGCCTCCTCTCACAGATGTTTCCTGTGCTTCGAGGGCAATTTCCTCTCCCACCACGGGAAACCGCCCGCCGACCTGACCCAGCCGCGTGTTCCGCGTGTGACGCAAGGGGCAGATGTGGTGTTCGGGGTAGATTCGCCAGCATGGCGACCCGTACGTCTTCCCCGCCGGCGTCGCGCAGCAAGGGCACCTCGACCCGTTCGTCGGGAAAGAGGGGCTCGGCCTCGCGCAGCCGTTCGTCGGGATCCGGTTCCAGGCGCAAGCCTGCCCCCAAGAAGAGCACCGCGAAGAAGAAGGGCGCCGCCCGCCGTCCAGCGCCGCGGGCGGTGCGCAACGGCCCGGGGCCGATCTTCCGCGTCGGCAGTGCCCTGTGGCGCGCCGTGGCCGCCGCCTGGCTCGGTCTGGCCCACGCCATCGGGGGCGGCGTACGACGCGTCGGGCACACTGCGGGCGACCTCGATCCCGAGCACCGCCGTGACGGGGCCGGGCTGTTCCTCGTGGGCATCGCCGTGGTCGTCGCGGCCTCGGTGTGGTGGCAGCTTCCCGGTCGCGTCGGCGACGGCGTCCGAGCCGTCGTGGCGGGCTCGGTCGGCCTGCTCGCGTGGCTCGTCCCGCTGCTGCTCTGCTTCGTGGCCTGGCGCAACCTGCGCGACCCCGAGCGCAACGGCCCGCCCGGACGACAGGTGGTCGGCTGGACCGCTCTCCTCTTCGGCGTGCTCGGCATCGTGCACATCGCCAACGGCTCGCCCCGACCCGAGCTGGGTGACACCGGGCCGCTCCAGCAGGCCGGCGGCGCGATCGGTTTCGTCGTCGCCAAGCTGCTGACCGACCTGCTGCAGTCGACCTACGTGGTCGTGCCCCTCCTCGTGCTGCTCGCGCTGTTCGGCGTCCTGGTGGTCACGGCGACGCCCGTCTACCAGGTGCCGGCGCGCCTGCACGAGCTCGGCCAGCGGCTGCTCGGTCGCCGGGTGCCCGACGACGAGGCCGACGCCGTGCCGGCGACCTCCCGCGGCCGCCGTACGTCGAGCGCCGACATCGACCCCGAGATGGGGGACCCTGCCTACGACTCGCCCGTGCTCGAGGGCCGGGAGATGAAGCGGCGCCGCAAGAAGGACCCTGAGATCGACCTCGACCTCACCGGGGAGGTCGCGACCGACGAGGACACCACCGACCTCCAGCCGCCCCCGCACACGCCACTGCCGTCGCGGGTCGAGCAGCTCTCGCTCTCCGGCGACATCGCCTACTCGCTCCCCGACAGCCAGGTCCTCAAGCCCGGGTCGGTGCACAAGGCACGGTCGAAGGCCTCGGACGCGGTGGTCGAACGGCTCACGCAGGTGCTCGAGGAGTTCGACATCGACGCCCAGGTGACCGGCTACACGCGGGGACCGACGGTGACCCGCTACATCGTCGAGCTCGGCCCGGCGGTGAAGGTCGAGAAGATCACCGGCATCCAGAAGAACATCGCCTACGCGGTGGCCTCGGCCGACGTGCGCATCCTGAGCCCGATCCCCGGCAAGTCCGCGGTCGGCATCGAGATCCCCAACGTCGACAAGGAGATCGTCTCGCTCGGCGACGTGCTGCGCTCGCAGAACGCACGCAACGACCACCACCCGATGACCGCGGGGCTGGGCAAGGACGTCGAGGGCGGCTTCGTGGTGGCCAACCTGGCCAAGATGCCGCACCTCCTCGTCGCCGGCGCCACCGGCTCCGGCAAGTCGAGCTTCATCAACTCGATGATCACCTCGCTGCTGATGCGGGCGACGCCCGACGAGGTGCGGATGATCATGATCGACCCCAAGCGGGTCGAGCTGAACGCCTACGAGGGCATCCCGCACCTGATCACCCCGATCATCACCAACCCCAAGAAGGCGTCCGAGGCGCTGCAGTGGGTGGTGCGCGAGATGGACATGCGCTACGACGACCTCGCCAACTTCGGCTTCCGCCACCTCGACGACTTCAACAAGGCGGTCCGGGCCGGCAAGGTGAAGGTGCCGGTGGGCAGCGAGCGGGTGCTCGCGCCGTACCCCTACCTGTGCGTGATCGTCGACGAGCTCGCCGACCTGATGATGGTCGCCCCGCGCGACGTCGAGGACGCGATCGTCCGCATCACCCAGCTGGCGCGAGCCGCGGGCATCCACCTGATCCTGGCCACCCAGCGACCCTCCGTCGACGTGGTCACCGGGCTGATCAAGGCCAACGTGCCCTCGCGCCTGGCCTTCGCCACCAGCTCGCTGGCCGACAGCCGGGTGATCCTCGACCAGCCGGGCGCGGAGAAGCTGGTGGGGCAGGGTGACGGGCTGTTCCTGCCGATGGGCGCTTCGAAGCCGGTCCGCGTGCAGGGCTCGTGGGTCACCGAGGCCGAGATCCACCAGGTGGTCAAGGTCTGCAAGGACCAGCTGCAGCCGACCTACCGCGAGGACGTCACCGCCCCCGCGGCCTCCAAGCGCGAGCTCGACGACGACATCGGCGACGACATGGAGCTCGTCGTGCAGGCGATCGAGCTGGTGGTCTCCACGCAGTTCGGCTCCACCTCGATGCTGCAGCGCAAGCTCCGCGTGGGCTTCGCCAAGGCCGGCCGGCTGATGGACATCCTCGAGAGCCGCGGCGTGGTGGGCCCCAGCGAGGGGTCCAAGGCGCGCGACGTGCTGATCAAGCCCGACGACCTCGACGACGTGATCGCGAACCTGCAAGGGGACGAGTGATGGACGCAACCCGCACCGCCGACAGCGAGAGCGCCGGGGCCGACCCGGCCGAGGCCGCTCCCGTGGGGCTGCTGACCCCGTCGGTCGGCCCGTCCCTGGGAGTAGCCGTCGAGCACCGGCCGCGGCTGGCGACCGGCGTGGCGCTCGCTGCCGCGGTCATGACCGTCGCCTGGTTCGCCCGGGCGCTGCAGACCGGTGAGGCGCTGGCCTGGGCCGTGGTGCGTCGTGCTGGGAGCGGTCGCGATCGTGCAGCTGCTCGTGGTGCGTGACAGCCGGGCGCCGCTGTTCCTGGCCGACGACCAGGGTGTCCGCGTCCGCGACGGCGAGACCTGGTCGGGGCTGCGGTGGAGCGACATCGACCACATCGGCGTGACCTCGTCCTCCTCCTGGCTGCGTGACGGCGAGATCGTCGTCCACCCGCGGGAGGGCGACGACGCCGAGGCGCAGTCGCTGGTCGCGCTGACGGTCCCGCTGGGCGTGACCACCCGGCTGCGGTACGACGGCCTGACCGGCGATCTCGTCAGCGACCTCGACGCGCTGGCCAGCGGCCGCTCCCCGGTCGTCGTGGTCACCCGCCTGGCGGAGGTCCCGGCCGACGAGGCCGATGAGACCCACGAGGAACCGGAGGCGGACACCGAGGAGTCGCCCGACCTCCCCGACCACGCAGCCCAGGAGGAGCCGCCTGCTGTTCCCGAACCCGAGCGATCCACCGTGGTCCAGGCCGAGGTGGAGGTCGTCGTGCTCGGTGGCACCGAGGGCATCGACGGCCTCGTGCTCCCGCGCCAGATGACGGCCGAGGAGCGCGACGAGGAGGAGGTCGAGGAGTCAGCAGCCCGGGAGGCGGACCCTTCCGCCGCACCCGATCACCGCCCGACCCCCGAGCCGGTCGAGCACTTCGACCCGGTCGACCCCGGCCGCGAGCCACGACCCGCCGCCCGCTCCGAGGTGGTGCGCGACTCGGTGCGGGCACTGGCCGCGCCCATCCCCGCCCAGCGCCACGACGGCGCGAGCCCGGTCGTGGTCGCCCGCGTCGACGACCTCGAGCCGCATCGGCCCCGCCCCGCGACCGAGGCCAGGATCGGCCCGATCGTCGCCGCCGCCCGCAACCGCGCGCGGCTGAGCATCGACACGCTCAGTGACCGCACCCGCATCCGGCCCCACGTCCTCGAGTGCATCGAGGTCGACGACTTCGAGCCGTGCGGCGGCGACTTCTACGCCCGCGGCCACCTGCGGACGCTCGCCCGCATCTTCGGCCTCGACCCGCAGGAGCTGCTCGCGCTGTACGACGAGCACTACGCGAGTCCCGAGATCGAGGCGCGGCAGGTCTTCGAGGCCGAGCTCGCGACCGGCATCGGCGGTGGCCTGCGCAGCACCTCCAACGGTCCGCGGTGGAGCGTGCTCGCCGCCGCGGTCGTGGCCCTCGGCATGGTCTGGGGCGTCGCCCACTTCTTCAGCGACACCCCCCAGGAGATCGTCAGCCCTGCTCCGGACGTCGACTCGGCCGGCCTGACCCACGCTTCGCCGGCGGGCGCCCCGAAGAGCACCCTCGCCGCGCTCGGGGTCACCGCGGTCGGTGCCAGCCCGCAGGTCGTCGTACGAGACCGTGACGGTCAGATCCTCTGGGCGGGCAAGCTCGCCCAGGGTCAGCACCAGCAGGTGATCGGCCTGGCGCCGTTCGACGTCACCACCAGCAACGGGGAGGCCGTCACGGTGACGTTCCTGGGCAAGTCCCGGGGGACGGTCGGACCGACGAGCGCTGCGGGCAGCAAGCAGTTCGGCTGACCGCGCCGCTCGATCTCCCAGCGTCCGGTCAGTGCGGGTGTGCCCGCTCCAGGTGCCGCGCGAGGTGATCGATGACCTCGCGTGCGTCGTCCTCGATGCCGTGGATGAAGGTGGACTTGCGGCGCCGCAGCACCGGCAATCCCAGCGCGTAGAGCCCCGGACTGCCGGTCACGACGCCGCCCTCGTGCTCCAGACGTCCCTTCGAGTCGACCACTGGGACGTCGAGCCACTCGTAGCGGGCCGGTAGCCCGTGGCCCACACCACCGAGCGGATCTCGCCGCTGCGCAGGTCGAGCTGCAACCGCGTCGACGTCGGCGCGTACGTCGGGTCGAACCGCTCGACCGGTCCCACCTCGTCGTCGATCGCGGCGCTACGGCCCCAGTCGTCGTAGTTGTCGAGCAGGCGTTCCATCTTGAGGTCCGAGAGGGCGAACACGTTGCGGAGGCCGCCGGAGAACAGCGCCGTGTCGCCGCGGACGGCAGCCCAGCGACCCACGAGCTCGACCCCCAGGTCGACCAGTGCGTTGAGGTCGAGCGTGGCGCGCTCGGCCGTCCCCACCAGCTGGGGTGACGGCAGGCTGCGTGCGCGTGCGAGGTCGTCCACCTCGTCGTAGCGCTGGTCCCACACCCCCGAGGCGTCCATCCACCACAGCACGTCGCGCCCGCGGTAGGTGCGCGGCAGCCGGACGTGCTCACCGACCGAGAGCGTGACCGGGCGGCCCGAGCGCTGCAGCTCGGCGGCCAGCTGCACCCCCGTCGCCGACGCACCCACGACCAGCACACCGCCCTCCGGCAGCTGGTCGGGGTTGCGGTAGTCGAACGGCGTGACCTGCTCGACCGACGTCGGCAGCGTGCTGCGCGAACGCGGGCACGCTCGGTCGGTTGCACGCCCCGCTCGCGATCACCACCGTCTCGGCTGTGGATCTCGCCATGGCTCGGTCGTCACGTCGTACCCGTCGGCGGTACGACGGACCGACGTCACACTCGGTGCCGGTGCGAACCGGAGCCTTCGAGAGCTCGGCGAAGCTCCTCGATGAGTCCGACCACCTCGTCGGTGGCCATGTACCCGTCCGGGTCCGGCCCGTCGTACGCCAGCCCGGGCAGGCGGCTCTGCCAGTTGGGCGTGAGCAGGCGCAGCGAGTCCCACCGCTCGTGCCGCCAGGAGTTGGCCACCTCGCCGCGCTCGAGCACGACGTGGTCGATCGACCGGTCGCTGAGGAAGTGGCTCGCCGCCAGACCGGCATGGCCGGCCCCGACGACGACCGTCGTGAAGTGCTCAGGCACCCCGACACCTCGACGGTCACGTCCGTGGGGTTGGTCAGGGCGTCGAACACCGCGGAGCGCTTCTGCGACTGGGCCACGAGCGCCTCGATCTCCTGCTGCGAGGCGTCCGCGTCGATGTTGAAGGTCACCTTGATGTCGTTGAAGCCGTTGCGGACGTCGCTGTCGGCGCCGAGGATCCCGCGGATGTCGTGGTGGCCCTCCACGGTCGCCTCGACCGAGCGCAGCTGGATGCCGCGGTTCTGCGCCACGGAGGCCACGCCGCCGGTCAGGCAGCTCGTCAGCCCGACCAGGAGGTACTCGATCGGCGTGATGCCGTTGTCGGGCGCCGCGAAGACCTCCGGGTGGTCGGCGTCGAACTGCGTCTCGGTCTTGTGGGTCTGCTCCTCGCCGAGCCCGAAGAAGTTCTGGATCGACACCTTGGTCTGCACACCGCCCTGCCACGTCGAGGAAGCGCGCCAGGTGAACTGCGCCGCCTCGGGCGCGCCCTTCAATGCTTCGCGGGCGTCGAGCAGGGCCTGCACGTTGACCCCGTTGTCCGCCGTGCCTGTGTCTGTCGTCGTCATCTTCGTGATGCCTCTCTCGCTGCTAAATCTAGTGACCCAATAGGGATACCGGACTTTACCCGATCGCTCCCGGATAGCATCGCGCTCATGTCCGTCCCGACGATCGTGCCCGGCTCAGTCGGCACTGTCGAGACGCAGTTCCTCGATCTCCCCGATCCGGTTCCGCTCGACTGCGGGCGGAAGATCCCCGTCCGGGTGGCCTACGAGACCTACGGCACCCTCTCCCCAGCCCGCGACAACGTGATCCTGGTCTGCCACGCGCTCAGCGGCGATGCGCACGCGGCCGGCATCTCGCGCACACCGCCCGAGGAGAGCACGCGAGACGGTTTCGGCGCCGAGCAGCGCGACGGTACGGCGAGCAGAGGCCTGGGCTGGTGGGACGGGATGATCGGGCCCGGCAAGGCGTTCGACACCGACCACTACTTCGTGGTCAGCACCAACCTCCTCGGCGGCTGCAGCGGCACGACCGGACCCTCGTCGGTCGACCCGGCCACCGGCACGCCGTACGGCTCGGACTTCCCGGTGATCACGGTGGCCGACATGGTGCGCACCGAGCGCGCGTTCCTCAGGCAGCTCGGCATCGAACGGCTCGCGGCCGTGGCCGGCGGCTCGCTCGGCGGGATGCAGGCGCTGGAATGGGCGATCTCCTACCCCGACGAGGTCGACGCGATCGTGGCCATCGCCAGCACCCACGCGCTGCACCCGCAGGGCGTGGCCTGGAACGCGATCGCGCGCGAGGCCATCCGGCGCGACCCGGCCTGGCAGGGCGGGCACTACCACCAGACCGCGGACAAGCCGGACGACGGCATGAGCGTGGCGCGCATGGTCGGCCACATCACCTACCTCTCCGGCGTCGCACTCGAGGACAAGTTCGGCCGGCGGCTGCAGGACGCCGACGACATCCACTACACGATCACCGAGCCGGAGTTCGAGATCGAGAGCTACCTCGATCACCAGGCCGAGTCGTTCGTGAAGCGCTTCGACGCCAACACCTACCTCTACACGTCACGGGCGCTGACCTACTTCGACCTCGCCCGCGAGCACGGCGACGGTTCGCTGACGCGCGCCTCCAGGGTGTCGAGGCGCGCACGCTCCTGATCGCGTTCAGCTCCGACTGGCTCTACCCGCCCGTGGCCTCGCAGGAGATCGAGGCGGCGCTGACGGCGCTCGACAAGCCGGTCGAGCTGCACGTGATCGAAGCGCCGTACGGCCACGACTGCTTCCTGCTCGAGGAAGCCCGGCAGATCCCGATCATCCGACAGTTTCTTGACAAACACAGCCTGGGAGCCGATCCGTGACCAACCCCGAGCAGGAGCACGACTTCGGGTTCGAGACCCGGCAGCTGCACGCCGGGCAACGACCAGACCCGAACACAGGTGCCCGGGCGGTGCCGATCTTCCAGACGACCAGCTACGTCTTCGAGGACCCCGAGTCGGCCGCGGCGTACTTCAACCTCCAGGAGTACGGCAACACCTACTCGCGGATCATGAACCCGACCACCGCGGTCTTCGAGGAGCGGGTCGCCAACCTCGAGGGCGGCGCAGGCGCGGTGGCCTTCGCGAGCGGGCTCGCCGCGCAGGCGGCCGCGCTCTTCACGCTGCTGGAGCCGGGTGACCACGTCGTCTCGTCCTCGGCGCTGTACGGCGGCACGGTGAACCAGTTCAAGCACCTCCTGCGGAAGCTGAGCATCGAGGTGACGTGGGTCGATCCCGACGACCCGGACGCGTGGCGCCAGGCCGTCACGGCGAACACGAAGGCGTTCTTCGGCGAGACGATCGGCAACCCCGGCGGGAACGTGCTGGACCTCGAGTCCTGGCGTCGATCGCCCACGAGCACGAGCTGCCGCTCGTCGTCGACAACACCTTCGCGACGCCGTACCTCTGCCGCCCGATCGAGTGGGGCGCCGACATCGTGATCCACTCGGCGACGAAGTTCCTCGGCGGCCACGGCACGACCATGGGCGGCGTCGTCGTCGAGGCCGGCACGTTCAACTGGTCCAACGGCCGCTTCCCCGTGGTCGCGGACCCGTCGCCGGCCTACCACGGCCTGCAGTTCCACGAGACCTTCGGGACCTACGGCTACCTGATGAAGCTGCGGGCCGAGACGCTGCGTGACCTCGGTGCGGCGCTCTCGCCCTTCAACGCCTTCCTTCTCCTGCAGGGGATCGAGACGCTGTCGCTGCGGATGGACCGCCACGTCACCAACGCCCGAGCGGTGGCGGCCTACCTCGAGACGCACGAGCTGGCGTCGAAGGTGACCTACCCGGATCTCCCGTCCAGCCCCTACCGGGCGTTGGTGGAGAAGTACCTGCCGAGGGGTGCCGGCGCGGTCTTCTCCTTCGATGCCGCGGGTGGGCGGAGCGGCGGGCTGGGCCTGATCGGCGGCGTGACCCTCTGGTCGCACCTGGCCAACGTCGGCGACGCCAAGAGCCTGATCATCCACCCGGCCAGCACGACGCACCGTCAGCTCAGCGACGAAGAGCTGAGGGCGGCCGGCGTCGGGCCGGGCACGGTGCGGCTCTCGGTCGGGACGGAGTCGGTCGACGACCTGCTGTGGGACCTGGAGCAGGGCTTCGAGCGGGTCGCAGAGGCCGTGGGCCAGGAGGTGGCGCCGGCATGACCGACCTCAGCCAGTACCAGGAGCCATTGACGATCCAGCGCGTGCTGCACTCCGCGAAGACCATCGCGGTCGTGGGCCTGTCGAACAACCCGCTGCGGGCGAGCTACTTCGTCGGCTACTACCTCAAGCGGCACGGGTACCACGTCATCCCGGTGAACCCCCGCGAGAAGGAGATCCTCGGCGAGACCTCCTACGCGAGCCTGCGCGACGTGCCCGAGCACGTGGACGTCGTGAACGTCTTCCGCGCCCCGGACGCCCTGCCCGAGATCGCCCGCGAGGCCGGGGAGATCGGCGCGGACGCCCTCTGGTGTCAGTTCGGCGTGATCAACGCCGAGGGCGCGCAGGTCGCGGAGGACGGCGGCGTGACGGTGATCATGGACCGCTGCCTGAAGGTCGAGCACGCCCGCTACATCGGCCGGATGCACTGGCTCGGCTTCAACACCCAGCGCATCACCTCGGTCCGCGCCGGACTGCAATAGCTTCGCGCGTCACCGTTTGGCCCCCCGGCGGCGACGTCCGTCATACTGCGAGACGGCCCATGAACTCCGTCAACACCGCTTCCCCAGACCCGGCCACGCCGACCACCGTCGCCCTGGTGACGCTCGGCTGTGCCCGCAACGAGGTGGACTCCGAGGAGCTGGCAGGGCGGCTGGCGAGCGACGGGTTCCGGCTCGTCGAGGACCCCGCGGACGCCGAGACGGTGCTGGTCAACACCTGCGGATTCGTCGAGGCGGCCAAGAAGGACTCCGTCGACACGCTGCTCGCCGCGGCCGACCTCAAGGAGTCAGGCTCGGCCCGGGCGGTCGTGGCCGTGGGATGCCTGGCCGAGCGGTACGGCGCCGAGCTGGCCGGCTCGATGCCCGAGGCGGACGCCGTGCTCGGGTTCGACGACTACCCCGACATCGCCGACCGGCTGCGCTCGGTCCTGGCGGGGGAGCGGCTGCACCCCCACACGCCCCAGGACCGGCGTCGACTGCTGCCGATCAGCCCGGTCGACCGCGCGGAAGCCGACGGCTACCAGCCCGGGCACGGGGTGGCTCAGGCCGATCGCCTCCGGCTCGACAGCGGGCCCATGGCGCCGCTGAAGCTGGCCTCGGGGTGCGACCGCCGTTGCACCTTCTGCGCCATCCCGTCCTTCCGCGGCTCGTTCGTGTCGCGGCGTCCCTCGGACGTCCTGGCCGAGGCGCGCTGGCTGGCTGCCGAGGGTGTGCGCGAGCTGTTCCTGGTCAGCGAGAACTCCACCTCCTACGGCAAGGACCTCGGCGACCTGCGCCTGCTCGAGACGCTGCTGCCCGAGCTGGCCGCATGCGACGGGGTCGAGCGCGTGCGGGTCTCCTACCTGCAGCCGGCGGAGATGCGGCCGGGCCTGGTCGCCGCCATCGCAGCGACGCCGGGAGTGGCGCCGTACTTCGACCTGTCCTTCCAGCACGCCTCGGGTCCGGTGCTGCGGCGGATGCGGCGCTTCGGCGACGGCGAGGCGTTCCTCGGCCTGCTGGAGCAGGCCCGGGCCCTGGCGCCGACGGCGGGCGCGAGGTCCAACTTCATCGTCGGCTTCCCCGACGAGACCGAGCACGACCTCGAGGTGCTGTGCGACTTCCTGGCCGAGGCGCGGCTGGACGCGGTGGGGGTCTTCGGCTACTCCGACGAGGACGGCACCGCCGCCGCGGGGTTCGACGGCAAGCTCGACGACGACGAGATCCGCGAGCGGGTCGAGCACGTCACCTCGCTCGTCGAGGAGCTCACCGCGCAGCGGGCCGAGGAGCGCATCGGCGAGGAGGTCGTGGTGCTCGTCGAGTCCGTCGAGGACGGCCCCGAAGGTGTGGTGGTCGAGGGCCGGGCCGCGCACCAGGGACCCGAGGTCGACGGCACCACCACCCTGACCGGCCTGGGGCGATCTGTGCACCTGGGTGACATGATCAACGGGACGGGTGGTCGGCTCGGAAGGTGTCGACCTCGTCGCGCGTGCCGGGGAGGGTCGATGAACCAGCAGGGCAGCAACTGGAACGTCCCGAACGCGCTCACCACCCTCCGGATCGTGATGGTGCCGTTCTTCGGCTGGGCGCTGCTGTACGACGGTGGCGACAACGTCGGCGCCCGCTGGCTGGCGTGGGGGCTGTTCTGCGCGGCCATGATCACCGACAAGATCGACGGGGACATCGCCCGGAAGCACAACCTGGTCACCAACTTCGGCAAGATCGCCGATCCCATCGCCGACAAGGCGATCACCGGGATGGCCTTCATCGGGCTGTCGATCATCCATGACTTCATGCCCGCCTGGCTCTGGTGGACGATCACCGTGATCGTGCTGGTCCGCGAGCTGGGGGTGACGATCGCGCGGCTCTCGATCGCCCGTGAGGTCGTGATGCCGGCCAAGCAGAGCGGCAAGGTCAAGACGATGGCGCAGGCGCTTGCGCTCGGCGGTTTCATCGCCCCGTTCGGGCTGCTGACCGGGAACCTCGAGCGCTTCGGCGACGCGATGTGGTGGCTCTCCGCCGTGACGCTGCATGGTCGCGGTGGTGCTCACCATCACCTCGGGGGTGGAGTTCGCCCGCGACGTCGTGCGGCACCGCGCGGATCGTCGTACTCCCGCGATCAGCTGACCTAGCCCCGCCGGCGGTCGCGGTAGGCCCGGACGTTCTCGCGGTTGCCGCAGCCGCCCTCGCAGAACCGCTTGGACCGGTTGCGCGAGAGGTCGACCACGACGTTGTCGCAGTCGTCGGCGGCACAGCTCTTGAGCCGGTCGAGCTCGCCGCCGCGGACCACGTCGATGAAGGCCATGGCGGCCTCGACCGCCATCCGGGTCGGCAGCGGCGCCTCCTGCGGCACCGCATGGATGTGCCATCCGAGGCCGTCGTGGTCGACGAGCTGGGGGAGGGCGTCGGCATCGCTGAGGATCTGGTTGATCCGCTCCACCAGGGGCTCCTCCTCGAGGTGCCACAGCTCGCGCAGGCGAGGGCGCAGGGCGCGCACGGCCGCGAGCTCGGCCTCGTCGCCAGCACGGGAGCCGAACCAGCCCCCCTCGTCGAGGAACCGGGTCAGGTCGTCCACGCTGTTCAGCTCGTCGGCCCCCTCGGCGGTGCCGGGATCGGTGTTCACCAGGGCCGCGGCCGTGGCCAGGGCATCCTCGGTGTCATGGGCAAAAGTCATGTTGACTCCTGACGTGTGATTCCACTAGCGTAACCGGTGTATTCGTATTTCGCTCATGACGGGTGGTGAACTCATGTCCCTGACAGCCTCCACGACCTCCTCGAGGTCCACCGGCACCGGCCTGCTGCTCGCGCTGCTGTCTGCGGCCACCTTTGCCACCTCCGGGCCCTTTGCCAAGTCCCTGCTCGAGACCGGCTGGACTCCGGGCTCGGTCGTGTTCCTGCGGATCGCCGGAGCCGCACTGCTGCTGGCGATCCCGGCCGGGCGTGCCCTGCGTGGCCGCTGGCCCGACCTCGCCCGTCACTGGCACCAGCTGGCGGTGTACGGCGTGATGGCCGTGGCCGTCCCGCAGCTGGCGTTCTTCTACGCGGTGGAGCACCTCTCGGTCGGGGTGGCGCTGATGCTGGAGTACCTCGGCATGGTGCTGGTCGTCGTCTGGCAGTCCTTCGCCGTCCCGGCGCCTGCCCGGGCTGCCGACCGTGGTCGGGGTCGCCCTGTCCCTGGTCGGACTGGTGCTCGTCCTCGACGTGCTGGGGGGCGTGCGCGTCGACGGCCTCGGCGTGCTCTTCGGCCTGGTCGCCGCGTGCGGACTGGCCTCGTTCTTCCTGCTGAGCGGGAACGACGACGAGGACTCGTTGCCGCCGATCGTGCTCGCCGGCGGCGGGTTGGTGGCGGCGGCTGTGACCTTCGCCGTCCTCGGTGCGGCCGGCGTGCTGCCGATGGCGTTCCCCAGCACGTCGGTCAGGATCGCCGGCGCGTCGTTCCCGTGGTGGGTCGCGGTCCTCGAGCTGGCCGTGATCGCGGCCGCGACGCCCTACGTCAGCGGCATCATGGCCGCTCGTCTCCTGGGCGCCAAGCTGGCCTCGTTCGTGGGCTTGTCCGAGGTGATGTTCGCCGTGCTGTTCGCCTGGGTGCTGCTCGGCGAGCTGCCGCGCCCGGTCCAGCTCGTGGGCGGGCTGTTCATCCTGGCCGGAGTCGCCGTCGTCAGGAACGAGCGGACGCCGCAGCGACGCTCAGGTGCGAGTCGCGCCGGCTCCGAGGCCGAGCATGTTCCACTGCTGGGACCGACGTCGCTCGGCGAGGTCGCGGTAGTAGCGCACGATCGGGTCGAGCTGGATGGCGTCGACGTCGTGACGGCCGAGGACCAGGTCGGTGTTGTCGACCCGGGCGAGGCGCAGCGACCACCGCATCTTGCGCGGGTTCCCTGACAGCTCCACCCGCTGCAGGAAGTCGGCGAGGTCGAAGGTCTCGTCGACCTGCCGGCCCCTGACGGTCAGCATCGACCCGCTCAGGCAGACCACCTGCGGACGGCGCGAGGCCAGGATCGACCACATCCCGATGGCGAAGGTCGCCGCGGCGACGAGCATCTGCATCCGCTCGTCCGTGCGCATCTGCCAGTAGTGGACGCCTGCAGGGACGACGGCCATGAAGGCCGCCGCGGTCGAGATGGCGAGCAGGGTCCGGCCGAGGTGGCGTGACTTCCAGCTGGCGGTCTCGGGGATGACGTACGACGGGAGGACCTCAGCGGTGCCCGTCTCGACGGCGTCCTTCTCGGGGTCCTCCTCGGCGTCCTCCTCGGGGTCGTCCTCCTCCGGGATCCTCGTCCGACGCCTCCGGGCTCTCGACCAGGGCGGCGTGCCGCCCGACGGTCGGGGCCTCGGCGGGCACCGGTGCCTCGGTCCCTGCGTCGATCGGTGTCTCGAGTGCATCCGGCACGGTCGCGCGGTGCTTCATCGGTGCTGGTCCTTCCCCCGTTTGGGGTCAAGTGTGCACCGAAATGTCTGAAATGGGTAGTTTTTCTGAGGTGGTGAGGCCCACCCGGGCGAGACCCGGCGACGGGCCTGCTGGAGATCAGCGGCTGAAGCGCTCCAGGCGGGCGAGGCGCTCGCGCTCGGCGAACTTCTGCGCGTACATGACCACCTCGTGCAACCGGCGGGAGTCGACCATGCGGCCGTTCACCACGACGGTGCGACCGTCCGGGCAGCCGAGGGAGAGGGTCCAGCGCCCCGTGCCGGGCTTGCCCTTGACTGCCACCTCCTGGAAGGGGTTGGCCAGGTTGAAGCGGTCGTAGCGCCCCCGCGCGCGGACCGTCAGCTCGACCTCGTCGAGCTCGACGACCAGGGGCCGGATCGCGACCAGGGCGGTGTAGAGCACCGACGCCCCGAGCAGGCAGGCCAGCGCCACCGCGAAGGCCGGCGTCGACTGGCTGGTGATCACGCCGGTGCCGTTGCTGACCGCAGCGGCGAGGGCGGCGAGGAGCAGCAGCGCCAGCGCGGGACGGCTGTTGCGCGGCGAGTTCCAGCGCGCCCGGCGCAGCAGGCCCGCGGGTCGTCGGATCGGCTCGACGTCCAGGCTCTTGTCGACCTGGTCGTGGGTCGGCGCGGACTGGCGCGGGATGCTCGGACGGCCCGTCGGGAGTGTTGTACCCGGCCAGCTCGAGCAGCACCGGGTGGCTTCGCGGCCGAGCGCTGTGCCGCGGCGTGTAGGTCTCGGAATCGGTTCCCTGGATCGGCAGCCGCCTCGTAGTGGACCTTCGGTGTCGGCTCGCTCATCATTCCCCCCGGTTAAATGCGATTCGCTCCATTGTGGGTAGCAACGGGGGATTGGGCACCTCTTGCGGGCTTTCTCGCGATCGGCGGTGTAGACCGGTGACCACCGGCCTCCACGCCCGCTAGCGTCGCCTCATGGCAGCAGGGCGGCAACGCGAGGCGGGCGAGCTGGGGCGACGCGTGCACGCGACCCTGCTGGCCGCCGGGCAGACCGTCGGGTGTGCCGAGTCGCTCACCGGAGGTGAGCTCGCCGTGCTGCTCAGCGCCACACCGGGCGCATCCGCCACGTTCGTGGGTGGCGTGGTCTCCTACGCCACCGCCCTCAAGCGCTCCCTGCTCCACGTCAGCGCCGAGCACATCGTCTCTTCCGACTGCGCCGAGCAGATGGCCTCGGGTGCGCTGGCGGTCCTCGGCGTCGACTGGGCACTGTCGACCACGGGGGTCGCGGGGCCCGACCTCCAGGAGGGCCATCCGGCGGGGACGGTGTTCGTCGCGCTCGCCGGACCACGCGGCGTCCGCAGCGCCGGTCACCAGTTCGCGGGGGACCGCGCGGCGGTGCGCTCGTCCGCCTGCGTCGCGGCCGTCACGCTGCTGCTGGAGGAGGTGGACCGTGGCTGAGGACTTGTCCGGGGACTCGCCTGGGGACGTGCCTGAGGAGCTGCTGGAGGCCGCCGAGCAGCTGTACGCCGGGGCGAGCGAGGACTTCACCGAGGCGCGCAACGCCGCCGCCAAGCAGGCCTCCGACAAGACGGTGGCGGCCCGGATCAAGAAGCTGAAGAAGCCGTCCGTGGCGGCCTGGGCGCTGAACCTGCTGGTCCGGGTGGAGAGCGAGCAGATCGACTCCGTGCTCTCGATGGCCGAGTCGTTGCGGGCCGCGGCCGACGCGCTCGACGGCGACGAGCTCCGTGCCCTGACCCGGCAGCGACGCCAGCTGACGTCGGCGCTGGCCACGGCCGCGCGCTCGCATGCCCGCGAGGCCGGCGTACGGCTCACCGGACCGGTCGTCGACCAGGTCGAGGGCATGCTCACCGCCGCCATGCTCGATCCGGTCGCCGCCCAGGTGGTGCGGACGGGCCGGGTGGTGACCGCCTTCACCGCGACCGGTGTCTCCGACCTCGACGTCGCCGCCGTGGTGGCCGTGCCGGAGGCCCTCGACGTCGCAGCGACGGCACGCCCGGCCACCGAGGAGGCCCACGCCCCGGAGCTGCACGTCGTCCCCGACGGTGGCGCCAGGCTGGCGGCGGCCGAGGACGCGCTCGAGGAGGCGACCTCGCGGGTGTCGGCCACCCAGCGGGCGCTCGACGAGGCCGCCGAGGCCGTGGAGACCCTCAACGCCCGACGGCTGCAGCTGCAGGGGGAGGCGGACGAGCTGCGCCGGCGTCTCGCCGCGATCGAGGACGAGGTCGACGAGGTCGACGAGGAGCTCGAGGAGGCAGGCGACATCCGCGACGAGGCGGAGGACGACCTGCGCGAGGCGCAGCGGGTGCAGGTCTCCGCGCAGGAGGCCCTCGACCAGCTGCGCGACTGAGGTCGCGGGACCGTCAGTCACCAGCTCTAGGGTCGTGGACATGAGCGAGACCTTCGACGCCACCGTCTTCGACCCGACCGAGCTGCTGCTGCGCTACCTCCAGCGCGCCCGGGACGCACTCGTCGCCAACCTCGACGGCCTCGGCGAGTACGACCTGCGCCGGCCCATGACCCCGTCCGGCACCAGCCTTCTCGGCGTCGTCAAGCACGTCGCGACGGTCGAGCTCGGCTACCTCGGCGACTGCGTCGGACGACCACTCGGCGTCGACCTGCCCTGGAACAACGAGGCTGCATACGAGAGCGGCTTGGACATGTACGCCACGGCCGACGAGTCCAGCGAGTACCTGCTCGACCTCTACCGGAGGTCGTGGGCCCACGCGGACCAGAACGTGCGCGACCTCGGCCTCGACGCGCCGGCCGCGGTGGCCTGGTGGCCGGAGTGGCGACGCAGCACGACCCTCGGCTGGGTGCTGATCCACATGCTCGAGGAGACCGCCCAGCACGCCGGCCAGGCCGACGTCGTGCGGGAGGCGATCGACGGCCGCGGCGGCGCCGACCACGACGAGGTCGGCGACACCGCCCACTGGGAGGCGTACGTCGGCAGGGTCCAGGCCGAGGCCGATCGGTTCCGCCCCTGACCGCGGCGCCTCAGCATGCGTAGATTCATCCCGTGACCGCCTGGCCCCACGGCGCCCCGCAGGTGGGCGACCGCGCCTCGATGACCCGCACCGTCGAGGAGGCCGACATCGTCCGCTTCACCGAGATGAGCGGTGACCGCAACCCGGTGCACTACGACGCCGAGCTGGCCGCGCGGACGCGTTTCGGGGGCATCGTCGTCCAGGGCGGTGTCACCAGCGCCATCCTGAACGCGGTGGTGGCCGAGAAGCTGCCCGGACCCGGCACGGTGTTCCTCGAGACGCACTGGCGCTTCCTCGCGCCCACCCGCCCCGGCGACACCATCACCGGCGAGGTGGAGGTGACCGACGTGCGGGAGGACAAGCCGATCACGACGCTGGCGACCCGGGTGGTGCGAGGCGACGGGGTCGTCGCCATCGACGGCACCGCCGTCTGCTGGACGATGGACGTCGGAGCGCCTTAGTCGGTCCAGTCCTTCGAGCGCTCCACGCCCTTGCGCCACAGCGCGTACGACGCCTCGGCCGCCTCGTGGGCGGAGGCGTCCGGGCTGAACTCGCGATCCAGCTTCCAGGTCTCGCGCAGCTCGTCGGTCGACTCCCACACTCCGGTGCCGAGCCCGGCCATGAAGGCAGCGCCGAGACCGGTCGTCTCCACGATCTGCGGCCGCTGCACCGGGATGCCGAGCATGTCGGCCTGGAACTGGCAGAGGAAGTCGTTGGCGGCCGCACCGCCGTCGACCATCAGCACCGGGGGAGAGATCGGCATCGTGTCGGTCACGTCGCGCACCTCGCAAGTGATCGCCTCGAGCGTGGCCCGCACGAGGTGGGCACGCGTCGTGCCGCGGGTGAGCCCGAGGATGGTGCCCCTCGCGTGCGGGTCCCAGTGGGGAGCGCCCAGCCCGGTCAGCGCCGGCACGAAGACCACGCCGTCGGTGCTCTCCACGGAGGCGGCGATCTCCCCGGTGTCCCCGGCGGAGTCGATGATCCCGAGCCCGTCGCGCAGCCACTGCACCGCCGCACCGGTCACGAAGATGGAGCCTTCGAGCGCGTAGTGCGTGGCCCCGTCGGGGGAGCGCCAGGCGGCCGTCGAGAGCAGTCCCGCGTCGGAGCGGACCACCTCGGTGCCGGTGTTGCACAGGATGAAGGAGCCGGTCCCGTAGGTGCACTTGGAGTCGCCCTCGTCGAAGCAGGTCTGGCCGAACAGCGCCGACTGCTGGTCGCCGGCGATGCCTGCCACGGGGATCTCGAGGCCCAGGAAGCTCGACGGGTCGGTGGTGGCGAGGTCGCCCCAGTTGGGCACGATCTCCGGGAGCGCCTTCTTCGGCACCCCGAACAGCTCGCACAGCTCGTCGGACCACCCGCCGGCCTCGAGGTCGAACAGCAGCGTGCGGCAGGCGTTGGAGACGTCGGTGACGTGCCAGGTGCCGCGTGACATGCGCGCGATGAGGTAGCTGTCGACCGTGCCGATGGCGTAGCGGCCCTCCTCGACCAGCGCCCACGTGTTCGGCTCGTTCTCGGCCAGCCAGACCAGCTTCGTGCCGGAGAAGTACGGGTCGAGCCGCAGCCCCGTGAGAGCCGTGACCCGCTCCTCGTGGCCCTCGTCCTTGAGTCGCCTGCAGATCCCGGTGGTACGACGGTCCTGCCAGACGATCGCCTTGCGGGGTGACCCCAGGGTCTCGCGGTCCCAGAGCAGCACCGTCTCGCGCTGGTTGGTGATCCCGACGCCCCGGAGGTCGGACTTCTGGCCGTCCCATGCCTCGAGGCATTCGCCAGCCGCGCCGAGGGTCGCCTGCCAGATCTCCTCGGGCGCGTGCTCGACCCATCCGGGCCTGGGGAAGTGCTGGTCGAACTCGCGGTACCCGCGCGCCGCGATCTCTCCCTGCGGTGTCACGACGAGCGCCGTCACGCCGGTCGTGCCGGCGTCGATCGCGAGGATGCTCATGTCGCGAGACTAGTGAGCGAGGGCGGGGGTGGACGGGGCCACGATCTTCGCTGTTGGATGTGAACGTTCCAATTCGAGATCCGAGGAGATGGGATGCGCGTCGGAGTGCTCACCGGCGGGGGCGACTGCCCCGGCCTCAACGCCGTGATCCGGGCCGTCGTACGCAAGGGGGTCAAGGAGTTCGGCTTCGACTTCGTCGGTTTCCGGGACGGCTGGAAGGGCCCGCTCGAGGGCACGACCAGCGAGCTCGGCATCGCGCAGGTGCGCGGGATCCTGCCGCGTGGCGGCACGATCCTCGGTTCCTCGCGGACCAACCCGTTCAAGGAGGAGGCCGGGGTCGAGCGGATCAAGAGCAACCTCGCCGACCTCGGTGTCGACGCCCTGGTGGCCATCGGCGGGGAGGACACCCTGGGCGTGGCGACGAAGCTGCACGAGCTCGGTGTCAACGTCGTCGGCGTCCCGAAGACCATCGACAACGACCTGAACGCCACCGACTTCACCTTCGGCTTCGACACCGCGGTCAACATCGCCATGGAGGCGATCGACCGCCTGCACACGACCGCCGAGTCCCACCACCGGGTGCTCGTGGTCGAGGTGATGGGCCGTCACGCCGGCTGGATCGCGCTGCACGCCGGGCTGGCCGGCGGCGCGAACGTGGTGCTGATCCCGGAGAAGCCCTTCGACATCGAGGCCGTCTGTGCCCTCGTCGAGCAGCGCTTCGAGAGCCACTACTCGCCGATCCTGGTCGTCTCCGAGGGCGCGGTGCCGGTCGAGGGCGGTGACATGACGCTGGTCTCCGGCCAGAAGGACGACTTCGGCCACGTGCGCCTCGGCGGCATCGGCGACCGTCTGGCCCACGAGATCGAGATGCGCACCGGCAAGGAGGCCCGGGCCGTCGTCCTGGGCCACGTGCAGCGAGGCGGCACGCCGACCGCGTTCGACCGCTGGCTGGCCACCCGCTTCGGGCTGCACGCGATCGAGGCGGTGCACGACGGCGACTTCGGCAAGATGATGGCGCTCCGCGGCACCCGCATCGAGCGCGTGCCGCTCATCGACGGCACCGGCGAGCTCAAGCTGGTGCGACCGGAGGAGTACGCCGAGGCCGAGGTCTTCTTCGGCTAGGACTCCTCCGCCACTGACCAGGTCACGACGCTGGGCGCACGAAACCGACCGTCTGTCGCACGCACTCTCGCCCGGGGCCGCGCTTGCGCCGCCGTCCTTGTCACGATGTCGGAGCGACTGTGCCGACCATCGGAGGCTGCCATGACCGCGACCACGACCGAAGAACCGGATGTCAACGGGCCTCAGCCCGATCTGAAGCGGGTGATGGGCCCGCGCCTGCTGCTGCTGTTCATCGTCGGTGACATCCTCGGTGCGGGCGTGTACGCCGTCACCGGCCAGCTGGCCGGCATCGTGGGTGGGATCGCCTGGCTGCCGTTCCTGGTCGCGTTCGTGGTGGCGACGGTCACCGCGCTGTCCTACCTCGAGCTGGTCTGCAAGTACCCGCAGGCCGCCGGTGCGGCGCTGTACACGCACAAGGCCTTCGGGATCCACTTCGTGACCTTCCTGGTCGCGTTCGCGGTGATCTGCTCGGGCATCACGAGTGCCTCGACCTCGTCCACCGTGCTGGCCCAGAACCTGACCGGTGGGTTCGTGGCCAACGGCTGGATGGACTCCGAGCCGGGCACCGGCACCATCACGGCCATCGCCCTTGGCTTCATGGTGCTGCTGGCGCTGATCAACCTGCGCGGTGTCGGTGAGTCGGTGAAGTTCAACGTCGTCCTCACCCTCGTCGAGGTCGCCGCGCTCGCGATCGTCATCGCCGTCGGCTTCTACGTGATGGGGCAGGGCGACGGCGACTTCAGCCGGGTGACGACGTTCACGGACTCCGGCGACAAGGGCCTGTTCCTCGCCGTCACAGCGGGGACGTCGATCGCCTTCTTCGCCATGGTCGGCTTCGAGGACTCGGTGAACATGGTCGAGGAGACCAAGGACCCCGTGCGGATCTTCCCGCGCACGATGCTCACCGGCCTCGGCATCGCCGTGATCATCTACATGCTGGTCGCGGTCTCGGTGGTCACGGTGCTGACATCGGACCAGATCGCCGACGCCACCGAGGGTCGAGCGCTGCTCGAGGTCGTCCGCGTCGGCGCGCCGGACTTCCCGATCGACAAGGTCTTTCCCTTCCTGGCCGTCTTCGCGGTGGCCAACACGGCTCTGATCAACATGCTGATGGCCAGCCGGCTGCTCTACGGCATGGCCAACCAGGACGTGCTGCCGCGCGCACTGGGCAAGGTCTCACCGAACCGGCGGGCGCCGTACATGGGCATCGCCTTCTCCACGGTGCTGGCGCTGGGCCTGATCATCTACGTCTCCGCCCGGGCCGAGGACGAGGTCGTGGTCAACCTCGCCAGCGTGACCTCGCTGCTGCTGCTGGCCGTCTTCACCGTCGTCAACGTCGCCTGCCTGATCCTGCGTCGCGACGACAATCCCGGCGGCTTCCGCTCTCCAGGTCTGACCCCTGCCGTCGGTGCGGTGCTGTGCGCCTTCCTGCTCGGTCCGTGGGTCGACAGGGACGCGTTGATCTACCAGATCGCCGCCGGGCTCATGCTCATCGGCATCGTGCTCTGGGGAATCACGTGGTTGATCAACCGGAGTACCCAGGACCGGGAGACCAGCTTCAAGGACGTCGACCAGCTCGGCGAGTAGTCACAGCAGGTCGACGACCAACGCGCGGTGGTCCGAGAGCGGCAGCGGCACCGCCGCGGATGCGCTCACGGGCCACGGGCGGTTGCCCAGCACGTGGTCGAGCTGCCGCCGCGGCCGGTCCGCCGGGAACGTGGGGTGCTCGGCCAGGGCATGGAAGCCGGTCAGCCGACGAGCCCGGCGGGCTCCCATGTTGAGGTCGCCGACCAGCAGGGCAGGGTGCTCGTGCGTCCCGAGCTCGCGGACCAGGGCGACGAGCTGACGACCGCTCCACCAGCGCACGAAGGTCAGGTGAGTGGCGGCGACGGCGACCCGGCGCTCTGGGGTCTCCACCTCGGCCACGACCGCGACGCGTGGCTCGTCGTCACCCCACCGCACCCTCGGCAGTCGCACCTCGCGCCAGGCCGAGACGGGATGGCGGCTGAGGAGGGCGATGCCGTACGACGGCGCCGGCACTTGTTCCTGCGTGGCGGCGTCGCCTGAGGTCCCGCCCGGCGTCCCGACGAGGGCGGGGACGAACCGGTAGGCCGCGGCTCCCATGGCCTCGGCGGCCACGGCCGCGAGGTCGGCGTACCCCGAGCGTGGCTGGGCATGGTCGACCTCCTGGAGTGCCAGCACGTCGGCGTCGATCGTGCGCACCGCCTCGGCCAGTCGGTCGACGTCGACGCGGCCGTCCGTGGGCGAACGGCCGTGGAGCAGGTTGAAGGTGGCCACGCGCACACCACCATCAGACACCCCACGTAGGCTGGTGCGGTGTCCGCGCACGTTCCCGACCTGGCCTCCCTGCACGCCATGCGTCCCGCCCAGCAGCCGTCGTACTCCGACCCCGCAGCGGTCGACGCGGCTGTCGCCCGCCTTCGCCAGATGCCGCCGCTGGTCTTCGCGGGCGAGTGCGACGAGCTGAAGACCAAGCTGGGCGCCGTCGCGCGCGGTGAGGCGTTCCTGCTCCAGGGCGGCGACTGCGCCGAGACGTTCGCCGGCGTCACCGCCGACAACACCCGCAACAAGCTGCGGGTGCTGCTGCAGATGGCCGTGGTGCTGACGTACGCCGCCTCGGTGCCCGTCGTGAAGCTCGGCCGGCTGGCGGGCCAGTACGCCAAGCCCCGCTCCTCGGACCTCGAGACCCGCAACGGCGTCACGCTGCCGGCCTACCGCGGCGATGCCGTGAACGGCTTCGAGTTCACGGAGGCCTCCCGGATCCCTGACCCGCAGCGGCTCGTCGAGGTCTACCACGCGTCGGCGGCGACGCTGAACCTCGTGCGCGCCTTCGTCACGGGCGGCTACGCCGACCTGCGCCAGGTGCACACCTGGAACACCGACTTCGTGCTCGGCTCCGAGGTCGGCCGCAAGTACGAGCAGGTGGCCGCCGAGATCGACCGGGCGCTGAACTTCATGAAGGCGATCGGGGCCGACCCCGACGAGTTCCACCGCGTCGACTTCCACTCCAGCCACGAGGCGCTGATCCTCGAGTACGAGCACGCCATGACCCGTACCGACAGCCGCACGCAGCTGAAGTACGACGTCTCCAGCCACTTCCTGTGGATCGGGGAGCGCACCCGCCAGCTCGACGGTGCCCACGTCGAGCTGATGAGCCACATCCAGAACCCGATCGGCGTGAAGCTGGGCCCGACGACGAGCGCGGACGACGCGATCGCGCTGGCCGCTCGGCTCAACCCCACCAACGAGCCCGGACGGCTGACCTTCATCACCCGCATGGGTGCGGGCAGGATCCGCGAGGCGCTGCCGCCGCTCCTGGAGAAGGTCGACGCCGAGGGGGTGGACGTCGCCTGGGTCTGCGACCCGATGCACGGGAACACCTTCGAGGCGTCGTCGGGCTACAAGACCCGACGCTTCGACGACGTGATCGAGGAGGTGCAGGGCTTCTTCGACGTGCACCGCACCGTGGGCACCTGGCCGGGCGGCCTGCACGTGGAGCTGACCGGCGACGACGTCACCGAGTGCGTCGGCGGCGGCGAGGAGCTGCTCGAGACCGATCTCTCCGACCGGTACGAGTCGGTCTGCGACCCGCGGCTGAACCGCGTGCAGTCCCTCGAGCTCTCCTTCCTCGTCGCCGAGATGCTCCGCAAGGCGTGACAAGGTCCTACGAGCTCGTCGGGGAGCACCTCGCCTTCTGGCGTGAACGGCACCTCTGCTCGGTCACGACGCTGCGGCGCGACGGCTCCCCGCACGTCGTGCCGATGGGGATCGCCCTGGCCGACGACGAGACGTCGGCGTGGGGCATCACCTCCGGGGAGTCGCGCAAGGTCGCCCACCTCGCCCAGGACCCCCGGATCGCCGTGAGCCAGGTCGACGGCCGGCGCTGGTCGACGATCGAGGGCACGGCGGAGGTGTTCCGCGACGCCGCCACGGTGGCGGAGGCGGAACGCGCCTACGCGTCGCGCTACCGCCAGCCGCGGGAGAACCCGGCCCGGGTCGCCGTGAGGATCAGCATCACCCGGGTCATCGGCAACGTCTGAGCCCGCGATGAGTTGTGGGGACCCCGCCGGTCTGTAGCGGTGACTGAGAGACCGGGGAGGACCAAGATGAGCACGATGACGACGACCAGCACTGCGACGGTGGAGACGCCCGAGGCCACGCTGACCTACGACGTCCGCGGTCCGCTGCCGCCGACAGACGGTCGCCCGCCCCTGTTCATGATCGGCCAGCCGATGTGCGCCGCCGGCTTCACCACCCTGGCGTCGTACTTCCCTGACCGCACGGTCGTCACCTACGACATCCGCGGCCTCGAGCGCAGCACCCGGCACGACGGGCGCACGACGCTCAGTCCCGACCAGAACGCCGAGGACGTGCACGCGGTCATCGAGGCGCTCGGCGTCGGGACCGGTCGAGCTGTTCGGCAGCAGCGGCGGGGCGGTCACCGGGCTGGCGCTGGTGTCGGTCCATCCCGACGACGTGACCACGCTCGTGGCGCACGAGCCGCCGATCCTGACCGTCCTGCCCGACGCCGATCTGGCACTCCGGGCCGAGGGCGAGGTGCAGGCCGGGTACCACGAGTCGGGCTCCGGGACCGGCTTCGCCCGCTTCATCGCCCTCACCTCGTGGCAGGGCGAGTTCACCGACGAGTACTTCGCGCAACCCGCTCCTGACCCGGCCGCCTTCGGACTCCCGACGGAGGACGACGGCTCCCGCGAGGACCCCTTGCTGTCCGGCATCTCCAACGCCGTCACCAGCTATCGCCTCGACGTCGACGCGGTCGCCGCGGCGCCCACCCGGGTCGTGATCGCCGTCGGCGAGGAGTCGGGACTGAGCCTGACGGGTCGGACGTCGCTGGCCACGGCCGCTGTCCTGGGCCAGCAGGCGACGGTGTTCCCCAGCCACCACGGTGGCTTCCTGGGCGGCGAGTACGGCCAGGCCGGCCAGCCGGAGGCGTTCGCCGCGCGGCTGCGTGAGGTGCTCGAGGCCTGAGCGCCCTACCGGTGGGGCGGCGGCAGCATGCGTGCGATCGCGCGGACCGCGCGCGACGGGCGAGAGGGATGCCACACCTCGCGGTCGGCGAAGGACCAGGCGTACGTCGGGCTGCCGTCCCGGATGCAGTCCAGCAGCGCCGGCTGGTCGAGCTCCTTCGCCGACCACTCGTAGAGCAGTTGCAGGCGTGGCCCGATCAGCCCGTAGTCGAGCAGCTGTCCGAGGTTGTGCTCGGCAGCGACGTACGCCGCCACCTCGTCGTCCAGGGGGTAGCGCGCGGGAAGCACCCTGGAGAGCGACAGGAAGATCCCCGTCATCGAGAGCCGCGGATCGCCGAGGACCGGTCCCAGCACGGCGAGCCTGCCCAGTGCGAGGCGCGGTGCCGCGACCAGGGCGTGCGCGTACAGGACACGCAGCAGCACGACATTGAGGAAGAAGCGCTCCGGCCGACTCTCCTCCTCCGCCTGGTCACGATGAGCCAGGTATGCAGCCGTGATGCTGGCGTTGTGTGCCCGGTACCAGGTCCGCGCGGTCGGGTCGCCGACGAAGGACATCCAGAGGTCGATGGTGCTCGATGACGCAGCGCCGCCCCGCCCGCCGCTTCGAGCCACCGCCTCGCAACCGTCAAGCAGCAAGCGCTCGTTCACGGCCCGCCACCACGGGCTCCCTGCCGGCGTCTGGTCCAGCGGCGCCAGCACGCCTCGCCGGATCTGCCAGTCCATGAACGACAAGGCGGCGCGGCGAAAGGGCAAGTGCCTCGGCGCGCGACCGGTAGGACCGTGGTACGAGGCCGCCGCCAGCTGCGCACGTGCCTCAGGGTCGTCACGCACCCGCTCGACCTGGTCGCACGCCCACGCTGCCGCAGAAGACCCCGGATCCACGCAGACATCGTCCGGCGACTTGGTCTCGATGTCGACGCCGTCACGTCCTTCCCGACCGTGAGAGGCGACCGCCCGGACATGCCGATGAGCGGTCACGGCTGTCCGGAAGCGACCCGGGTGCTGCGGGCCCTACTGGGATCGGCCGCACGTCCGTCAGACTTTGCCGGTGGAGATCACAGCCGCGAGGCTCCCCGAGGACGCCGATGAGATCACCACGTTCGTCACCTCCAGCAGCCCACTGACGGACCGGGCCATCCTGCGCTCGGCATTGATTCCGGAGACCGCAGCGTTCCTGCGCGTCCTTGTGGCGCGCCGGTCGGGCAGGGCTCTGGCTGGGGTCGCCGTGGGTCGGGCGGGCTCGAACCTGCCAACGGGAGCCCTGTTCGCGATCGTTCGGGTGAGCCCCGACTCAAGAGGGCAGGGTGTGGGGTCTCGACTGTACGCGACTGCTGGCCGATCTCCCTGACGACCTCACGCGCCTGGCAGCCGGGGTGTTTCACGACGATGAGGCGTCTCTGGCGGTTGCCCGGCACTGGGGCTTCGAGCCGGTGGGGCTCTCGGTCGCGACCGCGGTGGATGTGTCGGAGGCCTCGGCGCCGACGCCCGTCGAGGGTCTGACGCTGGAGGCCCGTGATGATCTGCGCTTCGAGGACGAGGAGGCCGTTGAGGCGATGCTGCTGGCCAGCCAGACCAACCCCGAGTTCGAGCTTGGGCTCGTGCTGAGTCTGACCGGCTTCGTGTGACACCCGCGCCCGGACAGCGACCGGTGGCCGCGCTAGCGCGTGTGGACGGACACCCCGCCGCCATCTCGTTCGCTGTCGCGGACGGTGACCAGATGCACGTGATCTACACCGGAGTCGATCCGGCTCGGCGCGGAAGCGCGCTCGCCCGTCGGACCAAGGAGTTCCTACACGCCCATGCCAGCGACCAGGGCATCCGAACAGTGCTCACCGACAACGACGAGAAGAACCCGGGCATCCGACGCGTCAACGAACAACTCGGCTACACATCTCACAGCGCGACCTACTGGATGATGCGCCCTCGGCCCTGAGCCGTCGCGAGGCACATCCGGCGGTCAACGACCCCCGCTGGTGGACCTACGACCGGCTACATCTCAACACGGCGGGGCATGAGGCTCGCCGCCGCGTTCGCCGACGTCCTCGGCGTACGCCCGGACGACTCTTGGCAGGAGTCGTTGCCGCCGCTGTCGCCGCGCGCCTGGTGGCGAAGCCGCGTCGAGGATGGCGAGTGGTTGGCCCGTTATTGGGTGCCGTGGTTTGTGCGTCACGTCCGAGGTCGCTCGACCGGCGACAACCGCCTGCCCAAACGCCCTGCCCTTGAACCCGTGACCCCGATTGTCGAATTGTCCTCGCCGTAGGGCAGGTCGCCCGAACCACCTCCTGCCGGGCGGGCCGACGACCCTCCCCGCCGCGGACACCGCGGGCGGGTCAGCGGAGTTTCGTTGACGGCGGCGTGACTTCCGAACTGGACCTGGAGGTGAGTCTTTCCGCGGCCTGCAGGTCGCCCAGAAACGTCCGCTCATGCCGATGTGCGGGCGCGCCGTTGCATCGTGAACTAGAGGCGCGCATCCTTGGTCCGTACAGGGATAGCGTCCTGTGCTTGGCCAAGCCCAGACCCCGCTGCGGCCCAAGGACCCCGTCATGCTCGACTCGCAACGCCCCGAGAGTGTCCGACTTGCCATCGAGCTGATGGCAGCGTGGCTCCAACGGCCCAATGGGCCCCCCGATCTGCTGGTCGCCTGTCTGCGCCATCAACTCCACGAGCGACCGGACGGGGATGAGCTCGCTGCTGCCGTCGAGCTGATCATGGGGTTGGTCTACTTCAACGGCACCCTGCTGGTGCTCCGCGAAGAGGAGACCGGCACCCCGACTCGGGAGACCGTGCAGGAACTCGCCCTGGAGTTCGCCCGGCACTGACCTGAGACTGGGGCCACCTCGCGCTTACCACCCCCGTATGGGCGCGAGGTGGCCCTCCCCTCTTCGCCTCACGACTGCTGCTGGGTGCGACGTCCAATGTCTTCTGCAGGTTCCGCTTGAACATCTGTTCGCCGACGAGGGCCACGGGGACATAGAAGAGCCAGCCCCTGCCCTTCCAGCGTCGGTCGAGAACCACCCGGATGTGACTGCCTCCGCCATTGCGTGGCTCAACGGTCAATGTCCAGGTGCCACCCGGCTGCCACACGTTCGAATCCTGGGTCGTGCCCACGACGCGGTTGTCCGACCATTCATACCGCTCGCGTGCCCACACAGCCGGGCTACCCTCCGTTGCCTCAGCCCAGTTCGGGCCACGCTCGTGCAGCTGCCAGAACTCGCGAGATGTTCGGCCACAACTCAGGCCTTCGCTCGGTGAAGTCGGTTGCTGCCGCCATCACCTGCTCCGCCGCAACGTCGGATTCCACGTCAACGACAACATGAGGCACGTCGTGCGCATACCCCGGGCACTGTCGATCAAACGCCCGCTCATGCCGCGATCCGCGCGGAGTTGCCGATGTGCACCACCCGAACCTGTGGCGCGAAGACGTGTCTGGTAGCAGCCGTGATCCAAGGGGTGGGCGCGGACGTAGACGGTCCCAAGTGCGAGGTTTCACGCAAGGCGGCGGCTGGCTCGGGGTATCAGCCGGAACCATCGGTAACCGTAGCCCTCCAGTGCGGACCTCGATGTGGCCATGCTCATCGATCGGGATCTCGACGTCGTCGTGAAGGAGGTCGACAAGGTGGTTGGTGCTGTCGCAGTCGTCGAGGGTCAACGAGAGCGTGCAGCTGGTCGGGGCGAGGTTGTGTACTGCGACGAGTCGACGGTCGTCGTGGGCGCATTCGTGAGCCAGCACGTTGCGATGGGGCTGGTCGAGTACCTGGAACTTTGCCCAGCCGAGCTCGGGTGACTCGCGGTATCTGTGGATGAGGATCGACATGAAGGTGTGCAGTGACTCCTCGTCGTTGCGCTGATCGGCGACGTTGACGTGCTCGGGCCCGAAGGGCCCCTGCGTCAAAGGGCGACGTAGCCGCGATGGCCGGGCACGTGAGAAGCCGCCGTTGCGTTGGGCGGTCCACTGCATCGGCGTGCGCACGGCGAGGCGCCCTGGTATGTCGAGGTTCTCGCCCATGCCGATCTCCTCACCGTAGAAGAGCACCGGGGTGCCTGGGAGGGAGAAGAGCAGGCTGTAGACCATCCGGACTCGCCGCGGGTCGCCGTCGAGCATGGGTGGCAGTCGGCGACGCAATCCTCGGCCGTACAGCTGCATCTCGGGTTCGGGGCCGAAGGCGGCGAAGACCTCCTCCCGTTCCGCATCGCTAAGCTTGTCAAGGGTCAGCTCGTCGTGGTTGCGCACGAAAGTGGCCCACTGCGATTCCTCAGCCACCCGAGGCCTGCGCTTCAACGCTCGCGCCAACGGCCGGGCGTCCTCGCGGGCCAGAGAAAGGTACAGGTTCTGCATCCCGATGAAATCGAACTGCATCGTCAGCTCGTCGCCGTCATTGCCTCCGAAGAACGCCTTCTGGTCCTTGTGCGGCAGGTTGCACTCACCGAGCAGGATCGCGTCACCGGTACGACGGCCGACAAACGCGCGCAGCTCGCGCAGGTACGCGTGTGGGTCGTGGAAGCGAGCCAGCTCCTCGGCATCGACCCCAGTGGTCTCGATGACGAAAGGTACTCGTCGACCCGGAAGCCGGAGATGCCGAGCTCGAGCCAGTAGCCCATTGCCTTGATGATCTCGTCGCGCACGCGTGGGTTGGTGATGTTGAGGTCAGGCTGGGAGCGGTAGAAGCGGTGGAAGTACCACGCGCCCGCCTTCTCGTCGTACTGCCAGAGACTGTCCTCCTTGTCGGGAAAGACAACGTCCTTCGACGTGTCAGGCGGTTTGTCCGTTCGCCAGACGTAGTAGTCCCGAAACGGCGAGCCGGGCGACCGCGCTGCCCTGAACCAGGGATGCCGGTCCGAGGTGTGGTTCACGACCAGGTCCACGATGACCCGCATCCCGCGGTCGCGTGCGGTCCGGATGAACAGCTCCACGAAGTCTCCGGGGTTGCCCAACCGAGGGTCAACGCCGTAGTAGTCGGTGATGTCGTAGCCGTCGTCGCGGTCGGCGGTCGGGTAGAAGGGCATCAGCCACAGGCATGTCACACCGAGCTGGCCAAGGTAATCGAGTCGCTCGGTCAGACCCACGAAGTCGCCCATGCCATCGTCGTTCCAGTCCATGTACGTCTGGACATCGAGGCAGTAGATCACTGCCGTCTTCCACCACAGGTCGCTGGTGTCGCTGATCCGCATCCCTACCTCCTGCTCCTACCACCTCCTGCCCGAACAGCGGCGGGCTCACACGTTTGGCATGGATTTGATGCGGAACATGAGGTGGGAAGGGGAACTTGTGAGACGGGAGGCGCAATGGTCAAGCAAGGTGGGCGAGTCGTCGTCGTTACTGGAGCCTCGGCCGGCATCGGTCGAGCGAGTGCCCGAGAAGCTCGCGGCGGTTGGTGACAAGGTCGCTCTGCTGGCACGCGGCGAGAAGGGGTTGAAGGCGGCTGCGGCCGAGATCGAGCGAGACGGGGGTACGGCGCTCGTCGTACCCGTCGACATGGCCGAGCCTGCAAGCGTGATGGCGGCTGCCGACGAGGTGGAACGGCATCTGGGTCCTATCGAGGTCTGGGTCAACTGCGCGTTCACCTCGGTGTTCGCGAAGTTCATGGACATCAAGCTCGAGAAGCTCCGCGTGACGGACGTGAACTCCCACGGCTACGTTTACGGCACACGGGCGGCACTCGAGCGGATGCTGCCGCGCGACCACGGAGTAGTTGTGCAGGTGGGGTCGGCGCTGGCCTACCGCGGCATCCCGCTGCAGTCGGCGTACAGCGGGTCCAAGCACGCAATGCAGGGCTTCCATGAGGCGCTGCGGGCCGAACTGCTGCACGACAGGAGCCACGTGCACGTCACGATGGTTCAGATGCCGGCCGTGAACACCCCGCAATTCTCCTGGGTGCTCTCCCGCCTTCCGCACCAGGCACAACCAGTCCCGCCGATCTACCAGCCCGAGGTAGCAGCGCGGGCCATACTCCATGCAGCCGACCACCCACGTCGGCGGGAGTACTGGGTCGGTGGAAGTACGGCGGCGACGCTGGCGGCAAACGCGCTCGCGCCCGGACTCTTCGACCGCTACCTGGCCCGCACTGGGCCGAAATCCCAACAGACTGGCCGCCCCCGAGACCCTGACCAGCCGGCGAACATCTGGCACCCCGCGGACGGCAGAGAAGGCCGCGACTTCGGCGCGCACGGCATCTTCGACGACCGGTCAATGGACACCTCGTTCCAGCTGGGCCTCCCAGCACCACGACGTGATGGCCGGGGTTGCCGCCGTCGGAGGGGTCCTCGCCACCCTCGCCACGCGCTCGGTCCACCGCAGGAAGGGCGCCTCATCCGGACGCGGGCGCTAGACAAGGCGACGCCAGCACGATTGGCCTTCGGGTTATGCGCCTGGCTCACGATGAACGGGAAGTGTGGTCGGATATGTCATCCGGCTCCGACAGGTGGTCCGACGTGAGCACGATGGGCATCTCGATGCGGGCGGCGGAGCTGCGCTTGCGTTCGAGTAACGCGCACGGGGGAGTGCGGACCAGCGCACGGTCCTGGCTCGCGTTGGCTTCGGGCATCCCGGTCGGCGCGGTAGGCCCGCCGTGTCACGAGCAAGCAGTCGGCGCGCCCCGGACATGCCGATGAGGGGATGCCGTCGTTGACTGCCGGACCACTCGGGACGTCTACGTCACGCCTGCTGCGGCAGGTCAGCGTCTTGACGAGCCCGACGCCCCGGACCTTGGCCCGGCCTTGTCGGTCCCCCACTCGGAGGACAGGTCTGTTATCCAAGGTCCCCCGAAGCGGTAGGTGCCCAAGCCACCCTCACGCCCCGTTAGCCGCGGCGTGGGGTGGCCTTCTCTCCCGGCGGGGAACGAAGATCGAAGTGCGCTGGAAATGCCCACGGCCTCGCTCTGCCTGAGGTCCACTCATGCCGCGAACCGCTCGGTCGTGCCGATGAGCGGTGCGAGTGAGGATCATGAAGCGCTATCTACCTGCCGCGTGCTCTGCTCCTCACCTGCGGGGAAGGGCAGTAGGCAGACGCGCGCATGAGGAGGTGACCGGATTTGCAATCCGGCTCCGGCAGGTGGTCCGACGTGAGCACGAGATGGGCATCTCGACGCCGGACGACGGTACAGCGCCTTGCGTTGGAGTAACACGCAGGGAGCGGAGTGCGGACCAGCGCACGCCCTGGCTCGGGTTGGCTTCGGGGGATCCCGGTCGGCGCGGTAGGACCGCCTTGTCACGAGCAAGCAGTCGGCGCGCCCGGACATGCCGATGAGCGTGCGCGGCGCCCCAGGGCGACGTGCAATCAGTGCAGCGCCGACAGGGCTTTGGCGATCACTGCTGCAATCTGCTCCGGAGCCTCGTCCGGGAGGAGGAACACCGCAGCCCGGGACCGTCACCAAGGTCACGTTGTCGGCCGCCTCGAGCGTGGCTCGCTCCGCGTCGGTGAGTCCGCCGTCACCCTTCTCCGCGTGGACGATCCACGCGCGCCCGCTCGATGCGGCGAGCTGGGCGGCGTAGTCCTTGTCCGCAGCGATGTAGTCGAGGTACGCGGCGCTGACACGGACCGCATCGCCGGCCCTGTTCTGCTTGAGGTCCTCGATCAGCTCCCGCTTGTGCGGCTCAGGAATCTTCGCCGACCTGGCGAACAAGGGCAGGAGCCGCAACAGGGTGCCCAGTGGCCATCGCCCGACCCTCTGCGACAGCCTGACCAGGACGCGAAAGAAGCCGGCCTCGTCCTCGGTCGTCAGGCTGATGCCCAGCAGCACGACCGGCCCACGGAAGATCCCGGACAGAACCATCTCCAGAGCCACCGTGGCCCCGTGGGAGAACCCGACGACCACGTCGCAGCGATGCGCCGTGGCCAACGCCCCGGCCGCACGCGCCAGTCCCGGGACGGTCACGTCACCGGTCAAGGGCGCGCCGGCCATCCCCGGCATGGTCGTGGCCACCAGGCGCACCCCGGACAACGCCGGATCGGCCATCACCAGGTCGAAGGAGCGGGCCGCATTGGCTCCGCCCGGGAGGAGGAGGACCGATCGATCCGCATCCTCAGGTCCCGCGATCAACAACTCCCAGGCTTCCCGCACGGCCTTCTCCTCACCGCAAGCACGGCCTCCACCCTAGACCTTGGCATGTGCCCGGCTCTCGCAGGCCGATTGGCCTGGTGACGGGTTCTCGGGCCCGCCGAACGAACTCCCGCGCACGACACTCAAGGCGTCCGCTCATGCCGCGATCCGGGCGCATGGGAATCTGTGCCTTACCGGCGCGTGTCGGCGGTGGCTCATCGCGAGGGTCGGCCCGACTTCTCAGCCCGCTTGCAACGCAAGCGCTACCGCGATCGCCTCGTCTACGCGAAGTGCGCGGCCGCAGGTCCACGCCGCATCCCAGTCGACGTCGCCCAACTCGTTCTTCGCGTGGGCCAGTTCGATCTGAGCCAGTCGGCGTTCCACGGGGAGGGCGCGTCCGGCAAACGATTCACGAAGTCGCTCCGCTGCCCCACCTAGCTGCGCGGCTCGAACCGACAGGCCGCGAAGGACGGCTGCCATCGCCAGACCGGTAAGGGCGTCGGCGATACCTTTCGCCTCATCCAGCGTTTCGAAGACGGCCAGCTGGGCGTACAGCGCTTCACCCCGCAGAGGGTCGCCATCGACGAGAGCCGCCAACCCCAGGTACCCCAACGAACGTGCCCGAAAGCGTTCGTCGCCCAGTTCGGCATACTCCCGGAGCGCTTCACCGATCAGTTTCCGAGCGTCACTAGTCTCCCGCGCGGCGATCTTCGCCATGCCGAGGTTGAGCAGCGATGTGGCCAGCAGCCACGACTCTTCGAGACCGCGCGCCAACTCGAGTGCTTCCTCGAGGCTCGACAGCGCTCCGGCGATGTCTTCACGCGCCAGCGAGACGATCCCGCTGATGGTGGCGGCGTTACGGCGTGCGGTGGCGTCGTCGACCTGGCGGGCGAGTCCGGCGAGCTCCGGGCACACTCCGACGCGGAAGCATCGTCGCCCTGCTGGTAGGCGAGCCACGCGAGCCCCCACAGCGCGGTCATCCGCATCGCCGGACTGGGTGGAGGCACGGCGTTCAGGCCGCGCTCCAGCCACTGTCGACCGACCTCCAGGTCCCCACGAGCCTGCCAGTACCGCCACAGCCCTGCACCGAGCTGAAGGAGCGATTCCGTGTCGCCGGCGTCGGCTGCCCACCGCAGCGCCACGGTGAGGTTCGGTTCATCGGCATCGAGCACGGCATACCACTGCTCCTCGTGACCGACGTGCGCAGCGAGAGCAGACACCCGGTCGACATGCCAGGCAACGAAACGGCGGCGGAAGTCCGCGTCGAGCCTCGGCGGATGACGGACGCGCGGCCTCGTGCGAACTCGACGAACTCCTCGCGCGCTTCACCGTCCAGGCTGAGCGCCGCAGCCAGGTGCTCGGCCGTGTCCTGGTAGAGGCGCTTGCGCAGCCCCCGCTCGATGTCGCTAACGGTGCGAACGCTCAGCCCGGCCTTCTGTGCAAGCGCCTCTTGCGTTATCGCGGCGTCTTCGCGGAGGGAGCGGAGAACACCGGCGAGGTGCTCCATGGCCTCACATTAATCGCGGCCGAAGTCGGTGGGCGACTTTTCATGGTGTTCTCGGCTGGACGCCAACACGCTGGAACAGCAACTTCGAGGAATGGAGGAAACCATGGGAAAGCAGACGGCACTACAGCTTTATGAACTCATGAACGCCGGGCCAGGTCGAGGCGATCGGTGACCTTGTGACCGAGGACTACCTCGAGCACGACCCGCTCCCTGGCCAAGGAACCGGCCGCGATGGCGCGATCGACCGGTTCACCCTCCTGGTGGATGCCCTCGCCCCGCACTTCACGGTCGAGGACGTGATCACGGAGGGAGACCGCGTGGTGGTGCGCTGGACGAACGCCGGCACGCACATCGGTGAGTTTGCCGGTGTCCCCGCGACCGGACGAACCTTCACGATCGCGGGGATCGACATCTACCGGGTCGAGGACAAGCTTGTCGAGCACTGGCACGTCGTCGACCAACTCGCGATGCTCGGCCAGCGGGGCTCCTCCCTGCCCCGGCGTGATCGACTACGACCACACGATTCCCTGCGTCCCCGCAAGGAAGATATGCGTCATACCGCCGCGTGGAGCGAGCTCCCCCTAGAGTCCGCTCATGCCGATGTGCGGATGGCCGACTGCGGCATCATGAAGGACATGCTGGAGCCAACACCATGCCGGTGACCCGAGGATTCTTCCGGCGCCGACCCGAGGGCCCCGCGGGGCGGCTGCCTCCGGGGCAGTACGACGTGGGCGGCGGCTGGCCGGTCCTGACCGCCGAGGCGACCCCGCGGATCGAGCGCGAGTCGTGGACCCTGCGTGTCGACGGCCTCGTGGAGCGGCCGACGACCTGGACGTGGGACGCGGTCCAGCAGCTGCCGAAGTCGTCGTACCGCGGTGACATCCACTGCGTCACGACCTGGTCGAAGTTCGACGTGGTGTTCGGCGGCGTCACGGTCGACAGCCTGCTCGCGGCTGCCGGCCGCAGGCAGAGGCCGGGTTCGTGATCGCCCACTCCGAGACCGGCTACACGACCAACCTGCCGTTGGCGGACGTCACCGACGGCAAGGCGTGGGTCGTGTGGGAGTACGACGGGCGACCGCTGACGCCCGAGCACGGTGGCCCGGTCCGGTTGTTGGTCCCGCACCTGTACTTCTGGAAGTCCGCGAAGTGGATCAGCCGACTCGAGCTGACATCGGACAGACCGCCCCGGCTTCTGGGAGCGCAACGGCTACCACGACCGCGGAGACCCGTGGCTCGAGCAGCGCTACGAGGGCGATCCGTGACCGCCGAGGTTCCTTCGAGTCGGTGAGTGCCGGCACCGACGGCCTGGACGACTGGACGCATCGTCGCCAAGGACTTCCCCGCCCCGAACATGGTCCGACTCCGCATGCACGTCGAGGACCGTCATCGTCACTGGCCCGGTCAGCACTACCTCATCCGGTTGCGCGCCCCCGACGACTACACCGCCCAGCGGTCCTACTCCGTCGCGTCCGACGACACCGACCCGCTCGTCGAGTTCCTCGTCGAGAGGCTCCCGGGCGGTGAGGTCTCGGAGTTCCTGGCCGACGTCGCCGAGGTCGGCGACGTCCTCGAGATGCGCGGCCCGATCGGCCGCTGGTTCAGGTGGGACACCTACACCCCGGCGCTGTGCCTGGTCGGTGGGACCGGTGTCGTCCCGGCGGTCGCCATGACCCGGGCGGCACGGCGCCTCGGTCGCCCGGACCTGCTGCGGGTGGTGGCCGTCGGGCGAAGCCCGAGGAGCTGCCCTACGCCGACGAGCTCGCCCAGGCAGGCGCCCCGATCGCCTACACCCGGCATCCGACGAGCGAGCGCCCGCCCGGCCCCCCGACGCGGCGGAGGTCACGCCGCTGCTCGTCGGCACCGCGCTGGCGTACGTCTGCGGCTCCTCGCGGTTCGCCCGGTTCGCGGAGGACTGCTGCTCGCATCCGGTCTCAGCCCGGAGGCGATCCGCGTCGAGCAGTTCGGCGCCACCGGCTGACGTCATCGTCAGCAATGAGGACCAGCCGGCAAGACCGGCGCTGACGTCTGCCCGGCCAACGTCCGCTCATGCCGCGATCAGCGCACGCACATGCAGATGAGCGTGCAGGGGCGACGTGCGGCCCCGCGTCGCCGAGGCTGGTCTCGCCGGCGATTCAGATCAGCAGGGTCGGAGGGGTGGCCCTGCCACAATTCGGCGACGCTAGAGCGTCTAGTGGGCATGAGGAGTGTGGCGATGACGCTCGAGGCGGCGGACTTCACTGCCTTCGTACGGGCGCACAGTCGATCGCTCTACGGGACCGCCTACTTGTTGACCGGCAACCCCGACGCTGCCGAGGACCTGCTGCCGGACACCCTGGCCGCGCTGTTTCCCAAATGGACGCGGGTGGCCGCGGCCGAGCAGTCCGTTGCCTATGTCCGCCGAGCACTGGCCAACCGGTCCATCAGTGCGAGCCGCCGGCGGTCCGGGAGGGACTTGGCGGTCTGGGAGGCGCTGCCGGACGGGCCGGCCGACCTCGACGTGGCCGTGGTCGTGGCCGATCGGAGGCTGCTGTGGCAGCTGCTGCTCACGCTCCCGGAACGGCAGCGCGCCGCGCTCGTCCTGCGGTACTTCCACGATCTGCCGGACGCCGAGATCGCGCCGGCGCTCGGATGCCGAGAGGTGACGGTGCGCAGCCTGATCAGTCGAGGTCTCGCCACGCTGCGTACACGCGCCACGGAGACGGAGCGCCGAGGAAGTGAGCACCGATGACCGAGACGACCGATCTCGAGCGTGAGCTGCGGGCCGCCCTGGCCGATGCCCACGCCGACGCCCCGAGCCGCCCGGGCTGGCGGATCGACTGGTCGCGGCCGCGACTCGGCGAGTCGACCCCTCACCGTTGGCGTACGGCCGTCCGCCGCTGGCTGCCACCGCTGGCGGCGGCGGCCGCCGTCCTGGCCCTCGTCGTGGGCATCGACGCCGTGGTCACCTCCCTGCGCGACGACGGCTCGCGACCCGCAGCCAAGAACCCCGGGCTGACCACTCCGTTGATCGCGCCCCAGTCACCGCTGGACGTCCGCAAGCTCGGCTTCCACGTCGCACCGGTGCGCGGCATCGTGGTCAGTGAGTCCTGGGGCATCGACAGCGACGGGCAAATGACCGATGCGGTCGTCGGTGGTCGCATGGCGGGCGTGAAGGTGCTCTACCAGGGGAAGTCCCTCAGCCCCATGACCGGGAGGAGCAAGGACGTCACCGTCAACGGGCTCCCGGGCACCTACACCGAGGCGGTCGCGTCGGACGGCTTGAGGCCCGCCTCTCGTGGCAGTACGCGCCGGACTCATGGGCCTACGTGGGGGCAGGATACAACGGGGAACCGCCGCCAGATCTGTGGCAGAAGTACCTGACGATTGCGGAGGCCGTCCGGCCCGGAGGCAGGACGCTTCTCCTCCCGGTCCGCTTCGGCGCGGTGCCCGCATCACTCCCGGCGATCTCGAACGCGGAACGCGTCGACTTCTTCAGGGACGAAGGCGACGGCGGGACTATGTATGTGCGGGTCAACGACGACGTCATGGTCTCGGCCACCTACGCAGTGGCCCCCGACGAATGCCTCGAGTTCACCTACCGAGGCCACCGGGGCTGCGTGGTCCCAATGACGCCGGAGGGACAACGGTAGGGCTCCACCTCGGCGACGTCGATCTGACATACGAGTTCAGCCCGAGACCTGATCCGCCCCTCGAGGACATGAAGAGGCTGCTCGCGGGGGTGACGGTCAAAGCGTTTCGACTACTCGACCTGGTTCGACCTGAGGACGGCGCTGGGCGGCTGAGCACCGAGAGCCCTCAGGGGAGGGGCAGGAGGGTGACGTGATCCCCAGGGCTGGCGTCGTCGGCACTGTGACACTGCTGGTTCTGCTGCCCGCCTGTGGGTCTGACACCCGCCCGGCCGCACCCAGGCCCACCACCTCCGCCGCCTCGTGGTCAGCTCCCTAAGCGCAGGTGCCGGCCTTCCCCATCGCGAGGTTCGCCACCGGTAGGTAGCGTGCGACGCTGCGGCCATCCGCACATGCCGCAGAGCGTGCGCTGAAGTCCCGCGCGCCTGCCGGAGTTGACCTTCGCGACGTGCAGATCCCCGCTCGGCACGCCGACCCTCGAACGACCATGCGTTACGACCGAGCCCGCAAGAACTCGAACCGCCACCCCAACTACGTCCTCACGGCCTGCCGCCGTCGGGTGGCTGCGGCCCGCCACACGGCACTGTTGTTCAAGGGGAATGCCCCCAGACACGACTACTTTCCCGGTTTCCGATGCACATCGGGTCAAAGGGTGTTGTGCGCGCCTATCCTCGAGGAGCGGTCTCAAGCACCCGAATGGACGCCTCGAATCTCAGAGGCTCTGGCTATGAGTGCGGGCCCGCGAGAGGCTCCGACGTGGGGTTGCCAGTGCAACCAGAGGAAGAACTGCTGACGCCAGGGGGCGTGGCGGCGCTGCTGTTCGTGGACCCGAAGACGGTCACGAGGTGGGCGGTCTCGGGCAAGTTGCGTTCGCTCCGCACGCCCGGTGGTCACCGCCGGTACCTGAAGTCCGATGTGCTCGCCATCATGGCGGATCTCCACACCAACCAACGCCAGGCGCGGAAAGCAAACGATCACGCGCCGAGGGCGACGAAGGTTCCAACCCAAGGCTCGCTAGCGCCTCATCCTTCCCAGAACCTCGACACTCAGGCTGCTGCCGCAGCGGTGGTGGCCGAAGCCGTAGCCGTCGCGCTCGAGTCGGTGGCAAGCGAGGCCGCCGAAGACGTGGTCAACACGGCGGCTGCCGTGAGTCAGGCAGCACGGCGTGCCGCCGATGCAGCGCAGAGCGCGAGAGGGGCGCGCGAGTTGGCCACGGCCGCTGCCCAGAGCGTGGCCCGTGACGCCGAGCGGACCGCAACCCGTGTTCACATCCGAGCCGACGTTGCCGCTCTGCAGGTCCGGCAGGCAGCCGAGCTGGCGGCCGAGGGAGCTTGTCTGCTCCCACCACGACGGCGCGGAGCCGAATTCCTTGGAGGTGGCGGCCGACGTTGCCGTGACGGTTCAGGCTGCGGCGGACGAGACCGCACGGGACACGCTGCGCGCCGCTGCTGCCGGTGGCAAATGCAGTAGCAGCGGCCGCCTCGCACGTGGCGCAGATGGTCGCCATGGCTGAGGATTCGATCGCCGACGACGTCAGTGTGGCCGCGCAGGCAGTCGAGCACGAGGCCCAGGCGACAGCAGTCCAGGTCGCGTTCGAGACCGACGCACGAGCGGCTGGCGTCGCGATGGCAGCCCGGGAAGCCGCTGCGGCGCTTCTCGCGTCGTACCCGACCCCACTCCGCGCGTCACAGGTCGGGTCGGTCCAGCGGACAGAGCCAGGCCGTCGCGCCGGCGACCGCCTGCGCCGCCCTCGAGTCGCAGCAGGCGGATTTGCCGGGCGGTCAGGACGATGGCGCTCATGCGCACAGCGTGTGACGACTGGGGTGCGGGGGCGCGGTCCGGCCTGACCGCGACCCGTACGGCTCGGCCCGTGCAGAATGAGGCGTGATGCACTGGTGGCGCGGCTTCGTCTCCCGGGAGCGGGCGCGCGTACGTCGGACGGCCGCGCCGCGCTGCTCTGGTCGCTGCGGATCACGGTCGCGGCCACGGCCAGCTACCTCGTGGCCTCCCTGTTCTTCCCCGGCACCCAGCCGCTGCTCGCGCCACTGACCGCGATGCTGGTGGTGCAGGTGACGCCGCTGTCGCTGCTGGCCAGCGGGCTCGACCGCATCGTCGCGGTGGTGGCCGGGGTGGCGCTGGCCGTCGGGTTCGCGGCCGTCGTACCGCTGGAGTGGTGGAGCCTCGGCGTCCTGATCCTGATCTCGATCACCATCGGTCAGTTCCTGCGCCTGAGGTCCAGACCTCGTCGAGGTGGCGATCAGCGCGATGCTCGTCCTCGGCGTCGGAGCGATCGGCGCGGAGGCGGCGGCCTGGCAGCGGATCGCGGAGACCCTGGTGGGCGCAGCGGTCGGCATCATCGCCACGCTCAGTCTTCCCGCCGAAGGTCGCCACCTCCGACGCCGGCCGCGCCATCGACGGCCTCGCCGACGCGGTCGGCGAGACTCCTGGTGCGGGCAGCCAGGAGACCGATGCCATGGCCGAGGCAGAGTCCCGAGCGCCTGTCCGGGGCCGCCCGGGAGTGGCTCGGCGACGCCCGGCGGATCACCCACGACATCCCCACCGTCGGCGCCGCTCTTCTCCGGGCGGAGGAGGGCGGCGTCTGAACGTGCGTGCCGTTCGTACGCCGCACGTCGAGCCGGCGCTGCGGCAGGGTCTGGAGGCACTCGAGCACACGGCCGTCGCGATCCGCGGGTTGATGCGCTCGGTCGTCGACGCCTCCGAGGGCGACTGGTTGGACGAGGACTCCGCGCGCGACGTCCTCCGCGACCTGGCCGAGACCTTCCGCCGGCTGGCGGCCGGGACCGACGCGTTCGGAGAGCTGGTCCGCCACGAGGGCGACGTGGAGGACAGCCTGAGCCGCGACGACATCTCCGTCTTCGGAGCTGCGCAGGACGGCATGCTCGGAGCACGGGCCCGCCTCGACTCGCGCTGGCCCAGTCGCACCCTGCCGACGTGGTCGAGCTGTACAGCGCCACCCGCGCCACCGTCCGGGGCTGCAGCAGAGCGGCGCTGGACGAGCGGGTACGCCGCCGCTCCGCCTGCTCCCGCCGCGCCGCCTGCCCACCCGGTCGAACGTCCGTCGCCGCCCGACCGAGGACCTCCCCCGACCCGACGGGTCCGGACGACGAGACGCAGGTGTTACCACGGCTCTCTGATCAGCCGCCGGAGAACCCTTCCTGACTTCCGCCGTCCAGGGATCAGCCGCATGCGGTGACTGTCGAAAGCCACCCGACGGCGATTGCGGACCACCCTGGTTGAGCTTGTCGAAACCCCGTGCACCGGGGTGCCGGATTCCTTGTGGTCGGGGAGAGGCGCAGCAAAGGGAGGGTCTTTGGGTGGTTGGTTCGCCTGC